>CAJULY010000001.1 GCA_910587185.1 uncultured Muribaculaceae bacterium
AACTATTTATTTTTCTGTTAGTTCTGCAAAGATAGCGTTTTTCCCTGAACTTATACTATCGGATTATCAATTAAATTCTTGATAACACTTCATCTTTCTAAAAAACCAAAGATGTAGTGCAAGGTGCAAGTATATATCTATATATAGCTTGCACCTTGCACTAACCGCAGAATATTTATTTTCAATGATTTGCACATATCAAAAGAAAGCCGTATCTTTGAACCGTAGTTTTAGGCAGACAACGAACAGCCAAAAGGTGACAGAAAAGCGTTATTCTTGTAACCTAAGTTGTACCCCCTAAGGCATTGACATACTGATAATAAATTGAATTTCAAGGATATTGGAGAGTGGGTTCATAACCCTCTCTCTCCGCAATAAAGCCTGATTATCAGGCTTTTGTTGTATTTACGCGCGAAATTACGCAAGATTTTTTGGGATCAGATGCAAAAGCCGGGTGAAGTGTTAAAAAGGTTCCCACTACTCCAGAGACAATTGAATAATCAGGGCAGTTTCTTGCAAACAGGCGACTAATGTCGATTACTGTTTTTGCAGAAATCCGCCCTGAGATTGAATGTTGTATGTATTTTGAAGTATTAGAATCCAATTCTTGGACGGTTATCCTTAGTTATTTTTTCATGACGGCAGCTGGAAATCAGTTCTTGGATGTCAATCGCATCATTCCCTGATAATATGGCGTTGACGGAATGTTTGCGTGCGATGTTTTCAATTTCTCCTCCGGAAAGATCGAACTGAGAGGCAAGAGTTTGTGCGTCTTCATTCGATAAACCTTTTAGCATAGCCTTCCAAATTTCGGTGCGTGCATTGACCGTAGGCTTATCGAAGCGGATTTTATAGAGGAACCTACGTTCGAATGCCTTGTCAAGATTTGTGGTGAGGTTTGTGGTGGCAATCATAATCCCTTCCAGGGTCTCCATCTCCTGAAGAATTATATTCTGGATACTATTCTCCATTTTATCCACTGCCCGCGACGCCCCTTCCATCCTGACGCCCAACACTGCGTCAGCCTCGTTGAAGAGAAGTATGGGGGCGAGTTCAGAGTTTTTGCAGATATTACGATAACGGTCAAAAAGAGCCTTTATATTTTTTTCGCTTTCGCCGACCCAACAGCTCTTGATTTTATCAACATCAACGCGCATGATGTCTCGCCCTGTGCGTCGCGCAAGTTGATATACGGTCTCGGTTTTACCCGTTCCCGGTGCTCCATAGAATATGCAGCAGAAGCCGGGTCTCATTCCGGCAGAGCGAAGCCTCTTTTGGACTTCATTGAAACGGTTCTCTGAGAGAATTGAGGAAAGCTCTGTAATCTGACCACGTTCAGTCTCATTGTAAATCAAATCTTTTTCAGCCAGCGTTCCCACTTTTATTAGATTTCTGTCAGATCGTCCGATTTTATTAAGGTTTAATTCGCAAAGGAACTGCTCTTTGGCCTTTTCAGTAAGCTTGAAGGCATCTGAACGAGCCATGCCATCCTCGTTTACGTTCTCAATGAGTTCTTTTTCAAAAAGCTCAGATTCCCGCGAGCGAAATTCCCGTTTCACCCAGCTCGGGATTTCATCGTTGTCGAATAAATCATCTATGTCGTGGAAACCTATATTGTCATCATTATTTTCCACAAAGAGATGAGCCATAAAGATAAACAACAAAGTATCTTCATCGCCAAATCCACAACGGCGCAATTCTGTGGCGAATATGGTTCCCTTGATTTCATCAAGCATCTCCATGGTCAGTTCCTTCAAGGAATCATGTGTCAGTTCATCATCGTTTTTCTCATTCATCAACCGGTCAAAGCGGTCGAAGAAGGTCTGTGTGTCAGGAATGGGTTCTTCCTCGTAGATATACGGTTGATTTTTACGCAACGATTTTAGAACTGCGCCAGGCACACGGTAGCTTAAAGAATTGCGACTACGTGAGGCCCTGAGATAGCGCTGCCTTTCAAGAGTATCGATGTCATCGGAAAGCCTCAGAATTTTGGTGGTTCTGCATCCGGTATATTTCGCAATGTCTGAGATCATTATGCGACTATCTTCGCTTCTGTCAACAAACATTGCCAGAAGCACCACCTGCATTGGAGCCAGTTTCAACTTGCGAGAAGCATATTTGATATGTTTAGCTGCCTTTTCGAAAAAATCATTATCGAGGTTTGAGTCTTCAGCGAGTTCAACGATATACTCAAATGATTCAAGAATGCTTTTCGGTTTAGCATTTTGGACATCATCCTTTTGCTTGGATTTATCCACTGTTTTTACTTTTTGTCGATCTAATTCTCTCATAGCTGACGCTGTTTATTATTTACGATGCAAATTTAAGGCGTTGATGTATCAAAAGGCGAGACACATTCTGAATTTACAATTTTCCGGATAGTTTTTTGACGGGATTCCCTCGCTCAAGCTTATCATGGTTGCTCCATTGACGGCAAGAGGAATCGGCTTGGGCTTTTTCATTCTGCCGGCGGAGTTTTAGAAACAGGCGTTCGCGAGCTCGGGCTTTGTTTTGCGATTGAGAACGTTCGTCAGAGCATTTTACCGCAATCCCGGATGGAATATGGATTGCGCGGACTGTGGTCTCAACTTTATTGACATTCTGCCCTCCTTTCCCTCCCGACCGACATGTTTCATAAACGATATCTGATTCGGCTATTTCGGGCAGTTCCACTTTGTCAAAGAAATTGACACCAACAAACCAATTGCTGCGTTTGTGCCCTGGGCGATATGGATTTGCTGTTGAACGCCATAATACAGTACCTTGCCATTCTTTGACGATAGTTTCAGGGATTGATTCGCCTGAGACGAATGTCATAGACATATAGCAGCCTTCAACCTGATTATGCGGCTCGCAGTCGGCAAGTTGAAGTGACGGGATTGCTTTGACAATCTCACGCGCGACGAGCGTCACTGCTCTCGCACATTCCACCGGACCTCGGCCCGCTGTGATCTGGATGTAGTGTTTCATTCTCCGTTGTCTTTTATATTAAGTTTCGGTTTAATCATAGATATGATCTCAACCGTCGGTTTGATAAGTTCCAGAATCTCTTCCGTCGGTTTGTAGGCCATCGGGGATTCATCTAAAGTTCCTTCGCATATTGATGTAGAGAACACACCCGACATCGTTTGTCTGAACTCAGCCAGTGAAATCTGCTTTTTGGCTTGTGTCCTGCTCATAATCCGTCCAGCGCCATGTGGGGCGGTGTTGAGCCACCGGAGATTGCCTTTGCCAACGCAGACAGCAATTCCGTCGCGCATATTGAATGGAATCACGACCTTTCGCCCTTCAGCGGCATCAATGGCACCCTTACGGAGCATGGGGCGCTCGTCGGTCACCGATATATAATTGTGAGTTGTAAATACCGAGTTTGCGCATTTAGCTTTACATAACTTACGGAGGATTGCAAAGATGCGGTCTCTGATAATTTGATGATTATATATAGCGTAAGCCTGTGCGAAGACCATGTCCGAGAGGTAGCCTTTCAGAGCATCGCCCCATAGAAAGCCTATGTATTTGGCACGTTTGGGATTCTGCGCTATATTGTGCCAGTGGTTGGCTACTTTTACACCAAGATTACGTGAGCCGCAATGAATCGTCAGCCAACCTTCGCCTGAGGCTTGATCCTCCCCGTACTCAATAAAATGGTTGCCGCCGCCGAGTGTACCGAGACTCTTATAGAATATTCCGTCCTGCAGTTTTATCCTACGACAGAAATCAGTGATAAATCGCTCATTAATCCGCGGAGCTTCGTTAATCAAATCCGGAGCGGCAGAACGCGCTTTATGATATTGCGAATTGAGGAAACGGAAGAGTTCCTTCTCATTGAGGGTGTTTTTTGCACAGATTTCCGTTCCCATGGGAATCGCCTCCCTGATGCGATGGTCGAGAATAGGAAAATCCTCGGGATTTACCGGAATAGATAGCCGGTGCATGGATATGGTGCAGCCGATGTCAACGCCGACATGGTCAGGATTGACATACATACCAATCGGATATGCAGTACCTACATTGCAGCTGGTTCCGGCGTGAACGTCTGGCATCTGAACTATCGGTATTTTCTCCATCGCCGGATGGTCGCAAAGTTCCTTAAGCCAGTTGAGAGCCGGCTCTTCAATATTATCGGTGAAAATCTCAGCCGATGCTGTTTTACCTTCTACTGTCATGTTGTTATATTTTATGGTGCGAAATTGATAAGCAGGTGCGCAAATGATTTGCGCAGCGTGAAAAAAATGTTATATTTGCGAAAAAGTATATGCGATGCCACTGAACAGAGCAACTCTCATCCGTATTTCGACAATAGACAAATGTCTTCAGAATCATTATCGGCGCTGGACCATCAACGACCTAATTGATGCCTGCACCGATGCACTTGCTGAATTCGAGGGACGCAGCAATCCTGTGAGCCGCCGCACCTTTCAGAACGATCTCGCGCTGATGCGAAGCGATCGACTTGGTTATAACGCCCCGATAGTGGTGCGCGACAACAAGTATTATGAGTATGAAGATCCGGAGTACAGCATCACACATCTGCCGCTCAATGACGAAGGGCTCGACGCACTAAATTCGGCACTTGACATATTACGGCAACTTCAGTGTTTCCCACAGTTGGCATCGTCAATCGACATAATCAGCAAACTCAACGAACAGATTTCCCGGCAGACAGGCACATCGGTGCCGGCAATGGATATGGAGCATGTTGTAGGCTACAAAGGTGCTCAATTCATCGGAATCATATATGAAGCCGTGCGCAAGCAACAGACCATTGTTATTGAATACCAGTCATTCAAGGCACGTCAACCGGAGGAGCTGGTAGTATATCCTTATCTGCTGAAGGAATATCGCAACCGATGGTTTCTGATTTGCGAGAAGTCAACCAACCGCTCGCCGCAAGTCAATATTTTTGCACTTGACAGAATCTTGTCTGTCAAACCTGACAAAGAACATCCGTTCAGGAAATGCATTGACTTTGACCCGGAGCATTTCTTCGACGATACAATCGGCGTTACAAAGCAGATCAGCGACAAGGCACGTCGTGTGGTCATCAAGGTTGACCGCCAGCAGGCTCCATACGTAGAGTCAAAACCGTTTCACAAGTCACAGACAGTGGAACAGCGATTCCGTGACGGCAGCATCCAACTGTCATTAAAAGTTGTTATTAATAACGAACTTGAACGCCTTATTCTCGGCTACGGAGGACATGCCGAAGTCATCGCTCCACCTGAATTTCGCGCTCGCATCGCCGAGAGCGTCCGTATCGCCGCAGGAAAGTACAACTATTAGTCCGGCGAAAAGAACGCCAATAACTCCCAGTCATCGGGAGAGACTGCAATAACGTGGTCGCGAGTAACTAAACGTACAATTCCTTGCTGCTTGTCGGATTCTGTTTGATCCGCGCGTTGATAGAGAGGCTCTATCTCTATGTTGCCTGCTCCGTCTTTAGCTCCCCATAGCCCGTTGTCAGCTTGAAAAAGAGTCAATGGCTTCTCGCCCGTAAAGTTCGGACCGATTTCAGGCTTTGGTTTATACTTTCCCGGTTGATGTCGTCTGCGTTTAGGCATGATTGTTTCTATGTTTAATATTTATGAAAAATGTTTACCATCGGGTTGCCACCAATCTGCCCGGCGTGCCCTAATACGGTCATTTCTAATAAGACGAAATGAACACTCCTCATTGTTGGCTTCATACCTATCGTAAATTATTTCTGAATATCCAACGGCAGTCAATATTCCTATTTTGTTTCCAACACGTGTCATAAAAAAGAGAGAAGGCATTTCCTCAAGATCTTCAACCATGAATTCATCTTCATATATTTCATCTGCAATACACGGCATAACTGTCTCCAGAGTCAAAAGATGATTTTTATTATGTAAAGCTTTGTTTGTTGGCTGATAAGCAATTGATAGCACACCCCATTTCATGGTCTTATTATCCTGAACGAAAAACATCCTCCGCTCCCAACGTTCAGGGATAATGGCTGTATAACAAAATTCTGTCATCAATACAGGAGATGGTCCAAGTGAAACAAGTGCCCATCCTTCACCATTTGATACGGGAACAAAGTTGGGTTTATCGTTTATTGCATCAAACTGAATAAAGATGTCCTCAAAATTATTGGGAAGCAATTGCTCTCCGGTCGGGGAAACGAGACCAATAGAATGGACTTCACCTGATTTATAAGGACGCCAGTCATAGTTGTTTTCGTATGCCTGCAATTTATTATACCTCTTACGTTCTGCAAGATGCCCAAACATAGAAGGTTTCTCTTCTTTTAAGTTTAAATATTCACCGACCTCCTCTTCAGTTGGGAGAATGCGAAGATTAGTATTGTGAACACAACTTCGCCAATAATTCATGTGATCATAGTAATTCCGCTGGCCCTGCATAGTAGTAATAGGAATTACATCGCGTCCAAACAAGTTAACACTTTCCATAGTTATTTCTTTCTCATTATTTTCTCGTACTGTTCCATGTCTGGAGTCCATCTGTGTTTACCATCACCTTGCATACACCACGTGTCCATAACTTCTTTGACATGGGTAGGAAGATGATAAGCCGTGCCAATACGCTGATGCTCCAAACGGCGAAAACTTCGATTACATTGGCGTTTGCTCTGTTTCTGCGACCGACCGGCATAAGCAGTTACCGGTGTCTTTTTTCTACTTCGCGACATGGATAAGTTACTTCCTGGTACTACGAAACGAGGTCTTTCTGTCGAATCCGGCAGATTCTGCCTTTTGAATGTCGGTTCTCCTGTCCGTTGTCTCTATATCATTCAAAGAGGATATGTAGTTGCTAAGCTCCTGATATAACTCTTGTGGGGAGATTAGCGACGTTATTGGGGTGCCTGTGAGGATAGGATTAGAGGCAGCGTCATTACTCTTAACCCTTATATCCCATTTCCCTGTGCGCCAAAAAGTATAATTGGCATAAGCTGAGAAAAAAGTTATAGGAGTTTTCCCTAATCTCTGACTCTTGGCAATTTCTTTAGTCTTGACTATTTCCCAATCCAAACATATCTCATCGGATTCATTTAAATATCGGTTGACTTGGAAGAAATACCATTTTAATCCAACTTCAAGCATACAATGTAGTTCGGTCGCCCGATATTCCGTTACCCATTTCCAATGGCGTCCGACCCATTTACGAGTGCGAATGTCCTTCTTTGGAGTATCTTTTTCAAGTATTGTGTGATTAAAGAACAAAGAGTCGGAATTTGCCAGTATGGTGAACTCGCGTCGATCATAGACAACCTTATCGTCTATCCCATAAATTCCTGTCAGGTAGTCGTAATAATCTTTGTTGTTGCGTGATGTCAAGATTTTCATATAATGAACTTATCAATTATTTTTTCTGGAAAAGTTCCCTATATAACTTGATGTTTTCCAACTCATCCCAAGCTCTTACTTTCGAAGGAGTCTGGTCAAGGTCGTAAATTAAAGCATGGGGTATTGCAAGTAAAAAGGGGGAATGAGTGGCAATAATAAACTGACAATTAAAGAAACGTACATAATCCTCAATCATTTTTGCCAATTCTTTTTGGAGTTTAGGTGACAGGCTGTTTTCCGGCTCATCAAGAAGAACCAACGTGTTTTCTACGATATTGTCTTGAAAATAATCAAATGCCAGTTCTCCGTTACTACGCAATTCTTTGAATTTGGCAAGAGCATTGTAGATCCATCGGTCATGGCTCCATACATATCCCGCATTTGATTCGGAATTATTGAAAAATCGGTCATACAGTTCCGGATTAATCTTATGGATGTGTTGCTTTACCCGTTCATTATGCCGACGTGTCCTGACTATGCCATGCATCACCTCTTCCGAACGGATAAACCGACTGTACTCCGGAATATCACAATGTTCATTAAAAGGAACCGACACTTCGTAGTTACACGTATTTATAAATGGTTGCAATGACTCTGCATCATTACCCCTATCGAGCATCTCAACATTGAGTTTTCTTGCAATTACGTTAAGCAAAGTCGATTTTCCAGACCCATTGTTTCCATAGAAAATCGTTATTGGGGCAAACTCAATCTTGCGCAATAGTTTAGGGGCAAAGGTATTGTAAGGATATACGGTTTGTGTATCACATTCCGGCAATGAAAATGTCTTTAAATGTAGCTTCATCATGGTTCAGAGTTTATTTATATAGACATGACATTTTTTGAATCAATTGTACCGTCTCGGCACGCAATGAAGCGGGCGCCAAGACTTCCAGCTGATCACGGTGCGGAAACAGCTCTTGAACAAAATCGAATGTCGGAACGTCCTTTAGTTATATTCATGTGCCTGTCCGATAGTTTCAATGCCTCTCTCTACGCTACTCTGGTCAACTGGCTCTTCCTTTATTGTCGCCTTGGTGATCTTGGAGCGTTCTTGCTTAAGGTCTCGAAGCGACAGTATTCATGGCAGAAACGCATTTCAACAGTTCTCGTACCCAGTGGGTGTTTCATAAAGATTAACTTGGCTTTATTCTTAATGTCTTCATAATCTTTTAATTCCCAGCCACTTTTGTGGAGCAACGGTCTGTCTATAAAGCAAATCACATCAGCATCTCGTTCTATCTGATTTATCTCGGGAAAGTCAGAGAGTCGCGGAAATCCGATATTGTCTATTTGTTCTCCGCGTTTACATTTTAGTTGTAGCAATGCTATCACAGAGATACCAAGTTCCATGGCGAGCTCTTTCAACGAATGCGTTATCATGCCAAGATCTTGATCTTTCGTTTTAGGACTGCATCTGTCAGACATAAGCTGCAGATAGTCAATAGCAATCATTTTTACTCCTTGTTCGTTTACTAATAGTCTCGCTTTCGCACTGAGTTCTGCAACAGAAAGCCCGGGAGTGTCATCAATAAACAATGGCAGACCTCGTAACTTCTCCTTTCCGCGCTCAATCTGAGCCAGCTCAATATCGGTAAATACTTCTTTCTGAGATTATCCCAAGACATATTGCATACGTTTGATAGCATCCGTAGAGCAATTTGCATATTGCTCAATTCAAGCGAGAAGATGGCAACAGGGGTTTCGTGCATAGACATATCAAGTGCCATAGACACCATAAGAGCACTTTTGCCCGCGGCTGGGCACGCAGCTATAATAGCAAGTCCGGGAGCAGATAAATCACATTCCTTCATATTCATCTTTTTTTAGATATGGTTTCATTTGACACACCTATACAAATCTGACATTTTAGAGATGATTGAATATATTTTATTACGCAGAGACTCAGGCTTCAGCACTTCAAGTTGCTCACGATGCGAAAGAATCTCCTGTATGAAATCAAATGTAGGCGCCACTTTGACGGAAACCGTCATGCTATCGCCATCTTCTTCAAGTATTTCCTGCGAGTGATGAATAGGTAATGATTTTAGATAGCCACGCAATTCATCGTATACTCGCAAGGTTATCGCTTCAGGTTCTTCACCAGTCTGCGCTGTAATACCGAAATATGGTTCAAAAAATTCGGAGGGTAAAAACTCTGACGGATAGATATATTTGTGTTTTTTCACTTCCAAAGCTGTGATTCGGTCAAGCGCGAAAATCCGAAACTTTCCGTTACCTGACAGGCGAGTGAGCATGTACCACCGCCGTTTGAAAAGCTTCACACACAGCGGCTCTACTTCCAGGTCATCATATCCGCGACAAGAGAAATTGCGGTAAGAAATTCTTATCGTTACGCTCTCTCTTAATGCCGCAAGCACTTCGTTAAGATACTTACGGCCCGAAGGTATATCCTCCAGCAGAATTTTATCTGCGATGGATGCATTCTCCGACAGCAATGTCGCAACCGAGAAATTTTCTATAAGCCAATTGTTAATGCTGCCACCTGTAAGGGCCTCCGGATTGGCGATGTAATAATAATTCAGGTTGTGTCCGCGCTTGCAGGTTATCTCAATCCCAAAATGACGAGCCACGGCTTGACAATGGTTATAAAGAGTTCGCTTTGACAACGTTGATGCGTTGTCATTTACCGCAGAGCGATCCCATGCCGACGAGATT
This sequence comes from uncultured Muribaculaceae bacterium, assembly GCA_910587185.1. GTDB lineage: Bacteria > Bacteroidota > Bacteroidia > Bacteroidales > Muribaculaceae > Paramuribaculum. The sequence continues at coordinate 10,008 of CAJULY010000001.1, forward strand.
TCCTCATAAGTCATTTCGCCTCTGCTACGCAGAGTGTCAATCAGCCATAAATAGCGCTTTAAGAGTATATCAACCATCTTCGTTTTCTTATTACAATGCAAAGTTAGCTATTTAATCGGCAACATCGCTTCCGATTAAACTGTAAATCAAAAAAATCGGCGAAAAAATCATCTTCACCGATTCTACTTATCTCAATTTGTAAGTTTATTTAGAGTTTTAGTCGAAACTTGGATCTTAGATAACTCGCAACATCCGCAACTACTGGATTGCCATCATTCCGAGTGGAGAGATAACGTTTCACTTGTGACGAGCAGTCATGAAAATTATACTCGTCATAACTGCCGACATACTCCCATGTTCCATTCTCAAGCCGTACCTCAATGAGATCCGGCTCTTTGCACGAAATGTAAAGACGCCAATCAATCAAGACATCAATTTTCACATTGGATTCGAGGTCTATACTCAGACCTACAATTTTCCCGTCATCAATAACATTTGTTGCAAAACCAGATAACGCTTCTTTAAGGTCGTGTATGAACATTCTCTTTAATCCTATGCGGCAGTCTTCGATATATTCTGCAATCTTAACAGCACATGAATAGTTGTTACCTGATGACAAAAGGGTATTAATTACAGTCTCCTTCATAATAAGTTTTTGAATTAAACATTGATATTGTTCGATGTTATATGCAATTGATGAATTGCATTTACCTTTAATCGCAGTTAGCCAATTATTTATTTTGCCATAAGAAAGTGTGATTACATCATCAGGAGATAATGGTGTTTGTATCGTTTCAGTTGCAGATCCAAGGCTGTATTTAGACGGAGTTTTGCCAAAAAGAGTAAGATACACAAGTGTGTGCGGTTGTTTACGATCTTCAAGTGTATTATGGTAACGCAGCAATTGACATTCCTGATCGCCAGCATAAATTTTATTTTCTATTGCCATTGCATACCCAAATGCATCTTCTACATAAATATCTATGCGTCCGCCTTTCGGATGCTCGTTTATGATAACCGGTCCTAAATCATATTCCAATATGACCTTATTGACCGCCTCATGCATGACTCCCACTCTATCGGCAGGCAACAGTTTCATAAATTCCTGAAGGCAGTATGCTCCGGCTTCATGCGAATTCGGATTAATTAGAAAACCAATCATTGCCGAATGCATTGTTTCTTTGCTACCGTTACCTATCATATCAAAGATAGTACAATCATGAGTAGATGTATGTACCTTTGACATCGCAACAAATATATTTTCAAAATCATTCATATCGCATACCTAAATTAATTTGTCGTAAGATTCAATTGTTGTCCTTTCGCCATCCATTATTGTCTTTTATCATCATCATTCTATTTCCCTAACATGCTATATCTTGAGCCAATGGACCACGTGCGCCGCTATAGACTATGCGACCGGAGATGATGAAGTTCATATTCTTTGATTCAACGCATCTAACCCTCCCATCCTCTAATAAAATCAACACACGTTTATCATGGGGACTTACAACCACTTTAACGGCTTTGGGAGAAGCTGTGTAAACGGTAGGGCCGAGTGAGCTTCCCGATTGTCGCCGCAAAACTCTACCGTTCTTTACTTCAAGATTCATAATTCAGATCTTTATTTGATATGCCTCCGTTGACGCATTTCGGCACTGCGATCGCAAGAAAAAGGCGCGACTCCCTTTTCGCTTATATGCTTTAGTCGGCTCTGGTAAACCGTGAGTTCAAATAAGTGGAAAGCGTTCGGCGCCCTGAACGGTTACAAGCTGCCTTCGACTCATCACGCGGAACTCTTAAGTCAAATTTACCAGATTTTTCTAAAGCCGCATAATTAGTCTAAGCTAATTGCTATGTCGTGAATCCATTGAACAGTCGTTGAATTGCATCGCAAATATAACGATTTAATTCAGGATGCACAACAATCGCCATTGCTTTCCAACACATGCAAAATTAAATGCTCAATCGGAAACACCACTTCTGCTTAAAATATTTAGAGGCTGTTCAACATTCATTTTCATGACTGAAATCAAACTCCCGACAATAAATCCGTCCTTCCCTCTACAACTCAATTCAACATTATGTCCTGCGCAATGGAAAGTTGCCATCACCCATGCGATTCCATATATTCCCAGCCGTAAGGCCATGAGTCATTTTTCTTGTCACCAAGCAAGGGCACACCGGTTCCTCTATGTTTCAGATCCTAAATCACCTTGGTGATTGACTGAATTCCTCTAAGTAAAGATGATACGTTATCCATTTCGTTTATTATAGTTCTATCAAGTTGTAACGGTTGAGATTTGTGTAATCGGCATTCATTATCGCTCCATTTGAGAAAATGGTGTTTCCGATTGTTCTGACTCCGTGCCGGGCATGGATGTGTCCGAAAAGATGGGCTTCGAGATTATGGAGTGTGGGGAGTCTTTCAAGGATTTCCTCAGAGCCATAGTTGATATTATCGTCGAAATCAAGGATTCCGTAAGCAGGACAATGGGTTATCAGGATGTCTGTATCTGCGGGGATTCCGGCATAGTTGCGGCTTTGGCGATCGGTTATGCAATCGCCCATGAACATCGGGACGCCGTAGAATTTCAGCCCCTCAATTTCAATTCCGGAATTACAAAGGTAATGCACATTGTCGTCAAGCCCGTCGATGTTGGCTCCATAAAGGCAGTCGTCATGATTGCCGCAAATAAAGATTTTGTGGCGATACGGCAAGTCGCAGAACCAGTTGAGAAAGTCAATCGCTTCCTTCTCGCTTCCGGCCATACAGAAATCTCCAGAATGTATCACCAAATCGGCATCGGGCAAATTCCGCAGCCTACGATGACAGCTATGAGTATCTGAAAGGTGAAGTATTTTCATACACTTTTTGTTTGCAAAGATAACTACTAATTTGTCTCAAATCACGATACAATCAAATTATTCTAATAATTTTCAAGTCGTATCACAAAATGCGTCATCTTGATATTATTTTTGCTGCGTAAAATGGTTGCGCACCGCTGATCTAACTTTGCGGGCAGTCAGAGTGGCCAGCCACCGCGCACCGGCTATGCCGACGTGCGCTCTCGGCTGACTCGCGAGGGCATCGCCGTTGCAGTCAAATTATAAAAATGACATGATATGAAGACATTAGAAGGTTATGACGTGAAGATATTCACGGACAATATCGAGGAAAATGCATTGGAGCAGATAAAAGAGCTGCTTTCGATAGATGTGTTTTCCGATAAGAAGATAAGGATTATGCCCGACGTTCACGCCGGCGCAGGATGCGTGATTGGGTTTACAGGTGACCTTGGTGACAAAGTAATACCCAATATCGTGGGCGTTGACATTGGTTGCGGTATGCGCGTCCTCAAACTCGGCAAGCTGGCTGATATTGACTATCACGCTTTCAATGAGCATATACTCGGCAATGTACCTTCGGGAAAAATAGTGCGTGAGGACCGATTCGGATTCAAACCTTTAGTCGGTGAAGAGATGGACATATATCGTGAGGCGAAAAAGCTTGTGACAGAACTCTACTGCTATCGTGAGATCAAGGATTCCGGACGAATCAACAAGGCGATCGGCTCTCTTGGCGGCGGCAATCACTTCATCGAGCTTGACAAGGACGATGAGGGAAACGTGTATCTCGTAATTCACACCGGTTCGCGCAATCTCGGCAAACAGGTAGCCGACATCTATCAGGCAAAGGCAGTGAAACATCTTACCGCCGGTGCTGATGAGTTTGAGGAGACAATCAAGCGTACAATCGAAAAGTACAAAGCTGCGGGGCGCCGCTCGGAATTGCAAAGTGTAGTCAAAAAAATGCGAAAGGAACATGAAGCAGCCGAACCATCATTGCCTGCCGACCTCTGTTATGTCGAGGGTGAGGCGCGTGAGCATTATCTCCACGATATGCGCATCTGTCAGCGTTGGGCAGTACTGAACCGCAAACTCATATCACTGTTGCTAATGCGGTTCTTCCCGGAGACGACGGTTTTGGAGGAATTTGAGTCCGTTCACAACTATATAAGCGACGACAACATCATTCGCAAAGGCTCTATCTCGGCTACCGATGGGGAGCGTTGCATCATTCCTTTGAATATGCGAGACGGTTCGTTGCTCTGCACCGGCAAGGGAAACCCGGACTGGAACAGGTCGGCACCCCACGGCGCCGGGCGAGTGTTGAGCCGAACTCAGGCTTACGAGAAAATCACTATGGAAGACTTCGAGGCATCCATGCAGGGCATTTACTCGGAATCTGTCAATGACTTCACACGCGATGAATCCCCTATGGTTTACAAGCCTGCGTCGGAGATTATCGCCAACATCGGCGACACAGTCACAATCGACACGATCATACGTCCAATCTTTAATTTTAAAGCATCTAAATAATAGTAAATCATGGATTTAGTTGATATGACAATCGACGTAAGATATGACATGATGCGCAAACGCCATGCATTTCTTAATGAAATCGCCAAACAATACTCTTCTCTTGAAACATTTGCAAGGGAAAGAGATGAATGGTTTGCCATTCGCGGAATTGAGCTGACATTCCATCATAAATGTATCTCTCTATATATGTCTTTGGGCTATGATGAATATGAGACGTATTACATCATACCGGGCAAAGACGGGAAACTGAACGCAAGTGAGGTTATCGGGTGGCAAGACCCATATTGTTTCAACGACGTGATAAACATATTTACCGGAGAATCAGTGGATGAAGAGAAAATTTTGACCTCAATCCATGATTATTCTCGTTCTGTATCGCAAAATGATACAGGAAATGGTTAAATTTGCGGTGTAAAAACTCAATGCGATATGAACCAACTGCAAAAATACACCTGGCTGATTGACACAATCCGCCGTGCCGGAAAAATTTCCCATAAGGATTTGTCCGATAAATGGGAACGTAACAAAGATTTGAGCGACTGCAAACCGCTCCACCGTGCCACGTTCAATCGCTGGCGCGACGCCATATACAGCCAGTTCGGAATTATCATCGACTGTCAGAAGGTTGGCGGATATCTCTATTATATAGCGAATCCCGAAGACATAGACGAGGACAAACTCAAAAAATGGATGCTCGATTCATTTGCAGTGGGCAATCTTATTGGGGAGAACCTCTCGCTGAAAGGTCGTATCATAGTTGATGAGATACCATCAGGGCGCGACCATCTGACAACAATACTTGAAGCGATGAAAGAGAATCGGGTTGTCAATATCACATATCGTCCGTTCAAGAAATCCCATGGATATACATTCCCGATTGAGCCGTATTGTGTCAAACTGTTTGAAAATCGCTGGTATGTGCTCGCACACAACAACCGCGATGAAATCAAGATCTACGGTCTTGACCGTCTGGAAGATGTCGAGATTACGGACGATACATATAAACTTCCGAAAGGCTTTGATGCCGAAGATTATTTCGCTACTGCCTACGGAGTTGTCATCGGCTACGATGTTAAACCGGAACGCATCGTCGTACGCGCAAACGAGGACCACAAACATTACATGAAATCCCTTCCACTCCACTTCAGCCAACGTCTGATTGAAGACTGCGGAGAGTATGCCGATTTTGAACTATACCTTTCGCCTACTTACGACTTTGTCATGAAGCTGCTTCAGTATGGATCAATGATAGAGGTTATAAAACCGGCATCACTGCGCATGACGATGAAAGGATGGATTTCAGACATGAACGAACTCTATAAAAACGACTGACCATGCAGGATTTGGATAATTGCCTTACGTTCGGCAATCACCGAGCAAGCTCTGATTGCCCTCACTTAAACGGCAATTTTGTTGCAATAGATTTTGAAACAGCCAATGGACGCCGGTCAAGCGTATGCAGCGTCGGCCTTGTGGTGGTACACGGAGGTGAGATCGTCGATAAATTCTATTCTCTCATTCAGCCGACTCCCAACTATTATACATACTGGACAACAGAAGTCCACGGTCTCACTCGCCTCGACACAGACGGTCAGCCAACCTTTCCTGAAGTATGGGCGCAAATAGAACCATTGATTCAGGGTCTTCCACTTGTCGCCCACAACCGTCCTTTTGATGAAAGTTGTCTGAAAGCCGCCTTTGCCGAGTATGGGATGACATATCCCGACTATGAGTTCTACTGTACGCTCGCCGCATCGCGTCGATGTCTCGATATTCCAAGCCACCAGCTTCACCTTTCGGCAGCGGCTTGCGGCTACAACATGGAGAACCATCATCACGCCCTCGCCGATGCTGAGGCATGTGCCGCGATCGCATTGAAACTTTTGTAAAGTTCTTTACCGTGTCACTCATTTGAGCCAAAATACCGATTGCATTTATCAAAGGTGTTGACAATGAGGTAAAAGCCGATGTCGCACTCCAATTTATAACCATATCAAGCAAACCAATCAATGATGAAGACGATGACTGATTCAGAAATACTTGAAAAATATCAACAGCCGTTCCCGGTTAGTTTCAAAGTAATCGGAACCGGTACGGGTGCAACCGACATAATCGAAAAAGTGAAATCTTTCGGTTATGACTGCGTCGGCTGTATTCTTGCAGAAACTCCCGGTGACTGCATTCCTATGGATGATGACAAAATGGTCATTATTGTGGCGCGGGATAATGAAGAAGTCGCCAATGCAATAGCAAAGACTTATCATGATGCCGACGTACTTACAATAGGTCTGGTTTATGACCCCAATATCGCTTGCTACGATAGTGTTATGATGGATTCAAGGCATGAAGACTTTCCCGAGATAATAAAGACATTGCTTCAGCCTATAGTCAATCCTGGACTTATATGCTATGACTTTAATGACTTGCGCATGACGCTCCGTAATTTCCGTTTCTTTAAGACTTTGGCTACTGAAGGAGAAAGCGTTGAAGACGCCGTCAATAATATGAAGAATAAACTGGAGAATATCTCTCTACAACATATAGTGACTCTTTCCGCCCTCCTATTCTTCAACCGGGAGAGACAACCGGCCTTAACAGCAGGTGATATGCACCCATTAACCGACCTGATTTCTAAATTCCCGGAGTCGATTGATGTAATTTGGTCAGTAAATTTTGACGACACAATACCGGGAGACTTAATCAGATTCACTATAATCATGCCTGTGAAATAATTATGAAAGACTGTTTTGCCGCCATCTATCTTCGACTTATGAAATACGCCATGTTAATGGGTGTACTCGGAGGAATCGCGTCATTCATCGGTCCTCCTCGCCATGGACTGATTAAAGCCGGTATAGGTGCAGTCATTGGAGCAATGCTGCTTGGCAACAAACTCCCCAACGCATTAAAAGAGCTGCTTAATATATTGGAAGATATTTCCGACGAAATATTCAGAGAATAAATTCATCTTCGAGGCCGATAACTTCCATCATGATATCACAGACTATTTCACATACTATTTCTCAGATCACATTATGAACTATAAATTGGTATAAACCACATTATTTTGTATATTTGCCTATTGTTCACATCTTGAAATTAACGGCATATTAATAATTGGCTATGAGTGATATACGAACTAAATCCGTACAGGAACTCTTAGGGTTGAATTTCTTCATCCCCAGTTATCAGCGTGGTTTTAGATGGACCCGTCAACAGGTCGTAGATCTGTTAAACGATATCCGGGATTTTATTCAAAGTATTAAAAATCCCACAAGTTCGCGGATATACTGCTTCCAACCTCTTGTTGTAAAACGGTCGTATGATAATAACATGGATCTTCTCCAGGAGATTCGCAATGCCACCAGCGTGGAAGATGCAAGATCAAAAATTGAAGCCATTCCGGCCCGATGGAATGTGATTGACGGGCAACAGCGTCTGACCACTATCTACCTGATTCTGTCATATCTGAAAGCGTCATCCATACATTCATCAGAATTGTACACTATAGCCTACGAAACAAGAAAAGGTCGGGAAGGATTTATTGGATCTGAAGTATTTTTAAAGGCAATTCATACAAAATACCAGGAAAACAGCAAAGAAGACAATACGGATTATTTCCACATGTCAAAGGCTTATGAAACTATAATCGACTGGTTCAAAAAAAATAGTAACGAGATAGACTTGACTCTTTTTACGCATACCCTATTGCAACGGGTGCAATTTATCTGGTATGAGACCGAAGAGCCAAATCCGATTAAAGTGTTCACCCGCCTTAACATAGGGAAAATAGGTTTGACTGATTCGGAACTCATCAAAGCCTTGTTTCTCAACCGCTCTAATTTTTCAGACCGAGATGAAAGACACGTTCGGCTCCAACAACTCGAGATTGCAAGTGAATGGGATCAAATAGAATACTCGTTGCAAGATGACACATTCTGGCTATTCATCCACGAAACCGGTTATACCAATCCGACAAGGATCGATTTTATTTTTGACTTAATCCGGGAAGACGAAGTTTTTGGCAAAATCGACGATTTAGGCGATGACAGTCACAAAACTTTCAGATATTTTGACGGCTATTTCAAGTCACGGAAAGACCATGATTACACAGATTCCAAATGGTTGCATGACACTTGGAAACTTGTAAAGGATATTTATTTGATATTCAAAGAATGGAATGACGATTGCGATATGTTCCATTACACCGGATTTCTCATCAATCAGGGCATATCCATCCATCTTCTCCTTAAGTTATACCGGGAGACACGTTCCAAGGATGAATTCATCGTTAAATTAAAAGATTTGATTCGCAACGAGATTGCTTGCTGTTCCGATTTAACAAGACAATATGAGATTAATGGTGGCGCACCGAAAACAACTGTCCGTCGACTTTTGCTGCTTTACAACATCCAGACAATACTGGAACAGAATTATAAGTTGAAATCCGACGACAAATACAAACTCCCGTTGTTCTATAAATTCCCATTCCATTTTTTCAAGAAAGAATCGGAATCAAAAAAACGTTGCGGATGGGAAATAGAACATATCGCGTCCAATGCAGGCGACCTTAACGATGAAAAGAATTTAAACATTTATATAGAATGTGCGCTTAAGAGCTGTTCAGCTGAAATTAAAACGAAGATTACGAAGTGGATGGCAGACAAAGAAAATCAGGAAAAATCGCCTGATGATAAACGCTCATTTATCGATACCATGTTGGCCGACGTAGGTTGGAGCGAGGAAAATAAAAATAAGCTGTGGAACTTCACGCTCCTCGATTCGGCCACAAATCAGGAGTATCAGAATAGTGTTTTCCCCTTCAAACGCATGTGTGTGGCAAAAAAAGAGCGAGGAATCAAATTGCAGTTTAAATACAACAGCCAGACAAACAAGATAGAATTCACTGAAACGCCTGAGGTGGCCTTTGTTCCCCTTTGCACTAAAAACGTTTTTGCAAAGACGTATTCTCCTTATCCTGACCATTTCCTTTCCTGGACAATCAATGATGCCCACGCCTACTTAAAAGATATAAACGAAGTGTTGAGTAGCGCCGCCTTTATTGAGAATCAGGAAGAGGCAATCGAGACTCTCTATTCAAAAGCAACCAATAAATCAGAAAACAAGCTATGACTGATCATAAGACTTCTTTTTGGAAACTACTTTCGGAACAGGCTGTCTGTATCCCCATCATCCAACGTGATTATGCTCAAGGTAGAGATGGTAAGGAATATCTGCGTCAGAAGTTTTTAAACGAAATATATTCTGCACTAAACGCCGAGGATGCCTCAGGTTTCCTGACACTTGATTTTGTGTACGGAGCGGAATCTGACTCGGCAATCCTCCCACTTGACGGGCAACAGCGGCTGACCACACTATGGCTGATACATTGGTATCTGGCTTTCCGTTTAAATTTGCTGACGACCGAGAATGGAATATCCGAAATCGGGGAAAAACTTCAGAGGTTTTCCTATGAAACAAGGATTTCCTCCAGAGAGTTTTGCCGGCAACTCTGCACATTAAGGCAACCCTCTGAAGAGGAACTGAAATCAGGGTCATACTCGCTTCTGAACTTTATACGCAGTCAGGCATGGTTTTACACTGCCTGGAACCAAGACCCCACCATTCAGGCAATGCTCCGTATGCTTAATGGTACTGATAAAAAAGACGTAAAGACAAATGAAGATATAACCGATGGCATTGATGAATTTTTAGGCGGTCATTCTGATTCATGGGCCTCATACTGGAGGAAGCTGACCTCTGATGACCAATGCCCTGTGATGTTCTACAAAATGGCTCTCGGTTCTGAACAACTTCCCGAATCCGATGAGTTATATATAAAAATGAATGCCCGAGGTAAAGCATTGACCGATTTTGAAAATTTCAAGGCCAACTTGATCGATTGGATTTATCAGGACAAAAATTCGGAACTAATTACGGATGACCTGGATACACTCTCGGAACATCAGGCAATGTATGCCTCTCTTCTGGATAACGGGTGGATGGATATTTTTTGGGGTCTCCATACTCCGGACGGAAAAGTGGATGAAAGTTACTTTGCATTCCTAAACCGTTACTTTTTCAATGAGGCTGTCATTATGTCTGAAAGCATGGCAAAATTGCAAAAAAATCGAATTTGGAAACTTTATGGCGATGAATCGGACGACACAAGGATTGCTTATACCGCATTCGAATTATATTCTGAACTATTACAGTCCTCCGATAAATTGCTCCCACGATTAAAATCGCTCTTCAGGAATCTCGAATCACATCAAACATCCATAAACAATGCTCTTCCCCAATGGTTTAAAACGAAATCAAATACATTTAATTATATCCCCGTTTATGAAAAAGACAACCAGTCAGGAAAGCTACTGACAATTCAAAATGAAGCCGACAGGACTATAAATAAAGTCTCTTCCCTCACTCAGGAACAAAGAGTTCTTTTCCTGGCCATAACAAAATATTTTGAGAAAACTCAGTTTGATGAAATCAGTTTTTCCAGATGGATGCGTGTGGCATCCAATCTCATAGAAAACCCCAAAATATCCACCATAGAGGATATGATTGGCCGAATGAGACTAATCAACGAATTAAGTGGCCATATTTATGACTTATATGACTTCCTCGCCAATGATTGGAGAAAAATAAAATCCAACGCATCATCTGAACAATTGTGGGAGGAACATGAAAAATGCTTGAAAATTATAAAATCAGATAGCCATCTTCATAACGAAAACAATTATGATTCCGGATATTGGGCAACAGCCATAATTGAAATGGAGAACTTCGCTTTCTTTAATGGAGCCATAAGGTTCTTATTTATGAATGAGGATGGAACTGTGGACTGGTCCTTCTTCCCTATCAAGGCAAAATACGCAACTCTTATGTTCAATGAAAAAGGATTGAATCCCGATTATTGTAAAGAAGCAAAAGCAAATCGTATAATAATTTCCCATTGTAATGACTGGGGGGCGCAAATTGAATCTTGGACCCGAAATAATAAATACATCTTCAGCTATGACTCGGAGACATGGCGGAACAATATACTTCTGAAAAAAGGCAATCACGACTATTCTTTACTATATGATTTTCCCGTTCACAAACTGTTGACCGGAAATGATATCAATTATACTGCTATAATTGATACTGATTACAATCGCCAGCTTGCTTTCAGTCGTTTGATTCTCACAGATGTCATTGGCAAAGTGTTAGAATGGAAAAAATCTGACAGATATTACATCAGAAAAACCTATGATAATCTTTGTCTATATCCAAGCAGCGAAGGGGTCATATTGACATTACTCAACAGAGACAAAGTGTTGTCGGAATTAATACACCGTAATCTTATTTCCCTGGATTGGAACAGAGCCCTTGACACCGAACATTCACCAATGTTTATAGGCTGGGAAATATTCTTCTATTATAATTATCAATCTGAAAATTATCAATTTCAATGGTGCCACTGTAACACCGTTTATATGTGCAAGGACTCACAGCGTTTGGTTGATTGCGATACAAGATATAATCGGGAGGACTTCTCTATCGACGGCAATCTAAGCTGCGAAGAAATTATAGCAAGAATGGATTCCTGTATTCACGAATATCAGCAAATAGAAACGGATATCAGGAGCCTTTAAAACCGACGTTCGGTTGTAATGCAAACAGGACAACTACTGTGACTTCAATGTAAACCGGCGGTAAAAGATACAACTCCGCTACGCAAGGTATTTGCGTAGCGGAGTCAATAATGATTACTTGCTCATTACGGCATCAAGATAGCCGCTCGAAAGTTTCTCAGCTGATGCCTATGGCTTCTTGCATGATTCTTTTGGCGCGGGCCTCGATCATAGAGCTCCAGAGACGGGAATCCTGGAGTTTGGCCATAGGGATGTATCGGTGGAAGCGTGCGAAAAACTCCATCGGTTTTTCAATATTCCAGTTCGTGATAACTTCGTTCCAGTCTGCCTTGTCCGCGAACTTTTCGAGGAGCGCCCAGTCGTTATAGAAGCAGTCTCGATTTGAGATAGCCTTCCAGTCCCAGCGGTTGGCAAACTTCCGGAGGGTAACCTCATTGATGAGGTGGTCGGGACAATACCGTGAAAAGTCGATCCAGTTTAAGCGGTTGGCATACTTAGTAATACCGTCGAGAGTCCAGAAGATATTACTGTTTTCACTTATCTCTTCCCAATCAAGCTTGTCGGCATACTTTTCAAGCATCTCCATGCTGAACGATTCGTGATCGGAAATCTCTTTCCATGCCTCGGTTTCGAGGACTGAGTTAAGAAACTCGTTGTTTGCAATAGGTTCCATATCGTGTTGTTTTTAGTGTTCCTTTGCTTTGGCACAGCGCTAAAGCATTTGTTCACTGCAAAATTAGCTCCGTTGTGTATCAAACCGCGATACAGAATGAAAGTATTTTTCAATCCCACCATTTTTTCATATTGTGGTCGAGATACTGCCAGAGAATCCTATAGGCTTTTTCCTTACGAAGATCCTTAAGGTGAATCTCAAGAAAATCATCGTTCATGATTGTCATTCCATATCTTTCGGCATTCGCTGTATTGACAAAAATCCCCGCCATCTCCGGATAGTCTTCCGAGGCAATTTCAAGAAGTCTGCAACATAATTCCATTCGCCTGACATCTTCGCGCCAACCGACATGTCGCTGAACATATTTCCAATAGCCTATATTGTATTCAATCTTCTTTTTAAGAACAGTAAGATTCCATGACCAGCTGATGGCTGAATCGTCGATTATGGTATCTCTCCAATATCTCAATCGTTTCCGATTGAGGCTGGAAGTTTCTATCCTTCCTTGCATCTCTCTGCTCCTAATGTCATTCAGATGATTCGGATGAAAATCGAGAAATGAATAATTGTCGAAACGGTTAAGTATCACAATCGCTTTATCAACATTGGCATCCGAAAGTCCCTTTACCGGATTGACCCGAATAAGATATGGCGTAGGTGTCCTCATCGTCAAGAATTACATAAGGGATATACTTCCCGAATGCAAAACTTTTTACGCCCGAACTACGATTGTCATCAGCTACTTCCCGGGACATGATTCTGAATATCTCGTCGGGCATGCCTCTTTCCTCCCACATTTCATACAGAGTGTCTGTATCATGAATGAAGCGCCAAGATGAAATAATGACGATTTCAGCTTTTGTTTCATCAGCCAATCGTTTCAGGCGTGCAACTTCTTCCGGATCAAAAAGCGGCCCATATTTGTCTGTACGCTTTTTCCCGGCAACGGCCAATTGTGCCTGATATTGTTCAGTGTTCAGAACTCCATCAAAATCCAGAAAGATATATTTCTCCATGCCTTTGCTGCCATAATAAGGACCTGAACCCAATTCATCGAGCCACTCCTCGAAATCTTCGCTAAACTGCGCAGCGGTCTTAAACCCATACATCGATGACCAATAAAGTAGATGTGCGGCTATTTCCGACACATCTCCGCCGAATCCTTTATACAGATTCACCTCCCGGTCAATCAGTTCTTCTTGTGGCTCGAGTGTTCCCGATGCTTTTATTTCGCCCAAGCCGTCATAAATAAGGGTTATTTGCTCACTCTTTTTTATTGCGGGCAATAGCTTCACGGACTCATACAACCGCTGATAGGTTGTCTTTATATCGTCCGATTCCTGATATAGATTCTGCAAATGAGCCCAAATCTGCTCAAAAGAACTTTGATTGATGTAATCTCTGTATGTCATGTTGTTTTTTCTGCAAAATAACACCCAAGCTGGCGCATTCTTCGATACAACTTGACGCTGATTGACAATAACAATTAATTTCTTCGTTTATTCTTCCAAGGCTTGACGCTTTCGGTGGGACACCATTCATCGTTCAGGCTACTCGCTGCAAATTATCTGATGAAAGCGAATTTCAAATTAAACATATTGCCAGACAGAGAGGTTGCTCCGCAATGAAACAGTCTTCTCAACTTATGAAAGTCTCTTATGCCGGGATCTCATCGCTGACGCTCATGGCCATTAAAGTTTTTTTCCGAAAAATTCTTTCAGTTTGTTTACGGCGTCTTCAACATATTCCGGAACATAATAGGTCTGTATATGTGAAGCTCCGTTGATCTGGTAGTATTCCTTGTCATGGGTGCTGGCTTTGATATATGCTTCGCGGCTCATATAGTCGGAATCCGATTTACTTCCCGACATGATAAGCAGCGGGCAGTCGATAAGGTCAGCGTGTGAGGTGGCATCCCACGTCATAAGATCCATAAGGCTTGCAGTCGTATATCTGCTAACCGAATTGGGATGGGCGTGGGTTATTCCATAATATTCAAGCCCGTCGTGGTACAAAGTTCCAGGCTGGAGATGGCTCATAGCTTCCTTTATCTCTTCCCTCGTCTGGGTTCCTGTCGGCCCTTCATAGGCGGTCTCGCCGGTAAGAACGAATTTTTCGCGTGCTTCCGAGGCACGTTCCAGCCTGTCCTGAACGGTGGTCATCTGCGAATCCTGATAGCCGAGACGGCGCACACGGCCTGTATTGAACAGACTCAAGGTAGCTCCGGCCTTTATGCGTTTGTCAGACTGGAGTGCCGCGAAAGTATAGCCTCCTCCACCGCAGATACCCAACGCCCCGATACGTGAGGCATCCACACCGGGATATTGCGATATGTAATCTACCATGCCGCGCACATCGTTGATGCGGTTCTGAGGAATATCGAGATTGCGAGGTTCTCCGCCGCTTGCTCCCTGATATGACGCATCGGCGGCGATTGTGATGTAGCCGAGTCCGGCAAGACGCTGTGCATACAGCCCTGCCGTCTGTTCCTTTACACCGCCATTAGGGTGTGAAACCACAACTGCGGCATATTTTTTTGCAGGGTCATAGTTCGCCGGTGTATATACATTAGCGGAGATTTCGTTGCCGTTGAGGTTATATTTCACGGGATGTATATTCACTTCACCCTGACGGTTTTCGGTGATAGCTCCACGATAGACCAGGCCGAAGGGATTTTTGGTATAGTCATATACCTCTTGTGCAAAGGCGTTTATGCCTGTCATTGCTGCCATGAATATGGATATTGATGTTATTAACAGTTTCTTCATCGTTATTATTATTTGATGATATTTATGTTGCGGAGCCATGCTTCTACACCTCCGCCGGTATAAGTGGGAAGATGTATAGACTCCGGCGTCACTTCATAGATTTTGTCAACAGATTGCTGGAGATAGGTCGTTGCTCCATAAGTAAAGAAAGGTACAATAATCTTGTCTTTCAGGTCATAGCTTTCAAGAAAGGTGCAAACTACCATTGCCGGATTATGCCACCAAATCGGCGAGCCAACGAATATCACATCGTAGTCTTCTATGTTATCGGGAAGCACGGCAACTGCCGGGCGGAGGTCGTTGTACGATTCATTCTGGATTCTGTCGCTGTCATCGTAGGGATTTGCTGCGTACGGCTCGGCCGCCTCAATGCGGAAAGCGTCGGCACCCGTCTCTGAGATTATCTGCTGGGCAAGCCGCTGTGTGTTGCCTGTAGCGGAAAAATATGCCACAAGGATTTTTCGGTTTTCGTCATACTGGACATCATCTGTGTTCTCAGTATTGATTTCCGGTTCGTCATCATTGTTACATGATGTAAAGACAGTTATCGCAGATAATGCGATCAATATATATTGAAATATTTTTCTCATTGTTGCTATTTTTTGAATGGATTATAAGACAAATTTTTTGTTTACTCGCCGGTTGTCAGGCCCATAGACCATAGACAAAAGATAAACCGATTTTGCAGGCGCGGTTATAGAATAATTCTTTCTTCCCGACATTCTCTGCACCAGAGAACCGTTTACATTATAAATTTCAACAGTGTTTGAACTTATGTTCTCATCAAGCTCGATATGGATTTCCCCACCTGCACTGTATATACGGATGTTGTCGGAGGAATCATAGTCAATATCAGCGATACCGGAGTTTCCAAGCAGACCAAGACGGGTCAGCCAACCCTCGACACCTCTTGCATTGCCGGGCATATCTATTCCATCGTCGGGGCGACCGGGGCGGGTGATGTCGTCCGCGTCCAGATCCTCCGGCAGTGTTTCAGGTATATGGACTGAATTGGGGGTACACTTGTAGATTTTCTGCATGGATTCGTTCAGATACGTTGTCGCTCCGTATGTAAAAAACGGGATTATGACATGGTTGCTCAAATCGTATGTTTCAAGAAAGGTACATACGACCATTGCGGGCTGATGCCACCAGCACGGAGAACCGATATATATCCGGTCATACTGGTTAATCCATTCCTGCGAAGGAGGATTGGCGACAGCCGGACGAAGGTCATTGTAGGCTTCGTTCTGAATACGGTCGCTGTCATCGTAAGGATTTGCGGCATACGGCTCGGCGGCTTCGATGCGGTATATGTCCGCTCCTGTCAGTTCCGCGATGCGTTCAGCCACGGCTTTGGTGTTGCCCTGCGCCGAGAAATAGGCTACGAGATCCTTTGCCTGCGTTGATGGGACAGAGATTCCCAACATCGCGATTACAGTCAAAAGTAAGTTCTTCATTGCTTTATGATTGTTTTTTTGTTTTATGATTTAATCGGTTTTTATCCATTGCAAAATTTCTATGGATAAGTATTGTCGGTCTTATCAGTTTTACGGATTGAGGTATAACATTTACTGATTGCCTGTATATTCATCTTCACTGACAGGCTCGTACCACCGCGTAGCACCGAGATGAACCTTTGTGTTTATGGCTATATGGCAGAATTTACTGTCGGGGGCGGCTCCGTGCCAGTGTACGACATTTGCCGGGATAGCCACCACATCACCGGGATTGAGTACCTGTATGGGCTTGCCTTTTTCCTGATAATACCCTTTGCCTGATGTTGCGATAAGTATCTGCCCTCCGGGGTGTGAATGCCAGCTGTTACGGGGCGCCGGGTCGAATATGACATCCGAAACCACGACATCGAAGTTATTGGAATCTGTCATAAGGCGTTGAAGATATGCTGTCCCGTTGAAGTTCTCGCCATCTATTTTCGTGCCTTTGGGAAATAGAGATTCAGACGTGCGCGCATATGTCACGATTTCTTCAATCTGCGCGTCGGTCGCCCCAAGTCTTTTCGCGAGACCTGAATGAGAGCGTAACATAGGTTCCACCCCTTCGCCCAACGATGCGATAACTGCGACCGTGGCGAGTTCCCGCTCCGCGTATGTCAGCACGTCGCGTTCAAACAGGTCGCAGAACAGATGCTCTTTCAAGAACACCTCGACTTCCGGTGACAAAACGGCATACGGTGGCTTTGGTGCATCGGCAGAAACGCCTGATATATCGGAAAGTATCTGCCGTCCACGCTCATATTTGCTTCTGCTGTCCTCAATCGGAGATGCTTCTCTGCCGCGGATAACCGGCTTTCCTTCCTTTTCACGCTCGTCTATCACACTGACAAGGGTCTGGAGCCCTCGTAACGCTTTCGGGAAACCGCAATAGGCGTATGTGTGTACGATGACCTCTTTCGCCTCATTTATGGTCAGCACACTGTCAAGGGCCGAGTCGAGAATATCGTAAAGTGCGGTGAGATCACTCTTTGCCGTGAGTGAAGCGATTTCCGTTATCGCTTTTTGTCTTGGAGAGAGTGACGACAATTCATGTGATGCCGCTATGCTTGATATAGCGCAGAAGGAGATGAATGCAGCGGCTATAAAATTTCTATATTTCATTAACGAAAGGTAAATTAGTTATTACAACAAATTCGAGTACAGCAATTTAACAATAGCTTTATTTGAGATACGATTATTGTACTACTATATCTGTCAATCGAGTGTTTCAGTTCATGTGCAATCAGTCCAATACAATCATGTATTGATTTCTTTTCATTATCACATAGTTTCTTATGGCAGTTACATCTGCATCTATAGCTCATGATATCTGTTTCCAATGGAGTATCGCATAGAAGATCTGGGTGAAACAAACCCCCTGTGTATCCGAATTCCCGTTTATTTTTTGCAGCAGGTATTCTGAAAGTTTCGCCAGGGATTATAAGTCTGAGTTTTTCTCCATTGCAGACTAACGCATAGAAATTACACGGCTTGTTTATATCAGCATCAAGCTTGTCTTTAGTCAGGTCGGCAATGCACACAAGCGGGTGCAAAGTCTCCTGTCCTGTCAGCTTGTTGAAAGTGTTTATAGTCATCATACCATCGATGAAGTTTTTTCCGGCGCAAAATTACACAGACATTTCACCGGATTAATTATCAACTTTACGGATTGAAGTATAACTTTTACGGATTGCCATTGAATATTGCCTATTTATGCTTAACTTTACAATCATCAATCGCTCAACGATATGGATAAGATAATCAATATTCCTACCGTAAAGGACTACGACAATCACTGGGGCGTTCCCACACGTCACCCGTATGTAAACGTCCTTGAAGGCTCGCAGGTAACAAAGCCTATCCCTAATTGCCGCAAGAATATGGGAATGTATGTAATATTCCTCAAGGATGTGTTATGTGCCGACTATCTCACATACGGTCGTCAGGAATACGACTATCAGGAGAACACACTTGTATTTACGGCTCCCGGGCAAGTATTCGGTCATCCCACTGACGGCTCGACATATCAGGCGAAAGGTTGGACATTATATTTCAGTCCGGAATTACTGCGCGGAACCTCACTTGGGCGCCATATAAAGGACTACACGTTCTTTTCATACGCCACAAATGAAGCTCTGCATCTGTCAGAACGAGAGCGCAACACTATAATCGATTGTTTCAAGAAGATTGACGATGAAATAAATTACGGAGGCGACAAGCATAGCAATACAATCATAGCCTCTGCAATAGAGCTTTTTCTGAACTACTGTCTGCGTTTTTATGACAGGCAGTTTATCACCCGAAAAAAAGTAAACAAAGACCTTCTGATACGCTTTGAGGAACTGATTGACGGATATTTCGTTTCAGGCAAAGCACAGGAACATGGTACCCCTTCAGTGGCATGGTGCGCATCACAGCTCTGTCTTTCGCCCAACTATTTCGGAGACTTGATAAAAAAAGAAACCGGAAGGACTGCATTGGATTACATCCAACAAAAAACGATGGACATGGCGAAAGAGATGCTACTATACCCCGATAAATCAATCGGAGAAATTGCGTATTACCTCGGCTTCCAATATCCACAATATTTCAGTCGTGCGTTCAAAAAATCAGTTGGCTGCACTCCCAACGGCTACCGTCGGCAAAATATGTAGCTACTGATTTATTTCCTAATACTCCACTGTTTACATTTCAATAGCTTTTAGCCTGATCAAATGTTTTCTCGCCATTATCTCCGGCTGTCATTAACAAAGCTGTTTCTTTGACGGGATAGCGGTCATGTAGCGATATGGCATACAGCCGCTCCACAAATGATTTAATTTTTTGGGGGTATAATACACAAATACAGAGGAGAAGCCATTACTA
Source organism: uncultured Muribaculaceae bacterium (assembly GCA_910587185.1). Taxonomy (GTDB): domain Bacteria; phylum Bacteroidota; class Bacteroidia; order Bacteroidales; family Muribaculaceae; genus Paramuribaculum. Next base: position 29,836 of record CAJULY010000001.1, read on the forward strand.
TACCGTTTCCTCCTGATACGAATGCCCGGGCATCCTTGACACCGAGAGCTTTGCAGTCGCGATACTTATCGCAGAACAGTGTATAGCGATCAATAAGAAATATCGGCAAATAACCGGGCGTCATCCCCTATCGAACCATAACGGCAGCCTGTCTTCCCTTGCCGATTCCGATCTGATCATCTGGTACACTCATATTATTTATGCTCTCGTCCATAATTCAGAATTTTCCGGCAAAAGTATAGCTCATGTGTACCATTTCATGATACATCTCAGTTTTTATGCAAAATATGAGCCTTATGCAGACGGTATGAATATTAAATGTCCGCCTGTTAGAACTGCACCCCAAAAGTTAGTCAAAAAACTTTTGGGGTGCAGTTGATTTGGAATCGATTCGGTATGTTTCTGGGGAATCAGAAGTGGGCGACGAATTCGAGTACTATCTTGTTTTGCTCAGATATCGAAGGGACGATATCTTTATGGTAGAAATACTGTTCGTAGTTCAGACGGATATCGGCTTGAAGTGCGCCTTTTCCCATACTTAGAGTCAATCCACCTGTCAGCCGGTGACGTTCGTGATCATCGGCTTTAAGCAGTCCGTCAGCATCTTTCGTTCCATTGCTGTGGTCCGACATATAGTCATAACGGCCTAAAAAGGATAAGGCCATATTGTTTCTCTTGAGTGGAAGCCGACAGGCGGCGAATGCATCCACGGCATTGACGGGATTGAAAGCCCGGTGTGAGTAATGTTTGCGCAAATACTCCGCCTCTATATGCCAGCGGGAATTTTCCCAATAAACGCCTCCGTCGTACATATAAGTATTGACATCCGACCCTCCGGCTTTCTGACAACTCAGCACGATATTCAACTGTCGCCACAGGTTGATCTGCGATTTGAATGAGAAATTATAATTTGAAGTCCAAAAGTGTTTCTGATTGGTCAGTCCCGACCCATTGAAGATGCCGGCTTCCAAAGTTACAGGTGTTTCGGAGCCGACAGTCCACGATGCGGCTGCACCGACATCCCTGACGTTTCCAACCTGTTTGGCTATGAAAGAACGGTTGGCGAAATACTGGAGATGCGGCGAACGATGCGCATCGATGGAAAAGGGCACTCGCATCTGTCCGAATGTAAATTTTAACCGCTCCTTCGGCTGAAGCCGAACGTAAGCATCAAGCATTTTGATCTGCCCTTCATCCGACAGGTCTATTTCGACCTTGTAACGTACCAACGGTATGATTTTTCCTTCAACACTCATGCGGGCATTTCTTATCTCGAAACGGCCTTTACCTATGGTCGGTTCATATTCGTATTTTGCCCGTATTGTACCATGAATTTCAGGGATATAGGGATTTTCAGTTTCCTGCGCATCTATTGACGCAGGCAAAAAGGCTAATAAGCCCAGAATCATCAAAACTGTTTTTTCCATTGCAATTAATGTTTATCGTGTATGAGTCTTCTCATATATAATTTCACCGGGTGTCGCTGTTTCGTGTCCCACGCAGACGGCATAGATAATTCCGGCAAGGACAGCCACGATGTATATCCAAAGTGAAAATGCTTTTACCTTATTTATTGCCATTTCAATATTCATTGACTCAACTGTTGATTTGATACCGCAAATTTATCTTCAGTTCATTTCATGAATATTTCATAAAAGCTAATAATTTGTTGCAACCCCAAATTGCGTAACTGCATGATTATAGAACCGCAGGGAATCTGCAGTCCTATAATCACGGCATTGATATTAAGACAGAGGTTTTGACTATCTCACTGTCATGTGATACTGAGTATTCTTTATCTGATAAATATTTTTCTCGTTCTTACGCTTGAATCTGCATATTTTTGCTGGATAATATAAAAACCGGATGAAGGGTTTTCAACAGGAACACCTGATAATGTCCAATATTTCGTTTCGATAACCGCTCCTTGCTCCGTAGTGACAGGCGTTATACCCGAGTTTTCATGCTGTTTTGTATTTGAAAACACCCATTTCAACCTGTTTTCGGTATAGCTTTTTATACAAGTATCCTCATGTGACCAACCATCCTCGACTTCAAAGACATATTTAGCTCCCCTCCCTTCAAGTTGTAAAGCGAAATCCGTTACATTCTCTATTTCCATTATCCTGTCATCAGTACCCATAACTGTAAATAAGGGCGTTTGCGCAACATGATACACATCACATTTTGACGGATCGCCGGCTACAGGCATTGCGGCAGAGAATACACCGGGGTATTTTGACACCATTGTCCAAGTGCCGGTACCACCCATAGACCCTCCGAAGATATATACATCATTTATACCGTTGAAGGCATCCCTTCTGTCTTCGATCAAATTTCTTATCACCTCTGTCATTCTAACTTCCCATAATTCGCCGGCCGGACATTGAGGGACTATAAATACCGCACTGAGATTATTTTTCGAGAGGTACTGTAAGATAGAGTCAATCCCCGGCTCTTCCATTTGCTTTGTGTTGTCACTCCCTCTGCTTGTGCCGCCGTGCAGATAAATAACCATTCTTGTCGGAGAATCATTTTGATTGATGACCGCCTGCCTGTATGGGATAACAAACCGTTGAAAACGATATAGCTCAAAAGAGAAAGACACTTCTCCGGACTGTCTCTCATTTTGCGCGTAGAGATCCGTTCGCCATAGGATCGTAATTATCGCTAATATGGCGGCTAATTTTGAGGTCGGCATCATCTTCTCCTTGAATTACGACGTTCACTTAATCGTTTCATCATTTGACGCTCCAATTCATAGGCACGTTCAATTTGTTTGGAGGTAAGGAATTTGCTGTATTCTACATAATATTTCCTACGAATATTCAGGATTTTCTGACTATGGTCAAATCTGGCCTGTATGACACTGTCTGTTTGAGAATCAGTCATAGACCTATTCGGTTTTCCGGTTTGGCGCGGACCCAAAGCCCAGACTTCTCTCTGACATTTAAGGTAGGTGTTGATGAACTTTTCAGTTTCATCCGTAGAGAGCCGAAGCTCTTCCGCAATGTACTTCGCTTGCTTTTCCGCAAGTTGCTCGCGAGAGATGCGTCCCCCATCTCTGCGTTGCTGTGCAGACACTGAACAAGTGAAAGCGAATATTGCAGTCACAAGCAGCATGATTCTGAACATGATTTTCATATCCCGATTATCTATTCGTTTATAAAAATATCATCTTGATATATTTCAAGTAAATATGTCTGGTCTGCCTCGGACAGATTGTCAAAAGCCTGTGCTATTTCCGCAAAATCAGTCTTATCATTTTTCGTGCCAGAACCTCCGACAATCATAAGAAGTGCAATAGTAGCTGCGACAGCTACACTGCGATAGAATATCTTTAAGATATTTCGCTTGTTCTGCCGTTTTTGCACCTCAATCATAATCGTGTTCTCCAATTCGTCGAAAAAAGTATCCGGCACACGATATGGCATCTTCTTTCCTATTTTATCAAAATTATAACTTTCCATATATTAATCGTGAGTGTTCATATAATGGATAATCTTTTCTTTTGCGAGATGATAGTTAGCTTTTGCACTTGCCGTCGAAGAATCTGTGATTTGGGCGATAGTCACATAGTCAAACTCATCATAATATCTTAGATTGAAGGTGAGCTGTTGTTTGGGGGGCAATGATAGAATAGCTTTCTGCAATTTCAAGGATTCAATATCTGAATAATCAAAATATTCATCGGCCATTATTCGTTTTGCCTCCGACTCCATATCATCAAGTGAAAAAGCATGTTCCTTATGCTTTTCGCGTATGCGGATGGCCTCGTTTGTAGCAATTTTAAAAATCCAAGCAGCCAACGACATTTCTTTTTTGAACTTTCCAAGATTTTTGAATACTCTAAGGAAGGTTTCTTGCAAAGCGTCCTCCGCGTCCTGATGTCCAACGGTTATTCGTCTAATATGCCAATAAACCGGCGTCTTATAGATTTTCAGGAGCATACGAAATCCTGCCTCAGGATCAGTTCCAATGGTGTCAAGAATCTTGCTGTCAGACAAACTCTGCGTCATTTATGATTGAGAACCTACACTTTTAGATAAAATAGATTCTTTTTACCCGGCACAGGTTTAATCGGGTTCAACACATCCTGTGAAAACATGTTCAGTTCTGCCTCGGCCACTCTTTTCTTTAGTCCTGTCATTTTAGAATATTGCTTGACACTCATATCGTGATGATCTCTGAGATAGGCAATAGCCATTTCGAGTCTGTCTCTTTTCGAAAGACGAGTAACAACTGTTGCGCGTTTTTCAGGATCGACCTTAATGACTGTCGTAATCCTCGGTGTGTAACGGTAACGCGGGCCATGATGATGGCGATGAGCACAGGCTGTACCACACAAGATAACGAGTGATGCGGCCAGGAGTAGTATTCTGTTTTTTGCCATATAATATTGGATGTATTGTTTAACTTGTGTAACCGCTTTTTGGCGGCATTACATATATTATACCCATCCGGTTGGCAAAAGTCAAATTGGAAAATAAATATAATAACCTGTTACTGCTTTGTGAGACTGCATACCGGCTTTATCCAGTGATAGCGAAAACTTTTTTTCATAAACGGTATAATGCCAACATATTCCTGTCGCCATACGTCGCTCAGTACAGCAAAGGACTGATTTTTCAACTGACTTTCTGAGCGCGATCGAGATTCGGCAATCTTTTCTTTTTGGCCAAGGAAGTTTAAGATAATTGATTTATTGCTTAACTTTGCAGACAGAGATTGAATTTTGCCACAACGATATCCGCATGAAATCTACTACATTCAGATTTAAAAAGTTTGAGATGAACAATTCGGCGAGCGGCCTCAAAATAGGGACTGACGGAGTCCTTCTGGGAGCGTGGGCCGATGTCGGGGGTGGTAATCACGTGTGGGATGTCGGATGCGGCACGGGGCTTATCGCCCTCATGCTCGCTCAACGCTATGACTGTCATTTTTCAGCCATAGAAATCGAACGAGACGCAGCCGATGAGGCGGAAGGAAATATAGCCCGTTCGCCTTGGAAGGAGCGGATAAAACTTATCCACGGAAATATTTCGGAAGTAGCCGCATCCCTCCCCGCCCCCGATTCAATTGTCAGCAATCCGCCTTATTACGCTTCGGGAAAATCCATCGAAGCAGGAAACCAAAAGCGTGACACCGCGCGCAGGGACAGCTCTCTCTGCTTCGCATCTCTGATAGCCCTTGCAAGCCTACATCTGCGCCCCGAGGGAAATCTGTTTCTCATCTCCCCTTTTGACAGGAAAGCCGATATAGAATGGGAAGCAACCCTACGCGGTCTTCATATCAGGAAATGCACGCCCGTAATAACTAAAGAATCGGCAAAGCCATCCAGAATTCTCTGGCACATATCGCGTGTCAGCGGCCCGACGGTCACCGACCGACTTCTTGTCCGCGATGCGGCAGGAAATTATACCGATGAATTCAAAACACTTACTAAAGACTATTATCTGAATTTTTAGCAAAATCAATAACGTTTTCAAAATGACTTCCTATAGATCCGCCTCAATCAGTGAAAACATAAGATTCAACGTCGCCCCCCTGCAGCGCGGTTTATTGCTGGTTTTCATAACCATCCTGTGTTATATCGTCTCTGCTGTCATCTCGGCCATAATTCTCCACAAAGGGCTGACAGGCACGAGGGTATGTCTTACCACTATCACACAGGACATAATCGTCTTCATTCTGCCGGCGCTGGCCACGGCGATGTTCATCACTCGCCGTCCGGCCGATTTTCTCTCAATCAGACGCATTCCGGCGGTTGCGACAGTCGCTTTGGTCTGTCTGGCTCTTGTTCTGGCTATCCCGTTCATGAATCTCGTGATAAGCTGGAACGCCAACATGGTCTTTCCTGAATGGGCCGCAGGCGCTGCCGAATGGATGCGGACTATGGAAGACGCAGCCAACGCCACACTCATGACAATTGTCGATGGCCAGTCAATAATGAGCCTTATCATTCTCATTCTGACAGTCGGTATTTTCGCCGGATTTTCCGAGGAGCTGTTTTTCCGCGGTTGCCTTCAAAGACTTATGATAACTGCGCGAGTCAATCCCCACGTCGCTATATGGCTAACCGCCATACTCTTCAGCGCTATTCACATGCAGTTTTTCGGGTTTGTCCCCCGCATGTTCCTGGGGGCTCTCTTCGGCTACCTCGCCTGGTGGAGCGGCAGTGTGTGGACAGCCGTGGCAGCACATATTTTCAATAATACCCTGGCGGCTGTCACAATGTGGATGAAAGCGCGCGACGCATCCTCAGAGATCGTCAGACTGGAGAGTTTCGGCGCCAATGACATTCTCGCGGCGGCTGTCAGCCTTCTTCTCACCCTTATGGCTCTGTTCGTCATCTATCAGCTGTGTCAGCGGAGGAGATAAGCGACTTGCGTAACGAAGTAAAAAACGGGCGCATGTCGATTGACATGCGCCCGCCGGTATTTCTTGGACTTTTATCGGGAATCAGACGTAACCGCGGATAATGCCGCGTTTCGAATTCCTGACAAAAAGAATGATCTCATCGCGTTCCCTGGTGGCAGGAAGCTCCGCTTCTATGCGTTCAACAGCATCGGAATTGTTAAGACCGCTCAAATAGAGATAACGGTATATTTCCTGAATCTGCTGGATGGTCTCATTGGAGAATCCACGCCGGCGCAATCCGATGGAGTTGATACCGGTATATGCTATGGGTTCGCGGGCGGCTTTCACGTAGGGAGGCACATCTTTATTGATCAGAGCGCCGCCCTGAATCATCACGTGAGGTCCGAGATGACAGAACTGATGAACAAGAGTACCACCACCGATCACAGCGAAATTATCGACCACAACTTCACCGGCGAGCTGTGTGGCGTTCGACATAATTACATTATCGCCGACCTTGCAGTCATGGGCAACATGGCAATATGCCATGATCAGGCAGTTGGAGCCAATGACAGTCTTACCCTTGGATGCAGTTCCGCGGTTAACGGTAACACATTCGCGCAAAGTGGTGTTGTCCCCTATAATAGCGACTGTGTCCTCACCCTGAAATTTCAGGTCCTGAGGAATTCCGGAAACCACCGCACCCGGAAAAATACGGCAGTTTTTTCCGATTCTGGCACCTTCAAGAATTGTGACATTACTACCGATCCATGTTCCTTCACCGATCTCGACATTCTGCTCGATCGTGACAAACGGATCTATAATCACACTGGGGTGAATCTTTGCCGCAGGATGGATATAAGCTAAAGATTGTTTCATAATGGTTTTAAGCTTTGTTTTTAATAATCTGTGCCATGAACTCACATTCCGACACAATCTTTTCGCCCACGAACGCGAGTCCTTTCATCACGGCCATGCCGCGGCGAAGTTCCGTCATGAACGATACATGGAAAATCAACGTATCACCCGGCACGACTTTCTGGCGGAATTTGACATTGTCGATTTTCATGAAATAAGTTGAGTAAAGTTCAGGATCATCCACAGTGCTGAGAACGAGCAGACCGCCGGTCTGGGCCATGGCTTCTATCTGAAGCACTCCGGGCAAAACCGGCTCCTGAGGGAAATGGCCGGGGAAGAAGGGTTCGTTGGCGGTGATATTTTTCACGCCGACAATATAGTTCTCGCCACGCTCTATGATCTTATCCACAAGCAGCATGGGATAGCGGTGAGGAAGCAACTCACGGATACGGTTATTGTCCATAACCGGGGCTTTGTTAGGATCATAAAGAGGTGCCTGGACATCCTGATGCTTTATTTCCTTGCGGATTTTCTTGGCAAAAGTGGTGTTTATGCTGTGACCGGGGTGCGTGGCTATCACTTTCCCTTTCAGAGGGCGCCCTATAAGAGCGAGATCACCCATCACATCAAGCAATTTGTGACGTGCAGGCTCGTTTGTGGAGAAGAGAGGCTGTTCCTGAATATATCCGAATTCCGACACCTTTTTGTGAGGTATTCCCATAAGATCGGCCAGGCTGTCAAGCTGTTCCTGAGGCATCGGGCTGTCATAGATCACCACTGCGTTCTGGAGATCGCCGCCCTTGATGAGATTGGCTTTCACAAGCGGTTCGATTTCGCGGACGAAAACAAAAGTGCGGCTGGCTGCTATCTCCTGTGCGAAATCTTCTATGGATTCGAGGGCAGCATACTGGTTGCCGAGAACAGGAGAATTATAATCGACCATCACATCGACAGAGAAATTGTTGTCGGGGAGGACCACGATAGAAGCTCCAGTCTCGTCATTGCGCACCTCGATCCGCTGCTTGACGATGTAATAATCCTTTTCCTGTTTCTGCTCACACAGCCCTACTTCCGCTATTTTCTGACAGAAAATTGCTGCGCTGCCGTCGAGAATAGGCATTTCCGGGCCGTTTATGCGAATCAGGACATTGTCGATACCTGCAGAATAAAGTGCAGCCATTGCATGCTCGATAGTGCTTACTGAAACCTGACCTTTTGCAATGACAGTTCCACGCTGAGTGTTGACAACGTTTTCGGCCAGAGCGTCGATCACAGGTTCGCCGTCCATGTCCGTGCGCTGGAATTTATATCCGTGGTTATCGGGAGCCGGAAGGAACTCAGCCTCTATCACAAGGCCCGTGTGAAGTCCTTTGCCTTTTACCGTGAACGGCGCGCGGAGGGTAATCTGTTTCATATAACTATATTGCTTGAATTATTGTTTATGCGATTTTACGAGATCATTGACTTTTTTGTAAAGAGCCGGAAGATCCTTGACATACATTGCCTGACGGCAATAAGCCTTAAAGTCGATGGCGGGCGCTCCGAAAAGACGCGCATTGTCAGGAGCACTCTCTTTGAGGCCCGACTGAGCCGCGATCTGCACATTGTCGCCAACGGTGATATGACCGGCGATTCCGACCTGGCCTCCCATCATACAGTTGCGGCCGATCTTTGCCGAACCGGCCACACCGACCTGAGCGGCCATGGCGGTGTTCTCGCCTACCACACAGTTGTGGGCTATCTGGATTAGATTGTCGAGCTTTACGCCTTTCTTTATTCGGGTGCTTCCCATCATCGCGCGGTCAATCGTCGTGTTTGCGCCGATCTCAACATTATCCTCAATCTCGACATTCCCGATCTGAGGGATTTTGTCGTAGCCGTCTGCCGTGGGAGCGAAACCGAAACCATCAGCGCCTATAACGGCACCGGAATGGAGGATGCAGTTGTTACCGATCTTACAACCATGATAGATCTTGACTCCGGAATAAAGCACAGTGTTGTCACCGATCACGACACGGTCGCCGACATAGGCCTGAGGATAAATTTTCACATTCTTCCCTATGCGGCAATCCTTTCCTATATATGCGAATGCGCCGAGATAAATATCGTCGGGCAATTCGACCCCCTCGGCCACATAAACAGGCTGTTCTATACCTTTGGGCTGAGGAGTAATCATGGATTCTACCATTTTTAACAGATGAGCCACAGTGGTATAGGGATCGGCCACACGGATAAGAGTGGTCTTGACAGGACGTTCGGGAACGAAATCGTTGCTTACGAGGACTGCTGATGAAGCCGTGTCGTAGATGTAATGGGTATATTTCGGATTGGCAAGGAACGAAATCGCTCCGGGGTGACCTTCTTCAATCTTAGCGATAGTGCTTATTTTCACTTCTCCGTCACCTTCAACGGTGCCATTGGCCAAGGAAGCTATCTGATTAGCGGTAAATTCCATTATTATTAAAAATTGCCTTTAGCAAAGAACTGATTTAAGTTTTATAAAAAAATCGGATTGCGAACGACATATCACTTGACACCAAAGCATTTGTCTAAAAAATGGATTACACGGTCTTGCATAAACTCCAGACAGTCGCCGATCTTCACACAAGGCTCAAAACTTTCTCCGGATCAGTCAGAAAATATGAATCGGTGACAAGTTTCAATCAGTTCTGCAATTCTGTGCAAAGATGCTAAAAATTTTTCATTTTTTGCTCATTTCATCAGTTAAAAGTGCATAACCATCGCCGTTCTTGCATATTTTTCGTTCTTTCAGAAGAAGTCCGATAGCTTTCTTGAAATCTTTTTTACTGCACTGAAATCTGAAACGTATCAGATCAGGCGATGAATGATCGCCAAGATCAAGAGTTCCGCCTGACATTGCCATCCGTTCCATGATTCTTTCGGATAGAGACTGCGAGCGCACAGCCGCCTTATCCTTCAGCGTCAGATCGATCTTTCCATCCTCCCTCACAGTCTTGACAAAAGCTTTCAGTCTGTCACCGGGTTCCACCGGACGAAACAGTTCATTGTCGTAAAGCATTCCGTGATACAGATTGTCAACTATGCATACATAACCTATGGGAGTCTGTTTATAGACCAGAGCTTCAACCTGCTGTCCCGGCTTAAGATCCGGGAAAACATTTCCTATGTAAGGAGCGAGTTTTGCGGTAGCAACTACCCTTTTTGAAGCGTCATCCAGATAGACATATACCGGATATACACCTCCGGTTCTCATTTTCACTTTCTGATTGGAGTATGGCACAAGCAGATCTTTCTGCAAGCCCCAGTCAAGAAACGCACCGGTCTTATTCACGGCGTTGACTTTCAAAAAAGCAAACTCCCCTACACTTGCAGCAGGTTTTTCCGTAGTGGCCACCGGACGGTCCTCTGAATCGTTATAAACAAAGACTTCGATCTCGTCACCTATGCCAAGACCGGGTGTCACATATTTTGCCGGAAGAAGCACTTCCGCTCCGTTTTCATCGGAAAGATACACTCCGAAATCAACGCGACGGGCTACATGCAGCCTGTTATATTGTCCTATCTTCATATTTTTCAAAATAGTCCACAACGATTCCAAGTTTGATAATCACCACATTAGCCATAAATCATCCTTTAGAATCGAAGTGTGGTCTCATTTATCATTCTCCAAAGATAAGAATTTTTCGCTAATTTTGTGCAATATACCTAATTCAGCAGTCATGGACATCATAACAAAATACTTTCCGGATCTGTCAGCCCGACAGAAAGAACAGTTTCAGATTCTGGGAAAGCTCTATCCGGAATGGAATGAAAAAATAAACGTTATCTCGCGCAAAGACATCGACAATCTCTATGAACGCCATATACTTCATTCGCTCGCGATCGGCAAGTTCATGACTCCGGTCGCCGGCACAACCATACTCGACATGGGGACCGGGGGCGGATTTCCCGGCATCCCGCTGGCCATACTCTGGCCCCACTGCCGTTTTCATCTGATCGACCGTACAGGGAAGAAAATAAAAGTTGCCTCATCGATAGCCGCTGAAGCCGGCCTGACAAACGTGACGTTCCAGCATGGCGACATTGCCGAATGCAAGGAGAAATTCGATTACGTCGTAAGCCGCGCCGTCATGCAGCTCGACGCCTTGATCCGCCTTGTCAGGAAGAACATTTCGCGCGACAGCAGCAACTCTTTTCCTAACGGATTGTTATGTCTGAAAGGAGGAGAACTCAAGCAGGAAACTGCCGTTGTCAGATGTCCGATGATTGAAGTCCCTCTCAGCGACTATTTCTCTGAAGAATTCTTCAAGACAAAAGAACTTATTTACGTGGAACTATGAATATAAAAACATTCCCTTTCAACATGTTCGCGGTCAACACCTATGTGGTGTGGGACGATGCCTCACGTGAAGCCGCCATAGTCGATCCGGGCATGGTATCCGAAGCCGACAACAATAAATTATCGGAATTCATCAGACGAAACGATCTTCGGATCAAATATCTCATAAATACGCACCTGCACATAGACCACACACTCGGCAACGATTATATCGAGGCAAAATACTCGGCCGGGACTTACGCCCATCCGGCGGATTCATTTCTCGGGCAGCAGCGTGCGGGTCAAGCTCGTATGTTCGGACTCGGAATGGCTCCGAAGCCCTTGGATATCACTCATGAACTGAAAGACAAAGAAAAGCTGTGGCTCGGGAAGGAAGTTCTTGAGGTTCTGGCAGTGCCCGGCCACAGTCCAGGCTCGATAGCCCTCTATTCGCCCGACGGCGGATTTGTAATCACAGGTGACGCTCTTTTCAACCGAGGCATCGGACGGACCGATCTCCCCGGAGGAAACCACAAGACCTTAATAGAAAGCATCACCAAACGCCTGTTCACTCTGCCCCCAGAAACCATGGTGTATCCCGGTCATGGCCCTGAAACTACCATAGGCGACGAACGCATAGCAAATCCCTACGTCTGACAGGAAAAAGCCTCAGCCGAAGAATCTACAGAATGAAGGGGTCAAGGTTATCCAGTTTTTGTTGATCGGGTTTTCCGGGAACGGCCGCCAGAAGATATTTATCGATATCATAAATCAGTTTCCCGGAACCTACTTGCAGAAGCATTCCCTCCGCGCCTGAATTTCTGGAAACCGCATAAATATCCTCTCCGTTTTCATGGACGATACGCCTCATGCCGGCAATGTCGCCGAGACGCAAATGTGCCATAACATAGACGAGAGTATCAAAAGGACCCACGGGAAAAGATTTTTTTCTTTCATCATAGAGGGTGCATGCCTGCTCATATTTTCCGGAACGATAGACATGGAGCAGAAGCATACTGAACACATTGGCTGAAACCGTAATCCCGGCCTCAAGCACATTGTCGAGCAGACTGTCAAACGCTGCATCCTCCATGACCTTTCGCGCTCGCGAGAGCCATCCGTCTATTTCCGAGGAATCAGCCCTTCTGATACACCCGACAAGTCGTTCTCTCAGGTCTGCGGACAAAGGACCTTCATTCACCGTGATCAGAAGGACAAATATATCAAGAGGATTATTGCAGACATCCAGATAACGGACCAGATATTCCACAGCCTGCGCCGCCTTTTCTTCCTTGATGAAGGCTCCGGCCTTGAGATATAAAGCCTCGTCTTTAAATTCAGAAATCGTCAGCAACCGGTCTGCTATCTTATGAATATCCTCCTCGTAACCTTCCACTTTCATCAGAAGATCGCCTTTCAGCATCAAAGCTCTGCCGGAATCAGGATCAATGGCGAGGGCATAGTCAATAGCGTTGTATCCTTCTTCGAAATTGTTCAGCCGGTTGATATAGAGTTCGGCCAACTGAAGCCAGTAGTCGAGCGAGAATGGCTGAAGGGTGGTAAGTTCAAGCAGAACAGTCACCGCTTCATCTGGCATGTCATTGTCAAGAAGCGTACCCGAGAGATCCACGAGAAAATCCTCGGGATAACGACAGAGGGGAAGGATATCCTCCAACAGTAGCGAAAGATGGGCTACATTGTCAACCCCGAGGGCAAGATCAATCAGACACATTGCGGAGTATTCGTCAAGCGACTGATGCCTGACATCGGCAAACAGACGCCTGTAGGAATCCCTCCAGTCAGTTGCATCCCAATCGGTCTGCATATTTATCAGTTTCTTGACGAAAGAAGACTCCGGAAGAATATTGGCTACACATTTTGCTCCCTGGATTTCAGAAAGAAGCGCATAGCGAAACGCTTTCCGTTCAAGCATCGGCTGAAAATCAGGGTCACGCTGCAGAACATTATTCATTATTTCGGCCGTGACAAACTCATCAGACAGATCATAGGCATAGTCATAGACCTCAATCAGCGAATCGAGGTCTATGTCAGCCAAAGTCTCTCCCTTATTCAGACGTGTCAGAATGTCATCATAAAGGAGAGCCAGTTCATCGTCGAAATTGTCAGCCATTTACTTATTCTTTTCTTTCTCCCAGCTGTCTTTGAGCGCAATGGTGCGGTTAAAGACAAGATTGTCCGGCGTAGAATCCTTGTCAGGTGTGAAATAGCCTATACGCTGGAACTGGAAATGCATGCCCTGACGGGCGTTCTGCGCTGCAAACGGCTCAATCTTGATATTCTCGGCAATACGGAGAGAATCAGGATTAAGCATTTCGCGGAAATCGCGGTCGGTCTCTGCGGCCGGATTCTCCACATTGAAAAGACGGTCGTAAAGACGGGCCGACGCATTTACAGCATGACGGGCAGAAACCCAGTGGAGAGTACCCTTGACCTTACGCATGCTTCCAGGCAATCCGCTGCGCGTATCAGGATCGTAAGCACAATATATCTCTTCGATGTTTCCGTCAGCGTCCTTCTTGACTCCCGTACACTTGATAATGTATCCGCCTTTGAGGCGCACTTCTTTGTCGGGAGCGAGACGGAAGAACTTCTTCGGAGGATTCTCCATAAAGTCATCGCGCTCAATGAAAATTTCTCTGGAGAAGGGCATTTCGTGCGTGCCTGCTTCTGGATCTTCCGGATTATTCTCCATAGAAAGGACTTCTTCCTTGTCTTCGGGATAATTCGTTATGACCACTTTCACAGGATTCATCACAGCCATTACGCGGGTAGAGACTGCATTAAGATCCTCGCGCACCGCATGCTCGAGAAGTGACATCGAGTTCAGAGCCTCATATTTGGTGTAACCGATACGGTCCATGAAATTACGGATCGACTGGGGGGTGAAACCGCGCCGACGCATTCCGGAGATAGTCGGCATTCGTGGATCGTCCCATCCGTCAACAAGATTTTCCTTGACAAGCTGGAGAAGCTTACGCTTGCTCATTACCGTATATGTGAGGTTCAGACGGTTGAACTCTATCTGACGCGGGCAGTAGGATTCATCGGCAAGCTCCTTTACAAAATATTCATAGAGCGGGCGATGAGGAACAAACTCAAGAGTACAGATCGAGTGGGTTACTCCTTCGAAATAGTCACTCTGGCCGTGGGCGAAATCATACATGGGATAGACTTTCCACTTCGTTCCTGTACGGTGATGGGGATGCTTTATTATCCTGTACATTATAGGGTCACGGAAGTGCATGTTGTCTGAGGCCATATCGATCTTTGCCCTGAGCACACGTGCGCCTTCTTCGAATTCACCCTGATTCATCCGCTGGAAAAGGTCGAGATTCTCTTCAACCGAGCGGTTTCTGTAGGGACTTTCCTGGCCAGGTTCCGTCGGTGTACCCTTTTGAGCTGCTATCTGCTCAGAAGTCTGATCATCGACATAGGCTTTGCCCTCTTTTATCATACGTATGGCCAGATCATAGAGCTGGGGAAAATAGTCGCTCGCATAATATTCGCGGTCGCCCCAGTCAAAACCAAGCCAATGAATGTCCTCACGGATGGAATCGACATACTCGACATCCTCTTTCACAGGATTGGTATCGTCGAAGCGGAGATTGCATGTGCCTCCGAACTTCTCGGCAATACCGAAGTCCATACAGATGGCTTTGGCATGACCAATGTGAAGATAACCGTTTGGCTCCGGCGGGAAACGGGTGTTCAGACGTCCACCGTTCTTGCCTGCTTTCAGGTCATCGCTGACCAATTGTTCTACGAAATTGAGGCCTTTGCTTTCAACGACTTCTTCTGTCTCTTTTTCTGCCATTGCTTTATTCTGAGTCTTTGAGTTGTTAATCCGTTTATAAAAAATAGGTATGCGGAGAGAGTATATTCTGATAACAGATTACAAAATTAGCCTTAATTTATCAAATGACAAACAATGAGTTCAAAAAACTCACTTCAGTTCCTCAAGTTCCATGGAAGCGAGCTCCCACAAACTCATCGCATTGTCAAGTTTCTTTTGCGCTGCCGAATGGGAAGCATAAATATCGGCGTCGAACTCGCCGGATGACATTTTTTCTTCCAGGGCAGCTATTTCCCCTTCAAGCGAAGCTATCTGCTCCTCGCAGTCTTTAACTTTTTTCTGAGCGCGCCTGATCATTTTTTCTCTTTCTTTCTGTTCGGCATAACTCAATTTCTGTATGGCGGGTTTAACGGGGGCGGAGGGCTCGGGCTGAGCGCGAAGTTCCTTCTTTTCCTCAGACTTCTCTTCCTGACCGGGGAGACGTTTCCTTTCCAGTTCAGCCAGAGATGCTATCTTTTTCTTTTCAAGAAACTCATAAATTCCTCCGAGGCATTCCCTTACATGCCCTCCTCCAAACTCATAGACCTTTTCTACCAGTCCGTCAAGAAACTCACGGTCATGACTGACAACGATGACGGTTCCGTTGAAATCCTTTATAGCCTGCTTTAGAATATCCTTGGTAGCCATGTCGAGATGATTGGTAGGCTCGTCGAGAATCAGCAGATTGACCGGTTCAAGCAGCAGTCTGATCATTGCCAGACGGGTTTTCTCGCCTCCGGAAAGCACCTTCACCTTTTTGTCAGAGGCCTCCCCCCCAAACATGAAAGCGCCGAGTATATCGCGGATTTTAGTCCGGATATCCCCTACCGCAACACGGTCTATGGTGTCGAAGACAGTAATCTCTCCGTCAAGCAGTGATGCCTGATTCTGGGCAAAATATCCGATCTTGACATTATGACCTATTTTCAATGAACCCGTAAACGGTATCTCGTTCATTATACATTTGACCAATGTCGATTTTCCCTCTCCGTTTTTGCCCACAAACGCCACTTTTTCCCCGCGCTTTATCGTGAATGTAGCTCCGTCAAACACTTTGTGATCGCCATAGCTTTTCCCAACATTGTCGGCGATAACGGGATAATCGCCCGAACGGGGTGCGGGAGGGAATTTCAGATTCAGACGGGAGGTATCGACTTCATCGACCTCAATGCGTTCTATCTTGGCAAGCTGCTTTATGCGGCTCTGAACCTGCACGCTCTTTGTAGCCTTATAGCGGAAACGCTCGATAAAATCCTCCGTATCCTGAATCTGTTTCTGCTGATTGAGGTAGGCACGCATCTGCTGTTCGATTCTCTCTTTGCGTAGTTCGACGAACTTCGAGTACTTTACAGAGTAATCATAGATCTTGCCGAGAGATATTTCTATAGTGCGATTAGTCACATTGTCGATGAAAGCCCTGTCATGACTTACAAGCACCACAGCCTTGGCCTTGGTCACCAGAAACTGCTCAAGCCACTGGATCGACTCTATGTCGAGATGATTCGTCGGCTCGTCAAGCAAAAGGACATCAGGATGAGTTAGAAGAAGTTTGGCAAGCTCGATTCTCATGCGCCATCCACCGCTGAATTCGGCAGTGGGACGGTTGAAATCGCTTCTCAGAAAACCGAGGCCCATCAATGTCCGTTCCATTTCGGCCTCATGATTCTCGCTGTCCTCCATTGCCAAACGGTCAGTAAGAGAGGTCATGCGGTCAATGAGGGCCTGATATCCTGCCGATTCATAATCGTCGCGTTCGGAGAGCTGTGCAGTCATCGCGTTAAGTTCCTCACGCATGGCTTCGATATGAGAGAATGCCTGTCGAACTTCCTCTGCCACTGTTTTCGTATCGCTTGTCTGCATCTGCTGCGGCAAGTAGCCGACTGTCACATCCTGAGGGACAGAGACCGAACCCGAAGTAGGACGCTGTAATCCGGCTATTATTTTAAGCATAGTGGATTTTCCCGCGCCGTTTTTCCCGACCAAAGCTATCTTGTCTTTAGGATTTATGACATAATTTATGTTGTCAAACAGCGATTTCGCACTAAATTCAACGCTTAGATTCTGAATAGATATCATCTTAAATTGCTTTTGGATTGCAAAATTACAACTTTATTTGCCCGCTGCAAAAATATGTGGTATCTTTGGAGTCTAAAGTAATTTCAAAATTCCGCAGACATGGATAAAAATCTCAAGGAAGGATACAAGGTAAAGAATTTCAAAGGAGAGACCAAAAGATATGTTCAGGCCCTTTCCCTGCAGGATAATCCCGAACTCATAGCGGCTTACCGCCGGATTCATTCGAAAGAGGGCATCTGGCCCGAAATACTGCAAGGCATAAAGGATTCAGGGATTCTCGAAATGGAAATTTACATTCTCGGGACACAATTGGTCATGATCGTGGAAATGCCCGCCGATCTGGACTGGGACGCAACCATGGCCAAGATGGGCGCCGGCCCCCGTCAGGCGGAATGGGAAGAATTCGTAGCGCAATACCAGAAAGCCGCACCCGGCCAAAGCTCTGACGAAAAATGGCGCATGATGGAACGTATGTTCCACCTCTATGACTGATTGCATATAAACGTCAGTCGGTCAGAATCTGGCTCCGACAATCAGAGACAAAGACTCGACGGAATTAAAGAATGTATAGCGACTATTGAAATAGAGATGGCCGTCAAACCGTCCTGTGATCGAAGCGAAAAGAGCCTTATGATTATAGACAAACGCGAAACGCGCGTGTATGCTCGAAGCGAGTAAGGATTTGCGGCTGTCAGTCGAATCATGGTAAGAGTGACGGTAACCGAATGCCGGATAAAGAGTCACGTTGGCAAGCCACCGGCGCGGATGAAGCACCCAGTTGTGAGCGACACCTCCGCAGACACTGTAATCCGTATATCGGTAATGGTATCTGTCTTCAAGATCAGGCAAAAAGGATTTCATGTCGGAGGGCAGATTGCTTAAGTCGAGTTTGATGTTCTGATGATTGAACGAAAACCCGAGCAGCCAGCTCCCGGCACCTTTCAACTGATATTTCGAGAAACAATAGGCTGCCGCATGTGAGTACTGGTTGAAATTGAAAATATAGAAAGCCTCGCCTGAAAGAGTCGAATGCTCGACATCGTTGAAGTCCATGGGCAAGTCTCGTTTATAGCCGCCGAAATGCGTGATTCTGGCATTGCCTTTCGTGTTCATTATGTCAAGATTAGCGTAAATGCGCGAACACGTGAAATTGAAGTTGAGATTCGTGCGGTTTTTGGATCCTCCCGCGAGGAAATCATTGACCTTCGCCGTATATCCTATGCTGAGGGCCATGAAGCTCAAATAGGCTCCCACGTCGTAATACATGTCCGAGACCATGTGGAGCATCTTGCTTCCCTTGAGGGAAAACAACATCATGTAGCTTTCCATCCAGTTGAAACTCTTGCCGGTTATTTTCCAGTTCTTCCCTACACCGACAACGTATGTCGAATCATAGGAATTAAAAGTCTTGTCGCCCCAATCATAGATTCTCAGCAACAGACGGGGAAATTTCGGGTAGTTGACATTTTTATCATGGATGCGGAATCCATTTTCAATCAACTGGCTGTACCAGGGTAACCGGCTGAAAGCCACAGAATCGGCTACAGCCGCGGAGTCAGCGACTGCGACAGAATCCTGATCGACGGCAATTTCGGAAGAAGGGACAATATGACTGTGAGCCGAAAAGGCATACAGCTTAACGGCACACAGCATTATAATCGTAATTATTATAAATCTCCTTCTCTCAAGGGACATAATCAATCTTCCATCGAATAAGAAATGATTATGCAAATTTAAGAATTTATACTGAAGAAATCCTAATAAGATGGAACAAAACCTTTCGTACGCTCCATTTTATGCGTGATATCGCCCACTGTCATCGGATCCTTGGCGCTCACGAATTTCATTATCGGAGCCCCTTTTCTAAGATTACATTTCTTCAGATCGACATAGAAAGTACCGTAATTAGTGACCACGTCAAAATAATAAATTCTGTCACGAAGATTCGAGAAAGAACGCCATTGCGTGGATGAAACATTGGGCTCGCTCTCTATGGCATAGTGATATGGAACCGAGACATTGGCAAGAATGCTGCGGATTATCGACAGACCGATTTCCTTGTCGGAAGTCTTTTTGACATGCCCGGTAAAGAAATAGCCGCGCACAAAACGGTCAGGACTTTTTACCGTGCCCGGAAGCATATTTATACCGCCGACTTTTACCCAGTAGTCATTGATAGCCGTCATTGAAGGATATTGTGGATCATTAGTCATTGCGAGCATGTCCTGGCCTTCATAAACTCTGACATCACCGTTATCGAATTCAAGGATCGCACATCGTCCGGAGGGATCGGTTATGCCCCAGTGAAGCGTCGAGACCGTTCCACCGTCAAAAGTTGATCCGGAAATCGTGAAATCCTGTTTTTTCAGCTCCGTGACGACCTCATCGGTAGTCGAGAAATTATCAAGCATCCACGCAACGAACATAGCGAGCGA
Source organism: uncultured Muribaculaceae bacterium (assembly GCA_910587185.1). Taxonomy (GTDB): domain Bacteria; phylum Bacteroidota; class Bacteroidia; order Bacteroidales; family Muribaculaceae; genus Paramuribaculum. Next base: position 49,718 of record CAJULY010000001.1, read on the forward strand.
CATGGGCGGACGGTTATCGGTCTTGGGATTCACATATACAGTTCCTTTACAGAAAAGGCCGTTGACAGAGAGGCCTTTTTCATTCATGCCTTCGGTGATGCCACTGTCATAACCGACAGCATACACAGCTCCGTATTTGGAGGTCCAGCTGACCGCCCCCGGACGGTCACTGCCAACTTTTGCGATCCCTCGGGGATAGACATAGATATTTGTCGGGATAGGAGTTTTCCAGTCGAGAGAACGACCGACGATTCTGAGACTGTCGGTGCCGACGTACAAAATGCGTGAACACGCATCCGCTTCTGTCGAAACGGCAAAGATCGTGGCAGCAAAGGCAGCAATTGCGATGAAGAATTTTTTCATAAATAATTGACTTTAAAGAATGTTTATTGAAAAACACTTACATCCATGCAATTGTTTTTGAATTGTCCGTTTTGTCAAAATGGTTGTTTTTTTAATCTTAAAGGCTTAACGACGGCGGATTCAGGAAAAATTGCTTAACTTTGCATGAATTTTCAGCCACAAAAGATGCTACTCATAAACTCAATATCCACCTTCGGCAAATATTGTCTCTTTCTCGGACAGATATTCCGCAGGCCCAACAGATGGAATGTCTTTTTCAAACGCACCGTGTTTGAGATTACAAAACTCGGCGTCGATTCCATTCCGCTCGTAATAATCATCTCGCTGTTCATAGGCTCTGTCATCGCGATCCAGATGCAGCTTAACATTTCTTCCCCCCTCATTCCGGCATACTCCGTAGGCCTTGCCACGCGTGACATCGTGTTGCTGGAATTCTCCAACTCCATCCTCTGTCTGATCCTTGCCGGAAAAGTCGGCTCAAACATAGCTTCTGAAATCGGTACAATGAGAGTCACCGAACAGATCGACGCTCTTGACATTATGGGCGTCAACTCGGCCAACTTTCTTGTTTTGCCTAAAGTCATTGGCTTCATCTTCTTCATGCCGGTGCTTGTGGCATTCTGCATCGGCACCTCCCTGCTCGGAGGATTCCTCGTGGCCATTTTCACCGATCTTTTTCCCGTCTCCCGCTATATCTACGGCATTCAGGCTCTCTTCAACGAATGGTATGTGTGGTACGGCTTCATCAAATCCCTATTCTTCGCCTTCATTATCGCTACCATTTCATCGTTCTGCGGTTATTATGTCAAAGGCGGAGCGCTCGAAGTCGGCAAAGCAAGTACTGATGCCGTTGTCACGAGCAGCATAATGATTCTGTTAATGGACGTAATCCTAACCAAGCTCCTGTTGCAATGATCGAAGTCAAGAATATAACGAAATCGTTTGACGGGAAGACTATTCTTCACGACGTCAGCGCCACTTTCCATACCGGGAAGACGAATCTCATAATCGGTCAGAGCGGTTCCGGCAAAACCGTGCTCATGAAATCGCTGGTCGGCCTGATCCGTCCTGAAAAAGGAGAAATCCTATATGACGGACGCGACCTTCTCAAGATGAATGAAAGCCAGACGAAAAGCCTGCGCGAGGAAATAGGAATGCTCTTTCAGGGATCAGCCCTCTTTGACTCTGAAACTGTTTTGGGCAATGTCATGTTCCCTCTTGTGATGTTTTCTGACATGACCAAGGCTGAAATGGTTGACCGCGCACAGTTCTGCCTCGAGCGCGTGAACCTCAAAGGGGCAGACAGCAAATATCCGAGCGAAATATCCGGAGGCATGCAGAAACGTGTCGCCATAGCACGTGCAATTGCCCTGAACCCGAAGTATCTTTTCTGCGACGAACCTAACTCAGGTCTTGATCCAAGGACTTCAATTCTGATTGATGAACTGCTCAGCGACATAACCCACGAATACGGAATGACCACCATAATCAACACTCACGACATGAATTCCGTGCTCGGCATCGGTGAAAACATCATTTTCATCAACAAAGGTTACCGCGAATGGGTGGGCAACAAAGAGGAAATCTACCACACAGCCAACGAAGCGCTCAATGATTTTGTCTTCGCCACCAAACTTTTCCAGAACGTCAAGGACTATATCATCCACAACTCCCACCGGGAATAGACTGTCCGACGTACCAATCAGAGATGCTATAAATTCAAAGGGCTTCTTTAACTCTATCGCATAGTTTACTAAAACGAGCAATCTGCTCTGGCGTCATATCCTTTTTGACTCTCTTGAGCTTTTCATAAGTCAAGATCATAGGATCAACAACTTCAGTAAACGCGCTACCGTTACCTGGTATGAACTGGCCCTCATCATAAATCTCATCTCTTACTTTTTTCGTCTGAGTGTCAAACAGTGAAAGCAAACTGTCTGTTGCATGAAGAGCTTCCGACTTTGCCAAACTGTCAGCTCTGGCTATACTGTCCATTTTCTCAACACTGTCACAATGAGCTTTCATTGCAGCCTCAACCTTCGCCACACTGTCTGCAAGTCTTGCGGAATCATCAATTATTGGCGCATGACTCTTACCATTACCATCACATGATGTGATATAGGAAAAGCATCCCATACTTACCACAACCATATATAACACTCTTTTCATAAAATCCAATTCACTTATAATTATAAAACAAGTTACAGGGGCGCTCCCGGATGAACGACAGCGCCCCTGATTATTTCAATTGAATGCTTCGATTTTATTCTTCTACGTTCTTTTCGGCATATTCCTTCAGAAGCTTGTCCTGAACATCGCCCGGAACGAGCTCATAGGACGCGAACTTCATTGAGAACGAGGCGCGACCTCCAGTGAATGAACTGAGAGCAGTAGAGTATGATTCCATCTCTTTAAGAGGTACCTTAGCCTGGATCTTCTGGAAACCGGCTTCGCTTGAGGATCCCATGATCAAACCGCGGCGTCCGGGAAGGTCGCTCATGATGTCGCCCATCACTTCATCGGGAGCTACGACCTCAACGTCATAGACAGGCTCGAGCACCTTGGGATTTGCGTTGCGGAACGCTTCGGAGAAGGCATTGCGGGCAGCAAGACGGAATGAAATTTCATTCGAGTCAACCGGGTGCATCTTTCCGTCATATATGCAGACACGCACGTCGCGGGCATAAGAACCAGTGAGAGGACCTTGTTCCATGCGATCCATGAGTCCTTTGACAATTGCAGGAATGAAACGGGCATCTATCGCTCCGCCGACAATACAGTTGCAGACAACAAGCTTGCCGCCCCATGCGAGAGGTATCTCCTGGGTGTCGCGGACGTTCATCTTGAATTCCTGGTTACCGAACCGGTATGTATCGGGAGCAGGCATTCCTTCAGTGTAAGGTTCAACAATCAGATGAACCTCGCCGAACTGACCTGCACCACCCGACTGTTTCTTATGGCGGTAATCTGCACGGGCAGATTTAGTGATTGTCTCACGATAAGGAATCTTGGGTTCCTCGAATATGATCGGGAGCTTGTCATTGTTTTCGACGCGCCATTTGAGAGTGCGGAGATGGAATTCACCCTGTCCTGAAAGAATGGTCTGTTTGAGCTCCTTGGACTGTTCAACTTCCCATGTCGGGTCTTCCTCATGCATGCGGGTCAGGATAGCTGACAGTTTCTCCGCATCGCTTTCGGTAACCGGACGGATCGCACGCTGATATTTGGGAGCCGGATATTTGATGAAGTCGAAGCGATAGTCACAGCCTTTAGCATCGAGAGTGTTTCCGGTGCGGGCATCTTTCAGTTTGACAGTGGCGCCTATATCACCTGCATAAAGTTTATCTACCGGAGTCTTGATCTGACCGCACACACAATATATCTGAGCAAGACGTTCTTTAGTGTCGCGGTTCACGTTGTCAAGGTCAACACCCGGAGTAAGCGTTCCTGACATCACCTTGAAGTAGCTCACCTCACCTATATGGGGCTCAACGGTGGTCTTGAACATGAACAGGGAGAGAGGCCCGTTGCTGTCAGGTTTCACCTCGCGGCCTTCTACATCCTCGGGAGCGGGCATGTCTTCTACGAAAGGAACCACATTGCCGAGGAATTCCATCATGCGGCGTACACCCATATCCTTGGCCGCGCTGACACAGAACACAGGATAGATCGAACGGTCAACAAGACCTTTGCGGATACCCTCGCGCATCTCGTCTTCCGAAAGATGACCCTGTTCGAAATATTTGTCCATAAGAGTCTCGTCGTTCTCGGCGGCTGCCTCTACGAGAATCTGATGGAGTTCCTGAGCTTTCTCCATCTCTTCAGCGGGAATGTCCTCGATCACGGGCACACCTCCATCGGGTCCCCATGAGTATTTCTTCATCAGAAGGACATCGATCATTGAATTGAAAGACGGTCCGGTTGCAAGAGGATACTGAACAAGAACAACCTTGTTGCCGTATATTTCCTTCATCTGCTCGACAACGTTGTCAAAATCGGATTTTTCTCCGTCAAGCTGATTCAAGGCAAAGATGACAGGCTTCTTCACTTTGCCGACGGTGCGGAAAATGTTCTGAGTACCTACCTCCACTCCATACTGAGAATTGATCACGATCACAGCGGTGTCGGTTACGTTAAGGGCCGTTATGGCGCTTCCGACAAAGTCATCCGCTCCGGGACAATCGATGACATTAAGTTTCTTGTTGAGGAACTCCGCATAGAAAACTGTCGAGAAAACTGAATAGCCGTATTCTTTTTCTACAGGAAAATAGTCGCTGACAGTATTTTTTGCTTCAACAGTTCCGCGACGTTTTATAACTCCACACTCGTAAAGCATAGCTTCCGCGAGTGTGGTCTTACCCGAGCCTTTACTACCGAGCAAGGCTATGTTCTTGATTTCATTGGTTTGATAAACTTTCATGCTATCAGATGTTTTAATAAGTTTATAATTCATTGGATTCCATAAAAGCATACGTGCTTTGCTGAAATCGACCGCAAAATAATAATAATTTTTCATTTTTAAGTCATGCAAAACTATGTTCTACAACATAAACCCCAAAATCATGCCCAACTTAGCCGGTGTTTATTTGTTTCTACTTGACAATTGTGAATTTTGGCATTATTTTTGCTACGCCAAGAATTCAACCAGACATCAGACTAATGAAAGAACAATCGATAGTTTCGGTCGGCCACATTGAATTGCCCGAAACAACTGACAAGGAATGGATTTTCGACGACGAGCAACTGCCCGTCCTTCCCACCCGGGATTTCGTGATGTTTCCCAACGTCACTTTTCCCATAATGCTCGGGCGCGAAAGTTCGCTTTCAACAGCCAGAAAGGCGGAAAAAGACCAGACAGTAATAGGTATCTTCTGTCAGCGCAATCCCGAGATCGAGAATCCGGCATTTCCTGCCGACATATACCCCTACGGTGTGATTGGAAAAGTTCTTAAGATATTCGAGCTTCCCGACGGCAACCATACCGCCATACTCCGTTCCGGAGCAAGAGTGATCGCTACAGGTGCAGGCTCCCGCGAAGGCACCGTCACCGTTGAGATGATTCCTGAATCGCATGAAGGAATCGACCTCAAAGAACTTGAAGCCGCCTCCGACATTGTCCGTTCCTCCGCTCTCGAACTTTTCCGCAAAGCCGACGGCGCTCCACAGGAACTGTCGGTCAACTTGGAGAACATCCGAGAACCGGAACTCACCATAAACATGGTTGCGACACACACTCCGTTTCCGCCCAAAACGAAAATCGCCATGCTCTCCGCTCCCAATCTTCTCGAGCGTGCATCGCTTTTAATCAGCAACCTCAAGGAGCAGCAGGAGTTCATGGATATACGTGAGCGCATAACCGAGCGGACACGCATGAATCTTTCCGAATCACAGCGTCAGAATTTCCTGCAGCAGCAGATGGAAACTATCCGCCAGGAATTATACGGTAACGACGATGACGATACCGTCAGGTTTCAGGAACGCGCCGATTCGACGGAAATGCCCGAGGAAGTCAGGAAGACATTCAATCGCGAGCTGACGAAACTCAGCAGATTCAATCCACAGTCGCCTGACTACGCGGTGCAATATTCCTATCTTGACCTGTTGCTCTCTCTGCCGTGGAACAAAATAGCGCCTACGGAAACCGATTTCGCGAAAGCTGCAAAGACTCTCGATTCCGAACATTTCGGGCTGACCAAGGTCAAGGAACGCATTATCGAACAGATAGCCGTCATGATAAACAGACCTGAGGGAAACAACCCTATTATATGCCTCGTTGGACCTCCGGGTGTCGGCAAGACTTCTCTCGGTAAATCAATAGCGGCGGCGCTGGGTCGTCCTTACCAGCGAGTTTCGCTTGGAGGACTCCATGACGAATCGGAAATACGCGGTCACCGGCGCACTTATATCGGAGCGATGCCGGGACGAATAATAGATGCATTGCGACGTGCGGAATATGCCAATCCCGTCTTGCTCCTCGATGAGATAGACAAGATTGCCGATGATGCGCGCACCAATCCTGAAGCGGCTTTGCTCGAAGTACTCGACCCTGAACAGAACTGTCATTTTCACGACAACTATGTAGATGTGGATTTCGATCTGTCAAAAGTGCTTTTCATCGCCACCGCCAACACCCTTTCAACCATCTCGCGCCCTCTTCTTGACAGAATGGAAATCATAGATCTGTCAGGGTATCTGATGGAAGAAAAAATAGAGATAGCGCAACGCCACCTGATCCCGCGGCTGCTACAATCCCACGGTTTCACTCCCAAGGGGCTTAAGTTCAGCAATGACGCTATCCAAGCCATAATAGAGAACTACACATCAGAGAGCGGAGTCAGACAGCTTGAGAAAAACATAGCCAAAATAATCCGCCGCATTCTCGTGAAGAAAATGTCGAAAGAGAAGTTCCGAAAAACCGTGACGCCTGAGGGAGTAAAGGATTATCTCGGTGTAGAAATCTATTCGCGTGACCGCTACGAAGGCAACGATTATGCCGGAGTTGTCACCGGTCTTGCCTGGACTTCGGTAGGCGGAGAAATTCTCTCTGTCGAATCCTCGCTGTCAAAAAGCAAGACACCGCGGCTCACCCTGACGGGCAATCTCGGTGATGTCATGAAGGAATCCGCTCAGATAGCACTCGAATATGCCCGGGCCCACGCTTCAAAATTTGACATAGATCCACGCATTTTCGAGCAATACAGCCTTCACATCCATGTCCCCGAAGGGGCCATCCCCAAAGACGGACCTTCCGCAGGTATCACTATGGTGAGCTCGATCATATCGGCCATGACGCGCCGCCGCGTGGCACCCCGTCTTGCAATGACCGGCGAAATCACCCTCCGAGGAAAAGTTCTTCCCGTAGGAGGAATTAAAGAAAAAATCCTCGCTGCAAAACGCGCAGGCATCGATACGATAATTCTTTCATCGCAAAACAGGAAGAACATTCTTGACATCGAACCGGAATATATTGATGGTGTCAGCTTCATATATGTCGATGACATAACCGAAGTCATTGACCACGCCCTGCTGAAAGAAAAAGTTGATGATGGAGTTCCTTTGGAATAACGGCAGAAAAAATTACGGAAAAATTTCCATAATGGTGCAAATTTGTTTAAATTTGCACCATTGTTATATAAACCGTTCCTAATAGAAGGAAACAGATATTAACACCCTATATATGCTTATGGAAAATCGGAAACTAAAAATCAGAGACTTGACAATGCGTGACGGTCAGCAATCGCTATTCGCGACCCGCATGAGCCAGTCAACAATCGACCGCCTTCTGCCTCTCTACGAGAACGCAGGATTCTACATTATGGAGGTGTGGGGAGGTGCTATCCCCGATTCAGTGATGCGTTACCTCGACGAATCGCCCTGGAATCGTCTCCGCAAAGCGAGCGAAGCCATGAAAGGCAAATCTCTTTTGTCGGCTTTGTCGCGCGGGCGCAATCTTTTCGGTTATGTTCCCTACCCCAACAGTGTTTTGGAAGGCTTTTACAAGGAAGCAATCAAAAACGGGCTGAACGTGATGCGTATCTTTGACGCGCTCAATGACATAGACAACATCAAGGATTCAATAAAGATGATCAATGCCCTCGGTGGAATAGCCGACGGCGCGGTCTGCTACACTGTTGACCCCAAAGAGGAGGAAGCACCCAAAGCCACAGGTTTCGGAGCTAAACTCAAGGGACTTTTCGGAGGAAACAAGACGACAGAAAGCGAGAAGATTTTCACCGACGAATATTTCGTTGAGAAAGCAAAGGAAATGGAAGCTCTCGGAGCCAAAATCATCACTCTGAAAGATATGGCCGGCCTTGTGAGTCCTCTGCGTGCAGCCTCGATCATCTCCAAACTGAAAGCAAATGTCAGTGTCCCGGTTGATTTCCACACACATTGCACTCCGGGCTACGGACTTGCATCTTCAGTCATGGCTATGATTCACGGCGTAGATATCCTTGACACCAACATCTGGTGGTTCGGTGAAGGATCAGCTGCACCCGCGATAGAACTGATTTACATCTTCGCCGACCGTCTTGGAATAGAAGTCGATGTCAACATGGAGGCTGTCGGTGCCATACGCGACGAGCTTCTGAATGCCCGAAAAGAACTGAAGCAATTTGACCTCGCTGCAAATCTTCCCAACGCCTTCGATCCGCTCAACGACACTCTTCCGGCAAACATCTCGGCACTCTTCGACAAAGCGATCGAATGTGGCAAAGCCGGCGACGAAGAAGGAATGCTCGAGGCTTGTCATGCCATAGAGGAATATTTCCGCTTCCCCAAACCCAACGAACTGGTGAAGAATGCCGAAGTACCCGGCGGTATGTACTCCAACATGGTTGCCCAGCTTAAGACCCTCGGAGCATCCGACCTTCTCGACGATGCAATGCGTCTCATTCCTAAAGTAAGACGCGATGCCGGTCTGGTTCCTCTGGTAACTCCAACCAGCCAGATTGTCGGCAGTCAGGCTGTAAGTCTCGCAATGGACCGCAAGAAAGGTAACCCCGATTACTCCAACGCCTCCAACCAGTTCATATCTCTTGTCAAAGGAGAATACGGTCATACCCCTGTTGCAATTGACCCAGCCTTCCGCGAGAAAATAACCGGTGATGCGACAGAACATCCCTACGATGTCAGCAAATATCGTCAGCCCGAAAATCCTGTGCTCGACGATCTTGGCGGCGTTAACCTTGCATCCAACGATGAGGAATATCTCCTCCTGCAACTTCTTCCGTCAGTGGCAAACGGATTCCTGCGCCGCCGTCGCACTGAGGAATTCGAGGCCCGTCAGTCGGCTGAGGCAAAAGAATCAGCGGCTAAAGCTGAGGCAGAAGCAGCCAAAGAGCCGGAAGAACCTATTACAGGCGAAGTCATCAGCGCGCCTATGGGTGGCCGCATCATCGAAGTCAACGTAAAAGCAGGTGACGAGGTTAAAAAAGGCCAGATCATCATGGTATATGAAGCCATGAAAATGGAAAACGACGTGGAAGCGCCGAAAGCAGGCAAAATAAAACGCGTGTTTGTCAAGACAGACGATATTGTCGGCACCGATGCTCCGCTCGTAGAATTCGCAGACTGACAACGAGTAATAAATTAACAACTAAAGCCGGATCGCATTATTTTCCTAAATGGGAAATTTCATGCGGGCCGGCTTTAAAGGTAATTGCCGTATCATGCGAACCGCAGAGGCAGGAAAAGAAATAATTCACAGGCAAAATGAATTTTTCATGCTGAATATTTGGCGATTATGCCAATAATTCTTAACTTTGCAAGCCATTACAGATTATCGCCCTACCAGCGTAATTTTTAACAAAAAGAATAACAGTAGATTAACCGTATCTCAAAAATGAAAAAAGATATTCATCCCTCCAACTATCGCGAAGTTGTGTTCAAAGATATGTCAAACGACGAAATCTTTATCACCCGTTCGACCATCGCCGCAAAAGAAACAATTGAAGTTGACGGCGTGACATATCCTTTGGTAAAACTTGAAATCACGAGCTCGTCTCACCCTTTCTTCACCGGCAAGCAGAAACTCGTTGACACCGCCGGCCGCGTTGACAAGTTCATGAACCGCTACGGTAATCGTAAGAAAAAATAAAGCTAACCCATCCATAAGAAAGCTCGGAAAGGCATTTGCTTTTTCGAGCTTTTCATTTATCCCCCCCCTATCTCCTCCCAGATAATTTCCGAAACCGTCAAACAATGATGCGTGTTTCAGTCCCCAGCTGTCCATCATCCTGATTATAGAAATCAGTGATCCTCCCCTTTCAGTCAGCGAATATTCAACTCTCAGGGGGATTTCCGCAAACACTTTCTTCGTGAACAGCCCCATGCGCTCCATTTCATTCAACTGTTGCTGGAGCACACGGATAGAAATCGCAAACCAGTTTAGCGGTTTTTACCAGACTCTGCGAAAATAATTTCAAGCTTATCGTTTACGGAGCGGGGCTGCGCCTATTAAGGACACAGCCTCGCTTAGAAATGCCTTATAACGTGATACCGGTATCAGGAGAGGATTCCGTCGCGACGCAGCAATGCCTCAATTTGGGGTTCATGTCCGCGGAATCGACGGTAAAGGAGAGCCGGATTCTCCGTGCCTCCCTTTTCGAGTATATTTTTTCTGAAGGACAAAGCGGTAGCGGAATCGAACAATCCGGCCTCCTCGAATTTTGAAAATGCATCGGCATCGAGAACTTCCGCCCATTTATAGCTGTAATATCCCGCTGCATAACCTCCGCTGAAAATGTGGCTGAACTGAGGCGAGACAAGCGCTCCTTCAACCGGTTCGAATATTCTCACCGATTTACCGGCCTCGTTCTCAAAGGCAGCCACATCTTTAACCGGCGCCTTTATGGAATGCCAGGCCATATCGACCAGTCCGAAATTGAGCTGCCGCATGCAGCTGTAGGCAGCGCCGAAGCGTGCCGAGTTGACCATCCTTGCCACGAATTCAGCCGGGATAGGTTCACCGGTCTGATAGTGACGGGCAAAACTGTCAAGGAATTCCTTGCAGTGGAGGAAGTTTTCGTTAAACTGCGAAGGAAGTTCCACAAAGTCACGGCGCACATTCGTGCCTGACAGCGACGCATAACGCGTATTCGCTAAAAGGCCGTGCAGAGCGTGGCCGAATTCGTGAAGAAAAGTTGATACCTCCATCGGTGTCAGCAAGGAAGGCTTGGAGGGTGTCGGTTTTGTGAAATTCATCACAAGAGAGACATGTGGCCGGGAAACAGTTCCGTCAGGTTCCGTCCACTCGCCTTTGAAATCCGTCATCCACGCTCCGGGGCGTTTTGACACTCTCGGGAAGAAATCAGTGTAAAGCAACCCCAGATAAGAACCATCGGAATCATGCACCTCAAAGACTTTCACATCAGGATGATAGACTTCGACGCCGTGGGCTTCCACGAATGTGATGCCATATAGTCGTGTGGCAAGTCCGAAGACTCCTTCGATAACATTCTCAAGCTTGAAATAGGGCCGCAACGCCTCTTCATCATAGGAATACTCCTTTTCCTTCAGCTTGTTGGCAAAATAGCTGTAATCCCAAGGTTTCAAGGTAAATCCCTCTCCTGCAACCGATTCAGCGAAAGTCTGAAGATTCTCCATTTCTTTTTCAAGAGCCGGACGATAGGCATCACGCAGAGAATACAAAAGTCCATAGACATTTTCAGGAGAGCCCGCCATAGTGTGCTCGAGAACAAAGTCGGCAAAAGTCTCGCGTCCGAGCAACCGGGCCATTTTCAGGCGAAGCTCTGTAAGCTCTGTAATGATACCGGTGTTGGAATACTCCCCCGACATATTTCTGCCCGAATAGAGCCGAAACATCTTCTCTCTCAGATCGCGACGCGAGGAATATTTCATGAAAGCCATATATACCGGCTGATCAAGAGTAAACAGATATTCACCGGGCCGTCCTTTTTCTTCGGCGGCATGTGCGGCCGATTCGACGACATCCTCCGGCAATCCTTCGAGATCATCGGAAGAGAGCCATATCTCATAAGTATTCAGCTCTTTCAGCACATTCTGACCGAATATCGTGGTGAGTTCGCTGATTCTCGCGGAAATTTTTCTGAATTCCTCCTTCTCTTCTTCGTTCAAGAGTGCGCCGCTTCGAGCAAAACCATTGTAGGTTTCTTCAAGAAGCATTTCATCCTCCGGATCGAGCGACAGGGAATCGCGGCTGTCATAGACCGATTTTATTCTCTCCCATAACTTCTCGTTGAGGGAGACTGAAGTCGAATATTCACTCAGCAACGGTGATGCTTCGAGTGATATCTCCATCATTGCATCATCGGCATTCGCGGACAGCAACGGATAGAAAACATTCAGCACTCTGTCAAGATCGCTGCCTGATCTTTCAAGAGCTACAATCGTATTGTCAAACGTCGGTTTCTCCGGATTTGACGTGATGGCGTCTATCTCATCAAGCGCTTTTCCAATTGCCTCACGTATCGCAGGCATATAGTGTTCATTTCGGATCGCGCCGAAAGGCACGGCACCGAACCGTGTTTCAAATTTTTGTTCAAAAGGATTATTCATGATTCTAAAGGATATTGTGCAGCGTCAATTACAAGAGCAAGCATGGTAGGATCAATCTTCGCACGGCGAAGAAACTCCATATCCGCCGCGACCGCACCATCAAGGGCAGCCACATCGTTTCCATGCTCTGAAAGAAATTTCCCGTAAGCTCTGGCTGCCTCCCGAAAATTACCGCGTGCCAGATGCAGATGACCAAGATTCAGCCAGTCGGCGGCTGTGGGATTGTTGGAAAGTATTTTTTCATAATATTTTGCCGCCCGCTCGTAATCGCCTTCGACAAAGGAACACCATGCAATCGGGCGCCAGGACTTTTCTCCCGCGGCGTCAAGATACTCGACCTTGTAATAACATTTCAAAGCCATGTCGTAGCGACCGAGGGCAAGATATATATGACCGAGATTCAGGGCGAGCCCAAGATCCTCAGGAGCTGCCTCGGCAAGTTTTTCATAATAAGGCAGCGCCTCCTCATGCCGTCCGAGGAGTTTCAGGCATTGTGCTATCCTTCGTTGCAGCCAGCGGCCACCCGAAGCAAGCAACTCGCTCTTTCTGTAATACTCGAGTGCTTTTTCTGTATCACCGAGACGCTGGTAGCAGTAACCGATTTTCTGCAACAAAGCGTTCGACGGATTTTTCCCTGATTGGAGAAGACGGAATATATCCAACGCTTCCGCGAAATATCCGCGTTTGAAATAAAACTCACCTACGGCGTCAAGAGCCATAGTATCGGAAATATCCTCTCCAAGCATTTCTACAGCCGCCAGATTGATAGGGGTCGAGAACGGATTGGAGAATTCGGCTTTACGGCGATAAAGCGTAAAGAATCTATAGAGATCGTGAATGAAATGATTGGCCATATTGCTGCGGGAAGTCAGCTCGGGATTGAGCATGGAGTTACGCAGTTCGGCCACATTTATGTTCTGCATTCTGAACTGGTCAATCATCATGCGGCGGCTTGATGAGGGAATACGTTCGAGAGAGAACACCATCGAATACTTGTCGCTGTCGCAGATAAGCGGCGCGAGATCTATAATCTCACCGAGATCATCGGCACTGTCATCAAGAATCGCCGTAACATCCGTCTGATCGGTAAAGAAGGGCAGGAACCAATTATCGAGACGGTTGAAGAATGGAAACTGCTTGAGACTTTTGAAAGTGCTTAACATGACATCTCCGCCTTCGGTCTGCAGATCATTAAGCTCCTTCAGCTTATCGGTTATTCCGGATTTTTCAAGAAGTTCCTCCCATTCCGGATTATCCTCGAGTGCCGAGGGGTCTTCAATATTATCCAGATCCTTGAACTTTTTGAAAATTTCCGGCCGTAGTTTCATCATTTCCGGAATGACCTCTTCGGTCATAGTGCGTGATATACGGTCGGTGTCACGTGTACGGACCAGATTCAGGAAAGCCATCTTGAGATCCTCATGCCAGCCACGGTGTTCCCTGACAGTTTCCATAACCTTGCGGAAAGCATGGCCGGAAATAGAGGAACGCTGCATCCATATCGAGAGGACAAGCGCCACAAGGGCCTTGACCTCAAGACGGTTTTCCTGTGAAAGATACGCACGGGCAAGGATAATCATGCGTTTTTCATCGTAAAATGCCATGGCGCCGAGCATCACCGCGCAAAGAATATGCTCGCGAAACTCAACGCGGATATTCCTGTCGGTGATAAAGTCGAGAATTGCGTCAGCCTCATCGGTTGACAGCGGATGAGTGACCCAGACAAGCTCGAAAATGTGACGGCGGATATCATCATGCTCTTTTTTCAGAGCGTTGAGAGCGGGAGTAGCGGAAGAATAATCGGAAAGCATGGCCATTGCCAGACGTCCTGATACTTCCCTGTAATCGCCGATCAAGGAGATGAGTGAAGACGCGGGCTGCAGCTTTTCATAACGCAGCACACTGTAATATTGCTCGGGGGAAGCTTCAATGCGCGACAGTCGCATTATAGCCTCGCTCTGGGTGATGATTCCGGCAGAAAGTTCCTGAAGCATACGTTCACGAGCGGGATCATCGGCCCCGTCAAGAGCGTAGGCACGCAAATAGCCGTAACTCTGACGAAGGCGTTCTATCTCGCCACGGACATTCCAGGGAGCGGATGATGCCTGAGCCATCGAATCAAGCTGTTCGAGAGCCATTGACATTTTCTTGCGGTCGATCGCGCTGACAATACGGTCATGTATAATCTGAAGTTGAGAGGTATTTATCATCAGTGGAATTATTTTTCTACAAATATAACGGTGTTCCAACAAATATTGTGCCAAGAATAACAATTATTTGCTAACTTTGTACTATGCAGAGCGTAGAACTCACACAGGAACAATGGGCAGCAATCGAACGGCTTCGCCACGAAGATGTAAACAGATTGCGTCTGACCCATCACGGCGATCCGTCTATGACCACGGTGATAGACCAGATAGAGTGTCGGGCAAGAACTTCAAAAAAGCTTGCCTCAACCCTGAGCACTTATCCTCTCTTTATTTTCCCCTCCGTACTTTCCGCCGAGCAATGCACCTCCGATTCCCTTGCTTCCTTTCACGCATCGCTCATTCCTGTTGACGCCGCTGTTCTCGACATGACATGCGGTTTGGGTATCGACGCTATCCATTTAGCGACCAAAGCGGCATGCGTAGAAGCATACGAAATCAATGAATTCACGGCTTCCTGTGTCAGACACAATGTTGCGGCGGCAGCCATAGAAAATCTCAAAATATTTTGCGGTGACAGCGTAAAGCGACTTGAAACCCTTAATCCTGATTCTTTTGACTGCATCTTCATAGACCCCGCTCGACGCGGCGCATACGGCAAACGTCTCTTCGCCCTTGCGGACTGTGAACCTGATGTCACCGCCTTACTGCCACGCATGCTTGAAGTAGCGCCGCTGGTCATCATCAAGGCTTCGCCTATGCTTGACATTGCCCATACGGTTTCTGAATTAGGGCATAATGTAAGCCGGGTCATAGCCGTAGGCGATCGCCGCGAATGCAAGGAACTCATAATAATCTGTGAAAGAAAGGATACGGTTTCGCCTGTCCTATGCGCTGTCACCCTTAGCGGAGAAAAAATTTCGGGCGAATGGGAATTCACTCGCAATGAAGAAAACAATGCTCCGGCAATATACGGCTTGCCGGATGCCGGCGATTATCTTTATGAACCTTATCCTGCAACACTCAAAAGCGGAGGATTCAAAAGTCTGTCTTCTCGTTTCAAAGTGAAAAAAATCGCGCCTAACAGTCATCTGTATTCATCGCAATCAATCCTTGACGATTTCCCGGGTGAGAGATTCAGGATTCTGGAAGCAGCTCCGTTCTCTAAAAAATCCGTGCGGGAACTGAAAGGCCGTTATGACCGTCTTGATATATCCGTACGCAATTTTCCCATGAAGCCTGAAGAGATCTCGGCTAAACTCAAAATCAAAGGGGGCGGCACGGAACGGCTCTTCGCGACAAAAGACGCAAACGACAGGCCCATCGTAATTGTAGCGACAAAAGAGTAAAGACCGGCTTCTCTATTTCCGGAACATACGGGCCATATCGCGCTTGTCCTCCCGTTCGCGTATTGACTGACGCTTGTCATACTCTTTCTTTCCACGTCCTATTCCTATGACCATTTTTGCAAGCCCGCGTTCGTTAATGAGCACCCGCATAGGAACAATAGTCATGCCTGTCTCTTTCCCGCACTTGGCAAGCTTAGCGATCTCTTTTTTGTTAAGCAGCAGCTTGCGGTCTCGTCGGGCTGCATGATTGTTATAGGAGCCGTAAAAATATTCGGCGATATACATGTTTTTTATCCAAACGCCGTCAGAGGCTACGTAGCAGAACGTATCGACAAGACTGGCCTTCCCGAGACGAATAGATTTTATCTCTGTTCCGGTCAGGACTATACCGGCAGTGAACGTCTCGTTGATTTCGTAATCGAAACGTGCTCTTTTGTTCTTTATATTGACTTCGGAAAATTTCATGACGGAATAATCAGATTAAACAGATATTGCAGGAGAAACGGCGTTATGATGACAGTCAATATATTGAGGATCATGAACGTCATCACTCCGTTGAATTTCACTTCCATATAGGTGATACCGCGCCACATTATGAAAATCAGATATACAGGAAGGAGATAAAGCATGTCCGGGACCATCGGAAGCAGATTTGTCAGAATGTTGAAAACCGCGATAAGGCCCAATGAATAAATGATAAAAGTCGCATTTTTGTTCGGACTGACTTCACCTCCGGTACACGAAGGCATATAGAGGGAGAAGAAAAAGAGAGCCAGATAATAACCGGCCAGATACTTTACGAAACAGGCGATGGCGCGCTCTATGACTCCGGGCAATGTAGCGTCGGAATGATACCACAACCCGGGCAGACATGTCAGTGCGGTCAGAATTATAAACGGCAGAAATCCGGCGTGAAGAAGTCGCCGCGGCGAGGCATTGTCTATCGCGATATCCTCCCATCCGCGGCGGGGCGAGAGAATAAGCTGGAGCATGTCAAGTAGATATCTGAAAAACACTTTGGCGAAGTATTAGAGGATATTGAACGTATTATCCGTGTGATATTTCAGAGAAATGACCTATTCCTGAACAAAAAATCACATTCGGAGTTACAAAGGTAATGACTTTTCAATGAAAAATTGATAATAAATTCCTAAATTTGCATCAAATATAGAATCCTTTTAATTCATACAGCAATGATAAAGAAAATACTTTCCATATCGGGCCGTCCCGGCCTCTACAGACTGGTCAGCCAAGGCAAGAACATGCTCATTGTGGAATCCATGCAGACAGGCAAACGCACGCCGGCCTATGCACACGACAAAGTTGTCTCCCTCGGTGACATCGCCATCTATACTCCCGAGACCGACGTTCCCCTGACCGATGTCTTCGAATCGATCAAGGAAAAGACCGGAGGTAAAGAAGTTGAATACAAGAACCTGAACGATGCGGAACTGCGCGAACTTTTTGCGGAGTATCTCCCTGATTTCGACCGTGACCGCGTCTATACCAATGATATCCGCAAGGTATTCTCATGGTACAACCAGCTGATAGCAGCAGGTGTAACCGAATTCAAAGAAAACGAAATTGCCGAAGATCAGGCAGCCGAGGCCGCGGAGGCCGCAGATGCCGCTCAGGTAAAGAACTGATTCAAAAAACATCATGTTTCAAATAGAAAAGTCCCTTGCTAAGGGACTTTTTTATTTATCTCGCATCGGGATCTTATCAGAAGTCCCGGTCAACGGTTGATAGCGCCTATAAGTTCATTTATATCCTTGACACCGTGACGGTCACAGAATTCTTCGATATATTCTATGACTTTCACCGTTACGGCAGGATCGATAAAGTTGGCTGTACCTATCTCAACGGCAGTGGCTCCCGCAAGGATAAACTCAAGCGCATCACGACCTGTCATAATGCCTCCAAGTCCTATCACGGGTATGCTGACTGCTTTTGCTGTCTGCCAGACCATCCTTACAGCCACAGGCCTTACGGCCGGACCTGACAGACCTCCGGTGACTGTTGACAGACACGGACGCATACGCTCCACGTCAATGGCCATTCCCATCAGAGTGTTTATAAGCGATACGGCATCGGCACCCTCAGCCTCCACCGCCCGGGCTATTTCGGTCACATCAGTAACATTGGGCGATAATTTCACGATGACCATGCCGGGAAACGCCGCGCGGACAGCCTTTGTCACCTGGGAGGCACCGGCAGTGGTGGTGCCGAACGCCATTCCCCCCTGCTTGACATTGGGACACGAGATGTTTATCTCGACGGCCTCGATCGATGTGCGCTCCGCGATACGACGACACACTTCAGCATAATCATCGGGGGTAGCGCCTGATACATTCACTATGATTTTCGAATCAAGATGGCGAATCTCGGGATAGATGTGATCTATGAAATAATCCACGCCCTTGTTCTGAAGGCCTACGGCATTCAACATTCCCGAAGGCGTCTCAGCCATTCGGGGATAGTCATTGCCCTGACGCGGCTCGAGAGTTGTTCCTTTGACAATGAAACCGCCTAATCGTTCAAGATCGATAAAATCCGAGAATTCTATTCCGTATCCGAAAGTTCCGGAGGCGGTCAGCACCGGATTCTTAAGACTCAGCGAGCCTATATTTACGTTAAGATTTACCATGTCAGATCATTGATATTAAATACAGGGCCTTCTGTGCAGACACACACATTGCCTTTTACAGTTTTTTCAACACAACATAGACACGCTCCGAGACCGCAGGCCATCATGTTTTCAAGAGAAACCTCACATTCCGCGCCAATCTCCCGCGCCTTTTTCGCCACGGCTTTCATCATGGGCGACGGTCCGCAGCAATAGATTCTGTCCCAATGGTCTGTAAGGACGCTGTTCATGGTTACCACACCTTTTTCTCCGGCAGTTCCGTTGTCGGTAGATATAAATGTCTCTCCGACTTTGCGAAACTCATCGAGAAGCAACAGGTCTTCGCTTGAACGCGCTCCGAGCAGGAACTTCGGAACATAACCTTTTGATTTAAGCTCACGCCCCAGCAGAAGAAGCGGCGCTACTCCCACACCTCCACCAATCAGCAGAAGGGACTGGCTTTTATTTTCCGGAAGCGAAAAGCCGTTTCCAAGAGGCATTATGATATTCATTATATCTCCTTCCCGACTGTCGAGCAACGCTGCTGTCCCGGCGCCGGCAAGCCTGATGAGAAGCCAAAGCTCATTAGCATC
The DNA here is from genome assembly GCA_910587185.1 of uncultured Muribaculaceae bacterium. Taxonomy (GTDB): domain Bacteria; phylum Bacteroidota; class Bacteroidia; order Bacteroidales; family Muribaculaceae; genus Paramuribaculum. Next base: position 68,838 of record CAJULY010000001.1, read on the forward strand.
CCGGTCAACATTGCAGATGGAGATCGGACGGCGCAAGAAGGTGGTCTTGCTTCCCTCCACTGCTATCTGCACAAACTGTCCGGGCAGACATTCCGGCAGAGGGACGCCCCCTTCGGGAGTAAGTCTGATCAGCGAATAAAGAGGACTGAGACAAATGTTCTCAATCACCTGAAAATCGATTATAGCTTTTTTCATAAGAAATTCTTTTATCGGTCAGATGCAAATTTAACTAATAATAATTTTGTTTGCAAGAGAAAAGCGACGTTCCATAAAAGGAACGTCGCTTTTATAATCTGTTGCATAGCCGGGATTAGATCCAGCGGACGTAAGCAAAATCCTGACGATGAGGAAGATTCGGGTTGATAGGATAGAGACGGAATGCATAGCGGTAAACGCCGGGATCCTGAAGGCGCTCGTGGAGCTCGTAGGTCAGGATGTTGCCTTCCTCTTTCACAACCTTGAAGGGCACTACGGAATGGAGATGCTCAACGCCGTCCTCAACGCGATATGCCACATATTCGAGACCAAGCTCACGACCGAGGCCGTTGGTGTCGATAACCGCTTTTGCGGTGTAGTCGTTACCGGTGGTAGTCTGGCTGTCATTATTTGTGTTGAATTCAAGGACTTTAATTCCGTCCCATGCATCAACGACCTTGTTTTTCCAAGCTACGATTTCCTTGGCCAGAGCGAAGTCATGTGCATCCAGAGCCTTGAAGCGTTTTGCTTCCGGATCGTAGAAACGTTCAATATAATCGTCGATCATTCGTTTCATTGTGAAATGAGGAGCGATATGGCCGATAGAACGCTTGACATACTGGATCCACTCGGGAGAATAGCCCTTCGAATTCTTTGCGAAATAGAGCGGAATGATTTCGTTCTCGAGCATCGAGTAAATGGTTGCAGCGTCGAGTTTATCCTGCTGCGACTGATCGGTATAGGTTCGCTTGTCGGTGAGAGACCATCCGGCTTTTTCATCGAAGCGATATCCTTCATACCACCATCCGTCAAGAACGGAGAAGTTCAACACACCGTTCATCTCGGCTTTCTCACCTGATGTTCCAGATGCTTCGAGAGGACGCGTCGGGGTGTTAAGCCAGATATCTACGCCGGTAACGAGACGTTTGGCGACAACCATGTTATAGTCCTCGAGGAAGATGATCTTGCCGAGGAATTCCGGACGGCGGGAAATCTCCATGATGTGCTTGATAAGACCCTGACCGGCACCGTCGGCGGGGTGAGCTTTACCGGAGAACACGAACTGTACGGGGAACTGCTCGTTGTTGACAATTCGGGCAAGACGCTCAAGGTCTGTGAACAGCAGGTGTGCGCGTTTGTATGTAGCGAAACGACGTGCGAATCCGATTATAAGAGCGTTGGGGTTGATCTTGTCAAGAACACGGACAACGGCTGAAGGATCGCCCTGATTTGCGAGCCATTTGGCCTTGAAATCACGTTTTACAAAGTTGATGAACTTGTTTTTGAGAGCCATACGCATTTCCCAGATGGCTTCATCGCTGACATTGAAGATGCCTTCCCAGGCCTTAGGCTCGCTCTGGTGTTCAAACACCTGATCACCGAGATGCTTTGCATAGAAAGCTTTCCACTCTGAAGCCGCCCAAGTCGGCATGTGAACACCGTTGGTCACATAACCTACATGGCTTTCCTCCCAGGAATAGCCTTTCCAGATTCCGGCAAACATTTTCTTTGAAACCTCACCGTGGAGCCAGCTGACACCGTTGGCTTCCTGACATGTGTTCAAGGCGAAGACGCTCATTGAGAAGCGTTCGTTGGTATCGGGATTCTCGCGGCCCATATTCATGAGGTCGGCCCATGAAATTCCGAGTTTGTCGGCGTAGGGATGGAGATACTTGTAGGCAAGATTTTCATCGAAATAGTCGTGGCCGGCAGGTACAGGAGTATGTACGGTGTAGAGCGACGAGCTGCGGACCATTTCGAGCGCTTCCTGATATGACAGACCTTTTTCCTGAACGAAATCCGCAAGACGCTGGAGGTTGAGCAGAGCGGCATGGCCTTCGTTGCAATGGTAGAGTGTGCTGTTGATTCCGAGTTTCTTCAGCATCAGCACACCGCCGATTCCGAGAAGATACTCCTGCTTGATTCGGTTTTCCCAGTCACCTCCATAAAGTTTATGGGTAATCGGACGGTCAAACTCGCTGTTCATGTCAAAGTCAGTATCCATCAGATAGAGCTTCATGCGACCTACATTCACTCGCCAGATATGGCTGTAGATGATGCGGTCATGATAGGGCACCTCGAGAATCATAGGCTGACCGTTCTCGTCCATCATCTGCTCGATAGGAAGCTGGTTGAAGTTCTGGGGTTCATAGTTGGCGATCTGCTGTCCGTCAACAGAGAGGGTCTGGGTAAAATAACCGTAGCGGTAGAGGAAACCTACGGCCGTCATGTCAACACGGCTGTCAGATGCTTCCTTGATATAGTCGCCGGCAAGTACTCCAAGGCCGCCTGAATAAATCTTCAGACAGTTGCAGAGACCATATTCCATCGAGAAATAGCTTACGGAAGGAACATCCTTACGCATAGGCTTGCTCATGTAGTCCTTGAATGACGCATATACGGTCTCTATGCGGTTCATCATCACTTCGTCTTTCTGAATCTCTGCAAGACGTTCGGAGCTTATACGCTGAAGAACCATAACCGGATTCTCGCCAGTTGAACGCCAGAGGTCAGGATTTATGTCACGGAACAATGATTTGGCCTCGCTGTTCCAAACCCACCAGAGGTTTTTCGACATTATGTCAAGAGCTTTAAGTCTATGGGGCAGCTCTGCAATCACTGTAGTGTCATGCCACACGGGAGTGTTTGTTTGACTAACTTTGATCTTCATTGTAATTCTTATATTTATTACTGTTATTTACTTTTTTATTTTTTACGACTCAAGCCTTGTCTGCGAGACGAAGCTGTTCATTTGCAAACGCGATCTTGAATGCAGTCTCATAATATGAGATAAACGACTGCCATCTGGCTGCGGCCGCGGTAGCCTTAGCTGCGGCAGAAACAGTTTCGCGCTGTTTTTTATCGGCACACGTAAGGAATTTGACGGCATGCGCTATGTTTTCAGCTACCTCGTTGTAGTTGTTGTCATTGCGTCCGACAACGGTCACACCGCAATTGTCGAAACCGTTGTCAAAAGTACGTGTAACCCATTGACCGAATCCTGAGAAGGAGGTGGTCACGGTGGGCACTCCGAACGCTACACTTTCAAGAGGCGTATAGCCCCATGGCTCGTAATAGGATGGGAAAACAGTCGCGTCCATGCCTATCAGCAGATCATAATATGACAGATTGAAAATTCCGTCATTGCCGTTAAGATAACACGGAACATAGACAACAGTTATGTCGGGAGTGAAAGATACCTGACGCAGACGGCACGCGATCGCATCCTCGTAGGGATTATTGAGGGTATGGGTGATCCATGGATCGGGCAGCCTTTCAGCACGATTTTCCGAAATTGCAGTCTGCAGATCCTGTCTGGCTGTATCGGACCATGCGGGAACCATAATGAATGCGAGAATATTCCGACATCTCTTTTCCTGACCTATTCTGACAAGCGAGTCAATGAAGAGATCGATGCCTTTGTTGCGATATTCACAGCGGCCTGAAGTGGCAAGGATAAACGTTTCGTCATCGAATGCGTTGCCGGTCAGTGAACGGGCAACAGTCAGAAGAGTGGCTCTGGCCATCTTTCTTGCCGCGGCGAATTTTGTTTTGACAGGAACGAAATTATCCTCGAATCCATTTGGAGTCACAACATCGGGGCGACGTCCGAGCAACTGGGCACATTCGACAGCCGTTATGTCACTGACGGTTGTGAAGCAGTCGGCCTGCGTTGCGGCCGTCTTCTCCAGAGAGTGCTTGGCCTCCATGTTCAATTCGCGGGCCATCTGGTCACCGTCATAGCCTTTCATATAATCATAGAGAGGTTTCCCGTTTCCGCAGATGCTTCGTCCTATGCTCGTAGCGTGGGTTGTGAAAAGCGTAGCGACTTCAGGGAGGCGCCATTTGACATAAAGGAGTCCCATGCCTGTGGTCCACTCGTCAAAGTGGGCAACGACACGCTTCCCTTTGAGATTCATGAATTCATAAAGACTCTCTATGACTATGCCGGCGGCATGTGAAAAGGCGCAAGCCTCGTCATAATCGCCATAGGCATGAAGTGAATCCACGCCAAAGAGATCCCACATTTTGCCATAAAAGTCGTTTTTAACGGCATACATACCGTCAAAGCCGACCAGAATAGCCAGCGGTTTACCGGGAATATCCCAACGCCCTACCCTGACGGTCACCCCATCGGGCAGAGATACGGATTTTACCCATGATTTCAGAAGCGTTTTAGATTCCTTGAAAAAAGGTGAAGGCTTTTCCTTTGTCCAGACGTCCGGTCCGATAAAAACAAGCTTGTCACCGTATATAGAATGGAGCGTCTTTGATTTTGTAGAAAGCACCGTATAGATGCCGCCCACTTTGTTGCAGACTTCCCAAGAAGTCTCTATCAACATGTCAAGATCTTCAATTTCTTCGATCATAAATTACTCTAAGATTTTATAATCCGGCGCAAAGGTACAACTTTTTTAATTAATGTCACGCAAAGCAATGCGTTAATTATCAAAATTAAGTCTGATGTTCTACATTTGTGTCGCAAATCCGACTACAAACAGCTGTTATAAAGGATTCTCCAAACGTTAAAAAAGCATAACAAAAATCGCATAACGTAACAACCGGCATATTTATTGTGAAGGTTTTATTAATTTTGCCCGCAAAGATGAAAAGAATTCCTTACATACTGCTGCTTCTCTGTGCTTTGTCATTTTCAGGCATGAGAACTTCGGCGGAAACCCCGAAACGGGAATCCTCTCCGGCAACCGACGCCCCGACCCTGACGGTAGCCCAGGCTTCGTTTACGGTCAAAGGATCGCCGGATTGTCCGCTGACTTTCGAGGTATATTCCCTGACAGGGCAGCTTGTCAAAAGATTCAAATTGAAGGACGGCAGTTTCACCCTTGAACTGCCGCGCGGATGCTACATCATAAAGTGCTCGGTCTGGTCAAAAAAAGTCGTCATAAAAGGCTGACGCCCCACTACTGCTTCCCAAATATTCTCATCCAACAATAAAACAGGCCCGATGGAAAATTCCGTCGGGCCTGATATTATTGCGCTTGCAGGCGCTATTTCTCGGATATTTAAATCTGCGATGCGATTTCTTTGAAACGGTCGAGACTCACGGTTTCCTCATCAAGCGTCACTGCTTGCTTGAGGGCGTTGAAAGTCTTGATTTCAGCGACCTGTTCGTGCAGACGACCGGCATACTGCTTGTCGGCAAGAATGTTCTCTGCATATTTTGCAATAGTCTCGTCATCGATGTTTGTCATGCCATACTGGGCGAACTGACGGGCGGCAAGACCTTTGGCAAATTCAAGAAGGTCATCACGTTCAACCTTGACGCCGAGATTCTCCACGACCTTGTCAAGTATCAACTGCCATTTCAGATCCGATTCCATACGGCTGAACTCCTCAGCGGCCTTTTCTTCTGTCATCTCCTCGTTGCGGGTCATGAGCCATTTTGTCAAAAGGGCTGCGGGGAGCTGCATGTCACCGTATTTGTCCATATAGACCTTACGGGCCGACCAACGGAAAATCATGTCGCTGTTACCCTGAAGTTCTCCGGAAATCATGTTTTTGACAGCTTCGCGATACTCTTCTTCGTTGTGTACCTTGTCTTTGCCGAAAACGTTTGTGAAGAGTTCCTCACCCATTTCGGCCGGCTTGACAACGATGATTTCTGAGATCGCCATTTCAAAATCTCCCTGCACTTCTGCTACGCGGGCTTTGTCGATATTGAGCATGGAAGCTATTTCGGTAATATTTTCGCCTGTAGCCTTGCGCGGGTTGAAGACGACCTTGTCACCTACTTTCTTACCTTCGAAAAGAGCTGCCTGATCCTTATCCGTGAAATACATCGGGGCGAGGATGCCGCTGACTACCTGAATGGCGTCATCGCCTTCCTTCACACTACCGTCTTCGTTGAGCTGCATGATTGCACCCTTGACAAGAGCATCCGGCTCGAACTCCTCGCCGGGCACCTGTGCGCCGAAACGTTTGCGGAAAGCTTTATCCTGCTCGTCAACCATTTCATCGGTAACCTCGATATTATAATAAGGTACGTGAACATTCTTGTCGGTCTCGACATCAAGGGCCGGGGCAAGAGCCAGGTCATATTCGAATGTGAATGAAGTCTGGTTCTTAAGGTCAAGTTCCTTGACTTCAACAGGAAGCGGCTGGCCGAGAACGTTAAGCTTATTCTCCTGAATATATTTCATAACGGCCTCGTAAACAACCTGATTGATCACATCGCTCGTAACCTGTTTGCCGAAACGGCGCTCCAGGTCTTTCAGGGAAACGTGACCTTTGCGAAATCCGGGAATCTGGTGTGTGCGACCGATTTTTTTGAGATCTTCGGTCACTTTAGCTTTGTAATCGTTTTCTTCTACCGCCACTGTCAGGCGCATGCTGACCGGATCGGTGCTGGTGCTTGTAATGTTCATAACTTGATTTATGATTGCTACTTTTAAATGTTTGCTTTTTTACAACGTGCAAAATTAACACATTATAATGGATTGAGCAAATCATTTCCTTCAATTTCAATCGTCATCGTCGTCATCATGGTCGTGATGACGCCCGTGTTTCTTGTGTTTCTTGTACTTTTTGTGTTTCTTCTCCTTGTGGGGTTTGTGTTTGCCATAAGGGCGGTAATAGCCGTCGTTGTAATAATCGCCTTCCACGCCCCAATAGGCCCTGTTGGAGCCGCACGACGGAAGGACAGCCGACATGGTGAAGACGGCCAGAATGGCCAGAAGTGTTATGGAAAATCTGCTTCGTCTCATAGTTAAACGGGCTCTTTGAAAGATTATGTTCAAATGTATGACGCAATTGGATGCGATATTGTTCATTATGGTATTTTTTTGTAACTTCGCAGAAATTATAATTCGTTTTTATGTCTGACAACACCCTGCTTTCCCGGCTTGACGGAATAGAGAGCCGTTTTCAGGAAGTAAGCACACTTATAACCGATCCGGCTGTCATAGCCGATATGTCGCGCTATGTGCGCCTGACCAAAGAATACAAAGACCTCGAACGTCTGGTGAATGTCACCGGACAATACCGCCGGGCGCTCGACAATATCAGGGAAGCGCACGAAGTGCTCGAGACGGAGTCAGACGAAGAACTGCGAACCATGGCGCGCGAAGAGCTCGACGAAGCTCAGGCTTCCCTGCCCCGTCTGGAGGAAGAGATAAAGATACTGCTTCTTCCGGCAGACCCGGAGGACTCCAAAAACGCCATACTCGAAATCAGAGGCGGCACGGGAGGCGACGAAGCGGCGATTTTCGCAGGCGACCTCTTCAAGATGTACTCGAAATATTGCGAATCCAAGGGCTGGACCCTCTCCGTCTCCTCCTATAGCGAAGGAGCCGCAGGCGGTTTCAAAGAGATCGTGGCCACTGTCAGCGGTGACAATGTCTATGGCACTTTGAAATATGAAAGCGGCGTCCACCGCGTGCAGCGCGTTCCCGCAACCGAGACTCAGGGACGCGTCCACACTTCAGCCGCAACTGTAGCCGTTCTGCCGGAAGCCGAACCTTTCGACGTCGAGATCAACGAGGGGGAAATCAAATGGGACACTTTCAGAAGCGGCGGCGCGGGAGGACAGAACGTCAACAAGGTCGAATCAGGCGTCAGGCTGCGTTACATGTGGAAGAACCCCAACACAGGAGAGACTGAGGAAATCCTGATTGAATGTACCGAAACCCGCGATCAGCCGAAAAACAAAGAAAGGGCGCTCAGCCGTCTGCGAACTTTTATCTACGACAAAGAGCACCGCAAATACATGGATGACATTGCCTCCCGGCGAAAGACAATGGTTTCCACCGGAGACAGATCCGCAAAGATCCGTACCTATAATTATCCGCAAGGCCGAATCACGGACCACCGCATCAATTACACCATATACAACCTCCAGGCTTTCATGGACGGCGACATTCAGGACTGCATAGACCATCTGATAGTTGCCGAGAACGCCGAACGCATGAAAGAAGCCAGTCTCTGACCTCTCATTATCAAAAAAAATGGGAAACAATCTTTCTCCTTCAAAAAAATTCAGTCCGGCTGCTTTATTCAGCCCTCAGACTTACGTGGCCATTTTCGCCCGAGCATGGCGACAATTCCCTTTTACGGTCTGCTATATCATCGTTTTAGGGATTGCCCAAGGATGCTGGCTTTACCATAACGACACCTCGCTGCCCCAGTCCATCGTAGCCGGCCTTACCCTCGGCGCGCTGCTGTCAGTCATAGCAAAACAATGGAGCGATTACCGCGAGCTGCGTTACGGTCTTGTTCTGCAGCTATGCGCGGCTTTATTTACAGCCGCTGCGGTGGCATGCATCTACAACATCGGCCGTTACTGGTCTGAAGAATTCAGCGCAGCGTACTGGTCGATGCTTATATTTCTTGCCATAGCGGCGTTGACAGCTCCTGTCAGCAGGAGGTTGCATGATAATAAAGTCCGTTACCTTTATACACGGCAGTTGGTCATTCGGCTGACAATTACCGGACTGACATTCCTTTTCATGCTGGTAATCTCCATGCTGTTCAGTTTTACGCTCACCTCGCTGTTCAACGTCACAGAAAAACTGATGTTTGCAGTATTGATTCCCCTATTGGCTCTGGTTCCTCCTGCGCTTTATTTTATTTCCGGATATCCAACGAAAGAGGGCTCCGCAGTGACCGGACCGGCTCCCGGCTCTCTTTTCGACCGTTTCTGCAAGAATATTCTTCTTCCTCTCGCCGCCGTTTACGCGGTAATCCTATATGCCTACGGAATCAAAATGCTCCATGAAATGTCGTTGCCGCGCACATCGGTTACTCTCATGGTCGGCGGTCTTATGGCGGCTGTTTTCGTGCTTCTTTTCGGCATTCAGGTTTATCGTTTTGCGCCCGAGGCCAATCCCAAGGCGGCGAAGATAGCATCGAGTGCTTTCCGCTGGTGGCCCGTAGCTATGGTTCCATTGCTTATAATGATGAGTATCGCCATAGGCTATCGCGTACATCAGTACGGCTGGACCGCTCCGCGCCTCTACGTCACCCTCTTCAACATTCTGGGATATGCAGCCTGCATCTACGGAAATCTCTGCAAATCGCCACGAATGGATCTGATTGCTTCGGGTGTCATCATTCCCATGCTTCTTGCGTCAGTGATTCCGGGATTTAATTTCACTTCATTCGGAGTCAGAGATATGCCTGAGCGGATCTTGGTTCAATTGAAGGGAATCGGCGTAACGGAACTTCCGGTGCCATACGAAAAGCTTTGCGCCAGACTGAATTCAATTCCCGCCAACAAGGCCGACAGCATCATAGATGACATTACTTATCTTCAGCGCGAACTCGGGGCGCGGAGAATCAGAGGAATAGTAACAGGCGATGTCCCAAGATATTCCTACGAATTCCATGAGGATATCCGTGAGAGTAATGCGGATGGCAAAGAATTCTGGACCAAAATGGAGGGGAAAGATGCTTTGTCGCCTATCCCGCAGGGCTATTCATCGATTGAATACGTAAGCTGCTCCGCCGACAACCTCAACACAAAGTATCTCGGCAAAGACAGCATAGAGGTAAATGTGGGCAGCGGCATCACCCTGGCTTTCAATCTGAACCGCCTTGTGCAGACCAAAGGAAACAAATCGGCGTTGCCTATACATTGCCGTGTGATTTCCGCCCCTGACGATCTGTTTCTTCTCACCGACTTCTCCCTCTATTCGTTGAAGGTGATAAAGAAAGAAGATGATTTCGGCACATTCAGATTCAGCGGATTTTATCTGAAGAAATGGAACAAATAATCCATTAACTATATATCAGTTATGACACGAAAACAATTGGTTGAGAACATCAAGGCTAAAAAGTCTTTTCTCTGCGTCGGTCTTGACACAGACCCGTTGAAAATCCCTCGCCACATCGCGGAGGGACCGGACCCCATTTTCAATTTCAACAAAGCGATCATAGACGCTACAGCGCCCTATTGCGTGGCCTACAAACCGAACATGGCATTCTACGAAAGCTTCGGAGCTGCAGGATGGGACGCACTGGAACGTACAGTCAGATATCTTAAAGAAAACTATCCCGACCAGTTCATCATAGCCGACGCCAAACGCGGCGACATAGGCAACACCTCCAAACTCTACGCCAGAAGCTTCTTCGAACATCTTGATGTGGATGCGATAACCGTGGCACCATATATGGGTGAGGACAGCGTAACACCATTCCTCGGATATGAGGGCAAATGGGTGATTTTGTTAGCTCTGACTTCCAACAAGGGCAGCCATGATTTCCAGCTCATCAAGGACGCAGAGGGCACTCCCCTTTTTGAGCAGGTTATTGAAAAATCGAGCAAATGGGCCGGCCCCGACGAGATGATGTATGTTGTCGGTGCAACTCAGGGGCGCATGTTTGAGGACATCCGCCGCGTAGCCCCCAGGAGCTTCCTTCTCGTTCCCGGCGTCGGAGCTCAGGGAGGCAGTCTTGAAGAAGTAGTCAAATACGGCATGATCGACGATTGCGGTCTGCTTGTAAATTCATCGCGCGGCATCATTTACGCATCGTCAGGTGAAGATTTCGCCGAGCGCGCCGGCGAGGAAGCCCGGAAACTCCGCGACCAGATGGCCGCCCTCCTGAAATAATCCGATCAACTGTACTATCTAAAATAATTTCACTTGGCCGCTTGTCTGAAACAATATCCGGCAGGCGGCCAAGTAATTTTTATGATAAGAATTTTTGGTTGTGTCAAATATTGTTTGTAATTTTGCGAACACCAAACAAAGGATGATATGGCAAAATTAGAAATAACACCTGATCAGGAGCGACTTGCGAGGTTCGCGAAAGCGATGGGTCATCCCACCCGTATAGCAATCCTGCATTTCCTCGCGCAGAGAAACGAATGTTTCTTTGGCGATATACACGAGGTGCTTCCGATTGCGAAAGCCACTGTGTCGCAACATCTGAGCGAACTGAAAGATGCCGGACTGATTCAAGGAACTATCGAACCTCCGAAAGTAAAGTATTGTATCAACGCAGAGAACTGGAAACTGGCACGGCTGCTATTTTCACAGATGCTTGACGAATGCTGTCCCTCAAAAAAGAATTGCTGCTCGTAAACACTATTTTTTATCATATATGTTCGTAATTCGGCAAACAACAATCTAAATAATACATTCAGAAACATGAAAAAATTACTGTTGATTTTCGCCCTTATGATAGGGCTGGTGTCGTGCGGAAGCGGGGATAATACCGCCACTGCGAAATCTCCTGAAAATGATAGAGTGGAAGTAATATATTTCCACGGCAAACAACGCTGTGCCACCTGCATGGCTATCGAGAAAAACGCTAAAGAGGTCGTAAATACACTCTTTGCAAACGAGCTGAAAAACGGCACTGTCGTATTCAAGACAGTGGATATTTCTACCCCTGAGGGAGAAAAAATCGCTGACAAGTACGAAGTAACTTGGTCCTCTCTCTTTGTCAACAAATGGAAAGACGGGAAAGAGAGCCGCAACAACCTCACTGAGTTTGGTTTCGGTAATGCTCGTAACAATCCGGACGGCTTCAAAAAAGGTCTTGCTGACAAAATCCGGAAATCGTTGAAATAATGGACTGGTTACAGACTTTACTTGACAACAGCGCGGCTCCGGCTCTGACTGCCTTCCTTCTCGGATTGCTCACCGCGATCTCGCCGTGTCCGCTTGCTACCAATATAGCCGCGATCGGCTACATCAGCAAGGATATAGAGAACCGCAGACGCATTTTCCGAAATGGTGTCCTTTACACCATCGGTCGCGTAATCGCATATACCGTTCTCGGCATTATTCTTATCTCAATTCTGAAAGAGGGGGCAAGCGTGTTCGGCATACAGAAGACAATCGGGAAATGGGGTGAGCTGCTGCTCGGACCGCTCCTGCTGGTTATCGGTCTTTTCATGCTTTTCGGACACAAACTGAATATCCCGCAGTTCGGTTTCGGCGGTAATAGAGAAGGACTTGCCCGCAAAGGTGGCTGGGGTGCATTATTGCTTGGTGTTCTATTTGCGATGGCCTTCTGTCCGTCAAGCGGTGTTCTCTATTTCGGGATGCTTATACCGATGTCGGTTACTGCAAGTGCGGGATGGCTTTTACCTGTGTTGTTTGCTGTTGCCACCGCTCTCCCGGTGCTTGCAGTAGCATGGATTCTCGCGTTCAGTGTTGAAAAGGTCGGTGAGTTCTACGGCAAACTACGCACTATTCAGAAATGGCTTAACATTATTGTCGGGCTTCTGTTTATAGGTGTCGGCGCGTACTATTGCGCTATAATGTTCTTCTAAAAATTTTATAAACAATATTCGTTGAAAGGCGAAAGACAAACAATAAGACAAATGGAAAATAACAAAGAAAACAAAAAAGGATTCTGGGCTAATCTCTTCTCTTCAAAGCCCAAATGCTCGTGTGGCGACAATATCATCGTCGAAGATGATGACAAACCGCAGGCCTCTTGCGGATGTGGTTCCGAGACTTCTTCTTCCTGCTGCACTGCTACTGCCGGAGGGGAAGCCAAAGAGGTTCTCGTGCTGGGTCCCGGCTGTTCCAAATGCAAGGAAACATACAGGGTAGTCGAGCGCGTAATCGCAGAAAACCATGTTGATGTCAAGCTATCCAAAATCGAGGATATAGCCGAGATGATGAGCTACAACATTATGACGACGCCAGCGGTGGTCGTTGACGGATCGGTTAAAATCAAGGGACACGTTCCGACAGCTGACGAAGTGAAGAAGATACTCGGAATATAATCTGAACACAACATGGACTGTTATGAACACAAGAAAGGATGTCAAATTTTTGATATGGACTGTTGTCATATTTCTGACAGCGTTCTTCATGCCTGTCAACAGTGAAACGCTGTTGACCGCCATACACTCAACTCTTGATCTTGCCAAGTGGTATGCCCGTGAGCATATCGTTCTCTGCCTTCTCCCGGCATTCTTCATAGCCGGTGTGATTGCGGTGTTTGTAAGTCAGGGAGCGGTGTTAAAGTATTTCGGTGCAAATGCAAAGAAATGGGTGTCATATACCGTGGCTTCAGTATCGGGAGGCATCCTTGCCGTGTGTTCATGCACTATTCTCCCGTTGTTCACCAGCATTTACAAGCGTGGAGCGGGTCTTGGTCCGGCAATAGCGTTTCTATATTCCGGTCCAGCCATCAGCATACTCTCGATAATCCTCACAGCCCGTATCCTCGGACTGGAAATGGGACTTGCTCGTTTAATCGGAGCCGTTACCTTTGCTGTAGTTATCGGCCTGATAATGTCGTTCATCTTCCGCAAGGAAGAACGGGATAAAGAGACGGCACAGATGAACATTGTGCTACCCCCGGAAAAACGCCCGCTTTGGCAGACGGCAGTGTTTTTCTTTACTCTTGTGGCTATCCTCGTGTTCGCCAACTGGGGCGCACCGGCGGCAATTGACCGTGGTGTCTGGGCTGCGATCTACGGGGCTAAATGGTGGATAACATCTGCCCTTGCAATAGGTCTGTGCGTGATGCTTGTAAAAATCCTCCATCTTAAAACCCGTTGGATTATCCTTGGAGCAATCGCGGTAGCTGTATCGGCTTTCCTCGCCAATGTTTTCATTCCCGATGCGAAACTGGCTCCCCTTGTGCCTATGATAGTTTCTGTCGCTGTGCTTGCAATCATATTGTTATGCGATAAAAACGATGATGAAAACCGCGAATGGGCGTTGTCATCATGGGGATTCGCCAAGCTGATACTACCGTTGCTTGCAGTCGGAGTATTGACAGCGGGATTCCTGCTCGGTTCAACGCATGACGGTATAGAACTACCCGGCATTATTCCAAACAGCTGGGTTGAATGGGCAGTCGGCGGCAATTCGTTACTATCAAACTTCTTCGCAAGTTTCACAGGTGCGTTTATGTATTTCGCCACTCTTACCGAAGTGCCGATTATTCAGGGACTGCTTGCTTCCGGCATGGGTAAAGGCCCGGCTCTTGCCCTGCTACTCGCCGGCCCGTCGCTGTCGCTTCCGAATATGCTTGTCATAAGAAGTGTGATGGGTACGAAAAAGACTGTGATATATGTCGCTCTTGTAATTGTCATGGCAACCATTTCCGGATGGGTTTACGGTTATTTCTTCTAAATCTAATGAAAAATGAAAATATTGATTTTATGCACAGGCAACAGTTGCCGCAGTCAGATGGCTCACGGCTTCCTCCAGTCGTTTGACCCGAAATTGGAAGTCTTCTCCGCAGGTACGAAACCTGCGGAGAAGGTCAACCCGGTTGCAGTCAAAGTCATGCGTGGGAAAGGCATTGATATTAGCGGTCACACGCCACACGATGTGAAGGAATACCTCAATGAGCCGTGGGATTATGTGATAACCGTATGCGGAGGCGCCAACGAAAGTTGCCCGTCATTCGTCGGCAATGTAAAGCATCGTATTCATATCGGTTTCGATGATCCCTCCGATGCTGTCGGCTCTGAAGAGTTTGTTATGGCAGAATTTCGCCGAGTGCGTGACGAGATTAAAACCAGATTTGAACAATTTTACAACGATAATTTGAAATGAACACTCTACTCGACACTCTTTGGTATTTCTGCTATATCACGGTGGAACTTATTGTGCTGTTTATTGCTATCACAGCAATCGTTGAGATTATTCTGATGTATATTCCGCAGGATAAAATCAGCAAAAAAATCGAAAAGGCAGGTTTCTTCGGAAATGTGATGGCTGCCGGATTCGGTGCGCTCACACCTTTCTGCGCATGTTCTACTCTCCCCATGACTGTAGGTTTCCTCAATGCCGGCATTCCTTTCGGAGCCACAATGTCGTTCCTCATAGCCTCTCCGCTGCTCAACCCCATTATCATAGCGATGTTGGGAGCATTGGTAGGCATCAAAGCTATGCTCATATATGTGGCGATTGCCTTCCTCTGCGCTGTGTTCTTCGGCTGGGGATTGCAAAAAGTAGATGCTCAGAAATATGTCAAAAACGTAAGGTTGAAAAAGCAATCCTGCTGTTCGGCGGGTGAAAAGCCCATTGAGGCCAAGAAGCTCCCGTGGAGTCAGAAAATAGCTATAGCACTTCGTGCCGGATGGGACACGCTACGCCCGATTTTCTGGTATCTTATAATCGGTGTTGCATTAGGAGCTGTGATATACGGATATATGCCAAGCGACTGGGTGTTGAAAATCGCCGGACCGGACAATCCATTCGCTGTACCTGTCGCAGCCATCATCGGTGTGCCTCTGTATATTCGTGCCGAAACTGCAATCCCTATCGGAGTGGCTTTGATGGGCAAAGGAATGAGTATCGGCGCAGTGATAGCACTCGTCATCGGAGGTGCAGGTATGGCGATACCCGAAATGTCAATGCTCGCAAGCATCTTCAAGAAGAAACTTGTAGCTATGATAGTAGCAGTAATATTCCTGACGGCTGTAATCTCAGGGTATCTTTTCAATATTTTACTTTAAGAAATGAAATGGTAGAACGGTTGAATGTTACTCTCTTCTTTTTCCATAATAAAATGTAATCTTAATGGCATTCACTCTACAACGGATTGACATTTGTCCGCGCATAAATGAATTTTTAGCGAATTTTTGCATGCGATTACCGATAAAATTCATTACTTTTGCGAAGAATAAACATTTAACACTCAAAACCAAAAATAAAATACTGAAATGAAAATCGACGATTTCAACTTTGCCGGCAAAAAGGCAATCGTGCGCGTTGACTTCAACGTGCCTTTGGATGAAAACGGCAACATCACAGACGACACCCGTATCCGCGGCGCTCTCCCCACCCTCAAAAAAATTCTCGCTGACGGTGGAAGCCTCATCATTATGAGCCACATGGGCAAACCCAAAGGAAAAGTGAATCCGAAATTCTCTCTTTCTCAGATCAAAGATGCTGTCGCCAAAGCACTCGGCACTGATGTGAAATTCGCTCCTGACTGCGCAAAGGCCGCTGAAGCTGCCGCAAGCCTGAAACCCGGTGAAGTTCTTCTGCTCGAGAACCTCCGCTTCTATCCCGAAGAAGAAGGCAAGCCCGTGGGCATTGACAAAGCTGACCCCGCCTACGATGCAGCAAAGAAAGAGATGAAGGAACGTCAGAAAGAATTCGCAAAGACTCTCGCAAGCTACGCCGATGTATATGTTAACGACGCCTTCGGAACCGCACACCGCAAACACGCCTCCACTGCCGTTATCGCCGATTATTTCGACAAACAGGACAAAATGCTTGGCTACCTCATGGAAAAAGAGGTGAAAGCTGTTGACAACATACTTTCAGACATCAAACGTCCCTTCACCGCTATCATGGGCGGATCGAAAGTTTCCACCAAAATCGGCATCATCGAGAACCTCATGGACAAGGTTGACAACCTCATCCTCTGCGGCGGTATGACATATACCTTCGCAAAAGCCATGGGCGGTAAAGTAGGTGATTCGATCTGCGAAAACGATAAACTCGATCTCGCTATCGATATCATGAACAAAGCTAAAGCAAAAGGCGTAAACCTCGTGCTCGGTACAGACTGCGTGGCTGCCGACAGCTTCAGCAACGATGCCAACACCCAGATTTGCTCCGTCATGGATATTCCCGACGGCTGGGAAGGTCTTGACGCTGGTCCCGAATCATGCAAGGCTTTCGCCGAGGCAATCGTTCCCGCCAAGACTATTCTTTGGAACGGTCCTGCCGGAGTGTTTGAATTCGACAACTTCACAGGCGGCTCACGCGCTATAGCCGATGCCATCGTAAAGGCAACCGACAACGGTGCATTCTCTCTCGTAGGCGGCGGTGATTCTGTCGCTTGTGTCAACAAATTCGGCCTTGCCGATCAGGTTTCCTACGTTTCTACCGGTGGCGGTGCTCTTCTCGAAGCTATCGAAGGCAAGATCCTCCCCGGAGTTGCAGCCGTTAAAGACTGATCTAAAATCCATCCTAAATACGAAGCCCGGCCATTCGCCGGGCTTTTTTCATTCCCGCTTGCGCGATCGCCTCATCTCCGTCATCAGATCCCACATATCGTCCTCCGACAGTTCTACATTTCCAAGCAGGGAAACGATCAAGTCCTTCATCGAATTCCCATAGAATTTCTCTGCGATCTCTTTCACCAACGCTACGGAATATTCCTCAGCGCTTACTGCAGGGGAGTAGCGAAAACTGTTGCCTAATTCCTCATGCTTTACAAGACCTTTTTTCTCCAGTAATCTGACATAGGTTGATACGGTGTTGAAATGTGGTTTTGGTGAAGGATACCTGTCAACAAGCTCGCGGACGAAAGCGTCTCCCGAAGCCCAGAATAATTTCATCAGCTCAAGTTCTTTTTCGGTCAGTCTTTCCATAACTAAAAGTTTTAGTTTGCGATCGCAAAGATAAACTAAAAATATTAGTTATGCAACTAATATTTTTAGTTGTTGAGATATATAGCTAATAATAAAGGTTTTATAAATTAAAAGAATTTACACCTCCAATCCCACTACGCAATCCAGACGCATCCGGGCAAGCATAAATAATCACCACAAGTCGTTTACTTCCTCAGAAAGCAACAGCCGTATTAACTGAAGGCAATGCGTCTCTGACCGAGGAACGTTCCGAATCCCGTTTCACGTAGTAACGGACCACCGAATAGAGCATGGCCTGCAATGGTGACATCTTTTTTACCGGGTCCTCCCCACAGAGCAACTCCTCCGCAAGTGCAGATGAAATTATGCGGCGTTCTTCTTCGGGTAAAGATTTCACGGTCTCGATCACTCGGCTTGAAATAACAAAAGGGCTTGTCATAGCTTTCTTATTTTAGTTGAATATGGCTTTGATTTACATTACAAAAGTAGCCGACAGTCGGGCAAAAATAGCGCCCATGAGAATTAAACAAGCAAAAAAACATTCCGGCTTTCCATATAGACAGAAGAAACATAAAAACATCGAAATCCACCCCGCTTCCACCGTTCTTATCTATTCAAAATAATAAAAGCGGGGGACACCCGCTTTTATTGGAATTACAAATGATATTCGTTCGTCAATTATTCCTTACCTCGGCTTTCAACTCAACCGGCATTTCATATTTCTTATCAACCATAAGAAGCAAAAGCGGTTGTATGGAATATGACCTCCTCTCACCCCGCCTTATCTCGTAACGAAGGATAAGCTTGCCTCCGTGAGCTTCAGACAATGATTCCACCGATAGGTCCGTCTCAAGATCCGTAGGCGGAAGCGCGACACATATCACATAATATTTACTGAAATCCACATCCGTCGGACGGCCGTCAGGCCCCATTGTCGCAGCCATTCCGAAATATCTTTCAAATTCATCCGAAGCTTTTATTATCATCGGAGGCATACCCTCCACATCATTTCTGACAAAATAATTTTCGACAGTCTTATACGGCACATGCGCCACAACTTTTCCTTTCGAAGCCTGACAACCGCTCAAACAGAGCAGCCCAATAGCCAGGACAGTATAAAACAATAGATTTTGGAATTTCATACGCATTTCTTTTTCTACAAAATTACATATTTACCTCGAATTAAGCGAGAGCTTTATATCTTAAATCCGGCTCAAGCGAAATCTTGCATCATAGAATCATTAATTCTCACAAGTAAAATCACACATAAAATCAGACAGAATTAGCATCAAAATCAAACATAATAAGTAACATTTAGATTATTAAAGAGTTAATATAGTATAATTAACAATTTCACATAAGGAAAAGCTGCGTGTTGAATTGTTATACTATCAGATAATGAGAACATTAAAATATTTTTCTGGATTACGTCTGACAATGCAATCTATTTATTTGAATTTACAAAAACAAACGAGATGACAATTCTTGTAGCAATTTATGATTGCATACGTTAATTCACAAATCAAAATCAACAATTAAGAATCGCAACGTTAACAAACGAGTCCATTTTTCCTATTCGAGAATTTGATTATTCAAACAGGAAAGGAACCCAAATTAAAGTTCCTAAATGTTTACAAAATCCAATTTTAGGCATTAACTTTTATTTGCAATATTTCATAATATACTAACAACCACTTATATTACAAATTTATTATCAAGTAAAAGTTAAAGCTTTCTCCTCTTTACAGCCCAGCCATACAGGAAAGAACCGATATTCAGCATTATATACCATCATATCCCCAGTGATAATCAATACATTACCGCCGAAATATATATCTTTACAATAAGTACAAACTTTACGAAAGGGAACCTTTTCCAACAATATTCGAAGTCGTATTTGATTTTGTAAATTACAAAATTACTCTCCGAGGTTTGCATATTTAATTTAAATTAATTACATTTGCAATGCGTAATTACAAAGAATAATTTACAAATGGATATTGTTTCGCGCCTAAAAGAATTCATAAATTATGAGTCTGTTGCCATCACTCAATTCGCTGACAATTGCAAGATAGCTCGCCCTACCCTTTCCCAGCTCCTGAACGGTCGCAACAAGAAAGTGAGCGATGAACTGATCAGCAAAATCCACGAAGCATATCCTCAACTTTCCGTCCTGTGGCTGATGTTTGGCGAAGGGAGTATGCTGCACGAAGGAAATTTTAAAATCTCAGAGCCTCAAAAAAGCCCTTTTTTAGGATTTGACGATGCGCAACCTACTAATAATGAAAACAATCAGCCAAGAATTGATTTCGAAAAAAGTTTCACGGAAAATGAGCAAAATAGCGAAAAAAATGATTCCGAGGGACTTCAGGGACTAAACTCCACCCCTCTTGACATAAATCCTGACTCCGACGGCCAGGAAATCAAAAAATCCGCTATTACATTCAACCCATATACAAAAAAACGCATAGTAAACATTATCGTTTACTATGACGACAACTCTTTCGAATCCTTTGTACCTGGAACGAAAGATTAATCACAATAGAATATTCAATTCAAATCTCTAGGAAGACAAATCCTCCACATTGTCACGTCTGAGAACCGCAACATTAAAGAATGCTGAAAAACTGTGCGCGCAATGATGCGTCAGTCTTCATCGCTCCGGTCGTGGCGAGTGTAACGGTAGTGCTATCCTGTTTCTGGACTCCCCTCATTGCCATACAGAGATGTCGGGCTTCAGCTCTTACAATCACGCCACGCGCTCCAAGCGCATCAGTCAACGCATCCGCCAGTTCAGACGTAAACCTTTCCTGCACCTGAAGACGTCGAGCAAACATATCCACTATTCTGGCGATCTTACTCAATCCGACTATCTTCTCTCCCGGCAGATAACCTACACTGACATGGCCGAAAAAAGGAAGCACATGATGCTCGCACAACGAGTAAAACTCCACATCCTTCACAACCACAAGCTGGCTTTCATCAGTGTGAAAAAGAGCGCCATGTATAACGCTTTCAAGATCCTGTCGATATCCACGAGTTGCATAATACAACGCTTTGGCAGCTCTTTCCGGAGTCTTCACAAGGCCCTCCCTTTCGGGGTCTTCACCGATCAGCTCTATTATGGCCTTGTAATGACCGGCAATTTTCTCTATTATTTCCGACTGGGGTTCTTTTGAATTATCCATTTGAAACATGAGAAAGAATTATCTTTTCCGCGAGGAACCTATGCTGGTTTTTGTCCAATGCACTTCATTGGCGAACGCCGGGAAAGCTTTCTTAACCTGATTCACGAGCGCCTGGGCGTCGCGCGATGTTTCGAAAGCACCCAGATACACGCGGAAATACGGACTGCTGTAATGACGGCGGACATAATATTGCGGGAATCTGGCCTGCACTTTGGCGGCACGCGAGTTGGCCTCGTTGCGCGATTTGTCGCCATAGACCTGAACGGTGAAAGGACGCGGATTGACCGGCCTTTCTCTTTTATTCTCGGATCCGTCGCTGTAATTTATCAGTTCCCAGAGGCCGTCAGGCATTTCGATGACATTGACACTGTCAGCAGTTATTTCATCAACAATGCAAACGGCAGGCGACTCCTGTCTGACCTGAGCGCTCACAGAAAATGAAGCGCCGAATAGGAACACAAATATAATGAAACGTATCAGGCCACGATTTGACATAGGCGGTAGATGGGTTGTATATGCAAACAATTAGGCTACAAAATTAATAAAATTAATTTTTGTAGCCTAATTTATTTGATGGAATCCCCGTCCGACATATTTCTACGGGATATGACGGACCGAGAGAAACCCGATTATTCAAATGCTGTCACAATGCCCATGAAAGAATCAGCATCGAGAGAAGCGCCACCGATCAGACCGCCGTCAACGTCGGGTTTAGCGAAGAGAGCCTTTGCATTTGAAGGCTTGCAGCTTCCGCCATAGAGGATAGAAGTGTTATCAGCCACTTCCTTACCATACTTCTCAGCGATCACATTGCGGATGAAGGCATGCATTTCTTCTGCCTGATCATCCGTTGCGGTCTTACCGGTACCGATGGCCCAAACAGGCTCGTAAGCAAGAATAAGCTTTGAGAAATCTTCGGCAGAGAGATCGAAGAGAGCTTCCTCGATCTGAGCCTTTACAACATCAAGATATGTTCCGTTTTCACGCTGTTCGAGCACTTCACCTATGCAGAAAATAGGTGTGAGATTATTTTCAAGAGCGAGTTTCACTTTTTCCTTGAGGGTCTCGGAGGTTTCTCCATAATACTGGCGACGCTCGCTGTGGCCGAGGATAACATATTCAGCTCCGGTTGAAGCAACCATAGGTGCGGAAACCTCGCCGGTATAGGCGCCTGAGCGGTGATCCGCGCAATTCTCCGCGCCGAGACCCAGCTTTGATTTGTCAATAACCTCATTGACTGAAGCGAGATGGGTGAAAGGAACGCAGATGATCACGTCACACTTTGCGTCAACATTCTTAAGAGCCTCGTTTACACCTTTTGCGAGAGCAATTCCTTCAGGCAGAGTGGTGTTCATTTTCCAGTTGCCTGCTACAATGTTTTTTCTCATTTTTCTGAATGTTTATTGGTTAATCAATTTATCTGTTCTTTTTAATCGTTTTTTTCGCTCTGGTTTGCGTCCTGCAAATTTACTGATTTATTCTCACCTTTCCCATCTTTCCGGCGTTTAATTACAACGGACGCCGTTTTATCTATGACAAGAATCACGACAAGAACATGCAGAAGGAATTCGCTCCAGTGTATCAGCATCGACTTTCCGCCCGGAGCGAGCATCTCGAGAGCCACTTCAGAAGAAGGGGACTTAACAAGAGCCTCGACATCTATCGATCCCATGTTGCGTTTCCAAAGGATTCGACCGTCTCGAAGAAGAACCACCGAAACAATGCCGCGTGACAGCTCCTTGAGTACGGTAGATTCGGCTCTGTAAATAGGAAAATCTGCCATTGCCCAGTCTCGCAAGGTCTCTATGCTGTCGGCATCAAGATCCGTGAGCTCCACAAGCGAACCGCCCATTCGATTCATCATCGTATTAAGCTCGTTGGTGAAAGATGTATAGAATATGTCGGCACGCGAATACTGCGGAACGACGACAACCATTTCCAATCCGGAACCGCTGATGACATCAAGAGTTATGTCATCGCCCTCCTCATCAAACACTGCGAGTTCAGTCGCAGACTTTTCGACGTCATTTGCGCCTGAGGTCTTGCGTTCTATAAAAGTCCACGTCGAATCCGGAAGAGTAGAATTGACAGAAAATTCTTTCTTGACGCCATCTTTTTCATAGACGAACACCATGTCCTCTCCGGCATCATCCGACCCATTTTCGTCGGGAAGCAGAGAAGTACCGACCGGAAAAGAACGGAAATCCAGCAGAGGCTGAACATTATAACCATAGAGTTCGACCGCTGTAACAAAGACCATCAGAGCTACTCCGCATATCCACTGACTGTAAGGATTATACAGGCCTTCGGTTTTCCTGTTCCACAAAACAAGAAGAACCAGCGCCGCCGTGATCAGAATGTTCTTGAAAAATGTCGCGCCATTGCTTATAACCCAGAAATCGCCGAAACATCCGCAGTCAGATACGGGATCGGCTATCCAGATATACAGAGTCAAAGGCAGCATGACAGCCATCATGGCGAGAAGCGTCCAGACAGCGACCCGGCGGAAACATCCGAGTGCAAGCATCGCTCCGGTCAGAAACTCGAGAGAGCAGAGCCCCATCGCTCCGAGAACCACAAGCGACTGAGGAACATCTATCGCCCAAGCCGTCAGATATTCCTCAAACTTGAAGACAGTCCCCCAGAGATCTATGGCCTTTACAAGACCGGACATGACAAACAAGGCTCCGACTCCTATGCGGAGAACCCACACTATGACACGGAGCGCCACCGATACCTTTTCGTCAGGTTTTTCCGATGCCGGAGCTTTCATTCTGTCAGTTTGATTATGCCGAAAACGGCGTAGTTGACCATATCCATATAGTTGGCATCTATACCCTCTGAAGCTATGGTCTGACCATCGTTATCCTCTATCTGTTTCGCACGCTGAACTTTCGTCAGAATGAAATCAGTGTAACTTGCCGTACGCATCCACCGCCAGGCCTCGTTGTAATCATGATTTTTGGCAATCATCAGTGAGCGGGCTTCTGAAGCGAAGCGGTCATAAAGCGCGAGAGCCTCTTCCGGTTGAATATCAACCTCATCGACATATCCTTTCTCAAGCTGGATCAGTCCTACTATGCCGTAATTCACGATTCCCATCAGCTCGGGAAGGATTCCTTCATCGACCATTGCGCAGCCCGTCGTCTCAAGCGTACGCACTCTTTTCGCCTTGATGAATATCTGGTCAGTTATAGACGAAGGCCGCATTATGCGCCATGACGCGCCGTAATCCTTAAGTTTTTTCGCGAAAATCTCGCGGCAGCAAGCCATTGCCTGCTCGAATTGCTCATCAGTGGTCATATATGATTCTTATATTTCAGAAGCAAAATTACTGAATATTTTCGTTTTTAGCAACAAACTGATTCCGGCCGACGGGAAAGAGAATCACTCCTCCACATCGGCCGGGACCGTAAATCTTATTGGATAATCAAATCCGAGGGTCTATTTCACACTTCGGTTGGTGTAAGCGACAAAGAGAATTATAAAAGCCGCCAATGCCAAGCCTGCGCTGATTGAAACATAAATCATAGTTGAACCGGTTGTGAATACGGTAGCAATAAGAAATGCAGCTGCTATAATAGCAAAAACAAAAGCTAAAACGACTAAGGCTTTCATGATGAGTAAATTTTAATGAGTTTTTATTTTACTATCATAACACCTCCGGCAAGAAGATAGATGTTTGCATAACTTTTTTTAACATCATAGACCGCCACTTGCCCTCAGCCTTTTCAATAAACACTATGCTATTGTCGCTCCTGCTGTTTTCTGAACCAATAGTCGGCATTGGTCTCGTAACCGATCCCAAGACGGTAATAGAGACTATAAAGAGTCGAAGGAATCTGCGACATCGACGGATCAAGAGAATAAGCCTTCTCGAAATATTCGGCAGCTTTCTTCAAGCCCGGGATCGCTTTTGATTCCTCAGCCTCCTTGTCACCGCTCTCTATTATCTTGAGCGATTCGTTATATATGAGTCGGCCGAGATCGAAAAAGCATTTGGCATTGTCAGGATCATAGACGACAGATTTCTGAAACTGCACGAAAGCTTCCTCGACATTCCCCTCCTGCTCAGCCGTGACACCAAGCACATCGTAGAGCTGGCTCTTTATCTTATCGTCGGAAGTGACAGCGAGAGCTTCCGATGCGAGACGCCGGGCATGTTCATAATCGCGGTTGGTCAGACAGTCATTTATCAGCACAAGCGAGAAACTGACATCCTCGCGGCCGTAAAGCTCGTTTCCATAACGGGCAAATTCAATCATGAGAGAATCATTTTCCATGCGGCGTGAGGCCTCCATGGCATAGAGATACAGATCTTTGGTAGAAAAACCGCTGCGCCGCGCCGAGGTGAACTTATCCACAGCATGGGCGTTATCACCCGAAGAGATGGCGGCAAGTGCCTGATAATATAGAATCTGACCGATATCAGTATTGTTATCAGGTTTAAGATCCTTTTGTCCGAGTTTAAGACGCGCAGGCAGGTTGACATATATTTCCCATGCGTCGAAAGCCCCCTGGAGATCGCCGGCATCATAAAGGAAAATGCCTGCGTTGCGGAACGGCCTGTAATATCTCGCA
Source organism: uncultured Muribaculaceae bacterium (assembly GCA_910587185.1). Taxonomy (GTDB): domain Bacteria; phylum Bacteroidota; class Bacteroidia; order Bacteroidales; family Muribaculaceae; genus Paramuribaculum. The sequence continues at coordinate 94,074 of CAJULY010000001.1, forward strand.
AGCGTCTTCTTTATCTCCTTGCTGTATTTCGGCTTTACCTTTCCCTTTGCGTCAGGAAGGCTGTCGAGCGGAAGAGCTGTGGTAAAGTAGCGATAGGCATCGGTAAGCGTCCGTGCCCCATTCTTTTTCTTGTCGGAATTCACATCCGTACCCACCTGGAGCTCGGTCCAGAGTTTGTCCCAGACACCAAGGGCAGCCTTACCGGCAATATACCATGCCTGAGGATTCTTCGCGGTCTCTTCATTTTCCAACGCAGGCTTTATCGTCTTCAATGCCTCGGCATAATCGGGCTTAGCCTTTGCGAGAATGTGCTCAGCGTCTTTAACCACATCGCTCTGGGCCACAGAAACAAGGCCTGAGGCCAGACAAAACAGAATTACATAAAATCGTTGACTCATAAGAAAAATCCGTTTGCTGAGAGAGGAAATGTCCGTAATTTGCAATTCAGAATGCAAAATTAATCATTTTTTTCCAGATATGCTCCCGAAGTGACATCGGGACTATTTTTTCTCCTTTTTGCAAATCAATCTCCAAATCAAAAGCGGCATACGGTAAATCCGCATGCCGCTTCTGGGAATATGGTTGTGTCCTGTTATTTATTCTTCCATTCCTCAGCCTTGGCTGCATACTCGGGACCTGCATGGTAATTCTGGTCCAGACCGTAATAGAGACGGTAGATGAGATTGGGAATTTCAGACATTTCGGGATTCAGTTCGTAAGCTTTCTCATAGTATTCGATAGCTTTCTTGATCTCGGGGATGAGAACATTCGTGCGGGTTGCTTCGTCAGCTGTGTCTTCTTTGGCTGCCACACCGTTCTGCACGAGACGGCCCATGTCATAGTAAGTCTTGGCATTGCCGGGATTCAGTTTGAGAGACTGCTCAAGATTAGCCATTGCCTCGTCTATCTTGTTCTCGCGCTCGTTGATGATACCCTTGATGTTATAGAGCTGGCTCTTGATGGAATCATTGGCAGCGATGGCGAATGACTCGTCAATAGCTTCGTAGCATGCGGGATAATTGTCTTTCTGCAGTTCGGCGTTGATAAGTGTTGCAAGGAAGCTGATATCCTCTGCGCCATAAGATTTGTTTCCTTCTTTGGCCAAAGCGGTTGCGGTTGCCTGATCATTGAGCTGACCGGCAGCGTCCATACCTACGATATAAACGTTCTTGTTCTTGTAACCCTTTGCAAGAGCGCGGTTGACACATGCGAGAGCGTTTTTCATATCTTTGTTGAAATACGCTGCGAGAGACTGATAATATGTCAGCTCACCGACAATTGTATCAGGATCTACCGTATAGGCTTTCTGATCGGCGTAACCGTTTGAGGGAAGATTCGTGTAAAGATCCCAGACATTGTAGGCATCGGCATAATTCTGTGCGTTGTAAAGATTGAGGCCTGCAGTCTGATATTTATGGTAGTTCTCTCCGATTATTTTCTTGATCTCTTTTGAGTACTTGGGTTTAACCTTTCCTTTTTCATCGGGGAGACTGTCGAGAGGAAGAGCCTTTACAAAATAATTGTAGGCATCGATGAGAGCCTTGGCGTTTCTCACCTGGTCCTCGGGAGTCACAGTGTTTCCGGGAGTGATTGCTGCGATTTCACCATCGTCCCAGATTCCGATGCAGGCTTTGCCGGCGAGATACCAGGGGGCTGCCGTACCCGAAGTCTGAGGATTGGTAAGAGCAGGCTTCACTGCTTCGAGAGCTGCGGTATAATCCTTGGACTTTACCAGTTTTTCTACGTTTTTAACCACATCGGGCTGAGCGGAAGCAGAAAGTCCTGCCACGAGTCCGAGAGCGATCAAGCTAATTTTTTTCATAAACAATTTATTTAAGGTAAGTAATTTTATTCGTTTTGAGCTGATTCGTCCGCTACGATGTCATTGATTTCTTCCTCTATTTCCTGTTCGGGATCGGAATCCACGCAGCAGACGGAAGCGATCGTATCGTTGCGTTTTTCAAGATTTATGATTCTGACACCCTGAGTGGCACGACCCTGCACTCTGATATCCGAAACTTTTATTCTGAGAGTAATGCCCGACTTGTTGATGATGACAAGATCGTTTTCATCGTTCACGCTCTTGATGCTGACCAGACGGCCTACCTTGTCGGTGACATTGATAGTCTTAACGCCCTTTCCGCCACGGTTGGTGATTCTGTAGTCCTCGAGCTCAGAACGCTTGCCATAACCGTTCTCGGAAATTACCATCACATTATTAGATGTGTCGGGCTTCATGCAGATCATGCCGACGACCTCATCATCGCCACCGTCAAGCGTCATGCCTCTGACACCGGTTGACATACGACCCATCTCGCGTACCTTGCTTTCATGGAAACGTATCGCGCGGCCGTTACGGTTTGCCATAAGTATTTCGGAATTGCCGTCAGTCAGTTCAACCGATATGAGCTGATCGTCATCGCGGATTATTATGGCGTTGACACCATTGGCGCGCGGACGGGAATATGCTTCAAGAGAGGTCTTTTTGATCACTCCGTTCTTCGTGCAGAACACAAGGTTGTGGGAGGTGACAAAATCCTTGTCATCGAGATGTCTCACACAGATGACAGCGTTCACGGCATCGTCCGGTTCGATATTCAGAAGATTCTGGATCGCACGTCCCTTGGTATTCTTCGCGCCTTCGGGCAGCTCATAGACCTTGAGCCAGTAACAACGCCCTTTGCGGGTGAAGAAAAGCATGTGGTTATGCATCGACGCCGGATAGATATATTCGATGAAATCCTGGTCACGTGTGTCGCTGCCTTTGGCTCCTACACCGCCACGGTTTTGTGTGCGGAATTCACTCAGGGCCGTACGTTTGATATAGCCCATGTGTGAGATCGTGATGATCATGTCATCATCGGCATAGAAATCCTCCGCGTTGAAGTCACCTGCGGTATAATCGATATCCGTACGTCTTTCATCGCCGTATTTGTCACGCACTTCAGCCAGTTCCGCTTTCATGAGTTCGCGGCAGACATGGTCATTGTTGAGAATTTCCTCCAGTCGAGCAATCTCTGCCATGACTTCCTCATAATTCGAGCGGAGCTTATCCTGTTCCAGTCCGGTCAGCTGCTTGAGACGCATTTCGACGATAGCGGCGGTCTGAGCGTCGCTGAGTCCGAAACGTTCGGTCAGTCTCGCGCGGGCATCCTCCGTTGAAGCCGATGAACGGATGATATGGATAACTTCATCGATATTCTGCGACGCAATGATCAGGCCTTCGAGAATGTGAGCGCGTTCCTGAGCTTTTTTCAGCTCGAATTTGGTGCGGCGGATCACTACCTCGTGTCGGTGATCAATGAATGCGGCAAGCATCTCTTTGAGGTTCAACGTCTTGGGGCGTCCGTTCACGAGAGCCACATTGTTGACGCTGAACGAAGACTGCATCTGCGTCATCTTGTAGAGCTTGTTGAGCACCACATTGGCGTTGGCGTCAGCCTTCAGCTTGATGACGATGCGCATTCCCTTGTAATCGCTTTCGTCGTTTATGTCCGCGATTCCGTCAAGTTTCTTTTCGTTGACAAGATCCGCGATATATGAAATAAGGAGTGCCTTGTTGACATTATAGGGGATCTCGGTAACGATTATATTGTCATGATTGGCCTCGGTTTCAATCTCGGCTTTAGCCCTGATTATTATTCGACCGCGGCCTGTCTCGAAAGCGTCGCGGACTCCGTTATATCCATAGATTGTTCCACCGGTCGGAAAATCGGGAGCCTTGATATATTGCATAAGCTCTGCAACCGTCAGTTCGGGATTATCTACAAGAGCTATCGAAGCATTTATGGCCTCGGTCAGATTATGCGGGGGGATGTTAGTCGCCATACCGACGGCGATACCCGAGGCCCCGTTCACGAGCAGATTGGGGAAACGAGTTGGAAGGACAACCGGTTCACGGCGTGAGTTATCGTAATTAGGCTGAAAATCGACAGTGTCCGATTCGATGTCGGAAAGCATCTCCTCCCCAATCTTTTCAAGACGGACTTCGGTGTAACGCATGGCGGCTGCACCGTCACCATCCACAGACCCGAAATTCCCGTGACCATCCACAAGTGTGTAGCGCATGGCCCAGTCCTGGGCGAGGCGCACGACAGTACCATATATCGATGAATCGCCGTGGGGATGATACTTACCCATCACCTCTCCCACGCAATTAGCTGATTTTTTGTGAGGTTTGTCAGATGTATTACCCATCTCGTTCATGCCGAAAAGCACTCGGCGGTGAACAGGCTTCAGTCCGTCACGGACATCGGGAAGGGCACGCGACACTATTACCGACATGGAATAATCGATATAGGCCGACTTCATCTCGTTCTCAATGTTGATTTTTAAAATACGATCTTCTTCCAACATGATGAAAAATCTATTGTTTTGTCTCTGTTCTTATTGGTTATAAGATTGTTTTCGCGGCAGTCGGCCAAAACCCTCCGACGAGGGGCGCCGAATTCGCCATAATTAACAAGCAAAGATAGTTATTTTTCGGAAATAAACCATACGTTTCTCTTATCCGTTTAATTTTTGTTATGACTTTTTGACACACCCTCCGGGCCTCTGGCACAATAATTGCAAGTATAACCTGTTATAAACATCACAGCACGAAAAAACAGCAACAACATATATGTTTACTCAGCAACTCAACCAAGTCATTGCCGACAGCACCAAGATTGCCGTGACGCATAATTCCACGGTGATTCGCCCGGAGCATCTGCTTTACGGGCTGCTCAACGAGCCTTCCCGCAGAATACAGGCCATGATCGACCATGTCTGCACCGGCACTTCGGCATACGAACTGACGCAACGTCTCGACAAAGAACTTTTCGAGATGGGGCTTTCGGAAAATCCGTCAGCCTCTTCGCAGATTTCGGCAAGCCCTATGAGCACGCGACTCATTAAGCTCAGTGTGCTCGAAGCCCGCATGCTGCGCAGTAAGGAAGTGGATGTCGAGCATCTTCTTTTAGCAATCTTTCACAACCAGGAAATCAACGAGATGAACTTCATGAAACCATTCCATAGAGCCAACGTGAATTATCAGTCGCTCTACAATCCTCTGGCTGACCAAGCCGGCATAACCCGCATGGGTTCCAATTTCACGGAGGATGACGATGACGAAGGTCCGGAAGACGCTCCGGAACAGCCTTCGGATAACCGTGAGGCCTCACAGGCGCCTCGATCCTCCACCCCTCGCTCCACTGCCCGCGGTGGCGATACCCCTACTCTCGACAAATTCGGGCACGACATGACGCGCGCTGCCGAAGAGAACCGTCTTGATCCCGTAGTCGGACGTGAAGTCGAAATCGAACGTCTGGCCCAGATTCTGAGCCGACGCAAAAAGAACAACCCGATCCTCATCGGTGAACCGGGTGTAGGAAAATCAGCCATTGTAGAAGGTCTGGCCCTCCGCATTGTTCAGAGAAAAGTGTCACGCGTACTCTTTGACAAACGCGTTGTATCTCTCGACATGGCAGCGATGGTCGCTGGCACAAAATACCGCGGACAGTTTGAAGAACGCGTAAAAGCCGTTCTCAACGAACTCGCCAAGAATCCCGATGTCATCCTGTTTATCGACGAGATACACACGATTGTCGGGGCCGGCGGCGCTCCAGGCTCCATGGATGCCGCCAATATGCTCAAACCGGCACTCGCTCGCGGCGAGATCCAGTGCATCGGTGCGACCACCCACGACGAATACCGCAAGAACATTGAAAAGGACGGCGCTCTTGAACGCCGGTTCCAGAAAGTTGTGGTCGAGCCCACCACCGAGGAAGAAACCCTTGCTATCCTGAACAATATCAAGGAGAAATATGAGGCTCATCATAATGTGACCTACACTCCGGAAGCACTGACGGCTTGTGTCAGGCTGACAGAACGCTACATGACTGACCGTAATTTCCCCGACAAGGCCATAGATGCCCTTGACGAAGCAGGCTCACGTGTCCACATAACCAATATCGTCGTGCCAAAAGAGATCGAAGCCCTTGAAGAGGAAATAGAGGAAACCTCGGCCAGCAAATTCAAAGCCGCACAGGAACAGGACTTCGAAAAAGCGGCCGGCTATCGCGATCGCGAGCAGCAGCTTCGCAAGGATCTCGAAAATGCCAAAAGGCGTTGGGAGGAAGATCTCAACACCAAGCGCGAGATTGTGGATGAAGACAAAGTGGCGGAAGTCGTAGCCATGATGACAGGCGTTCCCGCTCAACGCATAGCACAGGCCGAAGGGCGCCGTCTGCGTCAGATGGCACCGGCTCTAAAAGCGAAAATCATCGGTCAGGACAATGCCATAGATAAGATTGTCAAAGCCATACAGCGTAACCGCGTGGGCCTCAAAGACCCCAACAAACCCATTGGAACGTTCATGTTCCTCGGCCCGACAGGAGTCGGCAAGACCCATCTGGCAAAAAAACTTGCCGAACAGCTTTTTGACTCGGCCGACACCCTCATCCGTGTCGATATGAGCGAATACATGGAGAAATTCACCGTGAGCCGACTTGTAGGAGCCCCTCCGGGATATGTCGGTTACGATGAAGGAGGACAACTCACCGAACAGGTGCGCCGGCGCCCCTACTCCGTGGTTCTTCTCGACGAAATAGAGAAAGCCCATCCCGACGTTTTCAATCTGCTTCTCCAGGTCATGGACGAAGGCCGTCTCACTGACGGACTCGGCCGTCGCATAGACTTCAAGAACACCATCATAATCATGACCTCCAACATCGGGACACGCCAGCTGAAGGATTTCGGGACCGGAGTAGGCTTCTCAACTCCGCGCTCCGACGAGAAAGCTATGGCCCAGAGTGTCATCAACAAAGCGCTCCACAAAGCCTTCTCGCCTGAATTCCTCAACCGAGTTGACGACATAATAATGTTCGACGCCCTTGATAAAGAGGCAATCTTCAAGATCATCGACATAGAGCTTGACGGATTCTACAAACGCATCTCCTCTCTCGGCTACACACTTTCGCTCTCCGACGAGGCAAAAGAGTATATCGCCGGCCGTGGATATGATGCGCAGTACGGTGCCCGTCCGCTGAAACGAGCCATCCAGAAATATCTCGAAGATCCTCTTGCCGAGATCCTTATCGATGACGAGCTTCCCGAAGGATCTGTCATAAAAGTGGATTACGACAAAGAGGCGGACAAAATCACAACCGCTATTGAAACTGACAGTCACGACATGTAATTTTGACAGATTGTTTGACAAACTTTCACAAAAAATGCCACATTCGATATGTGGCATTTTTTTTGCATGATTGTTATAGAAAGAAAAAACATAAACTCTATATTATATGACAATACAGAAAGGTTCTATCGGGGTAACGACCGACAATATTTTCCCCGTCATCAAAAAATTCCTCTACAGCGATCACGAGATTTTCCTCCGCGAACTTGTCTCCAATGCGGTGGATGCCACGCAGAAACTCAAAACCCTCTCGTCGTTCGGCGAATTCAAGGGCGAGTTAGGGGAAATGAACGTGAAAGTCACCGTCAACAAAGAAGCCGGGACCCTCACGGTCAGCGACCGTGGTATCGGCATGACATCTGAAGATATCGACAAATACATCAACCAGATAGCTTTCTCGGGTGCCGAGGAGTTCCTTGAAAAATATAAAGATAACGCCAATGCGATCATCGGACATTTCGGCCTTGGATTCTACTCCGCATTCATGGTTGCCAAGAAAGTGGAGATCATCTCTCTTTCCTATAAAGAGGGAGCCGAGGCTGTAAAATGGAGCTGTGACGGTTCTCCCGAATTCACAATGGAGAAAGCGGATAAAGCCGATCGCGGAACGTATATCGTGCTGTATATCGATGACGAAAACAAGAAATTCCTCGAGCAGAACGAAATTGATCTTCTTCTCAAGAAATATTGCCGCTTCCTCCCCGTGCCCGTTATTTCCGGATTTGAGAAAGAATGGAAAGACGGCAAATATGTCGATACGGACCGTCCGAACGTTGTGAACATCACCGAACCTACCTGGTCGAAAAAACCGAGTGAACTGACCGACGAGGATTACCGTAATTTCTACCATGACCTCTACCCCGGTCAGGAAGATCCTTTGTTCTGGATTCACCTCAACGTCGATTATCCCTTCAATCTTACCGGCATACTTTTCTTCCCGAAAATCAAGAACAATTTCGAGATCACCAAGAACCGCATTCAGCTCTACTGCAATCAGGTTTATGTGACCGATTCCGTTGAAGGGGTCGTTCCTGAATTCATGATGCTGCTTCAGGGTGTCATCGATTCTCCCGACATCCCTCTGAACGTTTCCCGTTCATACCTGCAGGCCGACACTGCCGTCAAGAAGATTTCAGGATATATCACCAAGAAAGTGGCTTCTCGTCTTGAAGAAATTTTCAAGAACGACCGCGCCGATTTTGAGAAAAAATGGGATGACATAAAGATTTTCATCGAGTACGGCATGCTGACCGATCAGAAATTCTGCGACGCAGCTATGAAATTCGTCCTTCTCAAGGACACGGAAGGCAAACATTATACTCTCGAGGAATACCGCACCCTCATCGAGGGAACCCAGACCGACAAGGACGGCAACGTGGTGTATATCTATACCAACGACCCTGTGGCGCAATACACCTACATCAAAGCTGCCACCGACAAAGGCTACAACGTGCTCCTTATGGATGGCCAGCTCGACAGCCATTTCATCGGTCTGCTCGAATCGAAATTGGAAAAAGCGCGTTTTGTCCGCGTTGACGCCGATGTAGTCGATAATCTCATTCCGAAAGCCGACAAAAAGGAAGCTGATCTTACTGCCCAACAGCGTGACATGCTGACCGAAATATTCCGTTCGCAGCTCCCGAAAGTTGACAAAGCCAACTTCCTCGTCACATTTGAAGCCCTCAGCAGTTCGGCAAACCCCATTCTCATCACACAGGACGAATACATGCGCCGAATGAAAGACATGGCCGCCATGCAGCCCGGAATGAGCTTCTATGGCGAACTTCCTGACAGCTACAACCTGATCGTCAACACTGAAAGCCCTGTCACACGCCGCATTATGGAAGCTGCCGACGCAGATCTGATGCCCAAGCTCAAACCGGTGATGGACAACATAGCCAAATTCAATTCCGAGGCAGAAGAGATCAGGAAATCAGCCAAGGACGGCAAACTCGACGACAACCAGCAGTCGCAGGTCAAGAAACTCGATGACGATGTGGCCTCACAGCGCAACGAGGAAAACCGTCTCTCGAAAGAATATGCCTCTTCGCAGCCCCTCGTAAGACAGGCCATCGATCTCGCTCTCCTCGCCAACGGACTTCTCCGTGGCCATGACCTGGATGAATTTATCCGCCGCTCGGTAGCTCTGCTCTGATATCAGAAATATTGACAACTCTAATACAGGAAATCCCGCTTTTGGCGGGATTTTTTATTTGTATCTGTTGACAAGCGTTTCATATTGTCCGGTAGATTTAAACCGGGAAATCGCCGCGTTCAGACTGTCAAGCAACTTTCGGTCGGAAGCGCGGGTGATCCACGACTGAAACTGCGTGAAAGATATCCCGGTCGAAATATCGACCGAAGGATAGTCCGGAGCCAGTTTTCGGGCCACAAGTTCATTTACCACAGCCATGGGTATCTCACCGAGTGCCGTCATTATGAACAGCTGTTCAGAATTATATTGATTGTCGGTCCTCACCATTATCGTATCCCCCATCTCTTCCGAAAGATGCTTCAGCCTCGTAAGCGCCGGCGACGCCGCTTCGACCCAGACTTCTTTTCCGCCAAGATCAAGCTGGCTTGAAACAGCCATAAGGCCGGCGGAATCCTTCGGTTGAACCAGAACCTGCTTGTCGAGATAAACATCTTCCGTGTATTCGAAAGAACTGTCCAAACCGGCGGTTTTCGCTATATCAGCCACAACCAGGTCATAAAGACCGGTTCCAAGGCCCTCCAGAGCTTGCTCCATGGAAGTGACGGGATGGAATTTGAATTCAAAATTTCCGGTCGCGGCAATCAGCCTGAGCATATCGTAGGAAAAACCGCCGAGCGTATCGGCATAACGGTAAAGCGTCATCGGAGAATAACTTATCGCCACATCGACAGTATCTCCGCCCGAGGGCTGCCGAATTTTTTCCGCGCCACCCGGAGGGCGGCTGCAGTAACGCAACGATATCATCAGTATGATGACAAGCGCCAGCAATCCGAGCAGAAGCGATGTCTGGCCGCGTCCTTTTTTCTCGATTTTTCTCATCAGTCGGCAAAATCAACTGACACTCCCATCTGGAAACGCCGGGGATTCATCGGATAATGTGGCATGAAGAAATAATCTCTGCCTGTCATGCCCTGATTTATGTGGCTCATCATTATGTAGAACCGTGCCTTGCTGAGTTTCATGTTGGCATAGAGATTCATGAAGGGATAGCCCCCTGTCTTGAGATCACGCTGATTGTGAAAAGACATCGTAGCCGGCTGATAACCGGGAGCATAATATTTCGTGTAGAAATCACAGTCAACACCAAGCTGCACATCGAGCACCCTGGCGACCTTGAACTGAAGATACAAATTAGAATAAGCCGCAAATGCCGGGAGTGACACTACATTCTTGTCCGACGAGGTCTGGAAAAGAAGCCTGTTGTCCCAGTGCAGAGAGCGGAAGCGCAGGTTCTGGTTCAGAGAAGCTGAAAGTATCTGCACGCTTCCGCCGTTTTGAACCGGAAGCGATGCTTCATTGAAATATATCAGATTCTGGATATTCTCTACGCCTACATTGATTCTTGTCGAGGTCTTTCCTATAAAGAGCTCGCCTCCGAAACGGACCCGTCGTGTCTTTGAGAAATCATTTTGCCAGATAAAATGGTTGGAGACATAATTACGCAACAGATATGGAGCGTTTTCATTAGAGAAGCGGCCGTAGCCGGTTATTCTGACGCTGTCACCCAACAGTTTGAATCGGGTCTGTATATTTCCGTCAACGTAAATCTCCCCTGCCGCGTCGCCGACAACACCGAACTTCGCGGTTGCCTCATATCGCAGTAATGATCCCTGCTGTTTTGTCAGCTGGCCTCCGACCCACAGCAGATTCTGAGAGCCGCGAGATCCAAGAGGCGACTCGAAAGGATATGGAGTCAATCCCTCAGGCCGGTCAGGTCCGGCGAAAGGAATCGTATCGGGACACAGTGTAAATCGGCGGATCTCATGCGTCACGTATGCCGACAGCCCCGCTTTAGCATACTTGTTGAAACCTTCGAGAAGAGAGACTCCGAGAGTGTTGCTGAGCGACCAGTAGGAAGTGGGACTCGAGCTGGCGCCGGTCGTCATATACTGATTTTGCCAGAAATCCTTAGCTTCCGATTCTGAGCCGTTGAAAAAATTATGGTAACCGTCGCGGTAATCCATAGTCCAGATGAAGCTGGTCACGGGCACGTAGGTGCGGTGTTCGACTGTGTCGTTCGGAATTGTGTCGTTTGGGGGAGTTATTCTCCAGAAACCTATTTTGTAGCGATGGTTCATATAGAATTCCTGACCTTTAAGCCTGTTTCTGGCTTGAGTCAGATTGGTAGGAATAGCTCTCGCATCTATAGAAGATTCTCCACCCTGCAGCTGCGCGGGATCGGTGATATACAGATCATCGGTGATTCCGCCATTTTCCTGATTCATTCCGTTCCAGTGATTGAAAAAAGTCTGGAGCTCATAACGGTCGCCCATATATGAGGAGGAAAGTCCCCATGTCAGATTCTTGACAGCCTGATAGTTATAGGACCCTTTGGAATAAAGGTAATCCATGTTCGCTCCAAACTGCAGACGTGCGTTCACATTTCCTGAAAACACGGCCGTCAGTCTGTCCTGCTTGTTCTCGCGGCCACCTCCGGTGTTATATCCGAGTAAAGTCATCGGAATGCGGGTATTGTAATACGTGTGGTCTCCTTCGACAGGACGCCAGTTTGCCATAGCGTCGCGAAAGAAGAACTGGCTTGTCGGGGCCTGACACATATAGTCCATATTTATTCCCGGACCTCCCAGATTGCCGGTAGTGGCATAGATAAGATGCTGGTCTGTAGGGACAGAACGCTGGGCATAATTCTGGTAGAGAGTATCGATTGTAGTCGGCTGATGGAGGCCCAGCGGAGGAAGTATGTCCCACGCAAAGGAGGGAGCCACAACCTGCGTTTTCTGAGCGAAAGCCGACCGCGGACCGACAGTCAACAATATAGCGGTAAGGATAAATATGTTGAGTCTTTTCATCAGGATGTCATAAGGGTAATTTACGATGCAAAGTTAAGTATATTTCCCGTTTAAAACATAACCATTCAATCGATTTTTAGCTCATCGTGATGCTGCGGCCCGAAGTTTTTTACTAATTTTGTATCGAATTTTCAATTTTACTGAACGAACTGATTTATGAATATCGCAATTGTAGGCACCGGCTATGTGGGTCTTGTCAGTGGAGCCTGTTTCGCGGAAGTGGGGATTGATGTTACCTGCGTTGATATAGATGCCGACAAGATTGAAAAGCTGAAAGAAGGCAAGATACCTATATATGAACCGGGTCTCGAGGATCTCGTGACCCGCAACACCAAAGCAGGCCGACTGCATTTCACAACCGACCTCAGAAACTGCATCGACAATACGGATGTTGTGTTCTGTGCCGTCGGAACTCCTCCCGATGAAGACGGCAGCGCCGATCTCCGTTATGTCGAGGCGGTGGCCCGCGAATTCGGATCGTTGATCAACCGCTACACGATTTTTGTGACAAAGAGCACCGTTCCGGTTGGAACATATAAAATCGTGAGGCGCGTTATCGACGAGGAACTTGCCCGTCGTGGCGTTTCGGTAGAGTTCGACCTTGCCTCCAATCCCGAATTTCTGAAAGAAGGGGCGGCCATCAAAGACTTCATGTCACCTGACCGGGTTGTGATAGGAACCGACTCTGCACGTGCCAGAAAAAAAATGGAACGCCTCTACCGTCCATTCCTGCTCAACAATTTCCGCGTTATTTTCATGGACATCGCCTCCGCCGAAATGACCAAATATGCCGCCAACTCCATGCTGGCCACAAGGATCTCGTTCATGAACGACATCGCCAATCTGTGCGAGCTTGTAGGGGCCGACGCCAACATGGTCAGGAAAGGAATAGGCACCGATGCCAGGATAGGGACCAAATTCCTCTACCCCGGCTGTGGCTACGGAGGCAGCTGTTTCCCCAAAGATGTCAAGGCTCTCGCCAAGACCGGTCGCGACGCCGGATATTCCATGAGCATAATAGAAGCGGTGGAGCGCGTCAACGACCGCCAGAAGCATGTCGTATTCGATAAACTGAAGAAAGAGCTCGGTTCACTCGAAGGGAAACGGATTGCCCTCTGGGGACTCGCTTTCAAACCTGAGACCGACGACATGCGTGAAGCTCCCTCTCTCGTTGTGATCGACAGGCTTTTGAAAGAAGGAGCCGCAGTGACAGTCTATGATCCGGTCGCCATGGATGAATGTCGCCGGCGCATAGGCGACACTGTCAGCTATGCCCGCGATATGTATGATGCCACAATGGATGCCGACGCGCTGGCACTGCTGACCGAATGGAAACAATTCCGCCTCCCCTCCTGGCGCGTGGTCCACAAGGCCATGCGAGGAAACATAGTGGTTGACGGCAGAAATATCTACGATGCCGCCGAACTTGCCGAGGAAGGATTTATCTATAAGTGCATCGGAAAAAATTGAACGATTAAACAAGCAAGAAGTTTATGAACGAATGGATTAAACTTTCACTGCCACATAAAAGCGGCACAGAGATGGAATGGATTGAACGGGCATATCGCGATGACTGGTTTGTTCCCCTGGGCCCTGATGTCAATGAATTTGAAAAACGGCTGCAACATTTTCTGGGCACCGACCGACCCGTTGTGGCCCTGTCGGCAGGAACAGCAGCTATACATCTCGGTCTTGTCATGCTGGGCGTTGGTCCTGACGATGACGTAATCTGTCAGGATCTGACATTCTCGGCTTCGGCAAATCCCATCCGCTATCAGGGAGCAAATCCGGTTTTTGTGGATTCTGAACCTGAAACCTGCAATATGTCTCCCGAGTTTCTCGAAAAAGCCATAAAAGACCGGATTAAAATAACCGGCCGAAAGCCAAAAGCCATTGTTGTGGTCGATCTCTACGGAATGCCGGCACGTCTCGATGTCATCCGCACTATTGCCGACAGTTATGGGATTCCTATACTTGAGGATTCCGCTGAAGCCATGGGGTCGGAATACAAAGGGAAAAAATGCGGACTTTGGGGCGATTACGGAGTGATGAGCTTCAACGGCAACAAAATGATCACCACATCAGGTGGAGGCGCCCTGATCTGTCCGGATGCCGAGTCCGCGGCACGCGTGAAATTTCTCGCAACCCAGGCAAGAGAGAACCGTCCTTATTACTACCATAAAGTCATAGGCTATAACTACAGACTCTCCAACATATCCGCAGCCATCGGCTGCAGCCAGATGGAAACCATCGACAGCCGTATTGCCCGACGCCGGGAAATACACCGCCTCTATTCCGAAGGGCTGAAAGATCTTGCGGGCGTGACTGTGCAGAAGAATCCTTCGAAGGATTTCGATTCGAACTTCTGGCTCACCACTGTTCTCATAGATCCGGCATGCGGCATGACGCCTGACAAGATAAGAATAGCGCTTCTCGACCGTCGCATCGAATCACGACTGCTTTGGCGACCGATGCACATGATGCCCGTCTTCGAGGCGTTCCCTTATTACGGATCGGGTGTCGGGGAATCGCTTTTTGAGAGAGGACTCTGTCTGCCCTCAGGAGCTTCACTGACAGATGAACAGATATCGGTTGTCATTGAGGCGCTCCATGACATTCTGGGCGCATAATTGAACAAATCGTCAAGCAGAAAGGTTACTATTAATAACTAACTGAAAAACAATTGTACAATTATGAAAAAGCTTATCGCGACTATTCTTCTGTCACTCGCCGTAATCCTGCCTGCCATGGCCAGAGATGAGATCACGACGAATGTCAATGTACTCCCTGCGGCTGCCCAGACCATGCTGAAGAAATATTTCCCCAAAACAAAAGTCAATCATATAAAGATTGACAAAAAGACTTTTGGCGGCCGAGACTACGACGTCGTGCTGACAAACGGCACTGAAGTGGAATTTGATTCAGAAGGGAACTGGAAGGAGGTCAACTGCGGCATCAATCAGGTTCCGGCGGGACTAATACTCAAAAGTATTCAGAATTATGTCAAAAACAACTTCAAAGGTGCAAAAATAGTAAGCATAGAAGTTGAGAAGGACAAGTATGAACTGAAGCTTTCCAACGGGCTTGAAGCGGAATTCGACAGAGCCGGCAATTTCCGAAAAGTGGATTATTGATTATTCTGAATGACGGCATAAATTATACCGACAATACCTTACACCAATCGCCCCGTAGATCTATTCTTAGACTGACGGGGCGATTGATATTTTGTAACCCGAGGTTTCCGCTCGGCAATTACTTGCTGGCGATAGAGCAGCTGACGCTCAGACGCATGCGGCCTTTTGCACGACGGCGTGCAAGCACCTTGCGGCCATTGGCGGTTGACATACGTTCACGGAAACCATGCTTGTTAACTCTCTTTCTGTTAGAAGGTTGAAATGTTCTTTTCATTGCCGTATCTTATTTTTCGTTTCTGATTATTCACAATTCGGAGTGCAAATTTAGTCATTTTTCTCTATACTTGCAAAATTTTGCACTCAATATTCTGTTTACAATGAACGAGTCAGGCAAGATTGTGTCTGACGCCGTCGAGAAATCCTTTCATTGCCTCCGAGTCGCGGTTGGCTATGATTTTCTGCAGGCGTTCGAGCGTCTCGCTGATTTTAGAGAGCTGTTCCGGAGTATTAGGATTAAAAAGAATCTCCGAAAGCAGGAAATCGTCTTCGCTCATGAGCCCGCGGGCTATAGCCATGTGGCGCTTGAAGGTAGTTCCGGGAGCATCCTGATGTTTCATGACCGATCCGAACACCAGCGTCGAAGCGAAAGGTATCGAGAGCGAATATGCTATGGTCAGGTCATGTTCCGCAAAAGTATAATCTACGATATTCAAGTGAAGCCCTTCATACAGTTCGCGGAAAAATCCTCGACCTTCTTCTGATCCCTCCTTTATTATTATGGCATTCTCGTTGGCCAAATTGGATAGAGAGGCGAAAGTCGGACCGAACATCGGGTGTGTTGAAACAAAAGGATGTCCGCAGGAGGCGTAAAATTCCGGAAGGCCTGTCTTGACCGAAGCAATGTCGCTCAACATACATGATTCAGGAATGTGTGGCAATATATTGCGGAATGCATCAAGAGTATGCTTGACGGTTACTGCGTTTATCACAAGATCAGGTGAAAACTCTTCCACTTCCTCCATAGAGGAAAAACGCAGAACTCCATAGGTGAAACGCAGACGCGAAGGATCCGTGTCTATCACAGCGACCTCGTGGCGAGGCTGCAGGAGATCGCTGAAAAAGGTCCCCATCTTTCCTGCGCCCAGTATCAGAATTTTCATAATAAATCGGGCTGTCAGTCAATAGGTTTACGATCGTTTATCACCTCAATCTGCTGGCGCACGGACTCATCGTGGATTGCAAGAAAGAGAGTGCGGAGAAATTCTGCTCCCATGCCCATTTCCTCGCCTAATTTTATCCGTGAGCGCATTATGTCGTTATAACGTCCGGCCTGAACTGCGCTCATGCGGTGTTCGCGCTTGTACTGTCCTATCTGTCGGCTGATTCCCATTCTCTTGGAAAGAACTTCGAGAAGTTCATTGTCGATTCCGTCGATATGCTGGCGCAACAACTGGAGGGATTCGGTGGTCTGCTTCGAATCGCGGACCACGAGCGTACCCAGAATAAAATTGAGTATCTCAGGCGTGATCTGCTGCGCGGCATCGCTCCACGCCGAGTCGGGGCTGCAGTGCGATTCCACTATCAGGCCATTGAATCCCATGTCCATGGCCTGTTGCGACAGAGGAGCTATCAATTCGCGTTTTCCCCCGATATGGGAAGGGTCACATACAATCGGGAGCGACGGATAGCGCAGACGCAGTTCTACGGGAATATGCCATTCGGGCATATTGCGGTAAAGATGTTTTCCGTATGATGAAAAGCCACGGTGTATAGCGCCTATGCGATGAATGCCGGCATTATATATGCGTTGCATGGCTCCGATCCAGAGTTCAAGGTCAGGATTGACAGGATTTTTGACCATGACAGGCACATTGGCGCCATGTTCGGCCAGGGTGTCAGCTATCTCCTGGACGGCGAAAGGATTGGCCGTGGTACGCGCACCTATCCAAAGCACATCGATTCCCGCTTTCAGAGCCTCTTCAACGTGATGGCGGTTCGCTACCTCTGTGGCAAGCAGCATGCCGGTTTCTTCGCGCACTTCGCGCATCCATTCCAGACCTTCCGACCCCACGCCCTCAAAGCCTCCGGGCTTGGTTCGCGGTTTCCAGATTCCGGCTCGGAACACTTTTATTCCATACTGGGCAAGCTGACGGGCGGTGTCAAGCACCTGTTCACGGGTCTCGGCGCTGCAGGGGCCGGCAATCACAAGCGACTGGCGGTCAGTCAGCTGAGGAAAGATTGGTTGTATATCAGTCATTTTATTTATTATTGTTTGTCTTAGTTTCAATCATTTATTCTCCGCAGAGCCTCCCGAAGATTATCTTCGGTAGCGCATAGCGATATGCGTATATATCTGTCACCGTTGTCGCCGAAAATGAACCCGGGAGCTATGAACACTCGCTTTTCATACAAAAGGCGGTCGGCCATTTTCTCGCTGTTCTCTTCGTTTTCAGGAATCCGTCCCCAAAGGAAAAGCCCTGTCTGGGCCGGATCAAAAGTACACCCGAGAGCTGCCATTATCTTCTCGGCGACTTCACGACGCCGCGCATATACGGCATTAAGTTCCTCATACCATTCATCTCCGAGATGAAGCGCCTTGGCTGCGGCCGCCATGACGGGACGGAACTGACCGGAATCGACATTTGACTTGACTTTGAGCACCCAGCTGACAAAGCGTGGATTCGAGGTCAGCATAGCCACGCGCCACCCGGCCATATTATGGCTTTTGCTCAGGGAATTCAGTTCGATCGCTATCTCTTTCGCCCCCGGAATCTGCATGATGCTCATGGGGCGTTGTCGGTTGAGGATGAAGCTGTAAGGGTTGTCGTGGGCTATGACAATATTATGCCGTTTCCCGAAATCGACCAAGCGGCGGAAAAGATCGGCATCAGCAGGCGTACCTGTCGGCATGTGGGGGTAATTGACCCACATGAGCTTTATCTTTTCAAGAGGCAGCTTCTCGAGCTCATCGAAATCGGGGAACCATCCGTTTTCCGGTTTAAGGTCATATTTGAACACCTCGGCCTGCACGAGCCGGGCAGCGGAGGTGTAAGTGGGATAACCGGGATCAGGCACAAGAACCCCGTCGCCGGGATTGAGGAAAGTAAGATCCACATGCATTATTCCCTCTTTCGAACCTATAAGCGGCAGAATTTCTGTGGAAGGATCGAGAGCGACCCCGTAATGTTGGCCGTACCATTCGGAGAAAGCCTCCCGCAATTCAGGCAAACCGGTTGAAATCTGATAGGAATGTGCGTTGGGAAGATGTGCCACGGAGCATAGTGTCTCTATCACTTCCGAATGAGGGGGCCGGTCAGGACCACCTATTCCGAGCGATACGATATCGCGGCCTTCGGCATTAAGCCTGGCCACCTCCCGCAGACGCCGTGAGAAGTAGTATTCCCGGATCTCATTGACCCTGTCGGCGGGAACTATTGACGGAACAGAAGTATTATCAGTATTCATTGATGCACTGGCGATATTCGCCGAGAGTTTTAAAATCAGTTATAAGCGGACGCACGGCATCTATCGCCTGAAGATAGCGGGCGTAACTGTCGAACGTGAGATCGACATAAAAACGATATTGCCATTCGCGGCCAATTATGGGCATTGACTGGATTTTCGAGAGATTCATCTCATAGAATGAAAGTATTGTCAACACCTTTGAAAGCGCCCCTTGGGTGTGGGGCAAAGTGAAGACAATGGAGGCTTTGTCAAGTTCTTCGTCGCGCGGCTTGAGCTCCGGTGCGGTCAATGGATCGGCCAGAATCAGGAATCGTGTGAAGTTGCGCTTGTTGGTCTCTATTCCTTCCGCCAGTATATCGAGCCCGTAGAGTTCGGCGGCATAACGGCCGCAGACAGCCGCATGGCCTTTCAGTGCGTCGCGGGATATCATCAGAGCGCTTCCCGCAGTATCGAACGTTTCGATCATTTTCATGCGGGGATAGGCCCGAAGGAACTGCTCGCACTGCATCAGGGCCATCGGGTGGGAGTTGACTTCGAAAATATCGTCGGTAGTCTGCCCCGGAAGGGCGGCAAGGGTGTGGGATATACGCATCTTGTGCTCCCCGACTATAGTCAGAGAACTGCGGCGCAGAAGTTCGTGATTCTGCAGAAGAGCGCCCGCTATGGTATTCTCTATGGCCATTATCCCTATGAGCGACGGATCTGTGTCGAGCCGCGCCATCATGTCCTGAAACGTGTCACACGGCAAAGTTTCAACCTCGTCCTGCGGATGATGCAGTTCGAAATACTGACGTGCCGCCGCATCGTGATAACATCCGGCCACACCCTGTATGGTCACCGTATGTTTCATCTGGCGTTACCTTTTCCAATAACTTCTATGGCTTCGGCGGGAGTCAGAAGCTGCTGCTCGCCTGTGGCCATATTCTTCAGCGTCAGCTTGCCTTCGGCCATCTCCGTTTCTCCAACGATTGCCACGAAGGGGATGGAGAGCGCGTCGGCTCGTCCCATCTGTTTTTTCATCTTTGAGCAGTCGGGATAAATCTCGCCCCTGATTCCGGCCTCTCTCATCTGTTTAAGCATCTTCATGGCTGCTGCGGTTTCCGCTTTGCCAAAATTGACAAACATGACCTGAGTACCCGAAGCGGCTTCGGATGGATAGAGATCAAGAGCGTTCAGAACATCATAAATGCGGTCGGCACCGAAAGAGATTCCGACACCCGACAGACCGGGCATGCCGAACACCCCCGTCAGATTGTCATAGCGGCCGCCTCCGGTTATACTTCCGATCTCAACATCGCGGGCTTTCACCTCTATGATAGTCCCCGTGTAATAATTGAGTCCGCGGGCAAGCGAAACATCAAGTTCAAGAATAGCTTTCAGGCCCAAAGCCTCTACGCCGGAAATAACCTCGCGCAGTTCCGCTATTCCCTGCATGGCCGTTTCGCTGGCGGCAAGAGTCGATTCGAGTTGATCGAGACGTTCAGCCGTAGTGCCCGAAATAGCAATAACCGGTTTCAGACGTTCTATCTGATCGCAGTCAAGACCGCGTTCACCAAGTTCACCGCAGACATTTTCAAGACCGATCTTGTCAATTTTGTCAATGGCGACAGTAATGTCGATCAGCTTATCGGGCGCTCCGATGAATTCCGCAATTCCGGAAAGGACTTTGCGGTTGTTGAGTTTTATGATTATATTGACTCCGAGACGGGCAAAAACTTCATCTACAAGCTGCAACAACTCAATTTCGTTAACCAGCGAGTCTGAGCCGACGACATCGGCGTCACACTGATAGAATTCCCTGTAACGCCCTTTCTGAGGACGGTCAGCACGCCACACAGGCTGAATCTGAAAACGCTTGAAAGGCATCTGCAGCTCGTTACGGTGCTGCACGACAAAACGGGCGAAAGGCACTGTCAGGTCATAACGCAACCCTTTCTCGCAGATTTTGGAAGTCAGATGCAGAGCATCACGCTCTTCAATAAGTTTTTCATCTACTCCGCGCAGAAAATCTCCGGAATTAAGTATCTTGAACAATAATTTGTCGCCTTCCTCTCCATATTTTCCCATCAATGTGGAAAGGTTCTCCATTGCCGGTGTCTCGATCTGGCTGAACCCATAGAGCGCGAAAACTGAACGTATTGTAGAAAAGATATAATTACGGCGTGCCATTTCGACAGGTCCGAAATCACGCGTGCCTTTAGGAATGGATGGTTTCATTTTATATCATTAAATTTTTATTGAACCGGCATTTATCGGTGCCGAAAAATCTGATTGGAATATTTTAAAGCCGAGACATAGCATGACAGTATCGTTTCTGAAAAAAATCGGGAACGCATGCTTTACAGCTTCTAACTGACGTCTCATTATTACTATATAATATTATGGTGCGCTTAGCAACCCACAAAGTTAAGCATTTTCCTCCGATTTGAGAGACTCAAATGAGAAGGCAGACAACAAAAAAATGAAAAAAACACGAAAAAAAATACGATTTTTGCATAATTGAATAAATATACGGGATTAATGTAGTAAATTTGTGGCCGAAAAAGTGATTGATACAAGCATCACATCAAACAAAGATGAAAGAAACAGAAATCTCAGTGGAATTTGCTCAAGAAGAGCACGCTAAATACGCAGAACGAATTTGCACTCTCATCTACGAATCCGCTCTACAGCGTGGCACGGGCATCGCTCGCCGCAGTAACGAATATATCGCATCCAAAATCACAGGCGGAAAAGCGGTTGTTGCACTTGAAGGCGAGAAGCTCGTAGGCTTCAGCTACATCGAGTCATGGGGTCATGGAGACTATGTGGCCACTTCCGGACTGATCGTGGATCCCGACTACCGCAATCTCGGCCTTGCACGACGAATAAAAGAAAAGACTTTCGAACTTGCACGCATGCGCTTCCCCTTTGCCAAGATTTTCAGCATCACGACTTCTCTTCCGGTCATGAAACTCAATTCACGCATGGGCTACAAGCCGGTCACTTTCTCCGAACTGACGGACGATGAAGAATTCTGGCAGGGATGCAAAGGATGCATCAACTATGACATCCTGCAGCGTAACAACCGCCGCATGTGTCTCTGCACCGGTATGCTCTTCGACCCGAAACAGCCATTGCCCTCCAATACCGCAGCCACACCATATCTGATGATGCTACGCAACAAACTATCAAAAATTTTCAGAATCAAACACTAAAAACAGCATAGAAAATGGAAAATAAAAAGAAAGTTGTTCTGGCTTTCAGCGGAGGCCTCGACACATCATTCTGCGCAAAGTATCTTTCTGAGACTCTCGGATACGAGGTCCACACAGCCATAGCCAACACGGGAGGTTTTTCTGAAGAAGAACTCCACAATATAGAAGCACGTTCCAAGGCTCTCGGAGCCGCAAGCCACGCCACCCTTGACGTGACGGGCGAATATTACGACAAGAGCATCCGCTATATGATAGCCGGAAATGTGCTCCGCAACGGAACTTACCCCATCTCCGTCTCTTCCGAACGTATATTCCAGGCAATCGCCATCATTGAATATGCGAAAAAAATCGGTGCTGACGCAGTGGCCCACGGTTCGACCGGAGCCGGCAACGACCAGGTTCGTTTCGACCTGACTTTCCAGATTCTCGCTCCTGAGATTGAGATAATCACCCCCACCCGCGACATGAACCTCACCCGCGAATATGAGATCGATTTCCTGAAGAAACACGGAATTGAAGCCGACTTCAAAAAGCTCGAATACTCCATCAACAAAGGCCTCTGGGGAACAAGCATCGGTGGCAAGGAGACTCTTCATTCCGAACAGACGCTGCCCGAAGAGGCATATCCGAGCCAGGTTACCTGCACTGCTCCGGAAACCCTTTCGATCACTTTTGAAAAAGGCGAGCCGGTCGCAGTCAACGGCAAGGAAATAGCCGACCGCATCGAGGCGATTCGCACCATAGAAGCTATCGGCTCCAAATTCGGCATAGGACGCGACATGCACATAGGTGACACTATCATCGGCATCAAGGGACGCGTAGGTTTCGAAGCCGCCGCTCCCATACTTATCATCGCCGCTCATAAAATGCTCGAGAAACATACCCTGACCAAATGGCAGCTTTACTGGAAGGATCAGATTGGAACATGGTATGGCATATTCCTCCACGAAGCGCAATATCTCGATCCTGTCATGCGCGACATGGAGGCATTCCTTGAAAGCACGCAGAAACATGTGACCGGAACCGTCACCATCGAGCTCCGTCCCTACAGCTATACTCTCGTGGGAGTGGATTCAAAATATGACCTGATGAAGACAGACTTCGGTGAATACGGCGAACAGAACCGCGCATGGACTGCCGATGATGTCAAAGGGTTCACCACTATAATGGGCAACCCGATGAAGATTTATTACAATGTGACTAACCGCGCCGAAAACAAAGAGAAATGATCAGGACAGGCATCATAGGGGGCGCCGGCTATACTGCCGGAGAGCTCATTCGTCTGCTCGTCAATCACCCGGAGGCTGAGATCGTCTTTGTCAACTCGCAAAGCAATGCCGGCAATCCCCTCACCTACGTTCATGAGGGACTTGTAGGCGACACTGACATGAAATTCACCGACAGCTGCGACCTGAATTCCATTGATTGCCTCTTCCTCTGCTCGGGCCATGGCGAAAGCAGCCGTTTCTGGGAAAGCCACGAGATTCCGGCCGGACTGAAAATCATTGACCTCGCTCAGGATTACCGCAATGAATCGAACGGATACGTATATGGACTTCCGGAAATAAACTTCTCGAGGATTGCGGCAAGTGACCGGGTTGCCAACCCCGGCTGTTATGCTACGGCCATCCAGCTCGCCCTGCTTCCTCTCGCTTCGGCCGGACTGCTTCAGTCAGATGTCCATATCAACGGGATAACAGGCTCAACGGGCGCGGGAGTCAAACCGACATTCTCAACCCATTTCAGCTGGCGCAACTCAAACATGTCGGTCTATAAAGTCTTCGAGCATCAGCATCTTCTTGAAATCAACCGCACATTGCGGAAACTGATGCCGGATATGAAATCCACTCTTGAATTCATTCCGATGCGCGGAGATTTCGCACGCGGCATTTTCGCCACGCTGACGATAAAATGCGATGAGAGTATAGAAAATCTCAACCGTCTGTACTCCGATTTCTATAAGGACGCGCCTTTCGTCCATCTCTCCCCTAAAAGCCTTGACCTGAAACAGGTGGTCAACACTAACAAATGCCTTCTGTGGCTTGAAAAGCATGATGACAGCCTTGTCATACTGTGCGCGATTGACAACCTGCTCAAAGGAGCTTCGGGACAGGCACTGCAAAACATGAACATAATGTTCGGACTTGACCAGACGTCAGGACTGCGTCTGAAAGCCTCGGCATTCTAAAAGACAGGAATATGAACTTATTCGACGTTTACTCTCTCTTCGACATCGAACCCGTCAGGGGCGAGGGCAGTTATGTTTTCACCGAGGACGGAACGCGGTATCTCGACCTCTACGGTGGACATGCCGTGATCTCCATAGGCCACGCGCATCCCACCTACGTAAAAGCGATAAGCGACCAGGTCAGCTGTCTCGGATTCTACTCAAACTCCGTGCACAACTCCCTGCAGGAACAGTTCGCGCATAAGCTTGGCAAAGCGAGCGGATATGACGATTACAGCCTCTTCCTCTGCAACTCCGGAGCCGAGGCCAATGAAAACGCCATAAAACTGGCATCCTTCACCACAGGCCGGAAAAAAATCCTCGCATTCAGCCACGCATTCCATGGCCGCACGTCGGGAGCCGTCGCAGCTACCGACAATCCTAAAATAGTATCGCCCTTCAATGCCACCGATAATGTGGAATTCTGCGAACTGGGCGATATCGAAACCGCCCGCGAAAAGCTCTCCTCCAAAGAATTCGCGGCTGCAATCATCGAAGGAATACAAGGAGTTGCCGGAATCAGAGTACCTGATGACGAATTTCTCCGTCAGCTCAGGACGCTGACTAAAGAAACCGGCACATTGCTTATTCTTGATGAGATACAGAGCGGTTACGGACGTTCGGGAAAATTTTTCGCTCACCAGTATGCGGGAATACGTCCTGACATAATCACCTGCGCAAAAGGTATTGCAAACGGCTTCCCGATGGGTGCCGTACTGATTTCGCCCGCCATCGAAGCCCGCAAAGGGATGCTCGGAACCACTTTCGGCGGCAATCATCTGGCTTGCGCCGCCGCTATTGCGGTTCTTGAGGTGATGGAACAGGAGAATCTGATTGAAAATGCAGCCGAAACGGGAGAATATCTTCTCAACGAACTAAAAAGGATTCCTGCACTGAAGGATGTGCGCGGCCGCGGACTGATGATAGGTTTTGATATTGAAGGATCAGCTTCAGACCTGCGTAAGAAACTCCTGTTCGACAAGAAAATTTTCACCGGAGGAGCAGGCGCATCGACCGTCAGATTGCTTCCCGCTTTAGGTCTTTCAAAGGATCAGGCCGACACATTCCTCAACGCAATAAAAGAACTTCTTGGATAATGAAGAAATTTACATGTGCCGCTGATATAGGCGACTGGCGCAAAGCCGTTAAAGAAGCCCTTGAAATCAAGGCAAACCGGTTCGCATACTCGGAATTGGGACGCAACCGCACTCTGATGATGATCTTTTTCAACTCTTCGCTCCGCACGCGCTTAAGCACCCAGAAAGCCGCGATGAACCTCGGAATGAATGTAATTGTCCTCGATGTCAATCAGGGAGCTTGGAAACTTGAAACCGAGCGCGGTGTCATAATGGACGGAGACAAAGCCGAGCATCTTCTCGAAGCCATCCCCGTCATGGGCTGTTACTGCGACTTGATAGGAGTGCGTTCGTTCGCCGGTCTCACCGACAAGAATGCGGACTATGAGGAACGAGTCATCGAACAGTTCATCCGCTACAGCGGACGTCCTGTGTTCAGCATGGAAGCTGCAACCCGTCATCCTCTCCAGAGCTTCGCCGACCTCATCACGATAGAGGAATTCAAGACGAAGGAGAGGCCGAAAGTGGTGATGACATGGGCTCCTCATCCCCGCGCGCTGCCGCAGGCCGTTCCTAATTCATTCGCTGAATGGATGAATATGACCGACTATGATTTCGTAATCACCCACCCTCACGGCTATGAACTTGATCCTTCCTTCACCGGTCGCGCGAAGATCGAGTATGACCAGAAGAAAGCTTTCGAGGGCGCCGATTTCATTTATGCTAAAAACTGGTCGGCATATACCGATCCGAATTATGGGAAAATACTCAGCACTGACCGCGCCTGGGAAGTCACATCTGACAAGATGGCTCTGACCGACAACGCTTTTTTCATGCATTGTCTGCCTGTCAGACGCAATATGATTGTCAGCGATGACGTCATAGAATCGCCACAAAGCATCGTGATCCCCGAGGCTGCCAACCGTGAGATTTCCGCCCAGACTGTCATCAAACGAATGTTGGAATCACTGTGACGCGCTCTATAAGAATAGTAAAAATAGGAGGCAACGTAGTCAATAATCCTGACGCGCTGGCCTCTTTTCTTGCAGACTTTGTCAAACTGCCTGGACAAAAGATCCTTGTTCACGGAGGCGGTCGCGAAGCCACACGCCTGAGTGCGGCCCTCGGGATCGAGACGACCATGATCAACGGCCGGCGTGTAACCGACCGGGAAACTCTCGATGTAGTCACGATGGTTTATGCCGGATTGGTCAACAAACGGATTGTCGCAGCGCTGCAGGCGCTGGGATGTGACGCCATCGGGCTTAGTGGAGCCGACGCAGATGTTATCCGTGCCACGCGACGTCCGGCAACGCCTGTTGACTTCGGCTACGTAGGTGACATCGATGACGAGGATGTGGCCGAAAGTGTTCTTGCAATGCTTCTGCGCAACGGACTCACTCCGGTTTTCTGCGCCATTACCCATGACCGCCAAGGGCAACTGCTCAACTGCAATGCCGACTCGGTGGCGGCTGCAGTGGCTTGTGCGGCTTCGCGCATACATCCGGCCTCTCTGATCTACTGCTTTGAGAAGCCGGGCGTTCTCTCCGATGCCGACGATGACAATTCAGTGATTCCGATGATTACACCTGAAAACTATGCCTCCCTGCGTGAATCGGGCGCTGTCAGCGGAGGGATGATTCCCAAGATTGACAATGCCTTCTCCGCAATAAACCGCGGTGTGAAATCCGTGACAATAAAATCGGCCGCCGATCTGCTTGAACCGACGGCAGGAACCGTTATCAAAGCTTGACAGATGGATTATATCGAACTCCTCAGATCAATGATCCGCATCCCTTCCCTTTCCCGTCAGGAAGACGCCACCGCAAGTCTTCTTTTCGAACATTTCAGGGCGGAGGGCCTTGAACCGCGCCGCCATGGCAATAACGTCTGGTGTGTGCAGAGCAATATGGATTTATCCAAGCCCACACTTCTGCTCAATTCCCATCATGATACCGTGCGCCCGTCTGCCTCATACACCCGGGATCCTTATTCGCCCGTCCTTGAAAACGGAAGGCTGTACGGCCTCGGGAGCAACGACGCAGGAGCCTCAGCCGTATCTCTCGCGGAGATATTCAGCCGATTCAGAGACAAGGACCTGAAATATAATCTTATACTTGCCATTACAGCCGAAGAAGAAGTGACCGGCGAAGGAGGCATGCGTTCCTTTCTGCCACATCTGACCCGGGAAGGCTATCACGTCGATATGGCCCTCGTCGGAGAGCCTACGGGAATGCAGCCGGCCATAGCCGAGCGCGGTCTTGTAGTGCTCGACTGCATAAGCCACGGCGTCCCCGGACATGCCGCACGCAATGAAGGCGTCAACGCCATCTACAAGGCCATAAACGACATAGAAAAGCTCAGATCATTCAAATTTCCTCGCGAAAGTGAAGTGCTCGGCCCTATAGGCATACAGGTAACGCAGATCGAAGCGGGGCGCCAGCACAACGTCATCCCCGAAGAGTGTCGCTGGGTCATCGATATACGAACGACAGACGCGTATTCCAACGAGGAGACTGTGGGGATTCTCCGCGAACTTTTAGAGGCCGACGTCACCCCACGTTCTACTCGCGTCAGAGCATCGGTCATTGACCGCGATCATCCTCTGGTGAAGGCCGCGACAATGAGCGGAGGCACTCCTTTTGTTTCTCCGACGACCTCCGACATGTCGCAGATGTCGGCATTCCCTTCTTTAAAAATGGGGCCCGGCGATTCGGCCCGCAGCCATAGCGCCGACGAATACATTCTGATTTCTGAAATAGAATCAGCAATAGAGATTTACAGCAATTTCCTCAACAATTTAAATACTATCTTATGAAACCTTCCAAACTCTGGAGCAAAGACTTCGAGCCCGATAAAATGATTGAACGGTTCACGGTGGGCAACGACCGTGAGCTTGATCTGCGCCTTGCCCGCTACGACGTACAAGGATCTCTCGCCCACATAAAAATGCTTGAAAGCATCGGTCTCCTGACCGCAGATGAACTCGAAAAACTAACCGTCGAGCTCCGGAGGATTGCTGAAGTGATAGAAAACGGCGACTTCCGCATTGAGGAAGGGATTGAGGATGTTCACTCCCAGGTTGAATTCATGCTTACGGACCGTCTCGGCGACATAGGCAAGAAAATCCATTCAGGGCGATCGCGCAATGACCAGGTACTTGTCGATCTGAAGCTTTTCATGCGCGATGAACTGAAAACCATAGCGGCATCCGTCAACAACACTTTCGAATCGTTCCAGCGTCTGAGCGAGCAGTACAAGGATGTACTCATGCCGGGCTACACCCATCTGCAGGTCGCAATGCCTTCATCTTTCGGACTGTGGTTCGGAGCATACGCCGAAAGCCTCGTCGATGACATGGAAATGCTCGTCGCAGCCTATAACATAGCTAACCAGAATCCTCTCGGATCTGCTGCAGGCTACGGCTCCTCCTTCCCGCTGGACAGAGAGATGACCACCCGGGAGCTCCATTTCGCCACTATGCACTACAATGTAGTGGCCGCGCAGATGAGCCGTGGAAAGACCGAGAGGGCCGTAGCGATGGCCATCGGATCGATAGCCTCCACCCTCGGACACTTTGCGATGGACGTCTGCATGTTCATGTGTCAGAATTTCGGATTCATATCGTTTCCCGACGAATACACTACCGGCTCGAGCATAATGCCGCATAAGAAGAATCCCGACGTGTTCGAGATAATGCGCGGCAAATGTAACCGTCTTCAGTCGGTTGTCAATGAAATCAACCTGCTTACCGCCAACCTTCCTCTTGGCTATAACCGTGATCTGCAGCTTCTCAAAGACATAGTGTTCCCCGCGACGACGGAGATAAAGGATTGCCTTGACATGTGTACCTTCATGCTGGAACATATCCGGGTTAACCGCGATATAATAGACGATCCGCGATATGACTATCTGTTCACCGTCGAGGACGTCAACCGTCTCGCGTTGTCGGGCGTTCCGTTCAGAGAAGCCTACAAGACTGTCGGCATGCAAGTTCAACATGGCGAATACAAGCCCAACCGTTCAGTCCACCACACTCATCCGGGCTCAATAGGAAATCTGTGCAATGACAAGATCCGCCTAAAGATGCAGAAAGTCATGGAACGTCTTAATTAATGTGAACCGGGCTGAAATTACGGGAGTGTGATTAAAATGCAAATAAAAAAACTGCGTACATTTGCGTATCACATTATTAACCCCTTTTTAACCCAAATCATATCATGACCGACTCTTTATTCTGGCTTGTTCCCGTTTCCTCGGTGATAGCCCTTGTCCTGGCCTGGTTTTTCTACGTCAGGATGAAAAAGGAGAGCGAAGGTACCCCGCAGATGGCTAAGATCGCATCATACGTGCGTCAAGGCGCCATGTCGTATCTCCGCCAGCAGTACAAAATCGTTTCCATCGTTTTCCTCTGTCTTGTGATCCTTTTCGCCATAATGGCATACGGATTCCATCTTCAAAACGCATGGGTCCCCGTGGCTTTCCTCACGGGCGGTTTCTTCAGCGGTCTCGCCGGTTTTCTCGGCATGAAGACCGCCACCTACGCATCGGCCCGCACCGCCAACGCAGCCCGTTCGTCGCTTAACGCAGGACTCCGTATCGCTTTCCGTTCAGGAGCGGTAATGGGACTTGTCGTCGTGGGCCTCGGACTGTTTGACATTTCGTTCTGGTACGTGATCCTGCAACTTTTCGTCGATAACACTTCGGAACTCGAAAAAATGTGCATGATCACCACAACGATGCTTACGTTTGGAATGGGTGCCAGCACTCAGGCACTGTTCGCCCGTGTCGGCGGCGGAATCTATACCAAGGCTGCCGATGTTGGCGCCGATCTCGTCGGCAAGGTCGAAGCCGGTATTCCCGAGGACGATCCCCGCAATCCTGCCACCATTGCCGACAACGTAGGCGACAATGTAGGCGATGTGGCCGGCATGGGTGCCGACCTTTACGAATCCTACTGCGGTTCCATACTCGCCACCTCCGCGCTTGGAGCGGCCGCTTATCTGCTCAAGGGTGATGCAGAGATGCAGCTTAAAGCCGTTATGGCTCCGATGCTGATCGCGGCGGTTGGCATTCTGCTTTCCATCATAGGTATTTTCTGTGTCCGCACAAAAGAAAATGCCACCATGAAAGATCTGCTGAATTCACTCTCCGTAGGCACCAATCTGAGTTCCGCGCTGATAGTGGGCGCGACATTCCTTATCCTCTGGATACTTCAACTTGACAACTGGGCTCTCATCGGCTGCTCGGTAGTGGTTGGATTGCTCGTAGGTATCGTCATAGGCCGCGCCACGGAATACTATACATCCCAGTCATACAAACCGACAAAGAAACTGGCTGAAAGCGGCCAGACCGGACCGGCTACCGTCATTATTTCCGGTGTTGGTCTCGGAATGATCTCTACGGCCATACCGGTCATCGCCGTAGTTGCCGGAATCATACTCTCCTACTGGTTCGCCTCCGGCTTCGATTTCTCCAACGTTGCGATGGGACTGTACGGAATAGGCATCGCGGCCGTCGGAATGCTCTCCACGCTCGGGATAACACTCGCCACGGACGCATACGGTCCAATCGCCGACAATGCCGGTGGAAACGCCGAAATGAGTGAACTCGGAGAAGAAGTTCGCCATCGCACTGATGCACTCGACTCACTCGGCAACACCACAGCCGCCACCGGAAAGGGTTTTGCCATCGGTTCAGCCGCTCTGACAGGACTTGCATTGCTTGCCTCCTATATAGAAGAAATCAGAATCGGCCTGACTCGCCTCGGTGAGACAATGATCCAGATAGGTGACAAAGCCATTCCCATTCATGAAGCCACTTTCACAGATTTCATGGCCTTCTATGAGGTGAATCTGATGAGCCCTAAAGTTCTGTCGGGCATGTTCATCGGAGCCATGATGGCATTCCTCTTCTGTGGACTTACAATGAATGCCGTAGGTCGCGCCGCAGGCCACATGGTTGATGAAGTGCGCCGCCAGTTCCGGACCATCAAAGGAATCCTGACCGGAGAAGCCGAACCGGATTATGCACGCTGCGTACAGATCTCCACCCGCGGCGCACAGCGCGAAATGGTGTTCCCCTCGGTTCTCGCCATAATAGTACCTATCATCACCGGTCTGATTTTCGGAGTACCAGGCGTCATCGGACTGCTTGTCGGCGGCCTTTCGGCAGGTTTCGTGCTCGCAGTGTTCATGGCAAATGCCGGCGGTGCGTGGGATAACGCGAAAAAATATATTGAAGAAGGTAACTTCGGCGGCAAAGGCAGTGATGTTCATAAAGCCACCGTTGTCGGCGACACAGTCGGTGATCCCTTCAAGGACACCTCCGGCCCGAGTCTCAACATTCTAATCAAACTCATGTCGATGGTATCGATTGTCATGGCCGGTCTTACTGTCAGCTGGAGTCTCTTCTGAGGCGGAGTTTGCCTGAAACCTCTAAAAAATCCATTGCAGAAGGTCTGCAATGGATTTTTAGTTTTCACAAAGCCCGGCATGAGCTGTCAGGAAAGATTAGCCATATATGATAATTCAATGCGGTTGAGTTAAGAAACCTATGTCATATTTTCCCATCGGAGCCGTCAGGGCGTACTGTGTCCTGAGGGCTTGTCCATCAAGCCTTTTCAACTTAACTCAACCGCATTGATTGGACGGATGGGAGAAATCAGACGGATGGTGAAGAGGGAGTGATTGGCTATTTTATGGATTTTTTGACCAATTCTATAGAAAAAAGTTCTAACTTTGCAAGCGATAATTAAACGCGACCTAAATCACAATTAAATAATATGGTTGAAGAATTCAAAGAGATATCTGAACAATACTCTATAGCGGAAGCTATCAAGGAAGCGCAGAGATGCCTCCAGTGCAAAGTGCCGGGATGTAAAAAAGGCTGCCCGATCAGCAACGACATACCTCTCTGGATCGAAGAGCTTTCAAAAGGTAACTTCGGAAACGCGATGGAAATAATAAATACTCGAAGTAATCTTCCGGCGGTATGCGGCCGCGTCTGCGCCCACGAACGCCAGTGCGAGGGCAATTGCGTGCTCGGGAAGAAAGGAGAGCCTGTCCACATAGGAAAACTCGAGCGTTTTCTTGCCGACTTTGACTGCGAGGCCGGATGGAGGCATGAAAACATACCGGAAAAAACGAGAGGAAAAGTGGCCGTTATAGGGAGCGGTCCAGCCGGTCTCACAATTGCCGGCGACCTTTCCCGACAGGGATTCGCCGTAGAGATTTTCGAAATGTCTCCCGAACCCGGAGGCGTCCTTATGTTCGGAATTCCCGAATACAGATTGCCGAAGGAAGTGGTCAGACATGAAATAAAGAAAATAAAGAATCTCGGCGTGACGTTCCACACCAATGTCACAATCGGCAAAGATCTCACTGTCGATGATATTTTCAACCAGGAATTTGACGCCATTTTTATCGGCACGGGCACCGGCCGTCCGAAAAAACTTGATATTCCGGGCATACAACATCCCGGAGTGCGTCAGGCAATATGGTTTCTGAGAAGAGTCAATCTCTATAACAACGGCAGCGTCTCACGCAATGAAGTTGTCGTTTCGGAAGGAGACAAAGTGGCGGTCATTGGCTGCGGCAACACGGGTATAGACGCCGCACGCACGGCCTTGCGCATGGGGGCTTCGGAGGTGACCATCATCTACCACAAAGGCCACGAACAGATGACAGCCCTGAACTCCGAATATGAGGACGCGCTTAAAGAAGGTGTTAAATTTTTGTGGAACAGTTCGATAAACGGCATCGAAGGGAGTGAAGGAAATCGGCTCAGGTCCATCACCGTCATGACGGAAAATGGCGAAGAGCGCCGTCCCATAGACTGGGTAATAATGGCTGTCGGTTCTTCGCCGGCCTCGAGAATTGTCTCCACCACCAAAGGGATTGAAGTCGATGAGAAAGGCTATGTCATCACCCGCGATTTCCCTTACGGGATGAGCACACGCAAAGGCGTTTTCGCCGGAGGAGATGTCACAAACCGGCCTGCTACAGTGGTTCACGCGATGCGCGACGCCAAGAAAGTTGCTGAAGGCATTGCCCAATATATCGATGCTGTCAAACTGATGGATTCCATAAATCAGAAGTAACGGACAAATCTTTCCACCCGACAGAGTCAGGCGGATTCCAACAACGACTATCATAATTGGTTAAAAATTGTTGGATATTATGGAATTTATTTGCTACCTTTGCCCGAAGTATGACCGATGAAAAGGCAAAGGCCGCAGCCGCCACAGCTTTTACGCAATATATGACATCGAGAAAATTGCGTAAGACACCCGAACGCTATGCTATTCTTGCTAAAGTGTTCGAGACGGCCTCGCATTTTTCAATCGACACGCTCCATTCCCTTCTTGAGAATGACGGCTATCACGTGAGCCGGGCGACAGTCTATAATACCATAGAACTCCTGATCGACGCCGGCCTGGTACGTCGCCACACATTCGGCTCCCAGTCGCCGCAATATGAGAAAATTGCCAATGTGTCGCGCCATTACCATATTGTCTGCACGACTTGCGGTAAGGTAAAGGAGATTAAGGAGCCTGAAATAGACGAAATACTCGCCTCGCGTCATTTCGCCGGCTTTCATCCGGCGTATGCCGATCTGAATGTCTATGGCACTTGTGCCGCCTGTATGCGCCGTCTGAGGTCAAAGAAGAAAAATACTGTCAGGAAAAAATAAACAAAATATCACACAATATACAAAATCAGAAAAATAAAGAGTATGAAAGTAGATGTATTGCTCGGCCTCCAGTGGGGCGACGAAGGTAAAGGTAAAGTTGTTGACGTACTTACACCGCGCTATGACGTCGTTGCACGTTTCCAGGGAGGACCCAACGCCGGTCACACCCTCGAATTCGAAGGAAAGAAATATGTTCTCCGTTCCATACCGTCAGGCATATTCCAGCACGGACAGATAAATATAATAGGCAACGGTGTGGTCCTCGATCCCGTTCTTTTCCGCGAAGAAGCCGAAAGCCTCGAGCGTTCGGGAGTGGATCTGCGCTCGATACTGAAAATTTCCAAGAAAGTACACCTTATCATGCCTACCCACCGACTGCTTGACGCCGCCAACGAACACGCAAAAGGAGGCGCTAAGATAGGCACTACTGGAAAAGGTATCGGCCCGACATACACCGACAAGATTTCACGCAACGGCCTGCGCCTGGGCGACACTCTCCATAATTTCAACGAAAAATATACGGCCGCCCGCAACCGCCATCTGGCCCAGCTGCATGCCATGGGCGAAGATCCTGACATCACGGAACTCGAAAAACGTTGGATGGAAGCGATCGACTATCTGCTCACTTTCGACATCATCGACTCGGAACACTACATCAACCGCTGCCTCAAAGAGGGCAAATCAGTACTCTGCGAAGGCGCGCAGGGAACCATGCTCGACATTGATTTCGGCTCATATCCTTTCGTCACATCCTCCAATACGATCACGGCCGGCGCATGTTCCGGTCTTGGAGTAGCGCCTAACAAAATCGGCGAAGTATTCGGCATCTTCAAGGCTTATTGCACCCGTGTGGGCAGCGGTCCCTTCCCGACGGAACTTTTCGACGAGACTGGCAAGGAGATGCGTGACAAGGGTCACGAATATGGAGCAGTCACGGGCCGCGAACGCCGCTGCGGCTGGATTGACCTCGTCGCTCTGCGCTACGCAATAATGATCAACGGCGTCACACAGCTTATCATGATGAAGAGCGATGTCCTTGACGATTTCGACACGATCAAGGCATGCGTGGCCTACAAAGTGCAGGGCGAGACCATTACCGATTTCCCCTTCTCCATAGAAGAAGAGACTATAGAACCGATTTATGCCGAACTTCCCGGCTGGAAAACCGACATGACAGGCATGAAATCCACAACGGAATTCCCCAAAGAGTTCATCGACTACATCACATTCCTTGAAAGAGAGCTCGCGACCCCCATCACCATCGTATCGATAGGTCCCGACCGGGAACAGACAATTCTGCGCCAGTCCCCGCTCCAGGAAACAACCGGAAAATAAAACACAATTCATACCGTAAATCTAAAAAAACAGATACCATGGCAAAAATCCGTCCATTCAAAGGATTGCGACCCCCGCGCGAATTAGTGACCGAGGTCGCATCGCGGCCCTACGACGTACTCAACTCCTCTGAAGCCCGCAAAGAAGCCGAAGGAAATCCGCGTTCGCTCTACCACATCATAAAGCCCGAAATCGATTTCGAGCCGGGAACTGACGAGCACGATCCCCGGGTCTATGACAAGGCCCGCGAGAATTTCGACATGTTTCAGCAGCAAGGCTGGCTTAAACAGGATTCGGAACCGGTCTATTATCTCTATGCCCAGACGATGGACGGCCGTACACAATATGGTTTCGTCGTAGCCGCGAACGTGGATGACTACATGGAGGGACGCATCAAGAAGCACGAGCTTACACGCGCCGACAAAGAGGAAGACCGCATGAAGCATGTCCGCGTCAACGACGCGAATGTGGAGCCGGTGTTTTTCGCCTTTCCCGACAATGATGTTCTCGAAGAGATAATCACATCTGTATCTGAAGGAGAGCCGGAATATGATTTCGTGGCGCCCGACGGATTCGGACACCATTTCTGGGTCATCGATTCCCCGCAACAGATCGCAACCATAACCGAACAGTTTGCTGCGATGCCGTCGCTGTATATTGCCGACGGACATCACCGTACTGCGGCCGCCGCCCTCGTAGGGAATGAAAAAGCGAAATCCAATCCGGACCACACGGGAGAGGAAGAATACAACTATTTCCTTGCGGTAGCTTTTCCCGCCTCCCACCTGAAGATCATCGACTATAACCGCGTTGTCAAGGATCTCAACGGACTTACTCCGCAACAGTTCCTCGAGGCTCTCGCCGAGAATTTCACTGTGACTGACAAGGGTGAGAAAATCTACCATCCCGACGGCTTGCATAACTTTTCGCTATACCTTGATGGCCGGTGGTACTCTCTGACTGCAAAAGAAGGACGATACGATGACACTGATCCCATAGGAGTGCTTGACGTAACCGTCTCTTCCAATCTGATTCTGCACGACATTCTCGGCATAAAGAATCTGCGCACCGACAAGAGAATAGACTTTGTGGGCGGAATACGCGGACTGGAAGAGCTCAAACGCAGGGTTGACTCCGGCGAAATGGCCATGGCCCTCGCTCTCTATCCCGTCACAATGAAGCAGCTCATGGATATAGCCGATTCAGGCAACATAATGCCGCCGAAAACCACATGGTTCGAACCCAAACTCCGTTCCGGTCTCGTGATCCACAAACTCTCTGACTGATGGAGGAAATAGAGGTCACCACGGATTGTTTCCGGATAACTCCCACGGTTTATCTGCGTTACATAGCCCGCTCGGTGATTTTCCGTCTGCTCCTGCTCATAATCATCCCTTTGACCGGCTGCCTGATTGCAGCTCTTTGGGATATACGCTGGGCCTTCGTGGCTCTCATTATCCTGTTTCTCATAGCTCCGGGTCTGATAACCTACATCTACTTTTCGCGCCTCCTGACCCGGGAGGCGCAAAAAGCGCTTTCACCGAAATATGTCACATTCCGAATCGATACATGCGAAAACACGGAGCACTGGGATATGACAATAACCTATGTCAGCGCCGACGAGGAAAACACCCCTCCCCGCCCGATCAGCATAGATTGTGACTCGATAGACAAAATTTCGGGGACAGGCCGCCAGTTGGTTTTAGAGACGTCCCGTCTTGGCTATCCTCTCATAATTCCGACGGATGCACTCGGAAAAAATTCCGACAGAATTAAGGAAATTCTTTTCAAAAAGAGTGGGGACTATTATTGCAGTTAAACGCAAAATTTAGTAATTTTGCACTTTCTCTCACTCAATAGAAGTCAAATCCAATCACTTCACAGACAACAACCGTTCCCAACCCTTATGGTAATTTATTTCAAGAAAGGAACTTCTGAAGTAATAGCTGTTGAGTCAACCCACAAATTTTCCGAACAGGAAAAGGAGAAACTCACATGGCTCTTCGGAGGCGCCAGACCTTTGGCATCAACTTCAGTGAAAGGGCGTTTTATCGGCCCGCGTAAAGAGATGATCACTCCCTGGAGCACAAACGCCGTGGAGATAACCCAGAACATGGGCCTCCAAGGTATCACGCGCATAGAGCGATTCCGCCTGACCCGAGACGAGGAGCCCCGTTATGACAGGATGCTCGAACGTCTTTATGACGGACTGAACTCCAAAGTGTTCGACATATCCCGCGAGCCGGAACCGATCGTCTATATCGACGACATATCGGAATATAACCGTTCAGAAGGCCTCGCCCTGAGCGAGGATGAGGAACAGTATCTCCGTGGCCTCGCGGACAAACTCGGACGTCCGCTTACCGACAGCGAAGTTTTCGGTTTCTCCCAGGTCAATTCCGAACATTGCCGTCATAAAATTTTCAACGGCACTTTCATAATCGACGGAGAGGAAAAGCCCCTTTCTTTGTTCAAACTTATAAAAAAGACCTCACAGGAAAACCCCAACGGACTCGTATCGGCATATAAAGACAATGTGGCCTTCGTCAAGGGTCCGCGTGTCGAGCAGTTTGCGCCGAAAAATCCCGACCGGCCCGACATGTTTGACGTGCGCCCCATCGACACCGTCATATCTCTCAAAGCGGAAACCCACAATTTTCCTACAACAGTTGAGCCGTTCAACGGAGCCGCCACAGGAACCGGTGGAGAAATCCGCGACCGACTCGGCGGAGGCCGTGCATCGCTTCCGATTGCCGGAACGGCCGTCTATATGACTTCCTATCCCCGCATGAGCCCCGATCACCGGTGGGAACTCATGTGCAATCCGCGAGTATGGCTCTATCAGACTCCCTGCGACATCCTCATAAAGGCTTCTAACGGAGCATCGGATTTCGGAAACAAATTCGGACAGCCACTGATCTGCGGTTCGCTGCTGACGTTCGAACACGATGAAAACGGCCGTCTCTACGCCTACGACAAGGTCATAATGCTTGCCGGCGGCGTTGGATTCGCAGCTGAAAAAGACGCTATCAAAGGGACGCCCGAACCCGGAGAGAAAGTTGTGGTCATGGGTGGCGACAACTACCGCATAGGCATGGGCGGTGGAGCGGTTTCCTCCGTAGAGACCGGACAATATGACAACTCCATAGAGCTCAACGCCGTGCAGCGTGCCAACCCCGAGATGCAGAAACGTGTCAGCAACGTGATCCGCGCGCTGGCCGAGGCCGAGGAGAATCCTATCGTCTCCATCCACGACCATGGAGCCGGCGGCCATCTCAACGCTCTGTCGGAGCTCGTTGAGGAGACCGGCGGAAAAATCGAGCTTGACGCGCTGCCTGTCGGCGATCCTACTCTCTCGGCAAAGGAAATCGTTGGAAACGAAAGCCAGGAACGCATGGGATTCGTTATAGACGAGCAGCATATCGAATATGTAAAGCGTATAGCCGACCGCGAACGTGCGCCGATGTATGTTGTCGGTAAAACTACCGGCGACGACCGTTTTGTGTTCGAACGCAAGGACGGAGTCAAACCTATCAATCTGGCCATGGCCGATATGTTCGGAAATTCTCCGAAAACCGTGATGAAAGACTCCTCCGTCAAAATCGAATATCTCCCCGTCAGCACCGACGAGGCTGAAATAGAAAACTATCTGCGCGATGTGCTCAGTCTTGAGGCTGTGGCCTGCAAGGACTGGCTGACCAACAAAGTTGACCGCTCGGTGACTGGAAAAATCGCCCGCCAGCAATGTCAGGGCGAGATCCAGCTTCCGCTCTCCGACTGCGGAGTGGTCGCTCTGGACTATCGCGGCAAAGAAGGTATCGCCACTTCTATAGGCCATGCACCTCAGGTTGCCCTCATTGACTCGGCCCGGGGCTCAGTCATGGCTGTGGCGGAAGCGCTGACCAACATCGCAGGAGCTCCCCTTGCGGAAGGACTCAAGAGCGTATCGCTGAGCGCCAACTGGATGTGGCCGTGCAAAAACGCCGGAGAGGACGCCGCTCTCTACAAGGCCGTGGAGGCATGCAGCGATTTCGCTTGCGCGCTCGGTATCAACATTCCTACCGGCAAGGACTCCCTGTCCATGACTCAGAAATATGGCGATGACAAAGTCTTCGCTCCCGGAACCGTCATAATCTCCGCTGCCGGAGAAGTCAGCGATGTCCGCAAGACCGTCAGTCCGGTGCTTTCCGCTGTATCATCGCGCCTTTATTATATAGACTTCTCTTCAACCGCCCTGTCTCTGGGCGGATCGGCGCTCGCGCAGTCTCTCAACCGACTCGGCGACGAAGCGCCGACTGTTGTCGATGCCGACAGATTCAAAAATGCATTCAATGCCGTGCAGCAGCTTGTCAAAAGAGGCTCTCTGCTTGCAATGCACGACGTCTCGGCCGGCGGTCTTATCACCACTCTTCTGGAAATGACTTTCGGAAATGTCAACGGAGGTATCGAACTGTCAACTGACGCTTTCGTGGAAAAAGGAGAGGAAGACCTCGTCAAGATTCTGTTCGCCGAGAATCCTGCGATTGTTATTCAAGTTGCTGAAAACAAAGCGGAAGCGGCCGAACGCCTTCTTGCAGCTGCCGGAACGGATTTCCGTCTCATCGGTCGTCCGACTGACGAAAGGGCGCTTATAATCAACCACAAAGGAAGCGAACGTCTAATTGGCATCGACCATATACGAGATGTCTGGTTCCGCTCGTCATATCTTCTCGATTCAGTACAGAGCGGCGAAGAATGCGCGCGCATGCGTTTCGAGAACTACAAGCGTCAGCCCCTGCGCTATCGCCTCCCTAAGGGCTTTGACGGTTCGCTTGCCTCACGCGGACTCAAAAACGGCAACCATGGCACTACCGGAGTGCGTGCTGCAATCATACGCGAAAAAGGCATTAACGGCGACCGCGAAATGGCCTATTCGCTCTATCTCGCCGGATTCGACGTCAAGGACGTCCACATGACCGACCTCATGAGCGGACGCGAGACGCTCGACGATGTGAACATGATCGTATTCTGCGGTGGATTCTCCAACTCCGACGTGCTTGGCTCCGCCAAAGGCTGGGCCGGTGGTTTCCTTTGGAATGAAAAAGCACGCCAGACTCTCCGGCGTTTCTATGACCGCAAAGACACCCTTTCGCTCGGTGTCTGCAACGGATGTCAGCTCATGATGGAACTCAATCTGATATGTCCCGATATGCCTAAAAAGGCTACTATGGAACACAATATCAGCCACAAGTTCGAATCTCAGTATGTAGGCGTGACGATCCCAGAGAACAACTCCGTCATGTTCGGTCCCCTTGCCGGACTGAAGACCGGTATATGGGTAGCCCACGGCGAAGGCCGTTTCCAGTTGCCTATGCCCCTCAAAGACTATAATGTCGTTCTCAAATACTCCTACAACTCATATCCGGGCAACCCCAACGGTTCGCGTGGTGCGGTTGCCGGCCTCTGCAGCGCCGATGGACGCCATCTCGCAATGATGCCCCATCTGGAAAGAGCCATCTTCCCCTGGCAGTGCGCGCATTATCCTGCTTCTCACAGACGTGATGACGTGACACCCTGGATTGACGCATTCATTAATGCCAGACGCTGGATCGAACAGCATTCTGAAAATAAACAATAATCCGAAACGTAACCGCGGGAGCATGTGAGGGATTTTTTCTCAAACATGTCTCCCGCTAAACATTTATCAAAAACTATAAAAGATATTCCCTATGGGCGGTTTTTTCGGCGTAACAGCCAAACACAAATGTATCGACGACCTGTTCTACGGAACTGACTACAACAGCCACATGGGCACCAAACGTGCCGGAATGGTCACAGTCAAGGACGGCATTTTCACCCGTTCC
Organism: uncultured Muribaculaceae bacterium; assembly: GCA_910587185.1. Classification (GTDB taxonomy): domain Bacteria; phylum Bacteroidota; class Bacteroidia; order Bacteroidales; family Muribaculaceae; genus Paramuribaculum. The sequence continues at coordinate 135,247 of CAJULY010000001.1, forward strand.
ATTCACAACATCGAAAGCACTTATTTCCGCACTAAATTCCAGGATGAACTACACGAGTTCACCGGCAACTCAGGAATTGGAGTCATTTCCGACACTGACGCACAGCCTATCATAGTCAACTGTCATCTCGGCAAATTCGCTATAGTGACCGTGGCCCGCATCAACAATATATCCGATCTCGAGAAAAAAATGCTTGCGAAAGGCCATCATTTCTGCGAACACAGCTATGACATCATCAACCCGACCGAAATGATCTCATCGCTCATCAGCGAGGGTAAAGACATTATCAGCGGAATCCGCAATGTCTATGACCATCTGAAAGGATCATGCTCGATGCTTCTGCTATGCGAGGACCGCATAATCGCGGCACGTGACCGCTACGGACGCACTCCTGTGCTCGTGGCGAAAAAAGAAGGGGCTTACGCAATCTCCTCGGAATCATGTTCTTTCCCGAATCTCGACTACGAACAGTGCTATGAACTCGGTCCTGACGAAATAGTTGAAATCACTCCCGACGGAATCAAACAGCTTCAGGCTCCCGGCAAAGAGATGCAGATATGCTCTTTCCTCTGGACCTACTACGGCTACCCCGTCTGCTCATACGAAGGCTGTAACGTTGACCGCATGAGATACAAGGACGGCTACGATATGGCCAGGGAAGATGAGGCCGAAGTCGATTTCGTCAGCGCTATCCCCGACTCCGGAATAGGCATGGCTCTGGGTTATGCCCAGGGAAAGAACGTCCCCTATCTGCGCGGAATAGTCAAATACACACCGACATGGCCCCGCAGTTTCACTCCGAGCACGCAGGAACGGCGTGAACTCGTCGCCAAAATGAAACTTATCGCCAACAAAGCGCTGCTTGACGGAAAGAAAGTCATATTCTGCGACGACTCCATTGTACGCGGCACCCAGCTCCGCGACAATGTCAAGGACATGTTCGAGGCCGGAATCAAAGAGATCCACATGCGCATCTCATGTCCCCCTCTCATCTATCCCTGCACATTCCTTAACTTCACTGCCTCCAAGACAGAGATGGAGCTCATAACCCGCAGAGTGATCAAACGACTGGAAGGAGACCACGAGGCTCATCTTGACGAGTACGCGACCTACGGCTCGGAACGCTATAACAGGATGGTCGAAGAGATCCGCAAGGAACTCGGACTGACAACACTCAAATTCAGCTCCATCGAAAACATGGTCAAAGCAATCGGACTCCCCAAATGCCGTATATGCACCCATTGTTTTGACGGAACCTCCCATGATTGACCTCCGTTAACTTTATTTAAATCTAAAAACCAAATATTTATCACCGAAAACTGCACACAACGGCTCGTTGTGTGCAGTTGTGTTTTAATCCGTTTGCTCATTTGCGCAGAATTATGTACCTTTGTGGTGCTAAATCCGCGTTATCAGGGACTAAGCCTCTGTCAACCGATCAAATTACACTTAACCATCCATAATTTATAATCTTATGAGTTATAACATCATTGTGCTCGCCAAGCAGGTGCCTGACACCCGCAATGTGGGCAAAGATGCGATGAAAGAGGACGGGACAATCAACCGCGCCGCCCTTCCGGCCATCTTCAATCCCGAGGACCTCAACGCTCTCGAACAGGCCCTCCGCATCAAAGATGCTAATCCGGGCACTACCGTAACGATTCTTACCATGGGATTGCCACGTGCCGCCGAAGTGATTCGTGAAGCTATGTATCGTGGCGCTGACGCCGGAATTGTACTCACCGACCGCGTGCTCGGTGGTGCTGACACACTGGCGACTTCTTATTCTCTGGCACGCGCCGTCAACAAATTCGGTAAATACGACCTTATCCTCGGCGGACGGCAGGCCATCGACGGCGATACCGCGCAGGTTGGCCCGCAGATCGCCGAAAAGCTCGGTCTGCCGCAGATCACCTATGCAGAAGAAATCCTCGATATCACTCCTGAAAACATCACCGTCAAACGACGTCTTGAAAACGGAGTCGAGACATTGCGCTCGCCGCTCCCCTGCGTTGTGACCGTCAACGGATCCGCTGCCGAATGCCGTCCGCGCAATGCAATGCGTCTGCAGAAATACAAATACGCGGCCTCCACATCCGAGAAAGCCAAACTGAGCGAAGATCGTCAGGCTCTTCTCGAAAAGCGCGAATATCTCAATATTCCCGAATGGAGCGCCGCCTACGTGGAAGCTGATCCCGAACAGATCGGACTTCCCGGCTCCCCCACAAAAGTAAAGGCTATCGAAAACGTCGTCTTCACCGCAAAGGAAAGCCGCTGCATCGAAAACAACGACCAACAGATAGAAGATCTCATCCGGGAGCTCATCGCAAACCATACAATCGGTTAATCACCTCTCACACCAATTTTCAATCATGACTGACAACAACAACCTTATAGTTTATTGCGAGTATGACGAAGGCCGCATAGCCGACGTCAGCCTTGAGCTTCTCACCAAAGGACGCCAGCTCGCCTCGAAACTCGGCGTCAAGCTTGAAGCCATTGTCATTGGCGACAATCTGGACGGAATAGAAAAACAGCTCTTCCCCTACGGAGTTGACACCGTCTATAAAGTCTCCGACAAACGCCTCTATCCCTACACTTCAAATCCCCATGCTGCAGTGCTCATAAATCTTTTCCGCGAAATCAAACCGCAGATCTGCCTTATGGGCGCTACTTGTATTGGCCGTGACCTCGGTCCCCGCGTCTCTTCATGCCTCCACAGCGGCCTCACCGCAGACTGTACTTCGCTTGAAATCGGAGACCACAAGGATCCCAAGACCGGAAAAGAATATACCGACCTGCTCTATCAGATCCGTCCCGCTTTCGGCGGCAATATCGTGGCAACGATCGTCAATCCCGACTGCCGTCCGCAGATGGCCACAGTGCGCGAAGGCGTCATGAAGAAGGAAATTTTCGATGAAAACCACAAAGGCGAAGTCATTGAGCTTGAAGCTTCCAAATATGTGAAACCAGAGGATTTCGTCGTCGAGATCATCGACCGTCATATAGAGAAGTCCAAGATCAACATCAAAGGCGCCCCTATCATCGTTGCCGGCGGCTACGGCATGGGCTCGCGCGAAAACTTCGATCTGCTCTATCAGCTTGCCGAGACTCTTGGCGGAGAAGTCGGCGCATCACGCGCAGCTGTCGATGCCGGCTTCGCCGAACACGCACGCCAGATAGGCCAGACAGGTGTGACAGTTCGTCCGAAACTCTACATCGCATGCGGTATCTCAGGCCAGATCCAGCACATCGCCGGCATGCAGGACAGCTCCATCATCATTTCGATCAACAATGATCCGGACGCACCCATCAACACGATCGCCGACTTTGTCATCACCGGCAATGTGGAAGATATCGTTCCGAAACTCATCAAGTATTACAAAAAGAACTCCAAGTAACATCAGCCATGGCTAACTTTTATACAGACAATCCCGATTTGAAGCATCACCTGACTCATCCCCTGATGCAAAAAATCGTTGCGCTCAAAGAACGCGACTTCACTGACGCAGAAAAATACGACTATGCACCTCTTGACTTCGAGGATGCCATGGACTCCTACGACAAGGTTCTCGAAGTCGTAGGCGAGATTTGCGGCACAACTATCGCCGACAACGCCGAAGATGTTGACCACCAGGGTCCCAAAGTCGTTGACGGTCATGTCGAATATGCCGACGGCACCAAGCAGAATCTTGAACTTTGCCGCAAGGCCGGTCTGATGGGCATGTCGATGCCCCGCCGTCTGGGAGGTCTCAACTTCCCCATCACCCCCTACATCATGGCCGCCGACATCGTTAGCCGCGCCGACACCGGATTCGAGAATCTCTGGGGTCTTCAGGACTGCGCCGAAACAATCTATGAATTCGCTTCCGACGAGCAGAAAGACCGTTTCATCCCCCGTGTATGCCAGGGAGAGACAATGTCTATGGACCTCACCGAGCCCGATGCCGGTTCTGACCTCCAGTCAGTCATGCTGAAGGCAACCGAACAGCCTGACGGCACCTGGCGCCTCAACGGAGTGAAACGCTTCATCACCAACGGCGACAGCGACATCCATCTCGTACTCGCGCGCTCTGAGGAAGGCACCCGCGACGGCCGTGGTCTCTCGATGTTCATCTACGACAAGCGTGACGGCGGCGTGACCGTTCGTCGCATCGAGAACAAAATGGGTATCAAGGGCTCTCCCACATGTGAGCTTGTATATAAGAACGCAAAGGCCGAACTCTGCGGTTCACGTCGTCTCGGTCTGATCAAATATGTGATGGCTCTGATGAACGGCGCCCGTCTCGGCATCGCCGCCCAGTCAGTCGGGGTCAGCGAACGCGCCTATCGCGAAGCACTCGCCTACGCGAAGGACCGCAAGCAGTTCGGCAAGGCAATCATCGAATTCCCTGCCGTCTATGAAATGCTTGCCGTGATGAAAGCCAAGCTCGACGCCTCACGCGCACTTCTCTACGAGACATCACGATTCGTTGACATCTACAAGATCTACGAGGATATCGCAAAAGAACGCAGCCTGACTCCGGAAGAGCGCAAGGAAATGAAACAGTATTCCAAGCTCGCCGACGCATGCACTCCGCTTGTCAAAGGCCTCGGCAGCGAATATTGCAATCAGAACGCCTACGACTGCATCCAGATCCACGGCGGTTCCGGCTTCATGAAAGACTACGCATGCGAACGCGTCTATCGCGATGCCCGCATCACCTCGATCTATGAAGGAACCACCCAGCTTCAGGTTGTGGCCGCTATCCGCCACGTGACTACCGGCACTTATCTGAGTCTCATCCGCGACTACGAATCACGCGAAGTGACTGAAGCGCTCAAACCTCTGCGCGAAAGCCTCATAGCCATGACCGCAAAATACGAGACCGCAGTCAACACCGTGCTTGAAGCAAAAGATCAGTCAATGACTGATTTCATGGCGCGCCGCATGGTAGAGATGGCCGGCAACATAATCATGGGCTATCTCCTGCTCCAGGATGCAACACGCAACGCCGAGTTCACCAAATCGGCTGAAGTATATTGCAAGATGGCCGAAGCCGAAGTCGCCAAGCACTCCGATTTCATAGCCAACTTCACTCCGTCGCAGATCGATGCCTACAAACCGGCATGACAATAACGTGAACTAACTTATTTACATATCTCGGAGCGACCGGTTGCTGACATCAGAAACCGGTCGCTTTATTTTGCGGAATCAGCTTTTTTCGTTAAGTTTGCATTAGTTCCACTCTATTTTCCACCTACATGAAATTCAGCGAAATACCGGGTCACATAAACATAAAGAAACGTATGAGACAGATGGCGACTTCCGACAGACTGCCCCATGCAATCATCATAGAAGGTCCGGAAGGAATAGGCAAACTGGCAATGGCCAGAGCTTTCGCCCAATACATTCACTGCGAGAATCCCGATCCTGAAGGTGACGCATGCGGAGTGTGCCGCTCTTGCCGTCTGCATCGGTCCATGAACCATGTTGACACCCACTATTCATTTCCGGTCGTGAAACTTGACGGTATGAACTCGGCTCCGGTTTCAGAGGACTTCTATCAGGAATGGTCGTCGTTTGTCAACGGTCGGATATATACCGACATTAACAGCTGGGCCGACACGTTCAACAAGAAGAACGGTCGCCCTATAATATATGTCACTGAAAGCGAAGCCCTTGTCAGAAAACTTGCTTTTACTTCACATGTATCCCGCTACAAAGTGGTGATTCTCTGGCTTCCGGAGCGGCTCAACGAGAACGCGGCCAACAAGCTGCTCAAAATGATCGAGGAACCTTTTGAAGATACCGTCTTCATCCTTGTCACCAACTCTCCTGCGGAAATATTGCCCACTATTTATTCAAGAGTGCAACGCCTGACAATGAAACGGCTGCCCGACGAAATTGTGGCGGAAAATCTGATGCAACGCGGTAATCTGAGCCAAAGCGACGCCATGTCTATCGCCCACAACGCCTCAGGAAACATGATAAAAGCTCTCAAACAGCTTGAGGCCGACGATGATATCAGAACCTATTTCGACTCCTTCGTCTCACTTATGCGTCTGGCCTACAAACGGGATGTCAAAGCATTGCGGGACTGGGCCGATGACCTCGCCGCAACAGGCAGGGAAAAAGAGCTGGCATTCTATGAATATTCCTCACGGATGATCCGCGAGAACTTCATGCTTAACTTCAGGGTGCCTGCACTTACATATCTTTCTGATACCGAACTTGCATTCGCTTCCAAATTCGCCTCCTTTATAACTGTGACCAACGTCGAAAAGATGATCCAGGTGTTCAACGACGCTCAGCGTGACATCGCCGGCAACGGCAACGGCAAGATTATCAACTATGACGTTGCTATAAAAACAATCCTCTTGCTGAGAAAATGAAAAAGCCGTTTCTCAGACAGGTGGCGGAAATCTACGCTTCGCAAGAGGCCGGGTCGCTAAGCGACTATTGCTTCGTATTTCCAAACAAAAGGAGCGCCACTTTTTTCTCCCACTTCCTCGCCGAGTCACTTGACAAACCTGTGCTCGCACCCGCCACGACCACAATCTCCGAATTCGTGGCCTCGTTCTCGCCATACGTCGAGGCAAACCGCTATGAACAGCTTTTCACTCTCTTCAACGCCTACAATAGTCAGCCGGGAGTGGAAATAGACTTCGATCATTTCCTCTTCTGGGGAGAAATGCTTATCAACGATTTCAATGACGTTGACCGCTATCTTGTCTCTCCGGAGGCCCTTTTCGTTAATGTCAGGAAATTGCGCGAGATTTCTTCCAATTATCTCACTCCCGAACAGCAGAAAGTAATCGAACGCTTCTGGGGCGACCAGAGTCCCCACAGCTATGTCGAGCATTTCTGGAATCATCTTGAATATGGTGACGAGACGAGCGGAAACAAACTTAAATTCATAAAGCTTTGGGAAGTCCTGCTTCCGCTCTATAACGATTTCAACTCAAAGCTCGCGGAAAGAGGACTTTCAAGCAGCGGCAGGCTTTACCGCAATGCCGTCGAATGTCTGTCGCCGTCGAGCGAAAAGAAACTTCCGTTCCGGAGGTATATCTTTGTTGGATTCAATGTTCTTTCCACCTCGGAGATTGAAATTTTCTCCCGCCTCCAGCGCCGGGATATGGCGGATTTTTACTGGGATTTCAATTCCCCCGCTTTTAACATAACGGAAAACAAGGCCCGCAGATTCATATCACGCAACATTAAAGAATTCCCTTCGCGATACCCGCTTGAAGAAGAAACCATCACCGCCTTGCCAAAGATAAAGATAATCGGCGTTCCCTCCTCGATGGGACAGGTTAAAGAAGCTTCGGTTCAAATATCGGAATGGATCGAAGAGGGTGAAATAAAGGATACGGCTAACGCGACAGATACCGCTGTTGTCCTTCCTGATGAATCGCTTTTCATTCCGATGATTCACTCCATGCCTGCAGAGATCACCTCGCTCAACGTAACAATGGGATTTCCGATGAGAATGAGTCCAGTAGCCTCTCTTCTGCGTTCGGTAATCAGCCTCCAGCTGCGCATGCGTCTCTACCATGGCAAGCCTTCTTTTTTCTATGAGGATGTTAAGCCGCTGCTGGCCTCGCCTATCATAAACAAAGCCGACATTGACGGATGTCTCCGACTAGGGGAGGAAATAAGAAACCGACGTCTGTTTCAGATAACGGCCGAGGAAATAGCAGCAATTGCTCCGGGAATCGCCCCGGTCTTCACTCCTATAGGAAACATGGCGGATTTTTCAGGACTGAGGGCCTACATAAACCGTGTATGCGACTTCATAAACCGTAACGCGGACGAGAATGACACTCTCGGCCTCCACTTCTCAGAAGCTTACAGAAATGCAACAGAGAAATTCTGCAATGCCGCCGTAAGCTTCGGAATCGACATGAACGGATATTCGCTGTTTCAGATGGTTGAACGTGCTGTCAATTCAGATTCCGTGAATTTTGTTGGAGAACCGCTGGCGGGACTGCAGATGATGGGGGTGCTCGAGACACGCGCGCTCGATTTCCGGAATATCATCATGCTCTCTATGAACGAACGCGTCTTTCCCCGCAAACATTACACACGTTCATTCATCCCCGACGCTCTCAGACGCGGTTACGGCATGGCCACCCTTGACTTTCAGGAAAGCATATATGCCTATTATTTCTACAGGCTCATCTCCCGTGCTTCCAACGTCACCCTGCTCTATGACGCCAGGCGCATAGGTGGCATCAAGTCAAACGAAATGTCACGCTATCTCTCCCAGCTGCTCTATCTTTTCGGGACCGAAAGGATCAGCCACACCCTCGGCATCTATCGTTCAGCCACCTTCTCGCCCCTACCCGTAAAGATCGAGAAGAACGAAAAAATATTGAGTCTGCTCAAGCAATTCACGCCTCAGGGAGGCCGACGGAATCTCTCCGCTTCATCAATCAACACATATATAAATTGTCCCCTCGAGTTTTATCTCAGATATGTCGAGGGCTACAACTCCGAAGACGAGATCACGGACTATGTTGATTTCTCGACATTCGGAACCATCCTTCACGAAGTCATGCGCTCATTGTACCAGTCGATGCAGCCTGTCGGACCGGATGGAAAAAAGAAACCGGTGACAGTCACGCAACAGATGCTTGACCGCACGATCGACGATCCGACCTCCATCAGGCTCGACCGGCTCATAACCCGGACAGTAAACAGATGTTTCTACCGCTACGGCGAAGAAAGACTTCTTACCCCTCTGGCAGGAGAGACTCTGGTTCTGAGCCGCATAATCAAGGCCGCAGTGATAGAGATGCTGAAAATCGACCGCAGCTACGCACCTTTCGAATTTGTGGCTGCGGAATACGAAATGCAGGGAGCGCTCAAAATCAATGAATCGCTTGAGATCAACATAAAGCAGATAGTTGACCGCATTGACATCGTTGACGGCAAAATGCGTTTTATCGACTACAAGACAGGTGATGACCGTATCGACACTTCCTCCGTCGAAGATCTTTTTGACCGTAACGTTTCCAGAAGAGCGAAAGCTGTCATGCAGCTTCTGCTTTACTGTCATGTGTTCAACCGTCTTGAAAAAGATAACCGACCTATAAAGCCGCTCATATATAAAATGCGCACACTGATGACTGAGGGCGTCAAGGAATCCGCTGTCGGTATCCGCGGAGCACGCTCCACGATTCAGGATTACCATGACTTCTACGATTCATTCCAATCGGAATTCAACCGCACGATAGAAGAGATTTTCAACCCCGACATTCCTTTTGTGCAGGCTGAAGATGACCATGCCTGCAAATTCTGTCAGTTCAAACCGATCTGTTCACGCGAAGAGAAATAAAATGGCAGGTATTTACATCCATATCCCTTTCTGTCATTCGAAATGCGCCTACTGCGATTTTTTCTCGCGACCGATCAATCGCGATATAGATGGATATATCGAAACATTACACAAGGAATATGAAAGGAGAAAATATGAACTTGCTGAGCCTGTAACCACCGTCTATCTTGGAGGAGGTACCCCGTCGTCTGTTGGCGTCGGGAATCTCGAGAAACTGATAAAGTGGCTGCCGCTCGACAATGTGACAGAATTCACAATCGAGGTCAATCCGGAAGATATAGACCCTCCGACAGCTCGCTTCCTTGCAGAATCTCCTGTCAATCGCGTCAGCATGGGCGTGCAGTCGCTCGATGACGAAGAGCTCCGGTTCATCGGACGCCGTCATTCCGCATCACAGGCTCTCGATGCCTACAGGACACTACGCGAGAACGGTATTGACAATATTTCCCTTGATCTGATTTTCGGACTCCCCGGCCAGTCAGTCGGATCATGGGAAAAAACTCTTGAAAGAACTCTGGCACTCGCTCCTGACCATCTGTCGGGCTATTCGCTTATGCTTGAAGAGGGAACCCGACTTCGGGCCATGAGAGACAGCGGCAAATTCAAGGAAGCTGACGATGAGACAATCGAACGCATGTATATGCTTCTTTGCGAAAAGACGGCCAAGGCAGGTTTCTCCCATTATGAGATTTCAAATTTCGCCCGCGAAAGCCGTCAGTCACTCCACAACTCTTCCTACTGGAATCTAACCCCTTATCTCGGACTCGGGACCGGTGCCCACAGTTATGACGGTTTCGTCCGTCGGTACAATCCGTGGAACATAAAGAAATACATCGAAACAGGCGGAGAGATAGAAGAAACCGACGAAGAAGACTTCGCAGGCAAAGTAAACGACTACCTACTCATCCGCCTGCGAACCGCCGAAGGTCTTTCGTTAAATGAAACAGAAGCTCTTTTCGGAGCCGGAACCGCCGACACTGTCCGACGCCAGGCTCGGAAATCGATAATGGCCGGCAGTCTCATATACGAAAAAGAGAGACTGATAATACCTCCTGAAAAATGGCTCATATCCGATTCCGTAATCTCCGACCTGATGCTCTGACGTTCAGTTTCAGTCGTGATGATACGGTTCTCCTCGAAGAATAGTCATTGCGCGATAAATCTGTTCAACAAAGAAAAGCCTGACCATTTCATGAGAGAATGTCATTTTTGACAGCGACAGCTTGGCATCCGCCCTGTTATATACATCTTGTGAGAAACCGTAAGGACCGCCGATAATGAAAACCAGACGTTTCAATCCCGCGTTCATCTGGCGGTCTATAGATTGGGCAAACTCTCTCGATGTCATCTGAGTTCCGCGTTCATCGAGAAGAATCACTCTGTCGGAATCCTGAAGAGCGCCCAGAATCATGGCTCCCTCCTTTTCCTTCTGTTGTGTCTCGGAAAGCCTTGATGTAGTTTTCAAGTCAGGGAGTGTCACAAAATCAAAACTGATATAGTGAGAAATACGCGACATGTATTTCTCTATTCCGTCAACAAGATTTCTGTCGCGGGTCTTTCCTATACAAATCAAAGTAATTTTCATCAGGCATCCTATTTGAGCGACAAAATTAATTATTTTAACCGAGATTTGACCGTTATTTGTTAACTTTGCATCAAAATATAACCAATTGTCACAATGAAAACAAAAGACGAACTTATAGATGATCTGCTGACACTTGCATTTGCTGAAGATGTCGGCGACGGAGACCATACCACCCTTTCTACCATTCCCGCCGAAGAAAAAGGGCGTCAGCAGCTGATTGTAAAGGAAGAAGGCATTCTTGCCGGTGTTGACATAGCGAGGAAAGTCTTTGAAAAATTCGATCCGTCTCTTAAAATGACCGTTATGATCGAGGATGGCGCACACGTCAAACCGGGCGACATAGCTTTCGTCGTTGAAGGGTCCGTGAGATCATTGCTCCAGACCGAGCGCGTGATGCTTAACATCATGCAGCGCATGAGCGGTATCGCAACAACTACAGCCCGCTATCAGAAAGAACTCGAAGGACTGAAGACCAAGGTTCTCGACACTCGCAAAACCACTCCCGGCATGCGTCTGCTCGAAAAAGAAGCCGTCAAAATCGGTGGTGGAGAGAATCACCGGATCGGTCTTTTCGATATGATTCTGATCAAGGACAACCATGTCGATTTCGCAGGAGGGATAGACAAAGCCGTCGCAGCCGCCAAAGACTACTGCAAAGCCAAGGGCAAAGACCTGAAGATAGAAGTGGAAGTCCGTGACACGGATGAAATCAAGCAGGCTCTTGCAGCAGGCGTTGACCGCATAATGCTTGACAATTTCACACCCGAACGCACCCGTGAAGCCGTAGAACTCATCGACGGACAGTGTGAGATCGAATCGTCGGGAGGCATCACCCTCGACACACTCCGTCAATATGGCGAATGCGGCGTGGATTTCATCTCTGTCGGCGCACTCACCCACTCCGTGAAAGGACTCGACATGAGTTTCAAGGCCTGCTGAGGCGGCTTGAAACTGCACTCGGGCTACTGATTTCTTGAATCCATCACGCGCATCATGTCTTTGACGCTGAATTCAGTGAATCCGTCAATGACATGATCCGCGAGCGGTTCAACCGCGCTGCGCGGATTGGTTGTCGCAAGCCCTATCACGGTGGCTCCGGCAGCTCTGCCGGCTTTCAGACCCTGTATGGAATCTTCGAAGACAAAACAGTTTTTCGGATCGCATCCCAGAGCTTCGGCTGCAAGAAGATATCCCTGCGGATCAGGCTTCGAAAGCGTTACCTTGGAAGAATCTATGACGACCTCGAAATGATCGCGGAATGAAGGATGTTCCTTAAAGAGAAAATTCATCTTGCGGTTGTCGCTGCTCGTTACTATAGCTGCGGGGATTCCGTTTGCGGCCAGATCCGTCAGGAAGCATTCAACCCCCGGAAACAGAGGATAGGTCATCGTATCCTGAAATTCGCGTATCCTTCTGAGAATATCGGCTCTCACCTCGGGATCGGGAAAATCCTTCATGATCTCCTCAAGGGTGGTCCCTTTTATATGCAGTGCGTAATTGTCTATGCCGGTCGGATAGATCCGTGAAATCTCGTCCCAGAACTCAGTATATTTGCCTTCGGTGTCAATCAAGACGCCGTCAAGGTCAAAAAGGGCTCCGAATCTTGTCATTTTTTCTGTTTTTTTGATTATTCGCGCAAAAATAACAAACAAAAGCGAATAAAACAGAATTTTCAGATGTTAAATATTTATATGCCTATACCCGACAATGAGCAATAATGTAAAAACATCGCCAATGGAATTAGGGAGTATGCCGATAGGCAAACTTCTGGTTCAATACTCCGTTCCGGCCATCATAGCGAGCCTGGCCACTTCCCTTTATAACATCATAGACAGTATATTTATCGGCCGTGGAGTGGGAGCGATGGCCATAGCGGGTCTGGCTATTACGTTTCCGCTCATGAATCTCGTGGCCGCTTTCGTCATGCTCGTGGCTGTCGGCGGTGCGACCATCTCCTCAATTTTTCTCGGTCAGGGCAACATCAGGCGCGCTACTGATACAGTCAACAACGTTTTTCTGCTCTGCATGGTCCATGCCGTCATTTTCGGTGGAGGCTCACTGCTGTTTCTTGACGAGATTCTGATTTTTTTCGGTGCGACTGCCGAAACTCTCCCTTATGCCCATGAATTCATGGAAGTGATTCTCTACGGGACCCCTGTCTCATTCATCCTGATAGGACTCAACAACGTCATGCGAGCTACGGGCTATCCGACCAAAGCCATGATAACGGCTCTCATTTCTGTGGTTGTCAACATTGTTCTGTGTCCCATTTTCATTTTCACTTTCGATTGGGGCATAAAAGGCGCTGCTCTGGCAACCATCTGCGGACAGTCCGTTGGAGCACTATGGGTTCTCGCCCATTTTCTCTCGCCCAAAAGTTTCGTTCGGCTCAGGATACGCGATTCCTGGTTCAACAAAGCCATTATCAACCGAATCTATGCCATAGGCCTCTCGCCCTTTCTCATGAATGTCTGCGCGTGTGTTGTAGTAGTCTTCATCAATAAAGCCCTTCTCGATTACGGTGGAACCCTCGGCAACATGGCAATCGGAGCATTCGGCATTCTGAACCGAGCCACAATGTTCTTCGTCATGATAGTCTTCGGTGTTACCCAGGGAATGCAGCCGATACTCGGATTCAATTACGGCGCATGCCAGTGGCAGCGCGTGCGCAACACACTCAATACGGGTATATGGATAGGGCTTGCCATAACGACCGTCGGATGGATAATAACTGAATTTTTCCCCGACAGCATCAGCCGTCTCTTCACTGTCGATCCGACACTAATTGACATGGCCAACCGTGGCGCGAGAATATATTTCATAGTCTATCCCCTCGTCGGCTGTCAGATAATCATCCAGAATTATTTCCAGTCTGTCGGCAAACCGAAAATATCCATCTTTCTCTCGCTGACGCGTCAGCTCATATTCCTTCTGCCGTTCCTGTTCATTCTGCCACGCCACTGGGGCATCGACGGTGTTTGGGCAAGTATGTCGGCATCCGACGCAATGGCTTTTGTCACTGCGATAATTACTCTTATAATAATGAACCGGCGTCAGAAACGTCAACTCGAACAACAGACCTCGCCGGCTGAAATATCCGATCAAAAATGATACATGACCTTGATTTGCGCCTTGATCCGGCCACTGCCTATACTCCTGACAAACTCAAGTCTGCGGTCAGCAGACGTCTTGGCATAGATCCTGCCGGAATATCCGATGTCATCATCAGAAAGCGTTCAATCGACGCGCGCCAGCGCAATGTCGTGGTGCAGCTTTCCGTAAGAGTCTATATCGGCGAAAAAGCTCCCGCCGTCCAATATACGCCGATAGATTATCCCGTCCTCCCATCCGATGCGCCCTCAGCCATAATTGTCGGCGCAGGCCCGGCGGGACTGTTCGCCGCGCTCGAACTGATCGAATGTGGCGTAAGGCCATTGGTGCTTGAGCGCGGAAAAGATGTCGATTCCCGAAGGAAAGATCTCGCCCGGATTGCCCGCGAAGGAACGGTTGACGTTGATTCCAATTATTGTTTCGGCGAAGGGGGTGCAGGCGCCTATTCCGACGGCAAGCTATATACCCGCAGCAAAAAACGAGGTTCCGTGGATAAGGTGCTGAGGATTTTCCATCAACACGGAGCTCAGGATACCATACTCATAGACGCCCATCCTCATATCGGCTCCGACCGGTTGCCCTCAGTAATAAAAGCCATGCGTGAAACCATTCAGCGTTGCGGCGGAGAGATCCGCTTCAACACCCGGGTGGTCTCTCTTCTGACCGACGGAAAAAAAGTGGAGGGTGTGGTCACGGCCGACGGCAGTTCGTTTCGCGGACCGGTCATCCTCGCTACGGGACATTCCGCCCGCGATGTCTATCACCTGCTCGATCAGGCAGGGCTGAAACTCGAAGCCAAAGGAATAGCCGTCGGCGTGCGCCTCGAGCATCCTCAGAAAACAATCGACTGCATACGTTATCATTCCCGCGACGGACGCGGACGATTCCTTCCGCCGGCGGAATACACTATGCTAACCCGTGTCAACGGCCGGGCGGTCTATTCTTTCTGCATGTGTCCCGGCGGAGTGATTGTTCCGGCTGCTTCAGCTCCGGGCGAGATGGTTGTCAACGGCATGTCGTCGTCTGGACGTCTGGGGCGGTGGGCCAATTCGGGAATGGTTGTGGAAGTTCTGCCGGAGGATGTTGAAGGAGAATCCCCTCTCAGAATGATGCGATTCCAGCAGGAAATCGAGCGGCGCTTCTATAAGGATGCCGGAGGCAGTCAGAACGCTCCGGCCCAACGCATGACCGATTTTGTCAACGGACGTGATTCGGATTCTCTTACGGCGACCACATACGCCCCGGGAATCCATCCGGCAAGAATAGACCGTCTGCTTCCCGAAGGAATTTCATCGCGTCTGCAGGAAGCTTTCGTTGAATTCGGACGGAAAAACCGCGGTTTCCTTACGCCTGAGGCAACACTTATAGGCGACGAGACGCGTACTTCATCGCCGGTCAGGATTCCGCGCGACGGAGAGACACTCACTCATGTGGAATTCAAGGGGCTTTACCCGTGTGGGGAAGGTGCCGGATATGCCGGAGGCATAGTGTCAGCGGCTATGGACGGTATTTCCTGCGCCCGCTCACTGGCGGCGGCATTGCTGACCGGCGTCTGATTCGCAGTCACAGCATTCGTAGTGAAGGAAATGATTATGGGAATGACACATCTCAATCCCGTGATCCACTATGATGTGACGGTTTGCCATACCCGATATGCGGCTCATGTCGTGCGATACGAGTATTACCGTCGTTGTCTTTGCCAGATTCTCAACTATATCATAGATTTTCCGCTCGAAATTACGGTCAACGTAACTCAAGGGCTCGTCGAGCACAAGCGCTTCCGGACGAGAGATGACAGCCCTTGCCAGAAGAGCCCTTTGCAACTGGCCGCCGGAAAGCTTTCCGATACTTGCCGAGGCATAATCGCCGAGACCGACAAGCTCTACCGTTTCCCTGACAAGAGACCGGCGCTCATCTCCACTGAAACGGGTCGCGCGCGGAATTCCAAGTTCAACCACTTCGCTGACAGTGATGGGGAATTTGGAATCTATCATGTTTTTCTGCGGCAGATAGCCGATAGATAGCCGGTCAGTCAGGTTTCCGTCACTGTCGTAATAATCCACAGAGCCATGCGTAGGTTTCAGCAGCCGTAACATTATGCGTAACAATGTAGTCTTGCCTCCGCCGTTAGGCCCGGTTATAGCCATGAAATCGCCGCGGTTTACGGTCAGATCCACTCCCGACAGCACCTTGCGGCCTTCACGGATCATTTCAACATTGTTCAGGGAAATTATCGGAGATACTGCTGATTCCATCTTAATGGTTTGAGATTATGTTGCTTATGCGTAGAAGTTCCTGCGGCAGATCGTAGGAAAGAGTATTGACGGTAGCGCTTCTCGCTCCCGCCCCGGAAGCGATTGCCACGGAACGGCCGGCATCGAAATCAGGCTGCACGAGAAACACCTCGGCCCCCTGCTCTTTCGCATGATCGATCCTGTCGCGGAATGCGCTAGCCGACATCTCTTTATTGTCCATGCCTATCGAAAGCTGATGAAGACGGTAGTCCTCGGCGAAATAGCTCAGAGAGGGATGCCAGACCATGAAAGTCGCGTGGCCCACCGGCTTAAGACGTGATGAAATCACGCGGTCACAGCTGTCAAGAGTGGCGGCAAGAGCCATATAGTTGCGGCGATAGGATGCTGAATCGGCCGGATCGATTTCAATCATGGCGGCGAGCATGTTTGCCGCCATGATTTTCGCGTTCCTGAGCGATGCCCAGACGTGCGGATCGGTCTCATGATCATGATCGTGGTCTTGTTCCTCTTCGTCGGCATGGTGGTGGTTGGCGCAATGCCCGTGAGTGCCTGTGAGTCGCCTGATTCCCGCAGAAGTGTCATATACGGTTGCCGAGGTCTGCGAACGGCTGACCAGCTCATCCTCGAAAGCCATTGTCCCTACCTTGAAATAGGCGCGCGAATCGTGCATTTCCTTGAGGTCGGCAAGAGTGGGATCGAAATTCTCCGGGTCTTCGCCGCGCGAAAGCAATGTATTGACCTTCCATTTCGGCCCGGCTATGCGTTCGAGGAGATACCTCTGAGGCTCTATGCTTACTGAAAGCACCCCGTGCTCGGAGACGGACCGCTTATGTTGACCGCAGGACAACATAAGCGATAGTGAAGCGATCCCGCATACCGCACATATCATTCTTTCGTAAAACTGATTCATTAATGCAAAAATAACAATTTTTCCGATGGCGAACGGCAGTTATTATCAGAATTTATGTAATTTTGTTCCGATGAAAAGATATTTTCTCATATTTCTCCTCCTGTCTGCATCGCTATATGGGAAAGCACAGCAGGAAATTCCTTCGGTCCTCCCCGGAAAAGAGGCCGGGGATACACTTCCTTCCTATCTGAAACCCGTAACAACCGAGTTGCGGGATTCAGCCTCCGCCCCACGTCTGACCCCAGAACATGCAAGGGTGCTCGAATCGCTGCAAGCCACCCTCATGATGCCATCACCCTTTTCGGTCAACGACGATTATGACCGGGCAGCTCCGACACGCGTCTTCACGGCTCCCGGATTCGTGGGCTTCACCCCGTGGCAGAACGCCGTCCTGCATGTCAGCGGAGCGAGGGAGTCGCTTCCCGGACTGATGGGAATCGAGCAAGGGACCATAGGCTTTTCCCAGACATTCGGACGGCTTTCGATGGATGCGTTCGCATCCGCCACCCATTATGGCTATTTCCGCGGAATGCAGACCTCCTATGGCTTCGGAGGGTCCTTGTCATATCAGCTCACAGACCGTCTGAGCCTGACGGTTTTCGGGTCATATTACACCAATACTCACCCGCTGAGCCCTGCCATGGCCGGATACATGAACGCGTCAGCCTTCGGAGGTTACGCGTCATACGACATCAGCGACCACTGGGGCATCAGCGTGGGTGCTCAGACAACGCGCTCCACCGTGACCAACCGCTGGGAAACGCAGCCCATCGTAATGCCTTATTACAAAATAAACAAAAACGCTGCGATCAAGGTCGATGTAGGAGGAATACTCTACAATATGATCCGCTCAAAAACCGGCGGTTATCGCCGGGGAAATCCGACGATAGGCCCTCCTGTCGGCGGCCCACCTCCTGTGGCGCCACGTAAATGAATATCAGTAGGTTATATCCATCATGACTCAGCAAACATTTCCGGCGACTGTCATCACCCTCTCTTCAGGACTCCGTCTCGTATATATGAAAGACAATTCCGAAGTGGAATATTTCGGAACCATTGTCAATTCAGGAAGCCGCGATGATCCCGGCGATCGGTTCGGACTGGCACACTTTGTGGAACACGTGATTTTCAAGGGAACCGCCCGCAGGCGGTCGTGGCACATCATAAACCGCATGGAATCCTGCGGCGGCGAACTGAATGCCTATACAACAAAGGAAACGACGGTCGTCTATACGATTTTCCCGCGCGGCAATTTTTCCAGAGCCTCCGATCTCATTGGCGATCTTCTCTGCAACTCCATATTTCCGTCGCGTGAGCTCGAAAAAGAGCGTGAAGTGGTGGCCGACGAGATCGACCAGTATCGCGACATGCCCTCGGAAGCGGTGTTCGATGACTTCGAAGACCTCTTATTCAAGGATTCGGGACTTGGTCACAACATCCTCGGATCGGCGGATGACCTTCGGGCTTTTGACTCTGAACTGTGTCGCGAATATCTGACAGCGAACTTCACCGTTGACAACATGGTGGTTTTCTACTCCGGTTCGCTTTCGGCCGCCGTAGTGAGCCGCTCGGTCGAACGGAATTTCTCATCCCTTCCCTCAGCATGCCGAAGAGAAAAACGTATAGTGCCTCCTCCGGCTGCTTTTTTCGACCGCGCGGTGAATCTCGGAAATCATCAGGCCAATACGGTCACCGGTTCGAGGATCCCGTCGATGTATTCTCCCGCACGCCATAGCTTCGCGTTATTGGCCAACATACTCGGCGGTCCGGGAATGAACTCGCTGCTAAACGTGGAATTGCGCGAGCGGCGCGGCCTCGTCTATGCCGTCGAAGCAAGCACTGCTTTTCTGACCGACACCGGACTTCTGACCATATATTTCGGATGTGATCATGACGACACCCGGCGTTGTCGCCGCATAACGGCCGGTGTCATCCGCAAGATTGCCGACAATGGTGTGTCCGATCGGTTTCTTTCAACCGCCCGACGCCAGTTCATAGGACAGCAGACTCTTGCGGCCGACATTCGCGAGAATGCCATCATTTCCGTTGCACGGGGCGTCCTCTATTTCGGAAGAGTCTCCTCGCGGAAAGAGAGAGTGGAATGCATCGAGGCCGTTTCGGCCGACGATCTGCGCCGATGCGCCGCCACTTTGCTGACTGAAGGACTTTCAACACTAACGTTGGAGTGATTCGGCACATTTTTTCCGATACTGGCTGTTGGAATGCCTGACGTTATTTCGTATTTTTGCAGAAAGATTGGTAATCTATGAAAATCGGAACAATCGACCTTGGTGAACGGCCTGTGATGCTTGCCCCGATGGAGGATGTCACAGACCACTCTTTCCGCCTTATCTGCAAGGAACAAGGCGCTGACATGGTATATACCGAATTCGTTTCGGCCGATGCCCTCATACGCAACATTACGGCGACCACCCGTAAACTCCACATAAGCCCCGAGGAACGCCCAACCGCCATACAGATCTACGGCCGCGAGCCCGACACGATGGCCGAAGCCGCACGGATTGTGGCCGAAGCGCGACCCGATCTGATCGACATCAACTTCGGGTGTCCCGTCAAAAAAGTCGCGGGCAAAGGAGCCGGAGCCGGACTGTTGCGTGACATTCCGAAAATGCTCGAGATCACGAAGGCGGTTGTAAACGCCGTGGACCTCCCCGTGACGGTCAAGACCCGTCTGGGATGGGATCATGAAAACAAAATCATAGTAACTCTGGCCGAACAGCTTCAGGACTGCGGAATACAGGCCCTGACCGTACACGGCCGCACACGCTCGCAGATGTACACCGGTCAGGCCGACTGGGACATGATAGCCCGCGTAAAGGAGAATCCGAGGCTGAACATCCCCGTAATAGGCAACGGCGACATTACCACTCCGGCCCAGGTAGCCGATGCGTTCAGGAAATATGGCGTCGATGGAGTGATGGTCGGACGCGCATCCATAGGCGCCCCCTGGATTTTCCGGCAGATGAAAGCTGTGGCCGCTACCGGGCAACCCGCTGAAGAACTTTCAATCGCCGAGAAATTCGCCATTCTCCGCCGTCAGATTCATGAAAGCATAGACCGCATAGACGAGTACCGCGGCATTCTCCACATACGCCGACACTTGGCGGCATCTCCGCTTTTCAAGGGTATTCCGAATTTCCGCCCCACACGCATAGAGATGCTCAGGGCCGACACAATCGACGAACTCGAAACCATTCTATCACATATCGAGAGGGATATCATTCCCTCCGTCACTAACCAATGCGACATACAATCATGAAAAAATTTCTATTGCTCGTTTTCTCTTTTCTCTCCGTCTGTGGCGCGACCTTAGCCGAAGTCCATCCCTATCATCTTGATTTCAATGAGTTCCATGAACTTAAGGTAGTCGATGGAATCAACGTTGACTACATTTGCGACAAATCAAAAGCAGGCAGAATCGAATTTGAAGCAGATTCATCGGTTGCCTCCGCGGTTATTTTCACTCCCGGCAAAGGCAAACTGACCATCAATCTTGCAGTGCGCGACTCGGCCTACCGCAATCTGCCTACAATCCGCGTCTATTCCTCCTTCCTTTCTTCCGTCAAGAACGAAGGCGATTCGACAGTACGCGTCATGACTCCCGCTCCTTGCCCTAAATTTCAGGCAAAACTGATCGGCAACGGGCGCCTGATTGTCCGTGATCTTGAAGCTACCGAAGTTTCAGCCGAGATAATTTCTGGTCACGGCACAATGGTTCTTTCCGGAACGGTGACTATGGCAAAACTGAGCGTGACAGGCGCTGGCGACATTCAGGCCGACAACCTCAAAAGCCGCGAAGGCTCGGCCACGGTTACAGGCACCGGAGCAATCTCCTGCTACGTGACCGAGAAACTCTCTGTCGGCGGACTCGGCTCCGGAAAAATCAGTTATCGCGAAAAACCGGAAATCAAGAAAAAATTTCTTTCGAAGGTTAAACTCATTCCGCTTGACTGACGTCAGAACAGCCGACACTGAAGCCCGATGGAGAACGGAACAGACATGAAAAACCGCGTCGCGCGCACGCTGAAATGGAACACGCTCGACAAAATCGCCACGCAATGTCTCTATGCCGTGACAGGCATCATCCTCGCCCGCGAACTCACAGAAGAGGAATTCGGTCTTGTCGGAGCCATCCTCGTGTTCCAGTCCTTTGCGACCCTGTTTGTTGACAGTGGATTCTCCTACGCGCTTCTGCAGCGAAAACGCCCTACGGAAGATGACTACAGCACCATCCTCTGGTTCAACCTCGGCGTAGCCACTCTTTGCTACATCGTCCTCGCCCTCTGCGCTCCCCTCATAGCCGACATTTTTGAAAATGACGAGCGCATCATTCCTCTTTCGCGCGTCATGTTCCTGACTTTCATTCTCAACGCCGCGGCGATAGTCCAGACCAACCGCAGGATAAAGCTTATGGATGTCAAGATGGTCACCGTCAGCAACACCCTCGGACTCCTTGCAGGCTCCGTCGCGGGAATCTATATGGCGCTGACCGGCTGGGGAGCATGGGCGCTGGTATGGCAGGCTGTCATAAACTCCGGAGTGAAAACGCTCATTCTTTGGGTAGCCGACAGCTGGCGCCCGAAACTCGTGTTCTCCTTCTCCATTCTGCGCTCGTTTTTCCACGTAGGGAGCGGAGTGTTCGGCACTTCTTTTCTGAATGTCCTTTTTCAGAACATCTACTCTTTCTTCATCGGAAACCGGGTCGGGCTTTTCTCACTTGGCTATTATTATCAGGCTGACAAATGGAGCAAAATGGGCGTTGCTTCGCTTTCTGCCATTTTCACTCAATCCTTCCTGCCGTTGCTCTCCGAATATCAGGACAATCCCGAGCGCTACGCCGCAACCACGAGCCGCATAAACCGCTTCGCCTCCTACATTGTCTTTCCCGCCTTCGGACTTCTGATTGTAATGGCAACTCCCATTTTCCACGTTCTGTTCGGAACCAAATGGGACCCATCGATCATTCTCTTCCAGCTCTTGCTGATCAGGGGCATCTTCACTATTCTCGTAACGTTATATCACAACTACGTCATGTCGCTCGGCAAGTCGCGACTGATGGTTGTCAGCGAGATAATCCGCGACGGAACAGCCCTTCTCGCAATCTTCATCACCTTGCCATATATCGCCCTGACCACCCCCGACGATATCACGCTCGGAGTCACCATTTTCCTCTGGGGACAGATCATAGCATCGGTCATCGCTTGGGCCGTGATGCTCATAATCGCCGCACGCACCTCCTGGAGCACGCCCTGGCGTTTCCTGAGCGACTCGCTCCCCTACGCCGTGCTTTCGCTACTGATCGTATGCGCGCTCTTCTTCATGAGGCCATGGCTCGGAGGTCCGTGGATGCAGCTGGTCATCATGACACTCCTTGGCCTCAGCGCATATATCGCCGTCAACAGGCTGCTCGGCTCACGCATACAGCGCGAGGTCCTCGCCTACATCGGCGCACGCCTTCCCCGCCTCAACCGCCCGTAGAAGATATTCTCACAAAAAGGTTGTGCCAAAAATCATAATCCGACTCTATATATAAATCTACTGTTTTTATTCCAGTGAATTTCCTTTATATTTACCAAGTGTAAAAAACCATTGTAAAAAATAAGAGCCATGATTTATCTTGCTGTGTCACTTCGCGACTTCATCATTGAACACTGGTTGTTCTCTCTTATTATTGCCGCGATTATTATTTGCGGAATATTGGTTGGTGTAGGTCTAAATAAAGTTCACGGGATCTTTCCTTTTAGGAAACACACTGAACACACTGTCCATGTCATTATTGAAATCAAAGAATCGAAAGACAGTTAGCTTTTCTAAAAAAGAAGAGACTGTCTAATAACCAAAGTTAGGCAGTCTCTTTCTACCGTAAGCTCAATCAATGAGCCGCAGGTCAGAATTAGTTAGTCCTTTAAAATTGAAGTACAACGCATCACGCGCAGAAGTTATTAAAATGCTGCAGCGAGCATGTCCTTTGCGAGGGCCTGCACGGCAGTATGGAGTTTGTCATATTGTTTTTGTCCGGCGCGGGCTACCCCGGAGGTGTATTTACGCATCAACGAAGGATTGATGCCGGCCTTTTCCGCGATCTTGGACTGATTAAGAAAATTGAATCGGTTGAAGAACGATGGCATATCATAATGAACCACAAATTCAAGATCCGGAAGATCTTTTCCCTCGGCTTTCAGGTCTTCTTTAAGTTGTGTGTAAGTGGAGATAAGATCATCGATAGCTTCCTGGGAAGAATCACCATAGCCAAGAAGACCGACATAAGGCAGCTCCTCTTCCACGAAGCAAGAGAAATATCCGTCCTTTGTCTGTTCAATGATTATATTTGCTTTCATAAGGCGTAAGTGTTTATTGATGTCGCTTTGGAAAACGAGGCTTTTTACACCTCGTTTTTATTATTAACAAACAAAAGTCTTTAAAGGATGAAGTAAAGAAGCCGGGGCCGAAGCCCCGCGCTTCTGCGAGTGGTCCGGATTCAGGATTTAATTGACGCCTGAATTCTTTCTGATGTAACGCTCGGTTGAAGGAGGGATCTCCTTGGAACCGTGGTTAGGAACCGGAAAGCGCTTCCCGGTGATAGGAGAAAACCACATTTCGTGTTTCCCTCCGCCGCGAAGCCGGAAACAACCGGCAGCGGAAAGCTCCGCTTTTAATTGGTTGTACTTCATAATTTAAAAGAACTATTGTTATTTAATAACAATGCAAAGGTAGCGATTTTGCTCCAAATAACAAAACGAAAAGGTAACAAATTTGCTCCAGGAGAATAAGAAATTCTGGAAATTATAGGAGCGCATGAGCGGTAGCGGTTAGCTTGTGTGTTCCTTTTTCTTATTGTTTCTTTTATTAGGTGTTGAAAGTTGCCTGTGGATAAAGGTAAATCCCTTGTAACTCAGATAGTTGCAAGGGATTTTATGTGCGCACGAAGGGACTCGAACCCCCACGACGTGAGTCACCAGATCCTAAGTCTGGCGCGGCTACCAATTACGCCACGTGCGCCTTTAAGACGTTGCAAAGATAAACCTTTTTTTTCAATCCTGCAATTCCTGCGTCTTAAAATGCCCGCTGTTCACCGCAGCTGCAGCGCTATCTTCTGTGGAGATGGCCCGGAAGGAGAACGTAGGGAAACGGCGGTTTCAGCACCAGTTTCTTATCGGCATTAACTCTCTCGAGGTCAAGCGACGCCTGATGGGCATTGTTGGAAGTCGTTGCCACGACGTAGTAGTTCTTCATATTGTCATTGACAACGAGGGCGTCGGCGTAGCCGTCGGCGATCAGGCGCTGCCTCATTGAACGGGCGTTGAAAACCTGCTTGAATTGCCCCACCACAACGCAGAATCCCTTGACTACGGAATGATCCTTGTCAGCGCCGCCGTCGCGGGTATAACCGATGTAAAACGACCTTACCGGAAGAGTATCGGCTCCGAACGCAGTCATTCTCGGACGCTGCAGATCCATGAGCTTATCGTCATCCTCATCCTTTTCCGAAATCTTTTTCTCCTTCGCTTTCTCGTAGGCCGTCCGGTAGTTGGCCTCCGTTGTCTTGCAGCCTGCCGCTCCCAGAAGAAGGAGAACTGCAAGCGGTAAAACAAGTTTCTTCATATATAGGTGATTTGTGAGTTTGGACTAAGTTCTATTACTTCGAGGTCGCTTATATCGCCCTCGTCTATCACGAGACGCACGAGCGTCCTCACTTTCTGCCAGCCGTGATGACCAGCGGCGCCGGGATTGACATGCAGCAGATGGAGCTCATGGTCGGGAATCACTTTCAGGATGTGGCTGTGGCCCGAAATCATGAGCCTTATCCTTTTCTCAGCCAGAAGTTTCTTCACTCCGGGGGAATAGCGGTCCGGATAGCCGCCTATATGCGTCATCCACACCTTCACTCCCTCCACCTCGAACTCCTGTACCTCGGGGCAGCGACGCGCCACGTCGCCGTGATCGATATTGCCGCGCACCGCACGCACGGGCGCGATCTCCTCCAGCCGTTCAAGAATGGTGATGTCGCCCAGATCCCCGGCATGCCATATCTCGTCGCAGCCGGCGAAATGCTTCCGGTAGCGTTCGTCCCAGCAGGAATGGGTGTCGCTTAGGATTCCGATCCGTTTCATCGCCGTTATTTGTCCTGTGAGCCCACGCCGGTCGCCGCCACCTGTGCGTCGAGAGCGGCGATTACGGCAAGATTGAGAATGCTGCGCACGGGAGCATCTACGCCTATATAGTGGATTGCCTTGTTCAGACCCATCTGGATGGGGCCTACCGTATCACCTACCCCGAATTCGAGCAGCAGTCGGTAGGCCGAGCTGGCAGAAGTCAGATCGGGGAACACGAGTGTATTCACCTTCTCGCCCGCAAGACGGTTGAACGGATAGGTCTTGTCGCGAAGCTCGTTGTTGAGCGCGTAGCGTATAGTCATCTCGCCGTCGATCAGCAGATCGGGATAATTACTGTGCATCATCTCCACAACGTCGTGTGCCCTGCGGCAGACAGGTTCCTTGCTCGAACCGAAGCTCGAATAGGAGAGCATGGCCATGACCGGTTTCTCGGCGAAAAATTCGACCGAGTTTCGGGTGAGGCGCGCCACGTCGTAGAGCGTTTCCGTGTCATACTCCTTGTTGACATGCGTGTCCGACATATAGAATGTACCTCTCTGGGTGTTCACTATGTGAAGCGCGGCGAAATGCTTGTAGGAAGGACGGATCCCTATGACCTCCGAGGCAATGTCGCCTATCGTGTTCGAGGCCGAGTATGTTCCTCCGAGGAAAGCGTCGGCGTCGCCCGTCTCCACCATCATCATGCCGAAATAATTGCGGTCAAACATCTTTTCGAGCGCCTCGGGCATAGTCAGGCCCTCGCGCTGACGCTTTTCGGCGAGAATAGCGGCATAACGCTGGCGTCGGTCAGCCTCGCGGTCATGACGCAGGTTCACGATCTCTATGCCGCTGATGTCGAGCCCCAGACGACCCGCGCGTTTCTCTATCATCTCCTCGTTGCCTAAAAGCACCGGCACGAGCAGATGTTCCTTGTGGGCGATGACCGCCGCCTTGAGCATCTTGTCCGTGTTCGCCTCGCCGAACACCACCCGGCGCGGCTCCTTCCTGGCCTGCTCGAATATGCGCCGCATGAGCTTGTTGTCATAGCCCATCAGCTTGCGCAGATGTTCTTCGTAGGCGTCCCAGTCGGTTATCGGACGCCGGGCCACTCCGCTCTCCATCGCGGCGCGGGCCACGGCGGGAGCCACCGTCGTCAGCAGGCGCGGGTCGAGAGGCTTCGGAAGTATGTATTCACGGCCGAAATGTATGTCGGTCATGTCGTAGGCCGTGTTCACAACCGGCGGAACCGGCTCCTTGGCCAATGCGGCTATGGCACGCACGGCCGCAAGCTTCATCGCCTCGTTGATGGCCGAAGCCCCGCTGTCGAGAGCGCCGCGGAATATGTAGGGAAATCCGAGCACGTTGTTGATCTGGTTGGGATAGTCGCTGCGGCCCGTGGCGAATATGAGGTCGGGGCGCGATGACATCGCCGCCTCGTAGGCGATCTCCGGATCCGGATTCGCCAGTGCGAAGACGATGGGCTTCGGCGCCATCGAGCGCACCATATCGACCGTGACCACATCCTTGATCGAAAGGCCGAGGAACACGTCGGCGCCCTCCATGGCCTGCGCCAGAGTGTCGATGTCGCGGTCTGTGACGAATTCCCGTTTCTGTTCGTTGAGGTCGGTGCGCTTGCGGTTGATGACCCCGCGGCTGTCACACATCACGATGTTTTCCTTCTTCACGCCCAGAGCCATATAAAGCTTCGTGCATGAAATGGCGGCGGCGCCCGCTCCGTTGACAACGAGCCTTATCTCCTCTATCTTCTTTCCCTGAAGCTCGAGGGCGTTCAGCAGCCCCGCGCCCGAAATGATGGCCGTCCCGTGCTGGTCGTCGTGCATGACCGGGATATCCAGCTCGTCGCGCAGCTTCTGCTCGATCTCGAAACATTCCGGAGCCTTGATGTCCTCCAGATTGATGCCCCCGAAAGTCGGGGCTATAGCCTTCACCACATCGATGAATTTCTGCGGATCATGCTCGTTGACCTCTATGTCGAAACAATCCAGACCGGCGAAAATCTTGAACAGAAGGGCCTTACCCTCCATCACGGGCTTTCCTGCCTCAGGGCCGATGTTTCCGAGCCCGAGCACAGCCGTGCCGTTGGAAATCACGGCCACGAGATTGCCTTTGTTGGTATATTCATATACATCCTGCGGATGAGCC
Source organism: uncultured Muribaculaceae bacterium (assembly GCA_910587185.1). GTDB lineage: Bacteria > Bacteroidota > Bacteroidia > Bacteroidales > Muribaculaceae > Paramuribaculum. Next base: position 162,708 of record CAJULY010000001.1, read on the forward strand.
TCTATCTCCTTGCACGGATAGGCCACGCCCGGTGAATAGGCGAGCGCCAGGTCATGTTGGGTGGAATAAGGTTTCGTAGGCACCACTTCTATCTTGCCGGGCTTCCCTTCGCGGTGATATTCAAGGGCGGCTTCTTTGGTTACGTTCGACATTATCGTTATGTGTAAGTTCTTTTTTATTACAGATTGACCTTTGCAAAAATACAAACAATTCTCGGCAATAGGATGTTTCAACCTGCTGCAATTTAAGGAAAATAATGTTAAAGATGCTCCATTACCCCGATTCGCCCAATCAATGCGGTTGAGTCAAGGTGAATCTACTTGACAAACAAGTCCGCAGGACGTGCAACGCTTAACCGTGCATGAAGCGCAGCGGAGTGCACGGACAGAGACGTACTTATACCTCGGCGTCCCGGAGGGAAGCCTCTTTGGTAGATACAACGTTTTGTTCCACAGAATCGTCCCTCCGCGACTCATTTTTATTTATCATTGCCTGCCCCACACTCCGCTACGCTCCATAGCCCGTCACAGCATCGATAATTCCAATCAATGCGGTTGAGTCAAGAAACCTATGTCATGTTTTCCCATCAGAGCCTGTCAGGGCGCGATGAGAGGAAACATCAACTGAAACACTCCTTTACATCGCAAAGCGATGTCCGTACAGTCAGATACGCCAATTTATTGAATCCATACAGAGAATCGCCAACTTGTAGGGGCGTGCCTTCGGCACGCATAAGGAGATGTTCGATAGACAATTACATTCACTCTTCGTTTCTAATCCTATAATGGAAAGAGGCTTCCCTCCCTCCCGGAGGGATGCCTCAGTGGCGGACTCTTTCCGGTCACTCCGCTTCGCTCCATAGCCCGTTACAGCAATGATAATTCCAATCAGTCCAAGTTGTCAAAACTTTATCGCCGTGATAGATTTTTAACGGTTCCACCAGGTTTAACAGCTCACCCTTTCGCGTCACAGGAGATAAGTTTGAGCAAAAAGCATCAAAAACTCATTTTTATTGATTAAATTTGCAAAAGAATCTTTAATCCAACAGCTAAAAGACAGGATATGTCAGTCAACAAAGTCATTTTGCTCGGAAATGTGGGCCGCGACCCGCAGATACGTTACGTGGGGACCCGCCCCGTGGCCGAGCTGACGCTCGCCACCTCGGAAAGAGCGCGCACCACCGAGAACGGCCAGCAAGTGCCGGAGCGCACCGAATGGCACCGCCTTGTGCTATGGGACGGTAATGCCTCGGTTGCCGAGCGCTACATTCGCAAAGGCTCCCGGATCTACGTGGAGGGAAAACTGCGTACCCGCGTCTGGGAGGACCGCAACACAATCAAGCACTCCGTCACTGAAATTTACGTCGATACTCTCGAGCTCCTCTCGCGTCCGTCGGACTCAAATCAATCATAAAACCAATCATATCATGCAACAGAAAGAATCTTTGCCCGAAGAAGTCTATGAGGACGCCGATCCCATAGAACTTCCCGACAACGCCTTCCGCGAATTAGCGGCCGACGAGCATTACCGCCCCGTGATGCATCCTGCCCACGACTATCCGGAAGCAACGCCCTACTCCGTCACCCTCGGTCTCATTCTGGCCGTCATTTTCAGCGCGGCGGCCGCCTATCTCGGCCTGAAGGTCGGACAGGTGTTTGAAGCCGCTATCCCCATTTCGATCATAGCGGTCGGCATGTCGGGGATGCTCAGGAAAAACAACGCGCTGGGCCAGAACGTGATCGTCCAGTCGATAGGAGCCTGCTCCGGTGTCATCGTGGCCGGCGCCATCTTCACTCTCCCCGCCCTCTACATCCTTCAGGGAACCCATCCGGAAATCACGGTGAATTTTTTCGAGATCTTCATGAGCTCGCTGCTCGGAGGCGTTCTCGGAATACTCTTCTTCATTCCTTTCCGCAAATATTTCGTGAAGGACATGCACGGGAAATATCCTTTCCCCGAAGCCACGGCCACAACCCAGGTGCTCATGAGCGGCCAGAACGCCAAGGCATCGGGAGGACAGGCAAAACTGCTCGTAGTGGCTGCGCTCATCGGCGGTATATATGACTATGTGGTCGCTACGTTCGGTCTCTGGGCCGAGAACATCTCGACCTACATGACCTCGTGGGGTCACGCTCTCGCAGAAAAGACCCGTCTGGTGGTCAGCTGCAACACAGGCGCCGCACTTCTCGGCCTCGGATATATAGTCGGCCTCAAGTATGCTTTCGTCATCTTCGCCGGCTCCGCCTTCGTCTGGTGGGTTGTCATCCCGCTGATGGGGACCTACGGCAGCGCTGAGATCGCAGCCATGGAACCCGCCTCGATCTTCTCGACCTACGCCCGAATGATAGGCATAGGCGGCATAGCCATGGCCGGCGTCATCGGCATCGTCAAGTCGCGCGGCATCATAGCTCAGGCAGCCGGACTCGCCGTCAAGGAATTCAAAGGCGCCGACACGACGAAAAAACCGGTGCGCTGGCAGCTCGACCTGTCGATGAAACATGTCGTATTCTTCATGGCGCTGGCTCTCGTCGTGGTGCTGCTTTTCTTCTGGATCGGAGTGCTCCATAACTTCCCACAGGCTCTCGTGGCATGGATAGTCGTGACCGTCATCGCGTTCCTGTTCACCACCGTGGCCGCCAACGCCATTGCGATCGTGGGCAGCAACCCCGTTTCGGGCATGACGCTCATGACGCTCATCGTCGCCTCGGCCATCTTCGTGGCTATCGGCATCAACGGCACCTCCGGAATGGTAGCCGCAATGATTATAGGCGGCGTTGTCTGCACAGCTCTCTCGATGGCCGGAGGCTTCGTCACCGACCTCAAGATCGGCTACTGGGTTGGCTCAACTCCTAAAAAACAGGAAAGCTGGAAATTCCTCGGCACCCTCGTTTCGGCTGCCACTGTCGGAGGCGTGATCCTCCTGCTCAACAACGTCTATGGCTTCACGGGCGAAAACGCTCTGGTGGCTCCCCAGGCCAACGCCATGGCCGGCGTGATCGAGCCTATCATGATGGGAGGCGACACGCCTTGGATCCTCTACATGACCGGAGCCATCCTCGCCCTGCTTCTCAACTGGCTCGGCGTTCCGGCCCTCGCTTTCTGCCTCGGCATGTTCATTCCGCTGCAGCTCAACACCCCGATGCTCGTCGGCGGCGCCATCTCCTGGTTTGTCAGCTCGCGCAGCAAGGACGAAGCCGTCAACAACGCACGCCGCGACCGCGGAACGCTCATTGCCTCGGGTATGATAGCCGGAGGCGCTCTCTTCGGTGTGTTCTCGGCGCTGACCCGCTTCGCAGGCTATGAGGGAACAGTCGAGATGGAAACCTGGCTCAACCAGGCGCTCGGCCTGATCGTCTATATCGGACTTATAGCATATCTTATCTGGGACGCTATGCGCGCCCGGACAAACGCCTGACGCCGCGGCGCCCGACACTCCGGAAATGTTCCCGATGTCAAGCCGTCTCAGGAAAATAGCTTCACTGGCAATCCCGGCTGTGGTCACAAACGTGACCACGCCGTTGCTTGCCTTGTGTGACACGGCCATTGTGGGCCACATGGGCAGCGCTGTCTATATCGCTGCCATAGCAGTCGGTGGAACCATGTTCAACATGCTCTACTGGCTGTTTGGTTTTCTGCGCATGGGTGCGAGCGGAACCACGGCCCAGGCGCTCGGTGCCGGAGACAAGGCCGGGGTCAACACCATTTTCCACCGCGGTCTGCTGATGGCCGCCGCTGCCGGTGTTATGATGATCCTGCTGCGGGGACCTCTCGCTTCGGGACTGCTTCTTCTGATCGACGCCGAAGGGGAGACCCGCGCCCTGGCGGCCACATATTTCGGCATCTGCATCTGGGGCGCGCCGGCTGTACTCGGGACTTTTGCCCTGACCGGGTGGCTGCTCGGAATGCAGAACAGCCGGATTCCGATGTGGGTCTCCATTTTCATCAATGTATTCAACATAGCCCTCTCGCTCACGCTCGTCTATGGCGTCGGGATGGGTATCCGGGGGGTAGCCACCGGAACGCTCTGCGCCCAGTGGGCCGGATTCCTGCTGACGGCCGGAGCCGCAATCCGCAGATATGGCCGTCCGCGCGCCGCGTGGAGCGCCGTCATCGAGAGAAGCGGACTGAAGCGGTTTTTCAGAATCAATACCGACATTTTCCTGCGCACCGTCTGTCTCGTCGCCATCACGCTTTGGTTCACGCGCGTAGGCGCCACGCAGGGCGACGTAATGCTTGCCGTCAACACTCTGCTGATGCAGCTGTTCACGATTTTCTCATATATGAAGGACGGAATAGCTTTTGCCGGAGAAGCACTGTGCGGACTGAATGCCGGCGCCGGAAAGCGCGACGAGCTGCGGCGAACGGTCAGAGCGCTCTGCCTTCTCGGGCTCGTCTGCTCGGTCCTCTTCACGGTGATTTATTTCGCGGGCGGCGATGCCTTTCTCAGCCTCCTGAGTTCCGACCGCGAGGTTGTGGCCCGGAGCGAGGAATATTTCGGGTGGGCCGTCTCCATTCCGCTCGTGAGCGTCATGGCGTTCGTCATGGACGGAGTGATGATCGGACTGACGCGTACGCGCGCAATGCTGGCAAGCATGGCCATCGGTGCCGCGGTCTATTTCACCCTTTATGCTCTTCTTTTCCCTTCGATGGGGAACCACGGCCTATGGATAGCGTTTCTGAGCTATCTTCTTGTCAGAAGCCTGACCCTGACAGGTATTTATCTGTACTCTTCGAGATAGGCCTCGCAAGCCTCACACAGTTCATCGTACCACTCCTGCCCGAACCGCTCGATAAGCGGCTCTTTCATGAACTGATAGAGGCGCGTTCCGTTGGCGCGCCCGAGAATCTCGGCGCACTTGCAGATTTTCCACCTGTGGTAATTGACGGCGGTAAACGTGGGATAAGTCGTCAGGCGCAGAGGATAGAGATAGCATGACATAGGCTTGCGCCAGTCGCAACGCCCCTCGCGATAGGCTTTCTCAATGGCGCAAAGACACATCCCTCCGTGAGCATAGGTGGTGAACACGCAGTTGCGCCCGTCAACTATCTGGGTCACGAGATCGCCTTCCTCATCGACATACCCGACTCCGGCTTCCTTTATGCGCTCGCGGGCAGCAGGCAGCAGGTCGTCCCAGACAATCTCCTTCACCTTCTCGAGTTTTTCAAGTTCCTCTTCGGTTATGGGTGCGCCTGCATCGCCCTCGATGCAACATTCGCCGAGACATTTCGACAGATCACACTGAAAAAATCGTTCGGCCATGTCAAGAGTGACCAGAGTATCCTTAATCTGCAACATTATTTCTTCCGATGTTTCTTCCATTAATATCTTTTCATTCAGTTCATTTTCCGGCTAAGGCTGTCGTTACTGCCACAAGCCTGTCATAACGGCCTCCCGGTTCCCGATAATAAACCTTGACGAGATATTCGTTGGCCGTCTGATATTTATTTCCGTCGATAAGACCCGCGTCTCCTCTCATTGATCCGTGGCTGACGGCGAGATAACCGTAATTGTATGAGCCCTGCTTGAGCAAAGCCGACGCTTCATAGCGCCCCGTGGCGCGGTTATAGACCATCAGGCTCTCCGGCGAGAAACGGCGCTGGAACATGTCGCCGTCGATGAAAATATCGGCTCCCTCCGTTTCGGGCATGTCGAGAGTGAAAAGGACCATGACATATTCCGCTTCCGTTTCCGGTCGCGTGCAGTCAAACCTGTGGATTCTGAACCTTCCTTTCTGCGTTTCGTCAAAGAGATAAGGCTCTTCACGGCGGGGAGAGTCCGTCACAAGCCGGAAAATGTAGTACGGATCGTCGAAACCTATCTCCTCGACATGCATTCCGGGATAATTGGTTGACACAGTCTCCATGCGGCGATATTCGTTTCCTGCGGGAAAAATCAGTTCACGGCAATGTTCCCACACGGCCGTCCGTCCGGAAATGCGCGTGGGGTGTTTTGCCACTGCCTGATTGTCCTCGCGTCCGTTCTGAGCGACCGTGACAATCAGATCATTCATTGCACTGCCTGCCGGCAGATCCTTCATATCTACCGTCAGCGAAAGCTGCTGATGCTCGCGGTTATAATCAATGTCGGTTCGTGTAGTCACCGAAGCCGAGGCGCTCAACTGCGGTTCCACAACCGAAAACCTCACCTGAAAAAGAGTCTCCTCCGGATCATTCTCGTCGTAAGCACGCAGAAGATAGTTCCCTGACAGGCGGATATGCATGTCGGGATTCGGCACCTCTATGCGGTAATGGATATACTGTATTAGGGTGGCGCTGCTCATTTCATATTCATCCACATGCCCCTCGTTGAAGCCGTCGAGATAATCCGAGGGCAACAACGTGTCGCGCTGCCATCCCGCATCGCAGTGATAGAGTTCGTAACGGATATATCGTCTTTCCGAGGAAAGTTCGTCGAATTCAATTTCAAGCACGTCATCGCTCCCGAGGACAATCACCGGGGGCAGCTGATCGTTGCCGTTGACCTTGGTCTGAAGCGACTTGAAAGCCGGGTTGAAAACAGTCGTTTCGGTTTGCGCCGCTGCAACTATGGCGCAAAAAAAGAACAGGACCGCTGCTATATACCTATGGGCGATCACCAGTTGACGGGCGTTTGACCGTGAGCCTTCAGATAATCGTTGGCCCTCGAGAAATGATGGTTGCCGAAAAACCCGCGCGAGGCGCTCAGAGGCGACGGATGGGCCGATTTCAGGATAAGGTGTTTCGAGCTGTCGATCAGCTCCGCCTTTCGACCGGCGTAGGCGCCCCAGAGAATGAACACCAGTCCCTCACGCTCTTCAGAGAGATGACGGATCACGCTGTCGGTCAGCGTCTCCCACCCATGATTCTGATGAGACCCGGCATTGTGGGCGCGGACTGTCAGAGTGGCGTTGAGAAGAAGGACTCCCTGTCGCGCCCACCGCTCGAGATTGCCCGACGAAGGAATCGGCGCTCCCGTGTCGGCATTGACCTCCTTGAATATGTTCTGCAGCGACCGCGGAATCTCCACGCCGTCGGCCACCGAAAAGCAGAGACCGTTGGCCTGACCGGGACCGTGATACGGATCCTGACCGAGAATCACAACCTTTACATCTTCAAAAGGACATGCGTCGAAGGCAGCGAAAATCCTCGAGGCTGGAGGATAAACGACACCCTGACGATATTCGTTGTGGACGAATTGCGCCAACTCGCTGAAATAAGGTTTTTCCCATTCCGATTTCAGCCGTCGGTTCCAGGAAGGTTCAATCTTTACATTCATATTGTTTGCAAAACTACAAAAAAAAAACTAATTTTGCATCACCATACCACTCTTATTCTGTGCCCATAGTTCAATGGATAGAATAGCGGATTCCGGTTCCGCCGATTAGGGTTCGACTCCCTATGGGCATACTTCGTTCAAGCGCAGCCTCGATGATTTCAAACAGGTTGCGCTTGCCGTTTTAAAATCATGTTGTTCCCAAGTCCCGTGGCAGTGTTGCTACAAATCTCAAAAAAATTCTGCTGGCGGTGAAATTTTTTCTTGGAAGTGGCGTCTTATAAGATAAAAACCACAGATATGACAAGCAACAGAGTAAAACGCAACATATTTTTTGCCTTGAGCATAATCGGCATCGCCGTTACCGCAGCACGCATCTTCGATCTCGCCATGGGCGAAGGCGAATGGTGGCAACCTGTCAGCTCCGCCGCCATTTTCGCCTGCTGTTTCAAATTTTACCTCGACTACCGCCGCGCCGTCAAAGCCGGCATCCTCTTCGGCAAAATCCCCCACTGACCAACTTAGATCAATTCGGCTTTTTAATGCGGTTGAATTAAGAGGAAAAGCTTGATAGACAAGTCCGGAGGACGCACTTAGCTTCCGGGCATGAAGCACAGCGGAGTGCCCGGAAAGAGTCTGCCGCTGAGGTCTCTCTCCGGGACGCCGGGACTTCGTCAGCCTCTTACCATTATAGGATTAAAAACGAGGAGTGAATGTAATTGTCTATCGGACATCTCTTTATGCGTGCCGAAGGCACGCCCCTACAAGTTGGCGATTCTCTGCATGGATTCAATAAATTGGCGTATCTGACTGGAGGGACATCGCTTTGCGATGTAAAAGGAGTGCTTCAGTTGATGTTTCCTTTCAGCACGCCCTGACGGGCTCTGATTGGAAAACATGACATAAGTTTCTTAACTCGACAGCATTGATTCGGCTTATCAGCCTAATTTTAAACGCTATAAAACCTTGAAGCGCAGTTTGAGCATCACGTTGCGCGGACGCAGTTGATAAGTGCTCCGATAGATGTTCATGTCCGTGTAATTGACACGGGTGAACTCTCGACGGTTGAAAATATTGTTGAACTCCAGCTCCCACTCGAATCTTCCGATTCCATACTTCAGACGCACATCGCCGAACCATGCGTGTTTCGCCCCGGAAGTCATGTTTGTATAGTTATCCTCCACCGCAACATTGACGGCAAGACGTCTGCATGGAAAGAAGTTGAGATCAAGCCGACCGGTATATTGCCTGACAGTGGCAGCATCGGCTCTGTTCAGTTCGGTATAGCTGCGGCTTTCGCCATAAGCGAATCCCAATGCTGCACCCATCCACTGAGCCGGAGTCAGTGCCAACATCAGATTCGAGCTCCAATACTGCGCCTTGTAATCGACCGCCTTCCTGTCCAGTATCTGGCTGCTCGTGTAGAGGCTGTAGTTTCCTCCGAGTTTCAGCGTGGAATTCCAGAAACCGAATCCCTTGCTAACACCGGCCGTAGCCGCATATCTGTTGGAGACACAGGGGATGTCATAGACATTTCTGACCGTCACAAGTCCGTCATACTCATAACCGGTCATGGTGTTTCTGCTGCTACGAAGCCAGTTGAATTCAGCATTGCCGAACACTTGCTGCAAGGCATTGGAATAATGATATTCCAGAGTGCTGAACCATGTCTTGTCAGTCATTGTCTTATCGACGAGATATTCCCGGAACGACATATAATCAGTCATCACTATCCCGGGAGCCACGCGACCTGAATTGTCGCGCATTCTGTAATAGGACGTCCTTATAAGCCACCAGCTTTTTCCGAACGTATATGTCATTTTTAACGATGGAGAAAAATTGAGATAATTCCAGCCACGGTTGCGATCGGTGTCCAGTCGGTCGCGAAGCCACTGGCCGTTATAGCTCAGCGGGAGAGTCAGCTCGAAATATGCATCGCCCGCAGTGTAACTCAGCTGCGGTTCCAGCCCTACGGTCCCTTTCCCGAAAGTATAATCGTTGGCCGTATTGCCTAAGGCTTCAGGGCTGAACCCGTGAAGCGCGGATGTTACCCTCTCCACATCGACATCACCGAATACGGTTCCGTACAACTTTACTTTACCTAAACTGTACATCAGCCCGGTCTGAAACTCTCCGCGGAAATCATCGGTCGTATAATCCTGCGTGACCTCTTCGCCGGTTGTCGAAATGCCGAATATCGATGTCGGACTGACGGTCAGCGTCTGCGGACGATGATTCCACCCGGCGGCTATATTGAATTTCATGGCATGGGAATCGGTGTTGGCGATTATGGAGAGTCTGTCGTCGATCGTAAACGACGGATTGTCAAGAAACTGATCGACAGCCGTCTCCCGATCCATGAAACTGGCGGAAGTAACACTCCGTCCTCGATCCTTACTCCATCCGGCTTTGACGTTGAGAGTGTTGGACACGTAAAGCGCCGATGAGTTCTTTTTATAGGTCGCCGAGCCATTGAGCTTATGGGAATGGCTTTTCGTAGCGATCTTCTGTGTTATCTGGCGGTAATCACCCGCGGGAAGATACTGTTCCGTCACCGAGCCGCCCTCTTTTCTCTGGATATCGTCGAGATACGAGAGACTCATGTTCAGCGTCGATAGCGAATCGAACTTGAATATGTTGTTTGTCCCGACAGTATTGGAACGATTTCTCATATAACGTTTAAGGGCCACTCCCGGCGAACCTGGCGACACAACCGAGAGCGGTGCGCTGTTAAAAAACTGCAACGAACCGTCACCTATGAGATCATTCTGCTCCGCCATCACGTTATCGCCGCTGTTGTTACCCTTGTAGGTAGTGATTGTCTGGAATTTCTTACCGAAAAACATTGCTACAGCCTCCGCCGCCCACATCGTCGGCTTGTAACCTATCCCAGCCATTCCGTTCATTGTCAGAGTACCGCGGGCCGATGACTTCAGTTTTATGTTTATCGTGACTTCTTCCGAAGGGCTCCAATCCTGAAGCGCCCTTATCGGCTGATGGTTCTGATAGACCTGGACGGACGCCACGTCATTGGCTGAAACATTGTTTGTAGCGATGCCATAGCGTCCCTGCAGAAGATCCATATCCTCAACATAGAAATTCTTCACCGTTTTTCCGTTGAATGAGATCTGGCCCGATTCCGAAACTTCCAGTCCCGGCATCTTTTTGATCACGTCGCCTATCACTCTGTCGCCTGCGTCCTTGTAGGCATCCACCATGTAACTCAGCGTGTCGCCACGCTGAGTTATTTTGTCGGCAACCACAACAACTTCTTTAAGCTCGATACCTTTCTCTCCCTCTGCCAAGGTGATGTCGAGTGTCTGCGTCCGTGCTGCCACGATCTTTTCAACCGCTTCGAAACCGAGATAAGATGCGCGCACCGTCACCTTGTCCGATGTCGGCGTCAGCGTAATCGAATACTTCCCGTTATCGTCAGCAGCTGAAAATCCGCAGATAGCATCGCCTTCAGTCACAGTCACCATAGCCGCAACAGGAGCGCCTTTGCGGTCGGTCACCTTTCCGGATATGACAATGTCGGCCGACGCGTAGAGAATGCCTGCTGCAATAAACAGCAATGACAGTATGTAACGTATCATTTCGTTCGCGCCTCCCCGTTATTCAAGTTCGAGCGGTCTGTAGGGGTGCTGTCTCGAAGACATCGGACGACCTGTCTTATAGACTATCACGGTCGTACCAGTGGTCTTGAAATAATTCTCGTTCAGCGCCCGCTGAAGCTTGAGCACCTTCTCGCGCGTCGATTTGACATATTTTTTGCGTCTGGCCCCATAGATAGGAAACTTGCCCTTATTGACAGCCACTGCCTCCCATGAATAATCGTTGGTCGAATCGCTTATCTTCATTATCAGACCTGGCAGACCGCCGAATTTCCACGGCCCTGCCGAAACGGGAATTTCCGGAGTGAACCAAGCAGTATAAGTCCTGCCGCGCCAGGTGCAGGTAGCTTTCTGACATTTGTAGCCGCATATCGTCTTGGTCTCCTTGCCAAGCTGCCATTTCTGAAGCGGAAACGGCTCGGAATACATCATATTGTCTTCCTGAATAGCACTCGGCATTGCGGCCCATTCTTCAAGCACGTTTCCTTTCACCTTTATATTGGAATACTGATATTCAATCCAGTGGTCAGGTTTATGCCCCCTCAGCCATCTCCGCGGAGGATACACGTCGGAGTTGGGATGATCTTCAAGCCACTTCTTCAGATTGTCTTCGTTGACTTCCTCGAAATGGCTGCTGTATTGCGTCATGCCTTTTGTTATCTTCAGTTGGCCCTCGTCAATCCAGGTGTCCTTGTCATTAATATCGGTGGGATTGAATGCATAAAGCACACGGATATCAGCCGTGCCTATCTCTTTGCGGTTCTGACAACCGTAACGGAAATAATCCCGTGAGTTTTTTGCATCCGTATCCTTACGCTGCGCGTATGAGAATCCACTGATAAAAAGAAGACTTAGCAGTAATAATCTGATAGACATATCCGAATTTTTTATGAGTTGATTTATGACAACAAATATACTGATTTAAAAGAAAATTAAAAAAATCAGCAATTGTTTGTTTTTTTTAACATACTCTATTTTCAATCCGACTCCGGGATTAGCAAATTTTGAATAAAAATATTTGAAATCTGAATATTATCATCCAAAAAACTGTAATTTTGTATTATAATATGCATCTGCAGATAACAAAGAAATCTAAATTTTATCTCTTCATTGACGAATGTGGGGACCATAATCTGGCAAAGTTTGATCCCGGGTTTCCGGTATTCACTTTGTGTGGCATTCTTGTGTCACGACAAAATCTCAATGCATTAAACAAAGCATTTGAGGAATTAAAAATCGAGATATTCGGGACCAAGGAAATCGTCATTCATTCGGTTGATATTCGTAAATGGAGAGGACCTTTTTCTGTCCTTGCAGATGAATCTCTGAAAAAGAAATTCTTTGATAATATTGAAAAAATACTGAGCCGACATGACGCATACGTAATTGTAAGTTGTACAATATTGAAAGAACAGCTCAATAAATTTTGTGTTCGTGGCGAAGAAGATGATGTTTATGGCCTTTCCTTGTCATATCTTATAGAACGTAGCATTTTCTGCGTTGACAATGAGATAAATGACGGTTTACCTGAGATTTCTATTGTCGTGGAGAGACGAGGGAAAAAAGAAGACAATAAATTGCTCAATTACTATAATGGTTTGCGCAATCGTGGCACCAAGTGGGTCACGGCTGAACGGCTGCGAACAAGGATAAGCGATTTCGGTTTCAAAAATAAGAAAGACAATATCATCGGGTTGCAGATAGCGGATCTTATCGCGTATCCCGTAACAATACACTTGCTTTACCCCGAAAGAAAAAATCCATCATACGAAGTTGTAAAGCACAATATTTTTCAAGATAATGGTGTTTTGCTGGGCCAAAAAATAATACCTCACTAAATAAAAAAGAGCGGCCTTACGACAGCTCTTTCCGACCGGGCAAAACCGATCCCTAAAATCGTTGCTTTCGCATTCGAAGTATTTCTTTCAAGGGGAAACTACCCTTTGTTTCTGCAAATATAACAATTATTTCGCTTATCTACAATAATTAAACGCTGAATTTTGCAAAAAAGATTGCCGCTTCAAGAAAATAATCCAAGAAAAGCAGCAGCGGATTTCGGTTTGTTGATTTTAATGGTTATATTTGCGCATGGAGCGCCTGATGCAATATATATGGCAACACCGACTGTGGATCCAGCACAATCTGTCCACGGTTGACGGACGGCGCGTCAGAATTCTCGATCCGGGAAGGCTCAACACTGATTCCGGTCCCGACTTTTTCAACGCAAAAATAGCCATCGACGGCCATACATGGGCAGGCGACGTCGAGATACACGTCAGGGCGAGCGACTGGCACCGCCACGGTCATGACGGCGACCGCGCCTACGATTCAGTCATTCTCCACGTGGTTGACCGCGACGACACGATTATCCATCGTTCGAACGGCGAACTGATTCCACAGATGAGGATGCCGTGTCAGCCACAGTTCAGAGAGCATTACAACATGCTCGTCAGCCGCTCGGACATCGATCTGCCGTGTGCCACCGAACTTCGGTCGATTCCCGCACTCCACTCTGGGGCGTGGCTTGACTCGCTCGCTTACGAACGCCTCTATGACAAAGCGGAAAGAATAGAAAGCATCCTCCGACGCACGAACGGCGACTGGGAATCGGCTGCATTCGTAACCATCGCCCGCTCGCTCGGATTCGGCACCAACGGCGATCCGTTCGAACGCCTCGCCATGTCGCTCCCGCTCGTCCTCATTGGAAAACACAGCGATTCGCTGACATCCATCGAAGCTCTGCTTTTCGGCCAGAGCGGACTGCTTGACGATCCAAGGGCGTTCGGGCCCTACGCCGACCGTCTGCGGCAGGAATACCGCTATCTCGCCCACAAGTTCGGCCTGAAACGCCCCGAAGGAATGATATGGAAAATGTCGCGTATGCGTCCTGCGGGATTTCCCCATCGCCGGATTGCGACTCTCGCGGCAATGCTCTTCGGTGGCTTCCGCATGCTTGCGGCCATACTCGAGACCGAGTCGCTCGACGATGCTGTCAGACTTTTCTCGCCTGATCTATCGCCATTCTGGAACTGCCACTATAATTTCGGTGCCGAGCAACAAGCGGCTGTCAGTGCATTCAGCCGCGCCTCCGTCGCCGGACTCGTCATCAACTCTGTAATCCCCCTTCAGATGGCCTACGGACTCACCCATGACGACAACAGTCTCTGCGATCGGGCCGTGGAACTCCTCCACACGCTGCCGCCTGAAAAAAACTCGATCGTGACCCTCTTCGAACGCGCAGGTATAAAAGCCAGCGACGCTTTCATGACACAGGCGCTCATCCAGCTGCGCCGAAACTACTGCGAGACCCACAAATGCCTCTACTGCCGCATCGGCCACCGGATGCTCGCAGCGCTCTCGCGACGCGAGGACTGACTCAACGGCGGCACAGCTGCCAGAACGCAACAGCCGAAGCCGCGGCAACGTTAAGTGAATCCACGCCGTGGGCCATAGGGATACAAACCGTGTAATCGGCGCTGTCAATCACCTCCTGCGCCAGCCCGTCGCCCTCGGTCCCCATTATTATTGCGAGCCGCTGCTCGCCCATCAGCTGCGGGTCATCGACATTCACAGAATCTTTTCTGAGAGCCATAGCCGCCGTGGAGAATCCTCTTTCTCGCAGCGCCGAAACGGGTCCGTCGAGCCAAGCCCAGGGAACAAGGAAAACCGATCCCATCGACACCCTGACAGAGCGCCGGTTGAACGGATCACACGACTGGCGCGTGAGCAACACTCCGTCGATTCCCAGGGCAGCCGCTGAACGGAAAATGGCCCCGATATTGGTGGTGTCAGTCACTCCGTCAATGACAACTACCCTTTTCGCGCCCTCAGTCACCTCCGCCACGCTCCTGTCGGCCGGGCGCCTCATTGCGCAGAGAACGCCGCGGGTCAGCACATAGCCTGTCAGCGTCGAAAGCATCTCCCGGCTGCCGGTAAACACCTCCATTGCCGGACAGCGCTCTATGATCGAGGCCGCATCACCTGTTAGATGACGACGCTCACATAGCATGGCCACCGGTTCGTAGCCTGCATCCAGAGCCACATGAATCACTTTGGGACTTTCTACTATGAAAACTGCTTTTTCCGGATCGAGACGCGATCTGAGCTGGGCCTCGGTCAGCGATGAAAACATTCTGACGCGTTCGTCGTCAAGAGAGGTTATTTCTATGACATTCATGACTGCAAATTTACTTCTTTGCCGCCATTTCTGCAATCACCCCTTGCCTGCAGGAAGTTTTTTTCACGCTTTTTTATGCGCATGCGCTTTGATGAAATGCAACACGCCGTTGTTGCGGTCCATCTCCTTTGAGAAGAAACTGTCGGATGTGAAAAGCCGCATGACTCCGAAAGATATTCCCGAAACGATGGCCAGCGGCAGAAGCAGAGAGTAAGCCGACGACATCTCCACCACTATAAACATGGCCATGAACGGCGCTCGTATGGCTCCTGCCATGACACCCGCCATTCCCATAAAGGCAAGCTGCCCTACCGGAAGATCCGCACCGAACAGCCAGTTGCAGGCAGTCCCGAAAACATATCCCGCGAAACATCCCGCAAACAGTGTCGGCGCGAATTCACCCGTCACTCCGCCTCCGTTGTAGCTCAGGGAAGTCGAGAAACATTTTATCAATAGAATGCACAATCCGATCACAAAAATTCTCAACGCATCGTTATCGATGCCGTCGTTCCACACCGTCCCATAGGTCATTGCGCTGAAATCCCCGTTGAGGACCTTACCCATCACGTCATACCCTTCACCGTAGAGAGCCGGGAAAAGAAGCAAAGTCACGCCTAACAGCACTCCAGCCACCACTCCTTTTATCCACCGGTTTTTCATCAGATCCAGAAGATTGCCCACAAGCTTCATTATGTAACTGTAATAAAGCGAGTAAAGACCGCAGAACAGACCGAGCAAAATGGCCCAAGGTATAATAGAAGTGTGATATGTGACGGCCTGAGTGAACACCATGTCGAGATTGAAACCGCCGAGAGCTGTCGCTGTAAGGCCGGCGAAAAGAGTGGCGACGAAAAGTACCATTGTCCCGTAGGCGCCGCGACTCATTCTCAACACCTCCAGAGTGAAAAGCGCGCCCCCAATCGGAGCCTTGAAAATGGCAGCTATGCCGGCCCCGGCCCCGCAGGCGGTCATCAGCATGGCCATCGGAGCCGACAGCTTGAACAGTCGTGACACCGTGCTTCCAAGCGCGGCCCCGCTGTAGGCGATAGGGCCCTCCGCTCCGGCAGAACCTCCACACCCGAGAGTGATGGCCGAAGTAACCAGAGGTATATAGGTGATTTTCGCCGGCACGTATGAAATATGGTGCTCCATGTCGGTCTGCATGTGGCGCACTCCATGGGCCACATTTACCCGAAACACCTTATATAATAGAAACACCACGATCAGTATTCCTACTGCCGGAACGACAATAAGCCACCAGTTTGGCCCGACGGAATGGACCGTGGCTATGACCAGTTCAGAGATGTACCTGATTGCCATTTTCAGAAGCCACGCCATGCACCCCGCTCCGAGCCCTACTGTAGCCGCCAGGATGAAAACAAGCGGCCGCTCGGTCAGATAGATCGAGCACCACCGTAACATACGGGAACGCGCACTCACTTGTTTGACTTCGTTTTTCATACACACAAAACGCATTCCCCCCGCTGATGGTTTTGTTTTTTCCTTTATACATCATAACCCATACAACATAACCGCACTTTTATCCGTTATTACGCTATATGGATTATTCTGATTCTACATCTCCGCTTGAACGCCATCCGTGGCCGCCATTTATTCCCGAGAATGCAAAGGTTCTCATAATGGGAACGTTCCCTCCCGGCTCCCACAGATGGAGCATGGACTTTTACTATCCCAACCGCACCAATGATTTCTGGTTCATGATGGGACTGATCTTTGCCGGAGACCGTTTCGCCCTATACGACAAGGAAACGAAACTTTTCAATCTCGATGCAATAAAGAGCCTGCTGACGGAAAAAGGAATTGCGCTGAATGACACGGGGCTTGTCATTCGCCGTCTGAAAGGAAACGCCTCCGACAAATTTCTCGAGATCGTGGAGCCGGTTCACCTTAGCGAGCTTCTGGATAAGATGCCTTTATGCAGGACTGTTGCCACAACCGGCGAAAAAGCTGCCGGAGTAATCGCTTCGCTCACTGACACCGACGCGCCTAAAATGGGAGAGATGGTCACTTCAGCCGACGGACTCGAGATATGGCGCATGCCTTCTACAAGCCGGGCCTATCCCCTCGCCCTCGATAAAAAAGCGGAATTCTATGCAAAAATGTTCCGTCATCTCAATATCATCTGACCATTTTTTCTAATAATATTCTTTAATCAAAGAATATTTATTCATTTTGCGGACAAATTTGTATATTTTGCCAAAAGATGCTATCTTTGTCGCATTATACATTATAACATTACAGATTAATCTTTTACCCCAAAATCTTTTACAATGAAGAAATATTCTGTTTTTTCATCATTATTATTATGCATTGCATGTCTGGCTACTTCGGCGGTAGCCTGTTCATCCGACGGCCCTGAAGAGCCGAAAAAACCTGACACCCCTGTGACTCCTGACAAACCCGATGTTCCCGAAGAAGATGGAAAATTCGGACTTAAACCTAACGAAGTTAATGCCTACTTCGAAGGCCGGATAAAAGAGACTTCTCCGAAATATGAGGTTTCCGGCAAACTGACAACGGAAAACATAACGGCAGCCTCAGAATATGTGTGGGGACTATGGAAACAGGCCGTCAGCACCGCCGAGACCGAGAAACTCCCCGCTCCCGCAACCATCACGGTATCCTGGGCCGACAAAGCTCCCGTTCATTTTTCATGGAAGGTCGGTTCCGAGTCAATGAACTCGACCTATGCCCTAAAAGGCACTAAACCCGCTACAGGTTATCCGATGTTCATATTCCTCCACGGCTCGGGCGATGACGCATATATGGAATGGACCAACATCCTCTACCTCATTGACGGTACGGTCACCGGCAACAATCCCATTCCATCTTCCTTCATCGTTCCGAAAAGCCCCAAGGGAGGAACGAATTGCCGCTGGTTCCCGCCGACTCGTCAGAAATACTGGGAGCGCGCCATCCGTCAGGCCCTTGTGGGCGGACAGACCGATCCCAACAAGATATATTTCACAGGCATTTCCGAGGGCGCATACGGTTCACAGCGTCTCGCGTCGTTCTATGCCGACTATCTCGCAGGCGTTTCGCCGATTTCCGGAGGCGACCAGCTTTTCAACGCACCCGCCGAGAATCTTGCGAACGTATTCTACCGCAGTGTAAACGGTTCAGAGGATACGATGTATGGCCGTTACCTGCTGACGAACAAAGCGAAAGAAGAATTGGACCGTCTGGAAAAAGCCCATCCCGGCCATTACAAGCACTCATTCAAAATGCTCTCGGGCGTGGGACATTTCGAATGGAAGTACATGAATGACTATAATCCTGTCCCCGACCTTGTCAAGCAGACCCGCAATCCCCTGCCTAAATACTTCTATTGGGAAAACTTCGGCATGGGCGGACAGCTCGGCGAAGGTTACCGTTATCGCGAAGGCTTCTACAACCTTCTCGTGCTCGAACCTTCATCGGAACGCAACGACAATCTTGTCCGCGACTGCTATGAAATGACAATCAACGGAAACACGATCGATCTCAATGTGAACACCGTGAAAGTCACTCCGACCGAATCGGTCAAAGACACCTACTGGGAAATGCAGATAGGTGTGGAAAAATCTTTTACTCAGGCCACCAAAGGAAAAGTCCGCATCTATCTTAACGGCAAACTCGTTGACCTCTCCAAACCTGTGGTTGTCAAAGTCAACGGCGTTGAAAAATTCAACGGAACCGTTACGCCTGACACCCGCTGGCTCGTGGAAAGCTGCGGAATCTTCTTCGATCCCGAACGCATTTTCCCCGCCGCCGTTGATGTGACCATCTGAAAAAATATATCACATGAATCGCCCGTCCTGTCTTGACACCGGACGGGCGATTTTTTATATACCTGTTGGCTGGAAAGAATGACCGCAACCGATTCCGTAGGGGAATTCGATTGCGGTCAAACTATTATTAATTTAGATTAGGTCCTTGCTTTAAAAGTATATTCTGTCAAGCCTTGACACGACCGATATAAGAACCGTCGCGGGTATCGACTTCGATGAGTTCGCCTTCGTTGATGAAAAGAGGCACTCTCACCTCGGCGCCGGTCTCGACGGTTGCAGGCTTGAGGGTGTTGGTAGCGGTGTCGCCTTTCAGACCCGGTTCGGTATAAGTTATTTTGAGAACTGTCTTGACAGGCATCTCGGCATAAAGAACAGTCTCTGTTGAAGCGTCGCTGACAACTTCCACGGTGTCGCCCTCTTTCATGAAGGCAGCACCGGTCACGAGCTCCTTGCTGATGGGAATCTGCTCGAAAGTTTCGTTATTCATGAAAATATCATCGCCGCCGTCAGCATAGAGATACTGGAAGGGACGACGCTCAACTCTTACGTCCTCAAGCTTCTCGCCGATGTTGAAGCGGCGTTCGAGAACGCGTCCGTCAACGACGTCTTTGAGCTTGGTGCGCATGAATGTGTTGCCTTTGCCTGGTTTTACGTGGAGAAATTCCACGCAGAAGTAAAGACGGCCGTCCATGCGGATGCATGTGCCGTTCTTGATGTCTTGAGCGTTAATCATAAAATTATATTCTGTGAAATTTTTCTGCAAAGATACTAAAATTTGAAAAAAACGCAAAATTTATCTCACACACGGTCAGCGCAAAATTTGACAAATTTATGATTGTAAATTGTTAGTTTGTAATTATGAATTTTGAGCAATTATCTGTAACTTTGCTTTCTGAAACATGCAGACATTCCTATGTTATTGGATATTACTCTTTTAGCTATCATTGACCCTGTCCAGATGATTGACAGTGTCCTCAACGCCACCCCTCTGATGGTCTATACGCTCGTTTTCCTGCTCATGGTGGTGGAAAGTTCTTTCATCCCATTTCCTTCGGAAGTGATCGTTCCTCCCGCGGCTTATCTCGCATGCACTTCACATGAAGTCAATATTATTGTCATACTTCTGCTTGCGACTGCGGGCGCGCTTGGCGGTGCTTTGATCAACTACTATCTTTCGATGTGGATCGGACGTCCGCTCGTTTATAAATTCGCCGACTCGCGTTTCGGTCACGCATGTCTGATAAACAGGCAGAAAGTGGAAAAAGCCGAAAAATATTTCGATGACCACGGACCCGCGGCGACTTTCATAGGGCGCCTGATTCCGGCCGTGCGCCAGCTTATCTCCATTCCTGCAGGAATAGCGAGGATGAACATTTACAAATTCATGCTTTTCACCACTCTCGGCGCGGCCGTATGGAATTCCGTGCTTGCGGCAATGGGCTATTGGCTCGGAACAGTCGTTTCACGCGACGCCCTCTCCGCAGCCGTGGAAAAATATAATCACTATCTGACATACGCCGGGCTTGCCCTGGGCATCATCTGCGTGGCCTATATCGCCTGGAACGCATTGAAAACAAAGCACGAATAACTTACGTGCAGCAAAAAACGGAGCAAAGCAATCGTTAAACCGATAATTGAACAAAATCATGACAAAAGTTTCACCATCACTCCTCTCTGCCGATTTCGGCAATCTCGACCGCGACATTGAAATGCTTGACAGCTCGGAAGCTGCAATGCTTCACATCGATGTTATGGACGGAGTGTTCGTGCCCAACATATCATTCGGATTCCCCGTAATGCAGGCTATAAACCGCAAAGCCCGCAAACCGCTCGATGTGCATCTGATGATCGTCCAGCCTGAACGCTATGTCAGCCAGGTGCGCGACTGCGGCGCCGAAATAATGTGTGTCCACTATGAAGCCTGCACACACCTCAACAGACTTGTCAACCAGATACGTCAGGGCGGCATGAAACCTGCTGTGGCTCTGAATCCCTCTACTCCCGTAGCTATGCTCGAAGACATTATCGACGACCTTGACATGGTGCTGATAATGTCGGTAAACCCCGGATTCGCCGCACAGAAATTCATCCCCGGCACATTGAAAAAAATAAAGCAACTGCGTGAAATGATCGCCGCTCATGGCGTAAATGTCGAAATCGAGGTCGATGGCGGCATAAATCTCGAGACCGGCCGTGCTGTGGTCGATGCCGGAGCTGACATCGTTGTCGCCGGCAATTTTGTTTTCAAGGCTCCGGAACCGGTCAAAGCCATATCCGATCTTTCCGCTCTTTAAAAAACACTCTCTAATGAATTGACAGAAGCAATGGATTCTTTTGAACTCTCCACTGACTCATATAATCCGGGCAGCCTGCGAAACAGGCCGAGACGCAAGCCCGTGCAGCCCGACGACACAGAACCGCCCGAGCTTGAAGAAATAGAATCGCCGAGGACGCCTGTCACCCCCGACGACGATTTCATGCCCGAGCCCGCGCCGCGCCCCGAGCGCAAGGCCGCTCGACGTCCTGCCGCACCCCGCATCAAACCGCGACCTGAAAGGCAACCGGAGCCCGACATCTCGCCGAAAGCGGCAGAAGCCACCGTTAGCGCCGATCATAAACCGTCGGCAGCAGATGCCATCCGCGATATTTCCATAGACTTCTCGTCATTCAAAAAATTTTTTGCCGACGGTCGTCTTGCCATCTTTGCCGGAGTCGTTCTTATTCTCTTCGCCGCCTACTTGCTTGTAGCGTCGATCTCCTACATTGCAAACGCTTCAGCCGACCAGAGCGTGCTCGTCAACTCGTCGGCCGAGTTGCTGAAGCAACGCTCTGCCTCCGTTGAGAACACCACAGGATGGGTAGGAGCTTTTCTTTCCCATTTCCTCATCTACCGTTGGCTTGGATTAGGGGGCTTCATAATTATATTTTACATAGGCGCGCTTGGTCTGACCCTTGTGAAACTATGTAATTTCCGTTTCTGGCCCCTGACATTCAAGTCGCTTGTTTCGGCTGTCGCCGTCTCGCTAATAGCGGGACTGGTCACATTCCGTTCCGAGTCACCCGAATTCTGGGGAGGCGAACACGGTTACTATATCAACGCGCTGCTGATAGACAATGCTTCACTCTGGAGCGCTGTTGCCGTCGGCATAGCTATGTTGACAGCTCTCATTCTCATTTTCATCAAGCCGCTTGCCTACATCTTCTCCATGATCGGCCGCCATCTATCCACAATCAGGGAGCGCATGGCACGACGTCATGACGAAGCCATAGCCGCAGCCCACAGGGCCGAAGTGCGCCAGCAGGCAGAAATGGAAGCCGAGCGCGCGCGTGTAAAAGCTGAAAAAGAAGAGCAGGAAAGGCGCGAAGCTGAAGCCGCTTTCGATAAGCCGGCTCCCGCAGATGAGATCTACTCCCCGCTCAACGCTCCCAAAACAGAGCAGGAACAGCCAAAACGCGCCGAGATTAACGTAGCTCCAAATTACCGCATCACAACTGTACCTTCGGGAAATACCCTCTCCGAAACTCCTCTGGTGACAAGAGAAACCGAAAGTCCGGCTGACGCACTTCCTTCTGAGGAAGCGGAGCGAGATATCGAGTTGCCCTTCGTAGGAATCGGAGATATTTCACTGCCGAAAGCGGAAGAAAAAGAAGCACTCAGCCCTGAAAATGATGAAACAGAAGAATCAGCCCACTCGTTGGCAGCCGATTCACAGCCGGAACTGACACTTGACACAGAGTCGCCTGCAACCGTCAGCCTCTCGCTCGACACCGCCGAGACCGGTGTCACGGCCCTCACCGACATTTCAGCTCCTGCAGAGAACGATTTTTCCGATATATCCGATGTCGTGACCACACAGGAAAACGACAACATAGAAGATTACGATCTTCCCGCTATAGACATACCGATGACGGTTGAGACAACGCAATTGCCTCCTGTCTCCGAGGCCGACATTCCTGTTTTACAGCCAAGCGCCGACACAACCCGTAACGACTCGGCCAACTATGATCCGAGAGCTGACCTGTCTCACTACCGTTTCCCCGGACTCGACCTGCTGAATGACATTCAGGAGACAGAGATACCGGTTGACGAGGAGGAGCAGGAGGCCAACAAGGAAAGGATTACCAACATCCTGCGCTCCTACGGAGTGGAGATCGCGAGTATCCGCGCCACGATAGGCCCGACCATAACACTTTATGAGATTGTTCCCGCGCCGGGAGTCCGCATAGCGAAGATCAAACGTCTCGGCGACGATGTGGCGCTCAATCTCGCAGCGATGGGAATCCGCATCATAGCCCCGATTCCGGGAAAAGGGACAATCGGCATGGAAGTTCCTAACAAGAATCCTCGCGTGGTCAGCATCCGATCCATCCTCTCTTCGGCGGCCTACCGCAATTCCAAGGCGCAGCTCCCGATGGCACTCGGCACAACCATCTCCAACGAGGTATATGTGGCCGATCTCGCGAAAATGCCCCATCTGCTTGTGGCAGGAGCCACTGGTATGGGTAAATCCGTGGGACTCAACACCATTATCGCCTCCCTGCTCTACCGGAAACATCCCGCGGAGCTCAAATTCGTTCTCGTTGACCCGAAAATGGTTGAGTTCAGCCTCTACAAATGCATCGAACGTCATTTCCTCGCGAAGCTACCCGAAGAAGAGAGTGCCATAATAACGCAGCCTGAAAACGTCGTCGCCACCCTCAACTCCCTCTGCAAAGAGATGGACGACCGCTATCTGCTTCTGTCGGAAGCGGGAATGCGAGGCATAAAGGAGTATAACGAGAAATTCGTCGCCCGAAAGCTCAACCCCGAGAAAGGCCACCGATTCCTCCCCTATATAGTGGTGATCATCGATGAGTTCGCCGACCTCATTCTCACTGTCGGGAAGGAAGTCGAAACGCCGATCTCACGCATAGCAGCCAAAGCCCGCGCGGTAGGCATACACATGATTCTCGCCACGCAGCGCCCGTCGGTCAACGTGATCACCGGCGTAATCAAAGCCAACTTCCCCGGCCGCATCGCTTTCCGTGTCACCCAGCGCAACGATTCCCAGACGATTCTTGACCGTCCCGGAGCGGAGCAGCTCATTGGCCGGGGCGACATGCTCATTTCGCGCGACGGAATCATTGACCGCGTGCAGTGCGCGTTCATAGACACTCCCGAGGTTGAGGATATCTGCCGGTTCATATCCGATCAGCAGGCCTATCCGATGGCTTACGAACTGCCTGAACTGACAACAGCCTCCGACGGCAGCGCATCAGGCAACGCGGTTGCCGACCGCGACTCCATGTTCGCCGATGCCGGACGCGAGGTCATCAGCTCCGGAGTTGCTTCGGCGTCCTCGCTCCAGCGCAAATTCAACATAGGCTATCCACGCGCCGGGAAAATCATTGACCAGCTCGAAGCGGCTGGAGTAATCGGCCCGGCACAAGGCGCCAAACCGAGAGCCGTGCTGATGGACATGTACTCTTTCGAACGTTACCTCGAATCCTGAAACTCCCCGATAATTCTCTTTCAACTTTCAACCAATAAATTTGTTTATACACCATGAACCGGATTTTTCTGACAATATGCGCGGCCTTCGTCTCCATCTGGGCCTACGCCTCCGACAATGCTTCGGAAATACTCGATCAGGCAGCAGCCAAATTCACTGAAGCGCCTTCACTTTCAGCCGCATATACCATCACCACGCCACAAGGCAAATATACCGGCCGAGTTTCTTTTGCCGGCGACAAATTCACCATGACCTCTCCCCAGATTCTGACTTGGTATGACGGCAAGACGCAATGGTCATACAACAAGGAGCTTAACGAAGTCAATGTGACAGAGCCCACCGACGCCGAACTCAGCCAGATCAATCCGTTTGTCGTCATCAACCGCTTCCGCAACGAGTTCGACGCCACGTCGCTCCAGGCTCCGAAAGGCTTCAAAAAAATAGAGCTCAAAGCCAAGAACGACAAATCGGAAATAAAACAGGCCGTCGTCACCCTTAACGAGAGCACGATGATGCCGACCCAGATCCAGCTTACAAATCATGACAAACAGCAGATAACCATTCTGCTCACTTCAGTTACCACCGGACGGAAATACAACATCAAGGCCTTCCAGTTCCACGCTCCCAACTATCCGGGAGTACAGATTGTGGATCTGCGTTAACGATCAAAAAAAATTCAAGATATGACAACCACAGACAACCAACTCTACACCAAATGTCTCATAATAGGCTCGGGACCGGCAGGCTACACTGCTGCGCTCTACACGGGCCGCGCCAATCTCGCTCCTGTTCTCATCGAGGGAATGCAGCCGGGAGGACAGCTTACAATAACCACTGACATCGAGAATTTCCCCGGTTATCCCGAAGGGACCACAGGCTCCGGCCTCATGGACGACATGCGGCGTCAGGCCCTGCGTTTCGGCGCCGATATGCGCCAGGGCACAGTATCCTCTATAGATTTCTCGTCGCGCCCCTTCAAGGCCACTACCGAGGACGGCCTCGTAGTCAATGCCGAGACCATAATCCTCGCCACCGGAGCATCGGCCCGTTTTCTCGGGCTCGAGGATGAAAAGAAATTCATGGGTCTCGGAGTATCCGCCTGTGCTACCTGCGACGGATTCTTCTACCGTGGAAAAAAGGTTGCCGTTGTAGGCGGCGGCGACACTGCATGCGAAGAAGCGCTCTACCTCTCCAACCTCGCGTCGGAAGTATATCTGATTGTTCGCAAAAACTATCTGCGCGCGTCAAAAGTCATGCAACAGCGCGTCTTCGACAAACCTAACATCAAGGTACTTTTCAACACCAACACCGTAGGTCTTTACGGAGAGGAATTCCTTGAAGGCGCCCATCTCGTGGAATTTGTCGGAACCCCGGAAGAGAACCGTTTCGACCTGCCGATCGACGGATTTTTCCTCGCTATAGGCCATACGCCCAACACCTCGCTGTTCTCCTCGGCCATCGAACTGGACAAAGAAGGATATGTGGTGACCGACCATCCACACACTTCGACAAATATTCCCGGTATATTCGCGGCGGGAGATGTGGCCGATCCATATTACCGCCAGGCCATAACCGCAGCCGGAAGCGGATGCCGGGCAGCTCTCGACGTTGAAAGATTTCTTGCCGAACGTTAGTTTTTGACGACATAACCATTTGCAGGCTAATCAGTTGTGATTAGCCTGTTTTATTATGCGAAAACTTTTCGAGAACAAACGCTCTGAATCTGACCATTTTTCATTAAATTTGCTTTTCAAACGGATAAAATCCGGCTCTCATTTCAAGCACCCCCGTAAAAAAGCCAATCATGAACGAAGACGCTTTAAGTCAGCTCTATCTAAAAGACACAGCATTTCAGGACCTGATGCAAAAACGCATCTTCAATGTGTTGCTGGTGGCGTCGCCATACGATGCCTTCATGATGGAAGAAGACGGCCGCATAGAAGAACAGCTCTATTTCGAATATGTGGCCCTCAACCTGAGTTCGCCTCCGCGCGTCACAAAAGTCTCCACCACTGAACAGGCTATGGAAGCCATGGAGGAAAAGCATTTCGGGCTG
The DNA here is from genome assembly GCA_910587185.1 of uncultured Muribaculaceae bacterium. GTDB lineage: Bacteria > Bacteroidota > Bacteroidia > Bacteroidales > Muribaculaceae > Paramuribaculum. The sequence goes on from CAJULY010000001.1 coordinate 189,090, forward strand.
ACGATAATGATGCCCGGGTCCGACATAAGCGAGACTTTTGCCGGAGCGCGCAAATTGAAAGAACTGCGGCCCACGATGCCGGTAGTTGTCCTCACCCCCTTCTCCAAGGAAGTCTCCCGGCGACTTGCCAACGAAGATTTCACAGGGGTTGACTATGTGTTCAGCTGGCTTGGCAACGTTGACCTTCTTCTGGCAATCATCAAGCTTCTGGAGGACCGCCGCAACGCCGACAAGGACATAAACGAAGTAGGGGTCCAGATGATTCTCGTGGTTGAAGATTCAGTCCGATTCTATTCGTCCGTCCTCCCCCACATATACAAAAATCTTCTCAAACAGAGCTACGAATCATCCACCGAAGCTCTGAACGAGCATGAACAGATGCTCCGCATGCGCGGACGTCCGAAAGTGATGCTCGCCCGTAACTACGAAGAAGCGATGGAGATTTATTCGCGCTACGGCCAGAATCTGCTCGGCGTCATCAGCGACGTATCCTTCAACCGAAACGGAGAGAAAGACAAACACGCCGGATTCAAGCTGGCCGAGGAACTGCGAAAAGAAAATCCCTACCTTCCTATAATTCTCGAATCCTCCGAAAGCGAAAACGAGACCAAGGCCAAAGAGATAGACTGTGTCTTCATTGACAAGAATTCCAAGAAATTTCCTGTTGACCTCAGTGCCGCCATCACACAGCAGTTCTCTTTCGGTGATTTTGTCATGACTGATCCCGAGACAGGTAAAGAGATAAGAATCCGATCGCTCAAGGACCTCCAGTATCACATCTTCGACATACCCGCTTCAGCGCTGCTACACCATGCTTCGTCAAACGACATCTCACGATGGCTCTATTCGCGCGCGCTTTTCCCTATAGCCGACGTCATAAAGGGACACCGTTTCTACTCTATTGAAGAAGTGCCCGCAGTGCGCCAGCTGTTCTTCGACCTCATAGTGAAATATCGTAAAATGAAGAACCGCGGTGTTGTGGCCGTGTTCCGCAAGGACCGTTTCGACCATTACTCCAATTTCGCGCGCATAGGGCAGGGATCGCTCGGAGGGAAAGGACGCGGTCTCGCATTCATCGACCATATCATAAAGCAGAATCCCATCTGCGACAATTTCTACGGAATTTCGATCACGATTCCTCGCACGGTTGTGCTCTGCACCGACATTTTCGACGAGTTCATGGCTGACAACAACCTCTATCCCATTGCCTTGAGCGACGCCGACAATGCCACCATCCTCTCTCATTTTCTTGCAGCAAGACTTCCCGAACGGATACGCGAGGATCTGTCAGCACTGTTTGACGTAATAGACAAGCCGATCGCCATACGTTCGTCAAGTCTTCTGGAAGATTCACACTACCAGCCATTTGCCGGCATCTACTCGACTTATATGATTCCCCACACCGAGAACCGCGATCTGATGCTCAAAATGCTCACTGATGCCATCAAAGGTGTCTATGCATCGGTTTTCTACGCTGACAGCAAAGCCTACATGACTGCTACATCGAATCTTATCGATCAGGAGAAGATGGCCGTGATTCTTCAGGAAGTTGTCGGAGATCGGGTCAACGACCTTTATTTTCCGTCATTCTCCGGTGTTGGACGTTCGCTGAACTACTATCCTCTCGGCAACGAGACGGCCGAAGACGGAGTGGCAGAAGTGGCCGTGGGACTGGGCAAATACATAGTTGACGGAGGCCTGAGTCTCCGTTTCTCGCCGCGCCATCCCGCCAACGCTCTTCAAACCTCGGAACTCAGCCTGGCACTGCGTGACACGCAGACGCGGATGTATGCACTCGACATGTCCGACATAGAGTCATTCAAGGTTGACGACGGTTTCAACATAGTGAAAAAATCCGTTCAGGATGTGGCTCCTTCCGGCGCACTGCGATATATGGTATCGACCTACAATTACCATGACAACATACTGCGGGATTCCGATTTTGGAGAAGGACGACGCGTAGTGACATTCAACAATATCCTGAAACATGACGCATATCCGCTGCCGATGGCCATCGACTTCATGCTATCCACTGGTCAGCGCGAAATGGGCCGACCCGTTGAAATCGAATTCGCGGGAATGATCGAACGAGGCAAGACTTCCTCCAAAGGACATCTCTACTGGCTTCAGATACGGCCGATTGTGGAGAAGAAGGATCTTGTTGACGAGCATCTTCTGGCCCTTAATGACTCTGCCCTGATACTCAGGTCAGACACGGCCCTCGGACATGGCTCCGTGGAGCATGTCAACACCATCGTCTATGTCCGTCCGGAATCATTCTCCTCGGCAAACAACTCGCTTACAGCACGCGAGATAGAGAAAATAAACCGCAATCTGACCGAACGCGGCGTCCATTATATCCTCATCGGTCCGGGACGCTGGGGCTCGAGCGACCCGGCCCTCGGGATTCCTGTCAAGTGGCCTCACATAGCCAACGCCAGACTGATTGTGGAATCATCCGTAGGCAACTACAGGATAGAGCCGAGTCAGGGGACCCATTTTTTCCAGAATCTGACCTCTTTCGGAGTTGGCTATTTCACCATCGATCCTGCGGCCCACCAAGGTTTTTATGACGTGGATTTCCTCAACTCGCTTCCGGCTGTATATGAAAGCGAGAACATAAGAATCGTGGAATTCGACACTCCCCTGCAGATCGGCATAGATGGAAAGAAAGGACATGGAGTCGTTGCCAAACCCTCGTTCTACACCGCCGAAAGCGCCATTGTTACACCAGATAAATAAACCGCTTATGTCATTCATTTCATCTTTCAAACGCGCATTGGGATTTCCGGGAGAATATGACAATGACGATAAAGAACTCGAAAACGACGGTCTTAGCAATAACGATCTCGTCGATGATCCCGATCCGACTGTCGAAGAACCGGCATCAACCGGCGACGCCATCATAAATCTGTCGGATGAACCCAAGTCGGACGTGCCGGTTACAGATGAAGAATTAGCGAATGTCTCAGGAAATATTTTCGACGCGGTACTGAATTATTTCAACTCCCATCAGCCGGAACTGGTGAGACAGTGTCTGGATATCGAAGCTCAACGTTCACTCATCGTCAGAAACATCTCGGAGGATCTTCGCAAACATCTCCGCAAACTCGCGGACAAAGCCTGCCGCAGCGGAGAAAACCGATGGGCTGAAAAGCAGAAACGACTCAGCAGCGAGCTGCATAAACTTCAGTCGGAATACAACTCGGTGAGACAGCAGCATGAAGAGTTTCAGAAAGCCCGGCTTTCGGCCACACGCCAGAAACGAGCACTTAACGACCGCATCAGCGATCTTGAATCGCAGGTAATGGCTCTCGAGGCCGAACGCGAGCAATTCCAGTTGGAGAACCGCAGCATGGCGTCACGCCTGAGAGCGCTCGGCAACGGAGGATCATCGGCTCCGGTCTATCCGACGCCCGATCCCCGCATTGCAGAAGAGAAAGCGGCTTTGGAAAAAGAGCTGAAAATCGCCAACGAAACTCTTGAAAAAACCAAAGCAGACGTCGAACGGCTGAATGGCGAACTCGAGGAAGCCCGCAATTCGGCGAACAGCACCGATGACAACGAACGCCACTCTGCCGAAACCTCGGCCCTCAACCAAGAGATCAGGGAACTTAACGCGACAATTGAAAGGCTGCAGAAACAACTCTCGGAAAACGCAATAAAAACCGAGCAATACAAAACCGAGATAGACACTCTGAATTCCACGATCGAAGCCAACATATCAGCCCACGCGTCGGCCGAGACTGAGCTCCGCAAAAAAATCGACGATCTCATGGAGATTCCGCCGGTAAAACTTTCCTCCGCGGCTTCCGATCCGAATACTCCCGCTCCTGTCAAGGACAAGCGAAAAAGAAAAAGCCGCAAAAACAAACCGGCCATCACGCCAAGCACATCCGAGGCGCCCGCAACAACAGTCAGAATTTCCGCCATTGATGAACTGATGGACAACACTGACTGGTTTGTGGCTCCCGATCCGGTTCCACTGAAAAAAGATCCTGAAGTAGAGGAAAATTTCGGCTACAAGGAACCGGCAAAGAAACCGGAAAGCCACGATGATGACCGCCAGCTCACTCTCTGGTAAACGAACAAAATAACCTTATTTCCCATTTAACATAAAAGCCACGACTCAAATAATGAAACTGACCCGACTGATTACCGCTGCCATAACGGTGACATCCGCACTGGCCGCATATTCCCAGGCTAATTCTACAAACGATTTTCCGGAAATAGAACGTTATATAAACGGAGCGCAGATTCCGGCCTCGCAAGGAAGTTTCCGTTATGCACCCGATAATTCCGGTTATCTCGCGATTTCATCCGATGGAAAACGGATTGTAAAATATGATATACGCAGCGGAAAAGAGATAGAGACCGTGATGGATCTCAACAAGACACGCGAAAATACGCTTAACCGGATAGATGGATTTACCATGAGTCCCGAAGGGTCCAAACTTCTTGTCTATATCGACCGGGAGATGATATATCGACGCAGCTATTCTGCAAAATATTACGTCTATGAACTTCGTTCGCGTCTGCTGAAACCACTTTCGGAAGAACATCCGCGCCAGCAGGCGCCGATATTCTCGCCTGACGGACGAATGGTAGCGTTCGCCGCCGATAACAATATCTATATAAAGAAGCTTGATTATTGGTCGGAAGTAACAGTAACCACTGACGGCAAGAGAAACAAGATTATCAACGGAATTCCCGACTGGACCTACGAGGAGGAATTCACTACTTCGTCCTCGATGTGCTGGTCGCCTGACAACCTGACGCTCTGCTTCATCAGATACGACGAAGAAGAGGTCCCCTCGTTCTCTTTCCCTCTTTATGAAGGATCCTGCAGACCGATGAAAGAATATGCGCTCTATCCGGGTGAATTCACTTACAAATATCCTGTTGCCGGACAGAAAAATTCGACAGTCTCCGTTCATTCCTATGACGTGGAAACCCGCAAGATAAAGGATATCAAGCTTCCGGGTTCCCAGACGGAGTATATCCCCCGCATAGAATTCGGCCATTCTCCCGAGCGGCTTATGGTGGCCACCCTCAATCGCGCCCAGACACGCATGGAACTTTTCTGCGTTAATCCGCGAACCACCACAAGCAAGTCTATTCTGGTGGAAGAATGGAAGGCATGGCTCGATCCCGCCACGTATGAGAACATCCATTATCTGCCTAATTCTTTCGTGATTTTCTCATGCCGTAGCGGCTTCACGCATCTGTATGAGTATTCATATTCCGGAGCGCAGCTGCGCCAGATCAGTTCAGGCGATTTCGATGTGACTGACTATTACGGCTGCAACGCTCTCGGATCACATTTCTATTGCTCCACCGCCTCGGGTGCAATCAACCGCATGATTAGCTCAGTTGACAAAAAAGGAAAAGTCACCGACCTTACCCCCCGCAACGGGACAGCATCCGCTTCCTTCAGCCCGGATATGGCCTACTACACCCTTAATTACAGCACAGCGACCAAAGCGCCGCGCTACACCCTGATGGCAACTGCCGGAAACAAGACCGTCCGCACTCTCGTGGACAATGACGCATACGAAAAAAGCTGGCAGGACGCCTCGAAACCGGAGTTTTTCACTTTCAACACTCCTGACGGACTCAAACTCAACGGCTACATTCTGAAGCCTGTCGGTTTTGACTCGTCGAAACGTTATCCGGTCATAATGTATCAGTATCAGGGCCCGGGCTCACAGGAAGTTCTTGACAGATGGCACATCGGCTATGAGAATTATTTCGCAAAAGCTGGTTTTGTCGTTGTCTGCGTCGATGGACGCGGCACCGGCGGACGCGGACGCGCTTTCATGGACGCAGTCTATAAGCGTCTGGGCCATTACGAGACGATCGACCAGATAGCCGCCGCACGCTATGCCGCGACTCTTCCTTACGCCGATCCTGACCGCATTGCCATTTTCGGCTGGAGCTTCGGAGGTTACGAGACCATAATGGCATCCTCACATCCCGACGCTCCCTACGCCGCAGCCGTAGCCGTGGCCCCTGTCACCGACTGGCGCTACTACGACACGGTGTATGCCGAGCGTTACATGCTGACACCTCAAGAAAACGAAGAGGGTTACAAAGAATCATCCACAATGTCGTATATCGACACTCGCCGCTGCCCGCTGTTGATAATGCACGGAACCGCAGATGACAACGTTCATTTCTTCAATGCCGTCCAGTATGCTTCCGTCACCGAATCCAAGGGCCGCTGGATAGACATGCTTCTGTTCCCCAACATGGACCATTCGATCAACGGATGCAATGCCCGTACAGTGGTCATAGCACGCCTCATAGACTATCTGCGCCGGAACATGTGATATCGGCCCCCAATGAGACAGACTCTTAGAAACGAAATCACTCGTACTTTCGATGCAGCGACAACTTGACAACGGAAAAGGCATATTTCTTCTGTGGCTGAACTGGGTCCTCGGATTAGGCATTCTGACTCTGATGATCGTGATGTCCCTGTGGATAAAGCCTCTCTACATGCCATTCGTCGCCTACGGATTGCAATTCATAATCTTCCTGCTCATAAAATGGAACCGCGAGCAGAGGCTTCCGGTCTGCTATGTCTATCCTTTTGTGGTGTCGCGGACCCTGTTCTGGAGCGGCAACGTCATGCTGGTGATCAACCTTCTGTATTCCAGATGGTTTTCCCATATAGTATTCGATCCGGATACAATCAACCATGAGATACCCTTTCTCTGTTCACTGATTGTTTCGCCCATAGCGTTCGCATGCTGCCTGTGGGCCCACACCCACCAGAGGACTCTTTCATTCTGTCGCGACTGCAAGATGCGTTCCGGCACGGCTGCCGAAAGAGGTTTTCTCGGGATGATCTTCACGCGCGAAGGCCAGTATCAGATATTTGTGGCGATGTGGATAGCGATAGGTGTCTGCGCTGTGGCATGGCCCTATTACCTCCTGACATACGTCAACGATTCACTGACGGTGCCGGACCGACTGGTATTCTTCTGGATGCAGGTTGTCCTGTGGCTCGTATCCATCATCTATATCGGACTGCGCTATATCGGGATCTGGGCCTATTATTGCCAGAACATCGAAGGGAGTGCCAAACGACACGGGCGTTCCACACAGGTACGTTTCATCATCATCTGCGACAACCTGATATGCCTCCGCGAGCCACAGATAGGGGCGGAAGTCGCAGAACCCGGGGCTCATTATTTCGATACCCCGGAATCGAATTACATTCCGTGGCAAGAGAAAGTCCGGACCGAGAGCGCCATGACGATGTTCCGCAACCAGACGGATATAACGGGCGCCGACATTCGGTTTTTCTATTCCAACATATCAGGAAACGCGGACTGCAACATATTCCACTATCTGACATTCCTGAGCCCTGCGCAGAAAGAAAAATTTTCCGCGGCCAACCCCGACTGCGTATGGGTGACATTCCGGGATCTCGCTAAAATGATCAACGAGCATGACGTCGCACCGCTGATGTCGGCCGAAATCATGAGGCTCTACAATATGGCCATGGCCTGGAAGACCTACGACCGCACCGGGAAGCGGCGTTACAAAATAAAGCATTACAAGCCTACCTTCCATGTGGAAGACATCAAGACATGGGACATTGACTTCAATGATCTTACATGGCTGTATGTGGCCGACAACAACGAGGACACGCCGTTCTACAAATTGCGACGTTTCTGGAGAAAATATATCAACGGCGTAGGGAATATCATTGACGAAATCAATCCCGAGCCAAACAACGAAAACCGATGACCAGTGAAACTCCTCTCATAGTGATCACCGGACCGACAGCCAGCGGAAAGACGCGTCGGGCCGTTGATGTCGCCCGCGCTATTGGCGGAGAAATAATCAGCGCGGACTCCCGTCAGATCTACAGGGGCATGGATCTCGGGACGGGAAAGGACATGGAAGAGTACGGCGAAATTCCCTGCCATCTGATCGACATCTGTCCTGCCGGCTACAGATATAATCTTTATGAATTCCTGCGCGACGAAAAGAGGGCGCGCGAGGAAATCATAGCGCGCGGAAGGCGCCCGATTCTCTGCGGAGGTACGGGTCTTTATGTCGAGGCTGTGGTCAACGGCCTTTCATTGCCTGAAGTACCATCGAACCCGACGCTGAGGGAGAGCCTCAAAGATAAATCGCTCGGGGAACTGACCGAGATACTCTCGCAGATGAAAACGCTCCATAATGTGACGGACGTGGATTCATGTCAGCGGGCCATACGCGCCATCGAGATAGCGACATATTACCGTGAACATCCCGAGAAGGCGACAGAAACCACTCCCCATCCCCTACGCAACGTCACGATAATAGGAATCGACATAGACCGCGACAGCAGACGCAGAAGAATCACTCAGAGGCTAAAACAGCGGCTTGACGAGGGAATGGTCGATGAGATCCGCAATCTGATTAGCAGCGGCATAGCGCCGGAGGATCTTATCTACTATGGCCTGGAATATAAATTCATCACAATGTTTGTGACGGGCGCCCTGAGCTTTGACGAGATGTTCAGCGGTCTGGAGACAGCAATCCATCAGTTCGCCAAACGTCAGATGACCTGGTTCAGAGGAATGGAACGCCGCGGACATAAGATTCATTGGCTGCCATACGACATGGGGCGTGACGAATTCGTGGAAGAGGTCAGATCACTAATACCGGCAGAAACATGAAAATTACGGTTCTGACAGCGGTTCTCTCCCTGTTGCTGCATTTATCGGCGGCTTCAGAAACGACAAGAACCTATCATGACGGCATAAGACATCTGAAAGACACCATATCCACAGTCGAGTTTCCGGATGGCACATTGCGAAGCATGGCACTGGAAAGCCGCATAGCCGTTCCGGGACATAATACCTCTTTCAGCATTATGTGGAATATCTCTCCGGACAACAGCTCTTTTTACAGCGCCACGATAAAACCGTCGGAGGGACGCAGCGACGAACTGCTTGACGACCGCCACATAGAGTTCACGGTCTGCCGCGTGACGCCCGAGGGCACAGAACGCCTCCACAGTTCGCGGTTAAAGGAAGGATTCGGCATGGAGGACGCTGAAAACACTCTCGGGGTAGAGATTTCAACCGATTCCGCCATAGTGCGGGTTTATGGCGGAGAGGAAATGCCCCGGCTGCTTTTCGAAAGGAGAATGCCCGATATAAATTCATCGAAAATGGGCATAGCCTCAGACGGGGAAAGCGACATACGCCTTCTTGTCAGCGAATACGAGAGGGATGACAGAGAGATGCTTCGGACGTCATGGACCGGCGAAAAGCTCATGCGACATCTGGAGAAGAGTTCATTTCCGGAGGGCATTTACCGCTATCTGGACCGGGAGAATGACCCGCGATACGCGCGGCCCGGCGGCTCATATACGCTGGCTCTGGTGAAAAACGCTGAAAACGGCTATGATCTGATCTATCTGTCGGGCGCGCAGACCAACAGCGGAGAGTGGGAAACGGGAATGGTGAAAGGACGGCTGAAACCGACGATTTTCTCGGGCCACTATGATCTCGTGTGGTATGACGCGACTAAAAAAGAATTGTCGAGCGAATGCAGCGCCGACATAGAGCAAGCGGCGATTCTGCGACTCAATTTTCCTCTTCTGAAATCGTCGATGAGGTTTTCCCTTCTCCCTCAGGATAAGAAATGACGCCAGTCTTCTGATTGTAAGTGATCCGGGTGTCAAGCAGATCAACGGTTATTAGTTCAGAAGTACGCACCACCCGATAGACCGAATATTGCAACTCAACCGACTCCAGATAGCGGTAGAGGTTCTCGGGAAGTTTATCGTAGAGAAACTGCTGTGGAAGTACAGCGCCATTGCCATTGACATCAGTCCATTCATAGTCGGAATCAAACGTCAGAGTGGCTCCTTTCTTTATTTTGGCGATCTCATATCCGTCGCCTTCGCTATAACTCTCCAGTTCTCCAAAAGGGAAATATTGTGATATGAAATTGGCTATGGGAGAAGGCAACTCGTCCCATGCGTCACTGTTACATGCGCCCATAAAAGCCAACACTATAAGGAGAGCCACAGAAGAGAAAGCGTTGCGTTTCATAATCATCGTCTTAATTTGTGTTACGCTTTTATAACAATCATTATCTTTTTTGGTTCAATGAGTTGAGGTGGTTAACTTTGCAGCCATGCGAAAAATCCTGACAAGCATTATTCTCCTTATTTTCACGACCTGCGCAGCCTCAGCCACCGAGCCTGCGGACACAGCCAAAACACCGCAGCCTTCTGAAGCCTATCTGGGGTTCATGGAGCAGGCCGACAAAGCCATAGCGGAAAACAAATGGGCTGATGCCGAACTGGCGCTCAAAGAAGCTCTTCGGCTTGAGCCGTTCAACCCCATGAACGCCATTCTACATTCCAATCTCGGGATGGTGCAGCATTACAACGGACTTGATTCTCTCGCCCTCGACAATCTCTCGACAGCCCACAGACTTGCACCCAACTCGGTCACCGTGCTGCTTAACCGAGGGGAAATACTTACCTCCCTTCACAGAATTCCTGAGGCGATAGAGGACTACGCTATGGCGATGAGCCTCGATACCACGCAGATAGAACCGCTGTTCTATCACGCCATGCTCTGTTTCAACAGCGACAGCATAGATAAAGCCAAAGCCGACATGGATCAGCTTCAAAGCCGCTTCCCCGACAACGAACTGACAAGTCTCGCTTTAGGCACATTCAATGCCTTCACCGGAAAGTTCAAGGAAGCTATCCCCTATCTCAACAAGGTGATCGCCTCCACTCCCACGGCCGGCGACTATTGCACCCGGGCCATGTGTTACCTCATGACCGAACAACTGGCTGAAGCCTCGGAGGATCTTGCCAGAGGAATCGAACTCGATCCGACGGACGGGGAGTTGTATTTTTACCGTGCGATCCTCAACAAAATGCGCTATCGCCCTGAAGACGCACACGCCGACGCTCTCAAGGCGGTGCAGTTTGGAGTCGCGTCCGACCGCATCAAAGCCCTCGGGCTATAATGCCTGTTAAAACAAGCATCAAATAAGGGTGTAACCTGACAGAATACACTCAAAATGGGGTCAAAATTCGGATTTCAAACCTTTTGGGTGCGTAAATTGTTATCCAAATGAGTTGTGATTTACGAATTATTCGTATATTTGCAGCATAGATTATGCAAAATAACCTAAAATTATTTATTGTTTAACAAAATTTTTGATTTACAATGACTACAGACACAATTGGCGCATGGGCCGGTCTCGTGTGGAACGCACTTAACGAAGGTGATGTCCTTGACATGAAGCAGATAAAGAAAATGACGAAGCTCAAGGAAAAAGAAGTTTGCACCGCACTTGGCTGGCTTGCACGCGAAAACAAAATCACTTTCGAAGAAAGCGGAGACGACAAGAAGGAAACTCTGGTGGCACTGGTTAAATAACCGGAAGCCATACATCTAACTCATTCTGAAGTCCCGGCATTATTTGTCAGGACTTTGTTTTATTTCCCTGAACAGAAAAAATGGACGGACTCGTTATACGAAACACAGGCAGCCAATATACGGTCATAACCGATGACGGACGCGAAATCATCTGCAAAATAAAAGGAAAATTCCGGCTCAAAGGCATACGCACGACCAACCCGGTCGCGGTCGGCGACCGCGTCACGGTGTCGGAATCGGCTGACGGCTCGTCATATATAACAGACATCCTTCCACGCAAGAACTATATCATCAGACGGGCGAGCAATCTGTCGAAAGAGGCCCACATCATAGCCGCCAATCTCGACCAGGTGCTTCTGATCGTAACGCTTACGCATCCGGTCACCTCCACCACTTTCATAGACCGCTTCCTTTCAACGGCTGAAGCCTACGGCATCCCGGCCACCCTCGTCATAAACAAAACAGATCTTCTCGACGACGATGAGTCGCAGGAACTTCTTGAAGGAGTCACATATCTCTACCGCTCCATAGGGTACAAGGTCATCCACACTTCAGCCCGTCTGAGAACCGGAATAGAACAGCTCCGGAGCGCACTGAAAGGAAAGATAACATTGCTTTCGGGCAATTCGGGCGTTGGAAAATCGTCGCTCATCAACGACATCATCCCGTCGCTCAATCTCAAGACCGCAGAAATTTCGGCCACACATCTCACCGGGATGCATACGACGACTTTTTCCGAGATGTTCCCGCTGCCTGAAGGAGGATATATCATCGACACTCCGGGAGTCAAGGGCTTCGGCACGATAGACTATGACCGATATGAGGTCGCCCATTTTTTTCCGGAGATCTTCGCGGCCTCCAAGGAATGCAAATACGGCAACTGCACCCACACCCATGAGCCGGGATGCGCAGTGCGTCAGGCTCTTGAAGAACAGCGCATAGCCCAAAGCCGATATGCGTCATATCTCTCCATACTCGACGATCTGTCACACGAAAAATACAGACCCGGATTCTGACAGATCCCCTGTCACATAAAAAACCGATCATGTCACTTAAAAATCCAATCATATCACTTAAACCCATTCTCTTTATCGCTGCATTCTGCTCACTGACATCCGTATCCGCGCAGGGAACAGCCAGTGACAGCATTATCGTCGCGGGACGCATCATATCAGCACCCGGCAACAATCCGAAAACACTGACGATAAATGAATGTGACTACTCGGAGAAAAGCGAACGCCGCATAACCGAGCCTGACTCAGAGGGAAGATTCCACGAGAAGATTCCGTTTTCCTACGGGCATACGTTTTCAGTCAATTACAACGGTGTTTTCGTCAACGCGTATGCAGAACCGGGCGATTCCATATTCATGGAGATCGACATGACCGGAAATCCGGCTACGTTCCGGCTGTCGGGGGACAGGGCAGAGATAAACGAACAGTATTCCCATGGCGCAGCGAATCTGATGAAAATGCTCTACGATGTCAGACTTCCGGCTGACACAACTGCCCTCTCTGAGTATCTCGCGGCATTCAAACGCGAAACCGGGCGCACAAAAATAGCTCTGGAAAAATATATCAGCGAAAATGCGTTGTTGCCGCAAGTGGCGGACATGCTGTTACGCGAAAATATCTTCACCATCGCCAATCAGGCCCTCTTGTATCGTGGCAGGAACAAAGAAGAACAATTAGCATTCTTCACCGACTCCATTTTCGATCTTTTCAACGAGAAGAACGCCCGCGTCATGATTTTTCCCTATCATCTCGGAGCGCTCACAATAGATTTTCCGGATTATGTCAAGAATGCGCCCAAAGGAATTGTCAGAGATCTGATGTATGTATCCTTGGAGAAAAATGATGAATCCGTCCCGAAAAGAGAGGATTTTTACAATACGGCATACTATGACCGCATTTTCGGGAACCGGGTCACAGAACTCAATCTTAGCGGCATTTCAGAAGGCGATATAATAATTGCAGAAAAAGATTCCACCTATAACATCACCGGGGTCAATCCGGTCGATTGGATGAAAAAGCGGTTTGCAGGACGTCCGATATATCTTGATGTCAGCGCGACATGGTGCGGACCCTGCCGTGCTTCGCTTGCCAATAGCGAAACCTTGCGCGATTATTTCAAGAATACAGACATCGTTTTCGTCGTTCTCTGGCTGAAATCAGACCTCGATGAGTGGAAGAAGCTGATTCCGGACATCAACAATGCGATTCATATTTTTGTACCTGACGAAGATATGTCCAACCGACTGATGGGAGCGCTTAAGTTGCGAGGTTTCCCGACATGCTACATGATCAGTCGTGACGGCGCTATTACCGTTGATGGCGTTCCCCATTTCCATTCTCCGGAACTCATAGATTATCTCAACGGCTTGCTTAAATAACTGAAGAGTAGCCGCCGGTTAATCCAATCAGCGCGGGGAAGGACGGGTCAGACAGTGTCGGACCGGTCGGACCGGGAAAGCGCAGGGTTTTCCAAAATGTCAATGTTCTCTTTGCCATGATTGCATCCGAAATAAAGTTAGTCAAATTGGACTAATTGGGAAGCCGGATGGAGGGGCGGTCATGGCGCCGCTTAGAAGAGCGGGACTGACGGGCAGTCTTCTGGTTCAGGGAGATAGATCTGATTAAGGATTGAGAGGTCGGGAGGGATGCCGAGCAGGACTTCCCTTTCGATCAGCTCTTCTTCGGGAGGCGGATCGGGAGGCTGGGCGAGGTCGAGGTTGGGCCACGGGCGCGATGGACGCCGGATCTCGTTGGTGAAGACGTTGACGCGGGTCTTGGGTCGGTAGGTTCCGTGGACCACCAGCAGCGACTCTTCGCTCATTGACAGACACGGGATGACAGAACGCCAGACGCGCGACAAATGACGTCCGCGACGCGGATAGGCGTCGCCGTCGAGAATAAGGGCCATGGGAAAGCTGAGACCCCGGCAGTATTCGGGTGAACGGGCGGTGGATAGTATCGGCTGCCACTTGGGGTCGGGCAACGCTTTGCGCGACCGGCGGGGCAGAAGACGGTTCAGCTGCTTGCGGTTCTTGCCGACGATACAGAATGGGGCGCCGGGACGCACGACCGTGGCGAGCCAGCGGACATAGTTGACCAGAGCCTGCTTGAGGGCTTCCTTTTCGGCGTCGGCGTCGCAGAGATAGAGGCGCTGAGGCTTGCGCTGCGCGCGCTGACGCTCGAGGAGGGAGATGGCTCGCCGGGCGTCGCGGTGAAGCGGATAGCCGAGCCAACGCTCGAACTGAGCGGCCCAGTTGCGCTGCCCGACGGAGCGGGGACGGCATTTTATTTTCTTCGCGGTCAACATGCCGCAAAGTTAGGGAGGAATCGGAGGGAGAGGAGGTCTGTTTCTATTTTTGAGGGAGGAGAGGGTATAAAAAAAGAGTCAATTCCGATTGGGGAACTGGCTCTTCTGTAACGTTTGTTGTATAGTGCTTCAGCTTAGGCCTTAACTGAATCAGCAGCAGCAGTGTCAGCAGCAGCAGTGTCAGCAGCGGTAGTGTCAGCAGCAGTAGTGTCAACAGCTTCTACAGAATCAGCAGCAACTGAATCAGCAGCAGCATCGGTTTTCTTTTCGCCACCGCAAGAGAAGAGTGATGCGCTAAATACAACAGCAAGTAATAAAACTAACTTTTTCATTTTCTTTTTCAATTAAAATAATAAAACAATTTTTTAGCTTCAAAAACGATACAAAGGTACTACCTTTTTTTTATTCTGCAAATAAAAATTAGTTTTTTTTTGGCCTGATAGATTTTTTGTACTAAATGTTGTAAAATTTTCACTCTGAAGAGTGGTGGTTTTAACTTATTTTACCAATTAAGGCATTTTTGGCTCTGAAAACCGAGAAAAATATAACTAAATAATTTTACCCGGAAGGGAGCAATGCCATATCAGGTCAAAAAGAGATATTATATAATTAAGGTGTCAAAACTCCATTTCTTCCTCAAAGGGAAGTTCGACAGGGGTTGTTGCCGAAGGGTAGCCCGATACGACTTTCGCCGCGACAGTCAAATCACCGTAGGTAATGGCCGACAGAGGTTTCGAGCCGAGTTTCTTTCCCTCCGCATCAAGAAGAGAACATGCGCCGCCGACAGTGCGCGCGACAAAGGCGAAACCGCTTTCCTGAGCATAGTGACCGGCGGGAGCCACAGAGATGATGCCCGGCAAATCCACACGGTTTTCACCATTACTATCCATGAGCGCCCATATCTTACCATCGTAAACGGCCACCCGGTTATCAGCCCCTATCCTTATCTGTCGGAAGACGGGTTGCAGACAGAGCTTTCCATCAATGTCGAGAAGGCCTTTCATGCCTGATGCCACCCGATAGACAATCAGATTGCCGGCAGTCTCGGTGACAGCCCTGACAGCAGCCGGGAGCGGCGTCACGGATCCTCCGGAACTGATGTCGCAGACACCGAACCCTGACGGAGTCCTGACCACGACCCGGGAGGAATGAAGTTTCATGTCAACGGGAGTTATGCCTGAAGGGAAATCATAGAGGGTGTGTCCGTCGAAGTCAACCACGACAAATTGCTGACGGCTCACATTACCTTCGGCTGATTCATACATGGCCACAAACCGTCGGTCGGACACGGGGCCGACAGAGCTATAGATAGGATCGACAATCATTTTGCCACGGTTATCAACAAATCCCGTTGTGGCCTTGTCGGTAGTCACGGCAAGAAGCCCGTCAACAAAACACGGGCCGCATTCGGTTATCTCCCCTTCAGGCAACTCAAGCTCGGCGACAACCTTCGCATCGGCATCGACAAGCTGTATGTGGCTGCCCTGACGGCTGACGGGTATGACACCCTCCGCGAAAAAGCCTGCCGACTTCAACTTCGAGAGACCGGTCAACGGCTCGGGATTACCGTCGTTCCAACGATAGACAGCTATTCCGTCGGAAAGCGAAGCGTTAAAAAAGCCGTTGACAACCGGAGACAACCGGAGCGCCGGAAGAGCGCATTCAGTGACATTGCCGTCGGGAGTCACAAACGCGCAATCCACAGAATCTATCTCACACGAGAGGGCTTCGACCCGAAGGCCGCCGTCGGAAGAACAGGAGAAAGAGATGACCGCAGTCAAAACTGAAAGAGCTATGCCAAATCGCTTAAACATGGTGGAAGATGATTATTCTGAGCAAATAGAAAAACAGATTGTTATCCGAAAAGCCGGGATTTATGCCACAAATGTACGATTTCCGAAATCAAATTCCAAGAAAATAACTATCTTTACATGCTGAACCATTCAGAGAAGAGCGCCAACGCGCCAAACCCAAACCAATACCCCCGAGCCTCATAAAGCAAGACTATGAACAGAACAAGGATAGTCAGATTACTTCTTATTCTTTCAATACTCTCCGCAGGCACCTCGATGACGACATCGTGCAGCGAGGACACCATAGTTGAACGGAGCGGCGCCGCCACTCTGCGCCCGACAGTCACGGTCGATCCGAGTCTGATCACAGGCTCAAGCACACTCCGGGCCGTGACCTCGGCCCCGTCGGCCGAAGAGATGGCATTCACGCTCTCGGCAGACGACGGCAAATATGACCACACGTGGGCGTCGGTCAACGATTATCCGCTCAACGAACTGCTGCAGCCGGGCATATACACGGCGACTGCATCATACGGAAGCGAGAACGACGAAGGCATAGGGCGCCCCTACTTCTCGGGATCACAGAAACTCAATCTGCAAAGCGGAGCAGAAGCGGAATGCAACATCACAGCAACTCTCATCTCCGCACTATTTCAGACTGAAATCCCGGATAATCTGACATCTTCATTCACCGAGGCATGCGTCACATATCACAGTGAAGGCCATTCATATATCACAGTCACGCCTGATGAAGCCCGTGCAGCGTATCTTCATCCGGGAAAAACGGATATAATAATGAGTCTCACCGACGCTACAGGAAATGAGGCAAACATAAGGGTCTCGACAATCGACCCGACGGAAAGCCGGCATCTGTATGACGTCAGACTTGAAAGCGACGGCCTCGCGGAACCCACCGTCACCATATTTGTCAACGGAAAGGAAACGGGTAAAAAGACCATAACGGAGAAGCTGATGAAAGAAGAAGCGCCCGCGATCACCCCGCAGGGCTTCGCTTCCGGGACACCTGTGAACCTTCCTGAAGGCACCAACCCTACGGAAGCGCTTTCGTTCAACATATCCGACACGCCATGCTCGTCGCTGATACTTACGACCATGGCACCCTCACTGACCGAAAAAGGGTGGCCGGTGCAAATCGACCTGGCAAACGCATCGGAAGATGAGCTCCGGGCGCTCGAGACACAGGGCCTCGCAGTGAGCCGGCACGCTTCGGGCGAAATCAAGGCGATCGATCTGAGCCGGACGGCAGCCCTGCTCAGATATTCCAAAGGGAACAGCGTGGCCCGCTTCATTCTGGCAGCGGAAGGAACCAACGGAAAGCTGTCGGAACCATGCGAGCTCCAGATCAATCTGCAACCTGTTGAAATAAGCGTGGTTTCGGCAAGCGACATCATGATAGGAGTGAATGCCGCCGAAATAACGGTTCTCAGCCGGAGCGGCGACCTGAAGGAGAATCTGGTCATAGAGGCCCGAAACGACAACGAGACATGGCAAAGCTGCCGCATAGACGCAATAGAGCCGAGAAACGACGGAGAATACGCCATCAGGTTCACGGCTCCTGAAGGGAGCACTGAAAAAGTCGATGTCAGAATCATCTACTGCGGCAATATACTGACCGAGACCTCGATGAAGAGAACCGCTCCGAAATTCAATTTGGCCGCCGACGCGTTCGCCATGAGCGCAACGCTTAAAATCACAAGCGAGAATGAGAAAATGATTCCGCTGATAACCTCTCTGGCGAGAATCTACGTCAACGGAGAACAGGCCATTTCCCTAAGACGCGTTCCGGAATCGGGTACGATATACGTAGGCAATCTCTCGCCGAAACAGACCTACACTCTGACAGCGACGATGTTTGACAAGCCGACGGCCGAGAACATGACCGCCCCGGTGGAGATCAGGACAGAAAACACGGCCGGACTGCAGAACAGCGATTTCGAGGACCACGCCACGGCCATCAAGTATGACAATCTTCCGCAAGGAGGCCTCTACAGCCAGTCGATAATCGACATATTCAACCGACAGAACTATACTTCTTTCAAGCTTGACGCTCCAAGCTACTGGACGACAGTCAACGCAAAAACATTCTGCACTCAATCGACCAACCCGAACACATGGTACATGGCCCCTTCGGCCTATTCGGAAGTTGACAATGTGGAAGGTTATTTCGCCGTGAAACTGCAGAGTGTCGCCTGGGACAACACGGGAGAACAGATCACGCCTTACCGTCAGAAACCTGACAGCTATCTGGCATATAATCCCAATATCCCCAATATAAAGTACAGGGCAGCGGGCAAAGTGTTTCTGGGGGGCTACAACTTCAATCCGGAAACAATGGAGGAAAACTATTACGAAGGGATAGAGTTCACCTCGCGCCCTGCGGCCGTCAACGGCAACTATCACTTCACGCCCTCGCCGACCGACCTCAACGACTGCGCGAAGGTGACGGTGGAGGTCTGTGGAATAATCGACGGGCAGGAGAGAGCCATAGCCTCCAACAGCGTGGAGCTTCCGGCCGCCCTCACATACACGGCATTCACCGTACCTCTCTCCTACAAATATTTCGGAGTCAAGGCGACCAGACTGAAGATTATGCTGTCTTCATCGAAATATACGGGCACAATCGAATATGAATCCTCAAAGATAAAGACCTATTCCGACCCGGAGAAAGCCACGTCGATAGGCGGACAGCTATGGGTGGAAGACCTGCAGCTCTCCTATTTCTGACGGAACCAGCCCCATTTGTTGAAATAGCGTACCATATTGACGCAATGGATTCCGAGCATGCGCAGAGAATGATATGACTCCTGGCGGTGACGGTGGACGACGGTTACGAAGGGAACGTACATGGTGCGGTAAGATTCATGAATCCGTCGGGTGAGATCTATGTCCTCGCCATAGAGGAAGAAGCGTTCGTCGAAAAGCCCAACCTTGCGGAGGGCGTCGGTGCGGAGAAACATGAAAGAACCCTGATGGCAGGGAACGTTGAACTCCACGGAATGATCTACATTGCGCAGCTCATAGTCATCAAGACGGCCGCGCATAAGCGACCGGGGAAAAAAGCGGCGTCCGATCAGATCGATCGGGGCGGGAAGACGTCGCACGGTATATTGGAGCTCACCGTGGGGATTCACTATGCGCGGCTGAAGGCAACCCACATCGGGATTGTCCTCCATATATTTTGCGAGAAGAGCCAGAGAGTCCGGAGAAAAAGAGATGTCGGAATTCATCACGAGATGAAGACGCGCCCCCTCCTGCATGGCTTTTTCAATGGCGCGGTTGTGTCCGGCCCCGTAACCGCGGTTGGCCGAGGGAATATAGACACACCCCGGGAAACGGGCGCACAGATCCTCAACACCCTTCTGCCGGGCATTGTCTATCACAAAGACCTTCTCCACACAGGAACGCGCAACAAGGTCAAGAACTTTTTCAAGCTCCAGGAGATCCGTGCGGTAAGTCACTATCGAAGCGGTCAGTCTCATATCATGATGCATTGCGATCAATCATATTCTCGCCTGTAATCGCGATAATCAGGGCAAAGTTACTAATAAAACGCGATTTTTTGCGTAACTTTGCGCCCGTTTACACATAGGACCTACTTAAATCAGGTCATTATCCAATCATTATACACTATTAACAAGGTATGAATTTATCAGGACCAATTGATTTCAAGCCAAAGATTCTCTCCACGCTGTCAAACTATTCCGCGTCGCGGTTCAAGGCCGATCTTATAGCCGGAATCGTAGTTGGCGTGGTAGCTCTTCCCCTTGCGGTGGCTTTCGCCATAGCGAGCGGAGTGAACCCGTCCATCGGCCTCATCACGGCCATAATAGGCGGATTTCTCGTCTCCGCGCTCGGAGGCTGTTCGGTTCAGATCGGCGGCCCGACGGGAGCCTTCATTGTTATCGTCTATGGAATCATCGCCAACTACGGACTTGAAGGACTTGCCATAGCCACGTTCATGGCCGGTCTGATTCTTGTGCTTTTAGGACTGTTTCATCTGGGCACGGTAATCAAATTCATCCCCTACCCGATTGTCGTCGGGTTCACCGCAGGTATCGCTCTGACCATTTTCTCGACCCAGATCAATGACTTCTTAGGTCTCGGCCTGACCGATCTTCCCGCCTCGTTCATTCCGAAATGGGGACATTATCTGACACATCTGGACTCTATCGACTGGCTGACAACGGCTGTGGGCGTCGTCTCACTGCTTATAATAATATGTGTGCCCAAGATTTCCAAGAAACTCCCCGGCGCACTGATCGCCATCATTACGGTCACTACAGCCGTATGGTTCATCAATACGTATGCCGAAGGATGCCATATCACAACGATCGGCGACCGCTTCGGCAATCTCTCGACCGACATCCCGCTGCCTCACGGATTCGTCCTGTCGATGGACACGATCAACGAGCTTCTGCCGTCAGCGTTCACAATAGCGATACTTGGAGCGATAGAGTCGCTGCTGTCGGCCACAGTAGCCGACGGTGTGACAGGTTCCCGCACCAACTCCAACACCGAACTTATAGGTCAGGGAATGGCCAACATCGTTGTACCGTTCTTCGGGGGCATACCGGTAACCGGGGCCATAGCGCGCACGATGACCAACATCACCAACGGTGGCCGCACCCCTATCGCCGGCATCATCCACGCGCTCGTGCTGCTGCTTATCTTCCTGTTCATGATGCCGCTCATCAACCTCGTGCCTATGGCTTGTCTGGCCGGAGTGCTCATCATGGTGAGCTACAATATGAGCGGTTGGCGCACGATCCGCGGAATGTTCTCCAATCCCAAAGGAGACATGGCGGTGCTCATTGTCACTTTCCTGCTGACAGTCATCTTCGACCTGACAATAGCGATAGAGATCGGTCTGCTTCTTGCAATCATACTTTTCCTGCGCCGTGTCACGGAAAACACCCAGATACGTGTCTATGGCGAGCAGCTTGACGTAGCCGAAGGCTCTGAGTCAACGCGCCATGAGGTTCTTGACGTCGCTCAGGGAGTGGAAGTATATGAGATCGACGGTCCGTTCTTCTTCGGAGTGGCCACGAAATTCGACGAACTGATGAGGACCACGCTGGGTTCGAAACCGATTGTCAGAATCATCCGCATGCGCAAAGTCCCGTTCATCGACGCTACGGGCGTACACAATCTGGAGATACTCATCAAGTCATCTCTCGCAGAGGGAATCCACGTTGTGCTTTCGGGGGTTAAGCCGGAGGTACAGGCAGTGCTGGACCACGCAGGCATAGACAAGCTGATTGGGGCTGACCATATCTGCCCTCACATCACCATCGCTGTAAAACGCGCCAACCTCATCGCGAGGGAAAACGCGTAAGCCGATCAGAGACGGCTTTCGTCGGCATAGGAATAAAATCCGGCAGCCGTGATTATCAGATGATCCGGCACAAATATATCCAGCAGCGCACACGCCTGCTGGATTTTTTTTGTCAGCGCATCATCCTGGGCGGAAGGTTTGAGATTTCCCGAAGGATGATTATGGACGAGAATTACGGAGGCGGCCATATTGTCAAGAGCTTTTTTCACAATCATCTTAGGCTCGACATAGGTCGCGGCACTTCCGCCGGAGCTTATCAGCTCGGCACAGATGACACTGTTGTTCCGGCGTAGGAACAGGCACCAGAACTCTTCGTGGGGAAGATTCTCGAGTTTCGGGCGCATGTATTCATAGACATCGGCCGAGGACCGGACGGAGGAAATTTTCTCATGTCCCGACTTGCGGCGCGAACCGAGCTCTATCGCGGCAGCTATGGTGGTGGCCTTTGCGGGACCTATACCCACGAACCGGCGGCTGATGGCCTGTATAGAAAGCCGCGCGAGATTATTGATGGAATTGTTGCAGGAGTCAAGAATCTCCCTGGCAAGATCAATGGCCGACTTTCCCGGGACACCGCCTCCGATAAGGAGTGCCAGCAGTTCGGCGTCGGACAGAGAACGGATGCCGTTGGCCAGAGCTTTTTCACGAGGGCGCTCGTCATCGCTCAGATCGGCAATGCGGCGCGTAATGTTTTCAGCGCGGCCCATCACTTGCCCTTCCTGATTTTTATCTCTTCCTCGATGTTTCGTCCGCGACGGAGAATTATCTTGGTGAAGAAAGCCTTGATGAAGCCGCAACCGTAGCCGCATATCTGGACAACGGAGGCGGGAACGGCCCGCAATGCGATGCCGAGCGAGCGCGTTGCGATCCATGCCGACAGAAAAATTGCGAGCAGATAAATCCCTATCGGGAGCAGGAACCAGGGAGTGACGAATATTCCGAGAAGCACGAGGAGGACTCCGATAATTACCGCGAGGGCCGGAAGGGTGTGAACAAGTTTCAGGGAATCGGGATAGAGGAGTTTCAGGGTTATGCGCGACATCCCGAACACATATACCTGACGCCAGAAGCGGGCGAAATCGACGCGCCGCTTGTGGAATACATGAGCGGGATGTATCAGGCCGATCGAGAATCCGGCCTGACGTATGCGCGTTGACATGTCGATGTCTTCCGAGAACATTTCGCGGAACCCGCCGACAGTGTCATAGACCTTGCGGCTGTAGCCCATGTTGAATGAACGGGGCACGAATTTCTCCATCTGGACCTTTCCTCCGCGTATGCCGCCGGTGGTCAGGAATGAAGTCATGGCGAAAGATATTGCCTTCTGGACCGGAGTGAAGGATTCGTGTGCCGCATCGGGACCGCCAAAGCAGTCGAGAGGCTGACGGTCAAGTTCGGCGGACAGAATGGCGAAATAATCGCGGGGAATGACGCAGTCGCTGTCAAAAAACACGAGATAATCTCCCGAGGAACGGTCTATTCCGTAATTACGGGCTATGGAACGGCCCTCGTTGGGCTTGTAGAAATAACGCACGTCCACCTTTCCGGCGAAACTTCTGACAAGGTCGCCGCAAGGCTCGGTAGATCCGTCCTCGACAATGATCACTTCAAAATCACGGCATGTCTGGGCCGACAGGCTCTCAAGAAGGTCGTTGATCTCATCCACACGGTTATACACCGGGACTATAACTGAAAATCTGGGCATCTCTGGAGGTTGTTTTAACTCATTCTTGATTCATAATCCTCAAACGTGAAGCGGCGCAGCAGCGAACATTCGCCTCGGGAGTCGCAGTAAACGATGTCGGGATGGCTGATTCCGTTGAACATATTGGTCTTCACTGTCGTATAGTGGTTCATATCCTCGAATCTGAGGCGCTGTCCCGGTTTCAGCGGCTCGGGAAAGCTCCAGTCACCGACATAATCGCCGCTAAGACATGAATTGCCACCCATCCTGTAGTCGATGCCTGCTCCTGGTTCGAGCGCTCCGGTGATGGCCGGCTTATAAGGCATTTCAAGACAGTCGGGCATGTGGCAGGCAAAGGAGGCGTCGATGATGGCGGTCCTCACACCCTGATTCTCGACCACATCGACCACGGAGGCGACAAGATCGCCCGTGCGCCAGGTGAAAGCGCTTCCCGGCTCGAGAATCACTTCCAGCCACGGATAGCGCCGGCGGAAGCGGCGTATGATATCAACGAGGCGCTCCGTGTCATAGCCGTCGCGTGTCATCAGATGGCCGCCGCCCATATTTACCCATTTGACGTGGGGAAGATAGCGGCCGAACTGCTTTTCAAACGCATCCAACACACATTCGAGATCTTCGGCCGAAGACTCGCAGAGCGAATGGAAGTGGAGCCCTTCGATTCCCGGGGGCAAACGGTCGCCGAGCATGTCGGCGGTCACGCCGAAGCGCGAACCGGGAAGAGCGGGGTTGTAAATGTCGGTCTCTATGACCGAACACTGCGGATTGACTCGCAAGCCGGGAGAAACGCCGGCTTCAACGGCACGGTCTGCGAAGCGGTCGGCCTGAGAGAGAGAATTGAAGGTTATATGCGAGGATCCGGCCAGGAATTCCCCTATTGTCGAATCGGTATAGGCGGGACAATAGGAGTGGGCCTTAACGCCAAGATGCCTGTTGCCGAGTTTCAGCTCGTTGAGGGAAGATGCGGTGAAACGTACACCATACTCGCGGAAAATGCCGAAGGTGCGCCACAAGGCATTGGCCTTGAAAGCCATTATGATGGTAGCACCCGACCGCTCCGCCACGTCGGTTATCAGCTCGAGATTGCGGCGCAGTTTGTCTTCATAGACAATATAATATGGAGTGGCAAGTTGAGATTCTGTCATGATTCTGTCAATTGAGTATGTTGAAACGGGCGAATTTGAGGAGAAGCGTGCGCATGTCGGTTTCGGAAAATCTCACTGTTATGCGCGCGTCCTGCCGCGAGGTGTCAATGGCGGTTATCACACCTCGGCCGAAACGTTCATGTTCAATCTCCATTCCTTCGGTCAGCTCCGAGGGCGAGTGAGTGCCGGACATCGACTTCGCCGGGGTGCGGGGCTTCTCTTCTTTCGGAATCCAGCGGGATGGATCGCGTCCGGCGGTAAGATCTTTCCTCGGCCCGGGAGAAGAATGGTACGAGTCAATGAAGTTGTCGAATGAACGCCGTGAATTTCCTATGGAAGCTCCTGCATGAAGACGCAACAAGGCCGGATCTATGTCGCGGATGAAGCGCGAAGGAGAGCATGTGCATGTCTGACCGTTTCGATAGCGCGAACGGGCATAGCTCATCATGCAGAAATTGCGGGCTCGGGTGATCGCCACATAAAGGAGGCGACGTTCTTCCTCTATCTCCTGAAGAGACCCGTTGGCCATTGCCGAAGGGAAAAGGTCTTCCTCGACGCCAACGATGAAAATGTTGTTGAATTCAAGACCTTTCGCCGCATGAGCGGTCATCAGGGTGACGCGTTCCCTCTCGCCGTCGTCGGCGTCCTTGAGGTCCTGGTCCGTAGCCAGCGAGACCTCGCCCATGAAATCGGAGAGTGAAATGTGTTCGTTGCCTTCCTCGATGCGTGTCGATACGAATTCGTTGACGCCGGAAAGAAGTTCATTGAGGTTCTCCTGTTTCGAGAGGTTTTCGGGAGTGCGGTCGCTCATAAGCATCGAAAGAAGATGCGTGTCGGCAATTATGCGGCGTGCGAGTTCGTTGGCATCGACGCCCTCGGCATTCATGTTGACAAAATTGGCGATAAGCGACCTGAAGTCGCCAAGTTTACGGGCCGTTCCGGAATTGACTCCGGGATTGTACGTTTCGAGATCGCAGATGACATCCCAGATGCTCACCTTAGCGTCAGTAGCGGTGCGAAGGAGCTTGTTGAGGGTCGTCTCCCCTATTCCACGGGAGGGGAAATTAATTATACGCCGCAGCGCCTCGTCATCGGCGGGATTGACGGCCAGACGGAAATAGGCCAATGCGTCCTTTACTTCCTTTCGCTGATAGAAGGACAGCCCTCCGTAAATACGGTAGGGAATGTTGCGCTTTCTTAGCGATTCCTCGAGTACACGGCTCTGGGCGTTGGTGCGGTAAAGGATGGCGAATTCCTCAAAACTGTCATGGGTCTTCATCTTGACAAGCGATATGCGGTCGGCCACAAGCCGGGCTTCGTCGAAATCGCTGTAACTCTCAATCACTTCTATTCTTTCGCCGGGATCATTTTTTGAGAAAACGTTTTTCCGGATCTGATGGACGTTTTTCTCAATCAGCGAATTGGCGGCTTTGATTATATTCTGGGTGGAACGGTAATTGCGTTCGAGCTTGAATGTGGCGAGTTCGGGATAACTCCGTTTCAGGTTGAGGATGTTTCCTATGTTGGCTCCGCGGAAAGAATATATGCTCTGGGCATCATCGCCCACAACACAGAGGGCGTGGCTCTCCCGGCATATCTGCGAGACAATCACATGCTGGGCGAAATTGGTGTCCTGATACTCGTCAACAAGGACATAGCGGAAGAATTCCTGATAGTGGCGCAGGACGTCGGGATTGTCGCGCAAAAGGACATTGGTGTAATACAGCAGGTCGTCGAAATCCATCGCGCTGGCTGCAAAACAACGGTCGCGGTAATTGTGATAGAGAGCGTAGAGCATGGGGCGCCGGGCGCGACGGTCGGCCTGCATGACGTCATCGAGCGTAGCATATTTCTCGGGAGAGATAAGTGCGTTCTTCGCCGAAGAGATGGCAGAAAGGACAGTCGATGGCTTATATATCTTCTCGTCGAGATCCATGTCCTTTATGACGGACTTGACGAGCGATTTGCTGTCGGCGGCATCGTATATCGTGAAATTAGGTTTGTAACCGATGCGTTCGGCGTTCTGTCGCAGTATGCGCAGGAAAATGGAATGGAAAGTCCCCATCCACAGTTTCGAGGCGGTCTTTTCGCCTACAAGCTGCTGAATGCGCTCGCGCATCTCGCGGGCCGCTTTGTTAGTGAAAGTAAGAGCGAGAATGCGCCAGGGCTCATAGCCGCTATTGAGAAGATGGACTATCTTGTAGGTCAGGACGCGTGTCTTACCCGACCCGGCCCCCGCAATCACAAGAGACGGGCCGCCGGTATATACCACTGCGTCACGCTGCTGTTCATTGAGATTATCGAGATATTGCTCCAAGATACAGATCAGTTATTTTCATTCAAAATTTTGTCAAAAGCTTTCCAGAGCGGGTCGTCGGGTGTCGGGGCGGTAACGGAGACAGGTTTGTGGCTGACAGGGTGCTCGAACTCGATACTGTGGGCCTGGAGGGATATGGAGCCGTCGGGGTTGGAACGTTTGTCGCCATATTTCAGATCGCCTTTTATGGGACAACCGATAGCCGAGAGCTGGACACGTATCTGATGCTTGCGTCCGGTCTCGAGGTTGACCTCAAGAAGATGGTAGCGGTCAGAGGAGGCGATAAGCCTGTAGCCGAGGACGGCTTCTTTAGCTCCGGGACGCGGGGTTGCCGAGGCGTGACTCTTGTTATTTCGCTCAGTCGAGGTGATATAATGGACCAGACGGTCCTCAGGCCGCGGGGGCATGTTGCGCGTTATGGCGCGATAGGTCTTCTTCACCTCACCCTTTCGGAACATCTCGTTCATGCGGGCAAGCGCCTTGGAGGTCTTTGCATAGACGACGAGACCCCACACGGGCCTGTCAAGGCGGTGGACTACCCCGCAGAACACATTTCCGGGTTTATCGTATTTCTCCTTCAGATAGCGCCTGACAGTATCGACAAGCGGCTCGTCGCCGGTTTTGTCGCCCTGCACTATCTCTCCGGGATGCTTATTGACTATTATAATATGATTGTCTTCGTAAACTACTTCCATAGACTGCAAAGTTAACGAAAAAACGCGGGACTGGCAACCCCGGAACGAGGGCACGCGCCTCAGCGCAGAGAGTGGAGCGCATCAAGCATCTCCATGACCCGCGCCCGCATTTCCTTGAGTCGGTCCAATGTCTTGTGGCGCTGTTCGATACCTTCGGGATTTACGCGCAGCTGCTGCTGGGCGGCCTCGAGCTTAAGGCCCCGTTCCTTGACAAGATAATGGATCTGGGCGATCTTGTCGATGTCGGAAGGCGTGTAGAAGCGTGTGCCGTGATTGTTTCGCCGGGGTTTGACCACCGTGAACTTCGACTCCCAGAACCGCAGGGTGGATGCGGGGATATTCAGGATGGCCGCCACCTCCGAAATCCTGTAATATTTTTTGTCAAGGTCTTGCATAAGCAATCTGTGTTTTGCGGGCTTTGTCACCGACACTTAACGGCGTCGTCCATAAGCCATAGTGGTATCTATTATTCATTTGCAAATTTAATGATTTTGGCGTAATTTTGCACAAAAATTTTGCATTTGCCCCCGCGGGCGAACCATCAAACAAAACACCAATAAACTAAAATGCTTACAGCTAAAGAGATACGCGAGTCTTTCAAAGACTTTTTCCGCGAAAAAGGCCATAAGATAGTGCCGTCGGCACCTATGGTCATAAAGGATGATCCCACCCTCATGTTCACCAATGCCGGAATGAACCAGTTCAAGGACATTATTCTGGGCAACGCGCAGGCGAAAAGCCGCAGGGTGGCGGATTCGCAGAAATGCCTGCGTGTCAGCGGAAAGCACAACGACCTTGAAGAAGTCGGAATGGACACGTACCACCACACGATGTTCGAGATGCTCGGCAACTGGTCGTTCGGGGATTATTTCAAAAAAGAAGCCATAGACTGGGCGTGGGAATATCTCGTGGATGTCCTCAAGCTCAATCCCGATAATCTTTACGCCACTGTTTTCGAGGGCGCTCCCGACGAAGGGCTCAGCCGCGACGACGAAGCGGCAGAAATCTGGGAAAAACACCTTTCCAAAAGCCATATCATCAACGGCAACAAGCATGACAACTTCTGGGAAATGGGCGACACGGGTCCCTGCGGCCCCTGCTCGGAAATTCACATAGACCTGCGTCCGGAAGAGGAACGTAAAGCTGTTCCCGGCGCCGAACTCGTCAACAAGGACCATCCGCAGGTAATCGAGATCTGGAATCTCGTGTTCATGCAGTATAACCGCAAGGCCGACGGTTCGCTCGAACCGCTGCCGGCCAAAGTCATCGATACCGGAATGGGATTCGAGCGTCTTTGCATGGCGCTTCAGGGCAAGCGCTCGAACTACGACACGGACGTGTTCACTCCCCTCATCAATAAAATCGGAGAACTGTCAGGAAAACGTTACGGCGAAGAGAGCCATACGGATGTCGCAATGCGCGTGATCGCCGACCATGTCCGCACGATAGCCTTCTCCATCGCCGACTCCCAGCTCCCCTCCAACGCCAAAGCGGGCTACGTCATCCGCCGCATCCTGCGCCGCGCTGTCCGATATGCCTATACGTTCCTCGACCAGAAACAGGCATTCATGTATCGCCTGATAGACACCCTGATCGAATCGATGGGCGAGGCCTATCCGGAACTTCCCGCACAGCGCGAACTCATCATCCGCGTCATCAAGGAAGAAGAGGATTCGTTCCTGCGCACTCTCGAAAACGGAATCAGAATGCTCGACAACGCCATTGCCGCCGCCCAAACTGCCGGCAAGAAAGAGATTTCGGGCAAAGAGGCGTTCATTCTCTATGATACCTACGGATTCCCCCTCGACCTGACTGAACTTATCCTCAAGGAAAAGGGCATGACTCTGGATCAGGCCGGATTCGACAAAGAGATGCAGGCCCAGAAAGAGAGAGCCCGCAACGCCGCAGCAACCGAGACCGGCGACTGGACCGTTGTCAACGAGGGCGATCCTGAATTCGTGGGATATGACAACACTTCATGCGAGACCGCCATATTGCGCTACCGCAAAGTTAAACAGAAAAAAGGCGAATTCTATCAGATTGTCCTCGCCCAGACCCCGTTCTATGCCGAAATGGGAGGACAGGTCGGCGACCGAGGCACTCTGACCTCCGCCGACGGCGAAACCATAGAAATCTACGACACAAAACGTGAAAACGGCATGGGCGTGCATCTGACCAAGAAACTTCCGTCCGATCCCACCGCCACCTTCACGGCAAAAATCGACGAGAAAGCCCGCAAGGCGACCTCATGTAACCACACGGCGACACACCTTCTCCACCACGCCCTGCGCGAAGTGCTCGGCACACACGTGGAGCAGAAAGGTTCGTTCGTATCGCCGGAAATCCTTCGCTTCGACTTCTCGCATTTCCAGAAAATGACCCAGGAGGAGATCCGCGAGGTCGAACGCCGCGCCAACGCACTTGTCCGCGAGGCGATCAGCCGCGACGAGCAGCGTCACGTGCCTATAGCCGAGGCCCGCGCCATGGGCGCCATGGCCCTGTTCGGAGAAAAGTACGGAGATGACGTGCGCGTGATCCGCTACGGCGATTCGGTAGAGCTCTGCGGCGGAACCCACGTGGATAACACCGGCAACATCGGAATGATCAAAATCGTTTCGGAAAGCAGCATCGCGGCGGGAATCAGACGTATCGAGGCTATTACGGGTGAAAAAGTAGAGAACGCGATGTATGAAGTGACTGACACGCTCCGCGAGATGGCCGGTCTGCTCAACAACGCGCCCGACGTTGTCTCAGCCCTTCGCCGCGCCATCACCGAAAACGCCGACCTTCATAAAGAAGTCGATGAATATTTCAAGGAGAGGATAGACAATATCGCCTCTCAGCTTCTCGCCAACGCCGAGGAAATAGACGGAATAAAGGTCGCCAGCCTTACGGGAGTCAGAATTCCTGACCTTGTCAAAGGAGTTGCGTTCGCCATACGCGCCGCATCGCCCGAGAACACGGTATTCCTCGCGGCGACCGTCGATGTCGGAGGCAAACCGCTTCTGACCATGATGATTACCGAAGACTTGGTCAAGAACAACGGACTGAACGCATCGCAGATAGTCCGCGAGGCAGCCAAGAACATCAAAGGCGGTGGCGGCGGTCAGCCCGGATTCGCCCAGGCCGGCGGCAAGAACGCCGACGGAATTTCGGAAGCGTTCATGGCAATGAAAGCCGCTCTCTGATAAAAATCTTTCCCCAATATATTGATGAAGGCATGCGGAAAATCCGCATGCCTTCATCAATATATCGGGCTAAAATTCGGACCAAAAGCCGCTACTGATGCCAACAGCAAACGAAGCTGAATGAAATCCGCTTCCGTTTCAATGAGTGAGGTGAAAATTTGCAGAAGTGCAATGTTATGACTAAATTTGCATTAAGAGGTTATCCAACAATATCATCAATAAGCAAATGATTGAATTTCTAAGCGGTAAGTTGGCCGAACTGACGCCGGCCTACGCAGTTATCGACACCGGCGGCGTAGGCTATCTGGCCAACATTACCCTGACAGCATACACCGCTCTCGAAGGGCGACAGGAAGCGAGACTTCTCATACATGAATCGATACGCGAGGACGCCTATCAGCTCTACGGTTTTCTCAACGAGCAGGAACGCAGTCTTTTCCGGGAACTCATAGGGGTTTCGGGCGTGGGCGCCAATACAGCACGCATGATCCTGTCGTCGATTCCTGCGCCGGAACTCGAAGGCGTTATAATCTCCGGCGACCATACGAGACTGAAAAATGTCAAAGGCATCGGCACAAAGACGGCACAAAGAATCATTGTTGACCTTCGCGACAAAATAAAACCCACCGGCGATACGTTAATCAATCAGCCCGTCGCAGCCTCGGAAACCTACGACGAAGCCCTCGCCGCGCTCACCATGCTCGGCTTCAGCCGGCCGCAGAGCCAGAAAGCGCTCAAGAAGATTTTCGATGCCGATCCGACGATAAAAGTCGAATCAGCGATCAAAAAGGCGCTCGCAATGATGTAGGGGGCCTCGTCTCCGGGAGGCTACGGGCATTGAGTGCATCCCGACTATCCCCGCAGTGGCATATAAGAAGACCGACATAACATCTTGCAGACGAAAGCGAAAAAGCATAAGGGCGTGGTCATTGACTGCGTTTATAGCCGTCGGTCTGTTTCTTCTGCCGGCTTTGGCCCAGTATAACAAAGACCGCATACACGCGCCGGCCCCCTCGGTCCCTGCAAAAACAGAGAAGGATTCATTGCTGAAACTCCGCTCTCCGGTCAGACACACCGTCCCCAAGAGTTACGAGGACCTTATGAAAAGCAACAGCGCCAACGACCTGAGAATGCCGTCGAACATACTGACGGTTACGGAATATGATCCGGAAACGGGGTGTTACATTGTCCGCTCCCGGGTTGGCGACATGGAGATAACCACGCCGTTCATTCTCTCTCCGCAGCAATATAACGACTGGCAGAGACGCAGTTATCTGACCGAGTACTACCGGAAGAAGAACGCCGAGACTGTAAGTTCGCCGAAAAGCAAAGAGCCTTTCGACATTCTCGACATGAATTTCTCGCTCGGACCGCTTGAAAAGATTTTCGGCCCGGGCGGAGTCCGTCTGCGGACGCAGGGCTCGGTGCAGATCGACATGGGGATAAAATCGACCAAGACCGACAATCCGGCACTGTCGCTCGGATCGCGCCGCCACACATTCCTCGATTTCGACCAGAAAATACAGGCAAGCATCCAGGCATCCGTGGGCGAACGGATGAAATTTGACATGACCTACAACACGGACGCCACTTTCGATTTCGACGCCAAGAACATCAAGCTTCAATATGAAGGGGGAGAGGACGACATTGTCAAAAATATCGAGGCAGGAAACGTGAGCCTGACAACGGGTTCATCGCTGATACGCGGTTCCACGGCACTGTTCGGTATAAAAAGCAAGCTTCAGTTCGGCAAGCTGACGGCTACAGCTCTTGTCTCGCAACAGAATTCGGAATCGCGCTCAGTCTCTACGAAAAGAGGGGTGCAGACCACCGCTTTCGAAATAAACGCTGACCAGTATGACCGCGACCGACATTTTTTCATGGGCCATTTCTTCCGTGACAATTACGACAGCTGGGCCTCGAAACTGCCTTTCGTAGGGTCGGGAATCAGAATCACCCGCGTCGAGATCTGGGTGACTAACAAGACCGGCAATTTCAACCAGAGCCGCAATGTGGTCGCTTTTATGGATCTCGGTGAAAACAGGGTTCTCGCCAACAGCCACTGGGTGACTGACGGTGCCAGTCCCAACCCGAGCAATGCCTCGAACAACCTGCTCCAGACAATCAAAAGCGACTACCCGGGTGCCCGAAACATCGACGAAGTCACCCAGGCTCTCACTCCGCTGGCGGCTTACGGGATAGAAGGCGGAAAAGATTTCGAGAAGGTCGAGAGCGCGCGGCTTTTGGGTGAAAACGAATATACTCTCAACCCTACCTTAGGATATGTCTCTTTCAAGAGCCAGATGTATAGCGACGACGTTGTCGGGATCGCATACGAATACACCTATAACGGCAAGGTATATCAGGTTGGGGAATTTTCGAGCGACATCACCTCGACGTCACAGTCGCTGTATGTCAAGATGCTTAAGGGAACCACGGTGTCACCCTCACTCCCCGCGTGGGGACTGATGATGAAAAACGTCTATTCGCTGGGGGCATATCAGCTCCAGAAACAGGCGTTCAAGTTTCAGGTCAAGTATCTGTCGGATACCACCGGGACAAAGATAAACTATCTTCCGGTGCCGGGGCTGTCGGACAAACCGCTCCTCCAGGTCATGAATCTCGACCGTCTCGACTCGAACCAGGAATCGAACTCCGACGGCTTTTTCGACTATGTCGAAGGATATACCGTCCTGTCGGCTACGGGTAAAATCATATTTCCTGTCGTGGAGCCGTTCGGACGCCATCTGGAAAAGCAGATAGGCAATCCCGCCATCGCTGAAAAATATGTCTATAAGGAGCTTTATGACTCCACTCTCGTTGTAGCCCGTCAGTTTGCCGACAAAAACAAGTTTATCCTGACGGGCGAATATCAGGCATCGGGAGGATCGCAGATACGGCTGGACGCCATGAACGTCCCCCGGGGATCGGTGGTGGTCACTGCCGGGGGCGTCACTCTGACTGAAAATTCAGACTATACCGTTGACTATTCGATGGGAATCGTCACCATCATCAACCAGAGCATCATCGACTCGGGACAGTCGATCAACGTCACCCTCGAGAACCAGTCGATGTTCTCGACACAGCGCAAAACCTTGCTCGGGCTCGACCTGAGCTATCGTTTCAATGACAATCTGACAGTCGGAGGGACTCTGCTTCATTACGGGGAGAAAGCACTGACGGAGAAAGTCAATATAGGTGACGAAACAGTCAACAACACCATCTGGGGACTGAACTTCGCCTATAACCAGGAATTCCTGTGGCTAACGAATCTTCTCAACAAAATCCCGACCGTCAACGCCACGGCACCGTCGCGGCTGTCACTTCAGGGCGAGTTCGCCCAGCTGTTGCCGCAGCAGCAGAAAACGGGAAGCAACCGTGGAAGCTCTTATATCGACGACTTCGAATCGGCACAGACGGGAATTGACCTTCGTTCGCCCTACGGATGGACTCTCGCTTCCACCCCCTACGACAATTCATCTTCAGCCCTATTTCCGGAAGCGGCCCTGAGCAACAACACGGACTACGGCAAAAACCGAGCTTTGCTGAACTGGTATTATATCGACCGCATGTTCACCTCGCGAAACTCCACACTCGCTCCGGGCTACATAAGAAACGACGCCAAGCAGCAGAGCAACCCCTACATCCGCGAGATAACCTCCCGCGAAATCTATCCCGACCGTCAGCTGACCTACGGAGAGTCATCGACAATCCAGACGCTGAATCTTTCATTTTATCCGACGGAACGGGGTCCCTACAATCTGGACGCGGTTAACATAGATGAAAACGGGGCGCTGACCATGCCCGAGAAGCGCTGGGGCGGAATCATGCGCCGGCTCGACAACACGAATTTCGAACAGAACAATATCGAATACGTGCAGTTCTGGCTTCTGAACCCTTTCCTCGATCCGGAGAATCCCAATCTGGAAGGTGGCGACCTGTACTTCAATTTCGGAGAGATTTCTGAAGATATTCTCAAGGACGGTCTGAAAAGCTATGAGAACGGACTTCCCTATTCAGGCGGCACAGAGAACACGAAAACCACAGTGTGGGGACGCGTGAGCGCTGAGAACTCGCTGACCTACGCGTTCGACAACAGCAAGGAAGCGCGCAGCAATCAGGACGTCGGGCTGGACGGTCTGAAAAACGACGACGAGTTCGGATTCAGCTCCTACAGCGATTATCTCGAAAGTCTGCGCCGCAAACTTCCCCCATCGACCGTGCAGAAGATGGAAGCGGACAGATTCTCGCCTTTCAACGATCCTGCAGGCGACAATTATCATTTCTACCGCGGACTCGACTATGACGAGCAGCGACTGGGCATCCTCGAACGCTACAAGCGTTACAACGGTGTCGAAGGCAATTCACTGTCACCCGACGAGGCCGGCGAACCGCTCTATCAGTCATCGCGCTCCAACCCCGACGTGGAGGACATCAACCTCGACAACACCCTCAACGAATATGAACGTTACTACCAATACAGAGTCTCCATCCGCCCGGAAGATCTGGAAGTGGGTAAAAACCACATAACGGACAAACAGGTATCGGTAGTACCTACGCGCGACGGGGGAGAACAGACCGTCGAGTGGTATCAGTTCAAGATTCCCCTGGCCGACTTCGAGAAAGCAGTCGGGGCAATCTCGGGATTCACGACCATCCGCTTCGTCAGGATGTTCATGACGGGCTTTAAAAAGCCGACGCATCTTCGCTTCGCCACACTGGAGCTGGTGCGTGGCGACTGGCGCACGTATGATTTCAGCCTGAGCGAGCGCGGCGATCTCCCCGCTCAGGGTAATCTGGATGTCTCGGTTGTCAATATAGAGGAGAATTCCGGAAGGACACCGGTCAACTATGTGCTTCCTCCCGGAGTGAGCCGCATCTCGGATCCGGGACAGTCACAGATCGTGCAGCTGAACGAACAGTCGCTGTCACTTAAAGTGTCGGATCTTGAAAGCGGAAACGCGAGAGCTATATATCGCAACACCGCCCAGGATCTGAGGAACTATGCGCGGCTGCAGATGTGGGTCCACGCCGAAAGCCTCATTGACAACGCGCACATTCCGGCCAACGGAGACCTTGCGGTTTTCGTGCGTCTGGGAACCGACATAAAGAACAATTATTACGAATATGAGATTCCTCTCGCTCTGACACCGCATGGCCATTACACTGACAGCCCTTCGGACCGCGCCGAAGTCTGGCCGGAAAGCAATTTCCTGAACTGCCGCCTGCAGAATCTTGTCGATATGAAGAAAGAACGTAACCGGGCGAAGCGCGAAGGTGTTGAAGGAGTTGGATTCGGGACCATTTTCCAAGGACCGGATCCCGAATCGCCCGAAAATACGATCTATGTCATGGGAAACCCGTCGCTGAGCGACGTCAGGGTTATGATGGTCGGCATCAGAAACAGGTCAAACTCCATCAAAGACGGAATCGTTTGGATCAACGAACTCAAAGTAACCGATTTCGAGAGCGAAGGGGGATGGGCAGCCACGGGCAACGCACAGCTTTCAATGTCGGACATAGCAACTCTGAACTTCGGCTACCACCATGAATCGGCAGGTTTCGGAAGTGTCGATCAGGGTCTCAACGAAAGGCGAATGGATGATTTCTCACGCTACACATTCGCCGTTCAGACCGATCTGGGGCGTTTCATGCCTGAAAAACTAAAACTCCGGGCGCCGATATTCTACTCCATGACCCGCGAGACCACCACTCCGAAATACAATCCCCTCGACCCCGACGTCAAGCTCAAAGACGCACTCAAAGGCCTGTCAAAGCATGAGGCCGACTCGATAAAAGCATTCGCCGTAGAAAAATCGACGCAACAGAATTTCAGCATCTCGGGGCTGAAATTCGATCGCCGCAGCGCAACGCCGAAGCCATGGGATCCCGCCAACTTCACCGGCAGTTTTTCCTTCAACAAGTCATCCAAGTCAGATCCCGTTACGGAATATGAGAACCAGAACGATTATCGCGGAAGCCTCCAGTACAGCTACACTCCCTATATCAAAGGCCTGAAACCATTCGGCTTCATAAAAAGCAAATCGCGGAATCTCCAGTTCTTCCGCGACTGGGCCTTCAACTGGCTCCCTAATTCCATCTCATTCCTGACAACTGTAAACCGGTTCTATTTCGAGCAGCAGATAAGAAGCGAGACGGACACGGATTTCCAGCTTCCGGTCTCGGTAAGCAAAAATTTCATCTGGGACAGACAACTCGCGCTGACATGGAACATCACGCAGAGCCTGCAGCTCACGTTCAACTCCAACACACAGGCACGCATCGAGGAACCTATGGGGGCCGTGAACAGGAAACTGTTCCCTGACAAATATCGCGAATGGCGCGACACTGTCTGGCAAAGCATTCTGCATCTCGGCACTCCGTGGGCCTACAACCAGACCTTCACCGGCTCCTACCGCGCTCCTTTCAGCCGCATTCCTGTTCTTGACTTCCTGACCGCCAACGCATCCTATAACGCCACCTACCGCTGGGACCGCGGAGCAACCATAGATAACGTCAACACCGGCAATTCAATTTCCAACCAAGCTACATGGAATGTTGACGGCCGCATAAACCTCGAAGGACTCTACAACAAGAATCCGTATCTAAAACGTGTCAACACCCGCTTCGCCAACCGCCGCACTTCCAACGACAACGGACGTAACAGGAACCGGAAAGATAAAACGACGGCACCCAAGGCGAGACGGTTTGAGCGCACCTACACTCTGAGTCCTGACACATCGACCGTAATCCGCCATAATCTCCGCAACAAAAAAGTCAGAATAACGGGGAAAAACGCGCTGACGGGCGAACCCTACCGCATCAAGTCGCGCGTTCTTGACGCAAACCGGATCGAGATACTCGACCGCGACTCTGCGAACATCTCTTTCACCGTCACGGAAATCCTGCAGGAACACAAGAGCTTCCGCGAAGAGGCCGGCGAATACCTGGCGAGATTTCTCATGTCGCCGCGCGCGGTAGCCGTCAGATGGCGCAGGACCAACTCGATGTCGCTCCCTCTGTTCCTGCCCGACATAGGGAATGCCTTCGGACAGACCAACAGTGCCGGACCTCTGGCGCCGGGACTTGACTTTGCATTCGGTTTCACCGACGAAAGCTACATAGAGAAAGCCAAAAGGCGCGGATGGCTTCTGACAGACCCCGACGGCCAGACCTCACCAGCCATATATTCCCATACCCGGGAATTCAATCTCGAAATTGTTCTGGAACCGATTCGCGGACTTAAGATTCAGCTGACGGGCAACCGCACGGACAACCGCAACCGTCAGGTGCAGTTCATGTATGACGACATGCCCGTCTCCTTTACCGGAAGCTACACGAAAACCCATTGCGCCATTGCCACCGCGCTGAAGGGGTCTTCGGCAAAGAACGGCTACAGCAGCGCGACATTCGACAGATTCCTGGAGAATATCCCTGTCATCGCGCAACGCGTCGAGTCACGCTATGAAGGCGTCCACTACCCCACCAAAGGATTCATGGAAGGGAATCCGAACGCAGGCGAACGGTTCAGCACAAAAGTTGGCGGAGTGAGCCCGACAGGCTCCGACATACTGATACCGGCATTTCTCGCTGCCTATTCGGGCACGGACGCCTCGAAACAGTATCTCGATCCGTTCCCGTCGCTGGCGGAAATACTTCCCAACTGGAGAATAACCTACGACGGACTGATAAACATAGGCGCCATATCCTCGAAGCTGAAAGCTCTGGTGCTGACACACGCCTACCAGTGCACATACTCCGTGGGTTCCTACACCTCCTATCTCAACTGGATGGCCGCCTCCGATTCCGATCTCGGATTCATTCCCGACGAACTGACCGGAAACCCCGTTCCATCGTCGCCCTACAACATTTCGTCAGTGGCCATTACGGAACGTTTCGCGCCACTGATCGGAGTGTCGGCCACACTGCGCAACAACATGACCATCAACGCCGAATACCGCGACGCCCGCACTCTGACCCTCAACACTTCGGCCGGACAGATAATGGAAGCGCGACAGAAAGGACTTTCGGCCGGTTTGGGCTATAAGATTGTAGGGTTCAATTCGGTGCTCAAACTCAGGGGAGCGCAGAAAGGCATCAGCAATGACCTGACGGTCAACGCCGATTTCTCCTACTCCGAGACCGCGGCATTGATCAGACGAATAGAAAACTCCTTCACTCAGGCGACTTCGGGCACACGCACGCTGACCCTCAACATCGCCGCAAACTATATACTGTCACGCCGCATGACCGTAGGCCTCTATTTCGAACATCAGGTCAACACCCCGCTTGTTTCATCGGCGGCCTACCCGACGACAAACACGGCATTCGGAATGTCATTCAATTTCTCACTCTCACGATAAACACCTCAACATTATGATAAGCTATCTTCAAATCGAGAATCTGACAAAAAGCTATGGTGACCGCCTGCTCTTCGGCGATGTCACATTCGGTATAAATCAAGGTGACAAAATCGGGCTCATCGCAAAAAACGGGACAGGAAAAACCACCCTTCTGCGCATAATAGCCGGCCTCGAAAGCCCCGACAGCGGAACTGTGACTTTCCGCTCCGATTTGCGCGTGGGCTATCTTGACCAGACGCCCGCTTTCGATCCGGAGATGACGGTTCTCGACGCATGTATGGTGCCTGATACGCCCTCGGCCATAATCGTGGCGGAATATGAGAAAGCTCTTCTCGAGGGCGACCAGAGCCGCATAGAAAAAAGCATGCAGAAAATGGAGGCGGCCGGAGCCTGGAACTACGACGAGAGACTCCGTCAGCTGCTTACTCGTTTTCACATCACTGACATGAACGCCCGCATGGGCACCCTCTCGGGTGGCCAGCAGAAACGCGTGGCTCTTGCGAGAATCCTGCTGGAGAATCCCGACATGATAATCCTCGACGAGCCGACCAACCATCTTGACATCGACATAATCGAATGGCTTGAGAATTACCTTACGCGCCAGAACGTCACGCTGCTGATGGTCACCCACGACCGTTATTTCCTCGACCGTGTCTGCAACAAGATAATAGAAATCGACCGTCAGCAGACGTTCAGCTATGATGGCAACTACGACTGCTATCTGCGTCGGCGCGCCGAAAGAATAGAAGCCATGTCGGCCGAACTCGCCAAAGTCAAGAACACCCTGCGCAAGGAACAGGAGTGGATGCGTCGCCAGCCGCAGGCACGCGCAGGCAAGGCCCGCTACAGGATAGATGCATTCTACGATCTGAAGGAACGCTCCAAAGTGAATCTCAGAGAGGACAACATAGCCATAGGCCATATAAAGTCGAGCTACATCGGCTCTAAGATATTCGAGGCGAAAAACGTCAACAAGCGGTTCGGGGACAAAGTCATTCTTGACGGCTTCACCTATACGTTCGCCCGACGCGAACGGCTCGGCATAATCGGGGCTAACGGCGTCGGCAAATCGACCTTCATCAAGATGCTTCAGGGCGTGGAGCCTACTGATTCGGGCGAATGGAACGTGGGCGAGACCGTCAGATTCGGCTATTACAGCCAGCAGGGCATTTCATTTGACGACAACAAGAAGGTCATCGACGCAGTGTCGGAAATTGCGGACTATATCGTCATCGATGACAAGCACCGCTACACGCCGATGCAGTTTCTGACCCACTTCCTCTTCTCGCCCGCAGACCAGCAGAAATATATCCACACCCTTTCCGGAGGAGAAAAGGCACGTCTGCATCTGGCTGTAACGCTGATGCGGCGACCCAATTTCCTTATTCTCGACGAGCCGACAAACGATCTCGACATAGTCACTCTCGGCATTCTCGAGGATTATCTCGAAAAATTCTCGGGATGTCTCATCGTGATTTCCCATGACCGTTTCTTCCTCGACAACATTGTGGATCATCTGTTCGTGATGGAAGGCAACGGCAATATCAAAGACTTCCCGGGCAACTATAGCGAATATCGCCAATGGGCCGACGAACGCCGGAAACTCGAGGCGGAAAACCGCGATGAAAAGAAGAGCGACACGAAATCGAAACCGCGTCAGGAAAAGCCACGCAAACTCACATTCAAGGAACGCAAGGAACTGGAGCAGCTGACCGCCGACATTGACTCTCTGACCGCGGAGAAAAAATCGCTTGACGAACTGTTTGCTTCAGGAAAGACGCTTGACAACGTGGCCGAACTCAGCCGACGCTATGACGAACTGACGGCAGAACTCGACGAAAAAGAACTCCGCTGGCTTGAACTGTCGGAAATAGAATAGAATTTATTCGTTTTTTTTACTACATTTGCAACATGATACCGAAAATAATACATTATTGCTGGCTCGGGAAAAAACCGATTCCCGAAAAAGATCGCCTTAATATCGAATCGTGGAAAAAATATTGTCCCGACTATGAAATCAAGGAGTGGAACGAAGATAATTTTGATGTAGATTGCTGTCAGTATTCCCGCGAGACGTACGATGACGGGAAATACGGGCTTACGTCAGATGTGGTGCGTCTCGTGGCTCTAAGTAAAGAGGGAGGAATCTACCTTGACACAGATGTTGAATTGTTCAAGCCCTTCGACGATCTTCTTGACCAGACTGCATTCATCGGATTTGAAAGCAAAAAGCACATCGGCTCGGGAATACTTGGAGCCGAAAAAGGAGCCAAATTCATTACTGACAAGCTCAAGACCTACGAAACACGCCGATATATTCAACCTGACGGATCAAAAGATAAGACAGCGATCGTTGTCTCGCTGACCGATTACATGATCGAGCGAGGGATGCGTCTTGACGATTCCATCCAAAAATTCCCGGGTCTCATCACCGTTTATCCCCGCCGCTATTTCTGTCCTAAGAAGAACGAAATTTTCGGTTATACGCGTACTAAAGACACTTATACCATCCACTATTTCAGCGGATCATGGCAGCTGCATGCCACGCCTGAATACAAACGTCTGCGCCGGAAATACAAGTGGATTCCCTATTTCATCCGCAAGAAACTGATTCTCGCCATCCTCGGCGAAAACAAAAAAGGCTTTTTCCCTACTCTCATCAGAATATTCCCCATACATTGAACTGTCAACAAAACGCAAGAAAATCAGACGGGCGATTCCGATAGATTCGGAATCGCCCGCGCTTTAAAGAGATTGGTCAAAATTATTCAGCTATTGATTTGTCCATGAGTTTCTGCACCTTTGCGGCTGCTTTCTCATATTTTTTCTTTGACTTGGCGTCACCTTTGGCTTTCATCTCGTCATAGAGTTTCCAGAGATCATTCTGAGCTACAGCTTCTTTCTGTGCAGCAGTGAAAGCGTCGGCAGCCTCTTCAGCTGCTTTTTCCTCGGCAGCGGGAGCGTAAGCGTGCTTGTAGCCCTTCACATCGTTCCAGTGACCGCGGGTGAAGTCGGGGAAAGCGACAGCGGCGCTGTTGTTGTCCATCGAGAGCGAACCGAGTTCGGCAAGCGAGCACCATTCAGCGAGGTCATATACATCCATGTCAAGAGGAAGACCGTTCTGGAGGCAATAGACCATGCGGGCATCCATGAAGAAGTCCATACCGCCGTGACCGCCTACTTTCTGGGCCATAGCGCCATATTTCTTGATGATGGGGTGTTCGTATTTTTCCTCGAGAGCTTTCTTCTCGGCGGCAGGCATGAAGCCGTGGGAGCTGAGGTCATCCACTTTGGGAGTGTTGCCGGTAGCCTTGAGCTGGGCGGCATCGATGGCGAAACCTTCAACGGGATACTTGTTTGCGAAGCCTTTGGTTCCGGTGAGCTGATAGAGACGGTTGTAAGGCTGGGGATTCATCACGTTGTGCTGGATCTCGACAACTTTACCGTTGGCGGTGCGCATAAGAGTTGTTGTGTGGTCGCCGTTGCGGTAATCGTCACACTTCTTGCCGGTCTTCTTCTCCACATATTCCTTGCCGTGAACGGATTTGGTATCCATTGCAGTGAGAGTGGTGAAACGGTCGCCGCGGTGAATGTCCATCACCTGTGCAACCGGGCCAAGGCCATGAGTGGCATATACATCGCCGCGGTTCTCCTTGTTGTATTTCATTCTCCAGCCGAGCTTGTCGGGGTCATTTTCGGGATTCGACCAGTAGGCACCCCAGAAATCGTCGAGATTGTGGATGTAGGCGCCCTGAGCGCGGAGCACTTCACCGAACACACCCTGCTGGGCCATGTTGAGAGCGCGAAGCTCGAACCAGTCATAGCAGCAGTTCTCGAGAATCATGCAGTGTTTGCGGTTCTTTTCAGAAAGGTTGATGAGTTCCCAGCACTGCTCGAGGTTCATGGCCGAGGGAACTTCGATAGCGGTGTTCTTACCGCTTTCAAGGGCTGTTTTAGCCACGGGGAAATGATGGTCCCAGTCAGTAGCGACATAAACGAGGTCCACGTCGGGACGCGCGCAGACTTCCTTGTAACCGTCAGGTCCGGAATAAACATCGGCAGGCTTCAGTCCGGCCTTGCGGAGAATCTGCTGGCATCTTTCAGCACGTTCAGGTTCATAATCACACAAAGCGACCACTTCCACTCCGGGAATGTGGCTGAAACGTTCAACGGCACCGGGACCGCGCATGCCAAGACCCACGAAAGCCACGCGCACGGCTTTCATTTTGGGTACAGTCAGACCGAGAGCGGTTTCCTGTCCGGCAGGACGTTCAGGGCTGTCTATGACAATTGTGCCCTTGTCCCAATGCCATTTCGTCGATGGTGAAAGAGACTGCGCCGAGGCCATGTTGCCGCCGAGCATAAGCGACGCGGCAAAAGCCATAGCAAAAAACTTCTTTAGTTTCATAGAAATCTGATATTAGAATTTGATTGATGGATGTTTCGGTAAAACTAGAATGTTTACAAATTTAAGTATAATCCCCGAAATTATGGCTTCATTGCAGAAGTTTTTTCAATAAATTAAGTAATTCAACCGGCGTTTCAACTTTTTTACCTCATTTTCGCGAGGTAGCTGACAAAATATCCGGCAATGCCAAGCGTTATATAAGAGGTTGTTTAAAAACAAATGTGAAAGCTGGAGTCCATTCTCCGGAGGTGGATTTCGGAATGAATTGAAGGAGTAATGCTGTAGCATTATGACTGAAATTCAGTACGAAAGACGCCCGGGAGAATGGATGCGAAGAAGCATTTTAAACAACCGCAAAACCGAAATTTAAATGTATAAAAAAGAAAAATTGTGTTACTATAAGTCGCATGGATGCCTTTTTGGCTCCCCTGTCCCTAATCTTCAGTCACAGTGCCACAGCACTGCTCCTTCAGATTATGAACAGGTTAGCTCAAAAATCCATCCACTCCGGCTTCACATTTGTTATTAAACAACCTCTAAATATATTTCAATTCTAAAAACTATCGATA
Source organism: uncultured Muribaculaceae bacterium (assembly GCA_910587185.1). GTDB lineage: Bacteria > Bacteroidota > Bacteroidia > Bacteroidales > Muribaculaceae > Paramuribaculum. The sequence continues at coordinate 233,367 of CAJULY010000001.1, forward strand.
TGGATCTTTCAGTTTTATATGACCTGAGCTACGGGCTTTATGTCATAGGTGCGTTCAAGGATGGACGTCCGGTAGGATGTACAGTCAACACTTGTTTTCAGGTGACGAGCCAGAATCCGGTTCTGACAGTCTCTTTGAATAAAAACAATTTCACCCTCGAGGCGATAAAAGAGAACAAACGTTTTTCGGTTTCAATCCTGTCGGAGGAATCGGACCCCGCGATAATCGGCCGGTTCGGGTTCTACAGCAGCCGCGACACTGACAAATATGAGGGTTTCGGTTTCTCGGTGATCGACTATGTTCCGTGTGTCAACGGCAGCTTTTCAGGACGTCTGATTCTGGAAGCGGAGAATTATGTCGATTGCGGCACGCACGTGCTGGTGATCGCACGTCTTATCGACACAGTCAAAGGTTCCGGCACGCCGATGACCTACTCCTATTACCACAACGTGATAAAAGGGACGGCGCCGAAGAATGCCCCGACATATCGGGCCGAACAGTAGGTGGGTTGAGGTGACATATAAGATATCCGTGCCATTTGAGGAACTACAGACCAACAGATTCTCCAATCTGACGAAACAATCAAAACGGCATCAATGTTAAAGAATAGAACGGCATCCGTTTCGACTTTCATTGACATTCATCTTATATTTCACCTTAAACATAACCCACAACAACATGAAACGCATTTTAGTAGCAGGAGCGCTGATCCTCGCTTTCTTTCTGCCGCAGACATGTTTCGGACAGAAACAACGTTCACAGGAATTCAAAGACAAGTATAAACTCAAGGAAGCGGTCGTGCTCAGCCGCCACAACATCCGTTCTCCGCTGAGTGACAGCAAGAGCGATCTCGGCCAGATGACACCTCACGAATGGACCAAATGGACCGCTCCCAAAAGCGAGCTGACACTCCGCGGAGGAGTTCTCGAGACCCAGATGGGACAGTATTTCCGCAAATGGGCCGAAGATGCCGGTCTATTCCCCGTGAACCACACTCCGGATGCCGACGACGTGAATGTCATAGCCAACTCGATGCAGCGCTGCATAGCCACGGCCCGTTATTTCACGTCAGGATTCATGCCCGTAGGCGGGATAACGGTCAACCACCGATATATGCCGAGCAAGATGGACCCGCTGTTCAATCCGCAGCTGACCAAGGTTTCGCCTGAATTCATAGCCACCGCCATGGAACAGATAAAAGCGATGGGCGGAAAGAAAGGCATCCGTGGAATAAACGAGGCTATCGCGCCTGACTACGCGGTCATAACCGATATTCTCGACGTCGATGAATCGCCGATGGCCAAGACAAAAAATCCGAAACTTGACGCTCTGAAGAATTATGACACTGAACTTCTCTGGGAGCTCTATCAGGAACCGCGCCTCAAGAGCGGCTCGGCCCTGAAGGAACTGAACTCGGCGAGCGACGCCCTTATTCTTCAATACTACGAACAGCCCGACACCGTCAAAGCTGCCTTCGGTCACAAGCTGACACGCAAGGACTGGGAAAAGATAGCGCATGTCAAGGACACATATCAGGACGTACTGTTCACGGCGCCGATCGTGGCGTCAAACGTGGCCCATCCGCTCATCCAGTATATCTACGACGAACTGCGCTCGCCGGCCCGCAAATTCACCTTCCTTGTAGGTCATGACAGCAATCTTTCTTCCGTAGCCACAGCCCTCGGAGTCGAGAACTATGAACTGCCCAACGCCATAGAGAAGAAGACTCCCATAGGCTCAAAAATCGTCATCGAAAAATTCGTAGGCCCTGACGGAAAGGAATATGCCGACATCAACATAGTTTATCAGAGCGTCGATCAGCTTAGAAACATGGAACTGCTCGATCTTGACAATCCTCCGATGATCTATCCGCTGACACTTTCAGGACTGCAGAAAAACGCCGACGGGCTCTACAGCATGGAAGATGTCAACCAACGCTTCGAGCAGGCTCTCCGCGATTATGAGAACATAAAATAACGCCCCCCTTTATTCCACCTTTATAACTGAATCAGCCGCCCGGCCAACCCCCGGACGGCTGATTTCATGTCATACGTATTTCTTAATATATTTTTAATAAATTCTTCGGATCCATCTTTCCTTATCTTTAAATCCCCATTGAACATGCCATGCCCTACCATCAGATTTATCCAACAATAGAAACTGATACATATTTTTAGTTGGATATAGTTCAAATAAACTACCGCGTCCCCAAGAAAGATCATCACTATTAATGGAAAGACTTCCTTCTTTACTAATATCCAATGACCACTGAACTTGGTCTATTCGACCAGTTCGTATATCCAATTTGAGAAAGTTATAAATGTTCTCTGTTGGATAAAATCTATAACGGTCATTTAACTCATTTTTGTAAAGTCTCACATCTATATCCTCTATCAATTTCGCAATATATGAGGATATTGAATCAATATTGTTTTTTGTAGAAAATTCATTTTGAGCGGATGAACTAAATGTGCAAAATGTCGCACATAGTAAAAATATAATTTTTTGCATAAATATAATTTTTTAATTGTTATATGTTTTCTTCAATCTTAGCATTCCTATGATAACCATGGCGTACAAAAGGATTAACAAAAATAAGTTCTTTGTACCATTCTCCATCAACATTCTTTTTGTTTTGAAGCCGGAAAAAACCACGAACAAATATGTCATTGTCGTTAATAATCTTACGGAACCAGCGAGAATCCATTACAATCACTTCTTGTCCTGAATCATTCCGAATTTTCTCTTTAGTTTTGTATGGAAGAACCGTATCATCAAGTATCGTAACAGTTCCTATTGGAATCTCTACGGTCTCAACTTCAACATATTTCTTCACTGCCAAATAACTGATCAAGAAATTAGTAAGATATTCGTAGATATGCTGACGATCCACAATATTGCCACAAAACAACTCATCATCACTAATTAGCGTTGGCCACGTATATATTTGTCGAGTATTATTTTCTGTTGACTTGATATAAAAGTACAGATATAATTTGCTGCCATCTTTGTGGGTAATAAACAACCACACATATAACACATCTTCACCAAAACTATACACAATAGTTCCCCAATGCTGAGAAATCAAAATTCCACACTCATTCTCCTTATAAAATTCTTGGAAAAGTTGGTGATCAATATTATAGAATGATTTTGCGCTCTTTTTCATCACCTCTTCAAAAGATGGCATGACAAGTTCGGGAAGCCCCCAATTTGGTTCAGATCTTTGTACATTTATCAAAAATCTAATGCCATCATTTAAATACTTGGAATGTAGGCAATTTTGAACTTCTGCAATTCCTATTTTCCCTATAAAATCACTGGCATCCTTTTTGAGCAACCATGAAATAATGGGTTGTTTTTTTATTACCATATCTACAAACTATAAATAACTTTCTTGTAATTGTTCGCCAAATTCATGAAGATTATCAGAAGACAAAACAGCCTCGATAACTTTTGATATAGCATCCATATCTTCTTTTGAATAAGCGAATTCCAAATTAAAATCTTTATCACAAAAGAATATGAATTCTCCAAATAATGCCATTGAACCTTCACCATTCAAACTCTTAAATTTATGATACACTTTCCAACCTTTAAAATCGCCTTCCTTTATATCTGATTGACGAGCTTTTATTTTTTCAATCAAAGTTTGGATTCGATCAAACGTTTTATTTAATAACCGTTGGTTTTTGTCTCGTTCATTTTTCGCTCGCATATATTCTCCATGTGAATAGAGAGAATATGCATCAGGAGTCCAAATATCCATAGAACTTTCAGCCATTTCAATATTTTGCGCATATTCTTGTAACGATTGGCATAGATGTATAATCTCCTGTGTTAGCGAAATGGCTTCCTTATCAGATGTTAGAGAGACAAAAGAACTATCTATTTTTATTTGTATTGGTTCATAACTATCAAAATGATATAACTCTCCTTTAAGGTATTCAGCCGCCATTTGTTGGGCTTTTTCTTCATTAGATGGTACGCAAGAGCATAATCCTAAAAAAGCAATGATAACTATGATTTTAGATAATTTTTTCATGTGATTCTTTAGATTGGTAATGTTATTCTACTCACAATTCCTCAAGCAGACATAATAAAAACACAAAGCGTGGAACTGCAATGCCACGTCTTTGTTTGGAGGTCGTAGGAAACCTTGAATACAGATGTAGTTATAGCAGCCCACGCCATAGCGTGAGAACCACTATGCTGATCCTTGTATTCAATTTGAAAAGTTCCTACGTTTCCAAACACAAGATAAGCATAACGCTTCTTATTTATCAAAATGTCATGACGAGATTACTCCCATCAACCGCAAAGTTACAACTTTTTGCAGTTCATGTCAATAGGTTTACTGTAATAAATCCGATTATTTTTATAAAAATCAGAGACAAGTCTCTCCGGACTTGTCATCAAGCCCCCAGGGCGCACTGTGTCCTAACCGTGTATGAAGCGCAGCGGAGTGCACGGACAAAGACTGCCCAATATCCTCGGCGTCGCGGAGGGATGCCTCAGTGGTTGATGCAATATCCTATACCACAGAATCGTCCCTCCGCGACTCAATTATTATATATCATTGACTCTTTCCGGTCACTCCGCTGCGCTCCATGGCCGGTTACTTTCAGCACGCCCTGACGGGCTCCGATGGGAAAGTGTGACATAGATTTCTTAACTCAACCGCATTGATTCGTCCAATTCGACTTATTTGTCTTATTCGACTTATCGATCAGTCAATAAAAGAGGGGAGAAACCGTCGAAATAGGTTTCTCCCCCTGATTTGATATTTATGTCGTGGTTCAGAATTTTATCTGGATGCGGGCCTGGATTATGTTGACGTGGCGGTTGGGCGTGACGTCGCTGTCAAATACGTTGGTATAGCAGTAGCGCAGACGGGCTATCATGTATTTGTTTATATAATAGTTGAGCGTGACGGAGGCGTCGTTCGAGCGGCCGCCATAAATTCCGGCCTCATGACATGAACCGTCCGTGTAGTTGTATCCGGCAACCAATTCGAGAGTCTTGGGTCCGGGGGTAGCAAGGCCGGCATCGGCATGGGAATATCCATAATCGCCGCCGATCAGGATTCCTCGCAGAAGACCGTAGGCTCCGCTGGCCTTATAGGACTTGAGGTCTCCTTTACGGCTCACATTCATATAGTAGTACTGTCCCTCAAGAGCCACACGACCTTTTGCGACCAGCAGCTCGGGAGTGAATTTGACAACGGAACGGGCATCAGTCACGTCAGCGCCAAGCATCTTTGTCTTGCAGACACGCGTGGGGAAATTCGCGCCGAAATCGAAATATCCGTCTCCTACGCTGTATTGGTCATCCTCGGTGACAGCCTTGTGAAGCGCGCTTTGAACCCATCCCGAAATGCCTGCCTGAGCAATGAGACCGGTAGAATGGAAGGGACGGAAGACGAGACGGGTCGCGCCTCCGTAGCTGGTCTTTCCCTGCTCGTTGGCCGGAGTTGTGAGTGACGTGCCGGCTATAATCGCGCTGACTCCGGCGAAGAATTTGCCTCGGTCATAGACATACATAAGTCCGAGGTTACGACCCGTGGCATGGAAAAAGTCATCGGTCGTCGGCGCTTCCATGGCGGGTTTCATCGAGCTCGACGTTGCGGCATTGAGGCCGAACTGATGAACGAAATATCCTCCTCGCAGAAGATTGGATTCATTGAAACTATACTGTATATAGACATCCTTCATTCCGACTTTGCCGTAACCGAATCCCACGTCGATCTTGGCCGCCCATTTTCCATAGCTGACCTTTGCTCCGAAACGGATGTCGGGCAGAGCCACTCCGGCATTCAGGCCGTCGCCTTCTGGTGAATAACAAGCGCCGTCAAGCAGGATGCGTCCGGCCGGCGTAACGGTTAGTTTATCGATTTTCAGAGAGGGGATACTGTCGAGGGCCGCGGTGGCCGACGGCACTGCCACAGTCGCGAGAAGGGCTGCGACGAGGAAATGGTTAGACAGTTTCATAGGTTTTAGAATAAAGCATTTAAATAAATATTATTAAACTTGAATGATTTGGTTATAGTCAACCTCAATGTTACAGCATATAGTGATACCTAATATTGAAACGGCTATATTTTCTGTTTGAAACATCTTTTAAGAAAGAAACAAAAATTTAAATCAAAAGATGTGGATATGTGCAAAAACAGACAATATTTTATACTTTTGTATTAAAATTAAGAGGTTGTTTAAAAACAAATGTGAAAGCCGGAGTCCATTCACCGGAGGTGGATTTCGGAATGAATTGAAGGAGTAATGCTGTAGCATTATGACTAAAATTCAGTACGAAAGACGCCCGGGAGAATGGATGCGAAGAAGCATTTTAAACAACCGCAAAACCGAAATTTAAATATATAAAAAAAGAAAAATTGTGTTACCATAAGTCGCATGGATGGATTTTTGGCTAACCTGTCCCTAATTTTCAGTCACAGTGCCACTGCACTGCTCCTTCAGATTATGAACAGGTTAGCTCAAAAAATCCATCCACTCCGGCTTCACATTTGTTATTAAACAACCTCTAAATATGACAACCGCTGAAGAAATTCTTGACGAACTGCAGGCGCTGGCCGATGAAAAACAGAGAGCAATTCTGAGCCGATTTTTCAAAACGGGCAAAGGAGAATATGGAGAAGGTGACTGTTTTCTGGGCCTGAAGGTCCCGCAGACGCGATCAATCGTAAAGGCCGCGCGCAGGGATGTTCCGGAAACAGAGATAGAAAAACTCCTGCATTCGCCCTGGCACGAAGCAAAGCTCTGTGGCCTGCTGCTCCTCGTCGAAGAAATGAAACTCAGCATACCGCGCAAAAAAGAAGCTCCGACAACCCACGCCGAGAAACGCCTGGCCATAGCGGAGTTTTTTCTGAAGCATGCCGCAAGGGCCAACAACTGGGACCTCGTCGATCTGTCATGTGAATACATTCTCGGGACGTGGCTCCTCTATCCCCTCCCCGACGGGTCGATGCCTTCGCGCGAAATTCTGGACCGGCTGGCAGAGAGCGAGAATCTCTGGGAGCAACGGATCGCGATCGTCTCGACATTCACGCTCATACGCGCGGGAGAGTTTGACGACACTCTGAGAATAGCGACAAAACTTCTGTCGCATCCCCATGATCTGATCCACAAGGCAACGGGATGGATGCTGCGCGAGGTCGGCAAGCGTGACACCGACCTGCTTCGCGACTTTCTGGAAGCGAATCACGGGAAAATGGCCCGAACGGCTCTCCGTTACGCCATAGAGAAACTTCCGGAAGATGAACGCCGTTACTGGCTGACGCGCCGCCCGACTTCCATGAAATCAATCTCAGGCATTGCCGAATGATCGTCGTAGAGCCGCACAGTGTTGCCTCCGGAGCGCAGAACAACCGGCACGGACACCGACTGCCATTCCGCGGAGCCGGGATATTCCACCGTCACTCCGGGGCCGTCGTTAACCTTCAGATACATTTTGCCGCCCGCAGTTGACTTCAGGCGCATGGACACGTTATACTCCCCTCCTTTTTCCGAACGGACATTGCGCCAGACAATGTCGTTGGTCGGCCTGTATCCGAGGTTGGCGACCTTAATTCCTCCGCTGCACGCCGAATCCTGCAGGAGGAGAGGAGTCCCGGTGGCCAGTGCGTTGTAGATTTCCTGATAATCTGTCGGGAAAGCAGTCTCGGCTTCATATACCTCACGTTCAAGCCGACGGTCAGCTTCCGCGAGATAGATCCGGAGACCGTGAGGGGGAACGGCAACCGTGAAAGAATCGAGGAAAAACGGATCCTTTTCGCTCCCCACGGGTTTCTGCGCGAAAAGATCCCTCATTCTGACCTTGCCTCCGAGCTGGACATCTCGGAAAGAGAGAGTCATGATTCTTGCCTTGTCCGAAGGGTTGTAGAAAGCCACGGCCCGTTTATTCCCCTCAAGCGTCACGACATCTTTCACAAGTATGTAGGAATCGCCGTCGCGCACGGCCACGTAGGCTTGCAATCCGAGCGTGTCCTGATTCAGGGCAATCAGCTCGCGGTTTTTAAGCAATTGCAATGTCTCCGGTTTCAATGTAGTCAAATCACACCCTATGAGCAGCGGCGACGACATCATGCACCACATTCCGAAGTGTGTCCAGTCCTCCTCCGCGCTCATTCCACGTCCCACTTCAAGCATGTCCATGTCATTGTAGCCCCGTTCGTCACAATAGGCCGACAGATAAAGATTCTGGGCTATGATATTTCTGACGGATGCCCACGAGGGACTGATATCATGGGATATGCGCCACGAATCGGCCACATCTCCCACCCATGTTCCGGGATAATCCCACCGACAGGCATTGACCGTCACATCATTGCGGCCGGCGGCGCGCACTGCGTCGCGGATAATGCCATATTGTTTCCGGGGGTCGAGCGAGAGGTGCTCGCCGTTCTGCTTCGCATCCCCTCCACAGAAATCAATCTTTATGAAATCGAATCCCAGCTCCTTGAAAAACAGCCTGCAGTCGCGGCTTTCATGGCCGTAGAGCCCCACATTCAGGGCTATAGTGTCATTGTCCCAGAAACTTCCGCATGTGCTTCGGCCCGCATCGCTGTAAATTCCGGCTTTGAGCCCGAGCGCATGTATGCCGTCAACAACCGGTTTAAGGCCTGCGGGAAAACGAACCGGATGAAACTTGAGTTTTCCGGAAGCGAGATCACGACCTCCGAAATATCCGTCATCGATATTGACATAACGATAGCCGACCGTATCCAGACCGAGCCCGACCAACGCCTCGGCCTGACGCAATATCAGCGAATCGCTGATGTTTACCCGGTAAGTGTTCCATGAACTCCAGCCCATGACGGGAGTCCGCTTCGCCGACACGGGAATTATATACATTATAATAATCAGAAGCAAAATTATCTGTGGTGACCTTTTCATTACGAACGAAATGTGCAGGAATGATTCTTTTTTGCAAAGATACGATTTTCTCCCATGAAAACATGGCGAAAAACCATCTTCGGAACAAACAGACCCCCTAAAGCATTCTATAGGGAAGAGAGAATCCATTCATGTCATGCCCCGGAAAAAAACAGGCTTCATACAGACTATAAAGACACGATGCAGAAATATCCGCTTCGCAGTCAGAGGCATGCTTCACCGGGGCTCGGACGTCATCCACAACATAGCTGAGTTTCTGATGGTGATCTCGGGAATCGCGGCGCTCACGTGCATTGTCTGTCTCGTCATCCACGTCGGATACGAGCATTCGCCTCAAGGGTTCGAGACTATCAGCAGGATTCTGAGGGCCATGCAGTGGATTTTCGGGGCAAATGTCATTTTCGGACTGACATTCAATCTGGCGGAGACGCTGAAAAAAAACCGCTGGCTCAAATGGACAGTCGATATAGCGCTTCTGGTCTCTCTGCTGCCGGTAATCTATCCGCGGCCGATACATCCATGGATTCCGTGGCTTGAATCGGTGCTTTACTCGCCGGTTTTCCTCAACACCGTACTCGTCGCTTATTCCATAGTGACATTGAGCTACGCCGTCTTCCGGATGGTGGACCGGCGCACCAATCCCTCGCTCCTTCTCTCGATGAGCTTCCTTGTTTTCATCATTCTCGGAACATTCCTGCTGATGCTCCCTAAATCGACCGTCGGAGGGATAGATTTCATGGATGCTTTTTTCGTCAGCACATCGGCTGTATGCGTCACCGGGCTGACCACAGTCGATGTCCCCACGACATTCACTCCTCTCGGGCTCGCCATACTGGCCATGCTGATCCAGTTCGGCGCTCTCGGCGTCATGACTTTCACATCCTTTTTCGCACTGTTTTTCAGCGGTAGCGCCTCGATCTACAGCCAGCTCATACTTCGCGACGTCATCTACTCGCGCAGCATGAATTCGCTTATCCCCACCCTGCTCTATATCATGGCTTTCACCATAGGAATAGAGATCTTCGGAGCACTGCTGATATTCGCCTCGGTCCACGGCACCCTCGACATGGATATCGAACAGGAAATAGTCTTCGCTGCGTTCCATTCCCTGTCAGCTTTCTGCAATGCCGGCTTCTCCAATCTTCCGGGAGGGATGTCGAATCCGCTTCTTCTCCACCACAACATCTCCATCTACTGGATCATGACAATGCTTATAATCGCGGGGAGCATCGGGTTTCCAATTCTTGTCAATACAAAAGACGCATTTGTCAGCTACATACGCGGCTTCCTGAACCGGCTTCACGGAAAGCGCATGAAAATGAGAGCCGTACATCAGTTCAACATGAACACGAAGATTGTGCTTTTCACTTTCATGCTTCTGTTTGTGGCCGGGACAGTGCTGTTTTTCGTGCTGGAATACTCCAATTCCCTGCGGGGCATGACCCTGATGGAAAAAATAACCCAGTCAGTGTTCAATTCGGCCGTTCCCCGAAGCGCCGGGTTCAGTTCGGTCAACCCCGATGGTTTTCTCAATGTGACGCTTGTCATGATACTCTTCCTCATGTGGGCCGGAGGAGGCTCGCAGTCAACGGGAGGCGGAATAAAGGTCAATACTCTGGCAGCAATATGGCTCAATCTCCGCGCCATTGTCACCGGTTCGCCACGCGTGACTGCCTTCCAGCGCACCATAGCCACCGACTCCATACGCCGTGCCAACGCCGTGGTCGCCATATCGATTCTCAGTTATTTCCTGCTCTCTTTCCTTCTGCTCGGAATCGAGCCGGAACTGCCGGCGCGTTCCGTTCTGTTCGAAGCCTGTTCGGCTCTCTTCACCGTCGGTTCCTCCCTCGGGATCACCGGAGAGCTGGCCGACAGTTCAAAACTTCTTCTGTGCGTGGCCATGTTTCTGGGACGCGTAGGCATCATCTCGCTTCTCATCGGAGTTGTCAAACGCTCAAAGAACACCAACGTGGAATATCCTTCAAACAACATAATCATAAACTGACAAAACACCCGTCAATATGCGCTATCTGATAATAGGACTCGGAATCTATGGATCGAATCTCGCGATCGATCTGACCGACATGGGACATGAAGTGATCGGAGCCGACTCGAATCCGTCGCTTGTGGATGCGATCAAAGACTACATATCAACAGCCTATATCGTCGATGCCACCGACGAGACGGCTCTCACCGCGCTTCCTCTTAAAAACGTCGATCTCGTCATAGTGGCTATAGGAGAGAATTTCGGAGCATCGATACGGATCGTCGCGCTGCTCAAAAAATTGGGAGTCGAACATATATATGCCCGTGCCATAGACAAACTTCATGAATCGATTCTGGAATCGTTCGAAATCGACCGCATACTGACTCCGGAGCAGCGCGCCGCCTTCGATCTTGTCAACGAAATGGGGGTTGACTCCCACATATCCTCTCTCAGAATCGACGACAAAGTCTATATAATGAAGTTTCGCGTGCCTGACCATTTTACGGGAATGACCTACGGCAGTCTCGACCTCGATAAAGATTTTCACCTCAAACTCCTCGGAGTGACGCGGCCCAAAAAGTCACGTAACGTGATGGGAATAGAGCGGTCACACGAGGAACTTCTTGACAATTATGAAGACGAGCATGTCGAATCGTCCGACATGCTCATCTGTGAAGGTACCGCCGAAGGTTACCGCGCCCTCTATGAGCGCATCAACCGTTAGGACGTCATTCCTGCTTCCCGGGAATTTCGTTGTAAGCTGCGAAGAAGCCTTTTCCCGGTATTTCGACAAGATAAAGGATGGAAATCCGTCCGTCAGTCATAGGCGAGGAGTATGTGACTCTCTTCACCTTATTTTTCATGACCTCTTCCTTGCGGTCGATTTTCTCGGATGAGAACGGAAGGACATCTTTGAGAAATTCGTCGGCAGAGGCAAGAGTGGAAAAAGAAGCCGGTTTCTTGGAATACATGAAGGGAATCTGCAGAACGGCCAGTTCGGGCGGAGTCTTTTCATCATAGTCCCCGGCCACATCCACAAAGAACGGGAACAGGGGTATGGCATGTGCCGAAAGACCGACCACCCCCAGCAAAATCAGGATAAGAATCTTTTTCATACAGTTTTCAATTCGTTGGATATACTCATTTACGGGATATTTTTTCATTAGCCTGCTCCGCGCCAAAGCGGGTGTAGTGAAGGTCGCCGTTCATGTCGCGATAGACTGTTTTCTGACTGCTGGTATAAATCATCTCGTTATTGAATCCTTTGAACACGGACTTGGCGAAATAGAGCCCCACGACGATTATCAAGGTCTGGAAAAGCAATTGAATAATGGCTGCGACAAACAGAAGCAGCGAGATAAGAGCGGCCCAGAGCAGAATCGAAGTCACCGATGTGAAAATCAGCCCCGTGCGTGGACCACACATTTTGATGTTTCTGAACAGGGAGATTCCGATCGCCACCACCATGAGAACGCCGAGAGCCACATAAAATATCATGTCACGCACAGGCGGCGTCACGTCTATGCAGGAAAGCACGATATAAAGTATTATGCAAAGAGGCAAAACGCAGAGAAAGCCTATGGCTGTCGGCTTGACCGACAGATCTTTCTTCAGGTAATTCTCCATAAACTGCTTGTAGAACAGAATCTGCAGCAACTGACATGCAAGGAACAGAATGAGCGGCACGGCCCTCAGCAGTTTGGCAAAGAAACCGAGTTCCTTGCCCGTACACCACCAGATACATTCGGTCCCCACGCTCAGATAGGCAACGATTTCAAACAGAGCGATAAAAATGCAAAGACCTGAAACGGCATACATCAGCTGTTTCGTTACTGTGCGTCCGGGCATTTCTGTTCCGTTGCCGTCGGGATCCGCTGTCAAGGGCGCGCGATAGCGGAAACAGAGCACCATAGCAACCACCATCGCCCCAAAAACGAGGATATATGGAATAATGGACGAAAGAAAAATGACTTCCATATCTTTTTTTATGATATTCGTGGAGATTAGTCGAGATTGCGGGAAAAATAAGGCGCTTTGCTGAGGTCGCATACAAGGCGGATCGACTCTACGCCTACCTGATCCTCGCCGGCGACAAACACGTCATCCTGAAACACAACGGGTGTGCCGGCTTTCACTACGGCCGAAGTGCCGAGATTCTCGGCAGCGAGATAGCCGAAACCCTTGCGCGTATCAACGACGTTGCCATCCTTGTCAAGGAGTTCGATATCTATGAGCTTTTTAACTGAAACCGTGATTTTGCTGCCCGAGAGCAATGTCTCGGCCTGCAGATCGGAGGGAGTAGCGTTGAGCGTGAGGTCTTTTGCGGCCACGACCTTTCCCTCAAGCCCGAACATTGCGCGGATTCCGTTGAGATTACGGAATACGAGAGTCAGAGGCTGTTCTATCTTCAGCACCGCCTCATCGGTCGTGGCGTTGATCTCCTTTCCATTGAGAGCTTTGGCCTCCTCTTCGACCTTTGTTTTGGTTTCGGCCTTGAGACCGTCGATTTTCTCCTGAATTTCCGAATAGTTGCCTTGAGTCATTTTAGACGTCATCTCCTCCGATTCCTGTTCATATTTGGCCACGGCTTCCGGGATGTCGCCGAAACAGCCTGTCGATGAAGAAGATCCGCCGCAAGAGCCGAGGAAAAGAGAAAGAGAGCATAGCGCTGCAAGTTTAGTGAATGTTTTCATTGGTTCATCTGTTGTTTTAAATGATTAAAAATGGATAATATTTTTCATGGTCAGTCAATCTGAATGGCTTTGCCGCGAATGGTCGAATATCCCTTGACACCTTCAGGATTGAAAATGACAAGAATATTCATCGAAGCTGCCAGGATATTTCCCTGACCGTCGCGGCCCACTCGGTCAACGTGATCCAGTTTGAGGTCCATTCCATACTGGATGATGCCGGTTTTCAAGGGAGTATAGACTTTCAGGGGAGCTTCGGGCGTCACGCCTCCTATCGCCATGCCGTTTCTAAGGCCGAAAACGAATCGGTCTTTGTCATCGCGGCCCACGCAATCCACCTGATACTCCTGCAATTCCTTGATCCGTTTCAGTCCGGCGTCTGCGACAGGCACCTCGGGCGTCCACCCTACTCCCTGCTCGCAGGCGAAATAAGCGTTGCCCGTGACGGGATCGGCAAAAATATTGTGGACCACAACCTTGTCCGTCAGCAAATATCCGTCCGCTCCCAAAGGAAAATAACGGGCTTCAGGATTCCCCACATATACGCACCCGAGGTTGTTGACAACTTTCACCGAACTGCCCTCAAATACTTTGCCGACGACAGCTCCGGCAATCAGATCGATCACGTAACGGTCACACAGCAGATAGTGACCGTCAGGCGACACTGACATGTCGGGAGAATACATGGAATCATCCGGCGACTCTATTCCGAAGAGCGGCCCGGCTGACTTCTTTGTGACCGGATCGTAGCTGAAAATTCCTTTTGAAACCATGTGATAGTAACACTTTCCGTTTGCCACGGCAACTGAGGTGATTTCCTTGGGCGAGTCTATTTTAGAAACGGCGCCTGTGGCTTTGTCGATAACCGCGAGGAACTTGCACCATTTCAGCGAGACATAGACATTTCTGCTGTCAGCCGCCATGTTTTTAACATCATTTCCTCCGGGAAAATTTATCATTACGGCCACAGGGATTTTAGAAGCGGCCTTTTTCTTCTGCGCCGACACCGTGACAGAGAAGAGTACCATCAAAAAAATACACAGGGATAGGGTCAATCTGTTCATAATTATTGCTTGTATGATGATAAAAGACAAAAATGATTCAATTACAAAAGACCGGATCAACGTATTGAGCCGTTCTTCTTGATATATCCTTTTTCCACAGCCTTGACTATAAGGTCAACGGCATTTATAGCCCCGAGCTTGTGAAAAAGAGCTTTCCGGTGGGCTTCAATCGTATTGTCCGACACAAACAGAGCTGCGGCGATCTCCCGCGAGGTCTTGCCCTGCGCCATCTGGTTCAGAACCTCCAGCTCACGCGAAGTGGGGTGCGACGAACTGTCGGCGGCCGTGTCGATCACCCTGTGGACGGCCTCGCAATAATATTTATTGCCATCGAGAATCTCGTTCATAGCCGCGATAATCTCGTTGCCGCTTCCCGATTTGTAGATTATGGCGTTCACGTCGCGTGCCAGAAGCTTGCGAAGCGTCCAAATCTCGTCGTGAACCGTACTGACGATAATCCGGGCCTCCGAATAACGGGCCCTTATGTTTTCGATCAGGACGAAGCCGTCCATGTCGGGCAGTTCAAGATCTATGACATAGAAATCAAAGCATTCCCCCTTGTCAAGCCGCGACACAAGATCAGTGGCAGTGCTGAACTTCTCCACGCTGTTGACCCCTCTGATAGCGAGAACGGCATGCAGCCCTTCCCTTATCAGATCATGGTCATCAACGATAGCGATGTTCATCTGTGATAATCTTGATTCATTTGCCATTTAAGACGATTTTTGCATTCATTTAATACGATATGCAAATTTACCGTCTCTTACAAAGCACATCAATTACGGTTTTCCGTAGTTTTTCAATATATTTCAGAGTTATTTGCCAATATTTACATTCAAAACCACCCTCATGGCATTTTCGGCATCTGTTTCAACAGTGAGCGTGCCCCCGACAGCGGCAGCCCGGCGCTTCATTGAATTCAGTCCGATGCCACGCTTTCCCGAAGGTGAGTAGGTGCCGTTGTCGGCCACTTCGAGTGTCAGACTTCCGTCAGTCACTGACATGACGACATCTATCTTCGTAGCCCCTGAATGTTTGATCGAGTTCCCTACGGCTTCCTGAACTATTCTGTATATCTCCAGCGCCACTCCGTCGGGCACCGAACTCCAGTCTCCTGCCGGGGCCGAATAGACTATCGACACACCGTCGCCGCAGGCTTCCTGCTGTTTCATCAGATAATAACGCACGACCTCATCGAGATTGGCATAGGCGAATTCAGGCGGCATCAGCTCGTGGGATATACGGCGCACCGATTCGCGGCAAGTGTCGATAAGGGCAGCCGTTTCAGAGGCCGGAACTCCCTCCGCCATGTTCATCCTTATGGCCAGCAGATCATTGCACACTCCGTCATGAAGCTCCCGGGCCATGCGTTCACGCTCGTTTTCGAGCCCTTCGACATATTGCTGCGTCAGTCTGCGGCCTATGTCGGCACGCAGATTGGCGAATTCTATCTCGCGTGCCAGGCGGCGACGGCGCTGACGCGAGGCATATATGACAAAACCGGCGACAATGACAAGCAGAAGGCCCAGTGCGGCGAAAAGCCACATCAGCCTGTTTGCGCTCCGCGCCTCGCTTCGGGCAAGAGCGAGCTCGGTCTCCTTCGTCTCATATTTGACTGTCAGCTCACGGAGACTCTCGGCCTTTTCGCGGGCCCAGAGCGTGTCGCGCAGTTCGTTTCCTTTCAGCAGTGTCTGATAGGCGTTGCGGTAATCGCCCAGAGAAGCGTAGGCTATGTGCATGTTGTTGTAGCAGTCAAAGACAACGAAAGGAAGATTTTCGATTCCTTCCAGACCGAGAATTTTGTCGAAATACTCAAGCGCTTCTTTCGGACGGTTATCTTTAAGAGAGATGGAGCATTCCGCCTGATAATAGGTCAGCATCGACATGGCCGATTCGATCTGCGGAAGGATTTCTTGACATTTCCGGCGCCATGCCGCGGATTTCGCCTTGTCGCCGAGGCGGTCGGCCGCAAGCATCGTATAGACGGCCGCGCGGAAAGCGCTGTCGCTGTTTCCGGCTTCCGTAGCGTTTTTGTAAGCCAGTTCCTGATAATGGAGAGCCTTCTCATACATCCCGCATCCGGTGAGCACCGAGCCTGCAGCGCCGAAAACCATGCTCCTGAAACCGGCGTCGTTGCTTCTCGCCGCCCATTCGCCCGAAAGCTCCGCACTCATCGCTGCTTTCTCTTTCTGCTGCATATCGAGGTTAAGAGTGGCGAGATTTATGTATAGCGCTGCAATCTCTTCGACGGCTTCCTGATCGGGATTCTCGCGGAACCGGCCGGAGGTCACAATTTCGAGCGCTTTCCCGTAGCTTGCAAGCGCTTCATCTATGCGGCCGAGAGAACGGAGAAAAACTCCCTGCGAGGAATGTGTCCCTACGATCTGCGTCTTGTCGCCGATTTTTTCCGCAAGCGAGATAGCCTCCTCTATGACGAGTTCGGCGGAATCGGTGCGGCCTATGCCGTGAAGACTGTCGGCGGTTTCTCGCAAGGATGCTATTTTTTCAATTTCACCGGGGAGTGCCCACGCGCCTAACGAAACCGAGGCGCTCAATAGGATATTGAGTATTTTTTTCATGGCAGGGAGGGATTTTGAGGTTTATGGTGAAGAGAGGAGAAGAGAGGAGAATGAAGAACTCTTCAGAAGGTTGGGAGGTTGGCCATGTTCCAGAGATTCAGATAGGCCGCGCGGGTGATCTCGACAACTTTTTCGTAATTGATTCGGTCTGCGTGATCCGAAGGCTGGTGATAGTCGGGATGGCCGTCGGTATGATACCAGATGATGGGGATGTCACGTTTCGCGAAAGATCCGTTGTCGCCGCCGCCTATCGGACGGTCCCAGGGACGATAATTCGGCTCGAGCTGCAACCCGTAATTCTCCACATCGTTTTTGAGCCATTCGCCGAAAGCGGGATGGGCCTCGGTGTAGAAATAGACCACATGTTTCGGTTTCGCCTCGTTGTTGTTGCGGCCGATCATGTCGAAGTTGATGTAGCCTTTTATTTTTGAAAGGTCGGGATAGGTCAGCACGAAATGTTCCGATCCGAGCAGACCTTTCTCCTCGCCGTCCCATAGGGCGAAGATGATCGTGCGCTCAGGTTTGACGCCGCTCTCGAGAAAAGCGCGGGCAATCTGAAGAACGGCCGACACGCCCGATGCGTTATCGTCGGCTCCGTTATAGATTTTGTCGCCGTCAAGCAGCGGATCAACTCCGAGATGATCATAGTGCGCGCCCATGACAACTATCTCATTGGGATTCTTCCCTTCGATACGGGCCATGACGTTTGTCAGCGGAAGGCGCTGATGAACCTCTTTTTTCAGCACGGCGATCGAATCGGGATGAACCGTGTAGCGCCCTTTCTTCTGTCGCTCCTTCCGGTAGGCCTCGAAGGGCTGGCGGTATGATTCTCCGTTCCATGGTGCGAGCCCGAGTGTGCGGAAATAAGCCTCGATGTAAGCGGTTGCTATTCTTCCGGAGGGATAACCGGCCTCACGTCCGGCAAGTTCGTCAGCGGCAAGGAATCCGATATGGCCCTCAGCGGTGATGCGGTTGATCGTCTCGTAACCTTTCTGTTTTGGCGTTATCTGTGGTGTTTTCGGAGATTTTGCCGAAAGAGATAATGCCGACAATGCTACTGCGGCCAGTGAAATATAACTTGCAATGCGTTTCATGATAGTGTTTTTGTTTGATGAACGCGAAGTTACATGATTTTCCGGTAAATAACAAATCAAAAAAACAGACGCGTCCGTCTGAGCCGGGCGCGTCCGAAGTGAAAATATGTGTGATTGGAAACTCTGTTTTCAGAATACTTATCGGTTGTTACCGCCGACAACGTCGTTGTTCGAGATTCCGCGGACCTTCTTGACCTGTGCGTTGAGCTTGCCGAAACGATAGGCTATACCTATGTTGACTCTGGTGTTGTTCCACATTTCCGAGCGCGATACGCTCTGATAGGGAACGTTCACCTGATAGCTGCGGTATTCGCGATGTGGCGGTCCGAAAGGATTGTTGAACTGCAGGTTTACGGTCAGACGGTCCTCCTTGAGGAAGGTGCGGCGCAGACCGAAACCATAGTTTATCTTCGACATGCCTACCGGCGTGAACACCTGATAGAGCGACTTGCTGCCTCCGTAGTAACTGCCGTAACCTGTCAGATATAATTTCCATGGGAGGCGCTGCTGGATTCGCATATAGCAGTTCTGGCTCCATCCGTCGAATTTGATTCCTGCCGAGGGATTCTTGTAGTAGTTGTAATCCACTCCACCATTGACCATCACGCGTGTTTTGGGCGAGATGTTCCACATAATGTAGAGGAAGTTGCTGAAATAGCGGTTGCGCCCGGCGTTAGCGTAGGTCGAATAAAGGTGGTCGTCGCGCGAGGTCTGAACCGAGATGATGGCGTTGTTGCTCCAGCCGAAGCTCGTGTTGAAGTCAATGCTGAGCTTGTTGGTGAAGAAGCTGTAGTTGAGGTTGGCCGACTGGTTGCGCAGACTGCTCAGATCGGGATTGCCCTGCGAGGTCGATGTCGGGCCGGCGTTGACCGTCGGGTTAAGGTAGTTGATGCCGGGGCGCTGGATGCTTGAGCTGTAGGAGAGGCGAACCGAGTTGTTGTCGTTGATGTTGTAGGAGATCGCCGCGTTCGGAACCCAGTCGTTCAGGTCGCTGTGGAAATCCTTGTCGTTGCCTGTGTGGAACTTGGCCGACAGACGCGAGAACTCGTAGCGCACTCCGGCGCGGAGACCGAGTTTGCCTATGTTGACGCGGTAGTCGGCGAAGAGAGCGCCTATCTGGGTGATGTGGGAGAAATCGGTGTGGTTTATGCCCGCTCCCTCATAGTCGCGGTCGGCAACGCTGTGGTTGTCGCGGTAGATGTATTTTCCGCCGAGGTCGAGCGTGTGTCCTGACCATAGCGGGCGCGTCCAGTCGAGCTGAAGGGTGTGTTCGAGCAGAGAGGCGCGCGAGTTGTTGTAAATGCCCGTGTAATCCACCGGCATGTTGACCTGGTCGTAATATTGGTCACGGCTGTTTGTGCGTCCGCCGTTGCCGTTGATCTGATAGGAGAGGATTATCTTCTCGCCTTTCTTGCGGGTCAGGCGCTGATAGTTGAAGTTGCCGCCGAGATAGTGCCATCGTGCCGGTTTGAGATAGTCGGCCCGTGTCTTGTAGCTGTAGAGCAGGCCGCCGTCGGGACCGTACATCGCTACAGACTGGTCGTTCATAGATTTATTCGACGAGAGGTAAGCGAAGAAGTCAGCGGTGATCAGATTGAGAGTGTCGATTTCATAACTCAGCTCGAATCCCAGATTTTCTGAAACGTTAGAAGTCTTCATCACGTTCCTGTCCAGATAGCGGTTACCAGTGTCTTCGAAAACGCGGTCAGTGGTGTGAAGCTGCTTACCGCTGCGGCTTGATGAGGAATAGACGCTTCCGTTGACCGAGAAGGTCAGCTTGTCGATCTGCGACATGAGCCACAGATTGGGGTTAGGGACATTGGAGTTTGATGCATAGTAGAGTCCGACATTTCCCATCACACCCTTGAAACTCATCTCCTGCTTGGTCACGATGTTCAGAATCATGCCTACGCCCTCGGCGTCCTCGCGCGCTCCGGGATCGGTTATGACCTCTATTTTCTTGATCATCGATGCGGGAATGGTCTTGAATATCTCCTTGGCGTTGTTGCTGAAAGTGTTGTTGCGGCGCCCGTTCTTGTAGATGAGGAAACTCGAGCTGCCCTTTATCTTGATGGTTCCGTCGGGATCGACCGTCACGAGCGGCACTCGCTTGAGCATCTCGTCGAGCTGGGTAGTGGAGGCCGACGGGTCGTTGGCCACGTCGTAGGCTATGCGGTCGATCTCGCGCGAGATCAGCGGGCGCGTTCCTTCGACCACAACTTCCTTCAGCGTGCGACCCGAGTCGCGGATGACGAGTGTCCCGAGATCGGCCACGGGTTTAGACTCGGTGATGTCGAACATGGTGCGTATCGGCGCGCGTCCGGTCGATAGAACCGTGAGGCGATAGACACCGGGGCGCAATGCCTGCGAGAAGAGACCCTCTTCGGAAGTCACTAAAGTTGCCACGGGCTTGACGGTGTCGGTGCGGCTGAATATGCGCACCGTGGCAAACGGCTCTCCCGTGCCGGTGGAATCTGCGACCACGCCTTTGACGGCATATTTCTGCGCATAAGCTCCGAAAGCGACCGCCAGAAAAAGGAAAGGCAGCAGTAGAGTTTTAAAAATTTTCATCGTAATGATATTTTGTGATATTGTTTTAGAAGTCACTTATATGACGCGGGAAAACGCCATAAATCACATAAAGGAAGTTATTTTTTTGAAGTGATTGACTATTGAATTGATTTAAACTTATTTCGAAATGTTAATTTGCAATAAGTTTAAATCAGTTCATTATCTGTTCAGACTGAGATCAAACGGCTCGGTGATATCCAACCGCAGACGGCTTGAATAGGATCCGGGGATCCAGCGGAACTGACCGACGTTGGCGTTGGCAATGGAAAGATCCACATTACGGTCATAGCCGACCTCTCGAATCAGGAGTCCTACAGAAGATACGGAATCAGTCTTCAGCACGAGTTTCGAGGGGTTTCTCCGCACTATCATATCCTTTACCTCCGTATTCTTTTCCATCATGACGGAGAAGCATATCGGTGTATTAGTTTATTAGTACACTGCAAAAGTAATATCATTTTTTATTCTTTCAAAATTTTTTTGCAAAAAAATTCTTCATACCAATCGGACAGGTCTGACTAAGTCTGACCCGTCAGACCCCTAACAGGCTCTTCTACAAGAAAAAAGCCCCGGAATGAACCGGGGCTTTCATCAAGATTGAGAGATTGTCTATTGACAGTGAAATGAAAACTATTTGTCATTGAACTTGTGGTCCAGTGTCTGGCCTGTGGCCGGTGCCTCGCCGTCTGAGGGAGAGGGGATGTCATCGGCGGAAGCGACAACATTCACTTTAACGCGTGCATAGGCTGTTGCGAGAGCGCATCCTTCCTCATAAACGGGCATCACGAACTCGATATAGAAGGAGCCTGTTTCCTGAGTCCATTCAGGTGCAAGCGTTATGGCGAAAGGCTGCACGTCGGTTGTTCCTACGGGAATGCCGTTCAACCAGTAGCTGACAGCGCCGTTAGTGGCGTTCTTACCTTCCTGAGCGGCAGTGGTTACAATCGATTCGATTCCGAACTCCTGTCCCTGAACGACATACACCTGATGGTCAACAACGACGGCGTTCTTGTAGGTGACATTAATGTTTACATCGGGCAGCTCATCGTCGTCATGACAGGACGCGAGCGACATCATCAGAGGCAAAGCCATCAGAGCCAATAAAAATTTCTTCATAGCCGGTTAAGATATTAAATGGTTTTTTGTATTGTGAATTAATTATGTATCGTCTAATTTCCAAACACGAGATCGTCATCCTTAACGTCAATCACAATCGGACGCTCTTTATCGACTTTCTGAGCAAGAATATCCTTTGAAAGACGGTTGAGCACGAGACGATGTATGGCTCGCTTGACGGGACGGGCACCGAATTCGGGATCGTAGCCTTCCTCGGCAAGATAATGGAGGGCCGCTGGAGTCACTTCGAGAGTGACGCCGTTGGTCGCAAGCATTTTCTTGATGCTTCGGATCTGAAGGCCGACGATTTCCTCGATTTCGTTTTCGTTGAGAGGCGTGAACATGATTGTCTCGTCGATACGGTTAAGGAACTCGGGCCGAATGGTCTGCTTGAGCATTTCAAGGACCTCGTTCTTTGTCTTCTCAACCACTTCGTCATGGTTCTCGGGCGTCATCTTCGCGAAATTGTCGCGGATCACGGATGATCCCATATTGGAGGTCATGATTATTATGGTGTTCTTGAAGTTGACCAGACGTCCCTTGTTGTCGGTCAGACGGCCGTCGTCGAGAACCTGGAGAAGAATGTTGAACACGTCGGGATGGGCTTTCTCGATCTCATCGAAAAGCACGACCGAATACGGTTTGCGGCGCACGGCCTCCGTCAGCTGTCCGCCCTCGTCGTAGCCGACATATCCCGGAGGCGCTCCGACAAGACGGCTGACGGTGTGTTTCTCCTGATACTCGCTCATGTCGATACGGGTCATCATGTTCTCGTCATCGAACAGATATTCCGCCAGAGCCTTGGCAAGTTCGGTCTTGCCGACACCTGTGGTGCCGAGGAATATGAACGATCCGATAGGTCGGCGCGGGTCGTTAAGCCCGGCGCGGCTGCGGCGCACGGCATCGGCTATTGCACGGATTGCCTCTTCCTGGCCGACAACACGGTTGTGAAGCTCGGCTTCAAGATGGAGAAGTTTCTCTTTTTCGCTCTGCACCATCTTGTTGACCGGAATTCCGGTCCAGCGCGAAACGACGTCGGCGATATCCTCGGCATCCACCTCTTCCTTGATCAGAGCCTTCTCGCCCTGCATCATCTTGAGCTGCTCCTGGATGTCGGCGTTCTCCTTCTCTTTCTGCTGCACTCGCGAATAGCGGATTTCGGCAACCTTGGCATAATCGCCCTCGCGCTCGGCGCGGTCAGCCTCGAAATTCAGCTGCTCGATGTCGATCTTGTTCTGCTGGATCCGGTTGATAAGATCTTTTTCGGCGCGCCACTTGGCCGTATATTCCTTCTCTTCCTCGCGCATGGAGGCAAGATCTTTCTCGATCTCCTTCACCTTTTCCTTGTCGCCTTCTCGCTTGATGGCCTCGCGCTCGATCTCCTTCTGGGCTATGCGGCGAGTGATCTCATCGAGAGCCTGAGGCACGGAATCGATTTCGAGACGGAGTTTCGAAGCGGCCTCGTCAACAAGGTCAATCGCTTTGTCGGGAAGGAAACGGTCGGTTATGTAACGCTCGGAAAGCTGCACGGCCGCAATAATCGCTTCATCGCGGATGCGCACCTTGTGGTGGTTCTCGTAACGCTCCTTCAGTCCGCGAAGGATCGCTATGGCGCTCATCTCGTCAGGCTCGTTGACCATCACCTTCTGGAAACGGCGCTCGAGAGCTTTGTCTTTCTCGAAATATTTCTGGTATTCATCAAGAGTGGTCGCGCCAATGCTCCGTAGCTCACCGCGGGCAAGCGCGGGCTTAAGGATGTTGGCGGCGTCCATCGCGCCCTCTCCCTTGCCGGCGCCGACAAGGGTGTGGATCTCGTCAATGAACAGAATTATTTCGCCGTCGCTCTGAGTAACCTCGTTGACAATGGCCTTGAGTCTTTCTTCAAACTCACCTTTATATTTGGCTCCCGCCACGAGTGCACCCATGTCGAGAGAGAAAATCTGTTTGCTGCGCAGGTTCTCGGGAACGTCGCCGCGCACTATGCGCTGTGCCAGACCTTCGGCAATGGCGGTCTTACCGGTACCCGGCTCACCTATGAGCATAGGGTTGTTCTTGGTTCGCCTGCTGAGAATCTGAAGGACGCGCCTGATTTCGTCGTCACGTCCTATGACGGGGTCGAGCTTGCCTGAACGGGCGCGCTCATTTAGATTAATGGCATATTTTCCGAGAGCGTTGTAGGTATCCTCGGCGCCCTGGTCGGTGGCCTTCTTCCCTTTTCGGAGTTCCTCGATGGCGCTCTTTAGTTCCTTCTCGCTGAGGCCGGCATCCTTAAGAATTGTCGAAGCGGGTGAATTCACTTCAAAAATTGCCAGAAGAATGGATTCGAGAGTGACATATTCGTCGCCCGCTTTTTTCGAGATGTCGAGAGCGCGCTGAAGAACGTCGTTGGAGTATCGGCTCAGATACGGCTCCGAACCTCCCGAAACTTTCGGAAGAGAGGCAATCTCACGTTCGATCTGCTGAGAGACCAGATTTATGTTGGCTCCTACTTTGGCAAAAATGAATTTGACAAGGCTTTCGCCCTCCGACATCACCCCCTGCAGGAGATGCACCGGTTCAATGGCCTGGTTGCCGTTGCCTTTGGTGATTTCAAATGCTTTCTGAATCGCTTCCTGCGATTTGATGGTGAAATTATTGAAATTCATAGTTCAAAATATATAGTGTAAAAACGGTTTTTATCAATGTGTCATTCATTTAACAATCTTTGAGGAAAGTTGGTTGGGTCGAAACTGAAGTTTTTTTGTTATCCCTGCGGGTTTATTCCCCAAATATTGCTAATTTTGTAATTGCAAAAATTTTGCCAGCCTCAATAGTTATCATAACATGAAAAAAACGATTTTAGCATTTCTCACTTTAGTCATATCGATTTCGGCCTCCGCTCAGGTCAACGGTGCCGTTTCACAACAGTTTTTCCAACTGCCGATTATCCCTGACTCGATAGTCTCCTTCCAGAACCGCTGTGATTTCATGGTCACCCACTACTGGGACTTCTGCGACCTGAAAAAAGCGTTCTCGTCACGTGACAAAATGGCAGATGCCTTCAAAATGTATATCTCATTCATGCCTTACGCTTCGGCTGACGTGGTCTTCAAATCGGTTGACAAATTCCTCGGCGGAATCTCGAAAAAGCCCGACGACATGCTTTTCATAGCCCGTCTGGCTGAAAACAACATCTACGCCGACACAGCCGAGTTCCAGAGCGAACAGCTTTACACTCATTTCATCGACGGAATCCTCAAGAGCAAGAAACTCGACAAAAACTCCAGGGAATATTACGAGAAACAGGCATCCGTGCTGCATAATTCCCAGGAAGGGATGATGGCGCCGTCCTTTGACATCACTGACAGCCAGGGCGCCAAAACCAAATTCGTCACCGACACCGCACAGTTCGCAACGCTGCTGATGTTCATGGTGCCGGGCGACTCCGACGCCGAACTGGCCAAGACCCGCCTCAACGCCAACATCAAGACCTCGCAACTCGTCAAAAGCGGAATGCTCAAGATCTATTGCATCGCAACGAAAAACAACGGCGAGCGCTTCACGTCGCCCGAAGGATGGACATCGGGCTTCGCCCCCGGAATAGAGGAAATCTACGATGTCCGCAAGTCGCCCATGTTCTACATAATCAATTCCGAGGGAAAGATTCTGAAGAAAGGCAATGAACTTGAGCCGGTCCTGAACGTTATGCAACTTATCAGGATTCCCCGTAACAAAACCCAGCAAACCACCAACTGATTCTACAGATGAGAAAGTTTCAACAGTCACTGACGCGCCTCTATCTGAGGTTTTCAGGTTTTTCCTACACGAACATGGCCCGGCTTTTCATGCGCCTGTTCGTCGGCGTCATGTTCATGCAGTTCGGCATTCGCCATCTCGTCCACTACAATGAGCTTTCCTCATCTTTCCCGGCAATACTGGGCATGTCGCCTGTCACAACTCTGACCATAATGATATGCATCGAGCTTATATGCTCGCTTCTCATAATGGTGGGATTCCTGACCAGGATTGCGACGATTCCGCCCATAATATCAATGATTGCCTCCGAGCTATATCTTCTGCATAACCCGGATTCATTTCCCACTGCCTCCTGGGCGATCGATTCGCCTCTGCCCGGCTATCTCCCCATAATGTTTATCGGCATCTTTCTCTTCATCCTGCTGGCAGGTCCCGGTAAAATTTCCGTGGATTATTTCATCTCCCTGTTTATAATCTCTCGGCAGAAACTTGACGAGAAAGAAGAGCTTGAAGAAGTCTGAACATGAGAATAGCCGCATTGATTTCGGGAGGCGTTGACAGCGCGGTGGCGGTCCACAGACTCGTGGAACAGGGCCATGACGTCAGCCTCTTCTACATACGCATAGGTCTTGACAACGGCGAAGGAGACTGCTCGGCGGAAGAGGATCTTGAAATGTGTTCGCTCATAGCGCGACGCTACGGATTGCCGCTGACTGAGGTGTCGCTCCATCAGGAATACTGGGACAACGTGATGCAATATGCTCTCGACACCGTCAAACAGGGCCTGACGCCGAACCCCGACGTGATGTGCAACCGCATGATAAAATTCGGATTCTTCGAGCAGCGCTGGGGCCATGAATTCGACAAGACGGCGACCGGACATTATGCGTCAACTGCAGAGATCGACGGAAAGATTTTTCTTGCCACGGCTCCCGATCCCGTCAAGGACCAGACGGATTTTCTCTCGAGAATCACCTACGGCCAGCTGAGCCATCTGATGTTTCCGATAGGCGACCTGCCGAAATCGGAAGTGCGCCGCATAGCCCGCGAAGTCAACATGCCCAACGCCTACCGCCGCGACAGCCAGGGAATATGCTTTCTCGGGAAAATCAACTACAACGATTTCATCCGCCGCCATCTGGGTGAAAAGCCCGGAGCTATCGTGGAAATAGAGACCGGAAAGAAACTCGGAGAGCACCGCGGCTACTGGTTTCATACCATAGGCCAGCGCAAAGGCCTCGGGCTCAGCGGCGGCCCGTGGTATGTCGTGAAGAAGTGCATCCCCGACAATGTCATCTATGTCTCGCGCGGCTACGACACGGAAAAACAGTATGGCCACACCATCCACCTCGACGAGATGCACTGGATAACCCTCGATCCTTGGGCTGAGAAATGTCAGTCCGCGGAAATCGCGTTCAAGAACCGCCACTCCCCCGAATTCATAGCCGGAAGGCTCACCAGGATCGCCGACAGGGAATATGTCATAGAAAGCGACACGCGGATCCAGGGCATAGCACCGGGCCAGTTCACTTCCATATATTCCCCTGACCGCCGCCTATGCTACGGCAGCGGCATAATAACCGGCCGGGAAATAAAACCATAACCGAAATCCGCTCATCACCCCCCTCGACCATGAATAAAGACAGAATCCGCCTAAAGGTACTCGGAATTTCCTATTCGCAGATACAGTCAGGAGCCTACGCTCTGATTCTCGCCCAGATAGGCGGTCCTTACAGGATACCGGTCGTCATAGGCGCGGCTGAAGCCCAGTCCATCGCGCTGAGAATGGAAAGCATTACTCCGCCACGCCCTATGACCCATGACCTCTTTGTCAGTTTCGCACATGCTTTCGGCATCAAATTGCGCGAGGTTTTCATCTATCGTTTTGAAGACGGCATCTTTTCTTCAGAACTCACATTTTCCGACGATGAACGCACGATAGTCATCGATTCACGCACTTCCGACGCCATAGCCATAGCGATGCGCACAGGCGCGCCTATTTTCACCACTCCGGAAATTCTCGAGGAAACAGGATTCCTTCTCGAGGAAAGCTCTCAGGAGGACGAGGACGAGGCGGCCGCAGCCGATGCACCGGTCTTCGTTGAAGAAGAGGATGACATCGCCGACGGCGAGCCCGCTCCGAAAATCGAAAACTACACCGTCGAGGAACTGCAGAAACTTCTCGCCCGGCTGATCGAACAGGAAAACTACGAAGAAGCTGCACGCGTCAACGAGATTATAAAACGTAAACAAAAATAAACCAGTCACATCCTTAAAGAGCTATGTCAGCAGTAAAAGCCAAACTGGCCACAATGAACTTTCTGGAATTCGCCGTATGGGGCGCCTATCTGACCTGTATGGGCAATTACCTCGGCAAAGCCGGAATGGGAACCGAAATAGCGTGGTTCTATGCCATCCAGGGCATCGTTTCAATCTTCATGCCCACGATCATGGGAATCATAGCCGACAAACTGATCCAGCCGCAGCGGCTTCTCGGAATATGCCATCTTATAGCGGGTCTCTCCATGATCGGTCTCTTCTACATAGGACTGACATCCCCGCAGCCTGACAAGACTCTTTTCATTGCCATCTATACCCTGAGTGTAGCCTTCTACATGCCGACGCTCGCGCTCTCCAACACCACCGCCTTCACCACACTGAAGCGTAACGGACTTGACACTGTCAAGGACTTTCCTCCCATCCGCGTGCTCGGAACCGTCGGGTTCATCATTACCATGTGGTTTGTCAACTGCGCCACCTTCTCCAACGGTTCCTTCGGATTCACTCTCGCGCCTGACCCCTCGAAATTCCAATATACCTACATGCAGTTCCTCGTGTCGGGAATATTGAGCGTGATCATGTTCCTCTACTGCATGACACTGCCTGCCTGTCCGATTGTCAAAGGAAAGAAGCAGACTCTGTCGGAATCTCTGGGGCTCAACGCTTTCAGATTGTTCAAGAACCGCCAGATGGCTCTGTTTTTCGTCTTCTCTATGCTGCTCGGCATGTCGCTGCAGATTACCAACGGTTTTGCCGGGCCGTTCCTGACCCATTTCCAGAGTTTCACTGACCCGGTTGTCAAGAGCAGTTTCGCCGCCACCAACTCTACCATGCTCGTTTCCATTTCCCAGATCTCGGAAGCGCTCTGCATACTTCTGATTCCCTTCTTTCTGAAGCGTTACGGCATCAAGACCGTCATGATGATAGCCATGACGGCATGGGTCCTCCGGTTCGGTCTTTTCGGCCTCGGCGCTCCCGCGTTCCCCGGTGTGATACTTTTCATTCTCTCCTGCATAGTCTATGGTGTGGCCTTCGACTTCTTCAATGTTTCCGGAGGCCTTTACGTTGACCAGAAATGCGATCCCTCGACCAAAGCTTCAGCCCAGGGACTCTTCATGCTGATGACAAACGGCCTCGGAGCCACTATAGGCACTCTTGCCGCCGGAGCCGTTGTCAACCATTTCTGCCACTGGGAATCGTTCGTGATCGACGGTAAGGAAATGTCGTTTCAGGTAGGCGACTGGACATCGGTCTGGTATATTTTCGCCGCATACGCCCTAGTGGTAGCCGTGCTTTTCTGGATTCTTTTCAAGGATAAGAAAGACAAGCCTTCGGCTGACCGCGACAATGTCGTCAATCTGGGAGAGGAACCTGACGGATATATAGACGCCAAGATATGATTCTTTTCTACGCCCCCGACATTGAACAGACCCTGACACTTCCCGAAAGCGATTCCCAACATGCCATCAGGGTTCTCCGCATGAAGGAAGGTGAGGAAATCGCCGTTATCGACGGGCGAGGCCATCGCTTCATCTGCCGTATTGCGGCCGCTCATCCCAAGCATGCGTCCGTTGTCATCGACCGTGTGGAAGCGATGCCCCTTTCGTGGCCGCAATCGATTACAATAGCCGTGGCGCCGACAAAACACATCGACCGCATGGAGTGGCTGGTGGAAAAACTCACCGAAATAGGAGTCAACCGCATAGTGCCTCTGCTGGGCCGACGCTCCGAACGCAAGGAAATCAAAGTCGAGCGTCTTGAAAAGATTGCTGTCTCCGCCATGAAACAGTCGCTGAAAGCCGTTCTTCCACGGATTGACGCTATGACCCCCGTGAGCCGCTTCATTGCCGAATGTGACTCCCGGCAGCGCTTCATCGCACATTGCGACGACTCTCTCGAAAGACGTCTGCTCTCACGCGAATACATTCCGCTGACCGATGTAGCCCTCATGATAGGACCCGAAGGCGATTTCGCTCCAGAGGAGATCGAAAGCGCCCTTGAGGCCGGATGGAACCCCGTGAGTCTCGGAGATAACCGACTTCGCACTGAGACTGCTGCCCTTGTAGGCTGCGACACATTCCACATCTGTGATCAAATCAAATCATTATGAACCAGAATATCATCCACTCTCTTTCCAAATCCGACAATTTTTTTCTTCTTGCCGGTCCCTGCGTGATCGAAGGCGAAAAAATGGCTCTCGATATCGCCGAGCAGATTGTCAAAACTACTGACCGTCTGAATATTCCCTATATATTCAAAGGATCATATCGCAAAGCCAACCGTTCGCGTCTCGACTCGTTCACGGGCATAGGCGACATCGAGGCTCTGAAGATACTCGCCAAAGTCCGCGAAACTTTCGGATGTCCCGTGGTAACCGACATTCATTCTCCCGCCGAGGCCGACATGGCTGCGGAATTTGTCGATGTCCTCCAGATTCCCGCTTTTCTTTGCCGTCAGACCGATCTCCTTGTAGCGGCCGCCCGCACCGGAAAGACCGTCAACATCAAGAAGGGCCAGTTCCTCTCGCCTGAAGCCATGCAGTTCGCCGTTCAGAAAGTGCGCGACTGCGGCAACATGAAAGTAGCCGTCACCGAACGCGGCGTCAGCTTCGGCTATCACGATCTGATTGTGGATTACCGCGGAATTCCCGAAATGCAGTCATTCGGCTGTCCCGTCATACTCGATGCCACCCACTCCCTGCAGCAGCCGAACCAGTCCAGGGGTGTCACCGGCGGACAGCCCGAGATGATAGAGACCATAGCCCGCGCGGGTATAGCAGTGGGTGTTGACGGACTCTTCCTCGAAACGCATCCCGATCCCGCAAACGCGAAAAGCGACGGAGCCAACATGCTGCCCCTCGAGCAACTCCCGGCCCTTCTGGAAAAGCTCTGCGCCATCCGCCGCACCGTCGCCTCCTTCTGAATCTTTCAGAATTTCAGACAAAATAAAACCTCCGGGTGATTCTGATTTCACCCGGAGGTTTATTTCATTCAGCCGTCAGCGATCAGATGCCGAGATCTTTCTTGACTGCCTCGATCTTCTTGTCGGCGCGCTCGTTGGCTGCGTCATAATCGTCGGCAGAAGCCATCTTGTCATGCACTTCGATGTAGAACTTGATCTTCGGTTCGGTTCCTGAAGGACGGATTGAGACTTTCGTTCCGTCGGCGGTGAAGTATTGGAGAACATTTGAGAAGACGGGCATATCCATCTTTTCAGTAGTTCCCTCGGCCACATTTGTCAGAGTCAGGGAATCGTAGTCCTTGATGACAGCGACAGGGCTTCCGCCAAGTTCTTTCGGAGGATTGGCGCGGAATTCCTTCATCATGGCCTGGATCTCTTCGGCGCCGGCTTTACCGGTGCGTACGACCGATATACCCTTCTCATGCGAGTAGCCATACTTCATGTAGATGTCCTGAAGCATTTCGAGGAAGTCCATTCCTTTTTCCTTTGCCCAGGCAAGAGCCTCGGCCATAAGAGAGATGGCCGAAACGGCGTCCTTGTCGCGGCAGAAATCTTCAGCGAGGAAACCGTAGCTCTCTTCGCCTCCGCCGAGATAACGGGCTTTGCCTTCGTTGGCGGCAATGACAGCTGCGATCCATTTGAAGCCGGTGTAGCAGTCATACATGGTGATGTTGTTCTTGTCAGCGATCGACTTGATAGTCTCGGTGGTCACGATTGTCTTGACGATATATTCCTTACCGGTCAGACGTCCGAGTTCGGCATTGCGAGTCATGATGTAGTTCAGAAGGATCATCACGATCTGGTTGCCGTTGATAAGCACGTATTCGCCCTTCTTGTCACGGAGAACGACACCGATACGGTCAGCGTCGGGGTCGGAAGCCATCACGAGATCAGCGCCCACTTCCTTGGCCTTGGCTATGGCCATAGCCATTGCGGGAGCGTTTTCAGGATTGGGCGACTCTACTGTCGGGAAATCACCGGAAGTCACGTCCTGTTCGGGAACATGGATGATGTTCTCGAAACCGTAGTTCTTGAGGCTCTGAGGAATGAGATAGACACCTGTTCCGTGGATAGGCGTATAGACAATCTTCAGATCGCGATGTTTAGCGATAGCCTCGGGGCTGAGGGAAAGGCCTTTGATCTCGGCGAGGAACGCATCGTCGATCTCCTTGCCGATGATCTGGATTTTGTCGGGGTTGGCGGTGAACTTGATCTCTTCCACTCCGCTGATGCGGTTCACATGGTCGATGATGTTGACATCGTGGGGATTGATGATCTGGGCGCCGTCTTCCCAGTAAGCCTTGTAGCCGTTATATTCTTTGGGGTTGTGGGAAGCGGTTATATTGACACCGCTCTGGCATCCGAGGTGACGGATGGCGAACGATAGTTCGGGAGTGGGGCGGAAACTGTCGAAGAGATATGCCTTGATTCCGTTTGCCGAGAAGATAGCGGCAACTATTTCAGCGAATTTGCGGGAATTGTTGCGTACGTCGTGGCCAACAGCAACCTTGATCTCGGGAAGATCGGCAAAAGCCTCCTTCAGATAATTTGCCAGACCCTGGGTGGCTGCGCCGACAGTGTATATATTCATGCGGTTCGAGCCGGCACCCATGATTCCGCGGAGACCGCCCGTTCCGAATTCAAGATCGCGATAGAAAGAGTCTATAAGCTCGGTTTTGTCAGGATTGTCAAGCATCCGCTTAACCTCTGCGCGGGTTTCGGCATCGTAGCCTTCGCCAAGCCATTTCTCGGCCTTGGCAATTACTGACTTCAAGAGTTCATCGTTATTTTCCATATTGTAAGTTATTTAAGGATTTGAATTCCGGTTGTTAGAAAGACAGCACGAGGCTGACAAGCAAATTTAAATAAAAATCCTCATATTGGCAAAGAATAGGAAATGTTTTTGCAAATTATTGTGAATGACATTCATATCATACACGGAATGTCGCGGATTTTTACTAACTTTGTGAATTATAACCAAAACAATCCTGTAACTAATACCCCCGATATGAACTTTCTGAAAAAAACGCTGTCAGTGTCCGCCCTTGCGTTCGCCATATCCGGCGCAGCCTTCGCGGCAGAAGACTATGCAGCCTACGTAAATCCGTTCATCGGCACTACCAATTTCGGCACTACCAATCCGGGTGCCGTGTGTCCTAACGGAATGATGGCTGTGGTTCCTTTCAACGTAATGGGTTCTGACACCAATCTCTATGACAAAGACTCACGCTGGTGGTCAACCCCATACGAGTTCAACAACAAGTTTTTCACCGGCTACGCCCACGTGGCGCTGAGCGGTGTCGGCTGTCCCGAACTCTCTTCACTGCTGACCATGGCGACAACCGGCGATCTCGAACCGGACTACAAGAAATACGGCTCGGCATACGTTGAGGAAAAAGCGATGCCCGGATATTTCTCCAACCGCCTCACGAAATACGACATCCTGACCGAGGTGACTGCGACTAAACGCACCGCCGCCGAACGCTACACATTTCCGGGTGGCAAAGGGAACCTCGTCATCAATCTCGGAGAGGGCCTGACCAATGAAAGCGGAGCCACCGTGC
This sequence comes from uncultured Muribaculaceae bacterium, assembly GCA_910587185.1. GTDB lineage: Bacteria > Bacteroidota > Bacteroidia > Bacteroidales > Muribaculaceae > Paramuribaculum. Next base: position 266,920 of record CAJULY010000001.1, read on the forward strand.
GCCGCGTGAGCCCAACGGAAATCGAAGGCTCCAAACTGATGGGTACCTTCTGCTACAATTCCCAGGCCGTGTTCCCCATCTACTTCGTCATGCGTGTCAGCAAACCCGCTTCTGCCACAGGTTTCTGGAAAATGCAGCCGGAAATGACCGGCGTCGAGAAGGAATGGACAAAGGACAGCGGCCAATATAAGATCTACACCCGCTTCGCCCGTGAAATTTCAGGCGACGACATCGGCGCATGGTGGACCTACGACAATCTCGCGCCCGGTGAACAGGTCGAGATCCGCCTCGGAGTCTCGTTCGTTTCCTGCGACAACGCCCGCGAGAATCTCGACAAGGAACAGGCTTCGATGACTTTCGACCAGATTCGCGCCAAAGCCCACGACACATGGAACGCCGATCTCGGACGCATACGCGTGACCGGGGGCACCCGCGACAAGCGCGAGGTATTCTACACCGCCCTCTACCACACTCTGATTCATCCAAACGTACTTTCGGACGTCAACGGACAATATCCCATGATGGAAGGCTGGGGCAACCGCACAGTCGATTATGACGGCGAACGCTACACCGTTTTCTCCCTTTGGGACACTTACCGCAACTTCCACCAGCTGATGACGCTCGTCTATCCGGAGCGGCAGCTCGACATGGTGCGCTCCATGGTCGATATGTCGAAGGAATGGGGCTGGCTTCCGAAATGGGAGCTTTACAGCCGCGAGACTTTCACTATGGAAGGCGATCCCGCAATCCCTGTGATCATCGACACATGGCGCAAAGGTTTGCGCGACTTCGACATGGATGCCGCATACAAGGCCATGGTCCGTTCGGCCACCACTCCGGGCAAAGATAACCCTATGCGACCCGACATCGACCCCTACATCGAGAAAGGCTATATTCCGCTCGGAACGCACCAAGGTGACAACTCCGGCGACAACTCCGTCAGCCATGCGCTTGAATATTATGTTGCCGACAACGCCCTCGCCTGGCTTGCTGCCGAGCGTGGTGACAAAGAATTCGCCAAAGAACTCTCAAAACGCGCTTCAGGCTACCGCAACTATTACTCGAAAGAGAGCGGAACACTGCGGCCCATAAATCAGGACGGCTCGTTCCTGACTCCGTTCAATCCGCGCCAGGGCGAGAATTTCGAGCCCGTCCCCGGATTCCACGAAGGTTCGGCATGGAACTATACCTTCTTCGTACCCCACGATGTGGAAGGACTTGCAAAACTGATGGGCGGCAACAGAAAATTCGTCAACAAACTCCAGATGGTCATGGACTCGGCGCTGTATGACCCGGCCAACGAGCCTGACATTGCCTATCCCTATCTATTCAGCCGTTTCAAAGGCGAGGAATGGCGCACACAGGAGCAGACCAACCGTCTCGTCAGGAAATATTTCACGACAAAGCCTGACGGAATTCCGGGCAATGACGACACAGGGACCATGTCGGCATGGGCCATATTCACCATGATGGGATTCTATCCCGACTGTCCCGGCGAACCTTATTATACCCTCACCTCACCGATTTTCGACAAAATAGAGATCGACAATCCGGCCGGGACAATCACCATCAACGCTCCTCACCGCACTCCGCAGGACATTTACGTGAAATCCATCACCCTCGGCGGCAAACCGCTCAAAGGCTACCGCATCAGCCACGACGAGCTCATCAAGGGCAAGACTCTTGATTTCACTCTGACCGACAGACATAACTAATCAAAACATATATCATAGAAATGAAGATACTCAACATTATTCCGCTTGCAGCTCTGCTGGCCGCGTCACCGATCTCAGCGCAGGAACAGGAGCTGTTGACCGACTATGTCGATACGAGCATAGGCACCGGAGGTCACGGCCATGTTTTCATGGGCGCCAGTGTACCCTTCGGCATGGTCCAGTTAGGCCCCACTTCAATTCCCACCACATGGGACTGGTGTTCAGGCTACCATGACAGCGACTCTACAGTTATCGGTTTCTCCCACACCCATCTCGAAGGAACCGGCATAGGCGATCTGTTCGACGTAACCTTAATGCCGGTCATGGGCGACGTGACCTATGCCAGAGGCACTGAAGATCAGCCCGGTTCCGGTCTGTGGAGCTATGCCGAGCGCTCCAAGCAGGTATCCGTGCCTGGTTATTATTCCGTTCCCCTGACCCGCAACGGAATTCTGGCCGAACTTACCGCGACAAACCGCGTCGGCGTCCATCGCTACACTTTCCCCAAAGGTAAAGACGCCGCCATCGTGATTGACCTTCAGAATGGCGGTTGCTGGGACTCCACGACCGGCACTGAAATGAAAGCCGTCGGCAATAACCGCATCGAAGGCTACCGCTACTCCAAAGGCTGGGCCAACAATCAGCGCGTTTATTTCGTTGCCGAATTCTCCCGCCCGTTCAAATCCTTCGAACTGAAAGGCCCGAAAGACATGTATGGCAGAGTGAATTTCGGCAAGACCAAAGAAGGCGAACAGATTCTGGTGAAAGTAGCGATCTCTCCGGTCTCGATCGAAGGGGCTGCCGCCAACCTCAATGCCGAAATGCCCGGATGGGATTTCGACTCGACCGTTGACAAGGCTTCTAAAGAATGGAACCGCGAACTCGCCCGAATCAAAGTGAAAACCGACAATCAGAACGACCTGACCAAATTCTACACGGCCATGTATCATTCAATGATTGTCCCGGCCACATTCTCCGATGTCAACGGATATTACCGCGGTGCCGACGACAAAGTCTATCACAATCCCGATATGACCGCCTACACCATCTATTCCCTCTGGGACACGTACCGCGCAGAGATGCCGCTTCTGAGCATCATCAACCCTGACCGCAACAAGGACATGATAAACAACATGGTTGCAATAGCCGACGAACAGGGACGTCTTCCCGTCTGGCACCTCTGGGGCAATGAGACTAACTGCATGGTAGGTAATCCGGGCATTATTCCCGTGGCCGACGCCATCGTGAAGAATCAACCCGGAATCGATCGCCGGAAAGCGTACAAGGCGCTTCTGAAAACTGCCGCCGATACTGCCCGCGGCGGTGCCCTCCGCGAACAATACGGTTACATTCCCTCCGACAAGATGGTCGAGAGCATCGCGTTCGACATGGAATATGCCATAGCCGACGGCGCTATCGCCCGCGCGGCCGAGGCGATGGGTGACACAGCCAACGTCCGCAAATTCACTGAACGCAGCCACTCCTACCGTAACTATTTCGATCCGACCACAGGTTTTGTGCGCGGAAAAATGGCCGACGGCTCCATGCGCACTCCCTTCGATCCTAACTCCGCCAACCACCGCGCCGACGACTACTGCGAAGGAAATGCCTGGCAATACACCTGGCTCGTTCCCCAGGATCTTGACGGCCTTGTGAATCTCTTCGGGTCGCGTGAAGAAACGCTGAAAAAACTCGACCTCCTTTTCAACACTTCATCCGAGCTGCGTGGCGAAGACGTGTCTCCCGACATTTCCGGTCTAATCGGCCAATATGCCCACGGAAACGAACCCTCACACCACGCCATCTATTTCTACACAATGCTCGGAGAACCTGACAAGGCAGCCGACCGTGTACGTCAGGTGCTTGACGAATTCTACACCATAAATCCCGACGGACTCGCCGGTAATGAAGATGCCGGACAGATGTCGGCTTGGTACATCCTCTCGTCTCTCGGTTTCTATCAGGTCGAGCCCGCGAGCGGCCGATACTGGTTCGGCGCCCCGATTTTCGACGTTGCCGAAATCGAAGTTCCTGCCGGCAAATTCACTGTGAAGGCTCTCAACAACTCACCGGAAAACAAATATATCCGTAAAGTAACCCTTAACGGCAAGCCCTACGACAAGATGTATATCATGCACGACGAACTTATGAAAGGCGGCGAACTTGTCTTTGAAATGGGTAAATAATCCTCCATTCGCATCATCCCCACAAAAAAGCTGCGCTGTAATCAACTCTCAGCGCAGCTTTTTTCTTTATTTATCGAGAGATAGTCTTTATTCTTTTACCTCTACTTTATTGGAAACTTCACTGACATCAGCGCTTCCTCCCCCAATAAAACTTATTCGGCCGTCGCTATAAACATGGCCTATAACATGCCCCATTCTGTTTGTGGCTACTCCAATAATTTGGGGCGGAGTGAAGCCGAAATGGAACAAATAGAATACAAAAAATGCAATTACAATCCATACCATTACGGTCATCACGTTAGCAAGAGTAACGGTGAGGGAGACTGCGGAAAAAATACACAGAATAAAGCTAAGCACCATCATGCTCATTGATTTCCGAAAAGAGAATACCGTCCACATGCAATCAGCGCCGATAAGCGCCAGTGAAATATAAGCAACTGTCAGGATATGTTTCGGGAAGAAGAATGTTGCGACAATCTCCGCTGCTATCGTCAGCATCCATAGTATTATTGATATCGCGAAACTGCTTCTCCCTTCAGCAAGAATGGACATGCGTCCCAATAATCGAAAAAACATTGCAAATTCCCATATAACCACAATAAACATTCCAAATCCCTTGACGACTAACAGCAGCATATTGATAAAAGTATTTCCATGCCGAATATCTCCTTTGAACCAGTCGCTCAATACCTTCTGACCGTTATAAAACAATTCGAATTGAAACGCAAAAAGGGCTATCATTAAAACAGCAGCCGTGAAAACATATATGCGGAAAAGTCTTATGTCAATATGATCAGTTGCATTTGCAAGCATCCGATTTGCAAAGTGCAGACCTAATTCCGTAAATATACAAAGCAGCAAAATTACAATTATGGCAGTAACGGCTGAGAACGGGAAGCTGTTGTCACCCGAAATCATTTCTACAACTTCATCGCGGGCCGCAGTATTCGCGTCAGATTCCTGACGGTCAGCCAGAAATTCCTCTGCGTCATATATATTTGTCAACGCTTTCGATGGAACTAAAGCAATCTTTTTATCTGACAATGAAAGAATTACAAGAGAGGCTGACTCATCTAAAACTCCGTTTCTGTCTGGACTTAAGTTTTTCTCAGTGACATAAAGCGTATCACCCGGCTGAAAAGTAACAGGGGTAGTTTTCATCCGTGCGTTCACTATCACTCCTTCAACAGCGTCACGCGAAGTGACAATATACAAATTGGACTTACCTCCACGTCCGGCATCAATTTCCGTCTGAATTTCGGAAGGCACATAGTTTCTACCGGCTGTAGAACTAAAACATGACAGCATTGCCAAAAAGAATGCTATCATTAATTTAAATGTCATGCACATTTTTCAATATGATTATATTTGTTTATTTTTTACGAGCCGGTTATACATCTCATTTCTAAATAAAAAATATTTCGCGATTCTTGCACGTGTCATGAATCGCCAGCTACACATCCCGCCGGGAATCCGTATGGGTATTAGCAAATTCTTTTTCAGAAGAGATAGGCTACGCGGACATTCCATGAGGAATTGCGCGCCGAGAAATTGGTAAGCGTCTTGTCCTTGATGGCATACGTAAGCCCCATCGTGTAGCTTGCCGAGACCTGCCAATTGTGTTTGAGTTCCAGACCCAGGCCGAAATCCATTCCGAGTTCACCGAAAGGATATTTCATACAGTCGAGTTTGCTGTGAGCGACGAGAATACCGATCGAAGGACCGACGAAAGCAAACGGAGCCAAAGTATCCTCAAATCCGTTCATTCGGGTGTATTTATAGCGGAGATGGAACGGTATGACAGCATAGTGGAGATAGGAACGCTCGTTTCCGTAGCCCTGCGAGGCCCACATTTCGCGGGAGCCAAGATCGAGCTTCGCGCCACGCTGTTCATAGTAAAGGCCGAAATCCACTCCGAAACCTATGCCGGGAAACATCATCTCGGCCACTATACCTGCCGAAGGCCCGAAGGTTTTGTCGATATTTATGAGATCCTGCTTGAATTTCAAATTACTCATATCGCCGCCGATCATGGGTCCGTAGCGGAACTGGGCGTTAGAAACAAACGGGCAGCTTACAGCCACCGCAACTACCATTAAAGAAAATATTTTACGCAACATAATTTTTTCTGATTTTGGCGCAAAGGTAATAAAATTTGATTAAATTTGCAGTCGAATTACAAAAATATAACAGCCATGGCAAAAAAAGCTTTGTTAATGATACTTGACGGATGGGGCATCGGCAACCATTCCAAAAGCGACGTCATTTACTCCACTCCTACCCCCTACTGGGACTCTCTTCTTGCTAAATATCCCCACTCAGAACTTCAGGCAAGTGGCGAAAACGTCGGTCTGCCCGACGGTCAGATGGGTAACTCCGAAGTCGGACACCTTAATATAGGTGCCGGTCGTGTGGTTTATCAGGATCTGGTTAAAATAAACAAAGCCTGCGCTGACGGTTCAATTCTCGAGAATCCTGAAATCGTAAATGCTTTCTCCTACGCCAAGAAGTCAGGCAATGCGATCCACTTCATGGGCCTCACCTCCAACGGAGGCGTCCACTCTTCGCTCGACCATCTCTTCGCTCTCTGCGACATAGCCAAGCACTATGGCCTCGAGAAAGTCTATATCCACTGCTTCATGGACGGCCGTGACACCGATCCCCATTCCGGCAAAGGCTTCATTGAGGAAGTCCAGGCCCATTGCGCCAAAAGCGCCGGCACAATCGCGTCGATTATCGGCCGATACTACGCTATGGACCGCGACAAACGCTGGGAGCGCGTGAAAATAGCCTACGATCTTCTTGTCAAAGGCGAAGGAAAACAGGCCACTGACATGGTGGCCGCCATGCAGGAAAGCTATGACGAGGATGTCACCGACGAATTCATCAAACCGATAAACAACGCAACCGTTGACGGAACCATCAAAGAGAATGACGCAGTCATTTTCTTCAACTACCGCAACGACCGCGCCAAGGAGCTTACAATAGCTCTGACCCAGCACGATATCCCCGAAGCCGACATGAAAGTCATCCCCGGTCTGCAATATTACTGCATGACTCCCTACGATGCTTCTTTCACGGGCGTCCACATCCTTTTCAACAAAGAGAATGTTGACAACACGCTCGGAGAGTATCTTTCATCTCTTGACAAAAAGCAGCTCCACATCGCTGAAACCGAGAAATATGCCCACGTGACATTCTTCTTCAACGGAGGTCGCGAACAGCCCTACGAAGGCGAGGAGCGTATCCTCGTGGCTTCGCCCAAAGTCGCCACCTACGACCTTCAGCCGGAAATGAGCGCCTACGAGGTATGCGACAAACTCTGCGACGCCATCCGCTCGAAAGAATTCGACTTCATCGTCGTCAACTATGCCAACGGTGATATGGTTGGCCACACCGGCGTTTACGAAGCTATCGAAAAAGCGGTCAAAGCCGTTGACAAATGCGTCGAGAAAACCGTCGAGGCCGCCAAGGAAGCTGACTACGAAGTGATCATAATTGCCGACCACGGCAACGCCGACAATGCAATCAACCCCGACGGAACGCCCAACACAGCCCATTCCCTCAATCCCGTTCCCTGCATCTACGTTACAGAAAACAAAGATGCCCACGTTGAGCCGGGTAAACTCGCTGACGTCGCTCCCACAATCCTGTCAATAATGGGTCTTCCTCAGCCAAAGGAAATGACAGGACACTCACTCATTGACTAACATTCCCCAATTCTATATTCCCTTAGGCGCCTTAGCGACGTGATGTCAGCGAAGGCGCTCTTTTTATTATCGTTCCAAGCATAAGGATTGGCACGACACGGTCTTGGTATTCAACGTTTTTCAGAGAGAGAATCAGTTATTGTTAACAAATGCGAAACAAGGTGTGTTCAGGATAGGCGTCCTGTCGATTTTATTTCTGACAAAAAGCAAGCAAAAAGCCGTTTGTGACTGAAAAACGAAGTCAAAACAACATAATAGCAGACATATTGATTAAATTAATGTTAAAATAAAACGTTTTTCTCTACATTTCTCTTGTACGGTTTTGCCAAACTGCCTACCTTTGCATTGTGTTTTTCATGGTATTAGATTTAAGGTTAACTAAGGTTGGTTGTCGCGAGACAATCAATTTTTTTATATATACAGCCTGTCAACTGATTGTCTGAAGTCCTCCGCCGTTAACGAACAAAACCTGTCCGCTGATCCACGATGACGCAGGCGATGCCAGAAACAGCACGGCCTGGGCGATGTCGGACACTTCTCCCAGACGGTGGATCGGCGTATTACCAAGCATTCTTGCCTGCATTTCGGGGGTCAGCACTGAAGCGAGGGCGGCAGTTCTCGTTGCACCGGGACCCACATTGTTTATCCTGACGCCATAAGGGCCGAAATCGTATGCGAGATTAGCGGCAAGATGATTAAGTGCGGCTTTCGACGAGGAATAGATGCCCATGTTGGCTTCTCGGTTAATAGACCCGATGGAGGTGATGTTGATGATGCTTCCGTAGCCCGACTTCCCCATTTCAGGCACGGCGAGCTGACAGAGACGCCACGGAACGAACACATTCATGCGATAGACGCGCTCGACATAGGCAAGATCGATCTTGAAAGGATTTTCACGTCCCCCTCCTCCAAGACCGGCATTGTTGACAAGAATGTTTACCGTGCCGAATTCCGTGACAGCGGTCTCTATGAGATTCCGCAGATCCGAGTCATCAAACACATCGCACTTTACCGAAATGGCCCGGCCGCCTTGCGCATCGATATGATCGGCCACACATTTTGCCTTACTCTCATTGATATCGCTCACAACGACCGAAGCGCCGGCCGCAGCAAGTATCTCACAGCACTCGCGGCCTATTCCGTCGCCACCGCCCGTAACTATCGCGACCTTATCTTTAAGATCAAACAAATGATTTATCTCCATAATCCGTTACTTAATTAATCTGTTTATTCTATAAGAGTCTCTCAGGCAATAATGTTCATATCGTAAGTAAAACCTCAAAATGGCCCGCGATATTCAAAAAAATCAGGGTCGCTTTTAAATGTTAACAAAAGCTAATATAGCCTTTCGGCTTATACAGGAATCACAGGCAAGAGAAATAGCAAAAAGAAAGCAGATTGCGTTATTATTGTAATTTTGACAGCAAATCACGAAATAATCTTGCATAATGAGAAAATTAATGTTAAAACAACGCTAATTACAACTAATTTTATTTGTATCGGAATCGGAGATAGCGTAACTTTGCATTGTGTTTTTCATGGTATTAGATTTAAGGTTAACTAAGGTTGGTTGTCGTGAGACAATCAATTTTTTTGTATATACGCCTCTCCTCCAAACCCATCAATCATCCGACAATGAATGACAGAAAGAAAGTTTTGGAATATCTGCAATCCCATGACATCGCTTATGAATGTCTGGAGCATCCCGCAACCCCCACAGTTGAAGAGGCCATGAAATACTGGAAGAATGCTCCCGGAGTGCAGCACTGCAAGAATCTGTTTCTCAGAAACCATAAAGGGAACCGTCATTATCTTGTGATAATTCCATGGTCAAAGAAACTTGACACTCACCGGCTCGAAAAAACAATCGGCGAAAGCCGCCTTTCGTTCGCATCGGAAAAACGTATGGAACGTTTTCTGGGCGTAAAGCCAGGCTCGGTCTCGCTCTTCGGTCTGATCAACGACGAAAACAATGAGGTCAACCTGATTCTTGACCAGGATCTTGAAAGCGCCTCAGGCATCAGTTTTCATCCCAATGACAACACTGCGTCCCTGATAATCAGTCATGAAGGATTCATGAAATTCATTGAAAACTGCGGCAATTCCTATAAGTTTCTGAATCTTGACTGAATTTATTTGCACGTTTTACAAAAAAAACATACCTTTGCACACGGTTTAGACAATGACAGTGTCAACCGTTACTTGCGGCACGCTCCGGACTCGGATACTTACTTGATGGCACATTAAAGAGCTGCCGCAAACAATAAATTCTAACTAATTGTTTATTTTGTAAACACTTATTCCCGTAAGGAAAACCTGCGTGGCGACAACGCACGCATCCCTCGTGTTTAAGCGGCATTGGGTTGAATCCCGCGGGAAAACAATTATACTCCACCACCTCCTTATACTAACATGTATAACATCTCAGAACTCAGCTCCATGTCTGACGAGCAACTTAAAGGCGTTGCTGAAGCCATGGGCTTGACAAAAATTGACCTTGCGAACCGCGAATCTGCGGTTTACGAGATTCTTGACCAACAGGCGCTGAATTCAGTGGCGACAGCCAAGAACCGCAAACAGCCTTCTGACAAACCGAAGGCCAAACGCGGACGCCCGGCAAAAGCCACCGAAGAGAAATCGCCTGCTAAAACTACTGAAGAAAAGCCTCAGCCCACTCGCAAAGAGCCCGCTGACATGCCTGTAGAAACCGCCAAAAATTCCGCTGACGAGAAATCCGCGCCAAAGCGTCGCGGACGGAAACCTAAAGCTGAGAAGCAGACCGAAAACCCCTCTGCTCCTGCACAGGAGAGACCCGCCGCAACAGAAACGCAGGAGGAACTCACTGCGCAGCCCGACCAGAAACCGCGTCGCGGAAGAAAACCAAAGAACGACAATATGCCCGAAAACGGAATGACTACATCCATTGTGACTGAAGAAACGCCTCTGCTTCTCGAAGCGCCTCATCAGGAAACGCTCCAGGAAAAACAGATCGATCAGCCTTCTGTCGAACCGGCAGTCAACAACAATACCCCTCAGGAGACTCCCGCGCCTCAAATGCAGGATAACCAGAATGCTCCCGCACAGCAACCCGCGCAACCCCGCAGGGAATTCGGACGCAAGGACGCCGCTTTCGGCTCGTTCTTCCCTCGCGGCGAAGGACGCAAATTCACTCCGCGCACCCAGCGCGAAAAAGAGGAGGCCGCTGCTGCAGCTGCCGCGGCCGCCGCTGCTGCCGCAAACCAGCCCATCAATCTGATCGAGCCGTGGGAACAGGAAAAAGCCGAACGTCAGCGCCAGAAAAACCGCAACAAGAAAAACCGCAACAACAATAACAACCAGCCGCAGCCCCAGATGCCCCAATATAACTTCGATGACCTGATCGAAGCCACCGGGGTGCTTGAAGTGGCTCCGGAAGGCCACGGATTTCTCCGCTCGAGCGATTTCAACTATCTTCCCTCGCCTGACGACATATATCTTTCACATCAGCAGATAAAATCCAACGGTCTTAAAACAGGCGATGTTGTGGAAGCTTCCATCCGTCCTCCGCGCGAAAACGAAAAACATTACATGCTGACCGGCATAAACCGCGTCAACGGCCGTTCGCCCGAATTTATCCGTGACAGAGTGCCGTTCGAGCATCTGACTCCCCTCTTCCCCGACGAAAAATTCGACCTCACCTCCGGCCGCTCCGCCAACATATCGACCCGCATCGTTGACATGTTCTCCCCCATAGGCAAAGGACAGCGCGGACTGATCGTGGCCCCCCCGAAGACCGGTAAGACAATTCTTCTGAAAGATATCGCCAACGCCATAGCTGAAAACCACCCCGAGACCTACATCATGATTCTTCTGATCGACGAACGTCCCGAGGAAGTCACCGACATGAGCCGAAGCGTCAACGCCGAAGTTATCGCCTCGACCTTCGACGAACCCGCCGACCGTCATGTCAAAATCGCAGGCATTGTCCTTGAAAAAGCAAAACGCATGGTCGAATGCGGACACGATGTGGTCATACTCCTCGACTCCATCACCCGTCTGGCCCGCGCCTACAACACCGTTTCTCCCGCATCGGGCAAAATCCTCTCCGGTGGTGTCGATGCCAACGCCCTCCAGAAGCCGAAACGCTTCTTCGGCGCAGCACGAAACATCGAGAACGGAGGTTCGCTGACAATCATCGCGACAGCCCTCACCGAAACCAGCTCGAAGATGGACGAAGTGATCTTCGAGGAATTCAAGGGAACAGGCAACATGGAGCTGCAGCTTGACCGCAAACTCTCCAACAAACGTATCTTCCCCGCCGTTGACATCATGGCTTCCAGCACCCGCCGCGACGACCTGCTGCTGCGCGAGGAAACCCTCAACCGCATGTGGATTCTCCGTCGCTTCCTCGCCGACCGCAACTCGATCGAGTCGATGGAATTCATCAAAGACCGCATGGAGCGCACATCGAGCAACGACGAACTCCTGCGCACAATGAACGACTGATCGCTCATTTCGACATAACCTTCTCCAAGCGCCGCGTCCCTGCCGATGCGGCGCTTGTTTTTCCCGCCGTCGCCCCAACCGCCACCCTCCCTCCAGGAATGTCGGTGAACAAAAGAAATGGCTTAAAAAACTAAAACCCGAGGTTTGTCAGAAGACAGGGACACTCGGGGGATTCTAAATTTCAAGTGAATACACTGGATTTCAGCGAAAATGTGTAACTTTGCGTATTGGCATATACGCCATATCTGAAACAATGGCAAAGATTACAGTTCAAAATACCAATATTACAATTATCGCCGTCAATGGGGATGATTATATTTCGTTGACCGATTTGGCACGACATAAAAGCGATGAACCTAACGCCGTGATTGCAAACTGGTTGCGCAACCGTAACACAATAGAGTATTTAGGCATTTGGGAACAGCTTTACAATCCGAATTTTAAACCCACCGAATTCGAGGGGTTTAGACGACAGGCTGGCCTGAACGCATTTACACTCTCGCCAAAGAAATGGACGGATGCAACAAATGCCATTGGTATAATCGCTAAATCAGGGCGTTATGGTGGAACATATGCGCATAAAGACATTGCATTGAAGTTCGCAAGCTGGATTTCTGTTGAATTTGAACTCTATATCGTCAAGGAATTTCAGCGGCTCAAAACGGAGGAACAGCGGTTATTAGGTTGGTCGGCGAAACGTGAGCTGTCGAAAATCAACTATCGCATACATACCGATGCCATAAAACAGAACCTTGTTCCTGCGGAGGTTACTCCGGCACAGGCGAGTATCATCTATGCCAGTGAAGCCGATGTGCTGAATGTGGCAATGTTCGGTGTAACGGCAAAACAATGGCGCGAGGCAAATCCCGACCTTAAAGGAAACATACGCGACTACGCCACAATCAATGAGCTTATATGTCTGTCAAATATGGAAAACCTTAATGCGGTTTTCATCGAGCAGGGCATGACGCAGAGCGAGCGACTTGTGAAGCTGAACCAGATAGCCATTCATCAGATGAGCGTATTGGAAAGCGGCGACAACTATAGAAAATTGCTGAAATGAAGAAGTGGCAGAAGATAGTTGGAATAATAGCACTTGCAGTTTTGGCGATAGTGAATTTCGTTATATACGGGTTGTCATATATACAAACTATGTATATAAAAGGACACCCTTCTGTCGAAAGAGTCCAGTCCGATTTTCATGATGCCTTATTGAATGTCGGGTATCTCGTATTGGCTGATTATCTCATTATAGTATTGGTGTTCATTTGCCTATGGCGGAAAGGAGGCAAGCGATGAAGCTGATCGCTCATTTCGACATAACCTTCTCCAAGCGCCGCGTCCCTGCCGATGCGGCGCTTGTTTTTCCCGCCGTACCCCCAACCGTCACCCTCCCTCCAGGAATGTCGGTGAACAAAAGAAATGACTAAAAAAACTAAACCCCGAGGTTTGTCAGAAGACAGGGACACTCGGGGGATTCCGTTGCAAAGTTAGGAGTAATTTCGTAATTTTGCGAATTGCAATACGTTAAAAATCACGAAGTGAAATATTCTGAGTATGAAAAGGTGTTCTCTCCGGCTCGCCTCAACAAATATTTAGTTGCTTGTGGTGGTCAGAACTTATTGCGTATATTCCCAAATCGGACTTCCGGATTAGGGCAAAGAGCGGTGTTCAACGAGCTTCAGGAGATTAAGACATTTCGTAACCGCATAGCCCACCATGAGGCTATCTGTTTTGATGATAACGGCAACATTGACATGGCAAGAACACAAAGCAAATACGCGCTTATCCTAAAATACATAGACTTTCTCGGCTATCAGAGCAGCCATCTATTCTACGGCATCGACATATTGCCGGATTCGACTATTGCTAAAATCGAAGCGTTGAAATGAAGTTAACTAATAAAATATTTTGGATTGTTTGGGGTGTTTGTCTCTGCTATTTTGTAGTTATTTTATACACGGTTGACCATGGGCGAGGTTTAGCAGGAGGGACTCTTATGCTTTTTAGCCTTTTATTTTTATTGGCAACAACAGCTTTATGCTCATTGAACAGTAAGCGTACGGCTTTAATAAATCTCATAGTAGCAGTTGTTTATAACGCGATGCTATTTTTTAGTTTTAGTGACATACATGGAGAAGGTCGTCGTTTGCTTTTGATGTTTTCAATTTTGTTTATTAATGGGTGTCAGGGAACAGGATTGTTATTGTATCTGCCGATAATAAAAAAAGAAAACGGAGTTAAATCTGTGCGTCGGCGCGGCGCATGATGTTTGGATTAAGGGGAGTTTGCGACTATGCCGATGAAGTCGCAAGATAGTTGTCAAGGAATTATTTTTCGCCGCTAAATAACAGATTATATTCCCCATTGAGCCGACTGGGTATAAAAACCTGAAAAGCTTTTGTCTAAGAAACAGAGCCCTCGAAATAAAAAAATTGTGTTTGCGATGCAATGTTTTTGCATTTTCGGCATTTATTATGTAGAGAACAATTAAAACTTAAAAATATGAAGAAAAAAGACTTTCTCGTAATGCTACTTATGGCATTTTTTACCATGGTAGGGCTAACATCGTGTAATGACGATGATGAAGGAGGTAGGAAGGTAACCGGTTATAAGGAATACACGCTTACGGTAGCTTCTGTAAAACTCCCCGGTGTTTTAACATCGAGTGGTAAATATGTACTTTCAGATGTATATGCTGTAAAAAACGAGCAGTCCACCGATTGGGAGGCTCATGGAAGCATCGGTAAGTTTGAATACGAAGAAGGATATGAGTACCAAATACGCATCAGCGAAACGAACTATCTGGATTATAGTATGGGCGATCCGGCATGGACTGAATACGAGCTATTGGAAGTCATATCGAAAAAACGCAAGGACTCCGAGAATTTGCCTCCTCATTTTATCCCGGACTGGTATTTTGAGCAACATTGCCCATATATCGATCCGGAATTTGCCTATGCCATTGATGCTGATAAAAAGGAGGATATAGAGAATGACCTTAAAACTGATGCGACCTATAAATTCGGAGGCTTGCGCTATTATATTACTTTTACCGGAATACGTAAATGGTTCTTATTGGATGCCGATACGCACACTATTGATAAAGGTACTCTGATTACGAGAACTAAGGATATAACAGAATTCCCCGATATATATAAACTGCTTCCGCCTGAAAGCAAAATTACCTCATATGTAGGATTTTATTTTGTTAAAGGCGATGATATAGAAGACTCTGTAATGCAATATGATGCTTTTATATATGCTCAGAATCGAAGCAGAGGCTTTGCACCCGCACCGAAGAATGTTGATATATGGCTATATAAAGACCTTACAGCTTATTACCAAAACAAATATCCGGAAGCCAATGTCAAGGCTGTCGTGATTCGTTATACGGTGGAGAAATTATAGTGAACGTCCTCGCCCTCTATCAATCTTCCAATCATACCGACCTTCCGCGACATCGCCAACCTCATTGAGTGTGTGGCGATGTTTTATTTTAACAAAGGGCTGTCGGTGTTCCGCATAGTCACAGAGCCATGCACCGACCGCTTCCTGCTGCTCGGTGGTCTCACCGTAGCTCTGCATCACGCTCTTGATGTCGGCGGCTTCGGAGGGAGAGAAGATTGCCGTTTCTGGATTCTTTACTTTTCATCGTTGTCAGAGACCGTTTTTATGCGACATTCATGAGACCATTGAGCAATGGGCACGGCATAATAGCCCTAATGTCTGGAATTTCAGTAACTTTACAGTCTGATTCAAAAATTCCCCAAATATTTTTTCACTTTTAGGGTTAGGTTTTTGAGAGGTTGTGGTTTTAATAAGTGTATGACGACAAATAGCGACATAGAAAAGCTTTTACGAAGCAACTATACGGCCATGCTGACACTGGCGATACGCCTGCTGCATAACACGGATACAGCGAGAGACATTGTGCACGATATCTTCGAGTCGGTGCTGTCGGAAAACCTGTCAATCGTCACTCCTGCCTATCTGCTTACCGGTGTACGCTTTGCCTGTTTGAAGCATCTCCGCAACCTTTCGCTGCGCGAGCGGTTCAACAATCTCTACGCACTCGATCTTGACGAAATTGAGGATGACGAGTGGCCCGACCCGGAGGATGTGGCGCGGTTGAACGAGCTGATAGATCAATCGTTGACTATGCAGGACAGACAGGTTGTGAGGCTGCGCTTCAACGAACGTATGTCTTACGATGAAATCGCCGGGCAATTAGGTATCAGCGAGGTGGCTGTCTATAAGCACTTGCGTCATGCAATGGATGTCTTACGTCAAAATTTCAACCGCAAATGAAAGACAATATCGACCGGCTCCTCGATGCTCTGGAGCACCCTGAAAATTATAACGATACCGAAATTGAGCAGTTGCTTACAGACCCTGATGAACGCGAAGTCTATGAAATGCTGCGAAAGACGGCTGATATTTCCGCACCTGTCCCTGAGATAAATATCGACGAGGAATGGCGGCGCTTTGAGGCAAAGCAGCCCAAACGCAGACCCGTTATCCTCCGTTGGCTATCTTTTATGGCATCGCGCAACGCCGCAGCGGTTGTAACCGCACTTGTCGGCACCCTCGCTGTGGTGGCCGCCACTATCGGCGTGACCCATTATTTCAATGCCAATAAAGAAATGGCGCAGACAGAGCAAACCGAACCGCAGAAACAAACTGCCATAGCCGATTCCAAGGTCGCTCCGACTGATACCATTCCGGCTGAAACAACTCCGCTGCCCGAAACCATTGTATTCAAAGGAGAAAACCTTGAAAGAATCCTTGCAGACATGGCAGGATATTACGGCGTGACGGTCAAGTTCAATCAAGATGCCGCCAAATCTCTACTGCTATATTTTGAATGGGATCAGTCTCTGCCACTCAATGAGGTTGTAGAACAGCTAAACAACTTCGAGCAAATCAACATTACCCTAACAGACAAAGCATTGACCGTAAAATGAAACGCCTTATTATTCTCTTTGCGGTGATGCTTTGTGCCGCTACCGGCTTTGCGCAGAAGTTCAGTTACCGCTTCAACCATACACCTCTCGCCGACGCGCTCGTGCAGATTGCAGGGCAGCATCCCGACATTCACATCAATTTCATTTACAACGAACTCGACAAATATCCGGTTACGGCAACCATACATACAAATGATGCTTACGATATGCTCAGACAGCTGATAGGGCTAAATCCGGTGTCGGTCATCAGTTCCGGCGACAGATACTATGTAGAGGCGTTGCAACACGGCAAGTTTAGCTACCGCGGCCGGGTCATCGATGAGGAATACCAACCTGCTCCGGGAACTACAATATTGCTTCTTGCTTCCAAAGACTCAACAGTCATCACATACGGCGTGGCAGACAATGCCGGTCGCTTCACCATTCCTTGCGACAGCCGAAATGTTATCGCAAAATTAAGCTGCGTAGGCTACAAGACCACTTACCGCCATCTGACAGACTTCAACGTAGGAGACATAATCCTTCCTATTGATGCCGTGGCCTTGCAGCAAGTCAATGTTGAAGGACAGTTAGCCTCCGCATATTCCGACCGCACTGTCTATCTGCCTTCACAGCGTCAGAAAAATGCCGCACAAAATGCCATTGATCTTCTTCGCCACATGGCTATTCCGCAGATAAAGATAAATCCGATTGATAATTCCGTCACCGACAATACCGGAGAGGGCGTTTCCTTGTTTTTCAATTATATGCCGGCCTCAAAAGAGGATATTGAAGGCTTGCGCACGGCAGATGTACGCAAGGTTGAATATATCGAATTTCCCACAGACCCAAGGTTCAGAGGAGCGCAGAGAGTTATCAATTTCATTATTCAGGAATACGAGTATGGCGGATATACGAAAGTTACAGCAGATGAAGATTTTCTTATTGGGCTGTCATCTAACACCAACATCTTCTCGAAGTTCGCTTATAAGAAAATGACCTATGACCTCTATGTGGCAGCCAATAATCTTAACAGCCATCACAGCGGATATGATATCGACGGCAAGTATATGCTGAAGGATTCCGATGGAAAAGATTTTACTTTAAGCCGCAACGAGACCACCGATAACGCTCATTCAAAACAGAATCAATACCCTGTGACTTTCCGTGCTTCTTACAATACAGAAAAAGTTCAGATCAGCAATACCTTAGGATACAGTCATTCGGCTAACCCCATTCAGGAACAGAACGGCTCGCTGACATATTCTCCAGCGGTGGAACAAGACTATTTTTACAGCCGCAGCAATCCATCGCGCAGCAATTCTTTGAGCTATCAAGGAAATTATTTCTTTGTTTTGCCTAAGGATTATTCGGTTAATATCAATCCTCAATTTTCATATTCGCATAATAACAATTCGCTGACTTATACCACTTCCTCAACGGAGCCAATTATCCGTGATGCCAGCGAAAATGCCTATTACTATCGAGTAAACGCCTACATTAATAAACGTTTTGCCCAAAAGCATACACTTATGCTGGGAATTAACACCGGCAATACAATCAACCGGCTGCAATACACGGGCAATGCTTCATATTCTGACCGTTTCAGCAATCCATTTGTGTCCGGACAGCTCTGTTATCAGGCGCAAATACAGAAATTCAGCCTGTATGCAGATGCGGGAGTGTTATGGGAACGAACAAGTATCAACACTATTAAAAATGATGACGTATATCCCTATGTCCATTTCAACATCCGCTATACGCCCAATAATAAAAACGCATTCTCGGCTTATTTCCAGTTTGCCAACAATACACCCGGAATTGACCAGAAGGCTTCAGACCTGTTACAGGACAACGAAGTCATGTATATTACCGGCAATCCGTCACTTGACAATTCCCGTCATATTACTTTCAATGTGGCATACACATGGTTGCCGTCAAACGTATTCAACATGAGTGCATACGGAAGATATTTTGAGCTATTTGACCGTTTTATCACTGCATACGAACCATTTGACAATGGTCATGCCTTGTTGCGTACTTACATCAATAACGGGAACTATGTACAAAGTGAAATCGGTATTGCTGCGATACTGAATCTGTTCAATAAGTCATTGCAATTATACGTCAGTCCCAATCAAAAATTCTACCGTTCTACCGGTGTGTTTGATAAAAGTTCCTATCCCTTTCAGATAACGGCACAGGCTACATATTATCTCAAACAATGGTATTTTCAGGCATACTACCAATCGCATCAAAAAATGATGTTCACCGGTTCTCCCACAACATATAGGTCAAGGGATCTGTATGCTTTGTCTGCCGGATGGTCAAACTCTGACTGGAACATAAGCCTGACGGCATACAATATCTTCAATTCCAATTGGGACACCTCAGACCGCTATATTCAGTCTCCATTATATACCGAACATCGAACAACCTATGGCACAAATTCCCATGCAAGATTGAACCTTTCGGTGACATATACTTTCGGTTACGGAAAGAAGGTACAACGGGGAAACGAGGTCGGAGAACAATCCGGTGCAAGTTCAGCAATTATGAAATAAAATATCTCTAAAATATGAAACCCACCAAATTATTAGGAATCCTGATGGCGTTCCTCTGCTCAATCGCCATTGTCGGCTGCGACGATGACGAAAACCAGGGCAGGAAAATAACTGATTACAAAGAGTACACACTGACCATAGCATCAAGGATGCTTCCGGGAGTTGTTACATCGTGCGGCAACAGCACCCTCACTAATGTGTACGCAGTCAAGAACGAATCGCAGTCGGAGTGGCAACCTCTTGGCTACATCACAAAGTTTGACTACGAGCAGGGGTACGAATATCAAATCCGCATTAGTAAAACAAGTTATCTGGATTATAGGATGGGCGAACCTGCCTGGACTGAATACGAGCTGTTGGAGGTATTATCAAAAGAGCGTAAGGATTCAGAAGACCTACCCGAAGATTTTATCCCGGATTGGTTTGAGAATGAATAAAATCGTATCAAATCTCTCTTATGAGTAGCCGTATCATTAATCAGAGCCAGAATCAGCCAGGTCTGCAATCTTGAAATAATCTCAAATCAAATTAGATGAAGAATCTACTTCTGTTTTTACTTCCTCTCCTTGCACTTACGTTCAGTGCTTGCGATGATGATGCTCCAGACTATCCTGATACCAAACTAATCAAAGGGCAATGGCAATTAGTTGAGGACGGAAGCAATGATAATCCGCTTATATACCGTTTTACTACTGGGGGCGAAAACACTTAGTCGTGGGGTGGACTCGTCACATATTACCTTTTGCCGGACGGAACAGCCGATTTCTATAAGAGATACACATGGCACGTTTCAGATCCTGCGAATGAAGAAGACGGAAAACCGCGTCTTGAACTCACTTGGTATGACGCTCCCGACAGTGACAATTTATGGGATGCAACGGAATATTATATAGTCGTAAAACTGACACCGACGGAAATGTGGCTGAGGCCACACCAGAAAGGTGTCCCCGATGACATCAAGAAATTCATCCGGCGCAATGACCTTCCGATTCCCTCAATACAATTCCCCAACCCGTAAACAGTTTTTTCATACAAACCTCCGGCCCTCGGCAATCGTTGCCGGGGGCTTGTCCGATACCCATGCAAAAACAGACAGGCAACCTCGGCAGTGATGTTCGAGCGTCTGTCATGTGGGGCATATCCACTTGTGTATATCTGAATCCAGATGAACGACAGCTATCGATTTCAGATTGTGGGAACCGGTATTTTGTGTTATCTTTGCATAACGGTATCCGATCCGATATTCCTATGTTTTGAGCATGAACAGGACTGATGATTTTTTCATACCCGACAACGAGATCAGGCTCCCGGAGGAGCTTGATTACAGTCGTGTGGATGAATTCATCCGCTCGGCGGAGGCGTTTTCACGCTCTTCCTATCAGAGTGTCTATATCATCGACTATTTCAGGCAGAACTTCCTCTATGTGTCACCCAATCCGATGTTTCTCTGCGGTCTGACACCGGAGCGCGTGAAGGAATCGGGCTATCGTTTCTATATTGAATTTGTTCCTGAGGATGAACACCCGTTGCTGCTTACGCTGAACAGAGCCGGCTTCGCCTTTTTCAATGATATTCCTGTCACGGAGCGCAAAGACTGGTATATCACCTACGACTTCCATCTTCTCAACAGCGGTCGAAAAATCCTCATCAACCACAAGCTGACACCACTCGCTCTTACATCCGACGGCCGGATATGGCTTGCGTTGTGTGTCGTATCGGCTGCCACGCACGCCGATGCCGGACATATCGAGATGCACCGTGTCGATTCTGCCGAATATTTTGAATTCAGTACCGTTTCACGCAGATGGATAAAAAAGCAGATGCCCACCCTCACTGAGGGGGAAAAGTCAGTGCTGACACTCTCAATTCAGGGCTACACCATGTCGGAAATAGCCGATAAAATCTGTCTCTCACCAGACACCATCAAGAAATACCGCAAGCGCATATTCGAGAAACTGGAAGTACGCAATATCACCGAGGCAATAGCGGCAGCGACTAATAACAAGCTACTCTAAATTCTTGGAGAGATAGAATCTCGGAAAGTGCTTGACCTTTCGCCCTACAGCGATGTTTGAGGCTATCCGTGCGCAGATATGCGCTGCCGTTCTCAGCGCACCATCACTGTTTTTACCGGCGCTTATTGACTGAAGGGCTGTCTGCAACCAGTCGCATCACTCTACATTCCAGAAAGCGCAGTAGCCTGCCATATATTCTGCAGCCCACAAGCGCATATTGTCTTTACGCTGCAATTCGTTGTCATCGCCAGGCATTATTACGATCGCTGCGGCTCCGTCCACAAAATCAAAAGGATATATTATAGGTATCATAAGCTCCTCCTTAATGCAGTAGCGCCCCTCGCCGACACACTCCGCGACCATATCTGCAGATGCCAAGTCAGCCTGGGCTTGCAACGAGGAAACAATGGATATGGAGCTGAATCCGGACTTTATAAGTTCGGCATTTACGTTGTCTATGAAATCCGATGCGCCGATAACCATAATCCGGCAATCTGCGATAAGACGTTTTTCGTCGGTTGTCATATTCGATAATTTTCACTGCGACCTTTAGCTCACAGAACGCATACGACACAATCAGGACAAAAGAGCGGGTATGCGAAGCCGAAGGCAAATTTAACTCTGCAAAATTACGGTTAACGAGCCGGTTGTGCCATACCCAAAAGTGTATGTTTTCACTCCCGGCCGCATTTGTACACTTTTGGGTATGGCACAGTGTTTTTTGAAGCAGTAATTTTACATCAGAAATAATTATATCCTTAAATGTATTGAAATAACAGGTATGAAAACCAAAATCCTTTTGTCATTAGTTTTCGCGATGACATTGCAATGCTTTGCAAAAAACGACCTGCAGCCCTATCAAAAGGCCGCTATAGCCACTCGTTTTGCCTCGGAAGTAAAATACAATTTTGCCGGTTACGACAAATTCGCCCAGAATTACGACAGTATCTGCAGGGCCATCCTCCCCTCCCTTATAGCCACGCAGTCCGACGAGGAGTTCAACAAGAAGCTGCAGCTTTTCGCGGGTATGCTTAAAGACGGCCACACATGTATTGTCACCAACGAGGATGTGACATTTGCTCCAATCAGTCAAAAGAGAATCGGCGATAGGGTTTTCGTCACCAAAGTCTATTCCGACGAATATACCCAAAAAGGAGTCACGCGCGGAACTGAGCTGATTGCCATCGACGATATTCCCGTCATCGAATATGGCAAAAAATATGTTGTCCCCTACGTTCCGTCATCCACGCCCCAGTGGTCGGAGACCTACCCGTTCAGTTCCGTAGTTCTGACATTAGGCGGTCGAGGTGTGCCGGTCAAACTGACTTTCAGAAATGCCGACGGCAAAACAATCGATATTACCGACAGCCGTCAATCACCTTGGAGCGCGGTCAGTCCTGACTTGTCGGTCAAGTTTGATTCTCTCCCCGGAAATATCGGTCTGCTGAGAATACCGAGTTTTATGTCGGACTATTTCGATCCTGAGGCTTTAGCCGAAATATATAAACAGAAGATTCTGCCGACCGACGGTCTTATAGTCGATATTCGGGACAACACCGGAGGCAACAGCAGCATGGGACAGTTTATCATGATGCTTCTTGCCACAGACATGATTCCTCAGGCCTCATGGGAGACTCCGGAATATGTTGCCGCGTTCGCTTCATGGGGACGCAAGATGCAACCCAGAATCGAGAGAAACGATTCAGTTCCGCCCTACTGTCTGGCTCTGCCGAATGAAATAACAAAATATGATAAGCCGATCGTGCTGCTTGTCAACAGTTCCACATTCTCGGCAGCAGAGGATTTCACCGTTCTGTTCAGAAATGCCGGACGAGGCAAGATCATAGGCACTCCAACGGGGGGCAGCACCGGCAATCCGATATCAATAGATCTGGGATGGGGTTACTCAGGCAGAATCTGCACACGACATGAACGGCTTGCAGACGGGACAGAATTCATAGGCATCGGCATTCAGCCCGACATTGTGGTCGAAGAAACCGAGAGCGTGATCACAGGGAAGGACAATGTCATTGAAGAGGCGTTGAAACTTTTGAATTAAAAACAGCTTAATCATATAAATAATCCCGGCAGCTTCGGCAGTTATTGCCGGAGCTGTCTGTCATGTCGGGCATATACACTTGTCTATATCTGAATTCAGAAGGATGAAAGCTATCGATTTCAGATTGCGGGAACCGGCATTTTGTGTCATCTTTACATGATGGGAGATGGCATAGAGGTTTGTGCTGTATAATTCCATTGGCGCCTGATATGAACAACGTTATCCGCATTTTGTCAGGTGCGGGCTACAAGCATATACCCGAAGCCGCGTTGATTTATAATTGAGATTGATGGGTCCTGGCGCAGCGCCCGGCGTAGCTTGTGTATATAACCATGAAGCGAATTGCGGTTGCTTGGTTCGTCACGCTGCCATACCGCAATCATCAGTTCCGATGCATCAACGGTCTTTCCAATGTTGGTTACCAGTCGTTCAAGTATCTTAGACTCGAAGTGCGACAACTCCACACTTTGCCCCTCCAGTGAAAGCGTCTGGGTGGCAACATTGAAAATATATCGACCGATAAAATATTTACTCTCTTCGGCTCGGTTGGTGATATGTCGGCGAAGGAGAGCCCTTATTCTCACTATCAGTTCGCGGAGTTCAAACGGTTTTTTGAGATAGTCGTTGGCCCCGATTGCAAACCCTTCCTCAACATCATCAATCGTGCTTTTGGCGGTTAGGAACAGCAGCGGAACAGTCGGTGACAATTTCCTTATCTCTTTAGCCATGGTAAAGCCATCCATTTTAGGCATCATGACATCAGCGATTACTATATCAGCAGTTATTGTCTTGAATTTCTCAAGCCCTTCCATGCCGTCAGCTGCCGTAATGACTTCATATCCCTGTCCGCGCAATGTATCGGCGACAATCAGAGTTAGATCTTCTTCATCCTCAACAAATAATATTTTATCACCCATCGTTGCTGAATTTGATTGTGAATACCGAGCCTTCTTTTTCTTTGCTCCTGACATCAATGTTCCATCCCATTTTGTCAAGTATGCTCTTCACATAGTACAGTCCTATACCGTACCCTCTGACATCCTGCCGGTTGCCGTGAGGCACGCGATAGAATTTGTTAAACAAATACGGTATAGACTTGGCAGGAATGCCAATGCCGTTGTCTTTGACAGAGATTTCTCTCTCATTGCCGGATAAGGTTATTTCAACGCTGTCGCCTGAGTATTTGATTGCATTGTCAATCAAATTGTTCAATATATTTGACAGATGCGCTTTATCTGCTTCTATCGCAGCAGCCTCATCAACATCTACATTGATTGTTATTTCCTTTTCGCCTCTCATGTGCTGAGCGGCGGCAATTTCCTCAATGAACGGTCGCAATAGAATTGTCTCCGGTTTAAGCTTCATAGTCTTGCGCCTTTCCATACTCATGGCAAGGATATTCTCTACCAGTTCGCCAAGTCGTTTAAGCTGTTTGTTTGCAATATACAGATATGTCACCTTTTTTTGCGGATCGTTGGCTGTATCGTAATTAAGTAAAGCGTCATTGGCTGAATAAGCGATCGCGATGGGCGTTTTCAGTTCATGTGTCATATTGCTGACAAAATCATCTTTCATTTCCTCAATAGTCCGCAGTCGTGATACCGTCCGGAATAAATACCAAAAAGCCATAGTAAACGCAACCATCAGAAGAAAAATGGTCACGATCACGCCTGACATTTCCGAAATTATGTGGCTGGTCAGAGGTGTCATGTATGCCTTATAATATATTCCCTCGTCAGGGTTGATATTATAGCGGAAAGAATCCAATCCTGCCGCTTCATTGAATTCAGGATTCCTACAGATCACTGAATCGTTGCTGTCAACAACCTCCACACATAAAAAATCGGGATAGATGAATCTATGAGAAAGCTGATTGCGTAAAACGCTATCCATTACCGCAAGGTCATAAGGGATATACTTTTCCATTATCGCATGAAACTGCCGGCTCATTGCATCGATCATCTGATTGGAATAGGAACTGTTTTCCGACAGTTTAGCCCGTTTTTCGACAACTGTACCGTCGGCCTCAGTCCTGACAGAAATGAGTTGACCGTGTTCATCCTTATATGTAGATGCCTCTGCTTTTCTTGGAGCATTGTATTCATCCATATCTTCCTGCACCTTTACGTCAGATGCCAATCCCTGCGCTCTGCCTGCACGGTACATCAGGTCATCAATATCGGCATCAGCCAAAGCCGTCATCACATCTCGCTCAACATTGGCCTTTATCGAATTGTAAAGAGATATGAGATAATAGACATTGCAGCCGAAAATGACTGCAATGACAATAATAAACGTAGTCGATATTGTCTTGAAACGTTTCATATCGCAAATTTACTAATAATCCGTCATACAATCGATTAGCATAGCTTCGTTTTAAGACTAAATAAGGGAGCATTTAAGACTAAGTAAGGTTGTTTATGGTGAGGGAGAATGTAAGGGTAGGTAATTTTGCGTCAGAAAAAGTTTATTTCTATGAAAAAAGCGATCCTTTTCATAACAATCCTACATAGCATAGCCACCTATGCTCAGACACTCGTAACTGATACAATCTCCGTCCGACAGCTCAATGAAGTTGTTGTAAAAGGAGAGAAACCACAGGTTAGAGGCGAAGACGGAATTATGGTAGTTGACCTTCCCGGAATAGTCAAGGACAAACCGGTCAACAATATTCTTGAAGCCCTCGGCTATCTACCCGGTGTCACGAATAACAATGGAATGATAGGACTTGCCGGAGCGTCAAATGTCACCATTTTTCTCAATGGAGAACTTACCGATATGCCCCTCCGGAATCTTTATCAACTTCTCTACGCCACTCCGGTTGACAGGCTTAAGGATGTCGAAATCATGTATTCCGCACCGGCTAAGTATCATGTCAATGGTGCAGTCATCAATGTGGTTCTGAAAACTCCGACACCTCTCGATGGCTTGCAGGGACAAGTCAGAGCCGGATACAATCAGGCGCACTATGGTTCGTATGGAGCTGTACTTTCAGCCACATACGCTATAAAGGACTGGACTTTTGACTTAAACTATGGACTGACGCGCAGTAAATCGTGGAACCGCGAGGAAACATGGTCGAATCACCTTTATGATGGCAAGCGAACTATGATTGAGGATGATATGCGCCGCATTGGTCAGAACTGGAACAATACCATATTCGCTTCCTCATCATGGAAAACAATCAAACTTACTTACAACGGACAGATAACCTCCGACTCAAAGAGTTTGGGACTCTCATCGGGAACATTGGGTAACTATACGAATAACTACAACATGTTATCGCCTGTAGGTTATCATAATATAGCCCTACGTTACACAGCACCATTCGGCATGACTGTCGGCGGTGACTATACCCGCTATTCCGAGAACCGTTCCCAGTCATTGTTTAAGGAGACCGATTATCTTTTTGGCTCTGAAAACCGTCAAGAGATAGACCGCTGGCATGTGTATATCGACCAACAGCATCAGTTCGGTAAATGGCAACTGAACTATGGTATGGAGTATAAGCACTCGAAAGACCATAGTTCGCAACTTTACTCATTGTCAGACAATCCTGATTTCGATAATATACTCAACGAGGATGTGGCGAGTCTATATGTCGGTACACAGCGATCGTTTGACTGGGGATTGTCGTTCAACGTATCGGCAAAAGGTGAGTATTACCATAATAAATATCAGAATAACCGGAATTTCATTCCTCAACTCGGAGCGACATACTATAAGACACCGAAAAGCATATTCCAAATTAATCTCAGCACCCAACGCATCTATCCTTCATATTGGGAGCTTCATGGAGGCACCAGCCACATTAACGATTACTCGACAGTTATAGGTAATCCTGAATTACAACCATATATCCAGTACGATGCACAGTTCAATTACATTCTGAAGCAGAAATATGTGGCGACACTCTATTTTCAATATGGCGACAAAACAACGGTGCAGCTGCCTTACCAGTCACCGGCCGCTCTCAATCTAATCTATCAGACCATCAACATGAACTATGAGAGAGTTGGTGGACTCAATCTTCATGCGCCCTTCAACCTGGGGTATGTCTGGAGCGCAACGGCTACAGCAAACATAATGAATCGGCGAGCCAAGGCCAATCATTTCCATGACATCAGCTTTGACAACAGCAAATGGATATTTTATGGCTCTCTTACCAATTCATTCAAGTTCAGTCAGAATTGTCCCCTCTCCGTTTCTTTGGATTTCAGCTATATCTCGCCATCATTGCAAGGAATTGCCGACCTTTCCAGTATCTGGAAAATTGATGCCGGAGTTAAATGGCAGTTCGGAAAGAAAAGCTGCTGTGAGCTGGATCTGAAAGCCGATGATATATTCAACAAATGGTCGCCGACAATGATCATCAGTCATGCCGGTCAGGATTACCGAATGAAAGTCAGCGATATGTCCCGTAATCTCAAGCTGACATTTATCTGGCGATTCAACGGCTTTAAGCCCAAAAATGTTGAAATCGACACCTCGCGTTTTGGAACAGGTAAATAATCCACAAGTTCAAACCATGAAATATGATTTAGACGCTGAGAACGCCTTAGTCATACTGTCATAAAAGGTATAGATTTTCAGATTGCGGAAACCGGTATTTTGTGTTATCTTTGGGACGCGATTTCGCGTCAATAACCCAAATATCGGATATGAAAAGAGGAAGACGGATATTTACTCTGACAATTTTTGCAGCGATATTCTCCTGCGCGCAGGCTAAAATGACAGATAAAACGCCTGTCGGCGAAATACCTTTCAGCGTTGCGAAGGACAGCCGTATATATGTTACCGCATTCGTCAACGGCTCGGATTCCCTCAGATTCCTTGTCGATACGGGTGCTTCATCTATCGTGCTGAACCCGAATTCGCCAAAACTTGCCGGCCATATCCATAAAGGCAATCCGGTTGGAAACTTAGGCGCAACGGGAGAAAATAAAGTCGATTACAGCAAGGACAACACAATCGAAATCGGATCAGTGAGATATGATGATGCAGGTTGCGTTCACATTCCATATTCTCCGGAATATTGGGACGGCGTTTTCGGGCTTAACGGGTTGTCGGCCTTCAACATCGAGATCAATTACGACGATTTCAAAATCTACTTCTATCCGAAAGACACCGTGACGGTCAGTCAGTCTTTCGTAGCATTGCCGTTCACCTACATATACGAGGTGCCGTTTGTCAGACTTCCCGTAAAACTTAACGGAAAGCTCCATGATCTCACACTTGAAGTCGATACGGGGTCGGACCGCGTAATAGACCTTAACACGCCGTTCGTGAAACGCAACAATCTGCTCGAGACCCAGACACCGTTTGCAGTCTCGCAGATTTCAAGCAGCGACGGCGAGAGCGGGGAACTGAAGAATGTCTTTTTCGACGAGGTTATCGTGGGGCCATACGTGATGCCGAAGGTTGCGGGAGCCTTTTCCACCTTAACGCGCGGACTCCAGAGCAAAGAGGACATCGACGGCATGATCGGCAACAATTTCCTCAAACGGTTCAACATGTTCATCGATTTCGGGAAAAACATAATATATCTTCAGCCTAACAATTTATATTACTCGCCATTCTACGATTTTCTGATTCGCTGAAGACACGATGCTTTTTCTCTTCGGAAACGCCGTGATGAAACGAGTTGCGTTATTTCCCAAATGAATAGCTTCCACGTTTGAAAAAATAGACGTATATTTGCAGAAAGCAAAAAATTTTACAATCATAAATAAAATATCATGGTAAACAGATTTGTATTAAACGAAGTCTCTTACTTCGGACCCGGCGCCCGCGAGGTGCTTCCCAAAGAAATAGCCCGTCTCGGTCTTCACAAAGCGTTCGTGGCCACTGACAAGGACCTGATCAAGTTCGGCGTGGCCGACAAGGTTCTGGATGTTCTGCGCCGTGCAGACATTCCCTACGAGGTGTTCAGCGAAATCAAGCCCAATCCGACGGTTTCCAACGTCAAAGCGGGAGTGAAGGCTTTTGCCGATTCCGGCGCCGACTTCATCCTCGCAATAGGGGGCGGCTCTTCGATGGACACCGCGAAAGCCATAGGTATCATCACCAACAATCCCGAGTTTGCCGATGTCGTATCGCTCGAAGGCGTAGCTGACACCCATCATAAATCAGTGCCTGTGATCGCACTCCCGACCACCGCCGGCACAGCCGCCGAAGTCACCATAAACTATGTGATCACCGACGAAAAGAACGAAAAGAAGATGGTGTGTGTCGATCCCAACGACATCCCCGCCATAGCTATCGTGGATGCCGAACTGATGTACACCCTTCCCCGCGGCCTGACGGCAGCCACCGGCATGGATGCGCTGACCCACGCCATAGAAGGCCTCATCACCAAGGGCGCCTGGGAAATGAGCGACATGTTCGAGATAAAGGCTATCGACATGATCAACCGCTATCTTCCGACAGCTGTCAACGAACCGTCGAACGCCGAAGCCCGCAACGGCATGGCCGTGGCCCAGTACATCGCCGGCATGGCGTTCTCCAACGTGGGTCTCGGTGCAGTACACGGAATGGCTCACCCGCTCGGAGCTATCTTCGACATACCCCACGGCGTGGCAAACGCTCTGCTGCTGCCGATAGTGATGGAATTCAACATGCCGGCCGCCATTGAGAAGTATGGCGAAATCGCCAAAGCCATGGGCGTCTATAAACAGGGCATGACTCCCGATGAAGCAGCTCAGGCCGCCGTAGATGCAGTGCGCGAACTCGCAGTGCGTGTAGGCATACCCCAGCATCTGGCCGAGCTCGGCATCAAGGAAGAGGATCTGCCGCGCCTTGCCGAAGCCGCCATGGCCGATGTCTGCACTCCGGGCAATCCGCGCGATGTCACCTACGACGACATTCTGGCTCTCTACAAAAAAGCTTACTGATAACCGAATCACAAATCCTTCAGTCACCGGAGGCATGCATCTCCACCATGTCTCCGGTGAATTGTTATTTCCACAATGAAAAATTATTTCGGAATATGGTCCATTCTGACGGCGGCACTCATTGTCATCGCTCTGCTATCGTGTCTTGACAGAATCTCCGTGTTCGGCATGGAGCTGAAACCGGCACCGATCGCGGAGAAGCTGACCAGAATTCCGGAAGCACCGGAGAATAACCCGATTGCCCTCGCCGACGAAAAACTCAAGCCGACGAAACCGGTCAACGACACTGTCGCTCTCGACACTGCCTCACAGAGCATCCTGATAATAGGCGATTCCATGCTCGAAGGCCTTAATCCGAGACTTGCGGCCTACGCGAAAGAGAACGGCCACAGACTCAACAGCGTCATCTGGTACAGCTCCACGACCGAATACTGGGGCAAATCGGACACGCTGAAAGTTTTTCTGCGCAAATTCAAGCCGACGTTCATTTTCATCAGTCTGGGGGCCAACGAGCTTTTCGTAAGAAACATCGAGCAGGATCGCGACCGCTACGTTAAAAGCCTGCTGAAACAGATAGGCGATATCCCATACGTATGGATCGGTCCTCCCAACTGGAAAAAGGACACGGGCATAAACAGGCTCATAGCGGCCAATGTCCCCGCAGGATGTTTCTTCCTTTCCGACGGAATGAAATTCGACCGCCAGAAAGACGGGGCGCATCCCACTCACGAGTCAGCCGCGAAATGGATCGACAGTGTGGCCCGATGGATGCCGCGCCATGGCGCACACCCCATCAAAATGAAAAAACCGGAGGCCCGTTCGGGACGTCCGCAATCGGTCACCGTTCTCCAACCCCTGCACTAACCATCATTCCACCCGCCGGCCATGGATTTCCAGACCATACTAAACAATTTCTGCGAGATGCTTCGCTATGAAGCGGATAACCCTATGATTTTCTCAAGCGGGTTGTTCTGGACATTGTTTGTGATCTTCATTCCCGTCTATGCGCTTCTGAAAAAGAGGATGTGGCAGATGATAGCTTTCGTAGCCGCTTTCAGCCTCTATTTCTATTACAAGTCCTCGGGTCTGTTTTTCTTTCTTCTGATAGGGACATCGCTGATAGACTGGCTGCTGTCGCGCCTGATAGTGTCGGTCAGGTCCGGGGGACTGAAAAAGCTGTGTGTCTGGGCATCGGTGGTGAACTCTCTCGGCATCCTCGGCTATTTCAAGTATGCCAATTTCTTCCTGTGGAACTGGAATGCCATGGTGGAAGGCAACTTTCAGCCGCTCGACATCATTCTGCCTGTCGGCATCTCGTTCTATACCTTCCAGTCGATAAGCTATATAGTGGATGTATATAAGGGGCGGGTGGCGCCCACGCAGACATGGCTCGAATATCTGTTCTTCCTCTCCTTCTTCCCCGCGCTTGTTGCTGGCCCTATTGTCAGAGCCGACTATTTTATTCCTCAGATACGCGAAAACCGCTCCGCCACGACACAGGAAACCTACATAGGGCTTTGGCTGATAATCACCGGCGTCATAAAGAAAGCTATCATAGCCGATTACATAGCCCAGTACAACGACCTTATCTTTCAGACTCCGACCGGCTATTCAGGCTTCGAGAGCCTTATGGGTGTCATAGGATACACCATGCAGATCTACTGCGACTTCTCGGGCTACAGCGACATGGCTATCGGCATAGCTATGATCATGGGGTTCACTCTGATGAAAAATTTCGATTTCCCCTACAAATCGAAGAATCTTACGGAATTCTGGCGCAGGTGGCACATCTCGCTCTCCACATGGTTGCGCGACTATGTTTATATTCCTCTCGGAGGCAACCGCAAAGGGACATTCAGGACTTATCTCAACAACTTCCTGACCATGCTCATCGGGGGCCTGTGGCACGGCGCGGCGTGGAAGTTCGTGTTCTGGGGCGCCATGCACGGCGCGGGGCTTGCCGTTCACAAGGCATGCCGCCCGTGGCTCGACCGGCTTCCCGACCGTTACTGGATAAAGGCGCTCGCCTGGACCCTGACTATGATCTATGTCTCGCTGCTCTGGGTGTTTTTCCGTGCTGACTCATGGACCGATTCATGGCTGATTATACAGAACATCTTCACCAATTTCAGTCTCGACTACATAGTGCCGTTTATCAAGGCGCGCTATGTGTGGCTCGTGATGATGACCTTCATAATCGCCGTCCACGCCATTCCTCAGAGATGGCACGACAGGATGCTCGATCTTTTCGTCAAGGCTCCGTGGCCGGTGAAACTTTTCGGATTCATCGTGGTGGTCCAGCTCGTCATCGAATTCATGAGCGAAAACGTAGCTCCGTTCATATATTTCCAGTTCTAAATAAATTTTTCAAATCATGAATAACGTAGTCGTAGGAATGGGAGAGGCCCTTTGGGACGTTCTTCCCGAAGGAAAGAAAATAGGGGGCGCGCCGGCGAACTTTGCATACCATGTCTCGCAGTTCGGACTGACGAGCTGCGTGGTCAGCGCCGTCGGGCCTGACGCGCTCGGCAAGGAGATACAGGAAAATCTCACCTCGAAAGGTCTCAACCATCTGATAGCTGAAGTTCCTTACCCTACCGGAACCGTGCAGGTAGAGATAGATCAGGCAGGAGTGCCCCAGTATGAAATCAAAGAAAATGTGGCATGGGACAACATTCCATATACCTCACAGCTCGAATCTCTCGCCAAAAGGACCCAAGCGGTGTGCTTCGGTTCGCTGGCACAGCGCAATGTTGTGTCGCGCGAGACGATCAACCGTTTCCTTGACGCAATGCCGCAGACAGAGGATTCTCTCATTGTCTTTGACGTGAACCTTCGCCAGGGCTTCTATAACAAGGAGATCCTGTGCAATTCGATGAAACGCTGCAACATACTGAAAATAAATGACGAAGAACTCGTCACCGTCAGCCGTATGTTCGGTTATCCGGGCATAGACCTTCAGGACAAATGCTGGATTCTTCTGGGCAAATATAACCTGAAGATGCTCATACTGACCTGCGGAATAAACGGGAGCTATGTCTTTACGCCGGGAAATGTTTCCTTCCAGCCTACCCCGAAAGTGGATGTGGCAGATACCGTGGGTGCCGGCGACAGCTTTACGGCAGCCTTCATCGCTTCTGTCCTGAAAGGAAAAAGCGTGGCCGAAGCGCACTCCATCGCCGTCAGAACCTCGGCGTTCGTGTGCACCAAAGACGGCGCAATGCCTGTTCTTCCTTCGGATCTTACCGACTGAAGCCGGCAAAGACCACGTTGAAGAATTCCGCGGCTTTGATTAGTCCAATTGGCTGAATTGGACGGATTGGGGGCGCGGGGTTTCCAAAATGTCAATGTTCTCTTTGCCATGATTGGTTCCGGGGGGACGGGTCAGACATTTCGGACGGGTCGGACGGGGTCTTTTTCCGGAGGAGGGGCGGTCATGGCGCCGCTTAGAAGAGCGGGACTGACGGGCAGTCTTCTGGTTCAGGGAGATAGATCTGATTTAGGATTGAGAGGTCGGGAGGGATGCCGAGCAGGACTTCCCTTTCGATCAGCTCTTCTTCGGGCGGTGGATCGGGGGGCCGGGCGAGGTCAAGGTTCGGCCACGGTCGGCTTGGGCGCCGGATCTCGTTGGTGAAGACGTTGACGCGGGTCTTGGGTCGGTAGGTTCCGTGGACCACCAGCAGCGACTCTTCGCCCATTGACAGACACGGGATGACCGAACGCCAGACGCGGGTCAGATGACGTCCGCGACGCGGGTAAGCGTCGCCGTCGAGAATAAGGGCCATGGGAAAGTTGAGCCCCCGGCAGTATTCGGGTGAACGGGCTGTGGATAGTATCGGCTGCCACTTGGGGTCGGGCAACGCTTTGCGCGACCGGCGGGGCAGAAGACGGTTCAGCTGCTTGCGGTTCTTGCCGACGATACAGAATGGGGCGCCGGGACGCACGACCGTGGCGAGCCAGCGGACATAGTTGACCAGAGCCTGCTTGAGGGCTTCCTTTTCGGCGTCGGCGTCGCAGAGATAGAGACGCTGCGGCTTGCGCTGCGCGCGCTGACGCTCAAGGACGGAGATGGCGCGCCGGGCATCGCGGTGAAGCGGGTAGCCGAGCCAGCGCTCGAACTGAGCGGCCCAGTTGCGCTGCCCGACGGAGCGGGGACGGCATTTTATTTTCTTCGCGGTCAACATGGCGCATGGTAATAAACCTGTGTTTAAGCATATAGATTGCAGAGGCGGAAGATGAAAAATTTTTTATCTGTGACTCCATGTAGCTTAGCTCTGAATGCCTTGATTTTGGAGTTGATTGACTCAGCGGAAGCGTTTGTTGAAAGGTTGTCAAAATAGTTCAGGATTTCCTCATGATGTTCATATACAGTAGCCGCGATTGTGTTGAATGAACGGAATCCGGCTTCTGCAACCTTGTTGTACCAACGTGCCAGATTCAGTCGGGCTGCGCTTTTGACTGAACGTTTATTAAAGATAGCCCTCAGGTTCTGGGAAAGGCTGTATGCCGCTTTCAGGTCGGGATATAGCGAGAACATCATCTCTGCCCTCTGCTGCTGTTGAGGGGACCATTTCTCCGGGGATTTGAACAGGGCATACCGCCCTCTGGCTAACAGTTCTTTGAGCGTGTCACCGTTTTCCAGACGTTTCGGGACATAGGTCAGACCATTGAGTTTAGCCTGTTCACGTGCCTCGGTGTCTGCATCGATGGCCTCCCACCGGTGCTTGATGCGTATCTCCTGAACAGCTTCCAGTGCCAGCTTCTGAACATGGAACCGGTCTATGACACGGCAAGCCTTGGGAAATGCGTAGCGGCAGATTCTGCGCATGCTGTCGGATAGATCCAGTGTGATTTCGGTCACTCTGTTACGTAGCACCGAAGGTATCTGTCTGAGGGCATGGAGCACCGTGTCGCTGTCTGTGGTCGCCACAATGGCTACAAGCGAATGTTTCCGACCGTGGCCATCCTTGTTGGTCACGATAGTATAGAGCTCTCCGTTGCTGAGCGAGGTCTCGTCAATGCTCAGATGTGGCCCGATGTTCTGCGGGAACACCCGCCATTGCTCAGCATGAAGCCCCTCCGCCGTATCTTTCCACTGCCAGTAGCCGCTCAGATGACGCTTGTACTGACGTTCAAACAAATCTCCGTCTATATCGAAGAACCACTCAAGAGAGCGGCCCGTAATCGGGTATTTGTCCAAGCATACCTTTTAAAAAAGCCGCAAACTCTTTCGAGAAGCGGGTGCCTTCTGCTACTAAATCCCACCGGCGGCTTACACTCTTGCCTGTCTCTATCTCGACCCATCTGCGACGTCTGACATGGAATGACATCTTACGGCCTCTCACCGGGTAATCCCTGACGATACTTTCCTCGTAGAAACCATTGGGTCGAAGCTGTCCTATACCATAGCCCTCAACTCCGTTATCGCGTTCTTCCAAAGTTACATCCAGCGTCTCCTTGGTTTTCACTACCTTGACTACTTCAAAATACTCAACCATTTCTTCTGGCAGAAGACATTCCGCCAGCTCTATATAAGGGTTCTTTTCCATCGCAATCTGTTTTAGACTGCAAAGGTAAGATTTTTATTCTGCATACACAGCTTTTTTACCATGCGCCTTTTTGACTGCAAAGGTATAATTTTTATTCCGTAAACACAGGTTTATTACTATGCGCCCTGTTTCTATTTTTGGGAGGGGTATAAACGAAGAAAATCTGCAAGGATTGAAAACTCAATCACTCACAGATTTTCAAAGTGTCCGAAATGAGACTCGAACTCACACGATCCAATGATCACTACCCCCTCAAAGTAGCGCGTCTACCAATTCCGCCATCCGGACAAATTGTTTCCTATCAAACACGAGAGTCAATAAGGGAATTTAAACTGGAGCGAAAAACGGGACTCGAACCCGCGACCCCGACCTTGGCAAGGTCGTGCTCTACCAACTGAGCTATTTTCGCGTTGGTTACAAGCGGCGTTTTCCCGATTGCGATGCAAAGGTAGGCATTATTTTGGAACCGACAAAATTTTTCGAAATATTTTTTCAGCTTTTTTCAGCGCATGCAGCGCCTGAAACGGCTTTAAATGCGGAAAACGCGCTATGTTTCAACGCCTTTCATGCGGTTAAAATTGTTGCAGATTTTAGAGCTTGTTTCATAATAAATATTGACGACAGGGTCGCATTCTTGAGTCGAATTTACTCTTGCAACGAAGAAACGTACCGGAAGCACGTGACTGAGGAACAGGAGGAAAGGCGGCCAAGACATGGGAAACTAACGACCTAACCTCAAGTGAACGACGAAAATTATAAACTTTTTTAAGGAACAAATTTAACCAATCTAAAAGAAATGCTCCCGACGGCCATTCGCCGGAATCTTTCCGTCTGCTCTGCGGTCATTATGGCCCCCATAATTCCCTTATCGCAGACAGAAATCTTCTCGACGACTGTCCGCCCTGTCAATAACATTTATTATGGAACAAGCTCTTAGTGTTGTCAGATGGTGATTATTTAGTAACTTTGCACTCGCATTTCATACAATAGGAAAACAATGACAAAAAATGAAACAACAGATTTGTCAGGTCTGAGCGACGCGTGGGACCGAGACCATCTCTGGCATCCATATACATCGACCATCAATCCGCTGCCTACATATAAGGTGGTATCGGCAAAAGGTGTCAGACTCAAACTTTCCGACGGCCGTGAGCTGATAGACGGCATGTCGTCATGGTGGTGCGTCATCCACGGGTATAATCATCCCGTGATCAATGAGGCGATCAAAGCTCAGCTCAAAAAGATGTCACACGTCATGTTCGGCGGTCTGACTCATGAACCGGCGATAGAATTAGGAAAGATGCTGCTGCAGACAGCCCCCTCCTCGATGAACAATATATTTTATGCCGATTCCGGCTCAGTGGCCGTAGAAGTGGCCATGAAAATGGCGGTGCAGGCGTCAATAGCCCGCAGCGGTTCGCACGCAAAGACCAATTTCGTGACAATCCGTTCGGGTTATCACGGGGACACATGGAACGCGATGAGCGTCTGCGACCCGGTCACGGGGATGCACACGGCATTCGGCACATCGCTTCCCATCCGCTATTTCGTGGAGTCGCCGAGGGTTAAATTCGGGGAAGAATGGGATCCGCGTGCAATGGACGAGCTCGAATCGACCATAAAGGAACATTCCGACGAACTGGCGGCGCTGATTCTGGAGCCGGTCGTGCAGGGAGCCGGGGGAATGAAATTCTATCATCCGCGGTATCTGGCGGAGGCCCGCAAACTGTGTGACCGCTACGGGCTGTATCTCATCTTCGACGAGATAGCCTCGGGCTTCTGGCGCACGGGGAAGCGGTGGGCTTCGGAGTGGGCTGAAGTCGAACCGGACATCATGTGCATAGGAAAAGGCCTGACGGCGGGCTACATGACGATGAGTGCCGTCATGACGACAAAAGAGGTGGCGGACACAATTTCGAACGGCGAGGCCGGAGTCATGATGCACGGGCCGACGTTCATGGCCAATCCCCTCGCCTGCGCCACGGCGATAGCCTCAATCAAGCTGCTTGAGGTCCAGGACATGGAATCGCGGGTCAGACATATAGAAGACATGCTCAAGCGACTGCTGGCTCCGGCGGCTGAAATCACCGGAGTGAAAGAAGTCAGAGTGCTCGGGTCGATCGGCGTGATCGAGATGGAAAATCCGGTGGATATGGCCTCTTTCCAGCGCGAATGCGTCAACCGGGGAATCTGGGTGCGACCATTCGGAAGAAATGTCTATGTCATGCCTCCTTATATCATAAGCGACGAGGAGCTGACCGAGCTCTGCACGAAAATGATCGACATAGTACGCGAAGGAGCAGCCTGAGATGAGCTACAAGGATACACTCGACACACTGCGGCAGACGGGAAACTTCAGGACAATACCTCACGGAGGAGTGAACGGCGAGATTGTCGATCTTTCGCTTAACGACTATCTCGGTCTGGCGACGCGAAAGGATCTTCAGGCCGAGTTTTTCGGCAACGAAGAGAACCGAAGAATAGCCATGACCTCGTCGGCGGCAAGACTGCTCGCGGCGGACCAGGAGCAATATTCGCTTCTGGAAGAGAGGCTGCAGAGCCTCTACGGCGGGAAGAAAGCATTGCTGTTCAACAGCGGCTATCACGCCAATACGGGCCTCATCTCGGCTCTCGCCTCGGAAAAAGGGACCCTGATAGTAGCCGACAAGCTCGTGCATGCCAGCATGATAGACGGGATTGTGCTGAGCAAAGCCCCGTTTCAGAGATTCATCCACAACGATTTCAACAGACTCGAGTCGATCCTGAAAAAGGAGCATGAGAGGTGGGAACGCATAATAGTGGCCGTGGAATCGGTCTATTCCATGGATGGCGACCGAACATCGCTTGATGCCCTCATCGATCTGAAAAAGCGCTACGGCAACGTCATGCTCTATGTTGACGAGGCTCACGCATTCGGAGCGCTCGGAAAACGAGGACTGGGGCTCTGCGCGGAACATGATGATTTCGAGGATATAGACGTGACGGTCGGGACCTTCGGGAAGGCATGCGCCTCCTCGGGAGCATTCGCCGTCATGAACGCCGAGCTGAGAGACTATGCCATCAACCGTTCGCGCAGCTTCATCTTTTCCACGGCTCTGCCGCCAATGTCATGCGCATGGACGCGGTTCATGATCGACACTTTCACAGAGATGGAGGAAGAGCGGCGTCATCTGCATGAGCTTGGTCGCCGAATAGCGGAAGCGGCAGGATTCACGGAGAGCCGCTACATCGTTCCGGTCATAGCCGGATCAGCGGCCAAAGCCATCGAAATGTCAAAAAAGCTCCTGGAGCGCGGCTTTAAAGTTTTGCCGATAAGGACCCCGACCGTTCCGCCCGGGACCGAACGCATACGTATCAGCCTTAACGCAGCAATGAGCGACGCTCAAGCCGACAGTTTCATCAAAGCCCTCGACGAAATCAGAGAATGAGAATAAAAACCATATACAGAAACGGATCGCGACGCCTTCTTCTCTTCTTCGCAGGATGGGGAATGGACGAACATCCTTTTCTGAATCTGAGATTCAGGGACTATGACATCGCGCTGGTCCATGACTATACCGACATGTCATTGCCGACAATCGCACGGGAATATGAGGATATCAAACTCATGGCATGGTCATTCGGAGTCATAGCGGCCGACATATTCATGGCATCGAACCCGCATTTGCCGATCACCCAGTCAGTAGCCGTCAACGGCACCCTGTTTCCGGTCGATGACCGCTACGGGATTCCCGAGGCTATTTTCAAAGGGACGCTCGACGGACTCTCCGACAAGACATTGGTGAAGTTCTTCCGACGCATGTGCGGATCAAAGGAAGCGTTCGACCGCTTTCTCGCAAATGCTCCTAAACGGCCGACGGAATCGCTCAGGGAGGAGCTCAAGGCCATAGCCGCGCTGAAGGCCTCCCATTCCCGCTGGGACATGGCTTTCGTCTCGACTCTCGACCGCATAATCCCTCCGGAAAACCAGGCGGCCGCATGGGAAAGAGAAAAAACGCGGACAGCCATAACAGATTATCCGCATCTGCCTGACTTTGAGGAGATCCTCTCCCGGGCCATCACCGACAAGGCTCTTGTGGCACAACGCTTTGAATCGGCAAAGCAGACCTACGACAGCAACGCACGGATTCAGCGGCGCATCGCCGAACGGCTGTCGGATCTTTGGAAAGAATATGGCGTCGGGAACCCGAAGAGGACAATAGAGATTGGCTCCGGCACGGGAATGTTCACGGGACAGTACGGCAAATGGCTCCGGAGCGGCAGCCTCGAGCTCTGGGATCTCACTGACATCCCCTCTTCGCTGCCGGGAAAACATGTTGTATGCGACGCGGAAAAGGAGATCATGAACATAGAGGACGGGGCGGTTGACGCCATCGTTTCCGCTTCGACTCTGCAATGGTTCGACTCACCGCGGAAGTTTATCGCGGAAGCCGCCCGGAGCCTTGCAAAGGACGGAATCCTCGCTTTCTCCAGCTTCGGGCCGGAAAATTTCAAGGAGATAAGAGAGCCACTATATCCTTCGCTCACAGAGCTGACCAAGTGGCTCCGGGAAGAGGGGCTGGAGATCGTGCATGAGGAAGAGGATCATATCAGAGCGGAATTCGACTCAACGCGCCAGATGCTTCGGCATTTCAGCGCCACAGGAGTGAACGCCATCGGCTGCACAGACCCGGTGGGCGAAGCGAGAAATCTGCTTTCGAAAGGGATCAAGGCAGTGACCTATCATCCCATCATCGTCGTAGCGCGAAAATAATTCAGTCAAGAAACACGAGCCACACGGCCAGGATCAGAAGCACACAGGCAGCTATATGGTTCCATTTCAGGGTGAAACCATCGAAAAGGAGTAGGCTGAACACGATGAAAACCACAAGGGTAATAACCTCCTGAATGACCTTGAGCTGCATGAGGGAGAAGGGGCCGCCGTTGCCCTCGAAACCGATTCTGTTTGCGGGCACCTGACAGCAATATTCGAGAAGCGCTATGCCCCAGGAAACGAGAATAACCACATACAGAGGCCAGTTTGTAGAGATTCCGGCGGAAGACAATTTGAGATGGCCATACCATGCAAAAGT
This sequence comes from uncultured Muribaculaceae bacterium, assembly GCA_910587185.1. Classification (GTDB taxonomy): domain Bacteria; phylum Bacteroidota; class Bacteroidia; order Bacteroidales; family Muribaculaceae; genus Paramuribaculum. The sequence continues at coordinate 308,114 of CAJULY010000001.1, forward strand.
CATGAAGACATTGCTCACCACGAGCAATATGAGCGTCAGTAAAGCTGTATTCATTATGATGAACTGATTTTTTCGGGTGCAAAATTAGCAATAAACTTTCACTCGTAAATGTAGGCCAATAGCATATTTTTTCTTTGCGGGCAATTTTCCGAAAGAAAAATCTATAAAAATTCCCCGAAAACCGGTGAATTTTGGAAAAGAATGTTTAACTTTGTGGAAATTTATATAAAAATGGCCGCCAATCTGCAGCAACGAATCGAAAGTCTCCGAAGCAAATCGCGTCTTCTGACGGAGCGCTATGCCGAAGTTCTTGAAGAGAAACGGGCTGCGGAAGCTCAAATCGACGAGCTACGCGCGCAACTGCAGCGGCAGCAGCGAGAAATCAGCCACCTGCGGCAGCAGATAGAGAATCTTCAGGTTGTGACCACAATTTCCCACAACCGCAAAGACGTGGAGCGAAGTCGTGCCTTTTTATCCCAATTAGTGCGGGACATCGATAAATGCATCGCCGAACTGACTGATTGATGCAATGAAAGATAAACTTGATATAACGCTCAAAATAGCAGACGTTGAGCTCAGTCTCAACATCGACCGAAACGAAGAAGAACTTCTGCGTGAAGTCGCAAAACAGGTGAACCACGCTTACGAAAAGTACAGGCAATGGTTTTCCGACAGCCCCTCGGAGGAGATACTGGCCAAAGTGACCTTATTGTTCGCCAAGGGATTCCTTCAGCTCAAGCAGCAACTGACAGAGCTCGATTCACTGCTTGAGGATTTTGACAGCGAGTTTTCCGCTCTGTTGCGTGAAAGCTGAGAATCAATAATTTATCCAGATCCATCGTTCCCGTGTCTGATTGGACAGCGACGCTTGCCGCGCCGCCGAAACCGATTGGACCGGTTTTCTCATATTTGTAAGTGAACTTAATTATTAACGCTCAAACATAACATATAACCACCATTTAACCATGAACATAATAATTTATGTATCGATAGCCGTGATAGCCCTTGCGATAGGAATCACGGTTTCCATGATAGTCCAGAGAAACATAGCCCGCTCACGAGCCAACCGCATACTTGAAGAGGCGCGCAACGAGGCCGAGGTTCTCAAGAAAAACAAACTGCTCGAGGCCCGCGAGGAAGAGCTCAAGATAATCGGCGACGCCGAAAAGCAGGCCACTCAGCGCATGCAGAAGGTACAGCAGACCGAAAGCCGCCTCAAACAGCGCGAACTCCAGCTGAATCAGCAGCAGAGCGAGAACCAGCGCGCACGCAACGAGAACGAGCAGACCAACAAAAGGCTACAGGAACGCATGGCGCTTGCCGAAAGCAAGCAGGCCGAGGTAGAAGCGATGAAACGCAAAGCGCAGGAAGAGCTTGAACGAGTGTCGGGGCTCTCTTCAGAAGAAGCCAAGGAAAAGCTTATCGAATCGCTGAAAGACGAGGCAAAAACCGCCGCACAGAGCTATATCAACGACATAATGGACGAAGCGAAGCTGACAGCCAACAAGGAAGCGAAACGCATAGTCGTCCAGTCGATCCAGCGCGTAGCCACGGAGACAGCAATCGAGAACTCCGTCACCGTGTTCCAGATCGATTCAGACGAAATCAAAGGACGCATCATAGGCCGCGAGGGCCGCAATATCCGCGCTCTCGAAGCCGCTACCGGCATCGAGATAATAGTCGATGACACCCCGGAGGCCATTGTCCTCTCGGGCTTCGATCCTGTCCGCCGCGAAATAGCGCGCCTGGCTCTTCATCAGCTTGTGACAGACGGCCGCATCCATCCGGCCCGCATAGAGGAAGTGGTTGCCAAAGTGCGCCGTCAGGTCGAGGAGGAAATCATCGAAACCGGTAAACGCACCACGATCGATCTTGGTATCCACGGCCTCCATCCGGAACTCGTCAGACTCGTAGGCAAAATGAAATACCGTTCGAGCTACGGGCAGAATCTTCTGCAACATTCGCGCGAAACGGCCAATCTTTGTGCGGTCATGGCGTCGGAACTGGGCCTCAATCCGAAGAAAGCGCGTCGCGCCGGCCTTCTCCACGACATAGGCAAAGTGCCCGACGAGGAGCCGGAACTGCCCCACGCACTGCTCGGCATGAAACTGGCAGAAAAATACAAGGAGAAACCGGAAATATGCAATGCTATCGGCGCTCACCACGACGAAGTGGAGATGACTTCACTATTGGCTCCTATCGTGCAGGTATGCGACGCCATATCAGGCGCACGTCCCGGCGCACGCCGCGAAATGGTCGAAGCCTACATCAAACGTCTCAATGACCTCGAGCAACTCGCGCTCAGCTATCCCGGAGTGATAAAGACCTACGCCATTCAGGCCGGTCGCGAGCTTCGCGTTATTGTAGGAGCCGACAAGATCGACGACGTCGAGACAGAAAAACTGTCGGCCGAGATAGCCAAACGCATTCAGGACGAGATGACCTATCCGGGCCAGGTGAAAATCACTGTTATCCGCGAAACACGCTCTGTTAGTTTTGCCAAATAATCCACGCGTTCATTGACATTTCACACTATGGGAGACGAAAATCCTCTAAAAAACCTTCCGGACGACACCCCGGAACCGCAACTCGGAAGCGACGACGAACTGAGACTCAGTCGCTGCCGCCGCGCGGAACACCACGAAACGCCGCGCGGAAAGCTGAAATGCTATGACTGGATGGCCGACATTCCGGGCGCATCGGAGGGATGCGACATGGTCGAAGTGCAGTTCAAGAACACCCGCAAGGGTTTCTATCTGAACTCGCTCCATATTCCGCTGAAAATAGGCGACACTGTTGTGGTTGAAGCGGCTCCGGGCCATGACGTGGGCGAAGTGACGCTGACCGGTCCGCTGGTAAAGCGCCAGATGCGCCACGGAAGCTCCAAGAGCAAGGACGAGGTGCGCAGGATTCTGCGGAAAGCGCGGCCGGCCGACCTCGAGAAGTTCGAGGAAGCCAAAGCGAAGGAAAACGACACCATGATCCGCTCGCGCAAAATCGCCGAAGACCTGCATCTGAACATGAAGATAGGCGACGTAGAATATCAGGGCGACGGAAACAAAGCCATTTTCTACTACATCGCCGACGAGCGCGTCGATTTCCGACAGCTGATAAAGGTGCTCGCCGAAACTTTCAAAGTGCGCATAGAGATGAAACAGATCGGGGCGCGTCAGGAAGCCGGCCGCATAGGCGGCATAGGGCCCTGCGGCCGTCCGCTCTGCTGTGCATCATGGATGACCAATTTCGTCAGCGTCGGCACTGCGGCCGCCCGCTTCCAGGACATATCCCTGAATCCTCAGAAACTCGCGGGCCAGTGCGCGAAACTGAAATGCTGTCTGAATTTCGAAGTGGATGTCTATGTTGAGAGCATCAAGCATCTTCCGCCGAAAGATGTCCGTCTGGAAACGGCCGACAACACTTATTTCCATTTCAAATACGACATTTTCAACCGTACGATAACATACTCCACCGACAAGTCCGTCCCGGCAAATCTCGTGACGATTTCAGCAGAAAGGGCTTTCGAGGTCATGGAGATGAACAAGGCCGGAGAAAAGCCGCTGAGTCTTCTGGAAGAAAAAGAAAGCTCGACGAAAGAGAAAAAGCCTTATGCCGATCTTCTCGGACAGGACAGCATAGCGAGATTCGACAACACACGGAAGAAGAAGAAAAAGAAATCGAAAAAGCCCAAAGCAGCCCAGCCCAATCAGCCGGGACAGAACGAAGGCGGCAATTCCAATTCTTCCGCAGAAAAGCCCGAGCAACCCCAGCCGGCTACGCAACAGAAACCGAAAGCGCGCAATGACCGCCGCAAGCAGCGGGGTGCCGGCAAAAACGGCGACCAAGCATCCGCGGCCCCGAAAGAGCAGCCCACCAAAGATGAATAGGCTGACACTTTTCATCCTGACAGCTCTCCTGACAGGCGCCGCGGCATGTTCCGACAAGCATGAGCGGTTCGGCTCTTTCAGCAGACTGTCCGAAAAGGGATGGGCTTACGGAGACACGGTCCGGATAACTGTATCGCGACTCGCCTCGACGCAAGAAGGCAGAGAGCTGAGATTAGGGATACGCCACAGAACGGATTACCCCTACCGCAATCTCGCGCTTGAAGTGACCTACACGGCCGACGGCAAAGTGAGGCGTGACACTGTGATAATGGAGCTCGCCGACCGCTACGGTTCATGGCGAGGCAACGGCATGGGGCCGCTGCGCCAGTTTGAAGCGCCCGTTTTCCGAAAGGCGTCAATGCCTGACAGTTCCGAAATCACCATACGCCACGTGATGAAGACCGATACGCTGAGAGGAATTTCGGAAATAGGGGTGCTTATCGACAACCGGTAGCCGTCGGCAAACGTTAATACAGAAGTAACCAATGATTCAGATTATGGAAATCCTTTTACTTCAGTCCGAAGAACAGGCCCTCAGACTTGAAAAAGTCCGCGGCATAATGAACGAGAAAAAAATCGACGCATTGCTCATTTCAGACAATGCCAACAAATATTATCTGACCGGCCGCGTGTTCAGCGGCTATATCTATCTCCCCCTGAAAGGAGAGCCGATATATTTCGTGAAACGCCCTGTCACCATGAAAGGTGACGGAGTCGTGTCGATCCGCAAGCCTGAACAGATCGCCGAAAGCATAGGGATGGTGCCTCCCGCCACTATCGGCCTCGAACTTGCCACGGCGTCATATTCGAAGGTGGAACGGCTGCTCCGCATCTTCCCTCAGTCGGAACTCGCCGACGCATCGATGGTCATGTCAGCCGCCAGAGCGGTTAAGACAGCCGAAGAGCTTGAGAAAATCAGAATCTCAGGCATCAAGCAGGACCATGTCTATCGCAAGATTCCGACTCTTTACAGGGAGGGAATGACCGACGTCGAACTTCAGGTCGAGATAGAGCGTGAGAGCCGTCTGGAAGGTTGTCTCGGTCAGTTCAGGATCAACGGCGACGACATGGAACTTTACATGGGCAATATTCTTGTAGGCGACAACGCCGACGTTCCGACACCCTACGATTTCGCCATGGGAGGCGAAGGAATGGATCCGTCGCTCCCTGTGGGATGCAACGGAACCGTCATCAAGCCCGGCAATTCGGTGATGGTGGATGTCAACGGCAATTATACCGGCTACATGACCGACATGACGCGCACGTACTATGTCGAAGAAATAGGCGATCTCGCCCGCAAAGCCCATGAGTGTTCGATAGCCATCTGCCGACGGCTCGCCGAACTGGGACGTCCCGGCACTGAAGCCAAAGCGCTCTACGAGGAAGCCGAAAAAATGGCGCGTGAAGCCGGGCTGCATGAGTATTTCATGGGCCACAGGCAGAAAGCAGGCTTCGTGGGCCACGGCGTTGGGATAGAGATTAATGAGCTTCCAGTAATTGCGCCACGTAGCCGCGACATCCTTCAGGAAAACAATGTTATAGCGCTTGAGCCCAAATTTGTCATACCCAAGACCGGCGCGGTTGGGATTGAGAACACCTACGTAGTCACTCCTGACGGTCTGAAACCGCTGACCAATACGCCCGAAGGTCTTACTTCACTTACCTGATGATCATAGAAAGAATCAAAGAGGAACCATTCATCACTGTGGGCCGTGTGGCCGACCGCCTCGGTTTTCCCTGCTTTGTCGTCGGGGGATATGTACGCGATATTTTTCTGGAGCGACACTCGAAGGACATGGATTTCGTCAGTGTCGGCCCGGAGAGCGGCATAGCCGTTGCCCGCGGCGTGGCACGCGAATTCGGCAAAGGGACGCGCGTGAACGTGTTCCGCACCTACGGAACAGCGCAGGTATCGCGCAAGGGTATGGATCTTGAATTCGTGGCAGCCCGTCGCGAATCCTATAATCGCGATTCGCGCAATCCGATTGTGGAAACCGGCACGCTCGACGACGACATATCGCGCCGCGACTTCACCATTAACGCGATGGCCATAAGCGTCAACGCCGATTCGTTCGGAGAACTCGTTGACAGATTCGACGGACTCTCGGACCTGAAAAAGGGTATAATAAGGACTCCTCTCGACCCTGAAATAACCTTCAGCGACGACCCGCTGCGCATGATGCGCGCCATACGTTTCGCAACGCAGCTTGAATTCCGCATTTTTCCCGAAACGCTCGACGCCATCACACGCAATGCAGAGCGTATCAAAATAATAACGGTAGAGCGTATAGCCACAGAGCTCAACAAGATAATGGCCTCGCCGAGACCGTCGATAGGCTGGAAACTGCTCGCTCACACGGGTCTGCTCCACTACATACTTCCGGAGCTCGACGCCATGCGCGGAGTGGAGGTGATCCACGGCCGAGGACATAAAGACAATTTCGAGCATACGATGCTTGTTCTCGACCGCGTGGCCGCCGCTTCCGACAATCTCTGGCTACGCTGGGCGGCTTTGCTCCACGACATAGCCAAACCTGTCACCAAACGCTGGGTAGAAGGAACAGGATGGACTTTCCACAACCACAACTTCATCGGCGCGAAAATGGTTAAAAACATATTCCTGCGCCTGAAACTTCCCCTCGGAGAGCCGATGCGTTACGTAAGGAAAATGGTGGAGCTCCACATGCGGCCCATAGCCCTCGTGGAAGAATGTGTCACCGACTCGGCAATCCGTCGCCTGATCACCGATGCTTCGGATGATATCGACGACCTGATGACCCTGTGCCGGGCCGACATCACCTCACGCAATCCTGAAAAAGTGCGCACTCATCTGCGCAACTTCGATGCCGTCATCGGCAAGATGGAGGATGTCAACGAGCGCGACCATCTGCGCAACTTCCAGCCGCCCGTTGACGGCCAGGAAATAATGGATACGTTCGGGCTTCCGCCGTCGCAACCCGTCGGCGAAATCAAAGCTGCCATAAAAGAGGCCGTGCTTGACGGAGTGATCCCCAACGAGCACGAGGCCGCGCGCGTCTTCATGCTCGAGCTGGGCCAACGCATGGGACTTACGCCTGTCGCCGGCGCCACTGGGCAAAATGACGGCGGCGCCCAAGATATGTGAGATCGTCTCCGTGAGTGTAAGCCTCACGTTCGAATGACAGGGCGCGATAAGCCTTATACCAGTTTCGCAGACGGACAAAATGCCACAGCCATTCCAGGCCGTAGATAATATAGAAAGGAATCCACAGAAGCTCGCGCTGCTGGGCTGTGTGGATTTCTTCATGATTTATCATATAGCGGTCAATCCATGAGGCGTCGCGCGTCCATATTGTACCGAAGAGATTCATACAGAATCCCTTCGGCATGAACCGCGTAACATATATCCTCGGCTGCCGCCTCTTTTTCTCGCCTTTCATTTTTCCGAGTCTGTAAAACCGGTTGTAAAATTACGAATTTACTCTGTTTCCACATTGGGAATACGGATTTAATTACTTGCGGATATCGAAACAAATGGCTATATTTGTATCAAAATATTAGCAGTATCATGACAAAGGAGATAAATAATAACAATATATTATCAATATTAGATAACTATACGTTAATTAATGCTGATGATATAACACGTCAGGTCGCGGACAACTTCAGGAAACGGAGAGTTGAAAAAAATATTACCCGACATTGCATTTCCGAGTTGTCAGGAGTGCCTTTGTCAACCGTGGCCCGCTTCGAGCAGAAAGGGCTTATTGCCTTCGAGTCGCTTGTCAAGCTGGCGATGGCCTTAGGATACACTTCTGACGTCAGCAACCTATTCAGTACCTCAAAATTCAACACAATGAAAGAACTCGATATGATTCGCAGCAAAAGCGGAGACAAAAGGGCATATCCAAAAAGCAAAGGTATATGAAAAAAACGGAAAAACTAAGCGTCATGTTTCGAGGACGCCCAGTCGGCTCATTGTCGCTCACACCGGATAACAGATTGAATGTCTTCGAATATGATAAAACGTGGATTGCCGACGGTTTCAGCATATCACCCCTTGAACTTCCTCTGAAACCGGGTATATTCATAGCAAAGCCACAACCGTTTTATGGCAATTTCGGCATTTTCGAGGACAGTCTGCCGGACGGATATGGCCGTTATCTTCTCCATAAAGCATTAGTGAGAAAGGGGATAAACGATTCGGAGTTGTCGTCCTTGGACCGTCTGGCCATTGTAAGTGACAATGGCATGGGTGCACTCACCTACTCGCCGGTCTTTAAACTCGAGCAGGAAGAACCCATAACAGACTTCGACAGGCTCCAGCAGATTGCACTTGAAGTGCTCAGAGAACAGCAAGATAACGATGCCGGGCGGTTGCTGTATCATAGCGGCAACAGCGGAGGCGCTCGTCCCAAAGCGGTATTTTCAGATGCAGAGGGCCACTGGATTGTTAAATTCAGGCACATTTATGATCCGAGCGATATGGGTATTCAGGAGTATCGATACAATGAAATCGCACGAAAATGTGGGATCATCGTGCCTGACTTTCGTCTTGTCAACGGACGGTATTTCACTTCACGCAGATTTGACATAGACAATGAAGGCCAACGTCTTCATACTGCGACAGCCGGAGGTTTGTTGGGCATATCGCTCAGACAACCGTTTTTGGATTACTCAAATCTGCTCGCACTTACAGGCTATATAACCCAAAACCGTGAAGATGTGGAGCAGATATATCGCCGAATGGTATTCAACTATCTTACAGATAATAAAGATGACCATTGCAAAAATTTCAGTTTTTATGTAATGAAGAACTCAAATACGGATGCATGGCATTGGCGGCTTGCACCGGCCTACGACCTGACACTCTGCGCCGAGGGTTATAACGGAGAACACGCCACTTCCGTCAACGGAACCGGCCATCCTGAATTATCTGACTTCATTTCCGCAGGCACTAAAATCAAACTGCCTGAGGAAAGATGCCGAGAAATAATAGACGAAGTTAGAACCGGCTGCCAAGAGCTGAACCGTTACGAAATTCCTCAATAACGAGGCAACCCCGCAGAAAACAAGAGGAAATATGGGCGGGGGTTTGGTTATTCGGGGGAAAAGCAGTAACTTTGCAGTCGCTTTTTAGCATCCCGTGTGATGGGAAATTAAGAAGCTCTTAATTTTTAGTAACACATTTAAATTCACCAACAACGAAATGAAGACATTTCAGCTCAGCGCCGAGCCCCGTACAGCTCTCGGCAAAAAAGCAGCCAAGGCCCTCCGCGCCGAAGGCAAGATCCCCGTGGTTCTCAACGGCGGCGAAATCATCGAACTCCCCTACAGCGGCACTCTTCGCGACGGCGAAAAGATCGTTGAGATAGGAAACGGCAAAGGTCTCATCACAACCGACCTCACCGTCACCAACGATGCAGTGCGCAACCTCGTATATACTCCCGACATTTTCGCAATCGAACTCGACGTTCACGGCGAAAAGCGTATGGCTATCCTCAAGGATATCCAGTTCCATCCCGTGAAGGACTCAATCCTCCACATGGACCTTCTCGAAGTATTCGACAAGAAGCCGGTGGTTATCGACGTTCCCGTTAAGCTTGAAGGTCACGCCGAAGGTGTGAAGGCCGGTGGTAAGCTTTCGCTCTCCATGAAGAAACTCCGCGTGAAGGCTCTTTACACGGAAGTTCCCGAACGCCTCGTGATCAACGTGGATCACCTCGGTCTCGGCAAGACTCTTCAGGTAGGCGATCTGCACTTCGAAGGTCTCGAACTGATGAATGCCAAGAACGCTGTTGTCTGCGCCGTTCAACTCACCCGTGCAGCCCGTGGTGCAGCCGCTGCAGCCGCTAACGCATAAAATTTCATCTGCCCATGAAATTTCTTATTGTTGGGCTGGGCAACATCGGCGACGAATACCGGGGTACCCGCCACAACATTGGTTTTACGATATTGGATGCCTTTGCAGAGGCATCCAATATTGCTTTTTCGACCAAACGCTACGGGGATGTAGCGGAAATGCGTCTCAAAAACCAGCAGCTCATCCTGCTGAAGCCTTCGACCTACATGAATCTGTCGGGCCACGCTGTGCGCTACTGGAAAGACAAGGAGGGTATCGATCTGGACCATATCCTTGTCATTGTCGATGATCTGGCACTGCCGTTCGGGGCCATCAGGATGAAGGCACGCGGAAGCGACGCCGGCCACAACGGACTGAAGGATATAGCGGCCATGCTCGGCACGGATGCCTATCCGCGTCTGCGTTTCGGAATCGGGAACGATTTTCCGCGCGGAGGGCAGATAGATTATGTGCTCGGCCGTTTTTCTCTTGACCAGCGCCAGATGCTTCCTACGCGAATCGACATCGCCATCGATGCCATCAAGACTTTCTGTCTGGCCGGGATTCAGACGGCCATGTGTGACTTCAATAATAAGTAATCAAGATGCCGAAAGAAGTCAGAATAGATAAATGGATATGGGCCATGCGCATATTCAAGACGCGCACAATCGCCGCCGAGGCCTGCAAGAAAGGGCGCGTCATGGTGGGAGACGTTGCTGTCAAGCCGTCGCGCACGGTCAAGCCGGGCGACATTGTCAGCGTGCGCAAGCCTCCGGTCACCTACTCTTTCCGCGTGAAAGCCGTGACTGAAAACCGGCTCGGAGCGAAACTCGTGCCGGACTATATGGAGAACATCACTCCGCAGTCGCAGCTCGATCTGCTCGATGTCATAAAGATTTCCGGGTTCATCGACCGCCGCAAAGGACTCGGACGACCCACAAAACGCGAGGGACGCCAGCTCGAAGAGTTCACCTCTCAGGTTTTCGACGATTCCACCCGCGGATGGGATCTGGACTTCGACGACGATTTCTTCGACGATGAAGAAGATTAGCCGGTTAGTCGGATTGGGCTAATCAATGCGATTGAGTAATGGGAAAGAGTTCGATGAACAAGTCCGAAGGACGTGCTGCGTCATAACCGTGCACTCCGCTTCGCTCCATGGCCGGTTACTTTCAGCACGCCCTGACGGGCTCTGATTGGGAAAACATGACAAAAATTTCTTAACTCAACCGCATTGATCGGGCTAATTGGAAGAACTAAAATGGAATCTCTGAAATTTTTTTCAGAGATTTTTTATTTTTCCGGGAAAATATTTGCAAAACTAAAATATTAGTTGTTTCTTTGCGACATAAACTAAAACATTAGTTGCAATGAGACAAAAGAACCGGCTTACAGAAAAAGAGAGCGAGATCATGCGTCAGCTCTGGTCGCGGGGCCCGCTCTTCGTCAGGCAGATGCTTGAGGAATATCCCGACCCTAAACCACACTTCAACACCGTTTCGACCACGGTGCGCATCCTCGAGGACAAAGGGTTTGTCAGTCATGAAGTCATCAACGGCTCCCACTGCTATCATGCCACCGTAGGTTCAGAGTATTTCCGCAGAAGCTCGCTTGAGAGCGTAGTGCGCAACTATTTCAACAACTCCTACCGCGACGTGGTCAGCGCGCTTGTGGCCGAAGAAAAAATAAGCGACGAAGAACTGCGCGAAATTCTTCAAATGATCGAAAAACGCCACGACAATGGGTAACGCGCTCGTCTTCACTCTCTGCTCGGCGATATTTCTCCTGGCCGGCTACCTCGGTTACAAATGTCTGCTCTCCTCCTGCAACCAGCCGGCATTCAACCGCGCAGTCATTCTTGCGGTGTATGCTCTCTCGGCTCTCTGGTTTCTCTTTCCTGAGATAACCGTCAATATTCCGAGCGATCTGTCAGGCGGAATATCTATCGGAAAGATTTCAGCGGCCATAGCCGAAGCGACTGACGGAACCGCCGGATTTTCGTGGACGGAGACGATCATCACCGTCTGGATCTGCGGAATGGTGTTCTTCCTGACGAAAACCGTTATCGGAATCATCTCCCTGGTCCGCTACATCAGACGTGGCCGCAGAATCAAGCAGGACGATTATACACTTGTCATCACCGACGATGCGCCACACTCACCTTTCAGCTGGATGCGTTACGTGGTCATCCACAAAGCCGATGTTGCCGACGACCGGCTGATCGTCAGCCATGAGATAGCACACATCCGTCGCCGACACACCCTTGACCTCATCATCGCGCAGATATTCTGCATAGTGCAGTGGTTCAATCCCGGAGCGTGGCTTATGAAAGAGGAGCTTGAAAGCGTGCATGAATATCAGGCGGATGAAGACGTGCTTGGCGAAGGCGTCAATCTGAAAGATTATCAACTCATATTAATAAAAAAGACTGTCGGCAACCGTTTCCACCAGCTTACCAACAGCCTTAATCACAGTCAACTTAAAAAACGTTTAACCATGATGATGAAATCAAAAAGCAAACGGAGCGCCCGTCTCGGTGCGGCGGTCCTCCTCCCCGCGATGCTCGCGGCGGCCGTAGTAGTCAATCTTCCTGAAGTAGCCTCGGCCATGGATCTCTTACGGCCCGACAAAGTTAGCGGTTTGACCGCTGAAATGCAAACTGCAAAAGTTAAAGTAACTGACAGCGACAACACTGGTGCTGTCGCCACGGAGCCTGCGGCCGAAAAATCCGTTACCGCCGGGACCGCAATTACCGATAACGGCGCCCTGCTTGCGGCGAACAGCTCCCAGGCAAAGAAAAAGAGCCCGAAAAAGCTGCGCACTGTCTCCAAGGGGACAATCAAGACAAATGACCCGTCAAAAGTTATAGCCTATGAAAATGTTTCCGACGAAGATCTGGACGTTTATCCGGCCTATCCGGGAGGGGACATGGCTCTCATCAATCATTGTATAAGGAATATAGTTTATCCCGCTGAAGCTTTTGTAAACAAAATTCAGGGAGATGTCATAGTCAGTTTCATAGTCGATACAGACGGCTCCATAACCGATGTCAAAGTCGCCAATCCGGTTCATCCGGCCCTTGACGCCGAAGCTGTGAGAGTCGTCAAAGCCATTCCTAAGAAATTTTCTCCGGGTAAAAAAGATGGTAAAGCCGTAAAAACGACCATCAATCTCCCGGTAAAATTCAAATTGAAATAGTCTCATTAGAAGTTTGAGATTGCTTGACAATTTTGTTCCCGATCTCTTAAAGCCTCCGGTTGCAATCGTCGTTCGGTGAAAGCCGGGGGCTTATTTTGTCCCGTAATTACCGGGGTATAAGAAAAAAATCCGTTTTCCGTGTCACAAATCCCGGGTCTGCTACGTCATACCCATGATTTGTCATCTCAAAACTAATTATTATCAAAATATCAGAAATGAAATTTTTTAAATTCTTTTTTCTGTCGGTAATGTTTCTGGGCATCGGCATGAATGCATCTGCGCAGAAATATGCCGTCAAAGGCGTGGTCGCGGATTCCACCGGCACGGGGGAGCCGTTTGCCACGGTGCGCATATTCAGCCGCACCGACACCGTCAAGCCCGTAGCCACACTGGTGACTTCCGAAGAGGGCCTCTTCTCACAGGCATTGAGCCCCGGTGCCTACCGTCTCATGATTCTATCGACCGGACGCACGCCGATACGCACCATGTTCGACATCACCGAGGCTAAACCTGTGGCCGATCTCGGGACGCTCGTCATCCGCGACTCGGGCCGCACGCTGAAGGAAGTAGTGGTCGAAGGCACGCGCCCGCTGATCTCGCGCGAGATCGACCGCATAGCCTACGACGTGGCCAACGACCCGTCGGCCTCCACTACCCAGCTCGACGAGATGCTCAAGCGAGTGCCGCTCGTGACGGTCGATCCCGACGGAACCATCAAGATAAAGGGCAGCTCGAGTTTCCTCATCTACAAGAACGGGCGCCGCAACAACACTTTCAGCAACAACGCCAAGGAGATATTCAAGTCCATTCCCGCCTCGATGATCCAGAAAATAGAGGTCATCACCGATCCGGGGGCACGCGAGGACGCCGAGGGCGTAGGCATGATACTGAACATAGTGACCAAAGAGGAGATGAGCTTCAAGGGCGTGATGGGAAATGTAGGCCTCAGTTATGCCACCAACTCCAATGTCCCCAACCCCAATCTGTGGCTCATGTCGCAGATCGACAAGCTGACCTTCTCGGTTTATGGCAGCGTCTATTCTTACCCGAGTCGCTCGGGGAAACAGGTGCATACTACCGAACGCGTCTTTGATGACACGGGCAACCGTTATACCGACAGGAATGTAATGAAATCCTCGGGTGTATCAGAAAATCTGGGATTCGAGCTGAGTTATGAAATCGACACTCTCAACCTGATCACCGCAGATTTCTTTTCATATCTAAGTTCCAGAAAGTCGATGAACGACCAGAGCGTAGCGATGTACGGTCCCGACGGCGATCTGCTCTACAGCTACAAGACCCGTGCCGACTATGTAAAACCGTCGCGTTGGCATTATCTCAGCGGCAATTTCAACTATCAGCGCCTGACCCACAAGAAAGGCGAGAAGATAATCCTCTCCTATCAGATCAACGGCAACGGCGGACGCACAAACAGCCGTGACCAATATTACGACCAGGTCAACATGCCGGTGGATTACACGGGCATTTACAACAACTCGCGCGCCTCTCTGCTCGAACACACCCTTCAGCTCGACTGGACGCGCCCGCTATGGTCAGGACACACGCTCGACCTCGGCGGAAAATACATCTACCGCGACAACCACAGCGTTGCCGACCGCGACTATGAGGGAGCGGGCATAAACCACACCGATTTCTCCCACATCACCCAGATAGGCGCTCTCTTCGCCGACTACCGCGTCAACATAGGCAAACTCGGTCTCCGCGCCGGAGTGCGCTACGAGTTCTCGCGTCTGTCGGCCAAGTTCCACACAGGCAACGACAAGGATTTCCACAGCGACCTGAACGACTGGGTTCCGAACGCGGCGATCTCCTACAACATCAACGACAACAACTCGGTTCGCCTCTCCTACAGCTCAAGCATCCAGCGCCCCGGCATCAACTACCTTAACCCGACGGTCAACGCCGGCCCGACATCGACCTCGCAGGGCAATCCCGATCTGAGCAGTCTGCGCAACCAGTCGGCCAACCTCAACTACAGCTTCTTCACCAACAAGCTCAGCATTGACTTCAACACGAGCTTCGGCTGGAGCAACAACGCCATCATATCGGTTCAGACCTCGCGCGACGACCATCTTTATTCGACCTACGCCAACGCCGGACGAAACCGCTACTTCAGCAACTATCTCTACATGATGTGGAACATGACCAGCAAGACCCGAGTTATGCTCAACGGAGGTATCAGATACAACTACTACAAGAATCCCTCGGCAGGAATCAAATTCGACGGATGGAGCCCAGACTGTTACTTCCGCGTTCAGCAGACCCTCCCCGCGAAACTGAATCTTTCCGTGTTCACTTACTATGAAGGGGACCGCAAGTCACTCTATCAGGTGTTCACTCCAGTGGGCATGTCGAAGATCTACTACGGCTTCGGTCTGCGCCGTTCGTTCCTGAAGGAAGATCGCCTGAGCGTGGATCTGAACTTCACCAATCCTTTCGGACCGCGCCACAGCAAATACCGCAGCTATCAGGTGAACGTTCCCTATCAGAGCGTATCGCGCTCGGAATCATGGAACAACATGACCGCACGGATCAGTATCTCCTATCGTTTCGGCAAGCTTAACGCACAGGTCAAGAAAGTCCGCGGAATCTCGAACAACGACGTTGTCGGCGGCAACAACCGATAGAGCTATTGAATAGACATATATATGAATCAGCCGGGTCTGCAAGCAGATCCGGCTGAAATTTTATAGGAAGCCCGGCAATGTTATCATGGAAGGGTGGAGTCGCGCAGTTCCGACTCCATTTCGCGGATCTGACGACGGATTCGCCCGTCGATGACGAACCCGATAAAAAGGCCGAAAATAGCGCCGACAATCCCACCGACAAGCATGACGGAGCTGACTCTGCTGAAATAAGCGAGCAGACACACCATCAATGGCAGACAAAGAGCAAAACCGACGGCTTTCTGCCACATACGCGCCTTCTGCAACCGACAGACGGATTCCATTGCCTGAACCACGTTCATGCGGCTGAGATCAATGTCCTTTACGCGCTCGAGGACCATGAAAGAGAGAAAAGCCATCACTCCGAAATAGACCGCCATCAAGATTACAAGCCACAACGGGAAGATCCGTTCGATGGAGAAAGTCCCCGATATCCCGACCCATATAAGGCACAAGGCTATGTTTACCCTGTAGAAACGCGCTATCTTCTCGGATCGTGAAGCGATTCCGCGCCTGATTATTTTTCTGGCCATTTCCTCACGGTTATCCGCCTTGGAAGGAGCAGCGTCGAGATTCTGCCATTGGGATTTCAGTGTATCCAAATCTGTATTCATAACAGTCTTTTTTAGTCTTTTGAATCATTTATCAGCCGAAGATGAAAGCCGTTGCTTTATCCGGTAGAGGCGCGAAGCAACATTAGAGCGAGAGAGACCGGTTATTTCGGAGATCTCGTCGTAGCTATGCTCGTCGAGCCAGAGCATCACTATTGCCTTGTCAATTTTCCCGAGCCGTCCGATAAGCTCATACATCATGCGGAGCTGCGCCTGACGTTCCGCCGATTCGTCAATAAGGCCATAAGCGGTCTCGTCCAGACGGCTGACGGAAGAATGTTTTCCATGCCGCCGGAAATAGGTAATGCAGGTGTTCAACGCTATGCGATAGACCCATGTGGATACCTTCGCCATGCTGTTGAATCCGTCCAGTCCGCTCCACACGTTGGCAGCGACCTCCTGATGAAGGTCTTCAAGATGGTCGCGGTCCTCGGCATACATGTAGCATACCTTGTAGATCAAGGCGTCATGATCGCGGAGAATCTCGAGAAAGCGTTCTGTTTTTTCTGACGGGCGTGACATCTTCGTTCTTTTATCTGTTACTATAAGACTCGGATTTACCGAAAAAATTGCAGTGGTAGCAGAAAAATTTTTATTTGTCATTGTCTATCCGGCCACTCCGCTGCGCTCCATGGCCGGTTACAACACAGCACGCCCTAACGGACTCCGATGGGGAAAACATGACAAAAAACGGGAGACAAACAACAAGCGCTTGTCTCCCGATATTGTTTCCGTTTGTTCTCTATTAGAAAAGATAGGCGGCGGTCACTGTCCAATAACGGTTATGGCCTTCGATGTTGGAAGAGCCGGTTGCGCCGATACTTTTGAGAGTCTTGGTCATGCCGACGCTGTAGCTTGCAGCGATCTGCAGATGTGAGAAAAGTTCCGCGCCGGCTCCGAAATTCCATGAAGTGTCGAACTTGCGGTTACGCCATGCTTCCTCGGCGCTTCTGCGGCTGGTAAGGAAGGAGAAAGAGGGACCGGTGAAAAGCATGGGGCGCACGATTTTGTTGACCAGCGGAAGATTCATTTTCCATTTAAGATTGACGGGAATGTCGATATAGTCACGATTGTCCTTGTGGATCTCATTCTGCTCCATGAACTGCGCGTTACGGCGCACATACATCAGCGACGCGTCAACCCCGACACCCACTACGGGAGCGGTAAACTCTATCATCGCACCACCTGTGAAACCGGCACGGTTATCGGCGTCGAAAGCGCTTTCATTGAAGTGGAGAGAGTTGATGGCCACACCGGCCTTGAGTCCGAAACGGAGCTGGGCGTCGGCCGACAGAGCCGAAGCGAAAGAAGCCACAATAATGGCAAATACGATCGTCAGTTTTTTCATTTTGTCAAAATTCTGTTTGTTGGTTATTATTCTATCATTTTCAAAAATGTGTCTTCATCTATTATAGGGATACCGAGCTTGTTAGCCTTCTCGAGTTTGGCCGGCCCCATGTTTTCGCCGGCAAGCACATAATCGGTCTTTTTCGAAATCGAGCCAACGTTCTTACCGCCGTTCTGTTCTATGAGGTCCTTATATTCGTCGCGTGAGTGACGGGAGAAAGTGCCGGATATCACTATAGATTTTCCGGCAAGACGGTCGGAACGCATCGTTGAATCGCTCTCGGGCATTGACATCTGAAGCCCATAGCCGCGAAGCCGTTCAACGATCGCGAGATTCCGCTCGTCGGCAAAATACTCGACTATCGATGCCGCTATTCTCGGCC
The DNA here is from genome assembly GCA_910587185.1 of uncultured Muribaculaceae bacterium. GTDB lineage: Bacteria > Bacteroidota > Bacteroidia > Bacteroidales > Muribaculaceae > Paramuribaculum. The sequence goes on from CAJULY010000001.1 coordinate 326,045, forward strand.
CGATATCCTCGATCTGCGTCAGTTCCTCGGCCGACATAGCCATCAGACGGTCTATGCTTCCGGTTGCACGGGCGAGTTTCTTGGCCACTGTCTCTCCGACAAAAGGGATGGAGAGCGCATAGACCACGCGGTCAAAAGTAACCGACTTCGATTCCTCGAGGCCCTGAAGTATCCGTTCGGCGCTCCGTTCACCGAATCCGGGCAACATGCTGAGATCGGCGGCTGTAAGTTCGTAGAGGTCTGCGGCATTCTTTATCAGGCCTGTCTCAAAGAGATCGGTGACGGTCTCTTCGCCAATGCCGTCGATATTCATCATGCGGCGCCCGACGAAATGTTCCACTCGGCCGGTGATCTGCGGCACACATCCATATTTGTTGGGACATATCCATGACGCCTCTCCTTCGGCGCGGACGAGCGGAGTGCCGCATGAAGGACAGTCGCGACAGAACCGAACTGGCTCGGCATCAGGCTGCCTGTCGGCCATTTCCACACCGGTTATCTTCGGGATTATCTCACCGCCTTTCTCAACGTAGAGCATATCGCCTTCATGGATGTCGAGAGTGCGGATTATGTCTTCGTTATGGAGCGACGCACGCTTCACTATGGTTCCGGAAAGCAATACGGGTTCAAGATTAGCGACGGGCGTTATGATTCCGGAACGACCGACCTCGAACGAAACAAACCTCAGGCGCGTCAACGCACGTTCGGCCTGAAATTTATAAGCGATGGCCCAGCGGGGGCTTTTGGCCGTGAAGCCGAGATTGAGCTGCTGGCGCATATCGTTGACTTTGAACACCAGGCCGTCGGTGGCAACGGGCAACTCCCTTCGGGCCGTATCCCAGTGACTGATGAACCAGTCAACGTCGTCGATGGAATGAAGAAGCGTCATGGCGTCGGACACCTTGAAACCCCACGAGCGGGCGGCGAGCATGTTGTCGAAATGATTGTCGAAAGGCAGATCATCGCCGAGCATATAATATAGGTATGCATCAAGACCACGACGCGCCACTTCGGCGGAGTTCTGAAGCTTCAGGGTTCCCGAGGCTGCATTTCGGGGGTTGGCGAAAAGCGGCTCTTCGTTGAAAGCACGCTCTTCGTTCAGGCGTTCAAACGCCTTCCACGGCAAAACAATCTCTCCCCTTATCTCGAAACGCTTCGGCCATCCGCTCCCTTGCAGCTGCAGCGGGATACTGCGGATTGTCTTGACATTGTCGGTCACCACGTCGCCCTTTTCTCCGTCACCACGGGTGACGGCGCGGACAAGACGGCCATCCTCATAGTGGAGCGAGATGGAAGTTCCGTCAAATTTAAGTTCTCCGACAATTGCGACATCTTCGCCGGGAAGCGCCTCCTTGCAGCGGGTCACGAACTCGTCAACCTCTTTCACGGTGTAGGTATTGCCGAGGGAGAGCATGCGGCGCTCATGGTAGAACTGCTCGAATCCCTTTACGGAGAGATCGCTGCCTACGCGGTGGGTGGGGGAAAGCGGATCGTCAAAGTCGGGGTATTCATGTTCAAGACGTTCAAGTTCCTTGAGTTTCTGATCGAACTCAAAGTCAGACACAGTCGGTGAATTCAACACATAATAATTGTAATTATGGCGGTTGAGTTCATTTCTGAGGTTCTCGATTTTCTGTTTTACGGAATCCATAAGCTATAAATTCGCAACAAAATTAGCACAAAATTCGCAGAAAACCGTAACTTTGTAGCTTAAAACATCTTCTAAACGGAAATGTATAAATTTTTGACAACAATAATAGCTGCCGGAATGGCCATAGCTTCGACTTCGTGCGGTCACGCCAAATCGGAGCAGAACAGCGCCATTTCAAAAGCCGACACCTCGGTAATGACCGACATACCGGACTTTGACGCAGACAGCGCCTATGCCTTCATCGACGCCCAGGTAGCCTTTGGACCGCGCGTCCCGGGAACGCCGGCGCATGAGAAATGCGAGAATTACATCGTTTCATCGCTTCGGAAATTCGGAGCGGACACGGTCAGCGTCCAGAGAACCACCGTCACCGCTTTCGACGGCACGCGGCTGCCTGTCGCCAATATAATGGCTTCATTCAACAACGGCGCTCCGCGCAAAGTGCTTCTCGTGGCACATTACGACACCAGGCCGTTCGCCGACGAGGAAAAAGATAAAGCCAAACGCAACACCCCCATTGACGGAGCCAACGACGGCGGAAGCGGCGTGGGCGTCCTTCTCGAAATCGCGCGGCAACTGGGACAGAAAGCGCCTCAGATCGGAATAGACATGCTGTTCACCGACGTGGAGGACTACGGCACCTCAGAGGGTCAGGACTCCGACGGGTCATGGTGTCTCGGCACCCAGTACTGGGCAGACAACAACCCATACGTCGGCAAAACGCGACCCGCTTACGGGATACTCCTCGACATGGTCGGCGGAAGAGGCGCAGTCTTCACACGCGAATATACTTCCATGAACCTTGCGCCCGACATTGTCAACCTCGTCTGGGGGACCGCGTCACGCTCACCCTACTCCGACCGTTTTTCCAACGACGTGCAGGGAGCGGCAATGGATGACCACATATATGTGAGCAAAGCCGGAATCCCGTGCATAGACATAATAGAGATAGCCAACCCGCAGACCGGCGGTTTCCCTCCCACATGGCACACCCTGGCCGACAATATGGACGCCATTGACCGCTCGACCCTCAAAGCTGTGGGACAGGTAGTCACGGACGTTCTGTACTCTGAACCGGCAACCCAACCCTAAGACCCAATCACACAAAAACAATACATCATGACCATAAACGAATCACAACAGGAAATAATCGATGAATTTTCAGACGTAGAGGACTGGATGGACCGCTACGCCATGATTATAGATCTGGGCAATTCCCTTCCTCCCATCGACGACAGCTACAAGACCCCTGAGCACCTTATCGAAGGGTGTCAGAGCCGTGTGTGGCTCAACGCCGAGGAGCGCGACGGCAAGGTCTATTTCACCGCCGACTCCGACGCCATCATCGTAAAAGGCATAATCGCGATGCTTATAAAAGTCCTCAACGGCCACACTCCGGCCGAGATTCTCGCCTCGGACCTTCATTTCATCGACGACATAGGGTTGGCCGAAAACCTGTCGCCCACGCGCTCCAACGGTCTGCTCGCGATGGTGAAACAGATGCGTCTCTATGCGATGGCAATGGAGATGCGCGACAAAAAACAATCAGAACAATAACAAACCAATAAATTCACAACACCACCAGCTATGTTTAAAAACCAACCGAAAGGACTGTATGTGCTCGCGCTGGCCAACACCGGAGAACGCTTCGGCTACTACACCATGCTCGCCATCCTGCTCCTCTTCCTTCAGGCCAAATTCGGCTTCTCGACCGCTCTTGCCGGTACGATCTACTCAACATTCCTCGCATTGGTCTATTTCATGCCTATGATCGGCGGATGGATCGCCGACAAATGGAATTTCCAGAAGACGGTGACTCTCGGAATCGTCGTGATGTTCCTCGGCTATCTCGTCATGTCGATCCCGACCCCTCGCGGCGCCGTCACATCAATGATCATCATGTTTGTGGCCCTGCTGCTGATCTCTGTCGGAACCGGCCTTTTCAAAGGCAACCTTCAGGTGATGGTGGGCGATCTCTACGATGATCCCCGCTACAGCGAAAAACGCGACATCGCCTTCTCGCTCTTCTACATGGCCATCAACATCGGCGCCATGTTCGCCCCCCAGGTAACCGTCTGGCTCTGCGAGACAGCCCTCCACGCCAACGGCCTCGTCTATGACGGAGCGATCCCGAGTATCTGCAACAAGATCATCGCCGGCGAGACTCCCACACCCGAAGCCATGGCAACCCTGACCAACTTCGCACCCCAGGGCGCAAATCTCCACGAATTCGCAGAAACTTACATGAACACCATCACCACGGGCTACAGCTATGCGTTCGGCGTGGCATGTCTCTCCATGGTACTCAGCTTCCTCATCTACAAGATAGGCAAAAGCACCTACAGCAATGTAGCCGATACGAAGGACAAGAAAGCCGGTTCGACCGCTGCCGCAGCTCCTGTCAAGGAACTCACTCCCGAGCAGACCAAGAGCCGCATCACAGCCCTTTTGCTCGTCTTCGCTGTGGTTATTTTCTTCTGGATGGTATTCCACCAGAACGGAGCTACCCTCACCAAGTTCGCCGAGGTCTTCACGATGTCGGAATCTACCGGATGGACCCGCATAGGCTTCAACATCTGGGCTCTCGCAACAATAGTTGTGGCTGTCTATGCATTCTTCAGCCTCGCCCAGAGTAAGACCGCCAAGGGACGCATCATCTCGGCAGTGGTTCTTGCAGCCGCAGCCGGCGTGATATGGTACTTCTATGGCATCACTCCCGAAACCGTGACCGGAATCCAGCCTCAGGTGTTCCAGCAGTTCAACCCCTTCTATGTGGTTGCCCTCACCCCCTTCTCGGTAGCTCTCTTCGGCTGGCTCGCCAACAAGAAGAAAGAGCCTTCGGCACCGCGCAAGATAGGCTACGGTATGCTCGTGGCAGCATTCGCCTTCCTCGTTATGTGCATCGGCTCAATCGGTCTCGGTGTAGCACCCGAACAGGGCCAGGGCGAACATCTCGTAAGCCCCAACCTTCTGATCGGAACCTATCTCATACTGACCTTCGCCGAACTTCTGCTCTCGCCGATGGGTATATCTTTCGTCAGCAAGGTTGCACCTCCCAAGTACAAAGGCGCCATGATGGGCTGCTGGTTCGGCGCTACCGCAATCGGTAACTACCTCGTGCTCATCCCCACCCTTCTCTGGAACTCGATCGATGTGTCAATACTCTGGGCCATCCTCATTGTTGTCTGCCTGATCTCGGCCGGCTTCATCTTCTTCATGATGAAACGCCTTGAAGCCGCCACCGCCGACGACACCCCCGCGCCCACGGAAGACGCTCTCGAAACCGTTGAAGACGACGCGATCTGATCTTCACAAGATATAACATACCCCGGAACCGCACGCCCCATTAAAACGGCGTGCGGTTCTGTTTATGCCTGAAGTGAACCGAAAGCGCCGCGGGCGCGTTTAATTACCGGAAACAAAATCGAAAAAAATCATGGCAACCATCATACTTGACACTCCCGCCACTCTCCACCTCCTGATAGTCATCGCGGCTGTCATTATTTCAGCAGCTGTCGGCGCAATAGCCACCCGACTGCTCAACGGCGTCATACACAAACGTCCGCAACGCGTTACAATGACAGTAAAATCAGGTTCCCGTCAACTTTTACGAAAATAATCATTGTGATTTGAAATAAAATCACTAACTTTGCCCCGCAATTGAGAAGGAAAAGCTCAATCGGCTGCCTCGGGGTGTAGCACAGTTGGCAGCGCGCCACGTTCGGGACGTGGAGGTCGGAAGTTCGAGTCTTCTCACCCCGACAAAACAGGACAACCTTTCAGACCATTCGGCCTGTGAGGTTGTTATTGTTTATATAGCTATCCTCAAATTCACATATATATATGCAACTGATAGAACTGAACATCGACAAGATCATAGAACTTTGCAAAAAGTTCCATGTCCGCAAGCTCTGGGTTTTCGGCTCGATTCTAACCAATCGCTTCAACGACAAAAGCGATGTTGACCTATGTGTGGATTTCGACAAGAGCAAAGTGGATTTGTTTGACTATGCTGACAACTTCTTCGATTTCCAATATGCTCTTGAAGATATCCTTGGTCGTAAAATAGACATTACGGAAGATACAGCCGTGCGAAACAGATATTTCAGACAAGAACTCGATGAAACCCGCAAGTTGATTTATGGCTGATAAATTAGTCGTAAAATATCTCAACGACATGCTTGACTCGATCAAACAGATAAAGTCATATTTCGACACATTGCCACGGAGATTTGACATATATTGCAAAACCCCTATGATGCAACGTGCTATTCAAATGAATATTTCAATCATAGGAGAAGCAACTAATAGACTGCTTAAAATCGCCCCGGAAATACCAATTACGAAAGCAAGGAAAATAGTTGATACTCGTAATTATATGATTCATGGTTATGATAGCGTCAGCCATGACATGGTTTGGTCAATAGTGATAAATCATCTGCCTTTATTGAAATCGGAAATAATCAGGATTTTAACAGAAATCGGAACTGATTCAGAACAAACCAAATAAAAAAATCAAAACAATTCTCTCAGGAGCAATTAACAAACATCCAATCATATTCGACAGGAATCCTTTATCGCAATTCTCAATCAAGAAATTCTCAGTGAAAATTTAAGGTGCGCCGGGCTTCATCAGCGGGGCGCACCTTGATTAAATATATAATATAATTAGTATTACTGCTGTTTTCTCGTTTAATGCGACTCGGCGTCGGGAGCCTTGTCGATAAGATCCATGAACTGATCGAGCTTGGGAGTGATTATGATCTCCGTGCGGCGGTTGCGCTGACGTCCGACTTCAGTATCGTTGTCGGTCAGAGGATTGTATTCGCCACGGCCACCGGCTGTGAGACGCGAGGGATCCACACCGAAATCATTCTGAAGCACCTGAACCACCGATGACGCACGCAGACAGCTCAGATCCCAGTTGTTACGGATGTTGGTGCGCGAAATAGGCACATTGTCAGTGTTGCCTTCAACAAGAACGTCGTAGCTCTTATAGTCCTTGATGATCTTGGCAATCTTGCTGAGGGTCTCCATGGCCCTGTCGCTTATCTCATAGCTGCCCGACTTGAAAAGCATATTGTCGGCAAGCGAGATATAGACGACGCCTTTGAGGACTTTGATGTCAACGTCGCGAAGCTCGTCTTTGTCAAGCGAACGGGTCAGATTGTTGGTCAGAACCATCAGAAGCGAGTCCGATTTCGATTTCGCATTGACGAGCTGCTTGATGTAAGCGTTTGAAGCATTTATCTCGTCAACGAGCTTCGAGATGTTCACGTTGCCCTGGGTGTTCTGTGCGATACTCTGGTTGAGCGATCCCTGAAGAGCGGCATAACCGGCTTTGAGATCCTCGTTGGCCTTGCGGGCATCGGCGAGCTGGGCGTCAAGGCTCTTGGTATTGGCGTTGCATTCGGCCAGATCGACCTGTGAAGTATGATATTTTGCAGCCAGCTCGTCATATTTTCCCTGAAGGGCGGTATATTTCTTGTTGCTTGTACAGCTTGTTGACATAAGTACCAGCACCCCCACGGCTAAAGCGGCCGATAAAAATTTTCTTGTTCTCATAACTGTTTCTCTTTATGCGGATTTAACTGTTTATGATTTTGGCATTATATAATGTAAGACGTTAAAATCAGGAAAAAGTTTAATTCCTTCAGCAAGAATTTCTAAAAAATCTCCGACCTCTGGCGCTGTCTGTTCAAAAGAGCGTTTCGAGAAGCTTCAGGTGTGCGTCGGAGGAATACGCTCCGAGGGCCTGACTGCTTATGGCCTGATGATCGAAACTCCCTTGCGAAATGGCCCTCAACGCATTGGCGAACTCTCCGCAACGGTTGGGGTTATATGTCATGCCATTGGAGGCATCAACCATATCGGGCAGACTCCCTACATCCGACACCAGGACCGGCGCCCCGCATGCAAGCGCCTCCATGACGCTTATGGTCTTATTCTCGAACCATATCGAAGGACAAACAAACACAGCGGCACTGACCATTTCTTTCATCACGTCGGCCGAGGATTTCCATCCGCAGAACTCGATGCGACTGTCGCCCCTACAGATTCCGCGCAATTTTTCCTCCTCAGGACCGGAGCCCACTATCCTCAGAGTGAAATCATCGGGCATCGCCATGAACTCCCTGATCATCGGCTCAATCCCCTTTTCGGCCGAAAGACGGCCAACATAAAGAATCCGTCGGCTATCGCGCTTTGACCCGACGGGAAGCTCCCGGATCCGGGCGACTTTTTCGCGATCCAAGAAATTGTTCACGACAATCAGTTTTTCCTCAGGCAACCCGCTTTCGCGCAGACGGGCAGCCATGAATTGACCCGGGCAGATGAAACGATCGGTCATCGCAGAGAGGCGTGACAGATTCCATCGCCGTGCCTCCAGATAGGCCGCCGCCGACTGCAGTCGGCTTCCCTTCATGCAACGTTTCTCCAAAACCGTTCCGGGCCGCTTCACGCATGAAGTACACACGCAGCCTGAGGAATCCGTGCAAGTATAGGCGGGACAGATCAGCTTGTAGTCATGCATGGTCCAGAGAGTACGGGCGCCTGCATTCTTGGCCATACCCACGATCACGGGCGAGAGATAGGAATGGATGTTGTGAAAATGGACCACGTCGGGCCGGAATCGCGCCAACGCGCGCGAAAACGAGGAACGGATGTCGCCGAACCCCATCATGCGCATCACGGACTTGAGCTTTTCCGGCAGACTACCGTCGAACTTCACCTGCGGGGCGAAAATATCAGTCATCAACATCGGAAGATTCTCCGGATAATCCATGCCCCACATCTCAACTTCATGACCGGCCGAGCGCAGCAATTCCGCTTCCGTCAGCGCCACAATGCAGTCGCCGCCGCGCGGATAAAGGAACTTGTTGACAATCAGAACTCTCTTCTTGGCCATGGATTCAGATCGGTTAACGGAGCGAATATTCGCCCGTCATAATAACGGCTTCCATTCCCCATTTATTATGTGACAGGCAATACTCATCGGACACCGGGAAGGGCATAAAAACAGGAAAACCGAGCAGCCCGTCTGGCTGTCCGGTTGGATTTCATCATGAAGCAATGGCGTGGGCCACTGTTTCAATACTTGGATTCACGGCTATTATTTCACCATCGGGATCAAGCAGATAGGACTGCAATCCTTCGTTGAGGTGAAAAGCGTTTTTCACAGCTGAGGCATCTTCTGCCGTCACTGAGAACTGCTGCGCTTCATTCAGTCTGTCTCTGCGCACTATCTCACGAAAAAGGCGCATACTGCGGTCCATGTTGACCTGCAAGAGACATAGTCGTTCTTTGTCGGCTTTTTCCATCATGCGGTCAAAACCGTGGGCGGCAATGCGCGATTCAGCATCGGAAGCTGCCCAGAAGTTGATCAGAACATAGCGGCCTTTGAGATCCGACAGCTCGACCTTCGAGCTGTCCGAACCGCCAACAAGTTCCAGTTCAGGGGCGCTGAAACCTTTGGCTGCCTGGTAATCGCGATCGGAACGCGATGCCATGGAAATCATAAGAACGACGAAGAGCGCAATGATCATCATTGTTTTCTTCATTCTATTCTTGTTATGTTATTAACTGAGACCGGCAAAAAAGTGCAATCCGGTCCTGCCGATTTTCGGCTTTCCCGCCATCTCTATGGCCGGGCTTCAATGATTAAAACACCGCAAAATTACAAAAATGTCACAAGCCGGACAAATTTCAAGCGGCTTCGGGCCTGAAACTCACCCTTCTGACCCAGCTCAAGCGCGCTTGGGGAGCGAGATGCGGGCGTTGGGTTAAATTAAGTTAATCAACCATCCGCAACACGGATTTCTGCCACTCATATTGGCCAAAATGTAATCATTGTAAGAGTGTTTTTGCTCTTTTGTCAATCAAAATGGATTATATTCGACCGTTTTTACTAATTTTGCAATGAAAACCGAGAGGACATGAATCGATTCGCCTATATATCGCTGTTGATGCTGACGATGATTGTCGGCTCCATACCCATTATCCATGGCGCCCCCCGCAAGGAATTCACGGTCATCATCGACCCGGGCCACGGAGGAGGCGACATAGGCGCTCCGGGCACAATAATCAACGAGAAGGACATCAATCTCGCCGTTGCGCTTGCGCTCGGAAAGATGTTCCGCAACGACAAAGATATAAAAGTGGTCTATACACGTTCGACCGACCGCTTCGTCACGTTGCAGAAGCGTGCCGACATAGCCAACCGCGCCGACGGCGACCTGTTCATCTCCATCCACACCAATTCGATCGACAAAAGTTCGAAGAACCGCACCACTGCCCGCGGAGCGGCGGTCTATACCCTCGGCCTCGGCAAAAGCAGCGACAATCTCGCCGTCGCCATGCGCGAAAACTCCGTGATGAAACTCGAGGATGATTACACCTCGACCTATCAGGGATTCGACCCGACGAGCGCCGAAAGCTACATCATTTTCGAGCTGAGCCAGAACAAGCATCTCCAGCAGAGCGTGAAAGCAGCCCGACACGTGCTTGACCGGATGGTCACCACGGCCTCGCGCAAAAACAACGGCGTGCGTCAGGCCAACTTCTGGGTCCTCTGGAAAACAGCCATGCCGGCCATGCTCATCGAGCTTGATTTCATCTGCAATCCGACCGAAGAAAAGTTCATGGCGTCGGAATCAGGCCAGAAGAAACTCGCCAAAGCCATCTATGAAGGAGTCATGGCCTATCGCGGACGGCGCATAGCCGACACTCAGCCGGAGCCTGAGGAAACGAAGGTAAAACCTGAAAAACGCGATCAGGAACCGGAAAAGAGATCTCGCAGGACCGAGAGCGCTCCGGCTCCCGAGAATGACCGGCAGATTGTCTATCGCATTCAGTTCATGACCTCACCCACATCCATAGCCGACGGCGACAAGCGGTTCAAAGGACTCGACCCTGTCTCGTCATACAAGGATGGCGGATTATTCAAATATACCTTCGGGGCCTATTCTTCCGTCAGGGAAGGCTCGGCCGACCTGAAAAAAGTCAGATCACTCTTCCCCGACGCCTTTATAATAAAGACGCAGGGAGGAAAACGCATAAAATAGCCCCGCAGACCTACACGGGCCGCGGCCACTAAAGAAGAACAAAACAAAAAAACATAACCATAATGAAACGTTTACCCAAAACATTCGTCATCGGCCTCTGCGTGATCATCGCGCTGCTGATTGTCATATTCGGAATCAATTACCTCAAAGGCATCAACATGTTCAAGGGCGCCAATTATTACTATGCGTCCTATACAAACGTAGCAGGCCTCGCCCAATCGGCTCCGGTCACTATCAACGGTTACAAAGTGGGACTTGTCCGCGAGATAGAATATGAGTATGACAACCCCGGACATATAAAAGTGGAACTCAGCCTCGACAAATCGCTCCGTCTGACCAAAGGAACGAAAGCGATGCTTGTAACCGACATGCTCGGCACCTCTTCCATCGCTCTCGTCATGGGCCCCGGAAAGGAATACATGGAAGTCGGTTCCCAACTCTCGGGCGAGGGAGCTCCCGGGCTCATGGACAACGTCTCGCAGAACCTTCTGCCCGGAATCACAGCCATGATCCCCAAAATAGACTCGCTTCTGACAGCAGTCACCGCTGTAGCGGCCAACCCGTCGGTCGGCACCTCGATAGACCATCTCAACGGAACTCTCGCCAACCTCGAGACTGCAAGCGCCCAGCTCAACACCCTCATGCGCTCAATGCCGCGGATTGTCAACGACGCAGGCTCCACGATGAGCAACGTGCGCTCGATGTCATCCAACCTTTCGACTATTTCCGGCGATCTGACCTCCCTGTCGTCACAGCTGAAAACGATGCCTGTCGGAGCCACGATGGAGAATGTGCGCCAGGCCTCGGAAGCATTGAACATGATTCTCCAGAAAATGAACAGCGGCGATTCATCGCTCGGACTTCTGCTCAATGACCGCCGTCTCTACAACAATCTGAGCAATGCTTCAGCTTCGCTCGACTCACTTCTGATCGACGTCCAGAAAAATCCGAAACGCTACATTTCCATCAAACTCTTCTGAGAGCAAAGCCTCTTTCCCACATCGCCGAATTTTTCGGTAATTTATACTCAATCCAAATAACGACGCTTCTTGGAAATAAATTCCGGGAAGCGTCTATTCTTTGTTAAATAAAAGGTTTATGGCTATATGCCATTATTAAAGCAAAGCTTTAATCAAATTTTCTGATTTTGCAGCTAAATACCACGATTTCATGGATGTTCCGGATTTTTATTTGATTAAAACTTTAATAAAGTTTTCAACATTTTTTAATCAACTATAAATCAGCAAGGTGTAATCCGCTCCTTATTTCCAAATAAAACAGGGTTTGTTTTTTAGAAATTTTTGTTGGAATTTTGTAATGAAAATTACGAAAAAGATTAGACCCAACGACAATGCAGGAAACCCATCAACAACTCTGGGACAAATGTCTGGAGATATTCGCCGACAACCTCACCACGGAGCAATTCGAATCGTGGTTCAAGCCGATATCTTCACTCGGCTTCACCGACAACAAGCTGACACTATTAGTGCCCTCGCCGTTCTTTTACGAACAGCTCGAAGCGCGTTATGTCGGTCTGCTGTCCCGCACCCTGCAGAAAGTCTATGGTCCTGCCGTAAAACTCTACTACAATTTCTACCAGGTCAGCAAGGAGCCGTCAACGAAAGTGACCATAAAAAGCTCGAATCCGAGCGCGGCCGTCACGCCGCGTCCCGGCGCCTCGTCGAACCCGTTCAACCATGACGATGTCGGCGATATCGACGCACAGCTCAATCCGACCTACACTTTCGAAAACTACTGCGACAGCATCAGCAACCGTGTGGCGCGCACCATAGGCGAGGCCGTGGCGAATGATCCGAAAATGAAAACCTTCAATCCGCTTTTCATCTTCGGAAGTCCGGGCGTCGGGAAAACGCACCTCATCCAGGCCATCGGCATCCGCATAAAAGAAGTGCAGCCGACCAACCGCGTGCTTTATATCACGGCACGACTTTTCGAATGTCAATATACGACAGCGGTTCATCGCGGTAAAATCAACGACTTCATCAACTTCTACCAGAGTATCGACACTCTGATCATCGATGACATCCAGGACCTTATAGGGAAGCCGAGCACCCAAAACACTTTTTTCCACATATTCAATCATCTTATCCTTAACCAGAAGCAGCTCATTCTGGCCAGCCACACGGCCCCGAGCAATATGGAAGGGATGGAGAAAAGCCTCATCTCACGATTCAACATGGGAGTCGTAGCCGAGATCGAACAGCCGGACTACTCGCTTCGCCATGACGTTCTTTTCCAGAAGGCGGAACAGGACGGCGTACAGCTACCCGACGAAGTGCTCGATTTCATAGCCACCAACGTGACCGGCTCCATCCGCGAACTCGAAGGAATGGTTCTCTCTCTTCTGGCCCACGCCTCAGCCCTCGGCCGGGAAATCAATCTGGAGCTGGCCAAAAAAGTGCTCGCCCATTCCGTCAAGGTCACCAAACGCACCGTCAACTTCGAGGCGATCACCCAGAAGGTAGCCGGATACTATGACATAGATCCTGACCTTATTTTCACCAAGTCGCGCAAGAGAGAGATTTCAGATGCGCGCCAGATGGTGATGTATATGGCGAAAAAGCATGCGAAGATGCCGCTTAAGACTATCGGCACGCGACTGGCGCGCACACACGCCACTGTCATCTACGCATGCAATAACATAGAACAGCGTCTGCAGATAGAGAAACAGCTCCAGACCGACATAGCGGCGATAGAGAAATCGCTTCTCGACTGATCTGAATACTGCGGCTCCACTACCCTGCCAGCTTCAAGACATCCCTCCGCATACCCTGCGGAGGGTATTTTTTTTAGTTTCAGGCCGATTTCAAAGTTTTCAGGCCGACAATAACAATGGATTTTTTGTAATTTTGTATGATAAAATCCGTTAAGAAACTATGCAAAGCAATCCAACCGCCAAATTCCTCCCCGATCAGCGGCTCAGGGAACTGATTCAGCGTGAACCAGCTCTGCTCATGGTTCTTCGCCGATTCTCTATTGGGCTCGGATTCGGCAATGACACCGTCAGCGATGTGTGCCGACGTAAAGGTGTTCATCTTGACACGTTTCTCGCCGTGGCGAATTTCATGTGCGACCGCCCGTGGCGCGACTTCACGATCGACCTGGGGACACTGATCGGCTATCTGAAGAAATCGCATGACTACTTTCTCTCTTTCGCGCTCCCTTCCATCCGCCATAAACTGATCGAATCAGTCCCCATGACGTCGCCCGAAGATGTCGGGATGCTTCTTCTGAGATATTTCGACGATTATACCGAGGAAGTGCGCGCCCACATGGGTTATGAGAACTCCGACCTTTTCCCTTACGTTGAAAACCTTCTTGACGGCAAGGGACCCAACGGATTCAACCTCGCATCATTCGCCCGCAGCCATGCTCCGCTCGCCCCCAAACTCGAGGAGCTAAAGGAGATCTTCGTCAGCCACTATCAGGGAAACAGCAACGAGGATATGCTCAACTCCGCCCTGTTCGACATAATAACGCTTGAGAAAGATCTCCTGAACCACTGCCGGCTCGAAGACATCATATTCGTTCCGACTGTAAAAGAACTCGAACTGAAATCAGACCGTCAGGGCGCCTCTCCGCGCGCCACCGCAACCGAAGAAATCTCCGACGGGAACCCCGAGCTGACATCAAGGGAAAAAGCTATCGTGAGACTTATAGCCTGCGGACTTTCCAATAAAGAGATCGCCGACAAACTGTGTGTCTCGATCCACACCGTGACGACGCACCGCCGCAACATCTGTGCTAAACTCGACATCCATTCCGCGTCAGGACTGACAATTTATGCCATCATCCACCATCTGATCGATGTCGCCGAGATAGCCCCCGCGAAATAATTAACGAACCAATAAGCAGCCGATAGCGGGATTTTGCGTATCTTTGTGAAAATAAGAGGTTGTTTAAAAACAAATGTGAAAGCCGGAGTCCATTCTCCGGAGGTGGATTTCGGAATGAATTGAAGGAGTAATGCTGTAGCATTATGACTGAAATTCAGTACGAAAGACGCCCGGGAGAATGGATGCGAAGAAGCATTTTAAACAACCGCAAAACCGAAATTTAAATGTATAAAAAAGAAAAATTGTGTTACTATAAGTCGCATGGATGCCTTTTTGGCTCCCCTGTCCCTAATCTTCAGTCACAGTGCCACAGCACTGCTCCTTCAGATTATGAACAGGTTAGCTCAAAAATCCATCCACTCCGGCTTCACATTTGTTATTAAACAACCTCTAAACCCGTCATATTGACATAAATGGAGCTACAGACGCCTTTTTCACGGCCGCTTTACGTCATGGCCAAACCCGCCAGCAGTCTCTGCAACCTGAACTGCAGATACTGCTATTATCTTGAGAAGAACAACCTTTACAAGAACGACAGCCCGCGACAGAGATTCATCATGGACGATGATCTTCTCGAGCGTTTCGTGCGCGACTATATCGCAGCGCAGACCATGCCTCAGGTGCTTTTCACATGGCACGGCGGCGAACCGCTGATGCGCCCTCTCTCTTTTTACAAAAAAGCACTCGAACTGCAGAAAAAATACGGCGGCGCCTACATGATCGACAATTCCATCCAGACAAACGGCACCCTGCTGACCGATGAATGGTGTGAGTTCTTCAAGGAAAACAACTGGCTCGTCGGCCTATCGATCGACGGCCCCCAGGATTTCCATGACGAATACAGGCGCAACCGCCA
Source organism: uncultured Muribaculaceae bacterium (assembly GCA_910587185.1). GTDB lineage: Bacteria > Bacteroidota > Bacteroidia > Bacteroidales > Muribaculaceae > Paramuribaculum. Next base: position 341,471 of record CAJULY010000001.1, read on the forward strand.
GGGAGGCCCCACATTCCGCAAGGTCATGCAAGGGATCAATCTGCTGAACAAACATGGCGTCGAATGGAACGCCATGGCTGTAGTCAATGACTTCAACGCCGATTATCCTTTGGAATTCTACCGCTTTTTCAAGGAAATAGGATGTCGTTACATACAGTTCACCCCGATAGTCGAACGAATACGTCCACACTCCGACGGTCGTCATCTGGCATCCATACTCGACCGCGGATCCGACGCCGAACTCGCCGACTTTTCCGTCTCGCCGGAACAATGGGGAAATTTCCTGTGCACGCTTTTCGACGAATGGGTGCGCCATGACGTCGGTGAATATTTCATCCAGATTTTCGACGCCACCCTCTCCAACTGGGTAGGCAAAGAGCCGGGGGTATGTACCATGGGGCGCAGCTGCGGGCATGCCGCAGTCATGGAATACAACGGCGACATATACTCATGTGACCATTTCGTCTTCCCCGAGTACAAGCTCGGCAACATACGCGAACAATCCATAGTGGAAATGATCTCCAGTCAGCGCCAGAATGAGTTCGGCGTTGCCAAACGCGGCTCGCTTCCCACGCAATGTCTCCGCTGCAAATTCACCGACATCTGCAACGGCGAATGCCCCAAAAACCGGTTCATGACCACGGCATCAGGCGAACCGGGGCTGAACTATCTCTGTAAAGGCTATCACAAGTTCTTTGAACACGTTGCTCCCTACATGGACTTCATGAAAGCCGAGCTTGAGGCTCAGCGTCCGCCGGCCAACGTCATGGCCGAAGTTGACAGAATCGAATCACAAAGACGCTCCCGCCCATGAGCAGATTCCTCTCCGTCATATTGCTGAGCTGTCTCGCGCTCGCCGCGGCACCTTCGACACATGCACGCGACAGCCTATACATCTTCAACCGCCACATCATCCAGCTTCCGGTAGCACCCGATTCAGCCGATGTTGAGCAGCTGAACCATAAAGCGTTCTGGCGCGCCTCAGCGGAGACATTCGGTTTCAATATGGGATTATGGGCCTTTGACCGCTATATCCAGAAAGGACATTTCGCATATATTTCCTGGAGCACTATAAAAGAGAATTTCAGACACGGGTTCGAGTGGGACGACGACCATCTGAGCACAAACATGTTCGCCCATCCCTATAACGGCTCTCTTTTCTATAACGCCGGCCGTTCCAACGGTTTCAACTACTGGCAGTCAGGGCTGTTCGCCGTGGGAGGAAGCGCAATGTGGGAAATGTTCATGGAACGGGAATATCCCTCGACCAACGATATCATCGCCACTCCCGTCGGCGGAGCCGCCATAGGCGAGGTCCTCTACCGCACCTCCGACCTGATAATAGACGACCGGGCCACGGGAGGAGAACGTCTCGGGCGCGAAGTGGCGGCGTTTCTCGTGAACCCCATGCGGGGATTCACCCGCATAGTGACGGGACGCGCCTGGCAAAAACGTTCGACATCCGGACGCCGCTTCGGTATTCCGCCAATCAGTGTCGAGCTTTCTTCAGGCGCGAGAATGCTTGCGCTGCATGACAATGACGAGGGCTCAAAAACGGGCGCCGCCACGGAGATACATATAGAATATGGCGACCGCTATGCACCCTCGACCAAAGCTCCTTTCGACTACTTTTCATTCCTCATGGAACTGCAGGCCATGAAAACACAGCCGTTGCTGAGCCGCGTGGAAATCATGGGACGTCTGCTTTCCCGCGAAGTTCTTGACCGGAAACATTTCAGTGCGACGCTCGGAATGTATCAGCACTTCGACTATTTCGACTCCGACACTATATCGAATGATCACGAGAGATCCTTTACGCGCCCCTGCGTCGTCCCGTATAAGCTCGGGACGCCGGCATCGGTCGGAATCGGCGCGATGTTCAAATATGAACCCAACCGCCACTGGACAATAGACGGATACGTCCATCTGAACGGAGTTGCACTGGCCGGCATCCTCACCGACTATTACCGTGACTATCACCGCAACTACAACTGGGGCTCAGGCTTTTCAGTCAAAGCATGCCTTAACTGGGCGCTTGAGAAGGACAAAATTTCCGTGACCGCAGCCAACCAGTTCTACAAGATCTATACATGGAAGGGATATGACGCCGATTTCGACTGGTCACTGACTCCGGCCGGAAAACCCGTCAATATCCAGGGCGACAATTCAGTGGCGACATTCAACCATCTCGAGGCTCAGGTCAACTACCGCCTGTGGCAATGCCTGTATCTGACCGCCGGAGTGGATTTCTACACGCGCCACACCACCTACAGGATGACGATAGACAATAACACTTATCCCTCTATCGAGAGCAAGCAGATCGGCGTCCATCTGATGTTGACCTACAAATTCTGAGACTGCGGCGGGGATCAGACGTGGAAGAAACGGTTGACCAGAGAGGTCATCAGGCTAAGATCGGCTTTTGCTCTTTCGTGGAGATCCTTGTCATCGAAACCACGCAGCCGCGATTCGACAGCGTCAAGATAGGCCGGCGAGAACACGCCTCTCTCCTCATAGACCTTGCGCTGCTCCTGCAAAGCGTCGGCGCTCTCCACACACGAAGCAGGCAGATGTGACAGCGAAGCGAGGCGCGAGGCATTCTCCGGCTTGTGTATATCGACATCGACGTAGGTCCTTTCAGCCACTTTCAGCGGATCGCGCATCTCCCATCCGTGACGGCAAGCTACAGCGATCGCAGCAATGAGATAATAGACGTCGGCCGATCCGTCGGCCGAACGGATCTCGACGGTCTGACGCCCGGCTGCCGACCCTTCTCTGGCATAGCTTCCCGGATTGGCCTTTGCGCAAAGATCGTCCGATGTGTTCCATCCGAGCGGAACCCTTACGAGGACCGAACGGTTGCGGTCGCCCCAGCATATATTCGTAGGAGCCTCCTGATGGGGGACGAGACGGAAATATGAAGTCGGATTGGTGTTGCCGAATGCGGTTATGGAACGGGCCATATCCATCATGCCGGCGATTGCCGTGCGGGCATCGTTGCTGAGGTTTCCACACGAATCGAGCATGACGTTACGCCCCTCTCCGTCAAGGAGCCGCAGATGGACATGAAGCCCTGAGCCGGCCTTTCCGGTGGTTATCTTCGGAGCAAAAGTTATGTTGTAGCCCTCCTTCTCAGCAAGTCTGCGGATGACCCATTTTGCTATCGACAACTGGTCGGCAGCCTCCGTGCCATCGACCGGAAGGAATTCTATTTCGTTCTGCTCGTATGTGAGACCGTCGAGCGTGAAATTTCCCACTTCGGAGTGTCCGTATTTTATTCTGCCTCCCGCGGCCGCGATGAGCGACATGCAGCGAGTGCGGAAATCACCAGTCTTTACAAACGGAGCCGATTCATGATAACCTTTCTGGTCAACGGCCGGGAAGGTTCCGTCGGCAGGAAATATCACGTAATACTCCAGTTCACCCATTGCCTGGAACGTCAGTCCCGTCACATCCCTGAATGCTCTGCACGCTTTTTCGAGAGTATAGTCAGGTGAATTCGCCAGACGGTTTCCGTCTTTGTCAAAGAAAGCACAGAGCATGGTGACGGTCGGAATCTCTGCAAACGGATCGAGGAAAGCGGTGTGAAATTTCGGAATCACGTAAAGGTCGCTGTTGCCGGGCTCTATATGCGCGAAAAGACTTGAGCCGTCCACACGCTCGCCCTGACTCAGAATCGAATCGAGATAATCCTCGTCATTGATGACAAAATTAAGCGTTTTCAAACGTCCATCGCCGGCAGGATACATGAAATTTATCATTTCTATCCCGTTTTCAACGATATATCTTTTTATGTCATTTATAGTGAAATCTCTGGCCGGTTTCTGCAGGAATGCAACAAGCCGGTTGCGGTTCAATGTTACAGATGAATCCATGTCTATGTCTTTTATATATTTTTCAATTTTGGTAACAGTCAGTATAAGAAAACAATCAGTAGGAATCGAAATTGAGGGTATTGACAATGTCAAGAGCCTTTTCAAGATCCCTGCGGCGAACCATCAGCCGCAACACGCCGAGGTCAGAGGTCCCGATAGGATAGATCCGCGAAAAAATCTCGTTGTCTATCGTAGCCTCTATTCCCTCGCTTTCCAAAGCGGCAAGAGCAAGACGCGCCTCAACCTCTGTCATAAATTCCCGACAGAGGACAATTTCATTCTCGGTATAATCGTATTTCAACATAAGAAGTCATGTTTTTAATGGCACTTTCAGAAATATGCAACCTCTTTTCAGAATAAAAAGGGACTACTCGCATAGTCCCTTTTTATGAGTTTCCAATAGGTACAATTTCTAAGGTAAAAAAGATTGTGTTAGGTTTACATCACAAAGATACCTTGTTTTTGTTAATGGCGGCAAACTCTTTTATATGTTATGCAACAATGTTTTTAAGACCTCGGGCCTTTACTACAAGAATTTCTACTATTTATATTTCTAAATATCAACAATTTACGATTAATCGCCAAGATTAAGACCACTTTGTTAAACAACGTTAAACATCAGGATTAGTCCGATTCGCGTGCTGAATTTTCTTCAAAGAGAAAGATTTGCCGTCCCACACTCCGTAGGTCATCATGCTGAAAGCCTCGCCGAGAACGATCAAACGAGTATCGTCGGCCACATCCATATCCACGAGAGTGTGGCGGTGTCCGAATACGAAATAATCCACATGGCCATTCTCGCGCATATAGTTTCGGGCGAATCTTACAAGCAGATCATCATCCTTCAAAGTGGAAGAGGTTGAGGCGGGGCGTCCGTTGAGACGCGAATGCTTCGACCATGCAAAAGCGAACCCTACCGTCCAGCGGGGATGAATGGCGGAATAAAGGCGCTGGGCGAAACGGCTGCGGAAAAGAGAGCGGAGAAAGCGGTAACTGCGGCGGTCTTCACCGGCCCCGTCTCCATGCTCCATGACGAAACGGCGGCCGTCGATCACTCTGTCAACCACACCGTCGGCCACTTCAAGACCAATCTCATTTCTGAGATAATCGAAGAGCCACACATCATGATTGCCTTTTAGCCACACTATCTCAGTTCCGCTGTCGGCAAGCTGGGCGAGAGCGCCGAGAAAACGCAGATGACCCTGAGGGGCCACCGTCCTGTATTCATACCAGTAGTCCATCACGTCGCCGAGAAGGTAGAGCGCGCGGGCCGTCGGTGCGATAGAGCGCAGCCATCCGGCGACAAGCCGCTCATGAGCCTTCGGATCGGCGATATAACCGGCTCCGAGATGAAGATCGGAAATGAAATAAGTGCAGTTTCTCATGAGGCGCCGGATTGTCAGAGAAATCCGAGTTCAAGTTTGGCTTCCTCGCTCATCATGTCCTGATTCCACTCCGGCTCGAAGACGATGTTTATGTCAACACTCTTGACATCCTCTATGCTTTCGAGCTTTATGCGAGCGTCGTCAATGATGAAGTCGGCGGCCGGACAATTGGGAGCGGTCAGCGTCATATCGATATGTAGATTGGCCTCATCGTCAAGATCTATCTTATAGACGAGTCCGAGACTGTAGATGTCAACGGGGAGTTCGGGGTCGAAGACTGTCTTGAGCATCTCCACGACCTTCTCGAGTATCTGTTGTTTCTTTTCTTCTGTCATTGTTTTCGAAGTTGATTCTACAAAGTTAATGTTTTATCTCGAAGTTATCAACTCTTCCGTTTTTTCTTCACTTTCTTCAACGGGTTTCTCACACTCGGTCCCGAAATAACGGTCCGTTTCTTCGCGGACTTTCGATCGGAGCAGAATCAAGGTCAGCATTGTGGGAAAGGCCATCAGAGCATAGAAAAGGTCGCAGAGTCCTACGGCGATATCAAGCGAGATTACAGCGAAAACGACCAAAGTCAGGATGAACACTCTGACATAGATGGCCGCTCCACGCTCTCCGAAAAGATAGTGGGCGCAGCGCTGACCGTAGAAAGAGTAACTGAACATGGAGGACATTGCAAAACATGTCACTATCGCCATCAGCAAATATTCGCCTCCCGGAATGGCGTTGCCAAACGCATTCATGGCCACGCTAAGACCCTTTACCCCTTCCCCTTCGGGAATTTCTCCACAAAGCAGGACGGCGACCGCAGTCAGGGTGCACACAAAGCCTGAGTCTATCGCCGGCCCGAGCATAGCCACCAGCCCTTCCCTGACCGGCTCACGGTTGGAGGAAGTGCCGTGCATAATCGAGGCAGTGCCGACACCGGCATCATTCACCAGCGCCGCACGCCGGGCACCGATGATTGCCACTCCTGCAAGCGCTCCCCACCCCGCTTTCAGACTGAAAGCCTCGCGGAATATCGAAGCGAAAACAGCGGGCACGCCATCGAGATGGGTCAGTATCATGTAAAGCACCATAAGAAAATATGCGCCAACCATAAACGGGACAAGCACCGAGGCTACAGAAGCTATGCGCTTGACGCCGCCTATGACAACAACGGTCACCACCGTGGCGATCACGACTCCAATGACAAATCGCAGCAACGCGGGACTGGAGATCTCCGTGAAGGTCCCGACCGTAGAGACCGCGGCCTCTGTCAACTGATTTGCATTCATTATGCAAAGAGTCCCGAACATACCGGCCACCGCAAAAAGAGCGGCCATAGGACGCCAGCGCTGCGACAGTCCGTTGCGTATTATGTGCATCGGGCCTCCGTAGGGGCGCCCGGCGGCATCGAAGGAACGATATTTGATAGCGAGGACTCCTTCGTGGAATTTCGTTGACATCCCGACCAATGCGCTCACCCACATCCAGAATATCGCTCCCGGTCCGCCCATGACCAGCGCGATGGCAACACCGGCTATATTGCCCATTCCTACCGTGGCAGCCACTACCGAGGCAAGGGCCTGCGCGGAAGAAATCTCGCCTTTTCCGGCGCTCTGCTTTATCCTGAGCGCCCGCAGCGCATCGGGGAGATGGCGCAGGGAGACCATGCGGCTGTAGAAAAAGAGGAACAGCCCTCCGCAAATAAGAGTTATGAAAAGAGGATAACCGCAGATGCCATCGGCTACGGCTGTCAGTGTATCGCTGAATTTCTGCAACATGGAAAAATCATTTTTTACGCAACCTCTGAACCATGACGGTTTCGGAGTTGACATTGCAAATGTACGACATTGACGCCTCTTATCCAAAAAAACGAAGCGCGGATCCTTCAGAGGGTCCGCGCTTTGAAATGTATGGATTTAAAACTATTGCTCAGACAAGATGACGCACGAGCTCTTCGCGGTCGCCCGGAAGAAGATCTATGACGGGGATTTCTATCATGGTGTAGGCTCCGGGGCGCTGTTTCATCGACGCGCGGGCAACATCCACAAGAATCTGGGCCGTCAGAGCGGGATTGTTGATCTTCATGTCGAACTCGAAGAGCTGGTTCTGGGTCTTTCCGCTCACGCCCTTGCGGGTCATGTTCACGCCGTGGCCCATATCCTTGACTTCATCGACCGACTCGACCGCCATGACATGGGTCTCGTCGCTTGCGAAATAAGGATCGGCTTTGACGGCTGCGGCCACATCCTCCAGACGTGCGCCCGGCTCAAGCTCCACATAGACCATGCGGCGATGTATGCCGGTTCCGAGGGGAATGGTCATTGAAAGCGCGTTCTTGACGCCCGGTTTCGATTTGACGCATACGGTGTGGCCCATGCTCATGCCGGGCCCAAAGTTGGTATATGTCAGGCCTTTCGGAGCGGCTGCCTGCATCAGGGCGCGGACCACGGAGTCACTGCCCGGATCCCATCCGGCTGAAATAACCGCAACTGTATTGTTGGCCTTGGCTATCGCGTCGAGGTTACGGCGGAGATCGACGATGGATGTGTGTATGTCGAAAGAATCCACGGTGTTGATTCCCATGGCGAGATACTTCGAAGCATGCTTTTCGACCTCGCGGGTTGGAGTACAGAGGATCGCGACATCGACTTTACCAAGCTCAGTGATATCGGTGACAACCGGATACTGCGCCAATTCGGCGGGTTTCTCGCCGAGCGAACGGCGCACGACACCCGCAATTTCGAAATCGTCGGCGGCCTCAAGGGCCTCCACCACAAAATGTCCTATGTTTCCGTAGCCAACAACGGCTGCTCTGATCTTGCTCATTGTTATTTTTTAAGTTTTGAAACGATGTCCTGGGTGTCGCGGGCTATGGTCAGCTCCTCGTCGGTCGGAACAACGAGAACCTTCACACGCGACGAGGGCGTAGAAATGATTGTTTCGGTTCCGCGAGTAACCGCGTTAAGGTCTTTGTCAATCTCGACGCCCATGAATTTCAGCGGTTCACAGACATTCTCGCGGACTCCTGTCTGATTCTCGCCTACACCGCCAGTGAAGACAATCACGTCAAGACCGCCCATTTCCGCTGCGTATGCGCCCACATATTTCAGGATGCGCAACTCATACATGTCAAGTGCAAGTTTCGCACGCGGATCGCCGGCATTGACTGCAGCCTCGATTTCGCGCATGTCGTTGCTGATTCCGGAAATTCCGGCAACACCGCTCTTCTTGTTGATGAGAGTCTGCACGTCGGCAGCGCTCATGCCATGTTTTGTCATCAGATAAGTGATGGCTCCCGGATCGATGTCACCTGTGCGGGTACCCATCATGAGGCCTTCGGTAGGCGTGAGACCCATCGAAGTATCGATGCTTTTACCTCCGTCAACGGCAGTGATAGAACCACCGTTGCCAATGTGGCATGTCACCATTTTCAGCTTTTCGATAGGTTCACCGAGGATTTCGGCAGCACGCTGGCTGACATAGCGGTGGCTGGTTCCGTGGAAACCGTAGCGGCGCACGCCATCGTTCTTGTAATATTCATAGGGGATCGCATACATGAAGCTGCGAGCCGGCATGGTCTGATGGAAAGCGGTGTCGAACACTCCGACCTGAGGCACGTCGGGCAGCAGAGCCGTGATAGCCTCGATGCCGGTGATGTTTGCGGGATTGTGGAGCGGAGCGAGATCGTAGCAGTCCTTGACCTGCTGGATGACCTCGTCGGTGATCAGCACGCTCGATGCGAATTTCTCACCGCCATGCACCACGCGGTGGCCCACAGCGTCGATCTCGTCAAACGACTTGATGCAGCCTACGGTGGGATCGGTGAGGTTTTCGAGAATAGCCATGACGGCTGCCTTATGGTCGATCAGGCCGAGCTGCTTGATCTCTTTCGAGCCGTCGGGCTTCTTGAATTTGAGGAAACCGTCTTCGAGTCCGATTTTCTCCACACCGCCCTCGGCCATAGTGACGTCGGTGTCAGTGTCGATGAGCTTATATTTTACGGAGCTGCTTCCGCAGTTGAGTACGAGTATTTTCATTTCTATATGATTATTTATGCGTTTTCTTTAAGTCCTATGGCCTGGTTGCAGGTCATGATGATTGTCTTGTAGATATCCTCGGGGAAACATCCGCGCGAGAGGTCGTTGACAGGAGCCGCGAGACCCTGGAGAACCGGGCCGACAGCCTGTACGTTGCCCAGACGCTGCACGAGCTTGTAGGCGATATTGCCGACTTCGAGCGACGGGAAGACGAGCACGTTGGCACGTCCGCTCAGCGGGCTCTGCGGACACTTCGTGTGGGCCACGCCGGGCACAATGGCGGCATCGGCCTGAAGTTCGCCATCGATAATCAGCGAAGGATTCATCTCCTTGGCGATCTTCGTAGCTTCGATAACCTTATCGACACGTTCATGCTTTGCGCTGCCCTTGGTCGAGAAGCTCAGAATGGCCACGCGCGGCTCTATGCCTGCGATATCGCGGGCAGTCTGTGCGGCCGACACTGCAATCTGTGCGAGCTGGCGCGCGTCGGGGTCAGGCACAACAGCACAGTCGGCGAACACCATCAGGCCATCCGTGCCGAAAGGCATTCCGTTGGGGAGCAACATCAGGAAAGCGCCTGAAACCACGTCGATTCCTGGCTGGGTCTTTATCACCTGGAAAGCGGCGCGAAGCACATTGCCGGTTGTGTTCATGGCTCCTGCAACCTGACCGTCGGCATCGCCGGCCTTGACCATGAGACATCCGAGATAGAGCGGATTGGCCGCAGTCAGACGGGCCTCTTCCATTGTGATTCCTTTTTTCTTGCGCAGTTCGAAGAAAAGCGGGGCGTAGCGGTCGATGACAGTCTCGTCGGCCGGATCTACGATTTTGGCTTTGTCGATGTGGGTCAGTTTCAACTCTGAAGCCATTGCCTTGATGTCGGCTTCATTGCCGATGAGAATGATTTCAGCGAGACCGTCAGAAAGGATTCGGTTGGCTGCGGTGAGTGTACGCGGCTCTGTTCCCTCGGGAAGCACTATTCTCTGAGGGTTGGCTTTCGCCTTGATGGTAAGCTTTTCGAAAAGTGTCATGGTGATTTAATGACTTAATTGGTTATATTTTCTATCTGCAAAATTACATAAACTATCATGCAAAATCAACACATTCCCCCATCTTTTTCTCAACGTTTTTTCTCAAAACCGTGCAATAGAGCCAAAATGCCGAAAAAAAGACCTGCGGATGATTCGACAATCGCAGGCCCGGTTATTTTTTCAGTATGATTTATTTGGGAATAAAAAGCCCCGGAGGCAGGAAATGAGATGTCTCCGGGGGTGAGTTAGTTCAGGTTTTTATCAGGTTATGTCAGATGACGCCCTGACCCATCATGGCATTGGCAACTTTCATGAAGCCGGCGATGTTGGCGCCTTTCATGTAGTTGATGTAGCCGTCGGGCTCCGTGCCGTATTTGAGGCACTGGGAGTGGATCTCGCGCATGATGCCGTGGAGTTTCTGATCGACTTCCTCGGCCGACCACTGGAGGTGCATGGCGTTCTGGCTCATTTCAAGGCCCGAGGTGGCCACACCGCCGGCGTTGACTGCCTTGCCGGGTGCGTAGGTTGTCTTCGAAGCGATGAATGCGTCGATGGCCTCGGGTGTGCAGCCCATGTTGGAGACTTCGGCTACCATCTGGACTCCGTTGGCGATAAGCATTTTCGCGTCGTCGCCGTTGAGTTCGTTCTGGGTGGCGCAGGGCAGAGCGATATCGACTTTCTGTTCCCAGGGTTTCTTGCCGGGGAAGAAGGTGGCTTCGGGGAACTGCTCTACGTAGGGGGCCACGATGTCGTCGCCTGTGGAGCGGAGATAAAGCATGTGGGAGATCTTGTCGCCGGCTATGCCTTCGGGATCATAGACATATCCGTCGGGACCGGAGATGGTCACCACTTTAGCTCCGAGCTCGGTCGCTTTCAGAGCGGCGCCCCATGCCACGTTTCCGAAACCGGAGATGGCCACTGTCTTGCCTTTGATGTCGTCGCCTTTGGCCGCGAGCATGCTCTGCACGAAATAGAGAGCGCCGAAACCTGTGGCTTCGGGACGGATGCGCGAGCCGCCGAACTCGAATGCCTTTCCGGTCATGGAGCCGTCACATTCGTTGCGGAGTTTCTTATACATGCCATACATGTAGCCGACCTCACGTCCGCCCACGCCTATGTCTCCGGCGGGAACGTCACGGTCGATTCCTATGTTTTTCCAGAGCTCAAGCATGAAGGCCTGGCAGAAACGCATGATTTCGGCATCGCTCTTTCCGCGGGGCGAGAAATCGGAACCGCCCTTGCCGCCACCCATGGGAAGAGTGGTCAGGGCGTTCTTGAAAGTCTGCTCGAAGCCGAGGAATTTAAGGATGGAGAGGTTGACGGATGCGTGGAAACGGATTCCGCCTTTATACGGGCCGATGGCGTTGTTGAACTGGACGCGGTAGCCTATGTTGGTCTGGACTTCGCCATGATCGTCGGTCCAGGTCACGCGGAATGTGAAGATGCGGTCCGGCTCGACCATGCGTTCGATGATGCGCGCTTTCTCGAATTCAGGATGCTGGTTATATACATCCTCCACGCTCATCAAGACTTCTTTAACTGCCTGAAGATACTCTTTCTCACCGGGATGTTTCATCTCGAGAGAGGTCATGATTTTATTAATATCCATAATATATTGAATTTTGTTGTGGTTAACAACGGTATTAGTTTGTCGTGATGCAAATTTAGTGAATAAAATCTGAGATATGGCGCAAAAAGAGGCCTTAAATTTCGTTAAATTCAAGGCCTCCCGTAGCTATTTGCCATAAAACTATGTTTTACATCATCTTCTCTTCTTTTTCTTGGAAGTTTTGGATGTCGATTTGGATTTCGATTTTGAAGAAGTGGCTTTAGCCGCTTTCGGAATCTTCAGCTTGTCGCCCGGATGGAGCATGGTCTCGTTTTTCTTCATGCCGTTGGCCTTGCGGATAGCATCGACGGTCGTTCCGTTGCGTTTTGCGATCTTTTCAAGATTCTCGCCGCTCTTGACAGTTACCTCAACAGGTTTCGATTTGCGGCTCTTGCGGCTCGACGACTTGCGGGCGGAGGATTTCTTTGAGGCGCTTGCATAACCGTTGTTGCGGTATTTCTCGGAATTGCGCTTAGGAACGGCTCTCTGCGTCTGAGTGTAGCTTTTCGAAGAGACGGCGCGGCTGTCGGTCGTGTTCGACGAGGTTTTTGAAGGTATCGTCACGTCGGCCGACGTGTTCGGGCGGTTGGCGCGTGTGTTGACGGCAGCCACCGCATTGCGCTGGCGCAGTTCGATAACCAGCTGGTCGCCCTCGCGCACTTTTCCGCGGCGAAGATTGTTCCAGTGCTTGATATCAGTGGCGCTGACACCGTAGGCTTTGGCGATCGATCCGAGATCCTCGCCGCGGCCCACAGTGTGGGTCTTTCTTACAACTTCATCGGTGTTGACGTCGGCCACAAGCTGCTGGTCAGGCTGCACATTATTATTGTTGTTTCCTCCGTCCTGGCCGGCGGCCTCGGGAGCGGGCTCCTCATCTTTCTTTTTGGGGCCTATGTCAACTGTGGTGCGCGGGTTGTATTTATCTTCTTCGAAGGCCATGATCGCATCGCGGCTCGAGATATAGCTCAACACCTGCTGCGAGGGAAGAGTCAGAAGATAAGGATGGGAAGGCGAGCCGGGAATTACGTCGCGGCGATACTGCGGATTAAGCATGCGAATCTCATCGACCGGAATATTGAGCACATTGGCTATCTGGTTGAAGTGGACGCGCTCGCGGATCTCCACGGTGTCGGTGATCAGCGGACGCTTTACCACAGGGCGATGGATGCCGTAGTCATCGTGGTAATTCATCACGAAGTTGGCGGCGATGAACGCAGGCACATATCCGCGGGTCTCCGAAGGGAGATAGTTATATATCTCCCAGAAATCGGAATTTGCGCTTCCGGCCCTGCGGCGCGCCTTGTTGACGTTGCCGGGGCCGCAATTGTAGGCGGCGATAGCGAGTGACCAGTCGCCGTAGATGTTATAGAGCTGCTTGAGATAGCGCACTGCGGCCTGAGTCGATTCGAGCGCGGCGCGGCGTTCATCGACGAGGGAGCTGACTTCGAGTCCGAGGCCTTTTGCCGTAGCGGGCATCAGCTGCCAAAGGCCTGTAGCGCCGGCGCGGGAAACGGCGTTGGGGTTGATGGCGCTTTCAATGACCGGCAGATACTGGAGTTCAAGAGGCATCCCCTCTTTTTCAAGTTCCTCCACAAACATGTCGCCGTAGTAGTCGTGGAGAGCGAGCATGTTCGACACGAGCTCGCGGCGTTTTCCGAGATACATGTCGATCAGTCGGCCCACTACCGGATTGTAGGGCAGTTCGATCGCCGAATTGATGTCGGCGAGGCGGCGCGTGTATTCGTCATGACTGCCGAGCTTGTAATTCTTCGAATTCGGGCGCGTATCGGTGTAATTGCGCAGGAAAAAGTTCTCTTTCAGCGCACGTGACTGTGTTTCGAAACTTTCTGGCGGCCTGACGTTGTCATCGCGCAGCGAATGCTTTATGTCAAGGACCGACGGCACCGGCTTCGGAGCGGGCGAAGGAAATGCCGTCATTGTGGAGATAGCGAGCAGAGCAGCTGTAAGGATGTGTTTCATGAGGCAAATGAGTTAGAAGTTGAACGCCAGCTGAAATCCGAGAGCGGGCAACGGATGCTGCGGATCCTGGAGCAAAGCAGGCGCCACTTGTAAAGAGAGATCGGGAGAAATATCGAAATTCGATAACGAAGCGTCAACGTAGGCATCAACCATGGCTACCAGATAGACCCCGACCATGCTTATTATACAGAGGTCACGGTTGCGTCTGTAATAATCCTTGCGGCTTTTGAGAGTGCGCTCAAGCCACGAGCGGTCAAGACTGCTCTCCGACGTGTTGGGCGGAAAAAAGTCCATATAGGAATTCGTTGACGGATCATCGTCCATAAAATCAGTGTAAGCGCGGGTATAGTCGCTGAGCATCCCGTTGTTCCAGGACGCTCCGTAGCCCAGACCGATGAAAGCTCCGGCAACGATGGGGAGCTTCCAGTAACGGCGGTTGTATATCTGGCCCAGACCGGGACAGAGCGCCGAAAGCCACACGGCCCTGATCGGATCGGGCGTGAAGACTTTCAATGCTCCCGGAGCGGGTTTCTTCACAATGACGCTGTCATCGAAAAGTTTCATGTTGGATGAATCGACGATGCGCACCGTATCGACAGGATTGAAACGGACCGTGTCACCGTTGACATTGAATTCGACCTCCTCGACGGCCGCCGGAAGAGTGACCGGATCATCGCCCAGCGGAATGGTGTCGGGCAGTTCTCCGAAGGGAAAGGAGAGTGAGGAAAAAGCTCTTGATTCAGGCAACGCAAAATTTACTGAAAAAACGTTAAGAGGCATGAACAGCAGGGTCATGACCATGCCGAGAAGCATTATTCTCCTATGTGATGCCGTATGCCTTATGCGTTGCACTGCGATTTACAATTCTTTATTAAACGCCACATAACCAAGGATTTACCTCCCAAACAAAAGGTAATCCCGGCGACGTCTGTCAGTTGTCGTGAGGTTTCAGATTGTCAAAGATAGTAATTAATCGCTCAAGTTCCGCCTCGTTTTTGAAACTGAAGGTGATTTTTCCTTTGCCGGAACGGTTGCAAACGAAACTTACGGGCGCTGAAAAACGCTGCGAGAGATGTTCGCCGAGAATGTCGAATTCACTTCCCTGTTTCTGTTTGGTTACCTCGTCGGCGTTTTCGCCCGACGCGTTTTCGCGCCACGCCTTTGCCAGTTCCTCGACCTTGCGGACCGAGAGGCCCTCCTTGACAATGCGGTTATAGACTTTGAGCTGCACCGTGGGATCATCGATCGAGAGTAGCGCGCGGGCATGACCCATATCCACGAGTTTGTCGCGCAACCCCAGCTGGACATCGGCCGGCAGACGCAGCAGGCGCAGGAAATTAGCTATAGTGGCGCGTTTTTTTCCGATGCGTTCGCTCAGTCTCTCCTGGGTCAGCTGATACTGCTCGATGAGTTTCTTGAAAGTGAGCGCGATTTCTATGGCGTTGAGATCTTCGCGCTGGATGTTCTCGATCAGGGCCATCTCCGTGAGTTCGGCTTCGTTGGCCGTCCTTATGTAGGCGGGAACGGAATCGAGCCCTGCGCGGGAGGCGGCACGGAAACGCCGCTCACCGGCTATGATCTGATAGGAATCGGGACCGGTTTTGCGGAGCGACAGGGGCTGGATGATTCCAAGCTCGCGTATGGAGGCGGCGAGATCGTCGAGAGCTTCCTCGTCGAAATTGGTTCGAGGCTGGTCAGGATTCGGAGAAATCTGCGAAAGTGGTATTTCATTTATTGCCGATGAGCCGGATGCGGGAGTGTCATCCATGGAGATGAGCGAGTCAAGACCGCGTCCGAGTGCATTGCGTCGTGGTGCCATATATCTGATGTGTTTTTATTTTGACAGAGGGAAAACTAAGCTTTCTGATGGCGCGAGGCGCGGCGGTGTTTCGAGATTATTTCGCGCGCGAGGGCCGTGTGTGATGTCGAGCCGCGGCTTTCCGGATCGTAAAGTATGGCGGGGAGCCCGTGGGAAGGAGCCTCCGAAAGGCGGATATTTCTGGGAATGACAGTTGTGAACACCATGTCTCCGAAATGGCTCTTGAGCTCTTCGTAGATCTGGTTTGCCAGACGCAGACGGGCGTCATACATCGTCAGGAGGAAGCCCTCGATCTCAAGGCCCGGATTGAGCTTCGGCTTTATGATGCGGATGGTGTTGATAAGCTTGGTGATTCCCTCAAGAGCGAAATACTCGGCCTGCACCGGAATTATGACGGAATCGGCGGCAGTGAGAGCATTGACGGTTATGAGACCGAGCGACGGAGAACAGTCGATCAGAATGTAATCATACTGGTCGCGTACACTTTCGAGAGCCTTCGACATGACTTTCTCTCGGTTCGGACGGTTTATCAGCTCGAGTTCGGCACCGGCCAGATCGATTCTGGAACCTATCAGATCGAGACCTTTCATGCATGTAGCCACCTGCGATCCGGCCAGAGGATAATCGTCAACGAGACATTCGTAGATCGACGAGGCCATATCGTCAGGTTTTATTCCATAGCCCGAAGTGGCGTTGGCCTGGGGGTCGGCATCGATTATGAGCACCTTCTTCCCTTCAGCGGCGAGCGACGCCCCGAGGTTGATGGTTGTAGTGGTTTTACCGACTCCGCCTTTCTGATTCGCTATTGCTATGATTTTACCCATAAAAATGTTACTGTGCGGTGATTGTTTTCGGCTGCAAAGTAATCACTTTTTAGGCTAAAGAGAAAGCGCCAACTGCCAAATAATGCGTTAAATGTTCATAAATGGCCCCTAATGTCAATAACTCGTGGAACATTCCCGCGAAATGTTTCACAGGAGGAGCTGCGCGTCGCCGTAACTGAGGAATCGGAAATCGTGACCGAGAGCATAATCATACATGCGTCGCCAGTCACCCCCGGTGAATGCCGACACGAGAAGGAGCAGCGTTGACTGGGGCTGATGGAAGTTGGTGACCATACCCTTGACCACCCTGTAGTCATAGCCCGGAGCGATGATGATTCTCGTCGAAGCGGTCAGGGTGTCAAGACCGCGCGCATCCAGATATTCCACCAGAGCGCCGAGCGCCTCGCCGGTCGAAAGCTCCGGACCGGAATAGGGATACCATTGCGGAACCTCATCGGGCGTCTTCCCTTCGGCCACCATGCGGCCGAGATGGTAGAGTGACTCCAGAGTGCGCACCGAAGTGGTGCCTACGGCTATGACCCTACGTTGTCCCTCGGCGAGTTCTGCTATCAGGTCGCGGCTGACGGAAATGAACTCGCTGTGCATCCCGTGGTCACCGATGCGGTCCGATTTCACCGGCTTGAAGGTTCCGGCTCCCACATGGAGCGTCAGCTCGCGGCGCGGAATGTCGCGGCGGTCTATGGCGTCGAGCACGTCTGGCGTAAAATGCAGTCCTGCGGTAGGTGCGGCCACCGAACCTTCGATCGAGGAATAGATCGTCTGATAGTCGTCGGCGTCGCTCTGCTGCGTCGGGCGGTTGAGATAAGGAGGAATGGGAATTTCCCCGGCCGCCTCTATTATCTGTGAGAATGTCAGATCGGAAGGCTGCCAGGTGAATTCGACCGTAGAGCCGCTGTCTGACTTCGATGTGCGCGTTGCCGTCAGAACCACGTCCTGCTCCCCTATCCGCAGCTCCATTTCGAGCGGTGCGTCTTTCCAGCGCTTGGAATTGCCGACAAAGCAGCTCCATTCCGCCCTACCCTCCGCTGCAAAAGCCATCTGATAGTCAGCGGGAGCTACCGGTTCGAGACAGAACACCTCGATGCGGGCGCCCCCGGGCTTGCGGAAACGTAGCCGGGCGTTGATGACGCGCGTATTGTTATAGACAAGCATGGAATCGGCGGGAAGAAGAGCGGGAAGTTCGGTGAACACGTGCTCCTCGAGCGAGCCGTCATGATTACGCAAAAGGAGTTTGCAGTGATCGCGCATCTGGAGCGGATGCGAAGCTATACGCTCTTCCGGCAGCGGATAATTGAAATCTTCAATCTTTATATCGGTGACATTCATCTCGTTCATAGGATAGATGGCTAAACGGAGTGCAAAGTTAGCGCCACCCGGCCGCAATAGCAAATAAAACTCGCTTTAATTCACAACCCAATTCGTCTTCTCCTCCCATTCCTCTACAAATCCGTTATATAAATTTTGAAAGTCAGTGATTTGTGCTACCTTTGTGAATTGTAAGGAAAAATATTAGCTAAGTTAGCTAACTTAGCTAATTTAGCTCATATTCAAAATACTCGACAACTATGACGACTCCAGATTTTGCCCGGCCCAAAACAAGCTACCGGAAACTGCATGTTTTCCGCAAAGCTGAGGCTATCTATGACCTGACTTATTTCTTTCTACAGAGCCACATAGCTAAAACCGACCGGACCTATGACCAGATGCTGCAGGCCGCGCGTTCCGGAAAACAGAACATTGTTGAAGGACGCTCCGACGCCGCGTCATCGGCCGAAATCGAGATCAAACTGTTTGGAGTTGCCCGTGGCAGTCTCCATGAACTGTTAAATGATTATGAAGACTATATGCGGACTCGTCAGATTAAGTTCTGGAGCCAAAGTCATCCGCGCTTCGCCAATCTGCGGAAAACCTGCCGCGATCACAATGACACCGCATTTTTCACCTCACTCGCCAACCGCCTCAACGATGAAGAATTCTGCAACATGATGCTGACCCTGATAAATCAGACCATTTCGATGCTCAATAAAATGATTGATCTCATTAAAGCCGATTTTCTCAAAAAAGGCGGAATCAAAGAGCAGATGTACGCCGCCCGCATCCACTCACGAACCTCGGAAAACAATTAACAATGAAACGTCTTTGGATTCTATCGGTGCCATTGTGATTTACGGCGATTTCAACAATTGCGAAACATTAGTGAAAGATGTATCCATCCTTCCTCTTGACGACTCCTTTGATAAGGATAAAGTCAAAGATTACGCACAAAAACACAATATCAAATATCATCAGTAGCAATAATTTGTTTGACATGATACTGCCCGATAACCATTTCTGAATAATACAAGGGTGACGTTGTTCCCTATTTTCACACTAAAAATAACTAATTTATGGAGAAAAGGAGACAACTAAAAATTATCCGAATAGTTCTGAATGGGAACCAAGGCGGACAAGGTCTATTTCATCAGATTCCGGATCAAACCATATCAGAAGGAAATCACCTTCGATATGGCACTCCATGTGACCGGCGTAGTTGCCTGTAAGCAGATGAGGACGGTTTTCTTCTGGAATCGGTTGCTCATTTCTCAGCAATTCAAGAATGTTGAATAGTTTCTCTACCTTCTTCGGATTATTTCGAAATCGCTTATAGTCTTTTTTGTATTGAGAGGAGGCCTTAAGCTTCTTCATAATCCCATTGATTTCTCCATCGCTTCAACCGACGTCATGTCAAGTTCCGGAGCATTACGCAGTACACCGCTTTCAACCTCTTTCATGGCAGCTTTAGTTGTCGCATTCGGCTCCTGATAAGCCGCATCAAGCAATAATGTCTCAACATAATTATTGAGGCTGCGATTCTGACGCTTTGCAAGTTGCTTCAACCTGTCAATCAGATCAACGGGAAGTCTGAAACTCTGATTTTTCTTTATTGCTATATCCATATAAGTATTACTTTTGAATGCAAAGTTAATGTAAAAGTATTACAATAACAACATATTCGTCCAATGTGTTTCGAAAAAGAAGTTTTATGCAATTTATTTGGAGATTCGGGATTTGCATATTATATTTGCATCAAAATAATATCAAAACAATATCACATGAAACTACAAGACAAAACTCAGGAAATGCCCTACAGAGGCATGATCCTCAACGGATTCGCCATGCTTGCGGCAGTCATTCTGCTCATTCCGGCGATGGTGGTAGCCGTCGCTTTCATCCTCCCCGACAAAGGTAGCGACACCTACGGCGCCATATTGGGCGTCACGATAGGCGTGGCCATTCTGTTGATGGCAATTCTCTCGATCGGCTTCTTCACTCAACAGCCTAACCAATCGAGAGTCATGATTTTCTTCGGAAAATATCGCGGCACTTTCCGCGGGACGGGCTATTTCTGGGTCAATCCTTTCATGAACAAAAAGAAAGTCTCGCTCAGAATCCGCAACATGGACATAGCCCCGATAAAGGTCAATGACAAGATCGGCAACCCGGTGATGATAGGCATGGTGCTTGTCTGGAAAGTCAACGACACCTATCGCGCCGTTTTCGACGTGGACGCCGCGGACACCCCCTCGATAACCGTCAGCTCCGACGGAAAGATCAAAGAGAACCCTGAGAATGCCAACGCTACCGCAAAAGCCCTGAACGCTTTTGTCAGAATCCAGAGCGACGCCGCGCTGCGGGAAGTCACCGGCCGCTACGCCTACGACGAGGAAGACGGCAAGAACGACGAGATCACCCTCCGCAGTTCGGGCCACGAAATAAACACCCAGCTCGAGGAGAAGCTCAACGAACGCCTGGCAATGGCCGGCATCGAGGTTGTCGAAGCCCGACTGAATTATCTCGCCTACGCTCCGGAGATAGCCGCAGTCATGTTGCGTCGCCAGCAGGCTTCGGCCATAATCGCGGCCCGCGAGAAGATTGTCGAAGGCGCTGTCTCCATGGTGAAAATGGCTCTCGACCAGCTGAAATCGGAAGAAGTGGTGGAACTCGACGAGGAACGCAAGGCAACCATGGTCAGCAATCTGCTCGTGGTCCTGTGTGCCGACGAACCGGCCCAGCCGGTCCTCAACACCGGCACTCTCTATCAATAACCCCCTGAACCATTCCGGACATGGCTAAGCAACAAAGCAAAGGATTCCTGCTGCGTCTCGACCCCGAAACGATGGAACTCGTGGAGCGCTGGGCCACTCAGGAATTCCGGTCAGTCAACGGCCAGATCCAGTGGATAATCGCCGAATCGCTCAAACGTCATGGACGTCTTCCGAAAAAAACGGCAAAATAATGGTCAACGCATTTTGTAATCTGAATTATTATAGGTAATTTTGCACCCGAATTCGTAATCTCTGGCAGGAAAAAGTGGCCTGCGAATATTGCGAGTATTGTTAACATTTAATCGAAAAGAAAAAATGGATCTGATCAAAATTGCCGAAGAAGCATTTCCCGCAGGCACCAACCAAATTGAATTCACTCCCGGCGACACCATCACAGTAGCCTACCGTATCAAAGAAGGAAACAAGGAGCGTATCCAGCAGTATCGCGGTGTGGTTATCCGCATCTCCGGCGAAGGCAACAAAAAGCGTTTCACCGTCCGCAAAATGAGCGACAACATCGGTGTTGAGCGTATTTTCCCCATTGAGTCTCCGTTCATCGACTCTATCACAGTGAACAAATACGGTAAAGTGCGCCGTGCGAAACTTTACTATCTGCGTGGCCTGACAGGCAAGAAAGCCCGTATCAAAGAGCGCCGCGTGATCAAGAAGTAAAAAATCTCTTTTACTTCCATAAACGAAAAAGGAGGACAGTTCGTCACGAACCGTCCTCTTTCTTTTTATTGTCTTCTATTATGGAATATCATACATAGGGCATTACGGCTGCCGCTACATCCGTGTCGCCCCACAGATCGGCCATCGTCAGCCATATAATAAGCAGAATGATCAGAATTATTGCCCCAATGGCAACCCAGGTGCTAACATATCTGTTTTTACGGCGAGCTTGTTTGTCATTCATAACACTTTAATTTTGTCGGGTGAATTATTTCTTTCACCTCCTTTAACGCGCTGCCTCCGAAAAAAGTTCTCCCGCGGCATTAAATTCTGAGCGCGGTCCCTGCCGCAAAGGGCAGGAGCCGCGCTCACTGAATCTGATTGAGGACCTGACTCAGGCCTTGAGGTCAAGAATCTGGGTCGCGTGTTCCTTAGTCTTTATCTGTTTGGGGCCGAACACGTCGGTTATTACGCCGTCGGGACCCACAAGGAAAGTCGTGCGCAATGTGCCGAAATATTTCCGTCCACACATGCTCTTCTCGCCCCACGCTCCCATTTCTTCGGTCAGCCGATGGTCTGTGTCGGCTATCAGATGGAACGGCAGCTCATGCTTCTCGATGAATTTACGATGTGAGGCTTCATTGTTGGTGCTGACACCGAGCACTTCGTAGCCTTTCGCTTTCAGCACATCGATATTGTCGCGGAGCGAGCAGGCCTCGGCCGTGCATCCCGGCGTATTGTCCTTAGGATAGAAATAGAGCACCAGGTTTCGACCTTCGAAGTCACTTCTTTTCACCTCGCGGCCGGTCTCGTCAACGCCGAGTATTTCGGGTATTAAGTCGCCGGGCTTCATTTCTTCGCGTCAAGTTTTTTAAGCAGATGTTTCACTGCGCCTTCAAGCTGAGCGTCCTGACCGGCCTGGATCTGACCCGGGAGGTTATAGATGAGCACGTCGGGGTTGAGCTGGTGGTTTTCCAGAACCTGACCCTTCATGTCAACCGAAGTAACCTGAGGAATACCGAAGACGATCGAGGGATCGATCTGATTCTCCCACCAGACGGCGGTCATTGTTCCGGGAACCGGAGCGCCGACTATGTCGCCTATTCCGAGAGTCTGATAAACAAACGGTGTTCCGTGGGCGTCGCTGTAGTTGCTTTCGTTGACAAGCATTACGGAAGGCTTGGTCCACTGCGAGAACGGTTCAGAGCCGATGTAACGTCCGCGAGGCATGAAACGCACATATTCCTTGCCTGAAAGCAGAAGGGCTATGTCGTTGTGGAGCCAGCCGCCGCCGTTGTAACGGGTATCGACAATAGCAGCCTCGGCATTGCGGTAATGGCCGAGCAGACGGTCATAAACGGTCTGGAAACTCGGGTTGTTCATTCCCTCTACATGCACATAGGCGAGACGACCGCCCGAGAGGCTGTCAACGAGATGTTCGTTGTGTTCAACCCAGCGCTGATAGAGGAGAGAGCTTTCATATCCTCCGCTGATGGGTTTCACGGTGACGTCACGTGTGGCACCGGCGTTGTTCTTGACCGTAAGGCGTACTTTTCGGCCGGCCTTACCCTCGAGAAGAGGGAAATAGTCCTTGCCTGCCTCAATGGTCTGGCCATCGATCGCAACAATTACGTCGCCGGGCACCACATTCACATCCTTTCTGTCAAGCGGACCGCGGCGAAGCACTTCAGCCACTTTCAGACCGTCGCCTTTGTGGGCGGGATCATAGAAAGCTCCGAGAGAAGCTGTTGACATGAAATAGACCGGAGCGTAGGATGAGGTTGAAGCGCCGGTGTGGGAAGCGTTAAGCTCGCCGAGAACCTCGCTCATCAGTATGGCGAAATCGCGATTGTTGTCGATGTGAGGCAGGAAACGGCGATAATGGTTGCCGATTGAATCCCAGTCGAGGCCGTGGAGGTTGGCATCGTAGAATTTGTTCTTGACCTGCTTCAGCATGTGGTCATAAATGTAGGCGCGTTCCTGCGAGGGATGACGGTTGTAAGGCGCGTCAAATTCAATCGGAGTCACTTTGCCGTCGGAAAGGCTCACTTTGTTCATGCCGTAGCCGGTGAAGACAAAAAGGTTATCGCCTTTGTCATCGGGAACGAAACCGCCGCTTATGCCACGGGCAAGCACCTTGGTGTCACCCTTCTTCAAGTCACGGCAATAGAGATTTGCTCCGGCTTCTGTCGATCCGGCGCAATAATAGAACTTGTCGCCTTTCTTTGAAAGATAGTAATCGCCGACAAATGAAGAGCGCGGAGTCAGACGGGCCATGCGGTAACGGCGATTGTCGAGATCGAAATTGAGATCCTTCGATTTCTTTTCCTTGACGTCAGCGTCTTTTTTGTCTTTCTTGGAATCTTTTTTACCTTTCTTTCCTTTTTTGTCCTTGGAATCGGATTTGAGAGTTTCTTTTTCTTTCTTCTCCTTGTCAGCCTGCTCTTTGAGGGCTGCTTCCTCCTCGGTCATGTTGAACTCGTCCCAGGCTTCAGGATCGAGCACCATCATCATGACGTCAGACTGGTTGCCCCAGCTGCCGTGGCTCTTCATGCCGTAGCGTCCGGTCGAATAGGTTATCGCACGTCCGCCCATAGCCCACTGGGGATTGGAATCAGCGTAACCGCTTTCGGTGAGATCGACAACTTTCGAACCGTCGGCAGCCACAAGCGCAATGTCGGAATTGTTCCATCCGCCAACTCCGATATAATCTATGAGGAGCCACTTGCTGTCGGGGCTCCAGGCGAATGATATGTCGCCGTCGGTGTATGAGTAGTTGTATTTGCCGTCAAGCGCCGTGGTCACTTCCTTGGTGTTGACATCGATGACCTTGAGGATCGTGCGGTCCTCGAGGAATGCCACTTTCTTGCCGTCGGGGCTGAAAACAGGCTGCTGAGCCGAGGTCTCGCATGAATAAAGGGGCTCCTCAACGAATTCAGTAGCGTAAGCAAGCTTTTTCTCGTCGGGGTTCTTTATCTTCGAGATGAAGAGCTGCCAGTTTCCTTCGCGCTCGGAGTCATAAACAACGGAACGTCCGTCGGGAGCTATGTCGATTCGGCGTTCCTGACCGGGAGTATTGGTGATTCGGACAGTAGTGGGATATTTTACCGAAGTGGCATAGACATCTCCGCGGATAACGAACGCGACCTCATCGCCAGCCTTGTTGACAGCCATGGTTGAGGCGCCTCTGTTGCTGAAGCTCTTTATGATGTCATTATTGAAATCATCGGTGATGATCTGCACGTTTATTTTCTGCGGTTTTCCGTTGGCCGGCATTGTGTAAAGCTCACCGTCCTGGCTGAAAGCGAGCACGCCGTTGTTGGAAACGGAGAGTGAACGCACGGGATTCTCCTTGAAGAAAGTAAGCTGCTTGCCTTTCTGACCGGCCTTTGCCGTTCCCTGATAGACGTTCAGGTTGTTGTCAGCCTCTTCGGAAAGATAATAGAATGTGTCGCCGCTGCCCCAGACCGGATTGAGGTCATGTCCGTTGAAGGTTGTCAGCTGAGTGAAGTTGCCTGCGGGATCCACCATCCACACGTCGGAGGTGCCGGACGAACGCTCATGCTTGCGCCAGATGTTCTCGAACCCTTTCTTGTCCTGATAGAGGATCTTGCCTTCGGCGTTGGCGCTCGCCGAGAGAGCCGGAACTGAAAGATAGAGCTCGGGACGCGGACTGTCGATCTCTGTGTCGATGACATACATCTGATTTCCGAAGGGAGCCTGCGCCGTAGTACGTCCCGGCATTATATTGGCGGAGAAAAGCAACCGTCCGTCCGGGAGGAAAGTCAGAGGAGTCTCGGTGCCCACGTAGGTTGTCAGGCGTCGAGCCGTTCCGCCCTGTGCGGGAATGATGTAAATGTCATCGGAACCGAGTCTGTTTGATGTGAAGACAATGCGTTTTCCGTCGGGAGCCCACATCGGCGCGCTGTCATACTCTTTGGAGGTTGTCAGCTGCCGAGCCTGTCCGCCTGTGACAGGAACAGTGAAGATGTCGCCTTTGTAAGTGAAAGCGACTGTCTTTCCGTCAGGCGAGATGGCGGCGTTGCGAAGCCAGAGCGGATTTTCAGCCGCTGCGCCGACCCCGCTTACGAGAGCCGCCATGAGTACCATGCTTTTTACTTTTTTCATATAAGAATTAATTTAGATAATGAATTTATTCGGAAATAAAAGAATCCTTGAAGCCGAGAAAATAAAGAATGCCGTCAAGACCGATCGTGGAGATCGACTGGTCGGAAGCCGCCTTGACCTTTGGCTTGGCGTGGAAAGCTATGCCGAGACCTGCCGTAGAGAGCATGGGAAGGTCATTGGCGCCGTCACCCACGGCGATTGTCTGCTTGATGTTCAGGTTCTCGACCTGAGCCAGCAGGCGCAGCAGCTCGGCTTTCCGGCGGCCGTCCACAACTTCGCCGAGATAGCGTCCGGTCAGTTTGCCGTCAACAATCTCCAGATCGTTGGCATAGACGTAGTCAAAGCCGAAGCGTTGTTTCAGGTAATTGCCGAAATATGTGAATCCGCCGGAAAGAATGGCCGTCTTGTAGCCGGTGCGTTTAAGCACTGTCATCATGCGGTCAACTCCTTCCGTTATGGGAAGATTCTCGGCTATCTCTTTCATGACTGACTCGTCAAGCCCTTTGAGGAGCGCCACACGCTCGGTGAAGCTCTCGATAAAATCGATCTCACCTCTCATGGCGCGTTCGGTGATGGCCCTTACCTGCGCTCCGACTCCGGCGCGTTCGGCGAGCTCGTCGATGACTTCCGTCCTGATCAGCGTCGAATCCATGTCGAAACATACGAGACGGCGGCAGCGCCGGAACATCGTGTCCTCCTGAAGAGATATGTCAACTTCCTCAAGCGAGGCAATCTGCATGAAACGGCGCTGCATCTCGCTGTGGTCGCGGGGATTTCCGCGGACAGAGAACTGCACACATGACTTGCTGAGCTGTTTTTCGTGGGAATCGAGAGGCATGCGGCCGGTCAGACGCTGTATGGAATCGATGTTAAGCTGCTGGTCAGCCACCACGGAGCTGACGAGAGCGATGTGACGTGCCGAAAGATTCCGTCCCAGAATGGTGATGATCCATCTGTTTTTTCCCTGCATGTCAACCCAACGTTCGTAATCCTCGGGGCTGACCGGAGAAAACTTGACATTCACTTTCAGCTCGTAGCCTTTGAAGAGAACATCTTTCATTATGTCGCCCGACACTGAACTGTCAGTCTTGATCAGAATGCCCAGAGTCAGATTATGATGAATGTCGGCCTGACCGATGTCAAGAATCCTGGCATCGTACTTTGCAAGAATCTCCGACAAAGCGGCCGTTACGCCCGGTTTGTCTTCGCCGGTAATATTTATCATTATAAGCTCCACGGGGGGAGCTTCGGGAGTCACATGCATATTTATTTCAGTTTTTCTTATGAAACTCAATCATCAGAGGCAACGGATGCCGGACTATGCGGCTTATCTCCACTCCGAGAGATTCAGCCGTCAGACGCAGCTGGCGCTCGAACACAACAGCTATCGAACCGACAAAACCGACCGGCAGTTCCGACGGATAGGCCGAAATGATGTTGCGCTCGAAAAAGAGCCGGAACTCATTTCTGACAAGACCCTCAATCGACGGGTCGGCTATATTGTCGGCTATGAACGGAACGAGCGATGCAAGAAAAGCGTTTGCAGCCTGACGGCGATAAACGCGCTCAATCACCGCGCTCTTGTCAAGGCCGGTGGCGTCGGCGAACCGGCGGCAGAGAGCGCGTGGAAGATACCCTTTAAGCACGCCGTTGAGCAACGCTATTCCGAGCCGGGCACCCGATCCCTCGTCGCCGAGCACATAGCCCAGAGGCGGCGTGTTAGCCACGATGTTTTTCCCGTCATAGCTGCACGAGTTGGAACCGGTTCCCAAAATAGCGGCGATGCCCGGCGCGCGTCCGAAAAGAGCGCGGGCAGCTCCGAGCATGTCGGAAGCGACCTCGACATCAGTTGCGCCCGTAATGCCGGCTATCACATTCTCTACCGCAGGACATATCTCCGGCAGACACCCTGCCCCGTAAAAACGGACCTCACTGACAGAATGAGCCCTTATGCCGGATAGTGCTTCAGTCAGCGTGGACTCCAAGACATTCTCCGTCATGACAGCGGGGTTGATTCCGCCGGTTGTGAAGACCAGAGGGGCGCTACAGGCTGTGTCATCCACCAACGCCCACTGGGTCTTTGTGGCGCCGCTGTCAGCGATCAGTTTCATAGAATGTGATAAAAATCGGTTAATTTATTTTTATTCAGCAAACTTACATATTTTTTCCCGATTGAGGAACAATCAGAGAGAAAAAAGTTGTTTTTTTAGAGGATTGTAGATAACTTTGCCCTACATTAAACATTCTCTCATAACAACCAAAGTATATTATAAAATGGAGAAAAACGAACTTAAGAAATATCTGCTCGACTGCCGCGAACGCTATGTAGCCGATCTGACCGGCAACATCCTCCCCTTCTGGCTCGAACATGGCTGGGACAAAGTGAACGGCGGCGTCTATACATGCCTTGACCGCGAAGGACGCCTGATGGATCCCACCAAATCCGTCTGGTTCCAAGGCCGCTGCGCATTCATCTATTCATTCGCCTACAACAACATCGAGAAACGCCCCGAATATCTCGAATTCGCCAAAAGTTGCATCGACTTCAGCGACGCCCACTGCTATGACGCAGACGGCCGCATGTATTTCGAAGTGGCTGCCGACGGTACTCCCCTCCGCATGCGCCGTTATGTCTTCTCCGAGGCTTTCGCCTGCATCGCTCTGGCAGAATATTCGATTGCCACCGGTGACAAAGCTTACGCCAAACGCGCCCTCGACCTTTTCGAACGCATCCTCTATTTCATCGACACTCCGGGAATCCTCCAGCCCAAATATGAACCGACGCTCAAAGCCCAGGGCCATTCCATCACCATGATTCTCATCAACACGGCCGCTCGCGTGCGCGCAGCAGCCGGCGACAGTCCCGAAATAGAAAAGCGCATCAACACCTCTCTTGAAGCCATCGCCAAATATTTCATGCACCCCGAATTCAAGGCCGTGCTTGAAATGGTGGGACCTGACGGCGAACTGATCGACACCCTCAACGGCCGCGTCATCAATCCGGGACATTGCATCGAAACCTCATGGTTCATCCTCGAGGAGGCCCGTCACCGCAACTGGGACAAAGCAATCAAGGACCTCGCGCTGACCATCTTCGACTGGAGCTGGGACTGGGGCTGGGACGAACAGTACGGCGGCATCATCAACTTCCGCGACTGCAAGAACTTCCCGCCGCAGGACTACTCCCAGGACATGAAATTCTGGTGGCCCCAGACCGAAGCCGTCATCGCCACTCTCTACTGCTACCTCGCCACCGGCAACGAACATTACATCGAACTCCACCGCAAGGCCAACGACTGGATGTATGCCCACCTGCCCGACCACGAATATCCGGAATGGTTCGGCTATCTCCACCGCGACGGAACAGTCGCCCAGACCGCCAAGGGCAACATATTCAAGGGTCCCTTCCACATTCCGAGAATGCTCATCAAATCCGTCAACCTCATCGACGACATTCTCGCCACACTCTGAACAAACCGCTTCTGACAATAAAAAAGTTCCCGCCGGTCCACCTCACTTCCGACGGGAACTTTACTTTTCTCATCTTCGCGGTTTGCATGACGCAAAGTTAAGCCGAGAATTTCCGACGTAATCGCCTGTTTCTATCTTTCCTGATTGATTATCTTAAATAAGAGATCAGAAGCGGAGCTGCAGGGTTGCGAGGATGTTGCGGGGACGGATGGAAAAAACGCGGTCGGTCTTCGAGAGCGTTCCGAAGGTTGTGTAACGGTAATCATGCCGGTCAAAAAGATTGCGGGCGCTCAGAGAAAGACGCAGACGGGAACTCATCTGCCATGTGGCCGACGCGTCAAGAAGAACCATGTTTGCGTCGCGGCCCGCACGGTCGCCGAAACCGGTGAAATAATGTTCGGCTCCTATGATGAAATTCAGCTCGTCAAGAGGCATCCAGGTGAACGACAGTCTCTGATTGACCGATGTAGAGCGTGACAGCGGCCCTGCGTCTATTTTCAGAGAACTGAACGTGGCGTCAAGAGAGTAGTTCATGGAGAGCCATTTGCAGAAGCTTCCTTTGAAATAAGGTGCCACGGAGAGGCGGTCCTGCCGGAAAGGCAAGCGTTGGCCGTCGCGCATCGACGAGGCCTCCGAACGGCTCCATTCCGCATCGATGCCTCCGACCAGCCTGCCGTGGGCGAACCCTTTGCTTACGCCACCCTTGAGCATATAACTGTGTGTACCTGCCGCAATGTTTCTGTAGGTTGTCACTATGAAGTCATCGATGAAAAGCTGATCCGTCATCAGCGGAGAGCGAAAATAAGAATAGGATACCGAGATGTTTCCGAAGAAGGCCGACAGAGGATTGCGGTAGCGATATGTGGCCGACACCGAAGTGGATTTACTGTTTCGGTCGGTAGGCACGGCGACATAAAGATTGCGGTAATCCGTCAGAAAGGCGCAATCCACAAACAACGAGGGAGCCGGCGCGGAGGAATTGTACGACGCCGACAGTGTCAGATCGGATTTCGCCGTCATCTGGCGCCGGATCCACAGATAGGGTCTCAGGGAGATAAAACCATGACTACCGTCAAGTCCGATATGAGTCAGCCGGAAAGGTAGCGCGGCCGTTACGCGCCATCCTCGCATTTCATATACGGCTTTCGGAGTCAGAGAAAACGAAGCGAGAAACGAGTCATACTTTCCGGCTCTCCTGAAATCGCAGTCGAAGTCATCGAGGGCGGAGGCAAGATGATGCCAGTCAAGATCAAGATCAGCGGTGAGATATATTTTCCAGAAGCCTGCGAAAAGGCCATACTGTCCCTCGGTGACGCTTCGTAAATCCGAAGTCCTAACCGACTGGGATGGAGCGGCGCCGGAAGCACTGACACCGAGACGCGACGTGTTGCGCGAAAACTCATTGCGCGATGACAGAGAGAATATCCTCGTGTCAGTCTTGCGGATGAGCCGCAAGTCGTTGCGCACATTAAAACATCGGCGGTTTACTCGCTGTAAAAGATCCATCGATCCCGTGATGGCCGAACGCGAGTCATCAAACCTCGCGTCGAAATTCAGATTGTCTTTCATGAAATATTTCTTTCGGTTAACCTCCGTTTTGAGTTCAGCGGCGATGGAATGTCCGTGTGTCCGCAACCTATTGTCCTGATTATAATTGGGGATATTCTGACTGAAATAATCGGTATATTCTCCGGTCGTGTAATCAAGTCGGTCACCTGTGTAGTTGAGTTTAAGGCGTTTTGACACATCATTCGTGCCCCACGACGTGATGGCGTCGGCCATCCACGACAGATTGTCGCGCGTGCGGTTCTCGGCAAGAGGTGCATTCACACGGTCAGCCGAAATGTAATCCGTCCAGGGCTCATCGTCGTACTCGCCGGAAAACATGGGATCATATCCGGTATCCCTGATTTCATTCGCCGGATTCCAGCCGGTATTGTCGGCCTTCAGCGTAAACATGTTCTGCATTTTACGCGCGAGACGCATAGTGAACAGACCGCCCGTGTAAAGCAGCGGAGAAACACCCGCTCCGGCCGTAGTCACTCCGACCCAGCGTGACCGCGCGTCCTCCTTCAGTTTGAGATTGATTCCCGCCTGCTCCGAAAACTCTATATCCTCCAGTGCCTTTATGGGCTGATGATTTTCCATGACCTCAACCGAGGCTACGTCATCTTTGGAGATATTATTGGCCGCAAGCCCGTAGCTGTCACCCACGAAATCGTTTCCGTCGATATAGAATTTGTTGATCGGTTTTCCGTTATACAATATGCGGCCGTCATCCTCAACCTTGATGCCGGGCAGACGCTTGAGCACATCTATTATGGCATTGTCGGCAGCGGTTGCATATTTCCCGACATTGAACACGAGGGTGTCGCCGCGCTGAAATATGTCTGGCGCCTCGACCACGACTTCCTTCAGCCGGGTCTCGCGGGGCTGAAGAAATAGCTCGTTGTTTTCCGGGGGAAACGCCGTCTCAAAAGTGGCGTATCCTATGGCGCTTACTGTCAGCTTCACGCCTTTAGAATCGGTTTTGACACTGAATGTACCGTCGGTTTTGGAAGAAGTGAAGCTTACGGTTTTGCCCGTTGCCGACAGAACCTTAACGACCGCTCCGGCGACAGGCTCGCGGTTCTCGCCGTCGAGCACACGCCCACGGAAGTCATCGGCTCTTGCGGACAACGCCGCAAGAACGATGACAATCATAAGGAAAAAGCTGTTTTTCATCTCCAGTCCCGTTCAAGATAGTCATAATTGAGTTCCATAGGGTCGAATGCCGTAGGATCGGGATTTCCGGCAGAGTCGGTGACGGTTATCTTAACGCCGCAGACGGTCTCGGCATAGCCATAGGGATTGGTGTCGTATCGGTGAAGGGTATCGTAGAATTTCTTCCGGTCCGTCTTGTTGTACGGAACATCGTATATACAGACCGGACGCGTCGCCGACTGCTTCACTCCGACACACTCGAAGCGGTAGTCGCCCTTGCGGTCAGTGGCGCTCATTATCAGGCCCGGCAGCCCGCAAAGTTTCCACGGACCCTCCATGACGGGGATCTCTTCCGTATAAAACACATGCCAGTCGCGTCCGCGGAAACGGGCGTTGGCTTCCCGACACTCGTAACCGAGAACCGTCTTGACGCTGTCGCCGAGTTCCCATTCTATGACAGGCATTTCCTCCTCATATCTGAACCAGTCCTGTGCAATCTTTTCGGTATGGGTCAATTTCCCGGCGGGATAGTTCTTGAATATGTTCATCATCGGGCCGTTCAGCAGCTTGTCGGCATTCTGGAGAATCTGTTCGTTACTCATGGTTGGGATGATCGAATCTATACGCGCGTTGCGCAGACTCGAAAATTTTGATATGCCTTCAGGCGAGATCTGAAGAAGCATCTGCTCGTCATCGGCGCTCGAGTTATAAATAGTGTCGGCGTTGAAATGATAGTCATAGACGAACTCCATGCCGCCCCGGGCCAATGTCTTGCTTTCGAGTACCGACGTCTGGAGAATATTCAGCTGACGGCGTACGATCTTTCCGGCACGGGCCGCGCAGGCGAGGTTCAGGAGTGCGATAACGATCATGATTGTTTTTGTTCTCATAATTATTTTTCGTTTGGTGATTGATTTTTCATGCCGCAAAGTAACGGACTTATCCGCTCTCCGGCGCTAAAAAATTATTACTCCATTATTCGCCATTTATTACTAAATTATTACTCCGGGCTCATGATAGGGCTTTATTTCGTACATTTGTGCATGGAAAAGAAAATAAAGATTCTCTATCTGTTCACAATATGCGCCATACTCGGGCTCATCGCAGTGCAGATCGTCTGGCTGCGCAAGCAATATGAAATCTCTCTGAAGGAGCAGGAGACGGAAGTTTTCGACATTATGAGCAATGCCATCGAGAAATACCGCGACATCCGCCTATTGTCATCGCGCCCCGACTCTTACGATACTATCAGCTGGTCCAATTCCAACATAGATTACAAACGGACCAATCGTTCCACACAATCGGCTGTGGTCACCCTCACATTCTACGACGGGGACGTACACAAAATTCTCGGCCTTGACGATACAGTCAAATTGACAAAAGGGATGAAGGATCTCGCCATAGAGAAGACTCATGACTACAAAGATCTTTCAAAACTGGTTAACGCCGTCAAGAAATTCGAGGTCGATTCCACTCCTCTCAGAACAGACATCTGGAGCGCCGCCGATGAGGTCACGCTCGACTATAACCATCCTTTCACCATCACGGGCATTGACTCTATCGCGAAAAAAGCCGGCATCGATGCGAAAATACGGCTCGTTTCGCCCGACTCTCTGCTGTGGAACCCGGTCCACCGGTTACACGGGTCGATGTTCCGGCCGGTGATGACTGCCGTTTTTCCTTATGCGACGCTCGAAAAGAAAGCGGTCGAATTCACCTGCGAAATTCAGCTCGCCTCGGTGCTGAAATCGATGGGTGCCATTCTCACAGTCAGCGCTGTCCTTTCGGTGTTGCTTATAATCTGTCTGGTCTGGCAGATAATGACAATCAGGCATCTTGTCAGGATCGATGCCGTCAGAAACAGTTTCGTCCACACAATGATCCACGAACTCAAACGTCCTGTCGCGACGCTGAAAATCTGCGTTTCCTCCCTGTCGAATCCGCGCCTGAACGCTTCGGAGAGCGACCGCAGTTCAATAATAGATGACTGCCGTCATGCAATCAACGAGCTTTCGACTTATTTCTCACGGTTGCGCGACATCACTTTCAATGAATCCAGCCAGATTCCGCTTGATCTGTCGCCGTGTCGCCTCAGGCCGCTCGTCGATGAAATAATTTCAAGAACGGACATTTCATCAGGGAAATCTGTGGAAATCACAAATGACATACCTCAGGCTACGGAGATCGTCTGCGACCCACTCCATCTGTCGCAGATGATCATGAACCTTGTCGAAAACGCCGTAAAATACTCCGGCGAGTCCGTAGAGATAAGAGTCAGCTGCACGCAGACTGAGAACAGTGCCGAAATATCTGTCGCCGATAACGGAAACGGCATCTCCGAAAGCGATTGCCGCAGGATTTTCGACAAATTCTATCGCAGTACCGTAGCACGCCAGAGCGGAATGCCGGGCGTAGGGCTCGGGCTCGCCTACGTCAAGCTGCTTGCCGAAGCCCACGGCGGATCCGTCAGTGTGGAGAGCCGCGAAGGGGCGGGTAGCCGTTTCACCATTAATATTCCTCAGTCATGAAACCGAAGATTCTGCTTGTTGACGATGACACGAGAAATTCCATGCTGCTTTGCAGGTTTCTCCAAGCCGAAGGATTTGATGTGACATACGCCAACAACGGCGCTGTCGGGCTGGAACTTTACCATACTGTCGGTCCCGACCTGATTCTTCTCGACATAAACATGCCGGTGATGAACGGCTTCGAGATGGCCATGGAAATCCGTCTGCACGACCGCCGCGTCGTCATTTTCTTTCTGACCGACCGCACTGAAAAAGCGGACCGGCTCAAAGGCTTCGAGCTTAAAGGCAACGATTATATTCCGAAGCCGTTTTACCCGGAGGAGCTTGTGGCCAAAATCAATGAACGGTTCGAAAGTCTGACGGTGCGTTCGGAGAAGGAATATCAGGTTGGACAAGCGATATTCCGTCCTAACCTTTCGTCGCTCACCGTTGGCGACGAGACCCATTCGCTACCCGTGCGCCAATGCGAGATTCTCCAGATGCTTGCCGAGAACGAAGGCTCGCTTGTTGAGCGTGATCTGATCCTCGAGAAAGTGTGGGGCGACGCCAGCTATGCCAATTCTCTCGCGCTCAATGTTCAGATCACATATCTGAGGCGCGCCATAGCCTCGACGGGCGCCGTCATTACCTCTCTGAAAAAACGGGGATATATCCTCTCCTGTCACTGAAAAAACTCCATAATCACTAAATTATTTGGAGTTCTGACGCTTTCGGCGTAACTTTGCACCGCCGAATCGAAAATGCGAATCGCATTTGGGCCGCCCGCAAGCGGCCAAGCGAAGAGTTTTGTAATCCTCATCGGAGGGCATCTGACAATGCCGGATAAGATGACCGGGTAAAACCAGTTGACTTGTTCGGCAGAATTTATATGTTGTAAAATATATCTTGTATGAATCGTGACAGAATTGATTTCGGCAAAGAGAAAATAGGGCCGCTTTTCAGAGCCATTTTCATCCCTACCCTGATAGGAATGATTTTCAACACGGCCCTTACGGTCATTGACGGTATTTTCGTGGGCCAAGGCGTGGGAGCCGACGGCATAGCGGCGGTCAACATTGTGGCGCCGGTGTTCATGGTGTGCACAGGCATAGGCCTCATGCTCGGCATCGGATCGTCGGTTGTTGCCAGTATCCGTCTGGCTTCCGACAATGTCAAAGCGGCCAGAATCATCATGACGCAGGCTTTTATCGTAGGCACGATAGTGTTGGGGGCGATATGTCTGGCTTTTCTCCTGTTCCCCAAAGGAGTAGTCTATGCGTTGGGGTGCAGTCAGCGTCTGGAGGATTACGCAATGGATTATCTGCTCTGGCTGCTTCCGGGACTCGTGTTTCTTTATTTCGAATGCGTCGGCATGATGCTCATCAGGCTTGACGGATCACCGCGTTTCGCCATGTGGATACAGGTAACCGCCGCCGTTGTAAACATCATACTTGACTGGTATATGATCTTTCCGCTCGGAATGGGCGTCAAAGGTGCTGCTATGGCTACATCCATAGCATGCATGATCGGAGGGCTTATGGTTCT
The DNA here is from genome assembly GCA_910587185.1 of uncultured Muribaculaceae bacterium. GTDB lineage: Bacteria > Bacteroidota > Bacteroidia > Bacteroidales > Muribaculaceae > Paramuribaculum. The sequence goes on from CAJULY010000001.1 coordinate 377,154, forward strand.
CGGCTATTTCTTCAGATTCCATAAGGTCCTCTCTTTCTATCGCCTCAAGGTTTCGGCAAAATCTTTCATGCTCACTGTGCGCAACACGTGGTACATGGTCAAGATAGGATTCGCCACTTTCCTGACCGAGCTGGCCATGAGCGTAATGATGCTGACGGGAAACTACATGTTCATGTCGATGCTTCACGAAGACGGGGTGGCGGCTTTCGCTGTGGCCTGCTATCTTTTCCCGCTTGTCTTCTCGATCAGCAACGCCGTGGCACAATCGGCCCAGCCGATAATCAGTTTCAACTACGGGGCACGCTATATGGACCGAGTCAGGAAGACTCTGCGCCTATCGGTGATGACAGCCATTGTCTGCGGAGCGTTGATCACCTTCGGCCTTTGGATGGGCGAGGGAACTGTGACCTCACTCTTTCTGTCGCCTGATTCCGAAGCCTACCTTCTTGCAAAACAGGGATTGCCGCTCTATGCTGTTTGCGCCGTGTTCTTCGCTATCAACATAGCGATGATCGGTTATTACCAGAGTATCGAGAAAGCTCTGCCCTCCACGGTCTATACGCTTCTGCGTGGAATAGTGCTGCTCGTGCCTATATTCATACTGCTGCCGCACATCATAGGTGTCCCCGGACTCTGGCTCGCCATTCCCGTGGCCGAGATGCTGACATCCGTTATAATCATCACCATCTATCTTCTGCCATCCCGCAGTCACTGACACGCGGACGTGGAGCTGCGGTTATTCCTCCGGAAGAATCTTGACGTTGCCGCCGGCATTGATGCGGTAGCGCGCCGACGTCCCGGTATTTTCGTCCGTTACCCGGAATACATAATCTTCAGCCGATCTGTCTGTATCATCGGAATTCTCGTGTGCAGATAAAATAGCGGCTGTGACGTTGTGGAATCCTGATCCGTTGTATATGGCTATGAGTTTCCCTTCGTCGTAAATCTCTACTTTCACCCTGTCGTCGAGCTGTAGTCTGTTTGTTTCCATCTTATATCTGTTTAGAGGTTGCGATACTTACGAAGTAACATTTTCATGCCTCGAAAAGATTAGAATTTTGTAACTTTGTATGACGAAATAAAGAACACAGGATGCAAATAACACAATCGTTTTCACTCAAGGATAGGATAGTAGAATTTGTCTGGCAGCACGTACTTTTGATCACATCGATGTTTCTCATGACTCTGGGAGTAGCCCTCTGCGTACGTTCCAATCTTGGCAGCGGCGTTATCTCGGCCATACCCATGTCGTTCTCCCTCGCCGGGAAAGAGGGAATTGCCCCGGGATGGACTATCGGCGGTTACACCAACATAATGAACGTGATTCTTGTGACCGCTCAGATTATCATCCTTCGCCGGCGCTTCGAGATGGTGCAGCTTTTCCAGCTGGCTGTCGGATTTATTTTCGGAGCGATGCTTGACATCAACATGTGGCTGACATCGGTGTTCAGCTACGACACGGTTTTCAACCAGATAGTCGCGCAGTTCATCGGAGCAACTGTGCTCGGGGTGGCAGTTGCGGCGGAGATTCGCTGCGGATCGGTGACTATGCCGGGCGAAGGAATTCAGGTTGCCATCAGCCGTGTGACGGGGCGTCCGTTCCCCATGGTCAAGATAATGGTCGATACGACGCTCGTAATCCTCGCTGTCATCAGCGGATATTGTTTCTTCGGTTCATGGCCCTGGACAGTCGTGGGTCCCGGAACGCTTTTCGCCATGTTCTACGTCGGCTACGTGGTGCGCCTCGTCAATCCCCACATGGGTTGGTTTGACCGACTGCTGGCATTCCGCCCCGGATTCCGACGTTACATCTACGGACTCGCCCGATTCATCTATCCCCGCAAATAAAAAAGTGTGACCGAAACTCTCTCCGGCCAGACTTTCTTTTCAGTAACAGGACACTTACGGCTGCGGTGTCGAGAAGGCATAGACGTTGCCGCCGAAGTCGGTAGCAACAAGAACGTTACCTGAAGCGGCGTCGAAGTGGCATCGACGCTGAAGGGCATCTCCCTGCGGGTGATTATCCGGCCGCTCTTCCCGTCGATGATGAATACGGATCTGTCGGATATGATGTAGATGAGTCCGTCGTGAAGCGCTGCTGACGCGCCGCGGTTGCTCAACCCATGATCGCTGCGGCTCCAAAGCTTTCTTCCGGTTTTGGCATCATTGGCATATAGGGCTCCCCATTGTGTTCCACCTACAACTATATCGTCGTCGGCTGCAAGAGTCATCGTGGCGCCTTCATTCTGACGCCACTCCTTGTTGCGCCAGTCGAGCTTTCCTGTGGAGGATGCGTAGCAGGAAAGCCCCTCGCCCGTTCCGGCAAACACGCGGCCGTCGGCGGCTGTCAGACCTTCGATCAGACAAGGCAGAGCGCGAACCGGAAGTCTGTCGCGCCATGCGAGCGTGCCGTTGTCGGCATTGAGGGCGTAGAGATTTCCGAAGACGTCCTGCGCGAAAATGAGGCCGGAGTCGTATGCGATGCTGTTCTTGACGGAGCCTTCGGTCGGATAGCGCCAGAGTTCATTGCCGGTTTTTCCGTCGAGACAAACGACTGCACTTTCTCCTACGGCATTCTCATCGACCGTCGCCACATAGATTTTGCCGCTATGAATGACAGGAGAAGCCATGTAAAGATTGCCCCCGACGTTGGCCGTCCATGCAAGCGACAGGGTGGAATCTACGGGCAGTGTCAGATCGGCGCCGTTGTGCGCCGCATTTCCCCCGAGTGTTGTCCAGTCCTGACCATATTCTATCCGGAACGCCGCAGGATTGTAGGTAAACTCGCTCTTAGCTGTCGATTTTCTGCCATCATTGTAGGTCACGGTGACACCGATCTCGCATTTTCCGCCGGTTTCAGCTTTTACAGGAAGAGAAGCGGTCCACGTCCAGTCGGTCTGACGCGAGAGTCGGGCATTCTTTACGATAAGCCGTCCATCGCGGTAAATCGAATACGTAACGCTTTTAACAGGAGATACAGATGAATAGGCATTGACGGCAATACGACGTGAAGCTGTCAGGCCTACAGGCGAAGCTATCGTCACCTTATCGTTCATGTAGCTGTAACGGATGTCCGATTTCACTGAGCCGTTGCGGTCAACTGTAAAGACGCGGTAGGCGCTCTACCCTTTACCCACAAATGGGGGAGCCGAAAGCGTCAGCTGTTTGTTATAACTG
>CAJULY010000002.1 GCA_910587185.1 uncultured Muribaculaceae bacterium
CCTGTTCCCGGCCGCTCATGTGCGCCAGACACAGATAAATCCTCTCTCTCATATTATTTTAGCTGAATTTTTTATGTGTAAAATTTAAGATATAACTTTGTAAATATTCAAGTTCAACTTTGAAATTTCAAAAGTATGCTTTATCATATATCGTTTACAATGTTCACCCTTATTACGGCAACATTTCGAAACGATTGACCAGAATGCCTAAAATATATTTCTGTGATACGGGCTTGTTGTATTATCTGCTTTCCTTCTTAAAAGCAGGTAAATATGAAACTACAACCGGACATTTCGTTTTTCCGGGAGCACTCAGGACGGGAAGTCGATGCCTTGGTCCCGTCAGAAGGGGAGTCATGATCTTTATGAAATTAAATCAGGTAAAACTTTACGTTAGGATTACACAGCGAACATTAATTGGCTTGCAGAACGTCTTGACAATGCCGGGCGGAAGGTCATAATATACGACGTGGAAAGCTTCCCTCCTCAAGCCATTAATATCTGCGACATCTGATTGTCAATCATAATTTTTATAAAATAAATAAAGGTAAAAGATGAATTTATACATTTACGAGATTCGATCGGGTCTGTGAAAATAAACTCACTTTTGACCAAAATTTAGTCAGTCTCGTTAAGATATTTTTCAGAGTCATGTAGAAAACGACTGAACATAAATTCTATCTGTTCCTTAGTATAGCCGAACTTTGCTGTTATGTCCTCAATGGTATAGCCTTTTCCTTCGTTTATTTTCATAAAATCTAAAATTTGAAAAAGAGCTCTTGGAAACACAAGCCTGTACCCTCCTTCATTGGTGAAATCTTTTTTATAATTCCTTATCTCACCGGTTTCATCAAGGCTTTCTTTTTCAAAATTTTCCAATTTTATAAATTGAGACACGTCTGTGCCAAATTCCCCTTCCGGATTGTCATCATAGTCCATTTCCCAGTTCATATCCAGAATATTGCGTTTTGCATTCCAAAATCCCTCGAAAGGACAATCAGAGATTACTTCCGGGTGTGATCCGTCATTTATCGTTTCAAACGATTGGTCAAATTGTTTATGTATTTTCCGCGCTTTATCAAGACTATGATAAAAACGTACGACTTTATTTCCAATGATATACAGAGCCGGAACTGTAGGCGCGGGACAGCCTAAAATACCTAAAGCTTCGTTCTTTGTATCGTTACATTCATGTAGAGTATATGCACAATGTCCAAGTTTTCTTATATCTGTCAGTATAGAACCTTCTTCGGTAGAGAGTGAGCGGTCAAGTATTTTGCGATATTTTTCTTCATGGGTTGAAGATAGTACTATTCCCATTTTGGATATACTCATTCGCCATGTCACAGACATCCAAAAAAGATATGGGATGGCAGGATCGTAATCCTTTTTCCCATGTAGGATCATGGAATATAATGATTCTATTTTTGCAAGTTTCTTTTCGCAATTATTACAGAAAAAATAATCAAATGTAAGGGGATTATGTATTCGATTTTCTGCAGCTGTCTCGTCTTCTCTTTTGCGTCTGTTTATAAGTGACTCATGCAAATCTTCAAAAATATCACGGCCGAGATATGTTTCATGCTTTCCTTTTCCCAGAATAAATCGTTCGACTACCGCACGTTCGCGTCCTTTCTCACCATCAATAGAAAATAATTTTTCAATAAGGTTGTTCGGGACCATGTGAGATCCGGTTTCGTTAGCATCATTCACCTTACAGAGCAAACATTTGCATCCATGCTCTCTTACATTGACATTTCTGTTGAAATTAGCGTCTTCAATAATTTGCTCAGAGCCTTTCGCCTTTAGAGCCATATAGTCATATATGGTTGTGTGAAGTATAAGGTAACGCTCCTTTACCTTGTGCTTGTCAGTTTCATCAAATTGATCGTTTTCAAGAAAATCATTGATTATCTCTTCCCATTTCAATGCTCTGACAAAAAGAGAGGGTGTATCATCTTTACGGATGAAGTTTTCAGCCATTATGCAGAAAACATCAATCATAAGACAAATATCCTCCGTCGTGCGATACTCATTTCCTGTGACCTCACTGACAGTGTCAAACATTTCACTGAATGCAGACTCTATCTTGTCCTCATCGCCCAGAGGCATTAGAATTCTTATAAAATCAATCTGGCGGTATATTTTGTCAAATTTATTCTCCATAGAAAATCAATAACTGTTTATATTCCAAAAATAAACAATTATATCCATTCTATAATCGTAACCATAATATTTTTTCTTTTGCTTCCGCATAAGTGCCATAGTTGTGACTTATGCAGAAATATTTCTATTCAACTTTTAAAGTACACGCACCCCAAGATAGGCCTACTCCAAAGCCGGCAATCAGAATATTGCCTTTAAGAAGACCTGCTTTCTGGGCATCTTTAAGTGCGATAGGTATCGTCGATGAAACGGTATTACCAATTTCTGCCATATTGATAAAGAATTTATCCTCGCTTATTTTCAATTTCTTGCGCAGATGACTCAGCATAAAACTGTTTGCCTGATGAAAGACATATAAATCAATATCTTCATTCGAAAGGCTATTTTTTTCAAGAGTTTGACGAACCATCTTTGGGACTACGCGGAGTGTAAAATTGAATATCTCAGCACCATTCATATAGAGGTAATCCGATGAGCGGGGATTCCCGTTTTCATCAAATTCGAGATCATTGGCTTTATCAGGACAGGCCATGCCTCCGGTTTTTACAATGAGATTCTCGGCACCCGAACCATCTGTACCGAGTATAAAATCTCCGATCTCAGCAAAACCATCTTTGGAAATGAATGTTGCGGTTGCAGCATCGCCGAAAATCGTTCGGTTTCCCTTGTCACGTGGATGGATATGCTTGTTGTATGCCTCTGCTGTAATCAGAAGTATTTTTTTAGCAATTCCCGCTGCAATATAGCCTTTAGCAGTCGCTAATCCATACTCATATCCAGAACAACCGAGGTTGAAATCGAATGCTCCGCATGTTTTTGGAATTCCAAGTGCATTCTGAACCAAACATGCAGTCGAAGGAAGAAAATAATCAGGACTCTGCGTACATACAAGAACAAAGTCAATATCTTCACGCATTATATCTTGATTCTCCTGAAAGAGTTTCTCGGCTGCCCTTATTGCCATGGATGAAATGGTTTCATTCATGGCGACATGCCTGTTATTGACTCCGACTTTGTCGGCTATCTTGTCAACCGTCCATTCCGGGAACTCTGCAACTAATTGCTCGTTGGTTATTATTGTTTCTGGAAGATAATAAGCGAGAGCTTTAATATATGCTTTCATATCATGCTTTTAATGTAAATTCGCCACCACCTGTTATATCTATGCAGCTACCGGTCATCCATGTACTTGCATCAGACAAGAGATATACAACGAGATTGGCGATATCTTCGGGCTTGCCGTAACGTTTGAGGGGATACGATTTCTCTGCTTCATGGTAATCGGCACCTGTCAATTCTGCATCACGTTGCACCAGTTCTGTCCATACCATAGCCGGACAGATACAGTTGACGCGAATAAGCTGATTGGCGAGTTCGAGACCAAGGACTTTTGCATAGGCAATAAGCGCACCTTTCGATGCCGCATACAGGCCATTGCCGGGTGTCGGTGCGAATGGTGCTCGAGAAGCAATGAAAACGATAGAAGACGACGATTTGACCTTTTTCTTTTTGAGCAAAGCACGCTGAAGGAGGACTGGCCCGTCAAAATTCGCTTTCATCACACGTTCAATATCCTTTTTGCGCGCCATTTTTAGCATAGTCCGATCCCCTATACCGGCGCAATGTACAATGCCGTCTAATTCGGGCGTTTCGATTGCAAGATTATCAATTTGACTTTCGTCAGATAAATCAGCAACTATTATTTTATGTCCCATGCCATCAAGCCGATTGAGCGTATCGGCTAACATTTCGGCATTTCTTGCTGAAATAATTACCGTCGCGCCCATTTTGGAACAAATAACAGCCGTTTCTCTACCGATACCGGAAGAAGCGCCAGTCACAAGGACCGTTTTACCTCTGAGTCTAAAAGGATTAAACGTATCAATAAACCACGACATCAAGACGCTTTGGCTGTTATAAGTTCGTAAAGTTCCTGTATGGTATTTGCTTTCTTCATTTCTACACCGGAAAGTTCCACATCGAACTCTTCATCAGCGAGTGCCATAACTCCTAATGCAGAAAGCGATGACCATTCGTCAAGTTCCCGGAAATTTGTTTGCGGTGTGAGAGTTGATGCTTCAGTGTCGTCGAAGATTTCGGCGAACTTTTCGATAAATTCGTTGATTTCCATTGTTAAATATTTATTATAGTTAATATTGAATTCTTTTTGCAGGATTGCCTACATAGGTTCCTTCATTTTTTATATTGCGCAATACAACGCTTGATGCACCAATAACAATATCGTTACTGATCGATTTATATTGAAGTATAACAGAATTAACTCCTAAGAAATTCCGATTGCCAATTTCTACACCTCCAGAGATTTTGACAGCTGGCATGATTGAGTTGAAATTACCAATCTTAGTATCATGACCAATATTTATTGAACAGTTGAATGTGTTGAAATCTCCTATCGTAATATTACATGAAACGAGACAACGAGAACAGAAAATATTACCTTGTCCCATCCTGACATTCTCTTTATCAAGAAACAATGTATCAGGGGCTATAATATTAGGGAACTCTATATTTGGATTGTGAACCTTTCTGTAAAGGAGTTCAACAATTTTAGGCGATCCAATGGCAAATACTACAGATAGAGGCTCTGTCCATGCGTTAAGAGTTTCTATGTTTCCTAATACTTTGCCGTATTCATTGCATTTGCCTGATTCGACGCCATCATCGAAGAATCCTATCAAATTCCAAGTCGGTTCTGTCTCGTTATTAATGCGCTTAAGCAAACAAGCTACTTCTCGACCAAAACCGCCAGCGCCATATATAGCGATATTATTCATAATCAATTATTTCCGTTAAAAGCTTCCATTGTCGCCGATGTATCCGAAGATATATCGGCGCGTTTCAATACTTTTTGAATTGTAGTCAGCACAACTTTGCAATCTGTGACGAATGAGATGTGATCGACATACCACACGTCCAGTTCGAATTTCTTTTTCCATGAAATAGCGTTGCGACCGTGGCACTGGGCCCAGCCTGTGATTCCGGGACGAACCTCGTGGCGACGCGCCTGTTCAGGAGAATACAAAGGAAGATACTGAACGAGCAAGGGACGCGGACCGATCAATGACATATCACCTTTGAATACATTCCAGAGCTGCGGGAGTTCGTCAATAGAAGTTGAACGGACAAAGCGGCCGACTTTTGTCAGTCGGTCGGCATCCGGCAGCAACTTACCTTCTGTATCGCGTTCATCTGTCATTGTCTTGAATTTGATCACGCGGAAGATCTTGCCATTTTTGCCTGGTCGTTCCTGAAAGAAGAATGCTCCGGCACCTTTATTGGCGAAATGCAGCCAGACAGTTACAGCCGCCAGCGGAACCGCCAGCACGAGCAACGCAGTTCCGCTCACAGCAATATCCAGTCCCCGCTTAAAAAAATCACGATATAGTTTCATCAATTTAGAATATTAATATACTTGTCAGCATTATCCACAGTAAAATTAAGATTGGCTTCAAACGTAGCATTACATAGATCCAGATAATACTGTTTGTCTTCGGAACACTTTATTAAGAATGATTTCATAAGATCTAACTGCTTATCAGAGAAACTTGCACCACAACCATATTTAGAAATGACATTGCCTAATTCAGATCCATTGGGCGCAATATTCAATATTGGTACTCCATAGGACAGCAAATTAAAAGATTTGCTGGGAACACTGACGGCAGCAGTCTCTTCAGTAAGTGTAACGATACCAATGTTAGCTGCACTCAAAGAATATTTTAATTTGGCAGCAGGCAAAAAATCATGGAAATGACAATTATTTAATCCTTTTTCATTTGCCATTTTAATGATTTTATCTTTCTTTCCTCCTTCTCCAATGATTAAAAAGGCTATGTTGTTATAATCTTTCATTGCTTCCGCTAATTGAATGATACTCTCTACATTATGAGTATATCCGATATTACCCGAATACATCACTATAAATTTCTCCTGAAGATTATTCTCAGTTATAAAAAGGTTTTCTTCGGGCTGAATCTTTTCAACAATGGAAGAAGAGGGCCATAATGGAATAACTTGAACCTTATCCGGTTCGACATATTTTGTCAAGATCTTTTTCATTCCATTACTTAGGGCCACTATCCCATTTGCTTCCCTAAAAAGTTTTTGATTCCAACGTGTCCATTTTTTTATTATGAAAGCAGGACATTTTATGTTTTTAAGGGCATCGGGGTAAACATCATATTCAACTATAGAGAAGCGGTTTTTCAATTTCAGCATCGTCAGATATGACGTGGGGGGGTTGGTGAAAAACAATATATCGGCGTCAGGATATTTTTTTTTAATTATCTTATATAGTTGCCATGTACCTTTCACCCATGTATAAATTCTTTTTGCTATATTTGATTTGTCATAAGATATGATGGATTCAATCTTAATCTTACTATCCAATTGACGAACCGATGGGCCGATTTTACCTGAAATAAGTGTAACGTCATTATAATGTTTTGCTAAAGAGTTGCACACATCAATAGTCAAATAGCCAACAGATTGATTTACAATTACGACTGAGTTTTCCATCATAATAATATTTTAATGTTTAGAAAGAGTCTTTCCGGCGGATCTTGATTCGGATTACGCCGTCGTCGGGGATTCTGTCTGTTACAAGAGACAGATATCCTCCTCCACCTGCTCCGAGCATCTTCCATGCCAGCGCTTTAGGCGACCACTGATCGATATATTCCTGCACGCCCGGCTGCATCATGGCAGGAAACATGGCAATCTGAGCGTTGAACGAGTCGCGGAACGCCTCGGCGAATCCTCCGAGATCACGCGCCATGATGGCATGCCAGCATCGTTCGGCTGCGTCCGTCAGACGACTGACCTTTTCCGGGGTGATGTCTTTTCCTTCGACAACGGAACATCCCGGTCGGCGGGGAAACATCGGGACAAGACAGATATGATTTTCCAGCCAGTCGAGAATAGCCTCGTCGTGACATGATTCTATTTTCACCGGCCAATAATGTCCCTCATAATAGTGACGGTTGAGTCCCGACATGCAGATGCCGATCGCATCCTGTGCGCCTGAGATGTGTCCCTCGTTTTCCGGGTCGTTCTCGAAACAGAAAAGCAACCGAGCCATCATCTCCTCATTATAGTTCGGCAGCTCGTACGGCCAGATCTTGCGGGCCGCGTTGCGCGTGGATGTTGACATGCCTCCACGCTCCATGAACTCTTCAGTCGGCTCTATTGACACCGTCAGCGCCCATCCGGCGCCATGTTCCGACACGTAAGGCTGATCGATCCATGTCCCGGCTATATCCACACGATAGGGCAAGTGGGACTTGACGCCCTTGCGGAGCGATGTGGTTGAACGAGCTTCAAGACCGGCATCGGGAGTACGTTCCAGTTCAATGTATTCTATTCCCCGGCCAAGGCAGAGATTGCGTTTCAGTTCACTGCCGCCGTCGGAGTTGACCACGAAGATGTCGGGCTTCACACGGTCAAGCGTGTCGATAAAATCAAGCATTCCGCTGCCGCGGTTGATAAAAGCATCAGTGACATAGCGGATTGCCTTGACCATGTAAAGGCGTTCCTTTTCCGAATACACCGTCTTGCGATGCTTCAGCTCTGCAATGGTCTTGTCGGAACCGATGCCGACATATAGATCGCCATAACGTGAGGCCTCCTTGAAAAACGCCACATGCCCGCTGTGAAGCATGTCATAGCATCCGCTCACAAACACCTTCTTCCGTTTATCATTGTTCGTATTCATTCTGCCTGTCTTTTTATTTCCGTTTCTATAAGGTCAATAAAATTTCAGTATCGATAGTAATTCTAAGTTATTTTATGATATAATCCGCATATATAGGGTTATAATATCATTGTTTACCGTGATATTTGCATTATTTTGAATAGATAATATTATTTTCTTTTTTCCCGTTTATCTATAAGCACATTTACAAATTTGTATAATCAAAAACTTATTATTCATTTCTATGAAGATTCTTTTCAAATTTTGCTATGAAATATGAAAATTAAGATTGTTCTGGATGGTAGGTAAATGCAGCTATTATCTAATATTCCGATTTGTTAAAAAGGATATTCATAGCTTATTATTCTTTGCGCCAGACCATTTTGTTGACGACGGTGACGTAAGACTGGATGATTTTGACTACGATGTTGCTGACGTTTTCACCGACATACACATCTACGGGAGTGCCGTCATCGTGGTTGCGGTTCATCGAAATGGCTGTTTCGACTGCCTGAAGAAGTGATTTTTCATCAATACCGGCAAGGATGAAGCCAGCGTTGTCAAGGGATTCAGGGCGCTCGGTAGATGTGCGGATGCAGATTGCAGGGAACGGATGGCCGACCGAAGTGAAGAACGAGGATTCTTCGGGAAGTGTGCCTGAGTCCGAAATTACGGCGGCAGCATTCATCTGAAGACAGTTGTAGTCATGGAAACCGAGAGGCTCATGCTGCATGACGAGCGGATGGAGCTTGAACCCTGATTGTTCCAGGCGTTTACGAGAGCGTGGATGGCAGCTGTAAAGAATAGGCATGCCATATTTCTCGGCGATGGCGTTTATTGCGTTGAATAGCGAGAGGAAGTTTTTCTCTGTGTCGATGTTCTCCTCGCGATGAGCAGAGAGCAGGATATATTTGCCTTTTTCAAGGCCGAGACGCTGATGTATGTCGCTTGCCTCGATTTCAGCGAGATTCTGATGCAGAACTTCGGCCATAGGTGAGCCTGTCACATAAGTACGTTCCTTTGGCAGACCGCAGTCTGCGAGATAGCGGCGTGCATGTTCAGAATAGCAGAGATTGACGTCGGAGATGATGTCAACGATGCGACGGTTGGTCTCCTCTGGCAGACATTCATCCTTGCAGCGGTTGCCGGCTTCCATGTGGAAGATGGGAATATGGAGACGTTTTGCAGGAATGGCCGAGAGACAGGAATTGGTGTCACCCAAAATGAGCAGAGCATCGGGCTTTATCGCTGTCATCAGCTTATAGGAACAGTTGATTATATTTCCGACTGTTGCTCCGAGATCGTCGCCCACGGCATCCATGTAAACTTCCGGATCGGCAAGTTTGAGGTCTTTGAAGAACACGCCGTTGAGATTATAGTCGTAGTTCTGGCCTGTATGGGCAAGAATCACGTCGAAATATTTGCGGCACTTGTTGATAGTCGCCGCCAGACGGATGATTTCCGGACGTGTGCCTACGATTATCAGCAACTTGAGCTTGCCCTTGTCGGCGAAAGAAATATTTTGAAATTTAGAATTCATAATGCATTATGCATAATTTTATATCTTTGCAAAAAACTGTATCATGAAAGAAACCGCATCAAATCCCATCGTTTTCAAAAGCAAGTTATTTGCATTGAAAATAATAAAAACTTATAAAGAATTGACAGATACACACAAAGAGTATGTACTTAGCAAGCAATTGTTAAGAAGTGGAACCTCTATCGGTGCGAATGTTCGTGAAGCGATCCGAGCCCAAAGCCGTCCGGATTTTATTTCTAAAATGTCGATTGCACTTAAAGAAGCTTCGGAATCCGAATACTGGATAGAACTTCTTACGGAATCAGATTACTTAGAAGAAAATGTGGGGAAAAGATTGATGCTTGATTGTCAAGAATTGATAAGCATATTGACCAAAATTATCAAGACAGCGAAAACTGTTAGATAATTATGAATTATGCATTCTTAATTCTCAATTCTCAATTCTTTTTTACAGGATCGAAGTAGGTATCGGGGTGGTTGGGATCGAAGATTTCGTTGCAGTACATGACTGTCACGAGGTCTTCATTGTCGGAGAGGTTGATGATGTTGTGAGTGTAGCCGGGGAGCATGATGACGGACTGGATCTTGTCGCCGTTCACTTCATATTCGAGGATTTCATCGGTGCCTTCCTTTCGCATCTGAATCAGACCGTGACCCTTGACGACGATGAACTGTTCCCACTTGGTATTATGCCAGTGCTGTCCTTTTGTAATACCGGGTTTCGAGATATTGATGCTGACATGACCGCAGTTGGGAGTGTGTACAAGTTCTGTGAACGAACCGCGATCATCAATATTCATCTTCAGATCGAAGACGGCTTTTTCTGCAGGCAAGTAGCTTAGATAGGTCGAGAAGAGCCGTTTTGCGAAGCTGTCGGCAGGAATGTCCGGAATCATCAGAGACTCAGGCATGTCTGCAAACTGATGCAGCAGATCTACAATCTGTCCGAGAGTTGCATGAAACGTGACAGGAACATAGCAGTAACGTCCGTCAGCACAACCTACTGCATCTACGCCGTTGAATTCACAATGATGTTCCTTGCCTTGAAGGGCAAGAATCATTTCATCTACGAGATCATCGATATAGAGCAATTCAAGTTCTACGGAAGGGTCATTGACCTGAATCGGAAGGCCGTTGGCTATGTTGTTGCAGAAAGTAGCGACGGCCGAATTGTAGTTCGGACGACACCATTTGCCGAAAAGATTGGGGAAGCGATAGACAAGCACCTTGGCTCCTGTCTCTCTGGCATAATCAAAGAACAGTTCCTCACCGGCTTTCTTGCTCTCGCCGTAAGGATGTCCAGCGTATCGTCCTATCAGAGTGGCCTGAATGGAACTGCTGAGCATTACCGGGCAGTTGTTGCCATGCTTTCTCAGAGTATCAAGCAGAGTGGAGGCGAAGCCGAAGTTGCCTTTTTTAAAGTCTTCGGGATTCTCGGGTCGGTTGACACCGGCGAGATTGAACACGAAGTCGGCTTCCAGGCAGTAGCGGTCAAGCTCTTCGGGAGTCGAATCGATGTCGTATTCGAACACCTCGTCGATCCCGACAGGATAATTTCTGGCCTTTCCGTCCTTTATGTTATTGAGCTGGGCGCAGAGATTTTTACCAACAAATCCTTTCGCGCCTGTAACCAATACTTTCATAACGTAAGAATGTCTTCAGGTGAAACTGGCTCGTACGGACCATCCTTGGCCTCGAATATCACGGTGCCGGGCTCAAGAGATATGATTTTGTGCCATGTTCCGGCCGGAATGTTCAGACCGACACAGTCCGAACCGGGTCTGAGCAGAATCCTGTCGGTTTCACGGCCTTGGTCATCATAAAGAATCTCTTCCGCAGCTCCGCGCACGATAAGGCATGATTCAGAACTCTTGCGGTGTCTGTGTATCGGCAGTTTTGTACCAGGTTCGATTGCATTGAGCATGCGTTGTGAAGAATCCTGCGCCGAAGTGCGCATGTCGCGGTTCATCCTCAGGCGTGGCGACTCTTTGGCCCGGGCGGTCAGTTCATCGAGCAGTTCACTGTTGATTGTCATTCGCTGCGTATTTCGCGTTTGGTGTCGGATTCGATCATGCCGAGATCGGCCTGAATGAAGCGCAGGCGCATGAGCTGTTCCTTCATTCCCTCCACGTCAAGACGACGAGTGTTGTGGCTGTGATAGTCCTCGATCTTGCTTACCTCCTCGTTGCCTTCGGTGAAGAACTTGTCATAGTTCAGGTCACGGGTGTCGCAGGGAATACGGTAGTAGTCGCCCATGTCGATAGCTTTCGCCATCTCCTCGCGTGTTACAAGAGTTTCGTAGAGCTTTTCTCCGTGACGGGTACCGATGACCTTCACTTCGGTTTCACCATATTCGGGTTTGATCTTTGCGTAGATTTCCTTGAGGGCTTTGGCGAGAGTGTCGAGAGTTGCGGCCGGAGCCTTCTGAACGAACAGGTCGCCGTTGTGACCATGTGTAAACGCATAGATCACGAGATCCACAGCATCGTCGAGTGTCATCATGAAGCGGGTCATCTCAGGGTCGGTGATGGTAATAGGCTTTCCGTCCATGATCTGCTCAACCCAGAGGGGAATAACCGATCCGCGGCTGGCCATGACATTGCCGTAGCGTGTGCAGCAGATTGTCGTCTGTGCGCCGTCGCCGAGTTCGCGACCCTTGGCTATGGCCACCTTCTCCATCAATGCCTTGGAAATACCCATTGCGTTGATAGGATAAGCCGCTTTGTCGGTCGAAAGAACTACGACATTTTTCACACCATGTTCAATTGCCGAGGCGAGAACATTGGCAGTTCCCTCAACATTGGTGCGTGTAGCTTCCATGGGGAAGAACTCACAGGAAGGAACCTGCTTGAGCGCCGCCGCAGAAAACACATAGTCAACGCCGCGCATGGCAACATCTACCGAAGCCTTGTCGCGCACATTACCGATATAATATTTCACCTTCGGGTTCTGAAGACGGTGACGCATATCATCCTGCTTCTTCTCGTCGCGACTGAAAATACGGATTTCTTTGATGTCCGAGTCGAGGAACCGTCTGAGCACGGCATTACCGAACGACCCGGTGCCTCCCGTAATCAGGAGGACCTTGTCCTTAAAAACAGACATAATTGTTATTAAATGAAATCTATTTTAAATATATTGTTTCTTCGAGTTTTTTTCTAAAATCCTGAGATATTTTATCTCCGTCAAAATTATTGACCGCGAAATTGTATGCCTTTTTCCCTAATGCTTTTAGATAAGGAATGTCGTTTAATTTAATCTCCAAAATATCTTTTATTTGCTCGTCTGAAAGTTCACTATCTACAGAAATACCGACCTTATTATCTGAAAGGACATGCATGGATGCAACTTCTTGTGGCCCGAATCCAATAATTGGACGTCCTGCCATTAAATATTCCGGTATTTTTGTGCTTACAGATAGCCTTGTAAGAGCACGATAGTTTTTTTCATCACTTTCAACATGTAAAAGTATATTACTATTTTCAATAGCTTTATCAAGTTCTTCCCCGGTTACACAACCCATAATTCTCACGTTGGCCTGGTCAAATCGATTTTTAATTTCTTTTGAAATATCTGAGGCTGTATATACTAATATTCTTATGTTCAAAGGCAACAATTTTGCAATTCTTGCTATCATTTTCCATCTGTTCAAATGTAATCCGCCAAAATATGATAGGGTTAGGATATCTTGTGTTAAATTATTATCGGTGTATTTTTTTATAGGTACTGAATTCATTATCGGATAAAATTTCATTCCAAAATATTCACTATAATTTTTGCACATCATTTCCCCTATAGCGAATCTTATAATTGATTTGGATATAATTTTTTTATAATGTCGTTCCATTCTATATTTCGACAACTTCCCTAAAATTCCGTTTTTTAATGGGTAAATTAAATAGTCATCGGCATAGAAAAGAGCTATTGGAATGTTTTGTAATTTAGCAACGAATTCACCTAATGAATGGAAGTATTTATATCCACCACCAACCAAGAATATTAAATCTGGATTCTCTTTCTTAATCCAATTTTTTAATTTTTTTGTCTTCCAAATATTAGTTCGCCAAATTAAATCTCGTAAGATTTGTGGTATTTTTGTATTATATTTTGATTTCTTATCGTAAATGTGAATCTGGTCCTTTATATCAGAGATATTAAATTCTCCTCCACAATTTTTTGATTTGCATAAAAATCTTTTTATAATATCTATTTCCGTTACACTATAAATAGAAGAACAAAATTCAGTGTCAATCTGTAATTGAGGCCTTGTGATAAGTTGACATAATTCAGACGGAGCAAAGTAATGAAACATGGACTCTAATGTTTTTCCATTATTTAAAATTTTAGAAAATCCATTAGCCGAGACAATAAGTATTTTCATGTATTAAAACTATTATAGAGACTTAATATCTGATGGGAATTATTATTTTATTCATCATCTTTTATCTTTTGTTCTTTATATGAGAACTGCTATATGGTTTCAGTTAAAGAGATTAGATGATAAACGATATTTGATGAGACATATAATAGGAATTTCTCTTTGATTATCTATCTTCCTTCGAATATACTATTAGATTAACAAAAATGCATTTCACAATGTGAATCCCAAACTTTATATAATTCTATTGTTAATGGAATTATATAAATTGATGTATTTTGAACATTGTTTCTCAGCATTAAAAAATGTTTGTACCCTATCAATACATTTTTGAGAATAATAACTTTTACCTTTTTCGATTATGCTTTCAATTGATTCTTTTAAACTTTGAATATCATGCGCTTTAACAATATAACCCGTTTCAGGTGTAATTAATTCAGGGCTAGCTGTTTTATCGTAAACAATACCCGGAGTACCACAAGCCATTCCTTCAACAGTTGTAAGTCCAAAAGTCTCTTCTATTGATAGATTTAAAACTACACTAGCGATTGAATACAACTGAGTTAATTGATAAACATTTTCGGTCTTTTCAATGCCAATTATATTTGGAGGAAGATTTTTAATTTGTTTCTTTTTCAGACCAATAAGAATTATACGTTTGTCATCAGATAATATTTTTGATAAGGCAAGATAGTCATTCAAACCTTTTCTTTCACTCCATGAGGAGGCAACTCCGAGAAGGATTTTTTTATTGTCCAAACCAAGAGTTGATCTAATTGAATTACTCGGATTTGGCTTATAAATATTAGTGTTTACTCCATTGTATATGACATCTGTAGATAAACCATTAAAAAACGATTTTTTTGCTAAATTTAAAAGCCATTGCGAAACTGTAATTATATGTAATCTATCGCCAAGTGATGTAAATAATTTCTTTTTTAAATCAAAATTATTCCATGAATTATCTATCAATCCCAAACTTTTTGGATACAATTTTAATTGTGGGCAATTTAGACAGTGAGTTTTCCAACGATCACATCCAACTGCATCAAAATATGCGCAGTGCCCCGTAAAGGACCAACAATCATGGAGCGTCCAAACTATTGGAGCCTTAATCGTAGCGAAATATTCAAACAATAACTTCAAATTCAAATAATAGCAATGAATCGTATGAAGTTGTATGACGTCCGGTTTTATTCGTTCTATCTCGTCTATAAGTTTACGAGTCGCTGACCGAGAGGCCAAACCGAAACAATGATTATCTAACAGAAAACTTTCGAAATAGGGAAAATACAAACTTTTGGAATTCCCAATTTTAATAACTGAGCTTTCGCTGGGATTTTTTCCTATCATTTTGCCTGCTATATAGCTTTCCCATCCTTTTTGCATTGCTGCTTTACCGATATCTTCGGCAATCTTGCCTGTACTCAAGCAGTTAACGCTTAAATTTATTTGAAGTAATTTTTTCATCTGAATTAGAAAAAGTCAGCCAATAAGTATGATTCCGAACCAAAAATATTATCCTCTAAGATAAAGGTCATAAATATTCTTAGTCCACAATATATTTGAAGAAAAATTATTGGAATACTTTGTTGTCCAATTTTCCATTTCTCGGATTTTTGAAATATATATATTGTAAAAATATAGAATACTACTTCAAAATAAGAAGTAAATCTGAGAATATTTACAAAGTTATAGGACATATTGAACAAAGATGTCGTAGCTATTATTACCGCATAATAAACCAATCGTAAGTTAACTTTAAAGGATTTAAAACAGAATAATAAAGCTATAACAATTAGGTTATGAACTGCTATATTAAAGGGCGACACCTCCATCCCAATTGAATTGTTGCCTGTTGCATATATAGAATATGCGGAATCTGAAAATAAAGATAAAAAGTTGATTGATACAAATCCAAACATTATTAATATTGATACGATCCACGTCGTTATAAGCGCAATGAGTGCTATATTTTGGAGCTTATCTGTCTTAGGAAATAGAAAAATAATAAATACACCGAGTATTATAGCAGATGTATGAAACAATGCAGCAACAAAAATCAGTATTAAAAAATATTTCCATTTTCCCTCCAAAAGCGGTTTTATAGATATTAAAAAGATCGCCATCGCTAACATCTGACGCACTAAATTCGCTTCCATCAAAAAAAAGTTCGTTGACAGAAGTAGAAATAGTGACAAAACTGGATGCGAATAATCATAAATGAATTTCACTACGCAGATATTGACAAACAATGCTATCAAAGTCAGAAACAGGGGGGCTTTTAAATTCAAATAATGTCCTATGACATTAATTATGTTATAGCCCAGTTCCATGCCAGTGGCTTGTTTAGTCAGCAAAACAGTGACATTGCCAATTAAATCAGATAATCTATAACCGCTTAAACTATGATAAAATATCACATATTCTTCATGATCTTCGGCAACAATACCCCAAAAACCTACCATCAATGTTAACGTCAGGATAAGGCCCCACCTACAAATTAGCGATATTTTTGGAATTTGATCCTGAAATAATATATTTCGATTTATTTTAGGAACAGCTCCTTCGGCTAAAAGCCATAGAACTATGATGAGTATAGTCCAAATCATTATTTATTTTGGAACTTTTGTTTGATGATACTTATGATAGCTGAATAAGCTTCATTTGAAGTCAGTATGGATAATAGCCAATAAGAAGTAACTCCGGTGAAGAACTGCAAACAAGTTTCAATGTAGATATTTAGATCAAGGAATGTGATTCCATAAACTATGCTTGCCGCAAGTAATGCGTCAAAAAAGGATAGTCTTATGTCTTCAGCAACATTTTTTATGCCATATCCTATCGCACGTTTATAATAATAGAATGAGATAAACAGCATTACAATTGATGAAATCAGACTTCCAACCATAATAGCAAATACGCCAAACGGAATGCATATTATTATAAAAAACAATATGGAGAATTTGCTTATGAGATTAATTTTTAAAGTCAGCCCACTGCGTCCGATTGCGTTAACGGCATGAGAGACCGTAGATAAAGGCCAAAAAGCGCATATTATACAGCTTAATTGCATAAAAGGAATACTGTCTGCCCATTTCTCCGATAACAATATTAGTGTAATATTTTCACTCATTGAGCAAAGACAAAACATAAACGGCAGACATAAAAACATACTGAGCTGCAGTGCCTTCCTGATAGCATGTCTTAGTCTTTCCATGTCATCCTGAATCAATGAATATGTAGGATACATTACCTCTGAGAATGATCCATCAACAGAATTCATAATAGATTGTGGCAATGCCTGACCTCTCTGGTAGAAGGCCAGTGATGAATTGTTGAAGAAACGACCGATGACAAGGGTATGTATATTGTTAAAAACGGTATTAAGCATGTTGGATGCCAGCACTTTTGAACTATATTTAAATAATGTTCGTAGTCTGTGAAATGAAAAAATAAATTGTGGATGCCATTTTACTATTATGAATAATATGATTCCTGATGTGCATGCCCCGCATAACACTGAAAATACCAATGCCCACGCACCGAGGCCTTTTATAGCCAATATAATACCTACCAATCCCATGGTAAGCACGTTTATGAGGTTGACTATATAACTTTTTTTGAATTCGATCCTTTTTGCAATTAGAGCAAAATGAATGGCACAAATACCTCCAATTATCAAATTTAATGAAAGTACTCGAGTAATATCTATTAGTTGTGGTTGTTTATAAAACGCGGCAATAGCAGGTGCGGATATGTATAAAATAAGATATAATATGAGTGACAATACTATATTTCCCCAAAATACAGTCGATAAATCCAGCTCATCGGCGTCTTTCTTTTGTATTATAGCAGTAGTAAAACCATTCTTTATGAATGTATCTCCGATAGCCATGAATATTGCAAGTAATGCAATTATTCCATAGTCGTCAGGCATCAATATTCTCGCCAATACTATTTGTATTGCCAGATTGATAACCTGATAACAGATCTTCTCAAAAAATTTCCAACCGAAGCCTACAATCGTTTTTTTTGCATTCGATTCCATTAACTTTAACTGAAAATCTTTCTTTTTATAAACCGACAAGTCCGCAATATTAAGTCATGTGGCCTGTCGCCAAAGAACTTGCGCAGCCTTTTATTAAATTGAGGAGTAATTACACTTATTTCATCGTTTAAATCAAACTCATGATTAGCATCAATCGGTTGCTTCTGATAGATATCATTGTCATAATCGCCGCAATTTAAACCTGAACCGTCATGCCCCCAATTTCGTACCAACGACAATCTGGGGAATAAACAGTAATGATTCCCAATGATGTTGTATAATTCTCTATTTACATCCTCTAATATTATCTTATGTCGTACCATATACCATAAACTTATAGCCAGTGTTGGTTTTTTTGCCAATATTTTCAACATTGCAATAGGTGATCTCAATATTTTACGGCTATTCTCAGGCGTATATTCAGCCTGATATTTTTCATTCTTTGATTTCCAGATTCCACATCCCCAAGCTGAAAAATTGTGCGATAAATATGCCTTTTGTGAATAATCCATCATCTCTACTGGATAATTATATCCGCATATAGCAACGACCTCATCCACCTCATTATACCGAACCAATCCTCTATTGATATAATCAAGAAAATTAGGAGAAAATTCATTGTCGTCTTCCGAAACAATTATTCCATCATAGAAATTAAATGCATAATTTAAAAGTTGGTAGTAATTAAGTAAAGCACCGATATTTTTACTCTGTTTTATTATAGTCACTTTTTTGAATCCTGTTATTCCATTATTTAAATAATCTAATATTTTAGAGTGACCTTCGACATGAGATTCTTTATGCGGATAATCTAAACCTATGATTAATTCTGTCTGATTGGCATGTATGCAACGGGACAAACTATCAACACACCTTTTGAAGTGTTCAAACCTACATAATGTCGGAATTACAACAGGAGCATATGTCACTATATTATTTTCCATTAAATTGTTAATTATTTCTTTCCTTCAAAATTCTTTTATTACGATACTTCGGAAAGTTTTTAAAAATATGAACTTCTTGGGGAATTAATAGATTTCCCTTAAAATAAACACAAACATAATCTGTTGACCATTAGGAGGCCATGTTGCTTCTTCTCAGGTCATTGTTATTAGACGAGTTCCATTAAACCCTTTTCTCGTTTTTTTAATAGTCTAACTGGGACTCCAACATATATGTTCCAACCAGCGAGATTTTTATTGACTAAACTCATAGCCCCAACTACAGAACCTTCTCCGATGGTAATATTGGGAAAAATAACGCTATTGCACCCTATTTGAACAAATTGTTCTATCCTAACTTTTCCTCCAACAACATGAGTTTTATTGGGGGTATGAATCGGCCCAATTAAATATTCCCCTGAAAAATCATCCATGGCACTAAAAATAGTTGATCGGGGGGATATTCCAGTATAATCTTGCATTTCAATTCCTTTGGCTCCATACAAGGCTACATATGCAGAAATATGTATATTAGAACCCATGATGATTTCTCCAGAAAGAATACAATAATCATCTATACGGACATTATTCCCAATAGAAATATTTTCAGCACCATAAATTGAGACTTTTCTACTGATCAATACATTTTTACCATAGGACTTTAATCCTAGTGATTTCAGTTCTTCTTCAGAATAAAAAGAGGTCATTTGGGCAAAATACAATTAAGTACTTTTAATAGATCATTTTCAGAAAGATTGTGGTGCATTGGTAGGCAAAGTACTGTGTCTGCTAATTTGTATGCACTATGCAGATTCTCGTGAGTGGCCGAAGATAATCCACGATAAGTCGAGAAGTCAGAGATGAGAGGATAGAAATATCGGCGACCAAGGACATTGGAATCTTTCATTTCAAAATACAATTGGTCGCGTGTCTTGCCGAATTTCTCAGCATCAACAAAGATGGGGAAATAGCTGTAGTTGTGGCGAACTCTCGGCATGTCTTCAAAGAAAGTGATACCCGGTACATCACGGAGCGCTTCGCGATATTTCTGTGCTACTTTCTGACGGGCCGCTATCGCGGCATCAACCTGACGGAGATTGAGTATTCCGTAAGCAGCTCTCATCTCGTCCATCTTAGAGTTGATGCCTGGAGCCACTACTGTAGTCTCATTAGCGAAACCAAAGTTTTTAAGATAATCGATGCGTTGCTTTGTCTTTTCATCGTGCATAACCAATGCTCCACCTTCTATGGTATTATAGACTTTCGTGGCATGGAAAGAAAGTGTTGACATATCGCCGGCATTTAAAATTGACTCACCATCGACTTCGACACCGAATGCATGTGCTGCATCATAAATCACCTTTAGCCCATATTTGTCCGCAATCTCTTGTATTGCCTTCGTATCACATGGCTTTCCATAGCAATGAACCGGCATGATTGCTGTGGTTTTCGGAGTTATAGCCGCTTCAATTTTGTTAGGATCAAGTCCGCAGTTCGAAGGATCAACATCGACAAATACCGGCTTTATCCCGTTCCACCAAAGCGAATGGGTTGTGGCAACGAAACTGTAGGGAGTTGTAATAACTTCTCCGGTAATGCGCAACGCCTGAAGCGCAGTTATGAGCGGTAATGTACCATTAGTGAACAGGCTTATATATGGCACTTTCAAATAATCAGCAAGCTCTTTTTCCAGTTGCTTATGGAAGCGGCCATTGTTTGTAATCCATTTACTGTCCCAGATCTCCTTTAGAAGTGTGTTGAATTCTTCTAAAGAAGGGAGTAATGGGGAGGTAACGGTTATTTGTTTATTATCCATCTTCTTGTAAATATCTACTTATCTGTTCTTATACATTTCTTCGTAGTAGTGCTCGTAGTCGCCGGAGGTGATGTTGTCCATCCAGTCCTGATGGTCAAGGTACCAGCGAACTGTTTTCTCTATGCCCTCCTCGAACTGAAGCGAGGGTTCCCAGCCGAGTTCACTCTGGAGCTTGCGAGAGTCAATGGCGTATCGCATGTCGTGACCGAGACGATCAGTGACGTAGGTTATCAGTCCGAGACTTTGCCCTTCGGGATTTCCGAGAAGACGGTCAACGGTCTTGATGATGACCTTGATGAGGTCGATGTTTTTCCATTCGTTAAAACCTCCTATATTGTATGTTTCGGCAACTTTTCCTTTGTGGAAAATAAGGTCGATTGCGCGGGCATGATCCTCTACGAAAAGCCAGTCGCGTACGTTCTCGCCCTTGCCATAGACAGGCAGCGGCTTGCCGTGGCGGATGTTGTTGATGAACAGCGGTATCAGCTTTTCAGGGAACTGATATGGGCCGTAGTTGTTCGAGCAGTTTGTCACTAATGTCGGCATACCGTATGTGTCATGATAAGCCCTTACAAAATGGTCGCTCGATGCCTTGGAAGCCGAATAAGGCGAGTGAGGATTGTATTTGGTCGTTTCGAGGAAGAACTCAGTGCCGTAGGCCATGTCATCTTCGCTTGAAGCCTTAGTTGTGAAAGGTGCGGGCACACCTTCTGGATGAGTGAGCTCAAGCGCTCCATAGACTTCATCGGTAGAGATGTGATAGAAGAGCTTGCCTTCGTATTTTTCAGGGAGTGATTCCCAGTATTCCTTCGCAGCCTGAAGAAGCGCGAGAGTTCCCATCACGTTGGTTCGGGCAAATGTGAACGGATCCTTGATGGAACGGTCAACATGGCTCTCGGCCGCAAGATGAATAATACTGTCAATCTTATGCTCAGTGATAATCCGGCGCATTTTGTCGAGATCAGCAATGTCTGCCTTGACGAAGGTATAATTAGGCTTGTTTTCAACATCCTTGAGATTTGCAAGATTGCCGGCGTAAGTGAGCTTGTCAAGGTTGACAATATTGTATTCGGGATATTTGTTGACAAACAGGCGCACAACATGTGAGCCAATGAAACCGGCACCGCCGGTGATAAGTATATTACGCATCATGAATTTTTCTTTGATCGTTTACGATTGACCTCATCAATTACTTGGAGGAGATACCGACCATATTGATTTTTAAGCATCGGAGCCGCGATTTCCCTCATTTTCTCTTCAGATATCCAACCTTTGCGATAAGCAATTCCTTCGAGACATGCGACTTTAAGTCCCTGACGTTTCTCAATAGTCTCAATGTAATTGGATGCATCGGCCAATGATTCGTGTGTGCCGGTATCAAGCCATGCGAATCCTCTTCCAAGAAGCTGAATATTGAGTTTACCTTCTTCAAGGTAGGACTGATTCAATGTAGTTATTTCCAGTTCACCACGCGCAGATGGTCTGATTTCTTTTGCCTTTTGGACAACGGAATTTGGATAAAAGTAAAGCCCTACGACTGCGTGATTAGATTTAGGATGTTCAGGTTTTTCCTCAATTGAAATACATTTTCCGTTAGCATCGAATTCTGCGACACCATATCTTTCGGGGTCTTTTACCCAATATCCAAACACAGTAGCTTCATCTTTCTCTTCAGCATCTTTTATCGCAGTCTCTAATTTGGAAATGAAGTAACTACCATGGAAAATATTATCACCAAGAATCATACATGCAGCATCATCGCCTATAAACTCTTCGCCAAGAATAAAAGCCTGAGCCAAACCATCGGGTGACGGTTGAGCTTTATATGAAAACTTAACACCAAAATTACTGCCATCACCGAGCAAGTCTTCAAACATTGGTAAATCCCGAGGAGTGGAAATGATGAGAATATCACGAATGCCAGCTAACATCAAAGTTGAGATAGGATAATATATCATCGGCTTATCATATATTGGCAGCATCTGTTTGCTGACGCCTTTGGTGATGGGGTAAAGTCTTGTGCCGGACCCGCCGGCAAGTACGATGCCTTTCATATCGTGGAATTTATCGAATAAGATATTTTATATCGAACTGTCTATAAAATGGGATAATACTTCAAATATGGGTATTAGATATTTAACGCCGGTTGTCTCAGTTTTTAGATGCCTATCTAATTCTTCTGCGGTGGGGAATTTGGGTGAGGCGGGAGAGGAGGTCGGCGGCGGGGAGGGTTGTGGTGAGCGCGGTGGAGGGGAGACGGCGCGAGAGGGTGTCGAAGGCGTCAAGCCACCGGCGCCCTTCGGAGCGTAATGTGGCGAGACGCGGGGAGGATGGCGCGGGGCGCTCGAAAGCTCCCGCCTGTTGGAAGTCCTGGATAAGCAGACGAGCGTGGAGACGCAGCATGTCAAGGGCACTCAAATCGGAACCGCGATGTGCGGCAGGGGATGAGAAGTGTGGTTCTCTCACAGTTATGAGGCTGTCAGATTTATGTCTTAGCGAATGAACCGAGTGTGGGGCAGAGAATCAGGCGTTGGCTATGAGTCGGGAGTCGATATCGACGCGCCATTCGAAGCCGTTGGAGTCGGGAAACATCACGCGATATATGGTTGCCCCGTCGGAGTTGGAGGCGGTGTTTGCTCGGATTACGTGACCGCTTTTGCCTTCGAACATTCCACCCAGTATGACAACTCTGTCGCCAGGTTGGAGTGGAATGGTTCCAATTGGCGCTATCCGGCTGCCAGCCGAGAACTGCCCCAGGGCAAGCTGAAAGGCACGCATTTCATAGGCGGGGATGACGGCGTAGGTGCTGTCGGGGCCGGAGCCGGTGCGGTAGCACCATGCAAGATCGCCGATTCGGCTGAAGAGGGGGGCGATGTCGGTTGTCCGGCAACGAAAAAACGCGATGTCTCCGATGACAGGTTTACGGACGTATGTGATTTTATTGCCCGTTTTCTTTGCTATCTCTTCAAGAGGATAGAAGATTTCTGGGGCTATCGTATCGCCGTCGGAAGCGAGGATGCGTTCGCGCACCTGATCGATTTTTATTCCTGAACGTATGTGCATCGCAAACCATCGCTCCGGATTTTCTGTCAACACAGAGGCAACAGTTTCGTCGAGGGTCATAGTCCGGATTGGCTCGGCGTCATTCTTCCTTTCGCAAAGCCCGAGAGCGGGAATGCCGGCAGGAAAGCACCCGAGTGCGGCTACAGTTTCCGAGGGTGAGGCGCCGCATTGAAGCGCCACATACGCCCAAAGGGTCTTGAGGGATTCGTCGGCTGACCCATTAATGACCGGCAGGTTGCGAGAACGCAGGAAGTCCGTCATCACATTATTGAGATAGCGTTTCAGCTGATTGGGCGTTTTCAGTGACTGGTCGAGAGGAAAGATATATTTTCTGCGCGGGTCTGACTGACGGTCGGCAATGCGTTGGCTTTCGGCGGAAAGATATGCTATATCGGGGCGTTTGAGCTGGGCGGCCTTATCAAGTGGCATCGCGCCATTTGCAAGCGAGATGAGAAGAAGGTCGGTAAGCACGGAGTCGGAATCTTTCTGCCGGTCGGCCGATTTCGTGACATTCAGGAGTCGCTTGAAATCGCGATCGCTGACGGTTGAAGGTTTTATACCGGAATATGAGAGCAGCCGGTCCTTTAATTGTTTTAATCCGGTAGTCAATGTCGGGGGAACTTCTGTTGATTCCTTGGAGCTCAGAATGCTCAGCAGGCAATCGATATAGTGGGAGAGTGTCTTAACGGTTATGCCCCGGATCAACATTGACGCGCACCAATCCTGAATGTTGCCAAGCTCGATCTCTTTTGCCAGCGGATATTGCACAGCCATATAATTGCGGAGCGAATCTAACGCTATCCGATAGTTTTTTGCCGAAGCAGATGAAAGGCCGGAGACTTTCGATCGGAAAATATCCGCTAATGTCTGAATGCTAATTGGTTTTATGTCAATCAGTTCAGTCAATGGAGATTTTTAATTGGAACGAAAGCTAGGAATACAGTTCAAGTCCCCTTGTTTCCCGCAGTAACACGTTAAAACAAAGGTTCTTTTCGAAAGATCAATATGTTGCAATTCCAGCACTGAGGAAAAGTGAATTGCATTGTTTAGAGTGAAGCTCTCTTCTCAAGAGTGCGTCGTTTTTGCAATTAGTTACCGGCTAAGTAATTATAATGTCCATCAAAAGAGTAAAAGTAAACGATATGTAGATTCTACCGATTACTATTCCAATTATATCCCGGTTCAAAATGTTTCATTCTATTTGTTGAGTTGTGTATTTCGCAAAAAAATAGTAATTTTGCAGCTGTTGACGCACTCTTGAGAAGAGTGTGTCATTTTTTTATTTCCAACAGTAAGGAGATAAAAGAAACGAGGCTACGTCGTTGAACGCAGCCTCGTTAGAGGTACCTAGCAGAATCGAACTGCTGTACACGGTTTTGCAGACCGTTGCCTAACCGCTCGGCCAAGGTACCGTTGGGTTTGCGGATGCAAATTTAGATGTTTTTTTTGAAACTGCAAAGAGTTTTGTCCAAAAATCCTATGAAAAATCCCGAATGATGGCGTATTTATGAAAAACTCAAAATAAAGCCATATATAAGGTGTCGGAATTCTCCTTGAGATAATCGCGGAGGCCTGCAATATAATTTTCGGCAGCTTCGTTGCCTATCCGGTTGCGTATGTTCGTTATACGGGCGTTTATGTCAAGAAGTTCGTCGCGCAGCTCTGTGTCGGATATATCGGAATGTAATCTGACAGCATGTTCGCGCCCGAGTATATAGGGTTCGGAGGAGGTGTCGATATCAGCGTTCTCCGTGGGCAATTGCGGCTTATCGAGCGTTTTTTTTGCTGCTTGGGATGGATTTTTTTTCTCCGGGACTGAAACATCGGCCGTGACATCATAAGTGATCGTGTCAGATTTTTCCGACCCTGAACAGCCGTAAAGCGACAAAACAAGTGAAGTCATGGAAAGAAGCAGGGTCGAATAGAGTTTCCGTTTCATAAGATGGTCATTGCTATTTTGGCACAAGCCTCTGCATCGGCAAGTGCATTGTGATGATTGTTAAAGGGGATTCCGAGAAAGTCTGCGAGGAAGGGCAGCGAGAATGAAGGACAAAGCTGTCGGGGAAATGTGCGGCGTGCACGAATCAGAGTGCAATGGAATTCATTGTCGGGGAACTCCAATCCATACTCTCTGGCGGCAGCTTTAAGACATCTCTGGTCAAAAGCTTTATTATGGGCAACCAGCGGCAGGTCACCAATAAAATCCTGCAATTCGGGCAATATTTCGTTGAATGTCGGCTGTGAGTCGGTGTCCTTTCTCCCTATTCCGTGGATTTCATCGGTGAAATAGGAATAATAGTAATTGGGCACAGGCCGCACGAGGCGATAGAACGAATCCGAAATAGCGCCATTCAATACTTTTACGGCCCCAACGGCACAGATGCTCGTCGGTTTGCCATTAGCTGTCTCCACGTCTATCGCAACGAAATTCTCCATTGTCAGTTGACCATTTCGTCAGCTCGTTCCTTGACGAGCTCCATGAGCCAGCGGGGTGTCGAGGTTGCCCCGCAAACGCCTATGCTTCCCGCGTCATGGAGCCATGAGGGATCGATTTCCGACGGGTCAGCGATCATGTGGGTTCGGGGATTCGCTTCTAAACACTGGGCATACAGAACCTTTCCGTTGCTGCTTTTCTTGCCGCTTACAAAAAGTATGACACTATGGGTCGCCGCGAATTGGCGCAATCCTTCGGCCCTGTGTGCAACCTGACGGCAAATGGTGTCATTGCAGCTAATTCCGGAGCGCGACAGCTTATTGAAGCGCTCACAGATATTCCTATAACCATCGAGCGATTTGGTCGTCTGTGAATATAATGCGACGGGGCGGTCGAAATCTATACCATCAAGATCGGAAGTGTCATCAATGACGGTGGCAGTCCCTTCGGTCTGTCCGACGAGGCCGTTGACTTCAGCATGACCAGCTTTGCCATATATTACAATCTGGGGCCTTTCCGGAGAATTATAGGACTCTTTTATTCTCTGCTGAAGCCGAAGGACCACGGGGCATGTCGCATCGATGATCCTTATATTATTGCGACGCGCCGTCTCATAGGTTGATGGCGGTTCTCCATGGGCGCGCAGAAGTACACTGACATCATGGAGCTTGGCGAGATCGGCGTGTGTGATGGTCACAAGACCTTTCATACGCAGGCGATTCACCTCGTCAGAATTATGGACTATGTCGCCAAGACAATATAACTTTCCGTGAACGGCAAGTTCAGCTTCAGCTTTGTTTATTGCTGCCGTAACTCCGAAGCAGAATCCGGAGCTTTCATCAACTTCGATTTTGACCCGCTGAAGGTTCATAAAGATGAGAGTGTCTTGCTATACAGGTCCATAATCCACTCATCCTGCTGAGCAGGAGTCATAAATGAGTTGTCAAGCACGGACGCGTCTTCGGCGCAACGTAGTGGACTCTCATCGCGAGTCTCATCAATGTGGTCGCGCTGTTCGACATTTTCGAGGACTTCCTCGAAGGTGGCCTTTTCCCCGCGGGCCGTCAGTTCATCAAGCCTGCGCTGTGCGCGAGTGGCGGCAGACGCTTTGACAAAAACTTTCATTTCGGCATCGGGAAACACCGTTGTCCCTATATCTCTGCCATCCATCACTATCCCTTTGCTTGCGCCGAGTTCCTGCTGCATTCTGACAAGAGCGTGGCGCACGGCCGGGAGGGCGGCGACAGGAGAGACGACCCGGCTGACTTCCATAGTGCGGATTTCTTTTTCAACGTCTTCTCCGTTAAGGATGGTGTGTTGGGCGCCATCTTCGAGCCTGAAATCTATCCTGATGTCCGGCAGAGCTTTCTGGAGAGCATCGGCATTTACGGAATCATCGCGGGTGATCATGCCATGACGCAGTGCATAGAGGGCAACAGCACGATACATGGCTCCCGAATCAATATAGCGGTAGCCTATCTGACGCGCAAGTTTTTTTGCCATAGTGCTTTTGCCTGAGGAAGAGTATCCGTCGATCGCTATTGTTATAAGAGGTCGTTCATTTGCTGTCATAATAATTCGCTGAGATTTGTCGAAAGGTTGAACATGAATGTCGTGGCGCCGTTATGTGGCTGTGCAAACGCTATGCCAATTCCAAATGCTTTTACTTTAAGTCCGGCGCTAAGAGAAAGACCCGAAAGTATGGAGCGCGAATAGGCCGACATATCGGTCCGGGTCTTGTAATTGTATCCTATTCCTATATTGAAGGTTTCGGAGGGAATGAAATCGGCTGCGAATACAAGATGCCGCATAAGATTGGAGCCGAAAGAATCTTTCAGTTTTATCGTTGCGTCGCCGGAGCCGTCACCTGTCTCGTAATAGGGGAGTTTCCATTTGGTCAGATTCCATGCCGTCACAGAGAAGCGAACCGGAAATGAACCGAATGACTGGGCCCATCCGAGGCGAATGTCGAACGGAAGGCGGTCATAACGGCTGTCGAATCTTTTTATCTGTCCCCCCAGATTGGCCAAAACCGCCGACAGAGACAGATCCGACTCCGGGTCGTAGTAATTTATACCAAGATCCGTTGCTATGGCAAGAGCGGTGTAATCGCTATAGGAGCTATAAAGAAATTTGAGATTTATTCCTCCTCGCAGACGGTCCGTGAAATCATGGGCATACATTCCGGAGAAAGTAATGTCTTTTGGCGAGAATTCACCGTTGAGATTCCCATCTTCGTCAGTATAATCCATTTTACCATAACCGTAATATTGGACGGAGGCGCTCCATGCTCCATGTTCGCCGGCCGGAGAAGAAAATCTTGTCCCTGCAAAATTCGATCCGGCTATGTAACGCATATAGTTCAACGCAATCTGGCGTCCGAATTCCGGGCCGAGCAGCGCCGGATTCTGGTCCGTGACATTCACGTCGTCATCAACAGTCGTTATGTTTATTCCTCCAAGTCCGTAAATTCTTGTTGAGGACGGAATGTTCAGATAGTTGTAGGCCGGAGAAGAATCGGCTTTAGCAACTGCACTATACAAGAATGAGACTGTCAGGATAACAGTCGCGATCAGGGAACTTGTATGTGTCTGTTTGATCATCTGGATGCAAAGTTACAAACTAATAACGATAATCGGCGTCTGATATTGTTAAAGTTTTTGACAAGTCACCGTTAACATATTGACTTGTAATTGTTAAATAAAGAGCCCTCCCAAGAGAAAAATGTCAACAAATTTAAAACAATAATAATCATTCTCAAATTACATATTCATTTTTTGGCTGAATGGCTGGCGCGATATATATTTGCTGCAGAAACCATTGATGTGCAACAATTGTTAAAAACATCACCTCACGTTCCTTAAATTTATATGAATACTTTAACTCATCGCATATTATCATTCGCATTTCTGACCGTGGCAGTCTCTTTTGCGACTGTAGCTCAACAGCGATGTAAAGTCTCTTTTTATTCGCGCACCACATCAACAGTGGCATTTGAAGCGTACGTGGCCGATGCGGTGGATGAACAGCCCGAATTTCCAGGTGGCGACAATGCCATGATGCGTTATATAAACAAAGAGCGCCGTTATCCGCGGGAAGCTTACAAGGCAGGAATCGAAGGCCGGGTATTGTGCGCGTTCATTGTCATGCCCAACGGCTCTATAAATAATATAGAGGTGCTCAGAGGTGTCGAAGAAAGCATAGATCGTGAGGCAGTTCGAATCATCCGCAATATGCCTGCGTGGAAAGCCGGACGTATTTCGGGCACAGCTGTTCCGGTCTATTGCATATTGCCTATTCCATTTCGAAAATAGGGGACTCCTTGTAGAAGTAAAGAATATATGGAAAAGCAGCGATCGATCCTATCGGATAATCGCTGCTTTTCTGGTGCTCGAAGCGGGACTCGAACCCGCATGGCCGCAATGGCCAAAGGATTTTAAGTCCTTCGTGTCTACCATTCCACCATTCGAGCCTGATGTTTAGTCTGTGGATGAAAACCGAAGGAGGTTTATCGGGGGCAAAGGTAAATATTTTTTTTGCAATATGCAAGTTTTATCGTCCAATCACCGCATAAGGTGAAGTTCCCGGTATAGATATTCTGTAACGCTGGAGTCCGTATTTTTCTGTTAAGGCCGGTCCGGAGCGTGGTGTGCCGGCGGCATATACATCATAAGTGCTGCCGCATTTTCCGCAGCGGAAGATACCTGCTTCCGTGGCATCGGAATCGAGCGATATCCTTTGGAGCTGAGGCGCACAGAATGGGCATGCCAGGTCAAACACCACCGGTTGTCCCATTGGATCCATTAATAGAAGGAGGCCTCCGTAACCGGTCCCTTCCGATCCTTTATAGGGAAATCCGGAAGGAATGCGTTGTGACGCAATGAAAATCCGGTACTGACCAGCACCTGAAACACCATAAGTGTCCCAGTCACCGACAGTAGAAAATATGAGGTTTACGTTGGCCGGAGGAATTCTGTCGTCATCAACAGAACTGCATGCACAGATGACCGAAAGAGCCATTGTGCATGCAGCAATACGCAGGGATGAGAGGGAAAAGTGCATGGTGGAGAGACTGCCCGAATGATTATGACGCAAAAAGTGTGGATAACATTTCGCTGAATTTATCAGCGGCTTCCTGCATTTTACCGCCAACAAGAGGCTTAAGCATGACAGGAATGTCCACATCTATAGTCGCCATCACTTCTGTGGAGGTGTCGGACATTGGTTTCATGTCGATTTTGATCGCAAATGGAACAGGAGAGTTTTCGGCTGCGAATCCAAGTCTGGAAAAAGGCGTGCGTTCACTGACAACAAATTTCATTTCTCCAACTGCGGGAGCCGTGATAATTATGCTGTCTGCTGTAAAACGTACATCACCGAGCTTTTCGCGCGCTTCCGGCGGAAGAGTCTCAAGCCTTTGCTGAAAGGAGCTCAGGTCGGAAAGCCTATTATATACTTCTTCGGCCGGGTGATTTACCACTACCGGTTTTCCGGAATATTTTGCCATTACGGGATATTATAAGGAATGGGGAAATTTCTTTTGATCATTAATTATTTTCCGGTCCAGTTGGCTGGATCACGTCGCCATTCTTTAAGCGTTTCGATGTCGTCTTTATGTACATAATCGGCTTTCAGAGCGGCTTCAAGCATCGAGTTGTAGTTCGACAGAGTGCATACTTCAACATTCGCATCTTTGAAGCGTTTGACAGCAATCGGGAATTCATAAGTGAAGATAGCCGCCATTCCGACAACCTCGCATCCCGCAGCGCGGATAGCCTCGACTGCCTTGAGGGAGCTGCCGCCGGTAGAAATGAGGTCTTCGATCACGACAACACGCTGGCCGGGTTTAAGATTACCTTCGATAAGATTTTCGAGACCATGGTCCTTGGGCGTTGAACGGACATAAACGTAAGGGAGACCCATTGTGTCAGCTACGAGCGCGCCCATAGCGATGGCTCCGGTTGCCACACCGGCTATAGCGTCGGGGCGATCGAAATTTTCCATGATCAGACGGCACATCTCAACTTTGATGAAACTGCGGACGTCGGGATAGGAAAGGGTTTTGCGGTTGTCTGTATATATTGGAGAGTTCCAGCCGGAAGCCCATGTGAAAGGATGTTCGGGCTGAAGTTTGATAGCGCTTATTTTCAGAAGTTTTTCTGCCAAAAGAGTGTCAAGATGTTTCATTGTTCTTGAAATAATGGGTAATAGTTTTTCCGGTTAATTATTTGGCAAAGTTACAAAAAAATCTGTATTTATGTTATAATCCCGAAGCTATTATTGCATAATGGATTCAAATTAATCGTTTTTTTCGAAATTTAGCAATAGTTGGCCGGAGCGAAACAAAAACACAGGCTGATATGTCATAAAAAAGTATTAACTTTGTAAGTTATGGATTTTAAACTTTCATCTGAATACAAACCAACAGGTGATCAGCCTCAGGCCATAGCCCAGCTGAGCGCCGGCATCAAGGAAGGAGTCGCTGCGCAGACTTTGCTCGGTGTGACCGGCTCCGGGAAAACCTTCACTATGGCGAATGTCATCAAGGAGGTTAAAAAGCCTACACTGATACTAAGCCATAACAAGACGCTTGCAGCACAGTTATATGGCGAATTCAAGAATTTCTTTCCTGAAAATTCAATCCAATATTTTGTTTCCTATTACGATTATTATCAGCCCGAGGCTTACATACCTTCGGTCGATAAATATATCGAGAAGGATCTGATGATAAACGATGAGATAGATAAGTTGCGTCTGGCTACAACATCCGCGTTGCTTTCAGGAAGAAAAGATATCGTCGTGGTCAGCTCTGTCTCATGTCTCTACGGAATGGGCAATCCGGAAGATTTCAATTCCAATGTCATAGACATCCATGTCGGACAGAAGATTGCGAGAAACGTTTTTCTGCGAGAGCTTGTAGGAGCCCTGTATGCGCGTAATGAGATAAATTTCACGCGTGGAACTTTCCGAGTGAAAGGAGATACGGTGGATATTTATCTGGCTTACGAGGAAATAGTTGTCCGCGTGGTATTCTGGGGCGACGAGATAGAATCGATCGCTACTTTCTATCCAACGGATTATGTCACGCTGGGCCAGCATGATGCATTCAAGATTTTTCCGGCTAACATCTTTGTCACATCTCCGCAGAGAATGGCCTCAGGACTGGCGCAGATCGAACTTGATCTCGGCCAGCAAGTCGAATTTTTCCAACGGGAAGACAGGGAACTTGAGGCGCGCCGGTTGCAGGAACGTGTCACATACGATATTGAGATGATGCGTGAGGTGGGCCATTGTTCGGGAATAGAAAACTACAGCAGATATTTCGACGGCCGTCAGCCCGGAATGAGACCATTCTGTCTGCTGGATTATTTCCCTAAGGATTTTTTGCTTATCATAGACGAGAGTCATGTCACCATTCCTCAGGTAAGAGCGATGTATGGCGGAGACCTTTCAAGGAAGATGAATCTCGTGGAATACGGTTTCCGTTTGCCGGCGGCTCTCGACAACCGTCCGCTGAAATTCGAGGAATTCGAACGCCTGACACCTCAGGTGCTCTATGTCAGCGCGACACCAGCCGATTATGAACTTCAACGGAGTGAGGGAGTAGTCGTGGAACAGATCATTCGTCCCACCGGTCTTCTCGATCCAAAAATAGAGGTGCGTCCTTCGATAAATCAGATAGACAATCTGATGGAAGAGATAGCCCTGAGGGTTGACCGTGACGAGAGAGTGCTCGTTACCACTCTCACAAAACGCATGGCCGAGGAACTTAACGATTATCTTACAAAACTCAGGATCAAGGCAGCCTACATTCACAGCGATGTAGAGACGCTGGACAGAATACGCATCCTCGACGATCTGAGAGCCGGAGTCTATGACGTCCTTATCGGTGTCAATCTTCTGCGTGAAGGACTTGACCTTCCTGAAGTATCGCTTGTGGCGATACTTGATGCGGATAAGGAAGGGTTCCTGAGGTCACACCGGTCGTTGACTCAGACCGTAGGGCGTGCCGCACGAAATCTTAACGGAACGGTAATCATGTATGCCGATAAGATAACCGACAGCATGCAGCTTACCATAGACGAAACTGAGCGCCGTCGGTCAATTCAGTTGGCCTACAACGAGGAACATGGAATCACACCTCAGGCCATCGTGAAAGCCCGCAACCGGATAATCGGAGTCGATTCTTCCGAAGAAACGACGGAAGAAGCCGTGCGCAAGGGCTCGGCTAAGAAGCCGGTCAAAGCTACCAGAGAGGCTCGCCGGGAGATGAAAACTACAGCCATCTATGATAATGAATTCTCCACAAAAGTCGATCTGGCGGCGGATCCGGTCGTTCCATATATGAACAGGGATGAACTGATGCGCACGATTACTGCCCGACGCATGGCCATGGTTGAGGCGGCTAAGAAAATGCAGTTCATGGAAGCCGCCCAGTTGCGTGACGAAGTTTTGAAACTTGAAGAAAGATTAAAGGAAATAAGCTGATGGGATTGCCTGAAAGATACAATACACGTCTCTTCCTGCCTACTTCTGTGAAAGAGATGAAGTTACTTGGATGGGATCATGTGGATGTCGTGATTTTTTCCGGAGATGCTTATGTTGATCATCCCTCTTTCGGGGCTGCCGTGATAGGACGGACGTTACAGGCCGCGGGCTATAACGTCGCAATTGTACCCCAACCGAACTGGCAGGACGATTTGCGCGATTTCAGAAAATTCGGCGCCCCGCGTCTTTTCTTCGGAGTCTCTGCCGGAGCCATGGATTCCATGGTAAACCATTATACCGCCGCACGGCGCCGGAGAAGCGATGACGCATATACTCCAGGCGGCCGACACGGGGCGCGACCCGATTATCCTACGATAGTCTATTCCCGAATACTGAAAGAACTCTATCCCGGTACTCCTGTTGTGGCGGGCGGTATAGAGGCTTCATTGAGACGCCTTTCCCATTACGATTATTGGGAAGACAGGCTCAGACCATCAATTCTCATTGATGCTCCGATGGATATTCTGAGTTACGGAATGGGGGAAAAGACTATGGTTGAAATAGCTCGCAGACTCTCCGATGGTGCATCTGTCGATGAACTGCGATCGCTTATGCAGGTCGCCTCTCTGTTACCGGCTACGGCGATCCCTGTTGAAGACGAGAACAATATCATATTGCATCCCTTTGAGGAGTGTCTGGAAGACAAACGCAAGCAATCGCAGAATTTCAAGCATATTGAACAGCAAAGCAATCGTTATGCGGGTGCTGTACTCTGGCAACGTCACGGAGACAAGGCGGTTAGAGTCAATCCGATGCATCCGCCTATGACGACCGGAGAAATAGATGCTTCGTTTGATCTCCCTTATATGCGTTATCCCCATCCGCGTTATAAGGGAAAACATATTCCCGCATACGATATGATCCGTCATTCGGTCAATATGCATCGCGGTTGTTTCGGAGGTTGCGCTTTCTGTACTATTTCCGCCCATCAGGGTAAATTCATCGCTTCGCGCAGTCGGGAGTCGATTCTGAAAGAAGTGCGTCAGATCACCGCAATGGATGATTTCAAAGGATATATTTCCGATCTGGGAGGCCCTTCCGCCAATATGTACGGCATGTGTGGAAAAAATACGGAGATATGCAAGAAATGTATGAAGCCCTCGTGTCTCCATCCAGTGCCATGTCCCAATCTGAATACGGATCATGGCCCTTTGCTGGATATATATCATTCCGTTGACTCTCTTCCCGGAATAAAAAAATCGTTCATCGGAAGCGGTGT
Organism: uncultured Muribaculaceae bacterium; assembly: GCA_910587185.1. GTDB lineage: Bacteria > Bacteroidota > Bacteroidia > Bacteroidales > Muribaculaceae > Paramuribaculum. The sequence continues at coordinate 34,870 of CAJULY010000002.1, forward strand.
TCGCTATGATCTTTCGATGCATCCGACCGGCAACTCTGAAATCGACCGTACGAACCGCCGGTATAACAGAGAGCTGATTGAGAAGCATGTTTCGGGACGTCTGAAGGTAGCGCCGGAACACACATCCGATAAGGTGTTGACGGTAATGAGAAAACCGTCATTCAATCTTTTTTATGATTTCAAGAAATTATTTGATGAAGTCAACCGTGAATGCGGATTGAAGCAGCAATTGATTCCATATTTTATATCAAGCCATCCCGGCTGTCATGAGGAGGATATGGCAGAACTGGCCGTCACTACGAGGAACCTGAATTTTCATCTCGAGCAGGTTCAGGATTTTACTCCGACACCCATGACTGTCGCGACAGAAATATATTATACCGGCTATCATCCCTATACAGGCGAACGCATATTTACAGCAATTTCGCCTGAAGAAAAAAATGCTCAGAGAAAATACTTTTTCTGGTATGATCCCCAAAACCGGAGGGATATAATAGCGTCGCTCAAGCGCATGAACCGTGTCGATCTGATCTCTCAGCTATATCCGGTTTATAGGCGTGATGCGAATAAAGGACAGGATAATTCTTTGCGTAGAAAGAAAAAATATTAACTTTGTGAGTAGTAAATCAATCATTTATCAAACACATAACAATATGTTACATCAACTAAAATCCGCACTTATGATTTCATCGGCCTTAATAGTAGGCGCGTGCTCAAGTGGAGGTTCTGACAGTCAGGATATTATAGATAAGCCTGATTTTAAGTCCGAGACCGGAGAATTCACCGTAGAAGCTCTTGAGGCACTCGGGCGAGTCAGTGATCCTCAGATCTCTCCTGACCGAACCAAGATCCTCTATGGTGTCAGCTATGAAAGCGTTGAGCAGAACAAGAGCAATCTTGATCTCTATGTCATGAATCTTGACGGATCAGACAACAAACGAATTACAAAAACGCCCGACAGTGAGAACGGCTATACATGGATCGACGGTGGCAAGAAGATTGCATTCATAAGTCCTGTTGACGAGAAGCCTCAGCTGTGGATAATGAATGCCGACGGCTCGGGACGTAAGGCGGTCAGCAATGTCGAGAACGGAATTCAGGGATTTTTATTCTCGCCTGACGAGAAGAAGGTTGTTATGATTGGAACGGTGAAATACAACCGCACGGCACAGGACATTTATCCTGATCTCCCCAAAGCTACTGGCCGAGTTTTCGACGACATAATGTATAAACATTGGGATGAATGGGTTACTGAAATTCCTCATCCCTTGGTCGGTGATTTCAACGGTTCGGAAGTCAGCGGAGTGACCGACATTATGGCTGACGAGCCCTATGAAGCTCCGATGAAACCTTTTGGAGGAATCGAATCGTTTGCATGGTCACCGGATGGATCAAAGCTAATCTATGTGTCGCGAAAGAAGACAGGCAAAGCTTATGCCCAGTCCACGAATTCCGATCTCTATCAATATGACATCGCTACGAAAAAAACTATTAACCTGACAGAGGGAATGATGGGTTATGATACAAATCCCGCATATTCTCCCGATGGAAAATATGTAGCGTGGCTCTCGATGGAGCATGACGGTTATGAAAGCGACAAAAACCGTATTTTCATCATGAATGTGGCTGATGGAAGCAAGACCGATCTCACAACAGACTGGGATTATACGGCCGACGCCATCGCATGGAATCCCAACGGGAAATCAATATATTTCATAGCTCCGAAAGATGGCGTTACTCCCATTTTCTCCATTGATATCGCCACAAAAGAAGTTAAGGAGGTCGCCAACGGAGTCTGCGATTACGCGTCATTATGCCCGGTCGATGAAACGACATTGCTTTCGATGAGACACTCAATGATCGCGCCTAACGAGGTTGTAGCCGTCAAAGGCAACGAGGTAAAACAAATATCGAATGTCAATACGGAATTGCTGGCATCTCTCGATATGCCGACTGTTGAAAAACGTATGGTTCCCACTACCGACGGAAAATTAATGACGACTTGGGTCGTGTATCCTCCGAAATTCGACAAGACCAAGAAGTATCCGGCCATTCTCTACTGTCAGGGCGGTCCTCAGCAGGCTGTCAGCCAGTTCTGGAGTTTCCGCTGGAACTTCGCGCTTATGGCGTCACACGGATATATAGTCATTGCTCCTAACCGTCGCGGTCTTCCCGGCTTCGGCACAGAATGGAACGCACAGATATCGAAAGATTACGGTGGTCAGAATATGAGAGATTATTTCAGCGCCGTAGATGACATGAAGAAAGAGCCGTATATCGACGCTGATCATATTGGTGCTGTCGGAGCAAGTTATGGCGGATTTTCGGTTTATTGGCTTGCCGGACACCATGAAGGCAGGTTCGCGGCTTTCATAGCCCATGCGGGTATTTTCAACACGGAGGCGCAGTATCTCGAGACGGAGGAAATGTGGTTTGCCGACTGGGATTTAGGTGGCCCGTTCTGGGCTAAAGACAATGAGGCCGCACAGCGTTCGTACGCCAACTCACCCCATCGATTCGTGGACAAATGGGATACGCCGATTCTTATCACTCACGGAGAATATGATTTCCGTATTCTTGCTTCGCAAGGTATGATGGCTTTCAATGCTGCGGTGCTTCGCGGTGTCCCTGCAGAAATGCTTATTTTCCCTGACGAGAACCATTGGATTCTCAAGCCTCAGAACTCGGTAATGTGGCAGCGTGTGTTCTTCCGCTGGCTTGACCGCTGGTTGGTTCCCGGCAGTGAAGCGGCAAAAGAAGCGGCTGCAAAGGAAAACGCTTCAGTCGTGAAAGCCGATTCGGTTGCGACTGACAGCGTAAAATAATGAGAATAAATGAATAACTAATTATAAAAAGCGGCTGGACCACCAGATTCAGCCGCTTTTACTTTTCTCACAAAAATGTCAAAGACTCAGTTAAAAAAATTGCTTTCCCAAATGAGTGCCGAACAGATCAGCGAAATGGTTCTCGATCTGTATGCCGCCCGGTCGGAAGCAAGGGAATATCTTGATTTCTTTGTGTCGCCCGACATAGAGAAGAAACTCGAAAAAAGCCGTTCGTCAATAAAAAAGGAGATGTCACGTAATTCCAAAGGCCGAAATAAATCCCGCTCAACCAGAATACGTCGGTTCATCAAGGATATTTCTTCTCTGAATCCTGGAGCGGAGCCTGTAGCAGAGATCATGACCTTCGCTGTCGAGACTTTTTGTGAAGTAGGCTCTGACCAAATTATAAAAACTTCTGTACAGAACGGCTATGCAAGATTGCTGCACGATACAATCGTTTATATAAATGATGCAGGTCTTGTCGGGGATTATCTGCCTCGCATTGAAAAAGCTGTCGATTCGATGTCCTCAAGCTGGTGGAGAGGCAATGAATTCAAGAAGCTCCTCAAGCAGGAACTTAAAGAGACAATGGAATCCCTGTGAGTATTGGTCTTACGAGATGAAAGAGTGTTGAAGTTAATTGGATTTTGGGTGCAACCGTCTGATCGTATATAATGGAAGAAAAACAGAAAAAGCCCGATGTCGGGCTTTTTCCATATTGATTAAGCGGAAATAGATCCGTTGTCAACGACCGATGGTCAGAATCGTGAAGTAATTGTAATTGCCGGAGACCATAGGGGAATACTGAAGGGTGATATAATCACCGCCGCGTCCGAACCAAGTGGCACTCAGAGCAGTTCCGGTCATGTTGTTAATGGCGGGCACTCCGTACATTCCGCATAGAGTCGAATATACGCTGTAAAATCGGTTTGTGTCATAACCAAAAGAAGGATTGAAGAACTGGGAACGTATCAAACCTCCGTTTCCGAAATAGAGTGTCGCGTCGGGCCAGTAAGAGTTAAATTGGTTAACCCCGGTAAGATATACCTGATTGTTCATATAGCCGTCTATGCTATAGCCGCTATAATAGAGGTTGTCAAGAGCTGAACCTATTGCAACTCCGAAGGTGAGCCCGAGTATATTGCCTATGAGACTTCCGGTGTAGGAAGGACGCCAATGGGGCGGCGGAACGGGGCGTACCCAAGGCCTCATCGGAGGACGGCCGGGACGCATGGGCGGTCTCATGTATGCCGGACGGTTAGGCCCCGGTCGGTATCCGTAGCCGGGACGAAGGGGACGAGAGGGAGCGGGACGGTAGATCGGTTCAGGATGATTCGGCCTATGATTGTTGCCCGGGCGAAAGTGGTTATTGCCCGGGTATTGCGGACGATTGCCGTGATTGTTGTCGCCGGGACGGAAATTGTTGTTGTTACCGGGGTGATTTGGACGGTTGTTGTTTCCGTTGTTGTTACCGGGACGGAAATTATTGTTGTTACCGGGGTGATTTGGACGGTTGTTGTTTCCGTTGTTGTTACCGGGGCGGAAATTATTGTTGTTACCGGGGTGATTTGGACGGTTATTGTTCCCGTTGTTGTTACCTGGACGGAAGCTATTGTCGGGCCGCGAGGGTCGCTGCTTGTTGTCGTTGTTACGGAACCCGTCACCGCGCCCCGGGCGTATGTTGGAGTTGTTGTTTCCTCCGCGCCCCGGTCTTATTGTGGAGTGATTCCGTGTCTGATCTGAATTACCTCTGCGGACTTGGGCATCGGCAACCGGAGTGAGAGCGAAAATACTGCAAAGGAGCAATGCTGAAATTGAGATTAATTTTCTTTTCATGATCCGGGAGTGTGTTTATGGGTTCTTACTGTGTTTCTTAGTGGATTATTTAATTCTAAGACGTGCCAAGATATAAAAAGTTTAGCCAATGGACTGCAAAAAGCTTTGGTTTAAGATTTATTCAGATATGCTCCGGTCGGCGCATTTCAGCACGCGTCCGGGGAACTGGTCTATGAGGCCGAGATTATGGGTCGCGACAATGACGGTGGTTCCTTGTTGCTGGATTTCCTGAAGACGTTTCATTATCTGGGCTGCCGTTACAGGATCGAGATTCCCTGTAGGTTCATCGGCAATGAGTAATTGGGGATCATTAAGCATCGCTCTGGCTATGACCACGCGTTGCTGTTCGCCTCCCGACAGTTCATAAGGCATTTTGTAACCTTTATTGAGCATTCCCATCTGACGGAGGGTCGTCTCAATACGTTCTTTCATGCTGTTTTTGTCTTTCCAGCCTGTAGCATCGAGTACAAATTTCAGGTTCTCATAGATATTTCTGTCATTCAGCAAACGGAAATCCTGAAATACAATACCGACCTGACGTCTCAGAAAAGGGATCTCGGCGGATTTTATATTTCCAAGATCATATCCCATTACTTCAGCTGTTCCGGCAGCAACGGGCACTTCGGCATACATTGTCTTGAGAAGAGAGCTTTTACCACTGCCTACTTTTCCTGTGATATAGATGAACTCTCCAGGATCCACGGTCAGATTGACGCGCTTCAAAACTCTGATATCCTGTCTTAGAATATCTACGTCGGTATATTTTATGAGGTGTGACATATAATGTGGTCTGTATTTAATATCCCATGTCAGACAGGAATTTTATTTTCATCAGTCTGATCTCATCTTCTCCATATTCGTCGCCGAGTTCCGCATAAGCTTTATCGAGATTACCATCCTCGCTTTCCTGAAAATAGTCGAAGAGATCGTCCTGCTGTTCCTCGTCAAGAAGTTCGTCTATGTAGTAACTTATATTTATTTTGGTGCCGGAATTCAGTATTCCTTCTATCTCGGACATTAGCTCATCGAGAGACATTCCTTTTGAACGGGCAAGTTCGTCAAGAGGGATTTTCCGGTCGATAGCCTGAATTATGGAAATCTTCACCTTGCTGCGGTTTGCGACCGTGCGTACAATCATGTCCTCCGGACGTTCGATCTCGTTGGTCTCGACGTGCTGCTTTATCACATCAACGAATTCCTTTCCATATCGTCTGGCCTTCCCTGATCCTACGCCTGAAATGTTGGCAAGCTCTTCAACAGTTATAGGGTAGGTTGTGGCCATGGCTTCGAGAGAGGGATCCTGAAATATGACATAGGGGGGCAGATTGTTTCTTCTGGCGACCTGCCGTCGAAGGTCCTTGAGGATTGCGAACAATTCCTGGTCCGCCGCGCAGCTTCCGGCTGTCTTTAAGGATTCAGCTTCATAATCCTCGTCATTGAAGACAGCATCCTCGACAATTTTGAAAGAAACGGGGTCGTTAAGGAACTCCTTTCCTTTCGGAGTCAGTTTCATGAGTCCGTAATTTTCTATGTCGCGTTCGATATAGCCGGCAATAACAGCCTGTCGGATAACCGCGTTCAGGTGTCGGGCGTCGATGTTTCTGCAACTTCCGAAAATCTCGAGGTTTTCATGCCTGTAATTCTTGACATCGTTGGTGTTGCGTCCGCGGAGAATATCAATAATGTAATCAGCTCTGAATTTTTCCTTTAATATCGAAATGGCTTCCAGAATGGCACAGAGATCCTCTTTGGCCTCCACCTTTTTCTTCGGATTAAGACAGTTGTCGCAGTTGCCGCAATTTTCTTCGGGATATTCCTCTCCGAAATAGTGAAGAAGAGTCCTTCGGCGGCATACGCAAGATTCCGCATAGGATGCCGTCTCAAGAAGAAGCTGCCGCCCTATTTCCTGCTCTGCAACGGGTTTGTTCTGGATGAATTTTTCCATTTTCTGCAGATCTTTGGCGGAATAGAATGTAATGCAGCGTCCTTCTCCTCCGTCACGGCCGGCCCTTCCGGTTTCCTGATAGTATCCTTCGAGCGATTTTGGCATGTCATAGTGAATGACAAACCTTACATCAGGTTTGTCTATACCCATTCCGAATGCTATCGTAGCCACGATAACATCGACTTTCTCATAAAGGAAAGCATCCTGATTGGCCGATCGGGTGGGACCATCCATTCCGGCGTGGTAGGGAAGCGCTTTGATCTGATTGACAACAAGCATCTCGGCGAGTTCTTCGACTTTCTTACGGCTCAGGCAGTAAATGATACCAGATTTCCCTTCCATCCCTTTAATGAAGCGGATTATCTCTTTGTCGGTATTGGCTGTCTTCGGGCGTATCTCGTAGAAAAGATTCTCTCGATTGAAGGATGATTTGAAGACATTCGCGCCAAGCATTCCGAGATTTTTCTGTATATCATGCTGGACTTTGGGTGTGGCCGTTGCTGTGAGCGCTATGACAGGGCAGTTGCCTATCTCATTGATTATTGGACGTATCCGGCGGTATTCAGGACGGAAATCATGACCCCATTCTGAGATACAATGAGCTTCGTCAACAGCGTAGAAGGAAATCTTGATCGTTTTAAGGAAATCGATGTATTCCTCCTTTGTCAGCGATTCAGGCGCCACATACAGAAGTTTCGTGCGGCCGGAGATGATATCGGCCTTTACTTTGTCAACGGCCGATTTGTTAAGCGATGAATTCAGAAAATGGGCTATACCGTCATCTTCGCTGAAATTTCTCATGGCGTCCACCTGGTTTTTCATTAGGGCTATCAGGGGCGAAATCACTATTGCCGTTCCTTCCATCATTAAGGAGGGAAGCTGATAGCAAAGTGATTTGCCGCCGCCTGTAGGCATAAGGACAAATGTGTCGTGACCGTCGAGAAGGCTTTGCATTATGGCTTCCTGATGGCCCTTGAAGGTGTCGAATCCGAAATAATGTTTCAGAGCCGCTGTTAGTTCTTTGGTATTAGCCATGGATGAGGGGATAAGGTGGGAAAGTATGATGATTGGTGTTTAGTCCTGTCTGTTCAGTTCGAAATTGGCTTCTTCGAGTTTTTTGAGAGCATAGTTGGCAGTCACTTCAAAATGTTTTTCCTCACATGACGGAAGCTCGAACATGGCGTCCATCATGACAGTCTCGACAATTGAACGCAAACCGCGCGCTCCGAGTTTATATTCAATAGCTTTGTCAACAATAAGATCAAGGGCTTCGGGCGTGAATACAAGTTCTACGCCATCCATTCTGAACAGTTTCTCATACTGGCGGGTGATGGCGTTTTTAGGCTCGGTCAGCACTCTTCTGAGCGCGTCGCGGTCAAGAGGTTCGAGATGGGTCAGGATCGGCAGTCGTCCGATTATTTCCGGGATCAGTCCGAACGATTTAAGGTCTTGAGGCGCGACATACTGCAGGAAGTTGTCACGGTCAACCCCTTTGCGGGCCGTGTTGCTGTAACCCACCACATGAGAGTTGAGCCTCTGGGCGATCTTCCGCTCGATTCCGTCGAATGCTCCGCCGCAAATGAAGAGAATATTCTTGGTGTCAACGGGAATCATCCGTTGTTCAGGATGCTTGCGGCCCCCTTGGGGAGGCACATTGACAACAGATCCTTCAAGCAGTTTGAGGAGTCCTTGCTGTACGCCTTCTCCGCTTACGTCGCGTGTGATTGACGGGTTGTCGCCTTTACGTGCGATTTTGTCTATCTCGTCGATGAACACGATGCCTCTTTCGGCCTTTGCCACGTCATAGTCGGCAACTTGAAGAAGACGGGTCAGAAGGCTTTCGATATCTTCGCCTACGTAACCGGCCTGCGTCAGAACCGTGGCGTCAACTATTGTGAAGGGGACATCGAGAAGACGTGCGATGGTTTTGGCAAGAAGAGTCTTACCGGTGCCGGTAGGCCCGACCATTATAATATTGCTTTTCTCGATATCGGTTTCGTCGTCACTCGGTTGCCCAAGTCGTTTATAGTGGTTATAAACTGCTACCGAGAGATATTTTTTAGCGGATTCCTGCCCAATGACATAGCCGTTCAGAAAATCGAATATCTCTTTCGGCTTGGGAATCTTTTCAAGATCCATATCCGGAGTCTTTCCTCCCGCTGGGATGGCTGATGTGTTCTTAAATCCCTTGATCGCTTCCTCAATGGTGTTTACGCAGTCCTCGCAAATATAAGAGGAGCCGTCGGCCGACGGGACAAAAACCTTGTCACCTTCGGCCGGGCAGCCGCAGAAAGAACAACGGACGGTTTGTCCGGAATCCTGTGATGATCTTTTTTTAGCCATCCTGTCAATGTTTAGCCTTAATGAGTACGTCGTCTATCATTCCGTAATCTTTGGCCTCCTGTGCGGTCATCCAGTAGTCGCGGTCACTGTCACGCTCAACCTTTTCAAAAGGTTGTCCCGAATGATTTGCAATTATGGTGTAAAGTTCTTTCTTGAGCTTCTGAATCTCGCGAGCTGTGATCTCTATATCGCTGGCCTGTCCCTGGGCGCCGCCCATAGGCTGGTGAATCATCACTCTTGAATGGTTCAGTGCGAAACGTTTTCCCTTTTCGCCCGCTACGAGGAGAACGGCGGCCATGGATGCGGCCATGCCGGTGCATATTGTGCTGACATCACTTGAAATATACTGCATGGTGTCATAAATGCCGAGGCCGGCATAGACGGAGCCGCCGGGAGAATTGATGTAAATGCTGACATCTTTACCGGGGTCAGTTGAGTCGAGATAGAGGAGCTGTGCCTGAATGACATTGGCCGTGTAATCATTGACATCTGTTCCGAGGAATATGACACGGTCCATCATAAGACGCGAGAAAACGTCCATCTGGGCAACATTGAGCTGACGCTCTTCAATTATGGTGGGGTTGATATAGCTTGAGGTGATGTGAGAGGCATATTGATCGAGCGCGAGCCCGTTCATGCCGAGATGATTTACTGCGTAGTTTCTGAAATCGTTTTTCATATAGAATGTTTTGATTTATCGTGTTTGTTTATTCAAAGTTAGCAATAATTATTGAATTTGCAAAAAATACATTTTAATTTAAAACGGTTTAACTCCGAATTAATACCATTTGTGGCCCGGTTTATCCGTCATTTCCAGTTCTATGGTCGAGCCATCCGTTATCTGCCGATGGGTTATGTAGCTTTTATGGTAGGGAACCCCGTTTATCTTTACGCTCTTGACATAGATGTTTCTGTCCGAACCTGAGGGAGCCTTGACGGTGAAAATCTTCCCATTGTCAAGCTTTATGCGAGCTTCTTTAAAAAGAGGCGAACCGATTTCGTATTGCCCGCTTATAGGATCGACCGGATAAAAGCCTAACGCATTCAGGACATACCATGCCGACATCTGACCGCAGTCCTCGTTGCCGCAAAGTCCGTCGGGGCTGTTCCGGTAGAGTTCGGTCATTACTTTTCTCGCGTAATATGCCGTTTTCCAAGGTTGTCCTATCATGTTATATAGAAATATGACGTGGTGTGACGGCTCGTTTCCATGAACATATTGTCCAATCATGCCTGTGGAGAATATGGGGAGGTCTTTATCGGACGCCGGCGTATAAGTGAACATGCTGTCGAGGCGCTGCATGAACCGATCTTTTCCCATGAGGTTCATCAGTCCGGGAATATCATGCTGTACCGACCATAGATAATGCCATGCGTTGCTTTCACTGATGTGTGGAGTGTATTCATCAGGCGTGAAGCCGGGTTGCCATGAGCCGGATGAGTCGCGCGGTTGCATGAATCCGTTTTCCCGGTTGAAAAGATTGCGGTAGTTACCGGATCGTTTACGGAATTCTTCAGCAATCTCTTTCTTTTCCATCTTTTCAGCCATCACGGCTATGCAATGGTCGTCATAGGCATATTCGAGAGTCCGTGAAAGAGACCAGTCGTCGTTATTGTAGGGATCTCTTATATCGAAGGGGACATATCCGAGACGTTTATAAAGACCTATACCACGATAATCGTCATCGTTTGCGGTTGCGACGCATGCAGCGAGCGCTTTCTCGGCGTCGAAATTGCCAATGCCTTTCAGGTAAGCATCGACAATTACCGGTACGGCATGGTAGCCAAGCATCATGTCGGTTTCGCTTCCCTGCATGTTCCAAACGGGTAACCGTCCATGTTGCTCATAAAAAGCGAGGAAAGATTTGATCATGTCGTTGACGCGCTTGGGTTCCGTGTAGGTCAGCAGCGGGTGAGCACCTCTGAAAGTATCCCAGAGAGAGAAGGTGGAATAATTGTTCCAACCGTCTGCCTGATGAATATTCTTGTCAGGCCCGCGATATTTTCCGTCAACGTCTCCGAACAGAGTGGGCGCAATCATGGTGCGGTAAAGCGCGGTATAGAAATTGGTTATATTGTCGGCGTTTTCGCCGCGAATCTCTATTTTGCCGAGTTCGCGGTTCCATTTTGCTCTTGTCTGTTCTCTGTATCGGTCGAATTCGTCAAGAGGCGCTTCCTGTTGCAGGTTAAGTCTGGCTCCTTCGAGGCTTACCCCTGAGAGAGCGGTAGTCACTGTCAGCTTCTCTCCTTTGCCGGTCAGATAATTGAAGCGTGCAATGCTGGAATCGGCGTTGAAATCGGCGGATTTCCATGGCTTTGAAAAGCGGCTTCTGAAATAAACTTTCTGGTCCCGCGCCCAGCCGTCGGAGAACCGGTAGCCCTCAATAGTCACAGAATCGACAATGCTTATTTTTGCTCCGACGGTAGAATCCCAGTTCATAGCCTTTTTCAGGTTGAGTATGACGGCAGCTTCGCCGCCCGGAAACGTATATCTCTGCAGACCTGTGCGATCTGTTGCAGTGAGTTCGACGTCTATTCCATAGTCATCAAGCGTTACCTTATAGTAGCCTGCAACTGCATTCTCGGTCTCATGACGGAAACGGGAGTGAATTCCAAGCGGCTCGGGCGCTTCTTTGTAGGGGAGAGTGACGGGCATGAATGAAATGTCATACAGGTCTCCGGCTCCTGTGCCTGACAGGTGCGTATGGCTGAATCCGGCTATAGTGCTGTCGGGATAATAATATCCTGCTATTCTGTCCCAGCCGGGGAGACCGTTGTCAGGACTCAACTGGACCATTCCGAAGGGAGCCTGTGCGCCGGGATAAGTGTTGCCGGTGTAATCTGTCCCTATGAATGGATTTACTTTCGAAGCCAAATCCTTTTCGGCGTTTTTTGGGGTGTGACAAGAGGTGTAAGCAGGCGCGATGAGAGATATGGTCAATAGAAAGATGATATTATTTTTCATCGGTAATCTTAGGGGTTGATTTGAGGTGGGTTCAATAGCACAACAAAGATAATGAAAAGATGCTACATAAAAAAGAGCCGGGTCAATGTTGACTCAGCTCTTTGAGTTGTCTTGGAAGGATTCGAACCCTCACAGGCGGAACCAGAATCCGACGTGCTACCATTACACCACAAGACAGTCTGTCTGTAAAACCTTTTTTATTTGGCTCTCATGCCGTGTTCGTTTTACGAGTGCAAAGGTATAATGTTTTTTTATTCTGACCAAATTTTTTGAGAAAAAAATGAAATAAAAAATTATTTTGAAAATACTACTGATATTATTTTTCTTATTGCAAACATTTGTTTATATTTGTGAACAGATAATCTTATCGCAACAATATCAACAATTTAAATTAATCACCATGAAACTGAACCGACTATTGACGTTGCCGTTTTTCATGCTTTTGCTGAGCTGCAGCTCAGATTGGGATACTCAACCCCAATCTAATGATTTTGTAATAACCGTGAATGCATCTTCGGCTGCAACCTCCCGTGCGGACGAATCCTCAGGAGTTCCTGCTATTGAAGGATATGAATTCAAGTGTATAATGCAATTATTAGATGAGGCGGGTGAGACTGTCGGGTCCCAGTCTGTAGTTTCGATGAGCTCCGGATCAGCATCTTTTACCATAACCGGTGAGAATATTGATAATGGCGCCGTAAAAGCTATTTTCTGGGCTGAATACCAGCCGACGGCAGGTGTGGAGAAGGTTTATAACACTTCGGATTTGAAAAATATAACTTATAAATCTACCACCTTTGACCTTGCTACCGTAAATTCAACAGCTGTTTTAGAAGTTTTTGCCGGCAAACTTGATAAAATAGAAAAAAGAGCAAGTGTGACTTTGAAAAGACCTGTTTCAAAGATTGTATTTTCTCCGAAGAATCGTGAAAACGTTTCGGACGCAAACACTATTGAAGTCAAATATGTGACAGCGTCGGGTTACAATGTTCTTGCTGGAACTGCATCGGGAACCAGTGAAATTACACTTAACAAAGGATCGTTCGACCCATTGGCAGAAGGCGCTTGGTTCACTACGTTTATGTTATGTCCCGCGAATCAAACAAATGCCGCCGGAGATATAACAATCAATCTTTCGGGGGACAATGGTTATTCCCGAGCAATAACTATTCCGGCTAATAGTATCCCTGCAGATCCGAATCATATTTATAATATAACTGCGGATATTACTCATGGCGACATTTCAATATCTGTCAGTGTTGATAATTCATGGGTGGCAAATGATGCTAATGGAGGCGGTGATGAAAGTCCCGATCCCGGAAAGCAAGATCCAGACCCGGATCCAAATCCGGGGGATGATACGGGTGAAGAAACGAAGGGCGATACCAATTATGTCCTCGGTTCGCTAATTGATGCCAACGGTTATGTCACAACAGACAAAACCAAAGCCGTCGCTGTGTATTTTATTGATGGCGCTTTTCAAGGTGATGTTATGGGTAATTATCAAGAACACGCCGGAAAATCAATTAAGGGTTACGGAGTTGCTATTAAGAATATCTCAGATACTCCTTTATTGGCGACGTTGAATGGTAGTGCTTCTGCAATTTCCGGAGGGAACGGATATACAAATACCGATAAACTTCTTTCCTCTCTTTCCGGGTCTCCGTTTGAGTTGGCGTTTAAAGAATGGAGAGAGAATAATAAAATAACTAATTCTAATATAACAACGTGGTATATACCGTGTTGGGATCAAAGATTTTATATGTCTAATATTCATAAGGTACTGATATCAAATGGCATAAATGCGTTGCATGATATACTTTATGAAGGTTCCACCCAACCTTATATTTTTTCTAATACAGGTGTGAATACCCCACTTAAATTTAGAGTTGGAAAAGTTCAAGAAAATAGTTACTCAGGATTGACAGCAGGGGATGACTTTTCTAATTCTAAAGAGGTGTATTGCCGTCCGATGGTGACTATTTTTACCGATGCGACGACAGAGTAAAGAATTAAATCAATAAAATAAAATCCGGCGAGGATAATTCCTCACCGGATTTTATTTTGATTATTTGGAAGAACGATTTATTCTGCAGCATCAAGCATTGAGAGAGCAAATGAATAAGCGCCTATAGAAATAGCTTTGCTTGCACCGAGTTTGGATATTGCAACGCCGGTTGCTTTCATCGGGTCATATACAACGGTTTTTTCCGTGCCATAGACTTTGATCAGTCGGGCAGCTCCGTGAGCAAACTGGGCGAATTCGTCATCGTCATCCAGATCGAAAGGCTTCATTTGCAGGCGGTCGAGCTCTTCACCCTTGACGGTGTGGAGAAGTCCGCGAAGCTGTTTCATGAGCGAGGGCATGAAGAATTTTTTAGCTCCGCATAATCCGCCTCCAAGCACAACGATGGAGTCTGTCAGTGTGATGGCTGTAGCTATAGCGTCGCCGGCGACTTCGCCGAATTTTTCGAAAGCCCGAATGGCGGCCTGCCGGTCTCCGGCTTTTTTGCCTTCGGCGATTATGCAGATGTCGTAAGGCTCAAACGTGTGGGTAAGATCGCCTGACTCTTCGCCGTAAACGCGTTTTATGGCGCGAATGGCAACACCTTCTTCCACCATCAGCTCAGGATTGTCCTTGTGGGGGAGACAGAATGTTTCCACGCAGGAGTTGTTTCCACGGTTAAGGTGATTGTCGATTACCATGCCTATGCCGAAGCCTGTGCCGAAAGTATAGCCGAGCAGATTGGTGTAGCGCTTGGTGCTTCCCAATTCGGCCAGTTTGGAGTTTATCTCCGGAAGCACACCTCCGATCGCCTCTCCGAAGGCGAAGAGGTCGCCGTCATTATTGATGAATACGGGGATCCCGAATTTTTCTTCTAAAAACGGTCCGAGGGCCACTCCGTTGCGGAATGAAGGGAAGTTGGGAAGATGGCCTCCGATAATGCCGTGGGGATAATCGGCCGGCCCGGGGAAGGCGAAGCTGATGGCAACCGGTTTCTGATCGAGTTTCGCGATAACCTGTTCGAATCCGCTGACCATGGTAGAGAGGCAGAGGTCAAGATCATGGGAATTGGACGGAAGAGTGATCGGATCAATGATAAATTCATTAGATTGCATTGCCCCGAAAACCAGATTGGTTCCTCCGGCATCAAGGGTTATGACGATTCGTTTGTCAAATCTATACATTTTTCTTATGGTTTTAAGAGTTTTATGTTCAAGGTAAGAATCAGGTCAGTATCCAGTGTCGTTAATGGCTACATGGAATACGGCGGTAGGCAAAGGTAATAAAAATTACGATAACTTCCTATAATCCTTTCACGCGGTCAGGATTTTTTGCAATAAAATCTTTCCAGGATTTGCTTCCGGTAGAGGGTATCGGCTTTGAAGATTCATAGAAATGGCAGAGGGCCACCGCAAGAGCGTCGCTCGCGTCAAGTTCACCGGGCATCTGCTGGTCTGAAAGGGAAAGAATCCTTTTAAGCATTTCCTTCACTTGTTCTTTGGAGGCCGCTCCGTTTCCGGTTATCGCCATTTTTATTTTTCGCGGTTCATATTCGGTAATCGGCACTTCTCTGGCAAGTGCCGCTGCCATGGCAACACCTTGAGCGCGTCCGAGTTTAAGCATCGACTGTACGTTTTTTCCGAAAAAGGGGGCCTCAATCGCCATTTCGTCCGGCAAATATTGTTCGACAAGCCCAAGCACTCGTTCATATATGCGGTTCAATCGCATGTAATGGTCAGGAATCTTATGCAGATGGATGACGCCGAGTGCTATTGTGTGTGGCTTTTTGCCTTCAAGCCCGAGAATGCCATAGCCCATGAAGTTGGTTCCCGGGTCAATTCCAAGTATTATTCTGTCGAAGGATTTCAGCGGCGATATATTCATAGGATTTCCATGATGGTGGAAAAGTGAGGGAGCCTTTCAGGTGACAAGCCGAATTCCTTAGAGAAACTGCGCGAAATAAGCGACGGCTGAGTGGCCTGAAGCCATTTTCCGGCGGTCTCCGAGTCCTCCAGAACGAACTGCACGGCAAAGGAAAGGCAATCTTCCGCGGGAGCGTCAATTTTCAGAAGCTTGCACTCGTGGTTTTCAAGCCGGGTTATTTCCGGAATATAGACTCTGTCAACCCAGTCGCGAAAAATCCGATGGTCAGCCGGGGCGATGCAGAATGTCGTGTTAAGTAGAACCATTATTGTTTCAGATGAGATCTTTTCCGTTTCAGATAGCGGGGAATGAATGAGAGGTGTCTTGCAAGAGTCGGCAGGAATCCGTAGTAGTGGCTCATTATCCTGAAGCGTTCTTTCAGTGAAGCGCGATGGTTGCGCGTTGTCACCCCCTCCTGAAGATAATCGATCAGAGTGTCGGGAATGAGGACGTTTTTACGCGAATGCTGCAGACATTGGATGCACCAGTCGAAATCGGCGGAATATCGGTATTTCAGATTGTAGAGAGGCGCAAGGCGAGCGAGGGCGATGAATGCCTGATGACACACGACCATTCCCCCTGCAAAACTTTTATATGTCAGATTTTCGGGAGCGGTGAGATGACGGGCTGCAATATAGTTACCTTCATTATCGACGATGTCTGTCTGGCCGTATATAACCCCCGGAAATCCGTTTTTCAGGATGGCGTCGCCGATCTGCTCTAAAGTCCTCGAGGAGTGGAATCTGTCTCCGGAATTAAGGAACAGGAGATATTTGCCTTTCGCTATGCTGATACCTTTGTTCATCGCATCGTATATTCCGTTGTCTCTTTCTGACAGGACTTTCCGCTTGTCAGAAGGAGAGTTGGAAATAACAGAGAGAGTGGAATCGGATGATTTTCCATCTATAATCAGATGCTCGTAATCAGAGAACGTCTGGCTATCAACAGATGCGATTGTTGTCGGGATAGTTTCGGCAGCATTATATGTTACCGTTATGATGGAAATAAGAGGAGCTTTTGTCGAAGGCATGGCAAGTGGGGTAAATATAAAAAAGCGCTTCATCATGATTGCTGAGAAGCGCTTTTGCTTGGATTGAGTAGCGAATCCGGGACTCGAACCCGGGTCTCCACCGTGAGAGGGTGGCGTGCTAGGCCTCTACACTAAATCGCCTTACTTTGCAGCGGGAAGCGAACTTCCTCATTTGCATTGCAAAGTTACAACAAAAAATTCTATTGACAAAATCTTTTCCGAGATTTTTCAATAGAATTTTTATATGTGTTGCCTATAAGTCTGACGTATAGACTTGATGCTCAGATGTGAGCCGGATTATGCCAAAGTTATGTTGCCGAAAAATTCCGGTCTGTGGAAGTCCGGTTCTTTCGTATCGATGGGGGCCCAGCTCAGGAAATGCGGATCAGAAGTCAAGTCTGCGCATTTATAGAAGTTGCCTTTCATTTCTATGGGCTTGCCTGTATATTCTACACCCATCAGATCCAGAGGTATGACGACAAGAAGGTTCCAGCTGAACATTCCTTCGAGCTCCTCGAACGGCCGGGTTCCGCAAGAGGGATAACGTTTGATTCTGTCAAGTTGCTCGTCGGTAAAAGGTGTTCCGTCATGGCGACTCATGCGGCACGCGGCGTGGGCTGTACCGATGCAGTTGAATTCAAAATTATAATATGGTGTTTCTCCGTTGGGACTGACAAAAAATTCAACACAAGAATCCTGATGAACCGGAGAATTGTTCTCGAAGTTTACGGCACGAAGATAATTACATCTGACAAAAAAGTCTATATATATGTTTTTGCCCGAATGAGCGACCGCAACAGTAGAAAGTGGTTTATAAGGGAACTGCTCTTTCCAGTTCAGGCAATCGATGTTGCGCCGTTCGCCGCAGTTGTCAAGTTTGTGGATGATCTCTTCCTGAGATAGGTTTTCAAGTTCAGGAATATACGGAATCGTAAGGGAAGGTGTTTGTTTGTTCATGGGAATGTATTTAGCTGTTTGTTATTGCAATGGAAGTATATTTTTAACTGCATGTATTGATCCGATGACCGCCATGATTATCAGGAGACTTGCCATGACCCGATTGATCAGCCACATGGAACGGACGTTGAAGTGTCCTTTCACTTTATTGACGAAATACGTGATCAGGAACCACCAGCAAAGGGCTCCTCCGGCAATCGACAGGTAGCCGAGGATATAATGATAGTAATGATATTCCGGCGACATGAAGTTGAATCTGGCGAACAGTCCGATTATAAAGAAAAGTATGAGCGGATTTGAAAAAGTGAAAAGGAATCCTGTCGCAAAATCGCGCCAATAGTTTGAGGGCATTTCAGGTGACTTAGTGATGGCTCTTGACGGATTGCTTTTAAAAAGATAGAGACCATAGACAATGAGCACAGCCGAACCGATTATCTGCAGCACGTATTGGTTGGATTCTATAAAGTCAGTGACAAGCGAGAGGCCGAGGCCGGACAAAAGGCAGTAGAGCATATCGGACAGAGAAGCTCCAACCCCGGTATATAGTGCGGCCAGACGGCCTTTGTTGAGAGTGCGCTGAATCACGAGCATGCCTATGGGGCCCATGGGCGCACTAATAAAGACTCCGATGACGAAGCCGGAAAACATTATGTAGAGCAAACTCTCCAACATGTTACAAAATTAATAAAAGCAATCGGTGCAGCAAAGTAAAATCGTCAATATTTTACCCGCGTGGTTTAACGGAACGAATGATGTTCTTTTCTGGCTGCATCAATTCTTACGAGAATGAAAAGCAGAATTGTGAAACTCCAGAGCGATGAACCTCCGTAGCTGAAAAACGGCAGAGGAATGCCTATCACGGGACAGAGACCTATCACCATTCCGATATTGATGGCGAGATGGAACAGGAAATAAGATGCCACGCAATAACCATATACTCGTCCGAATGCGGTTGGCTGGCGTTCGGCTATATGGATAACCCTGAGAATCAAAATCAGAAATAGCAGTATCACGGCGCTGGATCCGATAAATCCCTGTTCTTCGCCAATCGTGCAGTAAATAAAATCGGTATGTTGTTCAGGAACATACTTGAGTTTGGTCTGTGTTCCGTTAAGGAATCCTTTACCCGCAAATCCGCCTGATCCGATTGCTATTTTTGACTGATTTACGTTATAGCCGGCGCCCAGGGGATCATCAGATATGCCGAGTGTCACCTTAATTCGCTGCTGCTGATGAGGCATCAGTACGTTGTTGAACGCGTAATTTACCGAAAAAAGGAACGTTACGGCTGCAATAGCTGCAAAAATCGTCATTAAAAGCCGCGAATTCTTGATTCGTAGAGAAAGGAAAGCACAATAGCCGCATGCTATGAGTATAACGGGAATGAAGTAATACAGTCCCGGAATGTGTACTCCACAAATCTCAAGGATCCCTACAATCAGGCCGGTGGAGACGAACCAGATAAGCACATTGCCCGCTGCAGTCAGATGTTTGCAGTAGATTGCAAGTATCGCTACCATCAGAAGCATTATAAGTATAAATACCATAGCTTCACCGAGGGGTAGGCCGAGAAAAAGCGTGTCGGTATATTTTACTGCAAGTACAAAAAAAGTGACGGCGCACAAAGCGGCCAAGAGAATCATTCCACTCATTCCTTCGCGGTAGAGAACGAAGAACAGAGCCATGTAAGCCAAAGCCGAGCCGGTTTCTCTCTGAGCAATGATCAACAGAATGGGGACAAATATTATAGCCAGCGCAAGTGCGTAGTTTTTCTTTGAAGCATTCAGTTTGAAATTGTAGGAATTGAACAGTTTAGCCAATGCAAGCGCGGTCGCGAACTTGCCGAATTCAGCGGGCTGGAAACTTACAGGGCCGAACACGAGCCAGGAGCGGGAACCTTTTATGTCGGGCGCGACAAATATAGTCACCAGCATGATCAATAATATCCCTACATATATCGGAATGGCATAACTCTCGAATATATGGGCATCAAAAAGGAGGATTACAACGACAAGAGCCATCGACAGCCCGATCCAGCGGATCTGTTTGCCGGAAAATTCGCCTCCGTCAAAGAGGCTCGCGTTGTCGAAGTCGTAGCTTGCGGCGTAGATGCTGAATACACCTGCAATCACAAGTATGAGATAGATCAGCACTGTGATCCAGTCAATGTGTCGGAACACAGACATGTTATTTTCCCTTGCCGTCATATTTCGATGATATGGTTCGTGCGTTCAGCATGTTCTCTTCAATATATTTTCTCGATTCGGAGATCTCTCCCTTGAGATATTTTTCGATGATCAGACTTCCGATCGGCACACCGAAAGTAGCGCCGTAGCCGGCATTCTCAATATAGACACAGACTGCTATTTTAGGATTGTTGTAAGGTGCGAAACCGAGGAAAACAGAGTGATCTTTTCCGTGAGGATTCTGCGCGGTTCCGGTTTTACCGCAGACTTCGATGTCAGGAAGATTCGCTGTGCGGCATGTTCCGCCGAGAACAGCCATGCGCATTCCTTCAGCAACTGATTCGAAATGTTTTCTGTCGATTTTCGGGATACGCTTTTCTTTATATTGTTTTTCTATGACAGTGTCCTCGACGGATTTTACCACGTGGGGAGTGATGAACCATCCGCGATTCGCAATTGTTGCGCCAAGGTTTGCTATCTGGAGAGGAGTCGCCAGGATTTCACCCTGACCGATGGCAACGGAGATTATGGAATTGGCGGACCATCTGCCTTCTCCAAATATTTTGCTGTAGAAATTGGCATTCGGTATGAAGCCTCGGCTTTCACCGGGAATATCAATGCCGAGACGATAGCCATAGCCAAGGCCAACCAAGTGGTTTTTCCAGACTTCAAAAGCCTCGGCTGTCGAGCCGTATTTCTTTTTGCGGTCAAGCATGGCTTTTAGCCCCCAGCAAAAATATGCATTACAAGATGTCTGCAACGCCGGTTTCAATGCGATCGGTGCGGCATGGGGATGGCAACCCACGCGCAAGCCGGCGTTAACATATCCTCTGTAGCAGGGGAAACGGGTATCAAGGGTTACAATTCCCTCCTGGAGCAGAATCAGACCTTGCCCGGGCTTGAAAGTGGATCCCGGAGGATAGGCTCCCTGAATAGAACGGTCGAGCAGGGGAGTAAGAGGGTCCTGACGCAGTGTCGAGTAATTCTTGCCGCGGTTTTTCCCGACAAGCATCGCCGGATCGTAGGAGGGTCCGGTAGCGAGTGCGAGAATCTCTCCGGTTTCAGGTTCAATGGCGACGATTGCTCCGAGTTTGCCATGAAGCAGTTTTTCAGCATATTCCTGAAGTTCTATGTCGATGCCTAAAGTGAGATTCCGCCCGGATACGGCTTTCTTGTCGTGAGCGCCGTTTTCATATCGCCCCTGTATTTTACCTCGTGCATCGCGGATGAGAATTTCTTCGCCTTTGATGCCCCGGAGATGTTTTTCGTAGCTTTTTTCCACCCCGAGGTCACCTGTATAGTCTCCGCGGTTGTAATACGGATCACGCTTGATATCCTCGGGCGATACTTCACGGATGTTTCCGAGAATATTTGCTCCGCAATGATAATTATATTCTCTTAGAATCCTTTTCTGAATGAAAAAGCCGGGGAAACGATACATTTTTTCCTGCATCCTGCCATAATCCTGTGCATCGAGATGAGAAAGGAGAACCTGAGGGGAGTAAGAGGAATAGCCGGGATTCTTTTTCTTGTCCTTCATGTCGGCAAAACGGGCAATAAGCTGCTCCGGTGTGATGCCGAGCGTATTGCAGAAATCAATCGTGTCGAACGGCTGGATATCCCGCGGGATTACCATGATGTCGTAGGCGGGTTTGTTGAAGACAACGACATTGCCTTTGCGATCGTAAATGACCCCGCGCGAAGGGTAAATGGCTTTGCGCAGGAAAGCGTTGGAATCGGCATCGTCTTTGTATCTGTTGTCAAGAACCTGTAGATTCAGAAGACGCAGGATATATATTATCACAATTATAGTGATAAAACCGCCGATTACATATTTTCTTTTTTCAAGATTATAATCTTTTCTCACGTCTGGGTAAGGTTAGACTGTCTATACCGATAAGCAGAGCGGTAGTCAGCACAGAGCTGGCAACGATACACTCGATCAGATGCCACGGATTGAATAATGACAGCGTTTCTAAGCTGAATGCAAGGATGCAGTATATGGTAGTCAGTGTGAGGGCATATTTGAAATATATCATAAGCCCTAAGGATGCTATGGACGGAATGAGTTCCGTGTGCTCGTCTTCTCTGGGAAAATACAGGTGAAGCACCGGATGACGCAGCGCCGACATGATGACGCAAGAGAGTGCATTGACGCCACCTGTATCAGAAAAAATATCGATGACGAGGCCGATGAGGAAGGAAATAGTGAAAACCCATTCTTTCGAAAGAGTCAAGGGCAATCTAAGAATAACATAAATGAAGGCCAATGGCACAGCAACACCAAAAAGACATATCCTGTTCAGGACCAATACCTGTACCACTACGAGGATCAGGGCGATGACTGAAAGTTGGATTGTTGATTTGTTCATGATGTTTTTTTGTGTTGAGAGGCAATCTGCTATTTCTTTTCCGATGTGTCTGTCTCGGAATCGGCTTCGACTTCATCCAGTTCCCGACTCATTTTATCCACAACGATTCTGACGGTGGATAATTTGGAAAAATCAGTGAACAGTTTCACGCGGAGCGTATGGAAGTTGTCATCATGTCCCTTCAGCTCGCCTGCGATTGTTCCGACCGGAATTCCTTCGGGGAAGCTTGTGGAGTAGCCTGATGTTATGACAGTGTCGCCTTTTGCGAATGTGGCATGGCGAGGTATTTCTTCAAGGAGCGCTACGCGGTAGTCATTGCCGTCCCACACGAGTGATCCGAGGGTATTGCTCTTTTTGACTTTGCAGGAGATTCTGAGGTTGTCGTTAAGGACGGAAATGATTCTTGCCGAGTGCGGCCCAACAACATTGACTTTTCCAACGACTCCGTTTTGATCGACAACTCCCATGTCGGGCTGGATGCCGTCGAGGGAACCTTTCTGGATGGTTATGTAATTGTGGGGACGATGAACGGAATTGTTGATCACGTGCGCGAGAATGAAGTTGTAGCGTTGAAGAGCGGAATCTACCGGATGGGCCTGAGCATACTCCATATCCTTGAATTCGAGGAGCTGCTGTTTGAGCGAGAGCACTTCCAGCTCAAGCGCGCTGTTGCGGCGCTGAAGATCCTCGTTTATATCTCTCAGACTGAAATATGAAGTAATGCCCGTTGCCGTATTATATATTTTCGTGCTGACTTCATTGGCGGAGGTCAGATAGACCGATTGTTGGTAAGGATTGCTGTTGAAGAGCAGAAAACAGCTGATAATGACATAGACCGCAAATAAAATCCACGGTCGGGCCTTTATCAGAAAATAGATAAGATTGTTCACTGGGCAGATTCGTTTAAACCGACAAGTTGCAAAACGAATATCAGGCCACTCCGAATCCGCTGTCATGCAGTAACGGGTCGCGTAACCGGAATGACCTCTCTCCTATCCGCTGAGAGGAACTGTCGGATTAACAGTATAAAAAATCAGCGAATAAGGAATGAGAATTTATCTATATTCTTAAGGGCTACTCCGGTTCCCTTGGCAACCGCGAGAAGAGGATCTTCCGCGATGTGGAACTGAATTCCGATCTTGTCGGTCAGACGTTTGTCAAGCCCGCGGAGCAGAGCGCCTCCTCCGGCCAGATATATGCCGTTTTTGACTATATCGGCATAAAGTTCAGGGGGAGTCTGCTCGAGGGCGGCAAGTACGGCAGCTTCAATCTTGGATATAGACTTCTCGATGCAATGGGAAATCTCCTGATAGGAAACGGGGACTTCCATAGGAAGCGCCGTCATGACGTTGGGGCCATGTACGATATAATCCTCGGGGGGATTTTCAAGTTCCGTAAGGGCTGATCCGACATTCATCTTTATAAGTTCGGCAGTGCGTTCCCCGACGCGTACATTGTGGACTCTACGCATGTGTTCCTGAATGTCTGCGGTCAGGTCATCGCCTGCAATCTGGATGCTCTTGTTGGAAACTATGCCTCCGAGAGATATTACGGCGATTTCGGTCGTTCCGCCGCCTATGTCAACAATCATGTTGCCTTCAGGCGCGACAACGTCGATGCCGATGCCAAGTGCGGCAGCCATGGGCTCATAAAGCATATAGACGTCACGTCCGCCGGCATGTTCGGAGGAGTCGCGTACGGCGCGGATCTCGACTTCAGTAGAGCCGGAAGGAATGCCTACGACCATTCGCATGGAAGGGCTGAACCAGCGGTTTTTCGAGCTGGCTTTGCCCACGAGACCGCGAATCATCATTTCTGCTGCGTTGAAGTCAGCAATGACACCCTGACGGAGAGGCCGGATTGTACGGATCTTTTCGTTCTCCTTCCCTTGCATCTGCTGAGCCGCTTTACCGACAGCTATAGGTTTTCCGGTGCTTACTTCGATGGCCACTATGGACGGTTCATCGATGACAATTTTGTCATTGTGGATTATGATTGTGTTGGCCGTTCCAAGGTCAATCGCAATTTCTTTATTGAATGAAAAAAGTCCCATGTATTTCTTCTGTTGATTAATGAGGGGATGTGGATATGGGGTGGTTTAATGTTTGAAATGGCGGATGCCGGTAGTCACCATGGCTATGTCATGGGCATTGCAGTAGTCAATGGTCTCCTGATCACGTATAGAACCGCCGGGTTGTATGACGGCTGTGATCCCTGCTTTGTCTGCAATCTCTACGCAGTCGGCAAACGGGAAGAAGGCATCCGAGGCCATCACGGCGCCATTGAGATCGAATCCGAATGACTGAGCTTTGGCAATGGCCTGCCGCAGAGCGTCAACACGTGAGGTCTGCCCAACTCCCGAGGCGAGAAGCATGGAGCCTTTTGCGAGTACTATGGAGTTGCTTTTGCTGTTTTTAACAACTTTGTTGGCGAAAAGGAGGTCTGAAATCTGCGCTTCCGTAGGCTGTACTTTTGTCACGGGAGTCAGATCGGCAGGAGTCTCGATCTTTAAGTCTCTCTGCTGGAGCAGAGTGCCGTTCAGTACACTTCTGAACTGAAATTTTGTTTCAAGCGGCATCTCCTGACGAAGAATAATGCGATTCTTTTTCTGAGCGAGAATGGCGTAAGCCTCTTCGCTATAAGATGGAGCTATTATGACTTCGAGGAATATCTTGTTGATTTCTTCAGCGGTAGCTGCGTCGATGTCACGGTTGGCCACAAGAACGCCACCAAAGGCCGAAACCGGATCGCCAGCAAGAGCCGCTTTCCAGGCCTCGAGCATGGTCGGACGAGTTGCGATGCCGCAGGCATTGTTGTGCTTAAGAATTGCAAATGTAGGTTCTGTGAATTCAGATATCAGGCTGACGGCAGCGTCAATGTCAAGAAGATTGTTATAGGAAATCTCTTTGCCGTGGAGCTGAGTGAACATCTTTTCGAAATCACCGAAAAATGCACCTTTCTGGTGGGGATTCTCTCCGTAACGCAGGTGCATCTTAGAGTCAAAGGCTTCGCGGAAAGCCGTGGGGGCTTCGGAGTCGAGAGAGTCAAAATAGTTGAATATGTGAGTGTCATATCCCGAAGAAACCTTGAATGCTTCCTTCGCAAACCAAAGACGTTCTTCAAGGGTAGTTTCCGCTCCGTTCTTCCCGAGAATCTCGGCGAGGGGAGTGTATTGGGCTTTGGATGCTACAATAACGACGTCGCGGTAATTCTTTGCACCTGCGCGGATGAGAGAAATACCGCCTATGTCGATTTTTTCTATGATATCTTCGTGGGATGCTCCCGAAGCAACCGTGGCCTCGAAGGGATAGAGGTCAACGATTACGAGGTCGATTTCCGGAATCTCATACTGCTTGATCTGTTCGCGGTCACCTTCGTTTTCGCGTCGGTTAAGGATACCGCCGAACACTTTCGGGTGAAGAGTCTTTACCCGGCCTCCGAGAATTGAAGGATAGCTCGTCAGATCTTCAACTGCCTGACACGGATAGCCCAGATTTTCAATGAAACTTTTAGTTCCGCCGGTTGAGAGGAACTTTACACCTTGGGCATGAAGCATATTGAGGATGTTGTCAAGACCATCTTTGTGAAAAACCGAGACAAGCGCCGTTTTTATTACTCTTTTATCAGACATGAGATATTTATTGATTGTGATTGTTAGTTTCAGAGTGCAAAATTACATAATTTCAAGCAATATGCCTAATGTTATTTTTAATCTTTTGTGAATTATCATTAATGTGATGATTCAAATTTTGATAATCGAATGGTCTCTCCTGTTTGACGGAAGGGTTTTCGGCGGCTCAAGGGTTGAACTATTGTAACGTTTTTTTGTTTTTTTAATGTAAGCGAAATATTTCGCATGATTCAATGACAATAATTTAAGATTATGAAAAGTATAGGTATTTTCTATGGTTCGACAACCGGAACGACCGAACAGGTGGCTATGGAAATAGCCGAAACTCTTGGTGTTGCAGAGGCGGATGTGCATGACGTTACAAAGAGCGCTCCTTCGGAGGTCGGTGCATACGATGTGCTTCTGTTTGGAGCAAGCACCTGGGGCGACGGAGACTTGCAGGATGACATGCAGGATTTCCTCAATGGGGTCGGCGAAATATATCTCGGCAGAAAGTATGTAGGCGTATTCGGATGCGGTGATGAGACGATGTCCGACACCTTCTGTAACGGAGTCGGCCAGATGTATGGACAGCTTGTTAAAACCGGAGCCACAATGATAGGCCAATATAATGCCGACGGCTATGATTTCTCAAAATCGGAAGCAGTCAGTGACGGGCATGCCGTTGGGCTTGTGATCGATAATGTCAATCATGAAAATCTGACACCGAAAAAGATCTCTGAATGGACAGCGGAAATCAAACGACAAATAGCCTGATAATCAACAGCAAGATTTTTTTGGGATAAATTTTTGAATAAAAATGTGGCGAAAAATTTGCCACATTTGAAATAATCAACTAACTTTGCACCGCAAAACAGAAATAATGGCGGGATAGCTCAGTTGGTTAGAGCGTCGGATTCATAACCCGGAGGTCCCGAGTTCAATTCTCGGTCCCGCTACGCAATCAAGGCCGTTCGTAAGAGCGGCCTTGATTGCGTATTGTAGCTGGCGTCTTGGGGTAACGGCGCAGATATCGGTTGAAATGTTAAAAAAGTGTAGGCGCAATATTTTTATTGTGATGAGCATAGGTTTCATTCAACAATGTTAATTATCTTTGTCATTATTTTAACACCATTTATTCACATTTCCCCCAAATCTCCAACTATCGTATGACAAACCGTCAAATATGGCCGGAAGACATTCAGCCAATAGAAGAACTACACTTTGAACACATAGAGCGTCCCTATATTAAAGTGATTATTATCCGCATAACACTGATTTATTTTGTCTTGATGGCTGTGGCGTTGTTCATCCCGGAATTTGTGTCAGGCCATGCCATCGCAATTCTTATTGCTACGGAATCTGTATTGGCAGCCGCATTCGCAATCAATGTTTCGATGATGCGTAAAATCTATTCATTCAAGGGATACGCTCTGCGCGACAAGGATATTTCTTACCGTTCCGGCATACTTTTTGAATCGGTAACAACGATACCCTTTAGTAAAATCCAGCAAGTTAGCATACGCATGAATCCTGTAAGCCGCATTTTCAAGCTTTATTATCTGGATGTCATAAACGGCTCGCAGGACTCAATGAACAGTGTCACCATCCCCGGGCTGTCACATGAAAAGGCCGAGCGGTTAAAATCTTTACTAATTAATAAAGCCGACCTCACCAATGACTGATTTCTCTACTCCGCGACGGATGGGTGGCGGCGCGTTCGTTGTCCTGTTTGTCAAATCGCTCAAAGAGCTCTTCGGCGCTGTTTTCATTGGAATCGGATATCTGGTGTTCAAAAGCGATCATGATTCATCGGTCGGCATTCTGTTCAGAGTGATGATAGCTCTGGCATCGCTTATCGTGTTGTCATTAGCAGTAGCTTTCGTCAGATACTATTTCAGAAAATTTCATATAGATGGCGACCAGCTTGTCTTTACCCATGGTCTTACTACAAAACGGACAACAAATATTCCTCTCTCACGAGTGCATACTCTTCGCACAAATCGCGGCCTATTTTACAGAATTTTTGACCTGCGGGGAGTCTCGTTTGACACACTCGCAAGCGACAAGCAGGAGGTTGAGCTGATTCTCAGTGAAAGTGACTGGCAAAGGTTGCTCGATCTTGTTTGTTGCGGTGAAAGTATTGGCATGAAGTTGGAAGATATGGCACCCCCACCGTTTATTCCCGAAGATGGCACTCAGAGAATCAGCAATTACAATATCATTAAAGGTGCTGTTTGTCAGAATCATCTAAAAGGTTTTCTCATACTCGGTGCCATATTATTGGCAGTTATCGACAAAATCAATCAGTTTGACGATGACACGACGGGCCATATATTAGACTATATCGACACCCACGCCGGCGATGTGATGCCGACGGGAATGCAGTGGCTATGCTTCTTTGCTGTCATATACATGATTGTTATGATACTGTGGACTGGTAAAATCGTTTTGCGCTATGGAAACATGGTCATCACGCCTTCCGGTGATCGGCTTACGATTGAGTCGGGACTTGTCTCTCGTTTCACATGCCGCTTTGCTCGCGACAAGGTCACGATTCTATCGATCAAGCGTAATCCACTTGAAGTTTTGGCCGGTTGCCAGACAGTCCGACTGTATCAGGCAAACAATGCCTCAGGCGCTAAGAAAGAAGATAATATACGCATCTACGGTTCGATGCTCGGCGATCAGTTGCTTTCCTGGTGGCTCGGAGGTGCAAATGCCCCCACGGAGCTGTTTTCGGCCAGATCGGGTAGAGGTCTTATGGTGAGAAAATTCATCCCGAATCTTATTCTGGCAGTTGCAGTCATAACGGTGATGATATATTTTACTCACAATTGGATGTCTTCAGCTATAATCGGGTCGGTTTACATCGTCATTTCAGCTATTCGTTCCGTGCTGGCTTGGAAACACAGCAGTATTATGCTTGCCGATTCTTATGTGGCAATTAATTGCGGAAATATTGCCCTTATAAATGAATACATAAAATACCGTGACATCGAATCGGTCGGCATCCGGAGTACACCCTTCACGCCATTCACCCACCGCGTTTCGCTCAGTGTTGCAACTAATGCCGAAGCGGTTACTGTTTATTCTCTGAAACTTTCCGATGCTCTCAGACTCCGAGACCTTATACTGACCAAATCCGTCATCGGCCGTACGCAGGAAACATGAGAAGATCCCGGGATGGTAGAGAGAGAAGTATTAAAAATATAAGGTAGAACCGATCGCCCCTATAAATACATGATTCTGCAAGTAGCGATCGCTGCTTGCAGAATCAGTTTTGAGCGGGAAGAGAGGCTGAATATAATACTTTATTTCTGATAAGGGCGGAAATAGATAGCCTGGCCTTCGATATCGATCACCAAGTCTTGTTCAAACATGTTCAATGGATTCATCTGATATGAATCCTCCTGATTGTCGTAGTAATAAACGGCTTTGGTCCCGCACCGATTTCCGAATTCGACCCAGGCTTTGTCATCCACTTTGGCTGAATAGGAATGCCTCATTGTGAATATGGAGTCATCGCGCAGGATATGTTTTGCTCGTTTGATCTCTTCTTCCGGCATTTTGATGGCGGTGCGCTGAAGGCCTGTGTCCATTTGGTATATTTGAGGCCTTTGATTAATAGAGAGTATTATGTAGAGGCGTTTTGCCGACCAGAATTTATCTTTAATGCTGACATTGCAAAGCAGGTCTGAAACATGTTGATAGTCCGCAGGTATGGTGTCGTGAAATTTTATCGCCTTTTCGTTGAAATCAAATTCAAGTTTGTATTTTCTGAGGAAATCAAGCCCGAGGGAAGAGACTTGGTCGGCGGTTGGCGCGAAATCGACATTCAATATCTTGTTTGCAGGGCGTCCGGAATATGTGTAACGACAGTTCCCAAGGCTGTCTTTGCTCACTTTGTAACCGCCCATAGGCAGCGTTACTGTGTAGCGTTTGGGCGAAAAAATATATCTGCCGTATCCGTCGCGACCGGTGATGGGTCTATATGAGGTTTTGACTTCATAGCCCATTTGTTTTAATTTTTCGGCATCCTCATCCGAGAGGCTTGAGATGTCGGCTCCGGTATCGATCTTAAATTTTAAGCCAGGCACCATAACGGCACAGAAAGGCATATCCGTCATGGGAATGGAGTTTTCGGCGATGTCAAGAGGGTGCTCGCTTCTCATGTCGTTTTGGGTGCTTCCGATGATCCAGAACCATATAATCAATAGGATTGCCAAAAAGGCAATTATAGAGAATATTGTAATATTTTTCCTAAACTTCATCGTGCGTTATGCGTTGGTGTACCTACAAAGATAATACTATATAATTAGCAATCAAAAGTGTTAACTTTTTTGCGACAACTATTTCACCTGTTTGTAACAGCGATTAGTGTGTAAACCGATTTTGCGGCAATATGCCATGTGTTTGTGATATTTTTGTCATATAGAATGGTGTGTTTTGTGTGAATCCTAAATATGTAAAACCTCTTCCGATTGGGAAAGAGGTCTAAAAAGTGACTCCTACAGGATTCAAACCTGTAACCTTCTGATCCGTAGTCAGATGCTCTATTCAGTTGAGCTAAGGAGCCGAACCGCTATGTTGTTTTGCGATTGCGGTTGCAAAGTTACGACTATTTTTTATATCACCAAAATTTTTTCAAAAATATTTTGTTGATTATTTTGAAAAATTGGTTTGAAGTTCCGCATTGATTTTCTCATTCAGAATGATAAGTGATCGTAAAAGATTGAGTCTTGAGCGTTTTGAGAATATCGGACTTTGCGTGGTGCTTCCGGTCTATCTGTTGTCTTTGGTTTCATGGTAGTCCTGTATCCCGTCAATGACATCGACATCTACTTTTTTCCCGCCGGACAAGTTCCATGTAATTGAGAGCCCGATATACTGGACCGGGGTGGTGTATCTATACGATATCTTGTTCAAGGCAGCCTGTCTGTCAAGCTTACGACGGTTGCCTAAAGGCGAGAAATCAACAGCCATCTGAAGATTGCCGTCCAGAAATGTTTTATAAATCTGTCCGTTAATGTTGTAAACAGCATGGTATGTGCGATCAAGAGTCCGGTATGTTGGCTCGAAATTTACACTGAGCATGCCGCCCCAGCTATTTGAGAATCTAAAGTTATTGTTGAAATAGTAGTACTCCTTGAAACGGGTTTTGCCATAACGGATTCCGTCAATGGCGGTGTTCTCCGGCGATATTTCAACTCGTCCGGAAAGTTTGAATTTCCACCACTTCAACGGGGCTTCTATCCATTCGGCTCCTACGCCCCATACACCTTGACCGGAGATATTAACCGGTCTGGTATAGAATACATCAGGATTTTCTGTGCTTTGAAAAGTTTCCCAATATATTCGGTCATGCGTATGTGCATATAAAGCAGTGATATTTATTTTGTTTCGGAATAATGACAAAGCGGCCATGATCATATCCGCAGACTGTGCTTTCAAGTCGGGATTTCCCACAGTATAACTGTATGCGTTATCCCAGTTGATAACAGAAGATATTGCCGAATATGGAATGTCGCTCAAAGTCCTTTTGTAGTTGAGCATCAGGGCATGATTCATTTTAGATCCGAAAGGCATCATAATCTGTATTGTGGGGTTGATAGCCCACTGGGTATTATGGTTCTTTACATCGGCATCTATGTTCTCGTAGCTTATTCGATTGAGTTGCCAGTTTATGCCGGCACTGTAACGCAGTTTCCAAAACATACCCTGAGCGGCAGTATAGACAATAGGGGTAAAGCCGGTTGTCTTGGTGGGAATATCGCTTACATTGAAGCGGTCGTCTTCGAGAGTGGCTGATGGATTGAACGTTGAAGAAATCCATTGAGCGGACGCCCCGAATTTCCAAGAAAGTTTGCGGCTATGAGGATATATAAAATCCGCTTTGAACTTCCAAAGATTGAGATTGGTCCTCTCATAAGTGGCGCCAGTAATATCATTCTCCATGTTGTAATAGGCGTGTTCGTTGTTGCTTCGGTTAAAATAATCAGCTGTGAGTTCCATGGACGCACCTTTTTTAGTGAGCGGGAGACAGAATTTCAGAGTTCCTTCCTGAGCTATAGTGTTGATGCGTTTGGTTATTGCAGAAGCCACATTGTCCGATAAGGAAAGTGAGGTCGGCCTCGGCCGGTAAATAGAAATAAGATAACTTCCGCCAAGTTGAGCACCTGAATTAAATTGTTGTGTCAGACTGAGACGGTTGCGAAAATCAAATCCTTTCGATTTTGTCGTTTCAGTAATAAAGGTCTGTAAATCCGGCCCGGTCTGCCATTGTTTGGCGTTCTCTTCCAGTTTGGAAGCGCCTACAAACAGATTGTCATACACGCTTAGATTCTTGTAACGATAGTTGAACATGCTTCCCAGTCCTTCGTTGCCGAACCCACATGAACGGTACCAGTCTGCATTTGCAGTAATGCTGCCGTAGTAGCCTCCTTCCGGCGGACGCCGGAGAGTGATTCTAATTGTGCCTCCGCTCATTGCCGCGTTCTGATCCGCGCCGGCAAGATACTGTACCTGCACTTTGTCTATCATTTCACCCGAGATGTTGTCGAGTTCTGAAAGATCCGATAACTTTACTCCATTCACATAGATTTCGCTCACGGCAAGTCCGTTGATTTTAAAATTACCGTTTTCGCGTGAAATATTAGGCAGGAAAGGAAGCACATCAACCGCAGTTTTTCCCTTGGCAATATCAGCGCCTCGGAGATTGGTCGTATAGCCTCCGGCATTGTTCGTTGTGCGGGAAGCTACGACCGTTATTTCTTTGAGATGATGTTCCTTTTGCGCATAAACTGATAGTATGCCTGAGGCTGCAAAAAGTAGAAACAATAACTTTTTCATATCGTATGATTTTAGAATTTATTTACCGCAAAATTAGACCGAAAATCGCTTTTACGGCCTACTTAAACGATAATAAAATTCTCTTAAATCGCGATATGTAATATGCTGATAGTCACCACTCGCTATGCTTGATAAATCTTAATTGGCCATTCCGTCGTCTTAAGCATCAAAAGAAGGGTTGGAAGTGCTTGACAGAACATCCATAAAATCTTCTTTTGGCTGTAATCCGAGTTTTTTCCTGATGGATGTTTTGCTTACATAGATAGAGTTGGATGTCTGTTGGATTATTACCCCTATTTCTTTAGTCGAGAATCCAGAACGTATAAGCGAAATAATCTGTATTTCTCTTTCGGAGAAAACCCCGGGATAGTTTTTGCACAGATTCGCATGGAAATTGTCATAGAGCTCATCTATCACTGAATATAGATCTTCCCATTTTACCAGTGTGTCAATCGGAGTCCCGGTATTCCCTATATTACTGATTTTTCTAAGAGCCTCCTGATTGGTGGACGTTGGAGATTCTACGAAAGTCTTGATTATTCCAAGTTGCTTAAGAAGCAGTTTCTTCAAAAGACTTTGCTTCTCGTCAGATGCAGGATTGTTTGCGGATTTCAGTAGGTTTTCAAGGGTATCGATGCGTTCTTCCGCTTCTATGAGCTTTTGACGTCTGCGACGATAAATATAAATGAAGAAGATCGAGAGACATACGACTATCAGAATCGCAAATGATATTATGATCCATAACCTCTGATGCTTTATGGTCAGTTCATAATTGTTGCGACTGAGATCGTATGAAGTTTCGAGGGCTTCATCACGCTCCTGTCTCTTCATCAGAAGGTCATCGCTTACTTTTCTCATTGATTGGGCTAATGTGGAGAGCCTTCTCGGAGATAAAGCGCCTGTCCGTTCATAATCAAGAACTATCTGAAGGAATTCCAGATAAGCAGCTTTCACCGGACCTTCCTGAGCTAAGTCGGCATCATTTATTCCTATTTTACCCGCAAATTTTTCAGCTTCATTAAGATTGCCTGCATTTATCTGCAGGTTGACCATTGGGACATAGAATTCAGTCAAATCCACAGGGGTCTCTTCTCCCATCCGCTTGATAATATCCTCAAGAATCTTTGTGGCTTCCGGAGCTGTTTCTCTATTTTCACCCAGGACGGCAGCATAGTTGATCCGCAGATTCAACCATTCATTTGAGCCCACCTCAGGACTGTCGGGTGATGAAAGAAGGGACTCGCATAATTCAACGGCTTCTTTTTCGCGGCCAAGAGAAAGCAGCGGTATGATTTTCTTAAGTTGAAAACTGAATCGTTCATGCTTGTCTGTTGCGAGGAGTATCTGCCGATCTATTATATGCAGTGCATTGTTGTAATCCTTATCTTCAAACGAGAACGACAGGAGTTCCTGATTCAGGGCTTTTCGGATTTCCGCAGGCATTTCTACTGACAGTGTATCCAACAGTTTTTGCGCTTCAATCTTTCTTTCGGAAGCACGAAGGTGGTGGGCGTAGGCAATCGCGGAATTTATATATTCTGTTGTATCTTCTGCGATTTTGTAATATGACATGGCTTCCGGCAACAGGGTGTCGGTCAATAACGAGCGTTCCTGATAGAGATTGGACAGGGCATGCGTCAGAATAAAGACAGCTCTGTCCCTATTATTTTTCAATCCGTTAAAATCAATATTTTTAAGTATCACGTATGCGCTGTCCGGACGGTCGTTGGCAATTTCACGGGCGGCTGTCAGTCGTTCACTGTCTTCGGAACCACATGCAACCAATATCAGTCCCGTGAGGACACATGCAGACAATTTTATGACATGAATAAAATTCATTAATTATCAGGATTTTGAGCGAAAAATGTATCAAACGATTCCGTTATAGATATTCCTATGCAAAGATACAAATAATAGAATTCAGTGGAAAATCATTCGGGATATTTCATCCTGTAATTGTTGGAGAAACTCGGCCGCGTGCGCTCCGTCCATCTGGGTATGATGGAACTGAAAAGAGAGGGATAGCGTTGTTCTCAGAAATCTTTTCCTGTATTTGCCCCAGATAAGGAACGGATTGTTATATATTCCGCTGTACATACCGACTGCGCCGTCAATCTCAGTCCGGACCAAAGCTGATGTTCCGATGACCATTGATTGCTCGAGGTCATGATTCATACAAGACCTTGCTGTCTGCTGAGTCAACTGCAAATAATCGTCATTGAAATCCCGGATGTTTTCGGTGAAAGGGACGTCACATGAATTTATGCCTCCCTCCTTGTTGTCAATGACAGTACTCACAGCCAATTCATCATATCGGATGAGGCTTTTCCCAACAGGAAGCGTGAAAAATTCCGGGATTTTACTTGCCGCTTTCCCTATGCACCAGCACATCAGCATGTTAAACTTTAGATCCTTTTTACGGCTTAATCGCAAGATATGCGATACATCCAATTTTTTGAAAATCGTGACCATAGGGTTCGGAGCGTTGAGCCACATCTTATAGGCATACGCGCGTGAAGTTTCTTCTGGATTAACTATCATTGCTTTTTTTCGCAAAGTTACTCCCTCTGTCGCATAGGTGATAGAATAAAACGGACATTATGACGGTATGGAAAACAGATTGGAATAAGGCCGGGGAATTGATGTCGGAGTTAAGGTGCTGAATTCTCGGAATTCACGTATAAAATGAGACTGATCGCTGTAACCGCAAGAGAATGCAATCTCGGTGTAGTCACGGCAATCATTCTGAAGCATCCACAGAACTTTCTGAAATCTCACAATGCGGGCATATTCTTTCGGCATCATTCCTACATGGGCATTGAAAACGCGACTGAACTGTTTCGGACCGAGGCAGCATTTCGATGCAAGCGCGTTTATTTTTTCGGACGGATCGTTCATAAGTGCCCGGATTGCCATTCCCATTCGTTCTGAATAAATGTCGGGTCGAGCCGAAACCAATTTGTGAAGCAGCCATTTTTCAATGATTCTGACGCAGATATTATTGTCTTCCGTATCGAAAATCCTGGCGGCAAATTCATTGATGTCACTGTTTTCGAGGTCATATCCAGCAATCTCACGGTTGTAGAAAGCCGATGGCAGTGTCTGGATGAATGGGCCGATTGTGTGTGGATGGAATACGACGACTATCATTTCAGTGACTCCACGTGAAGCGACGTGAGCCGGGAAATTTACCTGACCGCTGATTGTGAATCTGTCTTGAAAGGATGATAATTCCGGAATGAACAGCGGAGAATTTTTGTGAAAGATGATTTGCGGACAACCGAGTGGAAATGTCAGGACCTCGATATCTTCATGAGTGTTCAATATGTAGTAATACCTGACATAAGGACGCAATCTGATATCGGGTTTGATGACTGTGATTGGACAAATATTATTTTCCATAATCAAGACCGGCTTTCTTTGCCTGCGAATGTTGGTGTTCCCGAGGAATATGATATATGCGGCCGTCTTTCCTGAGATATGATCCTGTCTGATGGAAAGTAAAAGGAATATGTGATGAAACGCATTGTTCTTTCAGATCCTTAACCCAATCAAAATCAAGAGGCCGCGCGTATTTCCCGGATTCGCCTCCGGCCGATACGGCTTCGATGAGCGTAGAATCGAGGTATGGAGTAAGATCAATCCGTTCGATCATAGGGGCCACTATGATAAGACGGTGACGGATGGGAAGGTCAAGAAAAACAGGAAGGCGGGAATCAGCCATAGCCTGATTTTCCGCAGTGCATCCGATGGCGACATTGCTGTATCCTTTTCCCCAGTCGGGTGGCAGACACTTATTAAGCCGCTGTATGCGTTTTGTGAAGAAAACAAAAGAGCAATCGTCTCGTCTTCTGATAATATCCCAGATCTCGTCGCGCCAACAATCGGCTTCTTCTATGAGCAGATCAGACGTAAAACATAGCCCGAATTCCGTGCCTGACGGAAACTTCCGGCTTTTGTCGCGTTTTCGTCTCATCGGCAGATCGAAGCTGCCTGTACGCCTAACATTGGATGTCGGCAGTTCGGTCTGGAAGGCGGCATCCTCACGATAGACATAACAGTGTCTGCAACCTTCGCTTATTTTATGGCAGCCATGCCAAGGATTCCAAGTCACCATTTGACAAATTTACTATTATTTTTGAATACCCAAAAGGTAAAATATGCTAAATAAGGCCGGACAATTTGAGGGCATAGAGATTATTTATTAATTTCGTAGGGTGAATTATCACCGTTATACTCAGATTTATTGCAATATTATCATTCAGGAAAATGGTTTCAAGAATATTTCTTTTTATCTGTCTGTGTCTTTTATTATCGGCTGAAGCAATTGCTGACCGACTTGTCATCCTTCACACCAACGATACCCACAGCCAGATAGAACCCGCGGCAAACGGATTGGGTGGCATCGCCCGCAGAAAAGTGCTGATCGACAGCGTCAGGAACGTTAACCGGAATGTTTTGCTTGTTGATGCCGGCGACATGGTGCAGGGCACTCTTTACTTCACTCTTTTCGGTGGAGAGGTCGAATCAAAACTGATGAACAGTCTGGGATATGATATTCAGATTCTCGGGAATCATGAATTTGACAACGGACTCGATGAACTCTTGAAGTTATTCGGTAGCCTGAAGGCTAAAAAAATAAGTACAAATTACGATTTTACAGACACACAGCTTTCCGGAATATTCGATCCGTTTGTCATAAAGGAATTCGACGGGAAGAAAATCGGATTCCTGGCGATAAATCTTGATCCGAAGGGCATGATCTCTGAAACGAATTCCAAGGGCATAGTCTATCTTGACGGAATAAAGGCCGCCAATGCTACGGCCTGGTATCTGAAACATATCGCGAAAGCGGATATTGTAATTGCCGTGACCCATATAGGGTATAATGCCGACAAGCTTATAAGCGACCTGAGTATTGCCCGTAAAAGCGAGGACATAGATATAATTATCGGAGGTCATACCCACACGTTGATTGATCCGGCAGATTCTTCGACGCCGGCGTTTCTTGTTGAAAACGCGGTCGGTCGTCCTGTTCTAATTGCTCAGGCCGGCGGCAGGGGATATAATGTCGGCGAGATAGACATTGATCTTGATTCATTGACTGCTAAGTCCTCCATACTGCCTGTGGATGCGAGATATGATCGTAGTCAGCCTAATGTAATGGATTCAATCATATCTCCTTATAGGGATGAGGTCGAAAAATTCAGAAATTTCAGAATAGGCAAGACCAAAGGCCTGAAAAAATCAGACTGGTCGCTCGTAAACTGGATGGCCGATTTTGTTCTGGATGAAGGAGCCACGCTTGTGCCTGAAAAAATCGACATGGCCATAGTAAACAAGGGTGGTGTACGTGCCGACCTTGCTTCAGGGAATGTTACCAAAGGCGATATAATGCAGATATTCCCTTTTGACAACCGGGTCGAGGTTATCCGCATATCGGGTAAAGATCTGAGGGATGCACTTGATGTCATGGCATCTCGCGGGGGCGACGGTGTGAGCAGGGAAGTTGACGCGGCTTTTGATCCTGAAAGCGGGAAATGTATATCGATAAATATCGGCGGTGTTCCGCTTGACGAGAAACGTGAATATATAGTAGCTACGATAGATTATCTTGCACGTGGAGGCGATTATATGGAATCCCTTATGAACGGTGAAGTTATCGGCAGCAGTGATAATGTATTGTACAAGGATATAATAGACGCTCTGCAGCATAACAAGGTATCATTAAAAGCTGACCGCACACTTAGAATGCATCCTGAAAAATAGTATCATGAAGAAATCACATATATTGCTCGCTTGTCTGGGCTTCTTCGGAATTGCCGGAGCTGTACTTTTATCATCCGGAATGACTCGCTGTCATGCTGTTGCCCAGCGTTCTTCTGCCACGACTCCAGAATTGTCCGCTGAAGCAGATACTGCCTGTAAGCATATTTTGACCGCAGAAGAGTGGGCCGATTCTGTAATGAAAACCATGACGCCGCGTCAGAGAATAGCTCAATTGTTTTTCCCGAGATGGGAGACTTCTGCAAGTCATACTCCCGCGTCTGTCATAGATCGCGATGTGGTGAAAGAAGGAGTCGGCGGTTTCCTTCTGGGAAAAGGATCGGCTGCGGAATATGCCGATATTATTAATCGGGCGCAGGGAGAAGCTGCGGTACCGTTGATGGTAACACTCGACGGAGAATGGGGTGCAAGCATGAGAGTGACGGATGCTCCGAGATTCCCGAAAAATATTGCGTTAGGTGCTATTCAGGATCCCTCCTTGCTTGAAAAATATGGCCGTGAAGTCGCTGAAGAATGTAAGATTCTTGGCATTCAGGTAGATTTTGCTCCGGTTCTGGATGTGAATTCCAATCCTGATAATCCGGTTATAGGAATCCGTTCATTCGGAGAAGATCCCAACAGGGTTGCTTCTCTGGGGGCTGCCTATTGCCGGGGGATGGAATCTGCCGGAGTAATGGCCGTTGGAAAGCATTTTCCGGGGCATGGAGACACGTCGGTTGATTCCCATAAGACGCTCCCTACGGTAAATCATGACGTAAAAACACTTGAATCAGTTGATTTTGTTCCCTTCAAGGCTGCGATTAAGAGCGGTATTTCTGGGATGATGGTCGGGCATTTGCAAGTGCCTGCTCTTGATAAAAACGGAACGCCGGCATCGCTTTCTAAAAAAATAACGACAGATATTCTTCGCAATAAGTTAGGATTCGAAGGCCTGATTTTCACGGATGCCCTTGCGATGAAAGGAGCGGATACGCCCCATCAGAATAATGCCGTAAGCGCTTTTATGGCTGGCGCGGACATCCTTTTACAGCCTCGCTCTCTCAGTCATGACATTCAGGCTATGGTTGATGCTGTAGCTTCAGGCAAGATATCTCAGGAAGAGGTTGACAGCAGATGCCGCAGACTTTTGGTGTATAAACATCGTCTCGGACTGTCAGCCCCGGTCAGAGTCGATAAATCGAATTTAAAGAAACGACTTGATTCTCCTGCGGCGCAAGCTCTTCTTGGTGAACTTTCAAAAGCGTCCATCACTGTTCTGCGAAACGAAAATGACATATTGCCATTGTCTGACATTGAGAAAAAGAATATCGCGGTTATAAGTCTTGGAGCGCCGTCGGCCAATGCTTTCGTCTCTACGTGCTCGCGATATACGTCTATGGCGTCTATCAGTGTTAATGCATCTTCAGAAATACCGAAGGCTTTAAAAGCGGCTGAGAAAGCAGATGTTGTGGTTGTGGGAGTTATGAAGAACAACACTATCACCCGCGAAGCCTATTCAAGAATCCTTAAATGTAATCCGGAAGTTGTGGGCGCCTTTTTCGTCAACCCTTTTAAATTATCGTCGTTCGGCCACATTGATTCAACCCCCTGTGTGATAATGGCCTATGATGATACTCCCGGGTTGCTTGATGCGGCGGCGCAGGCCATATTTGGAGGTATCGACGTAACCGGACGGTTTCCCGTCAATGTCAAAGGCGTCGGAAAACTCGGGGAGGGGATAAGTCTAAAAAAAAAAGATTAGGATTTGCTGAACCGGGAGAAACGGGCCTGACAGGAGACCTCAAAGGTAATATCGATGCCATTTTGAATGAAAGTATAAAGGGGGGTGCCATGCCCGGCTGTCAGGTGCTTGTGGCTAAAAACGGTAATGTGGTCTATGACAGATCGCTTGGGAAGCTTAATCCTACGATGGCGTCATCTGAAGTAAAAGGAACTACATTGTATGATCTTGCATCAATGTCTAAAGTCTGCGGAACTCTTGCAGCTCTGATGAAGACTTACGACAGAGGATTGTGGGAGCTTGATGATCCGCTTAAAAAGTATATACCCGAATTAAAAGAGAAATCTCTCGGAGATGTGACCATGAAGCAATTGCTTTACCATGAATCCGGCCTTCCTCCCATGTTGAGCATATTCTCTCTGGTCCTTGACACAGCCACATACGAGGGAGATCCGATAAAATACCGTTGCATTGAACCATATACAATAAAAATTCAGGATGGAGTGTATGGGAACAGAAACGCTAAGTTGCGGAATGATCTCTATTCCTCGGAAAAGTCTGAAAAGTATTATCTTCCCGTTGCAAAAGGTATTTATGCTTCCGACAGCGCCCGTATCATGATAATGGATGCTATATATGATATCGAACCAAAAAGCAAGAAGAGTTTCGTGTATAGCGATTTAAATTTCTGTCTTCTTATGAAGGTAAATGAAAACATAACCGGCATCCCTCATGATCAGTTTCTTGAAGAAGAGATTCTGAATCCTTTAGGAATGTGGCGAACAGGATATAACCCTGCGGAATTTTATGAAATCTCTGAAGTTGCCCCTACGGAAAAAGATAATTTTCTCAGAAAGCAGCATGTTCAGGGTTATGTTCATGATGAAACCGCGGCTTTTTCGGGAGGAGTGCAGGGGAATGCAGGCCTGTTTTCCAATACGGCAGATCTTGTTAAACTCTTTCAAACCTGGCTGAACGGGGGTAAGTATGGCGATATCCGTTTGTTCAGAGAGGAAACGGTGAAATTGTTTACGGGAAGAAAAAGTCCTACATGTGACCGGTTGCTTGGCTTTGATATGCTGACAACCAAAACTGACTGGGGCGTTTCTCCGAGAACTTTCGGCCACACCGGTTTTACGGGCACGTGCGTGTGGATAGATCCGGATAAGGAACTGATATACATATTTCTCTCTAACAGAGTGAACCCTACGCGTTCCAACAAGGCTTTTACCCGTTATAATCCACGTTATGCCGTTTTGAAAAAGATCTATGATTCAATGAAATAAATATTCTACATCTATTAATCAAAAGTACTCAATCGAATTTTCAGATACTTTTTTTGAACAAAAATATGGGAAATTCTTGTTTAATATTTAAAAAGACCATATATTTGCGAAGTCAAACAACGATAGAATGAATATAAATACAAATAACTTCTTTTGGTGGCGCATTCAGTTGATGAATGTGTGGCGTTATTTGTGATATTTTGACAAGTCCATAATAATATAGTACTTTTTTGATGCGCGCCGCACTGCTTTGAGCAACGCGGCTTTTCTTTTATATATAAATTTAATCCTAATAATATCAAATTATGATCCACTATCCATTAGACAATCTTTTACCCGTTGATGAAAACGGCTACTACGGTGAATTCGGAGGCGCATTCGTTCCTGAGGTTCTTGAACGCAACATAAAGGAACTGGAGGCTGCGTTTCGCGAATATGTAAACGATGAAATTTTCAGGAAAGAATTTGACAGTTTGCTTCATGATTATGTGGGACGTCCGACTCCACTCTACAGGGCAGAACGTCTCAGTTGGCTCTATGGCACGAATATTTATCTGAAACGGGAGGATCTTAATCACACCGGAGCCCACAAGATTAATAATGCGATCGGACAAGGACTTCTTGCCAAGAGGATGGGTAAAAGAAGGCTTATTGCCGAAACCGGAGCCGGACAGCATGGAGTCGCCACAGCTACAGTCGCGGCGCTTCTTGGAATGGAATGCCAGATCTATATGGGCGCGGAGGATATAAGACGTCAGAATCCAAATGTGATGAGAATGAGAATGCTTGGAGCGGAAGTGGTTTCAGTAGATGCCGGAAACGGGACATTAAGCAACGCTGTCGATGCCGCTCTTGATGCATGGTGCCGTAATCCCGACGATACGTTCTATCTCATAGGAAGTGCTGTCGGCCCTCATCCTTATCCTGAAATGGTTTCGCGATTCCAGTCTGTCATCAGTTATGAGATAAAAAAACAGCTTGAAAGAATCGCCGGCAGAGATTATCCGGATTATGTCGTTGCCTGTATAGGTGGTGGAAGCAATGCTACCGGCGCATTTTATCATTTTATTGATGACGATCGTGTAAATCTTGTCGCAGTGGAAGCCGGTGGCAAAGGATGTGATACATCGGAGACTGCTGCGTCGCTGACTGTAGGTCGTCCAATGGTCCTCCATGGATCAAAGACAATGGTATTGTCAGATGAGAAAGGAAACATAAATGAGGCGTATTCCATATCTTCCGGTTTGGATTATCCCGGAATAGGTCCGTTGCTTGCACATCTCGCAGCCACTGGGCGCGTAAAGGTGCTGGTGGCGGATGATGATCAGGCGCTTGAAGCTGCGATGCTTCTTGCTGAATCGGAAGGAATAATACCGGCTCTTGAAAGTTCACATGCTCTGGCAGCCCTCAAGCAGATGAGTTTTCAGCCGGATGACATTGTCGTGGTCAATCTCTCGGGACGAGGGGACAAGGATATGGAGACATATCTTTCTGTTGCTGGTACAAAAGTCGGAAGTTGATGCCGTCAGGGTAGTGCAAGAATATAGTCTATTGCGAAATCCAGGATTGAGTCATGGCCGTCAAGCGCGTCTTGGCGGTCCATGTCTATTGCACATCCATCGCTCGGTTCGATCCCGAATTCTGTGGAATTTCCCTCTGAGTCCAGTATTGAGCATGCCGAGAAACGGATTCCCCATCCGTTGGGCAGCTCAGAGTTGAACGGCATCCCGCTCCCGCCTCCAGTAGTGGCTCCGGCTATTGTCACGTTCGGCAAGCCTTTCATGATGGAAACGAAATTGTTGGCCGCGCTGAACGTACTGCGGTTGGTAAGAACGACCACAGGCTTCTTCCATGCGAGATGACCTCCGCCAACCGGATCGATGTAATAGGCATAAGGTTTGTCGAAATCATTTCTTCCCGGGCCATTCTTGTGGATGATATATCCTGCAAGTATGCGGCTGTCAATGAATCGGTTGACAAGATCCTCGACGTTGGTGAGATTTCCCCCTCCGTTGTCGCGTACATCGAATATGAGGCCTTTTGCATTACTGAAATAATTGAGAATGAGATCTATATTTCCGGACCCGAGTCCTGATTCGAAGGTTGAATAATGTATATAACCGATGTTTTGAGGCAGATATCCGTAATCTATGGCGCCGATCGATAAATAATTGAAATTGAAATAATATTGTTGTATGATTCGAGCGTCGTAATTCTGTGGATAATCGCTCCACCATTTTCTATAATAGGATGAAGCAAATGGTGAAGAAAGATTTACATGGCCGTCTTTCAGTTCGTTGATCATTTCACTTAGAAGGTCGAACAGTTCGCGCTGGCTCATTTTGTCATTGACTTTGATGCTGTAACGCCGATGGACATCGTCCCAGTCGATATTCTTGTCAAGGAGAAAACAATAATGGTTGTCGATTATTTGCCAGAGGGCTTCGAAATTTCCCTTTGGATTATTGGGATAATCCTCCACTTCATGACAGGATGTAAGGGAGAAAAGAACAAGTATGCCTAAAAGAAATTTTTTCATGTTCAGCGGGTTTGTTGCGGTGTATGGTTCAGTAGGTCGCGGAAATTATTTCGGCCTCTTTGCTTAATTTTTTTCTTGGATTGAGTGAAAGCCATTCTCCGGAGATGCCAATTACCGCTGCATGGGTAAATATATTGGTAACTGTATGGTTTACTTTGGTGCTGTAGATAGAGCCGCTGTATCCGATTCTCAATGAGGTCGATCCGAAATGAAGATCGGCAGTTAACGATTGGTCGAGCGCAAAATAATTCCCCCACCAACCGAAATGGGCCAGTCCTGAATGATTCCCGAGATAGATTTCATAGTAAAGTTCTCCGTAATCCGGAGCGAAAAAAGCTCCCGCAACCGGGAGAACGGGCTGATAGCGTACAGTGACGGGCAGACGGCCTATTTTGCCGTTCCATGCCAGATATCCGGTGGCATTTACCATCAGAGAGGCCTTGGCCGACGCGGGATTGTTGCCTCCTCTGTCAAGATAAATACAT
This sequence comes from uncultured Muribaculaceae bacterium, assembly GCA_910587185.1. Lineage (GTDB taxonomy): Bacteria > Bacteroidota > Bacteroidia > Bacteroidales > Muribaculaceae > Paramuribaculum. The sequence continues at coordinate 79,536 of CAJULY010000002.1, forward strand.
CCTGCTTTCAAGCCTGTGGAAAAACCGACGCCTCCGCTAAGGCCGTCGATAGGTAATTTCCACCTGCGTGACATTCCCCAGCTGAAATTCAATTCGCCATACCACAGGTCTCTGTTACCGACGATGTTGTTGCCATGATCTGCCTCCATACCGAATCGTAGTTGCATCACCCAGTTTTCTGGCGAGAATTTCATGGCCTGGTTACGCTCATATTTAAGTCCAAGATGCCATCCTGTGTACTTGATAGGGGAGAGGTAGGTGTCCGTGACATGCGAAGACCCGGCTTCAAGAGTATATACGGAATTAACCGGACGCAGGATTTCGGTTACCTCCTGAGCATGGCCAACGGAGGATATAGATATGGCTGCCAGTAATATGAATATCGTGATTCTGTTCATCTGTTAGTTAAAAATGTCAGGTTGAGCGGCTGTTACCGGATATCATCTCGGCCTTTATTCAGAATATGCGTTTTTGCCCGAGAATCTCGTCGCGCACTTCTTCTTCCGATTTACCGTCATCTTCATCTATGACTGGTTCATCGGTTTCGGTCACCGGTCCTTCCATGATTTCATCTTCCGGTTCTTCAATCTCATCAGGCTCGAGTTCCTTGATGCTGTCAAGTAAATAAGTCGTGAGCCGTTTGCCTTTAGCTCTGAAAGATTTCACGGCAATGAATTCATGGGAATGTATTTCTACGGGCCCGCGGAATGTGTCAGGCTCGGAAAAATTCAGTTCGAAACGTGCTCCGGGATTGTCGGAAAGCCACAACAGCTCTGATTTTTTATTGTCACCTATGAAACTCTGTTTTTTAGCCGAAGGCTCGAATGTAAATCTTTTCAGATAGGGATAATTCTGTTGGTCGGCATCGCGTACGATGGCGGTCCATACATGTTTCGGCCTGTATTTCTCCAAGCGGAGAATATTATCGTCATAATGGTTCGAGGCATCAAATGACGATGTGTAATATTCACCGTTTTTGAGTATGACCAGCACAAGATCGTCCGGACCGAATTCTCCCAGATAATTTCCACGAGCGTCATAATTCAGACGGAGTATGTCGGGGTCGAACCATACTTTTCTGCCTCCTAACGTGGATTTACCTTTTTCTTTAAGTGAGAAGCGATGAACTTCATTACGGGTTACGAGATTACCCCGGGCGCCCCTTCCCTTTATAGAGAGTTCGCTGAAATCTACGTCGATAAAGAGTTTTTTCAGTCGCGGTATCGGTTTCAGTGTCACCTTGACAACCTCTGCCTCTCCATTAGGGTTGGCAGAGAACCAGACTATTTTTGAGCCTTTCGTGCCCTGGGTAATATTATAGTCCCTGTCGCGTGTGATACCCGTGATGTTGAAACGTTTCATATAGTAGGGACCGCCCTTCCCGTCCTGGTAAATGACATTGTAGATGGTCCTGGCGTCTTTCTTGAAAACGTTGACATATAGCACGTTTTTACCTACTGAAAGCTTTTCCTGAACTTTCGTGACTTTGTAGGTACCGTCTTTGTAGATTATTATTATGTCATCAAGGGAAGAGCAAGTGCACAGATATTCGTCCTTTTTAAGGGATGTGCCAATGAATCCCTCCTCACGGTTTATGTACAGTTTCTCATTAGCTTCCGCCACGGTTGCGGCCGCAATGTTTTCAAAATTGCGGATCACAGTCTTGCGCGGATGATCGGCGCCATATTTTTCCTTTAGAGTCTCGAACCATCTGATTGTATATTCAGTTATATGACTCAGTTCGGAATTCAGATGGGCGATCCTATCATTATAAGCGGCGATATTTTCTTCAGCCTGCTGAACATTGAACTTAAGAATACGCCCCATTTTTATCTCGAAGAGTCTTTCGAAATCCTCGTGAGTCACTTCTCGGAGCAGTTTTGGCTTCCAAGGTTCTATTCTCCTGTCTATATGGGCTATGGCTTCCTCTTTGGAATTGCTTTGCTCGAATTCTTTGTCTTTGTAAATTCTTTCCTCTATGAAAATACGTTCAAGAGAAGCGAAGTGCAGCATTTCTTTGACTTCCGACAATTGAATTTCAAGTTCAGCCCGAAGAATTTCTCTTGTAGAGTCCACGTTTCTGCGCAAAACGTCACTTACAGAAATAAAGTGAGGTTTGTTGTCATAGATGACGCAGCAGTTTGGAGAAATGGGTAATTCACAGTCGGTAAAAGCATATAGTGCGTCTATGGTCTTGTCGCTTGATGTTCCCGGCTGCAGATGGACAAGAATCATGGCCGAAGCGGCAGTGTTATCATCGACTTTTCTAATCTTGATTTTCCCTTTTTCCGATGCTTTTATAATGGAGTCGATCAGAGATTCGGTTGTGGTGGAGAACGGTATTTCAGTGATCGCGAGGGTCTTGTTGTCGAGTTTCTCGATCTTGGCCCTGATCCTGACTTTACCGCCGCGTGCACCGTCGTTATATCTGCTGACATCTATGAAACCTCCTGTGGCGAAGTCAGGATAGAGCGTGAACTCTTCATCGCGAAGATAAGCGATGGCAGCATCGAGTATTTCCGTAAAATTATGCGGAAGAATGAGTGATGAAAGGCCGGCGGCGATGCCTCCCACTCCATGGAAAAGCAGAAGCGGATATTTTGCCGGTAGAGTGACGGGTTCTTTTTTTCTGCCGTCGTAACTCATGGTCCAGTTGGTCACTTTCGGATTATACAGGACTTCAAGTGCGAACTGCGAAAGACGTGCCTCTATGTAACGTCCAGCAGCTGCAGGAGCCCCGGTAAGCGTGTTTCCCCAGTTTCCCTGCGTTTCAATGAGGAGTTCTTTCTGACCGAGCTGGACAAGGGCTCCATAAATCGAAGAATCGCCATGAGGATGGTATTGCATGGTATTTCCGACAATGTTGGCTACTTTGTTGAAGCGCCCGTCGTCCAATGTCTTCATGGAATGCAATATCCTTCGCTGGACCGGTTTCAGTCCATCGTCAATGTGGGGAATCGCGCGGTCGAGAATCGTGTAGGATGCATAGTCCAGATACCAGCTCTGGAACATACCGCGTAAATGCTGTCTGACAATGTCATCATTCAGATCTACGAACATCGAGGAAAAGCCACCGGAACCGGCTTCGGTGTCGTCGAAAAATTCGTCTTCGTCAGTATATGTGTCGTCGCTCATTAAGCAAGAGGGATTGGTTTATGGGTTTAATTGAGAGAGTTCCTTACAAAGGTACGAAAAAAATGTGATTCATGCGCCTATAAAATGTAAAATCATAACTATATCAAAAGATTACACTTTATAATCTTAAAAGATAGATATCACCATTTATATTTTTCGGTCTTATGCCGGTTGATTAACTCTGTCCTATGGGTGAATTTCATCGCCGTTACCACGACCGCGCCGGGTGGCACTTTAGCCACCGATTCTTTTTGCAGCCTCCACCATTTTGAGTCCCTATTTCACCAATAGCCCCCGGCAACGATTGCCGAGGGCCCCAATATATAATACTTTAATCTCTTTAGTCCTGATTTAATTTCGGTATTTATCTGATTACAATAGTTCAGAAATAAATGCTCTAAGTGACATCAAATCAAATAAATATCAATACGATAATTCGCAAGAACGAACCCTCCGATTTTCGGATGATTAAATTATGATACTCTTAAAAACTTTTAGAACCGCTGTGATTACATTGTTTATAGTCATTCCGACAAAACTATTTACTGCAAATGAGAAATAATTGCGCATCTGCTGGAAGCCTATGTCAGCGAAGCCGGTGAGCGTTGACAAGTCATTAAATCGGGTCGCAAAGTTACCAAGCATCAATGACTTTAGCTGTGACAAATGTCTTAATCGCACAATTTCCTCCAAAATATTTCTACTATATATACCGCTTCCCATAATCAGGAATCTACTTGAACCTGACTATTCGACAATATGATATTATCTTTACTGCAATCGCTGGTGGAATCATTATTAGTCAAAGGCGCCGGAGAAAATTACCTTTCATCGCTGACTATTTTAGATTCGAGTTGTCTCATGGCCCTGTCATACTCGGCTTTCACACTTCCTACCTTTATTGTCCCATTGCCAAAAAGTCGGAGAATGAAACTATTAAGCGATTCATCTTTTTGTTTATCAGGAATATGGATATATATAATCGGCGCAAGTACAAGACTGCCATCTACATATTCCTTAAACTCATCATAGACGCTTCTGTTGTCCCTTCGTCCAATCTTATGTGATATGAAGGCTTCCGCAGCGACAACAAAAGCCTCGTTGCGTCCTTCGTTATGGCTTCTTGCTACATTTTCATTATCTCGATAAAAATCATCAGCCATAAGCTCATCGAGTTTGCGCATCAGTTCTTTAGAAACAGACAGTCGATGAAGATTCTCGTGAATATAGACTTTCAGGAAATCAAGTCTGAATTTCTTTTCAAGTTCAACATCCAACAGAAGCGGCGTGCAGCAGAATGATTCGTCTGAAAGGTTGAAGGCATTGTCAATGTTGAGGATATAGGTGTTTGAACGAGTCGGGGGCAATATCTCTGGACCGGAAAACTCTGTCAGGGCATCATGTATATTATCGAGCATATTTTCTGAAACCGGATAGGCATTTATCTGTCTTTCAAATATCGGTTCTATTTCATTATCCCAATAATCAGAATATCCGGCTGAATTCAATGCGGATATGCAATATGTAATCTCGGGCTGCAATTCTACGATATCCCTGATCCAGACCGCATCAGAGCGTATTATCGAGTCATTTTGCTTTATATTGTTGAAAAAAGCGACACAGGAGTCGGTGTTGTTTTTATCTCCGCCATAGATGGAATAGAAATTGCAGAGTTTTGAAGCCTTAACATTCTCATTTACATGATTGAGACATGACATGAAAGTTGAATCAGTTGTCAGATTATAGAAACGGGCAACATCCTTGATTTTATCAAAATATTGCATCGCCGCAATAATGTCGAAACTCTTGGACATCGTAAAAATACGATTGCCGCAGTTAGCTCCGCTTGAAGTCAACGCCGTGGCAAGCCCCATAAGAAAGCAGAGAGTTATATTGATTCTTTTCATGTCACTATATTATAAATATATGCGTTCCAATCATAATTGGCATAACCATCACTACCACATCTGAATGACCAATGACGGACAATTATTTTTTCGGGGCGCCACCAAGAACAAAACATAGAGTAGGACTGAAATTGTAGTATCCTTTGCAGCAGATGTTGAACTGTGCCATAAAGGAATTACAAAGTTAGCTAAAATTCCTGACATTAGTGGGAATTATGTCGGGCTAATCGCACAATCCACGGATTAGACAAAAATAGCCGTTGTCTTTTCGGATAGACAACGGCTGTAAACGGTAATGAAATAATATCAGAATACTGTATCTGGAGTAATCTCTGTATCGTTATCGGGGATGGCTTCCATGAATTTGTAAGTCGTGGCGTCAAACAGTAATAATAAATCCTGTGTCTGACCGGCCGGTTCGACTTCAATGATATAGACATTTCTTGACTGAACAGGGTATTCATAAAGTGAAATGTCATCGATGACAGCTGTACGGTACTCGGTCTTTTCAAGTTCAGCATTCAGTTCGGCAGGGACAAGAAACAGATTCTTGCCATAGTCTGTTTCGGTCATTACCCAGCTTTGTGATGACTGAGAAGAATTGATGAACCATGCTTCGACATCGCGCAATCCGTTGGCTTCTTTCCATTCAGCAACATAATATTTGCCGGTGGTTTCCCAGTTGACACTGTTGGTGGCGATTCCCGGATATTTATTGTGAAAAGCATCGGCTACAGCCTCAGGAAGATTTGAAATATCAACATCGTCATCATCGCTGCCACATGAGGACATGAACAATGCTGATGTCAGTAATAATGTGAGATAAAGGAATTTTGTTTTCATAATAAAAATGTCATTTTCAATTAACAACATTCAGATAAGGGATTTTGTTTCAAGGGGGAGTTGTAAGTAGAGTAATATGTCTGAACAATGTGGCTGAGTGAATAAACCTATGTCATGTTTTCCCACTCAGAGCCCGTCGGGCGCGCTGTGTTGTAACCCCACACTCCGCTGAGCTTCATGCCCGGTTAATATCAGCGCGTCCTCCGGACTTGTCTATCAAGCTTTTTCTCTTAGCTCAACCGCATTGATATGTCAAACAAAAGACGGATCTTCTAAAAAGGAAAATCCGTCTTTACATTATGCGTTTACAGAATATCAGTCTCTTATCTCATAGCCGGGGATATCTTTCAGCCCGATGTTGAACTTAAGAGTGGAGTAGGGCGGAATAGATGCGCCTGAGCCACTGTAGCCGTAACCCTGTGCGTAAGGGACTATGATTTCAACGGAGTCGCCAACATGCATCTGTGTCAATGCAATCTGCCATCCGGCGATGACTCCCGTCAGCTGAAAGGTTCTGACGCTGTCACTCCCAACCGTAGTGGAATCGAAACCGACATCGTTATAAAGACGGCCGTGATATTTCACAGATACAGTACTTGTCAGCATAGGCTGCAGGTTGTTTGCCGTCAGCGAACGGTCATTGAAATAGTGAATGAGGACACCTGACTGAGAATACCACTCAGGCTGAAGGAGTGAATAGTATCTGGTGCCGTCAGGGTTTACCCGGTTCAGCTGTTCGTTATACCATTCATTGTTGACTTTACGCCACTGTTCATATTCATCCCAGGAGTCGTTGTCGGTGCAGGATGTTATCCATGAGGAGGCAAAGATAACAGAAGCTGCATAAAATAACAGTTTTCTCATTGTGTCTTAGTCGAAATTTACTTCAGGTGCTTTCGATGCGCCTTCTTCAGCCTTGAACTGGGGCTTGGAAGAGAATCCAAACATTCCGGCAAAGATATTGGCGGGAAAACGTCGAATTGAAATGTTGTAGTGTTTTACTTGTTCCGTATATCGTGTACGGGCGGTGGCGATACGGTTTTCGGTTCCTTCAAGCTGAACCTGGAGATCCTCGAAGTTTTTGCTGGCTTTCAGGTCAGGGTAGTTCTCGGATACGGCAAGCAATGATTTGAGTGCCGATGACAGATCATTCTGTGCCTGCTGGAATTTGGCCAGATTCTCTTCGGTAAGGTCATCGACATTGAGCGTGATGGAGGTGGCTTTCGCTCTCGCTTCGGTTACTTTTTCAAAAGTCTGCGACTCATGGGTAGCGTATCCTTTTACCGTGTTTACAAGGTTAGGAATCAGATCGGCGCGGCGCTGATACTGAGTCTCGACCTCGCTCCAGCTCTGATCAACGCCTTCCTCAAGGCCGACCATCTTGTTATAAGTGTTACAGCCGCCGACACAGCATATCAGCAGTATGCCGACTATACACACTATTGTTATAAGTGTTCGTTTTGATTTCATGTATATGTATAATTATGCAAGTTTGCGAAGGAGAGAGTTAAGACTCACGTTGTCATGAATGAGTTTGTGAAGATCAGAGACATTGACACGTGTCTGCTCCATGGAATCCCTTTCTCGGAGAGTCACAGTATTGTCTTCGAGGGTCTGATGGTCCACGGTGATGCAATATGGTGTTCCGATAGCATCCTGACGACGATAACGTTTCCCGATGGAGTCTTTTTCATCGTAGTGCGTTGCAAAGTCAAATTTGAGGTCGTTGACAATCTCGCGGGCTTTTTCAGGAAGTCCATCCTTACGAACCAAAGGCATTACGGCGCATTTCACCGGAGCGAGAGCTGCCGGCAAATGAAGAACGACGCGTTTTTCTCCACCTTCAAGCTGTTGTTCTTCGTAGGATGAACAAAGCACGGAAAGGAACATGCGATCCACGCCGATAGATGTTTCTATGACATAAGGTACATAGCTTTCGTTTAGCTCAGGATCGAAATATTTGATGTTTTTTCCTGAATATTTCTCGTGTTGAGAGAGATCGAAATTCGTGCGGGAATGTATGCCTTCAACTTCCTTGAATCCGAAAGGCATCATGAATTCTATATCGGTGGCCGCGTTGGCATAGTGGGCGAGTTTTTCGTGATCGTGATAACGATATTTCTCGTCACCGAGGCCGAGGGCTTTATGCCATTTCAAACGCCATTCTTTCCATGTGGCGAACCATTTCAGCTCTTCGCCGGGACGGACAAAGAACTGCATCTCCATCTGTTCGAACTCACGCATGCGGAAGATGAACTGACGCGCAACAATCTCGTTGCGGAAAGCTTTTCCTATCTGAGCTATTCCGAAGGGAATGCGCATGCGCCCTGTCTTCTGGACGTTCAGGTAGTTCACGAAGATGCCTTGAGCGGTCTCAGGACGCAGATAAACGGTCATGGCTCCGTCGGCAGTGCTTCCCATTTCGGTCTTGAACATCAGATTGAACTGACGGACTTCTGTCCAGTTGCGGGTGCCTGAAATAGGGCATACAATCTCTTCGTCGAGTATTATCTGACGCAATTCATTGAGGTCGTTGGCGTTCATAGCGTCGGAAAAACGCTGATGAAGCGCGTCACGTTTGGTCTTGTGTTCAAGAACACGGGGATTGGTCTGACGGAAAAGTTCTTCATCGAAATTGTCGCCGAAGCGTTTGCGCGCTTTAGCTACTTCTTTTTCTATTTTGTCATCTATTTTTGCAATGGCATCTTCTATGAGAACATCCGCGCGGTAGCGCTTTTTTGAGTCGCGGTTGTCTATCAGCGGATCGTTAAACGCATCGACGTGTCCCGACGCTTTCCAGATGGTAGGATGCATGAATATTGCAGAATCAATGCCTACGATGTTTTCGTGGAGCAGAGTCATGGAATCCCACCAATATTTTTTTATGTTGTTTTTGAGCTCAACGCCATTTTGTCCGTAATCATACACGGCCGACAAGCCGTCATAGATTTCACTTGAAGGGAAAACAAATCCGTATTCTTTGGCGTGAGATACAATTTTCTTAAAAACTTCGTCCTGTTGAGCCATTTTTTAATTCAATTTAATTTTAGGCGCAAATTTAAGCAAAAATTTTAATATTACGTCCTATGGAGTGTTTGACCACTATAATATTAACATTTGTTGCACACTTGAAAGGAATATCCTAACTTTGCCCCGTTTTTTAGATAAATCAGACATAACAATAATGGATATGCGTTTGAAAATCTTCATATACTTAATGATTTCAATATTGCCGGCAGCCGGTGCAGCTTCCGACATAGCGACATTCTCTTCTGACACTTCCCGATGGCTCGGAGGAGTGACGGTCACAGCGATAAAACAGAATCCCGATCTGAGTCTTCAGCCTCTTGCGGCGACTGTCCTTGACCGGAAGCAGGTTGAGAAATGGGACATAAATTCTTTGCGGGGTGTCAGTGAGATCGCTCCGAATTTTTTTATGCCTGATTACGGAAGCCGCACCACATCAAGTATTTATGTTCGCGGAATCGGTTCGCGCATGGATCAGCCGGCCGTTGGAATGACGGTGGATAATGTGCCTTTCCTAAATAAAAACGCCTATGATTTTATGCTTGTGGATATAGATCGCATAGAAGTGTTACGCGGTCCGCAAAGCACCCTGTACGGACGCAATACCATGGGTGGACAGATAAATATCTACACTTTGAAACCCATGTACTATCAGGGTAGTCGAGTGGCTGCGACAATAGGAAACGGTCCGACGGCAAACATGGCGGTAGCACACTATCAGAAATTTCGTCCTGACCTCGCAATGTCTTTTTCTGGAAATATAGTTTATTCCGACGGATTTTATAAGAATGCCTATAACGCTAAAAAAGTCGGTACCGAAAAGGGCGCCGGCCTCCGCTGGACAACTCAGTGGCAGATTTCCAGAACGGTGACAGCCGATAACACGGCAGCTTTCAATTACTCGCAAAACGGGGGGTATGAATATGAGTATGTGGGTAGTGGAATAATTAATTACAATGATACATGTTTTTACCGGCGAAACACTGTCCGCGATGCCTTGACAGTGAAATGGCGTGCAAGGCATTTTACCCTCTCGAGTATCACGAGCTTCCAGCACATAACGGATAACCTTACTCTTGATCAGGATTTCTTGCCGCTCAGCTATTTTACTCTGACGCAAGCTATTCATGAATCAAGTCTTACCCAGGATATTGTCGCACGGGGAAAGGCCGGATTCTATACCTGGTTCGGAGGTCTCTTCGGATTCTATAAGACTACCCGTATGCGCGCCCCGGTCACGCTGAAGGATGACGGTATTGCGACATTGATAACCGACAGAGTGAATAACAATGACAAGATACCTGTCATGATCGGATTCGACAATCCTGAGATTCCTCTTCAAAGCTATTTCAGGATGCCGACATGGGGTATTGCGGCTTACCATCAGAGTACTTTGGATCTGGGCCGTTTTAATATCGCATTCGGAATGAGGCTTGACTATGAGTCTTCGAAACTCGATTATACAAGCGTGTGCAATTCTGCATTCTCAGTTTTCATGAAGTCCCGTCCTCAGCGGCCGATCCTGCAGAAAGATATCACAATAGATGACAACGGAAAGCTTAAAAAGCATTATCTGGAATTTGTGCCAAAACTGACATTGTCCTATGATTTGCCTCTTGAGAGCGGCTCAAGTGTTTATGCGTCTTTGGGTAAAGGATATAAGTCAGGAGGATACAACACCCAGATGTTCAGCGAGATTCTGCAGCAGCGAATGATGTCAGAGATGATGTCGTCAATGCCCGGAATGTCACCTTCCGACGATAAGATCGATGTTGACAATATAATAACCTACGCACCTGAACGAAGCTGGAATTATGAATTGGGCGCGCATATAGGATGTGCACAGGGGCGCGTGATGACGGATATCGCATTGTTTTACATAGATCTGACTGACCAACAGCTAACGGTGTTCCCCGATGAATCCACAACCGGTCGCATAACTACTAATGCAGGTAAGTCAAGAAGCTTCGGCGCAGAATTTCAGACTCGTTTTACTCCTGACCGCCATTGGTCGTTTAATTTGTCTTACGGATATACTAACGCGAAATTTCGCCGATATATCGACGGTTCTGAAAATTATAAAGGGAAACATGTGCCTTATGCTCCCAATCACACTCTTTTCCTATCAGGTTCTTTCAATCACAATATAAGTCGCGACTGGCTTTTGTCCTACACTCTCAACACAAGAGGGGTTGGGCGTATTTATTGGAATGAGGCGAATGATTTCTCACAGCCATTCTATGCTCAGCTTGGAGCATCTGTCAACGCTTCTCGAGGATGGATCGAACTCGAGGCTTGGATGGATAATATCACAGGGACTAAATTCGATACATTCTATTTCGAATCTATGGGGAACAAATTCATCCAGCGTGGCAAACCTCGCCGTTTTGGCCTGACTGTTCGCCTCAATTTCAACTCGGCGAATTAACAGGCTGCCGCCTGGGAACCATTTGGGCGGATCAATAGTTGTGATATTAGAAAGATGTTACAAATATATTACAACTATGAAAGCCTCACGTTTCCTCATATTCGTTTCCGTATTGTTTATGATTGGATGTCGCAGCGAAGAGCCGTTTCGACATGTAGTTTTTGCCGACAGCCCCGAAATGTTTAATTTTGTTACTCCTTCGGGTCGCACAAATGCATTCATAACCGATGGCGTTTCCTATAACATTGTTTTCGACGATGAGAAAAGAATGGCGACGCTTACCATAAATAACCTTCGGTTCTCTCCTGAAGAAGAGGGAAGAATCGTTACATTCAGCAATATCGAGTGGACTTACGTTGCTGGTTCCCACGAAAAACAGAGGGCAATAAAGGCTCCATTTATTTCTTCCGACAATCCCGGGGACGACTGCACTCTGACGGAAGTGGAAATCGTATATAGTGAATCAAACGAGCTTAATGACAATCCGTCGGCCGGATTCTATGCTTCCTATACTGTAAACGGAATATATTCAGTGCTTTCGTATCAATATACGGTTTTTGCCGAAGGCACAACAACCGTCCGATCCGAAAAAGAGATAATGCCTCAGTTGGTGGATTACGAGCCTCTCTACAAACTTGATCTGCACCCGTCGTCCATGACTCTTGATATGACGGTGAAAGATCTTGATATTGGAGGAGGGAAAGTCGGTTTTACATTGAGGGGCATTGCAATGACGCTTACTGACGACGGCTATACGCTTGAGGAGAATGAATCTGTTGAATTGACACTGAACGACGGGGAGACTCTACTTGTCAAAAAAGTAAGCGGGAATGCGGTTTTGCGAGATGAATTGAATCTTGTCATGGAATTAATAAAAGAGGGTGTGACTTACTATGTCGAAGCCTACCTGTCGCCGGATTACAACAAGCTTCGTCATTAAGTCGGATATGTTAAACAACATAAAGCAATTTTCTCAAATATGTCAACATTCTGCGTTGAAGTTTAATTAAAATTTGCTATATTTGCACCGTAAAAACCGATTTGCCACGGGAAACACATATTCCGTCGTCCGATTTTTATTATGTTAGGGCGTCGGAGTCTGTTGATTTCATGGCGATTTCAGTTGAAAGAGTAATAATTGCTTTAGTATGATATCACTTACAATCCTATCATCTACGCTTGCCATCACGGCCGCTCTTACGGGTATTGCACTTGTAGGACTCGCTTTGTGGCTTGCAGGTCTGATGTCGCCTCGTTCTTACAACGTTCAGAAAGGCGAGGCTTATGAATGCGGTATTCCGACTCGTGGTGAAAGTATGGCCCAGTTTAAAGTCGGATATTATCTTTTCGCGATTTTATTCCTGATGTTCGATGTCGAGTGTGTGTTCCTTTTTCCCTGGGCTACAATTGTCGGGGAACTTGCCGCTACAATGGGCGTTGCAAGCATTCTCAGCATCGCTGTTTTTTTTGTAATACTTGTACTTGGCCTTGTGTATGCTTGGCGGAAAGGAGCTCTTGAATGGAAGTGACAACCAAAAGCATGCCTTATGACGCATGGAAAGATAACGAGTACATCGAGAAACTCGTAAAAGAGTTGCAGGCAAACGGCACCAACGTGATCGTCGGCAGCCTTGATAAACTCATCAACTGGGGCCGATCGAACTCAATCTGGCCCTTGACTTTTGCAACAAGCTGTTGTGGAATCGAATTCGTATCCTTAGGCGCAGCCCGATATGACATGGCCCGTTTCGGTTGGGAAGTCGCTCGTTCGTCACCCCGCCAGGCTGACTTCATGATGGTTGCCGGTACAATCGTAAAACGCATGGCTCCGGTTATGCGTCGCCTTTATGATCAGCTGGCTGAGCCCAAATATGTCATCGCTTGTGGCGCATGCGCCGTCTCAGGTGGCCCTTTCAAGAAATCATATCATGTTGTGATGGGTATCGACAAGATCGTACCTGTCGATGTGTTCCTTCCCGGTTGTCCTCCCCGTCCCGAGGCTATGATCTACGCTATAATGCAGTTATCGCGTAAAATCAAGGTGGAAAAATTCTTCGGAGGCGTTAACCGTAAAGAAAATCAGAAAGAATTTCTGAGAAACCATCCTATTGAAGGTGTAGAGGATTAATTAATTTCGAACAGCGAATAACGGAAAATAAATATGGCAGAACTTAAAGAAAAAATAGCCAAATTATTCCCCGATGCCACTTTTGAAGATGGCGATATATTATTGGTGAACATAGCCGATGAAAAATGGCACGATTGTGCGTTGGCTCTGCGTGACACTCTGGGTTTTGATTTCCTCGTAACAATTGTTGGTGTTGACTGGAAAGATAAACTCGGTTGTGTTTATTATCTGACGAATACAACGAACAATGAGCATTTGTCAGTACGTGTTACCACTGACAACGTTGAAACCCCGATGCTCCACAGCGTTGCCGATCTCTGGTCGATAGCCGGTATTTTTGAGCGCGAAGTGTATGACTTCTTCGGAATTGTGTTCATCAACAATCCGGACATGCGTCGAATTTTCCTCAGCATTGACTGGAAGGGTTTCCCCTTGCGCAAGAATTACGATGAGAGTGAGGAAATCAATCCTGTAACTGTTGAGAATGAACGTCAGACTGACTTCACCGATACTTATGTTGAACTTCCCGACGGTAAGGTTGAGAAACGTGAGGTCCGCGTTTTCGAACCGGATGATTTCGTTGTGAACATTGGCCCGCAGCATCCTGCTACTCATGGTGTGTTGCGTTTCCGCACTGCGGTTGACGGCGAGACTATAAAGAAGATCGACGTTTATATGGGATATATCCACCGCGGCATCGAAAAAATCTGTGAGAAGCTGACCTATCCTCAGACTCTTCACTTCATGGACCGTATGGATTATTTCTCCGGTCATCCTTATCATCATTGTCTCTGCATGACAATAGAACAGGCTGCCGGCATTGAAATTTCCCGCCGCGCTCAAGTGATCCGTGTGCTCATGGATGAACTTTCGCGTATCGCCTCCCACTGTCTCTTCATCGGTACATTCTGCATGGACCTCGGAGCTACGACCATGCTTTTCTATACCCTGCGTGTGCGTGAGCAGATTCTTGATATCATGGAGAAGACATGTGGCGCGCGCATGACATTCAACTATGAATGTATAGGAGGTGTGATGCAGGATCTCGCTCCGGATTTTGTTGAAGATGTAAAAGCGCTTCTGGCTGTTCTTCCTCGCAATATCAAGGAATACAACAAGCTCTTTACCGGAAACGTCATCACTCAAAACCGAATGGTCGGTGTAGGCCATCTTTCTAAAGAAGATGCGATATCTTGGTCAGTCACAGGCCCGTCAGGACGTGCTTCAGGTTGGGCGTGCGATGTCAGAAAGACCGATCCCTATAGCATCTATGGCGAACTCGACTTTGAGCAGGTTGTCAAGACAGAGGGCGATTCCATGGCTCGTTTCAAAGTCAGAATGGAAGAGATGGAACAGAGTGCGAAGATCATTGAGCAGCTTATCGACAATATCCCCGAAGGAGAATATTGCGTGAAAGTGCCTAAAGTCATTAAACTTCCTGTAGGACATTGGTTCAGAACCGTTGAAGGCTGCCGCGGAACATTCGGAGTCTATCTCGAAAGCGACGGCTCGACATCTCCCTATCGTCTCAAACTTGTTCCTCCGAGCTTCACTGCCGCCGCAGTCGTTGATCATATTACACGAGGTAGCAAGATTGCTGACCTCATAACCATCGGTGGCTCACTTGACTATATTGTCCCCGATATGGATCGATAATAAAAAGCAATTAAATTTCTTAAGAATAAACAGTTAATCCATTATGTTTGACTTTTCGCTACTGACGAACTGGATCGACAATTTTTTTGAACAGACATGCGGAATGCCCGGATGGCTGGCAACAACAGTCGAGTGTATCCTTATCGGACTTCTTCTTCTGACGGTTTATGCTGTTCTGGCTCTCTTCTATATTTATTATGAACGCAAGGTCTGCGCAGCTTTCCAGTGTCGTCTCGGCCCGAACCGCGTCGGTCCTTTCGGATTGCTCCAGAGTTTTGCCGATATGTTCAAGATGCTCATTAAAGAGCTGATTTCGTTAAATCATATCGATAAATTCCTTTTCGCCCTTGCTCCTTATCTCGTGATTCTCGCGTCAATGCTTGCTTTCGCGGTGCTTCCCTGGGGCAAAGGCCTTCAGATAATAAACTTCAATATCGGTATATTCTTCCTTATTGCGGTTTCTTCAATAGGTGTTCTTGGAATTCTTCTTGCAGGATGGTCAAGTAATAACAAGTTCACTCTTATCGGAGCGTTGCGTTCAGGCGCACAGATGGTAAGTTACGAGCTTTCTATCGGCCTTTCAGTCCTGACTATCGTTGCATTCGCAGGAACAATGAATATAGTCGAACTCGTTGAAAAACAGGATAATCTCTGGTTTATATTCTCTGGTCATCTTCCCGCGATTATCGCTTTCATTATCTATATGATTGCCGGAACGGCTGAAACCAACCGTGGCCCGTTTGACTTGCCTGAGGCTGAAAGTGAGTTGACAGCAGGTTATCACACGGAATACTCAGGTATGCATTTCGGCTTCTTCTATCTGGCTGAATACCTGAATCTGTTCATTGTTTCGGGTGTTGCGACTCTTCTTTTCCTTGGAGGATGGATGCCGCTTCATATTCCCGGCTGGACCGGATTCAATGAGATCATGGACTATATTCCCTCGGTGATATGGTTCATCGGAAAGGCAATAGCTCTTTCATTCGTGATAATCTGGTTCAAATGGTCATTCCCGCGTCTGCGTATCGACCAGATGCTTGCCCTCGAGTGGAAGTATCTTCTTCCCATCAACCTCTTCAATCTGGTGCTGATGGTACTCGTGATAGTTTACCAATTCCATTTTTAAGTAAAATTTAACCCCATTATAATTTCCAATCTAATCATGAGCGACAAATTCGGAAAAATAGTTCAGGTTATCGGTCCTGTCGTCGATGTGGCTTTTGAGGGCGAGGGAATGGTACTCCCTCCCATCTATACAGCTTTGAAGATAGACCGTCCCGATGGCTCCATGCTCATACTTGAAGTTGAACAGCATATCGGAGAAAATACAGTCAGATGTGTGGCTATGGAAAGTACCGACGGTTTGCAGCGCGGTACAAAAGTAACCAATCTTGACCGTCCTATTGCTGTCCCGACAGGTAATCAGGTAAAAGGTCGCCTTCTCAATGTGATAGGTGAGGCTATTGACCGTTTGCCCGCTCTGAAAAGAGAGGATCTGCGTCCCATCCATCAGCCTGCTCCTGAGTTTGACGATCTGACAATCGGAACTGAAATCCTTTACACAGGAATAAAAGTGATCGATCTTCTCGAACCCTACAGCAAGGGAGGTAAGATCGGTTTGTTCGGAGGTGCCGGTGTGGGAAAGACCGTCTTAATCATGGAGCTTATCAACAATATCGCGAAAGGTCATAACGGATTCTCAGTGTTCACCGGTGTTGGTGAACGCACCCGTGAAGGTAATGACCTTCTTCGCGAGATGATTGAGAGCGGCGTCATGAAATATGGTGAGAAATTCCGTGAAGGTATGGACAAGGGTGAATGGAATCTCCACGATGTTGACATGAAGCAAGTGGCTGACTCGCAGGCTACGCTTGTCTTCGGTCAGATGAATGAGCCGCCGGGCGCCCGTCTGCGTGTGGCCCTTTCCGGTCTTACTGTCGCCGAGCAGTTCCGCGATCAGGACGGAGGAGGTAAGGAAATACTTCTCTTCATTGACAATATTTTCCGTTTCACACAGGCCGGTAGTGAGGTTTCGGCACTTCTCGGACGAATGCCGTCGGCCGTAGGTTACCAGCCGACGCTTGCTTCGGAAATGGGTGCGCTTCAGGAACGTATCACTTCTACAAAGAACGGTTCTATCACGTCTGTTCAGGCAATCTACGTGCCTGCCGATGACTTGACTGACCCTGCGCCGGCTACGACTTTCAGCTTCCTTGATGCGACGACGGTGTTGAGCCGTAAGATTGCAGAACTTGGTATCTATCCGGCAGTTGATCCTTTGGATTCGACCTCGCGTATTCTTGATCCCAATATTATAGGGGAGGAACACTACAATACAGCTCAGGCTGTCAAACAGCTTCTCCAGAAATATAATGAACTTCAGGATATTATCGCTATTCTCGGTGTTGATGAACTTTCTGATGAAGACAAGCTTGTAGTTTCACGAGCACGCCGAGCCCAGCGCTTCCTTTCTCAGCCTTTCTTCGTGGCCGAGCAGTTTACCGGTCTTCCCGGTGTTATGGTGCCTCTTTCGGAAACCATACGCGGATTCAAGATGATTCTTAGCGGCGAAATGGATCAATATCCTGAACAGGCATTCCTTAACGTAGGAACTATTGACGAGGCCATAGAGAAGGGCAAGAAGATGCTTGCTGAAGTCAAGGCCTGATAAAGTAAATATGAATCAAGATAAAGCATTCTGTCATGACACTGAAAATAATATCTTCCGAGGATGTGGTTTTTGAAGGAGAGGTGAGGATTGTCAACCTTCCGGGTGCGAACGGTAGTTTCGCAGTTTTGAAGGATCATGCTTCCCTTGTCTCTACGCTTGTCCCGGGAAAGATAGTTTATGAGACCGTCGATGGAGAGAATGCTTCCATTCCGGTTATGGGTGGGCTTGTTGATGTCGATAATAATATTGTGTCAGTCTGCTTATATTGAGAAGGAGGAACATGATGAAAAAGATCAAGACTATAATATGGTTTCTTGCTGTTGCCTTCCTGATTCCTTTGGCAGCCAATGCTGCTGAGGAGGCGAAAACAGACAGCACGAAACCAACGCCGAAAGATATAATTTTCGAACATCTTGGCGATGGTTACGGTTGGGAAGTACCGTTTGACCACCATCATCGTATTCCCCTTCCTGTCATTCTGATCGGCAAGGACGGAGTCAATTGTTTCATGTCATCCAGAGTTACAGGTGGAGAAAAATATGTTGACGGCGACAAGACTTTCTTTATACCGAAAAAAGGCAAATATAAAGGAAAGGTTGTCCAGGAGATGCCTGACGGCAGCCAATACCGACCGTGGGATATTTCCATCACGAAAAATGTCTGCGAGCTTTTCATTGCTTGTATTCTTGTAATGTTAAGCGTCTTTTATGTCGCCCGCTGGCATCGTCGGCAGATGTATAAGGCTCCACGCAAAATGCGTGGAATACTCGAAGCACTAATCGCTTTTATATACGACGGAGTCATAAAACCCACCTTGGGTGACCGCTCGGCCAAATTCGGGCCATTCTTGCTGACTGTGTTCTTCTTCATTCTCTATCTGAACCTTCTCGGTCTGATGGTTATTTTCCCTGGTGGAGCGAATCTGACAGGTAATATTGCCGTGACACTTGTTCTCTCCATCTTCACATTCTTTGCCACCAATCTATTCGGAACAAAGCATTACTGGAAGGAAATATTCTGGCCCGATGTGCCGTTGTGGCTTAAATTTCCCATCCCGATTATGCCGGTGATCGAGTTGTTTGGGGTATTTACCAAACCTGCAGCGCTGACCGTCCGTCTTTTTGCGAATATGATGGGTGGTCACATGATAGTCATTGTTCTGACGTTGCTCATTTTCATCTTCGCTGCTCTCGGTCCAGTGGTGACAGGTGCTACCACCGTTTTTTCGGTACTCTTCTCGATTTTCATGCTTTTGATAGATGTTCTCGTAAGTTTCATCCAGGCCTATGTTTTCACAATGCTGTCAACATTGTTCATTTCGTTCGGAACGGAAAAGGGACATGAAGAAAAGCATAAGGACAACGCTAATGAGAAAAAGGAACTTGAGTCAGAGCCTAAGGAAGAGACCTTGGTCGCATAAATAAGAAATTATATAAATAAACAATATTCAAAACTTAAAAACGAATAATTATGTTAGCAACAATCTTGGCAGAAGTTCAGCCCCTCGTTGGGTTAGGAGCATGTATAGGTGCAGGTATCGCTGCAATAGGTGCTGGCCTCGGTATCGGTAAAATCGGCTCATCAGCTATGGAAGCTATAGCCCGTCAGCCCGAAGCCGCAGGAGATATCCGAAGCAACATGATCGTGATCGCAGCCCTCGTTGAAGGTGTTGCCCTGTTTGCGGTTATCGTCAGCGTTCTTTCAATGTTCGTTTAATTGCCGTTCCATCTGAATTATGGAATTGTTCACGCCTGATTTTGGCCTGGTATTCTGGATGTTTGTGGCTTTTGCCATACTCTTGTTTGTGCTTTACAAATGGGGTTGGCCGGTCATAATCAAAGGAGTCGAGAGCCGAGCTGACTTGATTGACAAGGGAGTTGAATATGCCCAGCAGGCAAAGGAGCAGCTTCTTCATGCCAAGGAAGAGTCAGAAAAATACGTTGCGGAAGCACGTAAACAACAGGCTGATATGTTGCGTGAGGCAGACCGCATGAAATCGCAGATTATTGACGAGGCCCGTGTAGCTGCACAGGGTGAGGCAAAAAAAGTGATGGATGCGGCCAAATTGGCGATAGCTCAGGAACGGAAGGAAGCAGAACTGCAGTTTAAAAACGAAGTGAGCTCTTTTGCAATTGATATTGCCGCAAAAGTAGTGCGCAACCAGTTGGCCGACGAGAAAGCCCAGACAAAGCTCGTGGATTCGCTCCTCGACGAAATGGAAAAACAAAATTAATCGATTGACTCTATGAACGAAGGTCTGATACCGCGCCGATATGCTAAAGCTCTTTACATCGTTTCGAAGGAACGGGGTGAAGACAAGGCTATGTATAGCCTTATGAAAAATTTGATCGGATGCTTTGTCTCTGTTCCGGAACTCAATGATACGCTTAACAATCCTTACATATCCGTAGCGGACAAATCGGCGCTTATCCGCACGGCGTGTGAGCACGGAGAAAAGGCCGACAGTCTGCTTGATGATTTTATCAGGCTGCTTGTAGATAACAAGCGCATCGGCTTTACCCGTCTGATCGCTTATGCGTTTGTTGATATCTACAGGAAAGAGAACCATATTTATAAGGTTGATGTAGAGTCTGCCGTCCCTTTGGCCTCTCAGGAGACAGCGCGACTGAAAGAGCTTATCTCCAGGCATCTCAAAGGTGGGATCATGGAGTATGAGATGTCTGTCAATCCCTCTTTGATAGGTGGATTTACAGTCCGAGTCGGAAATGAGAAGGTAGATGCTTCTGTAAGCAACGAATTAAAACAATTGCGTTTAAATCTAATCAGCAAATAACGTAACCAATGATAAATCCCAGCGAGATTTCAGAAATATTAAAGCAGCAGCTTGAGACTGTTAATTCGAAAGTGTCATTCGAGGAAATCGGCACTGTGCTCGATGTGGGCGATGGCGTTGCTCATGTCTATGGTCTCGATAATGTGTGCGCTAACGAACTTGTGGAGTTCGAGAACGGAGTGAAGGGCGTTGCTCTCAACCTCGAGGAGAGCAATGTCGGTGTCATACTTCTCAATAATGTTGATAAGGTGACCGAGAATATGTCAGTAAAGCGCACAGGCGAGATTGCCTCAATTCCGGTTGGGGAAGGCTTGCTGGGACGCGTTATCAACGTGCTCGGCGAACCCATCGATGGAGCCGGTCCCATCGCCGGCGATCTCATGCGTCTGCCTCTTGAACGTAAGGCTCCCGGCGTAATCTACCGTCAGCCGGTTAAACAGCCGTTGCAGACAGGTTTGAAAGCCATCGACTCTATGGTTCCTATAGGTCGTGGCCAGCGTGAGTTGATCATTGGTGACCGCCAGATCGGCAAGACGGCGATCGCTGTCGATACGATCATAAACCAGAGAAAGAATTTTGAAGAAGGGAAGCCGGTATATTGTATCTATGTTGCGATAGGCCAGAAAGCTTCTACCGTAGCGGCATTGGTGGATACATTGCGCAAGCATGGAGCGCTGGATTACACTGTGATCGTATCCGCAACAGCTTCTGATTCGGCTTCGATGCGTTATTATGCTCCTTTTGCCGGAGTTGCCATCGGTGAGTATTTCCGTGACACCGGCCGCGATGCTCTGATAGTTTATGATGATCTGTCGAAACAGGCAGTGGCCTATCGTGAAATTTCGCTTATTCTGAAGCGTCCTTCAGGTCGCGAGGCTTATCCCGGCGATATTTTCTATCTTCACTCGCGTCTTCTTGAACGTGCCGCAAAGATAATTGACAATCAGGAAGTGGCTTCCAATATGAATGACCTTCCAGAGCCACTTAAGCCGATCGTCAAAGGCGGAGGCTCACTGACAGCGCTTCCTATCATTGAAACTCAGGCCGGCGACGTTTCTGCATATATCCCGACCAATGTGATTTCAATTACCGACGGGCAGATATTCCTTGAAACAGGTTTGTTCAACCGAGGAATCCGTCCGGCGATCAATGTCGGAATCTCAGTTTCGCGTGTGGGTGGTAATGCACAGATAAAATCGATGAAGAAAGTCGCAGGTACGCTTAAGATAGATCAGGCTCAGTTCCGTGAACTGGAATCGTTTACAAAATTCGGAGGAGACATTGATCCTGTGACAGCGCGTGTCATTGACAAAGGCCGCAAGAACGAACGTCTTCTGATACAGCCGCAATATCATCCAATGGCGGTTGAAGATGAAGTTGCTGTGATTTTCGCCGGCACCAAAGGTCTTCTGGAAAATGTGCCTCTCGATAAGGTTGCCGAGTTTGAAAAACTTTATCTCCAGCTTTTGCATGCCAAATATGCAGAGGAAGTGCTTGTTCCTCTTAAAAACGGCCAGCTGACCGATGACGTTATTGAAAAGTTAACCTCGGTAGCAAATGACATTGCCGGAAGGTATAACTGATAATGTGAATAGTTTTACAATCAATATATTGACTTAATAATGGCAACTCTAAGAGAACTGAAAGGTCGCATTGGCTCGGTCGCTTCATCCGAGAAGATTACCGGGGCGATGAAGATGATCTCTTCCGCAAAAATGCATAAGGCTGAAACAGCTTTACGCAGACTTCAGCCGTTCAGAGGACAGATAGAATCTATTATCGGGAACTTATTGTCCGCTGATGCCGAGTTTTCATCCCCTTTGATAGAGTTGCGTCCGGTCAATAACCTCGCGATTGTGGTTCTTGGTTCTGACGATGGTTTGTGTGGAGCATATAACGTCAACATATTTAAAGTATTGATGGCGCAGATAAATGCTTACCGCAAGCAATATGGCCCTGACGTGAATATCGACATATTTCCTGTTGGCGGAAAAATCGTGAAGGCCGTATCACGACTTTCTGATCCGCATCTCCACATGAAAATTGTTGAAGGTGTTGATTCGAAGACAACGGGCGACGGGGTAAAGGATTTTGTCGCCAGACTTCAGTCAGATTTCCTTGCCGGAGAACTTGACAAAATTGATGTGCTTTACATGAGTTTCAAGAGCGTCAGCAAGCAACTGCCAACCTGTGAACAGTTGATTCCGGTGGTGAGCGAGACATTTCAGGCCAATGGAGTCCGGGAATCTTGTCGTCCTTACATATTCGAGCCGGATGCCGAAACTATTTTCCGCACAGTCTTGCCTATGTTCCTGATGGCTGTAATGCAGGATATCTTCACGGAGAACCGTGCCTCGGAACAGGCTGCACGAGTAATGGCCATGCAAAGTGCTAACGATAATGCCAAGAAACTTCTTGAACAGCTACAGCTTGAATACAACAAGCTTCGTCAGCAAAGTATCACAACGGAACTTCTCGACATACTTGGCGGTCAGGTCCGTTGATATAGAGTGAATTAACAATATGTTTATAAGATAATATTAACAAGAATAATAATTTATGGGTAGTGTAAAAGATTATTTTTCATCTTTGGGCTCCGGAATCGCAAGCCTTCTGAAAGGCATGCAGGTGACCGGAAAGGAATTTATCACCCCCAAGATTACTGAAAAATATCCTGAAGACCGTGAGAAGGTGCATGTACCTGACCGGTTCCGTGCGATTCTGCAACTCAAATATGATGCTGACGGCAATCATAAATGTATAGCTTGTGGAATATGTCAGCGAAATTGTCCGAACGGAACAATTTCCATTACCACCAAAATGGTTCCGACCTTTGATGGTAAACAGAAAAGAAAGCTTGACAAATATATATATGATCTTGGCAGTTGCACTTTCTGTCAGCTTTGTGTCACTACCTGTCCTCAGAATGCACTTGAGTTCTCGAACGATTTTGAGCAGGCAGTTTTCACTCGCGAAAAGCTTGTGAAGAAACTCAATTATTTGCCAGAAAAGGAAGAGCCCGCTCCGACACCCGAACAGATTGCAAAGATGCAGGCTGAGAAGGAGGCAAAGATCGCAGCCGCAAAAGCAGCTGCAGCCGCCAAGAAAGCTGCGGCCGCCGCTTCAGCTGAGGCTCCAAAAGATTCAACTGAAAAATAAATCAATCAAATTATATGGAATCAGTAGGAAGTATCATCATGTATGTGATAATCGCACTGTCGATTGTCCTTTTTTCTGTACTGACTGTCGCCACACGTAAAATACTGCGTTCCGCCACATTCCTCCTGTTTACACTTTTCGCTACTGCGGCCCTTTACTTCAAGCTCGACTATGAGTTTCTCGGGGCAGTGCAGATAGCGGTGTATGCCGGCGGTATCGTTGTACTTTTTGTGTTTTCCATTTTTCTTACTTCACATCCGGGAGAAAACAGTTCACAGCTCGTTTCAAGAAAGCGGGCTCTTGGCTTGTTTGCTGCTCTGGCAACATTCGCCGTTGCGGCTTTCGCGCTCCTTTATCGCTGTGGAATGGCAATGACCCAGCTTCCAGCTATGGAGAATCCCAAAATGCATGAAATAGGAAAAGCCCTGATGGGAACAGGCGAGTATCAGTATCTTTTGCCTTTTGAGGCAATAAGTGTGTTGTTATTGGCATGTATAATCGGAGGCGTTGTTGTCGCCCGCAAAAGATAATTGACTTATGGATATAACAATCATCTACTATCTTATTCCGTCGCTTATCATGTTTTGCTGTGGCGTCTATGGATTTATAACGCGCCGCAACATGATCGCGATGCTCATCTCTCTTGAGCTTATGTTGAATGCAGTGGATATAAACTTCGTGGTGTTCAACAGATATCTTTATCCCGAAAATATGGAAGGCATGTTCTTCACATTGTTTGCCATAGCGATTGCAGCTGCTGAAACTGCTCTTGCGATAGCAATCATAATAAATGTGTTCCGTTCGGTTAAAAATATCTCCGCTTCTGACTTATCACAAATGAAACATTAAGGCATTATGGAAGCTACTATTCCCGTTTTAATACTTGCAATACCCCTCTTCATGTTTTTGCTTCTGGGCTTGCTTGGCAAGTTCATGAGCCATAAGATGGCTGGTATCCTTGGAACGGCCGGCATGGGTATAACACTCGTTCTGGCATATTATACCGCATATCTGTACTTTTTCTCGGGTGCTCCCGAATTTGTGGATGCAGCCGGAAACCGCCTGCAGTTCCTTGTATTCAATCAGGACTGGCTGCAGTTCTACGACAAACTTGTCATCCGCATAGGATTCCTTCTCGATCCGATTTCTGCCATGATGCTGGTTGTGATAACAACAATCTCGTTCATGGTCCATCTCTACAGTAACGGATACATGCGTGACCATCATGGAGTCTATGAACACGGTTTCCAGCGCTTCTATGCGTTTCTTGCTCTGTTCAGTTTCTCGATGCTCGGACTCGTAGTCGCCACAAATATTTTCCAGATGTATATATTCTGGGAGCTTGTGGGTGCGTCTTCATATCTGTTGATCGGCTTCTACTATGTTAAGCCGTCAGCAGTGTCCGCTTCCAAGAAGGCTTTCATCGTAACACGTTTTGCCGACCTCGGATTCCTTATCGGTATTCTCATCCTATCATTCTATACCGGAACTTTCAACTTCACAGAGCTGACTTCGGCCGGAGTGGGTGAAAATACATTTGCTGTCAGTCTTTCGACTGCCGAAAATATCAAAAACATCTTCGCAACAAGTGCCGCTCCCGTCTTTATGGGCGGTTCCGTACTGACTTGGGCACTTGTCCTGATATTTATGGGTGGTATGGGAAAATCGGCGATGCTTCCTCTCCACATCTGGCTTCCCGATGCGATGGAAGGTCCTACTCCCGTTTCAGCCCTTATCCACGCCGCAACAATGGTTGTCGCCGGTGTCTATCTGGTTACACGTCTGTTCCCGCTCTATCTTATGGAAGGCGTTTCTCTCACCATTATAACGGTAGTGGGTGCTGTTACGGCATTCTATGCAGCGATGGTCGCTTGCGCCCAGATCGATATCAAGCGTGTACTTGCATTCTCCACAATTTCCCAGATAGCGTTCATGATGGTATCGCTTGGCGTAGCCCGTCCTGAGTTCCACGAAGGTCTCGGCTACATGGCTTCTATGTTCCATCTGTTCACCCACGCTATGTTCAAGGCTCTCTTGTTCCTCGGAGCCGGTGCTATCATCCATGCTGTAGGATCCAACGATTATACCGCAATGCACGGCCTTCGCAAGCACATGCCTGTGACTCATATAACTTTCCTTATCGGATGCCTTGCTATCGCTGGTATCATTCCTTTCTCGGGATTCTTCTCGAAAGATGAGATCCTCAGCGCTTGCCTCGGACACAATTGGGTAGCATACGTGTGGATGTCGCTTGTGGCCGGTCTGACAGCCTTCTATATGTTCCGTCTCTATTTCCTCATTTTCTGGTGGAAAGAACATAAAGTGCCTCAAGGTCATCATCAGCCTCACGATCAGCCGTGGACAATGACTGTGCCTCTGATAATCCTTGCCGCTATATCCTGCGTCGCCGGATTCATTCCTTTCGGAAATCTCGTTAGCTGGGATGGCGTTCCCTATGACTTTATGGCTCACTTTGACTGGAGTGTCGCTGCTGTCAGTCTTGTCGTTGCAATACTCGGCATATTGATTGCCTGGCGTATGTATTGCAAAGAGAACGCTCTTCCGGAAAAGATGCGCAAAGCTCTTCCCAATCTCTGGACATGGTGTTTCCACCGCTTCTACTGGGACGAACTTTACATGTTCATTACCCATAAGATTATCTTCGACAGAGTCTGTCGTCCTATCGCATGGTTCGACCGCCATGTAATTGACGGAACCATGAACGGTCTGGCTTATGTGACCAATAAAGCTTCATTTGCGATCAGAGGATTGCAGAGTGGCAAGATACAGTCCTACGTATGGATCTATCTTGTCGGAGCTCTTCTGCTTGGAATCATTACCGCCTTATGCGTTATGTAATCAGGCAAAATGGTAATCGAATTTTGGAAAAAGTAAATAAAAGTAGTTATGTTTTCTAATATATTGATTTATTTCGTGGTGATCCCGGTGATAATGCTTGCCGGACTCGCCCTATGCCGAAATATCAAGCAGATCAGGGCCGTGGCCGTAACCGGTTCTCTCGCTTTGACAGCGCTGTCAATCTATTTGCTTGTCGAGTACCTCGGTATGCGTGCAGCAAATCCTGACGCCCAGATGCTATTTACAGGAGCCTGGGACTGGTTTAAACCGTTGCATATCCAGCTCGCTGTAGGTGTTGACGGTATTTCGGTCGCAATGTTGATCCTTTCATCTATCATTCTTCTGACCGGTAGTTTCGCCTCATGGAAAATAGATCCGATGCCCAAGGAGTTCTTCCTCTGGTTGATCTTGCTTTCAACAGGTGTGTTCGGCTTCTTCATCTCGATCGACCTCTTCACCATGTTCATGTTCTATGAAGTAGCCCTTATCCCTATGTACCTTCTTATCGGTGTGTGGGGAAGTGGAAACAAGAACTATTCGGCGATGAAGCTTACACTGATGCTGATGGGTGGTTCCGCATTCCTGATGCTCGGTCTGATCGGTATTTACTACCACTCTTCAGCCGATCCTTCACAGCTGACATGGAATCTTCTCGAAATATCTAAAAACGGAGCAATCTCTACCGGATGGCAATATTTCCTGTTCCCGATGACATTCGTTGGCTTCGGTGTGCTGGGCGCTATGTTCCCGTTCCATACATGGAGTCCCGACGGTCATGCTTCAGCGCCGACAGCAGTCTCTATGCTTCATGCAGGTGTGTTGATGAAACTCGGAGGTTACGGATGTTTCCGTGTGGCGATATATCTTATGCCTCAGGCTGCCAATGATCTCGCATGGATATTCCTTATCCTGACCGGTATCTCCGTTGTCTATGGTGCATTCAGTGCTTGTGTTCAGACTGACCTCAAGTATATCAACGCTTATTCTTCCGTCAGTCACTGCGGACTCGTGCTTTTCGCAATCCTCATGCTGAATACGACGGCAATGACAGGTGCAATCATGCAGATGCTTTCACATGGTCTCATGACTGCTCTCTTCTTCGCCCTTATCGGTATGATTTACGGACGCACGCATACCCGCGATATAACCAAGATGGGCGGATTGATGAAGATCATGCCCTTCCTCGCGGTTTGCTACGTGATTGCAGGTTTTGCATCGCTCGGTCTTCCCGGTCTCAGTGGTTTCGTGGCCGAAATGACTATCTTTGTCGGTTCGTTCGAACATGCCGACATGTTCCATCGCGTATTCACCATTGTGGCTTGCTGCTCGATTGTGATCACGGCAGTATATATTCTCCGTGTTGTCGGTAAACTCCTTCTCGGCCCGGTTCAGGACGAGCATCATCTCGCTCTTACCGATGCTGAGTGGTGGGAGCGCACCGCTACTGTGACACTGATTGTCAGTGTAGCTGCAATCGGATGTTTCCCTGAGTTTTTTGCTGATTTGATCCGCTGGACATTCAACTCGAATATCTTCAGTGTAATTGGAATGAACTAATAAGATTTAAAAGAAATGGATTACTCACAATTTTTAGCTATGAAGCAAGAAATAGGCTTGTTAGTTCTATTCCTTTTTGTCTTCCTTTATGATACATTCATGCCCAAGCATGCACTCGGTTGCATCGGCAAGGTCACATGTCTGCTGTTCGGTCTGTTCACGCTTTACGGATTCTGTCCGTCAGTGATCGGTGACGGAGTGGTTGACGGCTTCTCAGGCATGTATGAGACTTCTCCGGCCATAGTAGCGATAAAAAACATATTGAATGTCGGTGTCTTGATCGTTTTGATCCAGTCTCTGAAATGGACTGCGAGCGAACACCAGGTGATTCGTCGCGGTGAGTTTTATGAGCTTCTCCTCATAACACTCTTCGGAATGTATCTCATGATGTCTGGACGTCATTTCCTTGTTTTCATCATCGGTCTTGAAAGCGCCTCTCTGCCTTTGGCCGCTATGGTCGCCTTAAACAAACACAGATATGAAAGCCATGAGGCTGCAGCCAAGTATATCATGACGGCAGTTTTCTCTTCCGCCGTTCTGCTGATGGGTCTTTCGTTTGTCTATGGTCTGACCGGTTCCCTCTATTTCGGAAAAATTGCCTCTGCCATGACAGCTGCCTCTTCGGTCAATGTTGTTATGCTGGTAGTAGCGATAGCCTTTGTAATGTCAGGTGTCGGTTTCAAGCTTTCGCTCGTTCCGTTCCATCTTTGGACCGCTGATGTCTATCAGGGAGCACCGACTTCGGTCACTTCTTATCTTTCTGTTATTTCCAAGGGATCAGCTGCATTCGCATTCCTTGTTATTCTCTGGCAGGTTTTCGGCACAGTCTATTCGCTTGCCTGGGAATGGATGCTGTATGCTCTGATTATCCTCACGATAACGGTTGGTAACCTCTTCGCTATCCGACAGAAGAATCTTAAACGTTTCCTTGCATTCTCTTCAATTTCACAAGCCGGTTACATTATGCTCGGTATTATCGGGGACAATGCTATGGGTGAGGCAGCGCTGATGTTCTATGTTCTGGTCTATATCTTCTCCAATCTCGCTGCTTTCGGTGTCATAGGCGCTATCGAGAACAATTGCGGCAAGGTTTCCATGGATGATTATAACGGACTTTATAAGACGAACCCGCGTCTCGCAGTGACAATGATGCTTGCCATGTTCTCACTCGCCGGAATTCCCCCGTTTGCCGGATTCTTCAGTAAATTCTTCATCTTTACCTCCGCTATAAATCAAGGCTCGATCGCGATATATGTTCTTGTGCTTATCGCTTTGATCAACACCATTATCTCTCTTTACTACTATCTGCTTGTAGTTAAAGCGATGTTTATAAAGGATGTAGATGAAATGACAGTAGCTTCTTTCCGCAGTGCTTTCTCGGAAAGACTCGGAATGTGGATTTGCGTCGCCGGAATTCTCGGCCTCGGTCTTGTAAGCTGGTTCTATGATTCACTGCTTTGTGTAGTGGGCCTTTAATGAAACTCTAATATATCATAAATCTCAGAGATGTCGGAAAGGTATCTCTGAGATTTTTGTTTAACAGATATTATGTGATACCAATGAATAAAACAAGAGTCTTTTCAATTTTTCTGTTTGCATTGTCAGCTTCGTTTTTAACCGGAGCGCAGCAGGTCCAGGGATTTGTCCATCAACGATCCAACAGCAGCGACTATCAATGGCCTGAAGACCCGAAAGTTTTGGAAAAATTAGATAACTGGCAGGATGCTAAGTTCGGCGTCCTGTTCCATTTCGGCTTATATTCCGTTCCGGGCATTGTTGAATCCTGGTCAATATGTTCAGAGGATGTCGATTGGATATCAAGAAAGAAGGATCTGCCTTACGATGAATATAAAAAATGGTACTATAGTCTTAAGGATTCTTTAAATCCGGTGCTTTTCAATCCTGATAAATGGGCTTCAATCATGGATAAGGCTGGAATGAAATACATGATTTTCACAACAAAGCATCACGACGGATTCTGTAATTTCCCATCTAAATATACCGATTTATCCATTGCTAACGGTCCTTTCGGCTCCGATCCGAGATCAAATATCGCTGCCGAAGTTTTCAATGCGTTCCGCAAAAAGGATTTCATGATAGGATGTTATTTCTCAAAACCCGACTGGCATTGCGAATGGTTCTGGAATCCGGCATATTCTACCCCTAACCGCCATATAAATTACAAAAAGGAGCGTCATCCCGACTGGTGGAAAAATTATCAGGATTTCACATCCGGTCAGCTTGGTGAACTCTTGAGCGGAGATTACGGCAAATTTGATATTCTTTGGCTCGACGGAGGTTGGGTCAGAGGTGACGAAGTGGGGCTTGACAGTCTGCTTGTCGCAGCACGAAATGGAATCCATCCGGGGCTTATTTCCGTTGACAGAACCATAAAAGGACGTAACGAAAATTATCAGACACCTGAACGGGGCATTCCCGGAACTAAGCTTGATCATCCCTGGGAAAGCTGCATAACATTGAGCAACGATTGGGGATGGGTTCCTGATGCACCATTCAAGTCTCCTCAGAAAGTACTCGCGATGCTTGTGGAGATAACAGCCAAGGGCGGCTGTCTTGTTCTCGGTGTAGGTCCTACCCCTGAAGGCGAGATTGAGCCTGAAGTGGAGAAGCGTCTCACTCTGATTGGCGATTGGCTTAGAAAAAACGGCAAGGCGATATATGCCACGCGTCCAGTAGATGTGTTTAATTCGGGGAATGTATGGTTTACGCGCACGAAAGATAACTCAAAGCGATTTGCCATTATTGTCCCGGCTGAGGGTTCTAAGGTTGAGAAAACTGTGGCATGGCGAGGCAATGTTCCGAAAGGAAAGATTATCATGGTTGAGAACGGCAAGAGTGTCAGGTATTCTGTTGTCGATGGCGACAGTGTCATTGTAAATCTTGACAAAATTGATACTGACTATCCTGTAGCCCTCGAATTTACTCCCAGACCGGAAGTCCCTTTATATAAGAATAAAAACATGCCGGTTGAGCGTCGCATTGCGGATCTTCTATCCAAAATGACTCTTGAGGAGAAAGCGGCGCAACTGCAGTGTCCGATGGGATGGGAAATGTATGTCAAAGACAAGAATGGCAATGTATCGGTTTCCGACCGATTTATAGCTGAGAATTCCGGGGGGAAGCCGGTGGGCGCTTACTGGGCTACATTAAGGGCCGATCCATGGACTCGGAAGACACTTGAAACAGGCTTGAATCCTTCGGAGGCTGCGAATGCCCTTAATGCCCTTCAGAAATATGCAATTGAAGAAACCCGTCTCGGAATTCCAATTATGTTCCATGAAGAGCTTCCCCATGGGCTGATGTCGCTCGATGCGACTGTTTTTCCTACCGGACTTGGCATGGCGAGTACGTGGAATCCTGAACTAATAAAAAAAGCAGGCGCTGCAGCGGGCGAAGAAGCACTCGCGCGCGGCGTTACCGTAGGCTATGGCCCGGTGCTTGATATCGCGCGCGATCCCCGTTGGTCAAGAATGGAGGAGACGATGGGTGAAGATCCTTGGCTTGCTGGTGAAATAGGTGGGGCTTACATGTCGGGGATGCAGGGTGCGAATGTCGGCAATGGTCGTCGCATAGTCTCTATGTTGAAGCATTTTGCGGGATATGGCGTGCCGGAAAGTGGACTTAACGGGGCAGATGCCGCAGTTGGAATGCGAAAACTCGAGGGAGAATTGCTCCTGCCGTTCCGCAAAGCTGTTTCCAAAGGCGCCGGGGCACTAATGACTTCCTATAATAAAATAGATGGGATTCCCGCAACCGGTCACAGATATCTGCTCAATGATGTCCTTAGGGGGAAATGGGGATTTAATGGATTTGTATGTTCCGATCTTTTCAGTATTGACGGAATGGTCAACAGCACTGCTGCCAATAAAATCGAAGCCGGAGCCAAGTCTCTTCACGCCGGGGTAGATATAGATCTTGGAACTGCATGCTATGGGAATAAGCTTGAAGAAGCTGTTAAGGCAGGATTAGTGACAATGGAAGAGGTCGATACTGCCGTGAGCCGTATTTTGAGAATGAAATTCCTAACAGGTCTGTTTGACAATCCTTATGTAGATCCAAAGAAAGCCAAACAGATTTCCCATACTGCAGAAAACCGCGCACTCGCCGCGGAGATAGCACGCCAGGGAACAATTCTTCTGAAAAACGACGGTATGCTTCCTCTTAACGAGAACCTGAAAAAAATAGCAGTAATTGGACCCAATGCCAATATGTGTTACAATCAGCTCGGCGATTATACCGCACCACAGAACTCAGACGATGTCGTGACTGTTTTGGAGGGAATCAAAAATGCGGTATCCTCATCGACAGAAGTCATATACGCTAAAGGGTGTGCGGTTCGCGACACTCTTTCAAGCGATATTTCCGAAGCCGTAAAAGCGGCGGAGGCCTCAGATGCCATTATTCTGGTGGTCGGAGGCTCAAGCGCCCGCGACTTCAAAACGTCGTATGCTTCGACAGGAGCTGCCACTACCGATAATACAAACAATGTTCTTGACATGGATTGCGGCGAAGGCTTCGACCGTTCTACGCTTGACTTGCTAGGAGCGCAGAATGAACTTATGGAGGCGATACTTGCAACAGGAAAACCTGTGGCAGTGGTTTATATCCAGGGACGGCCTCTTGACATGAATCTTCCGGCTGATAAAGCTTCCGCTCTGTTGTGTGCGTGGTATCCCGGCGAACGGGGAGGTGAGGCAATCGCTGATATTATTTTGGGCAAATACAATCCTTCCGGACGACTTCCTGTGACGGTTCCACGCAGCGTAGGTCAATTACCGGTCTATTATTCACAAGGCACTCAGCATGATTATATGGACGGTAAAAGCGCGCCGCTGTTTCCGTTCGGATACGGATTAAGCTATTCGACTTTCAAGTATTCGAATCTTGAGATACGGCCAGAAGGCGATAATAGATTTGAAGTTTCATGCAATGTCACCAATACAGGCGAATGTGACGGTGCGGAAGTCGTTCAGCTCTATATTTCCGATCCGGTTGCCTCAGTCGCTCGCCCCTCATTGATGTTAAAAGGTTTCAGCCGCGTTGAGCTGAAAAAAGGTGAAACGAAAAATGTGGAATTTTTCCTTGGACCGGAAGAATTGTCGTTCCTTGGCATCGACATGAAAGATCATCTTGAGCCCGGCAAAATCAATCTGATGATCGGTCCTTCCTCGGCAGATTTCAGATTGAAGGGATCGTTAGACGTCAGGTAATCGACTTACATAATATTTTGAAAGCAGCGAGGAGTTTTCTTCGCTGCTTTCAATTATTTGTCGATCTGTAATGTCAAGATTTCTTCTCCGGTAGATTAATTCCCATGAAAACAGATCCTAATGCAGAAAATAATATGCCGTTATAAAGGAATAAGGGACTGCCCTTAATGAAAAACATATCCATTACTATCAGGAATATTCCGGCAAGAAGGCAGATGATTCCACAGATAAACCCTAATTTTCGAAATTTATTTGAGGCCATTGTATATTTCTGATTGGTTGTGATATTTACTTGGATCAATTGGCATGAGGATTCCGAGGATGAAAACGCCATCCTCTAAACCGTTTGCCAAGCATGCGCACGTAACGATGCCAATAAGGGTCCTCACTTCCTGTCAGCATCGAACTGTAATCAGTAGATTCCGTTACAGCCCACACCCTATTGCTGATCTCTTCGTCGAGTTGAAGGCGCGACCAACCGCTATATCCGAGAAAAAAACGCAAATAACCCTCTAACGGATAACCGAGATTGACATAATCCCTGACCGCATCGAAATCGCCTCCTACAAAAAGATTGTCCTTGATTTTACGGCAACCTGGTATTACTTCGCCGAGAGTATGAAGGAAAAACAGTCTGTCATTAGCCATAGGTCCGCCACAATAAACCGAGACAGGTTTCTCTATTTTCACGCCTTCGATAATGTTCTGGAGGGTATATCCTGTCAGTCTGTTCAAGACTATACCCATTGCCGTAGAATCAGGCGCGTAATCCGCAATGCATATTACGGAGTGATGGAAATAGTCTTCCCGCAGGAAAGGTTCTGAGATGAGTAGGGCTCCGATGTCAGGTTTACCTCCGGGAATATCTATATTGAAAATGTTATTGTCGAAATCGATCATAAGGAGAATTAGTGAACTTTTTAGTGTGGTCCTACACAAAGATAGCAATAGTTTACAAATAAAAAAAATTACTCGTCGTCACGACGAATAATCTTCTTACCTTAAATCTAATACCATGAAAAACTGATGCAAAGGTATTAATTTTATATTATATGGCAAAAAAATGGATAAAATAATGATAGCGTATTTGCATTTTTTAACTTAAATGCGCGATTCAAAAGATTAAATACTCTTTTCTGACAAATCTGAAGTGGTTTGTAATAAATTTACTATGTATTTCTCACATAAAATTGTAATTTTGAACTTTAGAATGATAATTAAATAAACTATGGCAAAAGAAGCGGAGTGGTGGACTTCACCTCAGGAAAGTGAATCGGGACGTATAATTCTTGTAACCGGCAGAAAGGATGTCGAAAAATTCAGGAATAACAAAAAATATTCAATTCGAGTCGAAATATCGTGGAAATATAGCGGACAGGAGGACGGAATGCCTGATTACGAGACATCTCTCCTCATGGAACAAGTGACTGAAAGACTTGAAGCCGTCTTTCTAAAAGACCCTGTGGCCGTAATGACCGGAATTTTCACTGGAGATGACGAGCGAGACTGGGTCTTCTATACTCTGAGCACGAATATATTTGGAAAGAAACTCAATGAAGCTCTTGCTGATCTACCATTGCTCCCTTTGGAGATAATTTGTGAGAATGATCCTGATTGGGATGCCTATAAAGAAATGTCTGAGGCGGAGATCAATGCCGGTGAATGAAGCAATTCCTGGCAAGTTTGTTACTTTTCAAAGGACAGTCCGTGTGTCGTGATCAGCTTATCCAGAGTTTTGCCTCCGTCGAGCGAAGGGGAGAAACTTTTCAGAACATTGATCTTGCATTTGAGATCTAAGGCCAGAGGGTCGCAGATTGAGTCAGCTACACATACATCTCCCGCAATGCCACAGATATCTAATCGGTTGATGTTCTTCGATTCAATGATCTTTAAAATCTTTTCTGCGGCATCTTTATTCTTGAATATAGAATATTCTTCACGATACGTGTCCTGGCCCTTGTGAAGAACGGAGACTTTGTCGGGGAGCGCGACTAATTCATTCATCAGTGCGGGCCATATAGCGGCACCGACGGAATCGGCAATGCAATGCAGTGGCCATTTGCCTCCTTCTGATTTGAAGGAACAGTGGCGCATAGGGTGCCTGTCAGCCGTTACTATGATATGTTCGTATTCCTTTCCGTTCAGCATGACATAATCAGCAAGTGAATTCATTGCGCCTTCCGCTCCAGGGACAGGAAGTGTTCCGTTTATGAAATCTATCTGTGGATCTATTATGAGAAGAATCTTATTTGTCATTGGAATCGGAGGAAGGATAATCCATTGGGTTATGTTTAAGGAATATATCAATATAACACCTTTCAAATATTAAGGTTGAGATTTATCAGCATATAAGGGGAAAAGGAGTGCGACTGATCCGCACTCCTTTTCTGCTATGAATAATTATGAGTTAGGTGAAGTCGAAGAATTATTTGTCCTTATCCGGTTCTTCAACACCGGCCTCAGGAGGAAGCGGCGGAGGAGTGGTCTCTTCGGAAGAGTCAGATGGCATTTCATCATTATTGTCTTCAGCCTTTTCGGGAAGAGATTTATTCTCGTTGGCGGCAAGAATCTCTTCTGTGCGGGAAGCCCAAGGACGTTTCCCGAAAATGTGTTCGACATCTTCGGTGAATATGACTTCACGAGTGATAAGCACATCGGCGAGTTTGCCGTGGCCTTCAGCATGCTGCTGAAGGATAGTTTTGGCTCTCTGATACTGCTCGTTTATGATTCGGGAAACTTCTTCATCGATGGTCCGTGCGCGGTCATCACTGTAAGGTTTTGAGAATCCATAGTCCTGACCGGTTGAATCATAATAACAGAGATTCGGAAGTTTATCGCTCATACCATAATAGACCACCATTGCGTAAGCCTGTTTTGTCACTCTTTCAAGGTCATTTGCGGCGCCGGTTGAAATACGGCCAAGGAAAAGTTCTTCGGCAGCGCGGCCGCCGAGAGTGGCACACATCTCGTCAAGAATAGCCTGGGTGGGAGTGATCTGACGCTCTTCCGGCAGGTACCACGCTGCTCCGAGAGCTTTGCCGCGCGGAACTATGGTGACTTTAATAAGAGGATTGGCAAAACGAAGATGCCATGAAACTGTGGCATGTCCGGCCTCGTGTATCGCTATCGAACGCTTTTCCTCATCGGTGGTTATTTTCGACCGTTTTTCCAGACCGCCGACAATTCGGTCAACAGCATCGACAAAATCCTGTCGAGTGACAGTCTTGTGGTCATGACGGGCGGCTATAAGAGCAGCTTCATTACATACATTCGCTATTTCAGCACCGGAGAATCCCGGAGTCTGACGCGCGAGAAGTTCGACGTCAACGCTGTCGTCTTTCTTAATTTTGCGGAGATGGACATTGAAAATCGCCACGCGGTCATTCAGGTCCGGTAAGTCAACATAGATCTGTCGGTCAAATCGTCCGGCACGCAGAAGAGCTTTGTCAAGTATGTTGGCGCGGTTTGTAGCAGCGAGTATTATGACACCGCTGTTAGTGCCAAACCCGTCCATCTCTGTCAGAAGCTGGTTCAATGTGTTCTCGCGTTCATCATTTGATCCCATGTTCGGGTTGCGTCCTCTCGCACGGCCAACTGCGTCAATCTCGTCAATGAAAACTATACATGGCGCTTTCTCTTTGGCCTGTCGGAAAAGGTCGCGTACGCGTGATGCGCCTACTCCGACAAACATCTCTACGAAATCACTTCCCGACAATGAGAAAAACGGAACGTTAGCTTCACCAGCCACAGCCTTGGCAAGCAATGTCTTGCCGGTTCCCGGAGGGCCGACAAGAAGTGCTCCCTTGGGTATCTTTCCTCCGAGATCGGTGTAGCGCTGGGGATTCTTGAGAAATTCCACGATTTCTTCTATCTCGGTTTTTGCTTCGGATAGTCCGGCAACATCCTTGAAGGTTACTTTGTCGGCATTATCTTTGTCAAAAATCTTTGCTTTTGACTTGCCGACACTGAAAACCCCGTTAGCGCCTCCGTCACCTCTGCCTGACATGCGTCGGAAGATCCATATCCAGAATATTATCATCAGGATAATAGGACCGAACGCCCAGATGTGGGAGGAGAAATCCGAGCTGTTGTCATATCTGACATTTCCGCTGAAAAAGCCTTGGGCTTTCCAGGACTCGATGTTTTTTTCAACCTGTTCCTGAGAACCGATCGAAACGAAAACCTTGGCAGGCTGGCCCCCTTTCTTGAAGTCGGGAAATTCCTTGGCAGCTGCCGCGTCAGTCAGTATTCCTTCGGCCGTGTGACGGTTTCCGTTGATTATAATTTCTTTAAAACCGCCCTGTTTAGCTATCTGCTCGAATTTGGTATAATTCTCCAGTTCCTTCGTGTAGGGGTCATCTTCGAGAAGAATACCTGCGAGGAAAATGAATATGATCACATACATCCAGTACATATTGAACTTGAATGTAGGCTTTCCGGGCTTGGGGAGATTTTTCATTTATTCAGTTGATTTTCGATGTAAGTAATTAGTCCAGATCAGCGATATGGGTGATTTTTGCATCGCTCCAAAGCTCTTCAAGATTGTAGCGCTCACGTTCCTGAGGCAGGAAGACATGGACAAGGATGTCGCCGTAATCTATAACAATCCACTGGGAATTGCGGTATCCGTCATAATTATAAGGCTTTACATTACCGTGCTCAAGAAGGTAATCTCTGACACTGTCGGCGATAGCCGAAACCTGCATTGTACTGTTGCCTTCGCATATAACAAAGTGAGATACTCCTGATGATTCGATATCAGAAAGATCCACGTGACAAATTGCATGTCCTTTTCGTTCCTGAATGCCTTCTGTGATGAGGTCGAGTAATTCTTTGGAAGAACGGGTGTTGGGTGCTGTCATTTATTTCAGTTTGTGAATGAATTCTGTTAGTGTTAATTATATAATCAATATTAAAACAAATATCATGCCAAAAAGGTCGGTTTTACATTCCAACCATTTTATTCATATCTGATGGACCGGGCAGGAGAAAGGGTCGATATGAGAAGCGACGGCAGAATCAGGATCAGCCATGTCATCACGATTACGCCTATATTCAGCAGGATGATTGTCAGCCATGAAATGTTCATAGGCACGAAGCTCAGATAATAAGCTTCGGCATCAAGCGGGAAAAGCCGGAATTTGAGCTGAAGAAATATTATTCCTAATCCGATTATGTTTCCGATCAGCAGCCCTCTGACAACAAGTCGCTGCGCCATGTAGATGAAGATCCGGCGGATCTGCAGATTAGTGGCTCCCATGGCCTTGAACAGGCCTATCATGTTCACTCTCTCCAGAATAATAATGAACAGACTTGAAATAAGAGTGAAACATGAGACAAGAATCATCAGGAGGAGGATAACGACCACATTGGTGTCAAGCAGATTTAGCCAGTTGATATAAATCGAACACTGGGTGTTGAGATTCTCTACGCGGTAGAATTGAGCCGGCGAATCCCCGTCTTCGAGATTTTCCGTTGAATAGGCAAGAAGCGCCTGATACAGGGATTCTGAAACCTTGTCGAGGTCTTTGTTCCCGAGCCCTCGTATTTCCAATGATGTCGCAGTCATTGAATCCACGTCAAAAATCTCCTGCAATTCTGATATCGGAATGAAAGCTATCGAATTGTCGAAATTGCTGAAATGAGATTCATATATTCCTTTTACCGGAATGTTACGTGACCGGATATGGCTCCCGTCAAAGAAATGTGTCATCAGTTTTTCACCGGCTTTTATTCCGAGAGCGTCTGCGGTATGACGTGAGATGACAAGCCCTTCTTTTCCGGTTGCCGCGGTCATATTTTCTTCAACAAAGTTCCAAGCGCCGTTTGGATCCATTCCCCGGAGAATCACTCCCTGGAATGCGCTGTCGGTTTTGAAAACCGCTGGCTGATTTATGGCGAGCGATATTTCTGCACCGGGCACGATTTTTGAAATAACCCTATGCAGGTTGTCGGAATAATGGATGGGCCCTTGATTGGCTGTATCCGGACCTGCCGATGCCGGAAGAATGGTAATCTGTGCATTGAATCCGGTGAGTTTGTCGGTAATCTCTTTCTTAAATCCGGTCACGACAGCTATGGCCAGAAGCATAACTATGAATGACACGGCAATTCCGCTTACAGCAATGACTACTCCTGCCGAAGATCGACGGGAGTCGCGTTTAAGACTCAGTCTGTTGCCGACAAATGACGAGAGATTCATGAACACCTCCCGTTGTAATCAGATGGTTCTTCCGGGATAGGCTTCGAGCGCTTTGGCAAGAGTTTTCAACGCCTGAGCGAGGTCATCCTTATTTAAGACATAAGCCATTCTGACTTCATTTTTTCCCATTCCCGGTGTAGTGTAGAAACCTGATGCCGGAGCCATGAACACTGTGGCGCCTTCGTATTCGAATTCATTCAGGCACCATTCGCAGAATTTGTCGGCGTCATCTACCGGAAGGCTGACAACAGTGTAGAAAGCTCCCATAGGGATAGGGGAATAGCATCCCGGAATCCTGTTCAGACCGTCAATCAGGAATTTTCGCCGTTCGACATACTCATTATACGTCATCAGCATATATTCCTGGGACGCGTCGATTGAAGCTTCGGCAACGATCTGGCCGAGCAACGGCGGACTCAGGCGTGCCTGACAGAATTTCATGACGTTTTTCTTCAGTTCCGCATTCTTGGTTATCAGTGCGCCGATTCTGATGCCACACTCACTGTAACGTTTCGATACAGAGTCAATGAGCACTACCTGCTCTTCTATGCCAGGTAAATGGAACGCCGAAATGTAGGGCGCGCCTGTATAGGTGAATTCGCGATATACTTCGTCAGAGAAGAGGAAGAGATCATATTTTTTTACTATGTCGCGAATCTGGTTCATCTCTTTCTGTGTGTAGAGATACCCGGTCGGATTGTTTGGATTACAGATCAGAATACCTTTTGTCCGAGGTGTGATCAGCTTCTCAAAATCAGCAACCGGAGGAAGAGCGAATCCCTCGTCGATAGTGGAGGGGACCGTTACGATCTTTGCGCCAGCAGAAATGGCGAATGCCATGTAGTTGGCATAGGCGGGTTCTGGAATAATTATCTCATCGCCCGGATCGAGGCAGGCCATAAAAGCGAAAAGCACGGCCTCACTTCCGCCGGTAGTGACGATGATGTCATTTGCGGTTACGTTTATATTGAATCGATGGTAATAGTCGGCGAGTTTTTCCCGCAGGGAGAGCAATCCTTCAGAAGGACTGTATTCCAGAACTTTTCTGTCTATGGTCTTCAATGCGTCAAGACCTTCCTGAGGGGTTGGAAGATCAGGCTGCCCGATATTTAAACGTATGACTTTTACCCCGCGTTTTTCAGCTTCACGAGCCAGAGGCACAAGTTTTCGTATAGGGGAAGCGGGCATTATTTGACCGCGTTTTGATATAGTCGGCATATTTTTATGTCTGGTTAGATGATTCTCTGATTGAATATCATGCAAAGATAACAAAATTTATAATATAAGCCCTGAAAGTCGGTGAGAACTTTAGGGCTTATATTATAAAGGCTTGTTTATTACAGCTATAATTTATCCGAGAGCTGTAATGGCATTCGTGATATTTTCTATTTTGGCTTCTGCATCAGAAAGTTTTTTCCGCTCAGCCTCGACCACGGGAGCGGGGGCATTGTTGACAAAGCGTTCGTTTGACAATTTCTTCAAGACCGAGGCCTTGAATCCTTCGTAATAGGCGAGATCTTTCCTAAGCTTCTGCAGCTCGGCTTCCTTGTCAATGCTGTCGGTAAGCGGAATGTTGACTTCAGTTATTCCAACGATAAATGTTGCTGCCGAGGCATCCTTCTCAGCGTTGTGATTTACAGCTTTGACATTCGCAAGTTTGCAGATGATGGAATCCTGCGCAGAGTCCCAACTGCCGAGAATATTTACTGTCAGAGGTTCTTTATTCGGGATATTCTTTACCGCGCGAACATTGCGTACGCCGTTGACAACTTCCTGTGCATGCTGGACCAGAGCGAGTATGTTTTCGTCAACAGGACCGGCTTCAGGTGTAGATGCATACATAATTGAC
Organism: uncultured Muribaculaceae bacterium; assembly: GCA_910587185.1. Taxonomy (GTDB): domain Bacteria; phylum Bacteroidota; class Bacteroidia; order Bacteroidales; family Muribaculaceae; genus Paramuribaculum. The sequence goes on from CAJULY010000002.1 coordinate 120,982, forward strand.
TCTCCGGGGCGGCGCTGGGAGATATGCTGCCACAATTCTTCCGTGATAAACGGCATGAACGGGTGGAGGAGTCTCAGAAGTGAATCGAAATACCCTATTGTAGCTTCCATAGTGAGGCGATCAATAGGACAACCATAGACGGGTTTAACCATTTCGAGATACCAGGCCGAGAAGTCATCCCAGAAAAGACGGTATATTTCTTTGAGAGCTTCCGACAGGCGGAACTTGGAGATCAGATCGTTGATTTCGCTGATCGATCGGTTCAGTTTTGAACGCATCCATTCGATGGCAAGTCGAGCTGATTCAGGCTGATCAGCTGTTTCGTTTACTTCCCAGCCGGAGACGAGACGGAAAGCATTCCATATCTTGTTTGAGAAATTACGTCCTGTCTCACATAGTTTCTTATCGAACAGAATGTCATTGCCTGCCGGGGCACAGAGCATGATGCCGACACGAACGCCATCAGCTCCATAGTCGGAGATGAGTTCAAGGGTGTCAGGTGAATTGCCGAGCTGTTTTGACATTTTTCTGCCTATCTCATCGCGGACAATACCTGTGAAATATACATTGTTGAACGGCTGTCTGCCCATGAATTCATATCCTGCCATAACCATGCGTGCAACCCAGAAGAATATGATATCAGGACCGGTGACAAGTGTAGTCGTCGGATAATAATATTCAAGTTCCTTGTTATGAGGGTCAAGAATGCCGTTGAAAAGAGAGATGGGCCAAAGCCATGAGGAGAACCACGTGTCAAGACCGTCTTCTTCCTGACGCAGGTCGGCAGCGGTGATCTCGGGCATCCGTTCTTTCGCGAGCTCAAGCGCCTCCGCTTCGTCCATGGCAACTACGAAACTGCCGTCGGGCAGATACCAGGCCGGTATGCGGTGGCCCCACCATAACTGTCGGGATATACACCAGTCGCGAATATCTGTCATCCAGTGGCGGTAGGTGTTTTTGTATTTTTCAGGAATGAATCGGATGATATCGGCTTCAACCGCATTGAGCGCCGGCTCGGCCAATTTCTCCATCTTCATGAACCATTGATCGGAAAGGCGGGGTTCTACAACGGTGTCGGAGTTACGTTCCGAGTATCCAACTTTATTCTCGTAATTCTCGATCTTTTCTATGAGACCTGCTTCAGTAAGATCTTTTGCAATCTGTTCGCGGACTGCGAAACGGTCCATGCCGACATACATTCCGGCCGCTTCGCTTATGGTTGCGTCATCGTTGAATATGTCTATGGACTCCAGATTGTGTTTCTGGCCGAGCATATAGTCATTCATGTCATGGGCAGGAGTTACTTTAAGACATCCTGTTCCGAACTCTATATCGACATAATCATCTTCGATGACCGGAATCTCACGGTTGACCAGAGGAACGATAACGCGCTTCCCACGGAGATGCTGATTTTTCGGATCAGCAGGGTTTATGCACATTGCCGTATCCCCCATTATGGTTTCTGGACGCGTAGTGGCGACAATCGCATAGCCGTCTTCTCCCACAATCTTGTAGCGGAGGTAATAAAGTTTGCTATGTTCTTCTTTATAAATAACCTCTATGTCACTCAATGCGGTTTTGGCTTTCGGGTCCCAGTTGACCATGCGTTTACCTCGGTAGATCAATCCCTTGCGGAAAAGGTCAACGAATACTTTAGTGACACTTTTTGAACGGATTTCATCCATGGTGAAAGCCGTGCGTTGCCAGTCGCATGACGCTCCGAGCTTTTTGAGCTGTTCGAGGATAATGCCGCCATATTTATGGGTCCAGTCCCATGCGTGCGTAAGGAACTCGTCGCGGGTAAGATCAGATTTCTTTATTCCTTTCTCTGCAAGCTTGGCAACGACTTTTGCTTCCGTCGCAATGGACGCATGGTCAGTACCGGGCACCCACACCGCGTTTTTGCCGTCCATGCGGGCACGGCGAACAAGAATATCCTGAATCGTATTGTTAAGCATGTGGCCCATGTGGAGAATACCTGTCACATTTGGCGGAGGAATCACAATGCAGTAAGGTTCGCGCGAGTCAGGCTCGCTATGGAACAGGCCATGTTCCATCCAGTAGGCATACCATTTATCCTCTACTTGAGAAGGATCATATTTAGTAGCTAATTCGTTCATTGAGTTTTAGTAATGTTAAGAACTGATTTTGGCTGCAAAATTACAAAAAATTGACGGTCAATCAAATATTTTGTCCCAGTCTTTCCACACAGCTTCATAGCCTAATTCCCGGATTTCCTTTACAACGGCCTCCGGTGAACGCGAGTCAGAAACCTCGAATTGTTCCAGAGAATCAGGTGCGGAGGCGTAACCTCCGGGATCGGTCTTGCTTCCGGCACTCATCGAGGTCACTCCGAGTTTCATCATGTTGGCCCGGAAGCGCGGTTCCTCACGGGTTGAATATGAAATATCGACATCATGATCGAATATGCGGAAAGCGAACGTCAGCTGGGCGAGTTCTTTGTCAGTCATGACCACATTTGGCTGGAAGCCTCCTTCGGCCGGACACATGCGCGGGAAATTTATGCTGTAGCGGGTGCGCCAGTAGTTTTTGCGCAGATAGCGAAGATGATAGGCCATCATTGTGACATCCGTTCTCCAGTCTTCGAGTCCGATAAGTACTCCCATGCCGATTTTATGCACGCCTGCGAGTCCCATACGGTCGAATCCGTTCACTCTCCATTCGAAGATGGACTTCATTCCGCGCGGATGGTATGTTTTATAGGCGGCTTCGTGATAAGTCTCCTGAAAGCAAACCACTCCGTTAAGGCCGCTTTTGGTGAGCCGGTAGTAGTCTTTCTCTTTCATCGGCATAACTTCTATCGTCAGATTATTGAAGTAAGGCCTGGCCACATGAAGGACTTTTTCAAGGTAATTGACTCCATTCTGTGAAGGAAATTCTCCCGAGACTATCAGCAGGTTTTCGAAAGGTCCGAGTCGTCTGATTGCCTCACATTCTTCCTTTACCTGCTCGAGCGTAAGGGTGATCCGTTCGAACGGATTTGCATGGTTGAAACCGCAATAGACACATCCGTTCGTGCATGCATTGGAAACATACATGGGAATATACATTGAGATTACCTTGCCGAAGCGTTCCAATGTGTAGCGATGGGAGAGACGGGCCATCTGTTCAAGATAGGGAATTGCGGCAGGGGATATGAGCGCCATGAAATCAGAAACATCTCTCTGATCTTTCGTCAGAGCTATTTCCACATCACGGGCGGTTTTCGAAGCAATCTCCCGGGTCGTATCTTCCCAGGAGATGTGCTTTAATTCGTCATAAAACATGTCTTGATCTCTTTTATTTGTCAGCTTCGCAATCGTCAACTAACTTACGGGTGATTCTCATCGCGCAGAAGTTCGGGCCGCACATTGTGCAGAAGTGATCATCGTTCTTGTGACTCTCGACATAATATTGTTTTGCTCTGGCAGGATCGAGCGACAGATTGAACTGATCTTTCCAGCGGAATTCAAAACGGGCTTTGCTGAGAGCGTCGTCTCTTATCTGGGCGCCCGGATGTCCTTTGGCGAGGTCGGCTGCGTGAGCTGCAATTTTATAGGTTATCACTCCGTTTCTGACATCTTCGAGATTCGGCAATGCCAGATGCTCTTTCGGAGTCACATAGCAGATCATGGCGGTTCCCATCCAAGCGATCTGTGCGGCTCCGATTGCGGATGTTATATGGTCATAGCCCGGAGCGATGTCGGTTGTGAGTGGGCCGAGAGTATAGAACGGGGCTTCATGGCATTTTTCAATCTGGCGGTCCATGTTCTCGCGTATTTTATGCATGGGGACGTGTCCCGGGCCCTCAATGAGCACCTGGACATTATGACGCCATGCGATCTCTGTGAGCTCACCGAGCACATCCAGTTCAAGGAACTGAGAACGGTCATTGGCGTCATGTATGGACCCGGGCCTGAGGCCGTCGCCGAGCGATACTGCCACATCATATTGTTCAAGAATTTCACATATTTCCTCAAAATGAGTGTAGAGGAAGTTTTCTTCGCCGTGCATGACAGCCCAGCTCGTCATTATCGATCCTCCTCGCGACACGATTCCTGTCAATCGTTCCCCAACCATGTCCGCATGAGCCCTCAAGGCGCCGGCATGGATTGTAAAATAATCGACACCCTGCTCAGCCTGTTCGATGAGGGTATCGCGATATATTTCCCAAGTGAGGTCTTCGATTTTACCGTTTACTTTTTCAAGGGCCTGATAAACGGGTACCGTTCCCATCGGCACAGGACAATTTCTGATAATCCACTCACGGGTCTCGTGGATATTGTCGCCTGTCGAAAGGTCCATAAGTGTGTCTCCACCCCAATAACAGCTCCACACGGCCTTGCTTACTTCCTCTTCGATTCCGGAAGAAAGGGCGGAGTTACCGATATTGGTATTGAGTTTTACCAGAAAATTACGGCCGATAATCATCGGTTCTGCTTCCGGGTGGTTTATGTTGGCAGGAAGCACTGCTCGGCCGGAGGCTATTTCATCACGTACAAACTCCGGATTGATATGGCTTTTGATTCCAAGAGCGTCGGCATTGGAGTTTTCACGGATAGCCACATATTCCATTTCAGGGGTGATGATTCCCTGGCGTGCGAGAGCCATCTGGGTGATGGCTTTGCCTTTCTTTGCTCTGCGCGGTGCATATCTGTGAGCGAAGCGGATATTGTCGAGTGATTTGTCAGTTTCTCTCGCTTTGCCGTAATCGGAGGTTATCGATGGCAGTTGTTCGAGATCGTCGCGGCTGGCAATCCACTCCTCACGCATGCGCGGGAGGCCCTTGTTGATGTCTATAGTTATGGTCGGATCGGTGTAGGGTCCGCTCGTATCATAAACTGTTACGGGGGCATTTTCAGTAGTCACTTTCTCTCCATTGATGATTTTCACCGTTGGAGTGAGATTGATCTGTCTCATCGCGACTTTGACTGGGTGAATCTTCCCCGGAATGTGGATTTTTTCAGAGGAGGGATAGGAACTGATGTTTATGTTTTCTATTTCCATTGTTTTGTTCTCGGAATTTAGTCAAGAAATGATGTGAGCGGACTGGTTGCCTGAGCGAAACTGCTTACCGCTCCAAGACCAGCGAGATAACCTTTGCGGCCTGCTTCAACGGCAAGTTTGAATGCGACAGCCATCTCTACCGGATTTTCAGCGACGGCTATGGCGGTGTTTACCAGAACGGCATCGGCTCCCATTTCCATAGCTTCAGCGGCATGTGACGGTGCTCCAAGTCCGGCATCGATCACAACCGGGACGCGGCTTTCGGCTATGATGATCTCCAGAAGATCGCGGGTCTTCAGACCTTTGTTGGTGCCGATAGGTGCGCCGAGAGGCATTACGGCAGCCGATCCAACCTCTTCGAGACGTTTGCACAGAACGGGATCGGCCTGAATGTAGGGGAGAACGTGAAAGCCGTCTTTGGCAAGTTGCTCAGTGGCGATGAGGGTTTCGATAGGATCCGGCAGAAGATATTTCGGATCAGGATGGATCTCGAGTTTGATGAAATCCGTCCCGAAACATTCGCGGGCGAGATGTGCTGCCATAACAGCTTCTTTTGCATCCCTGACTCCGGAGGTGTTGGGCAGGAACTGCACATGTTCACGATTGATATGACGGAGCATATCGTCCTCTTCCTCGTTTTGCATGTCGATGCGCTTCATGGCCACGGTTATCATCTCGGAACCGGAAGCCAAAATGGACTGGAGCATAAGCTCGTTCGATGCGAACTTGCCTGTGCCCACAAAGAGGCGCGATGTGAAGTCGCGTCCTCCTATGGTCAGAATATCTTTCATTTATATTGAATTATAATGATTGGTTGAATACTTGTCATTTAACTGTCAGCTTCTTTTACTTCTTTCATGGTGATGCCAAGAAGCTTTTCCATGATTTTTGAAGTGTAAAGCATAGGATCGGCTGCGTTTATGATGGCTCCGGAAACGGCTATTCCGTTAACTCCGGTTTCCATCAATGCAGGTACGTCCTCAAGAGTGATTCCGCCGACTGCTACGATAGGGAGTTCAACTCCGGCATCGCGGACCTGCTTTACGATTTCCTTATACCCATCGATACCGATGACGGGAGCCAGTTTTTCCTTTGTGGTGGTATATCTGAAAGGCCCGAGTCCGACATAGTCAACGTCTTTACCTTTGAACGCGAGAATATCTTCCGCAGTATTGGCGGTTACTCCTATTATGGCGTTAGGACCAAGAAGTTCGCGGGCCTCCATAGGATTCATATCTTCTTTACCGAGATGCACTCCTGAGACTTTCAGATCGTTGACCACGTTCACACGGTCATCTATTATAAGGAATGCGTCATGTTCCCGACACATGTCTATCAGCTGAAGGGCTGTCTCTTTCACTTCTTCATCCGTGGAATTCTTCATTCTGAGTTGAATCCAGCGGCAACCGCCTTCTATTGCCATCTGGACTTCCTCTGCTATGGAATATCTGTCGGAATGGTGGGTTATGAACTGTAACATAAATTTTGGATTTAGATATTATTCAATGTTTGCGTGAAGCTCCTGAGGTTCTTGCGGAATTCCTCGAGATCCGAAGCCCCGGTTAAAGCTCCGAGGGCTGCAAAACCGTCAAAGTCCATGTCAGACAGTGCCGGTAATCTTTCCGGTGTGATTCCTCCGAGAGCAATTACTTTAATAGTAACGTCTGAAGAAGCTGTTTTGTCGAATTTAAACAATTGTTTTTTTTCAAATCCGCTTTTATAGCCGTTTTTCGATATGCTGTCGAATATCGGTGAAAGAGTGACATAATCGCAATCGCCACATTCTTTTAATTCACCAAATGAATGACACGAACGGCTGTAAGGTCCCCGATAATTAGCCGGAGGAAGGGGGCAACGTCTGTTGAGATGGATGCCTCCGAGGTTGAAACTGTTGAGGAGTTCGAAGTGGCCGTGCAATCTCAGGCGTGAATGATAGCGCATCGGAATTGATTCTATTAGATTGCGCATGTCGCGAAACGATGCCCGGGGATGTCTGATATGTATCATGTCCCATCCGTGATCGAGTATCTCTGCGATCATATTCGGCTCGAAATCTGCAATCTCCTCGGTCGTAAACGCTATTTTGAATTGTGGTTTATCCACCGTAGAACGCTTTTATTATAACCATTTCGTCACTATCGCATAGAATATGCGTTTCATATTCGTTTTTTGGGACAACTTTCCCGTTTACAGCGATCGCGATGCCTGCAGGATTTATATCAAGCTCCCGGATTGCAATTGATATGTTGGAATTATCCGGTAGCTCACATGGCTTGCTATTTACTTTAATCTTCATTTTTCTCGTGTTCTTGTGATGATGTATTTCATGTGTCTTGGCGCAAAAAGATGGTTGACAGGGCCATGACCATGACCCGTCTTTACTCTTGCACCGGCATTGATGGCATGAGTGATGTATATTTTCGCTCTTGTTACAGCCTCTTCGATGTCGAAATCCAGAGCCAGATAGGATGCGATTGCGGAAGAGAGGGTACACCCGGTTCCGTGGGTATTGGGCGTTTTTACCGCGTCAGCTCTGAGAGTAATGAAATCGGTCTCTCCTTCAAGCGAAAGATAATCAACTTTGACGTCGGTTCTTCCGTTGTCGCCCCCTTTAAGCAATATGTTACGGCAGCCCATTTCGCGGAAGCGTTTAACCTGGAGCGCCGGATCAGTTTCTCCGGTGAGTTCTATCGCTTCGTTTATATTCGGGGTAATGAGAAGCGCTTGAGGAAATATGTTGCTGACAATGGAATCGATAGCATTGCGTTCGAGGAGAAGAGATCCGGACGTGGATACCATTACGGGATCGACCACAAGATTCCTGACATCATGACGCCTCAGACACTCTGCAGTGATTTCGACAATCTCACGATTGAACAGCATTCCCGTTTTTACGGCGAGGGGAGGAATATCCTTCCAGACCATATCTATTTGGGCCGCCACCAGTTCAGGCGCAACACCGTTAATCATGCTGACACCGGTTGTGTTCTGTGCGGTGATAGATGTAATGGCGGTCATCGCATAGCAGCCGATTGCTGAAATTGTCTTTATGTCGGCCTGGATTCCGGCTCCTCCTGAAGAATCGGACCCTGCAATTGAGAGTATCGGTATGTAGCGTTTCATGTCGCGGTTTTATTTAAGCGCGACGATCAGAGGGGCAGTCAATAGCTTTACGGTTGGAAATCATCTGGCAAACAATCCCTGCGCCGGTATTAACCGTTTCAGGTTCCAAGGGTATTGATCTCAGCCTGAAAGTACTTGACCTTTCATTTGGCACCCCTTTGTCGTGCGACAGCAAAAATAAGAATAATTGTTGTAACTACCAAATCATTTTTTGTCGTCTCTATGCCAATGGTTTCTGCGTCGTGGTCTGTCCTTGCGGGTAGATTCTTCGCTGTGAGGTCCGTTTCCCTGCTTTTGGCGATTTTGTGGGGCGGAAGAAGTGCGGCTGCGTTTTTTTCTCTGCCTTTGTCGCTTGTTCTCCACGGATTCTTCCGTAGTTTCCGCGGGACCATTGACGGTAAGTCTTTCAATTTTTTTACCGAGAAACTTCTCAATTCCGGCCCAGCGGCGTCTGTCGCGTTCACTGACAAGCGTGAGCGCTTCCCCGTCAGCATCGGCACGTGCTGTGCGTCCTATTCTATGGACATAGTCTTCCGCATCATGTGGCACATCGAAATTGACAACCATTGCTATATCATCGATGTCAATACCTCGTGCCACTATATCAGTCGCTACAAGGATGTGTATGGTGCCGTTTTTGAAAGCGTGCATGACTTCGTCTCGGCGGCTCTGTTCAAGATCGGAATGCATCTCTCCTATTTTGAATTTCGCTTTGCGAAGCTCCCGGGCAAGATCCTTGACTTTAAGTTTAGATGAGGCGAAGACAATAACTCTCTCCGCATGCTTTTTTGTGAAAATCTCCTTTAGAATGTCAATTTTCTGTGGTTCATAGCAGAAGGCTACCTGCTGGTGGATCTTTTCAGCCGGTTTGGAGACCGCGATCTTTATTTCGACAGGATCGGTGAGTATTGTTTTTGCAAGCTGCTGGATTTTAGGAGGCATTGTAGCGGAGAACATCAGAGTCTGACGCTCTTTGGGAAGGTGCTTGACAATCTGCATTATGTCATCGTAAAAACCCATATCCAACATTCTGTCGGCTTCATCCAGAATAAAAAATGAGACTTTTGATAAATCGACATACCCCATCTGGAGATGAGCCAAAAGACGTCCCGGAGTGGCAATTACGATATCGGCTCCCATCTTGAGACCTTTTTGCTGTCGGGCGAATGTTGCGCCGTCTGTGCCGCCGTAGATCGGCAATGAACTGACTGATACAAAATATCCGAATCCCTCGAGCTGATTGTCTATCTGCATGGCAAGCTCACGGGTCGGAGCCATCACGATACAGTTTACCGCATCATCGGGGAAATCGCCGTCGGCGAGGTTGCTGAGAACCGGAAGAAGATATGCGGCTGTCTTTCCGGTTCCGGTCTGAGCCACAGCTATGAGATCATTCCCGTCCAAAGCCGCGGGAATGGCTTTTTCCTGAATTGGGGTACATTCTTCGAAGTGCATTGCGTCAAGTGCGTCAAGCACGTCGTAGTTAAAGTCGAATTCGTCGAACCTCATCGGTCAGTTTTTTAGTATATTCTCTTGTTATTATAGTGCAAAAGTACTTTAAATAAGTGAAGTCACCAAATCCTGACGAATACTCCATAAAAAAGACGCTCCGGGAATGTCTCGGAGCGTCCTGACCGGAAAGTCTTATTTTCGGATTATTCCAGTCGGTTAAGAGTGTCGAGAAGTTTCTGTCCCAGACCGATTGTATAACCTGAGAGAATGAATACCACACGGTTGAAGGTATCGCCTACGATTATGACGGGCAGTTCATTCGACTGGGCAAGTTCTTTGAGCGCGTTGCCGATTTCTCCGGTCGAGTCGTAACCGAGAGTGACGGTATTGGGTAGAGCGTCAATTATCTCCTTGTCTTCTTTAGCGAGCGATCCTTCGTCTTCAGTCAGAATCACAATGGGAGTTCCATCAGCTTCAAGTTTCTCTTTTAAGGCGCCTATGTCGCGGAGCGCGTGATTGGAGGGTTCGTGTCCGGGTTTTACGAGCGCTACAACAAAGTAACCGCGGCCAGTTGCTGCGAGAATGGATTTTTCTGTCTTTGCTCCGGCAGGGGTGAATTTACTTTCTGAATTGAATGATCCGAGAATCTGGATCTTTGTGTTGTCGGAACGAACCGTCAATTTTTCGTGGGCGTCATTATTTGTCAGATCAATGAAATCGATATGAGCAAGCACTCCTCCGTCAGCAAGACGCTGTCCGCTGGTCAGCATGTAAAGCCCGGGTTCGAGATCCTCGCCGTTTCGGAATGATGTACTCCAAGGATGGAAATCGGGATAGCTGAGAAGCTGCGGTTCTCCGTCAACAATTTTTGAAAGAGTGAAGTGGGAATAATAATGGGGATCTTCAACGGTTTTTGACGGAGTATAGTCAAGAGTCAGGCGGTGGCGTACGTTTGCCTGAGAAGAGGCTTTTTTGTCGAAAATGGCATCCTGCCATTTTCCGTCGGCATTCGCCCACTGAGGGGTTCCCGTAACGGGATCTATTCTGGCAGGAATACCCATCGAACGGGCTGCTGCCACAAAAAATATGTCGCGGGAAAGTCCTGAGGTCCTGCGAACCTGCCATACCTCGGCGGGATTCATGTTTATAGCCTCGGGAAACCATACAACCGAGCCGTCGATGTTGTCTGCGACCCATTTGGTCCAAAGGGCCGGATTATTACGATATTTTTTCTGATCTTTTGCCGGTATATTTTTTGTGAAATAGCTTCGGAATGGAGTCAACTGTTCGTAGGCGATGCGCGGCGACATAACGTAATTGGAGAATAAGTCCTCCTTGAGATTGCCATTTTCAGCAACAATATGATCTTCGAGCACATCCATTGTCACATCGCTGAGGTCTTTATCGGAGAGCGATTTCAGCAGCGCGACAGCTTTAGGGCTATTGCCATGTTTTTTCAGGAAGTCGCCTATAGTTTTGTGATTGCCTCTTGATTTGGCAAGAATTTCGGAAATCTCATCTCCGGGAATAGCTTTGACGAATGTAGCCACGTATGCATTTCTGATTGAATCCTCGATGGCGAAACGGCGGTCATTTTCCGCACGCATTTCGGGAGTCACATTGACTGAAATATTTCCCGGAACCGGAGGAACAATGTCATAATCCACATGGCGCAGTCCTGTCTGTTTTTTCGGGTCTATCGAAAGTGTTACATTGCGGTCTTTGCCGATGTGAAATTTGTCGAAAGTGAAATTCTTACCGTCTGTAGCCCAGACCATCAGGTCGCCAAGGCCGGCTACAACCGAGGCATTGCCGTTGCTGTCCGTGGTCTTGGTGGCAATGGGATAGAATTCCGAATAGTTGTAAACTCTGAAGCTTACCTTAGCATCTTTCATCGGATTACCTTTGCTGTCAAGAACTTTCACACGTATTGTGTCAACTGGTGCGTAATGGTCAGTGACGTTGATATCCGTAATACCGTCGGCAGTTGAAAGAATTTCTTCCTTACCTGAGTAGGGCCCGAATACTCTGGCGTGCATCAGCATACCGCGTGAAGCAGGTCCGTTGAACCATCCGAGATTAAGCACAGGCTCCGGTTCGCAAGCTCCCAGAAAATACCACTTACCGTCGGCCCATGCCTCAACCCAGGCATGGTTGTCGTCAGTATGGGCCCAACGCGGCGTATAGACCTGACGCGCGGGAATGCCCATGGCCCGAAGGGCGGCGACACCAAAGGTCGATTCCTCTCCGCAACGGCCAATTGCCGAGCTCACAGACGCAAGGGGAGAATGTGTGCGGCTGTCGGAGGGCTGATAGGTGACTTTTTCATGACACCAGTGGTTTATTTCCATGATTGCGTCTTTCATCGACATCCCTTTGACGCGATCTTTCAATTCATTATAGAAAACTTCCCGGTGATTGTCAAGATACTCGTTGTTTATTCGGAGGGGTACGACGAAATGGAGGAATTCTTTCTCGGGAACCTGTTGCCCCCAAGGCATTTCTTCGCGGGCTTTAAGAGACATATCGACATTATGGCTGAAGAAGTCCCGGGAATAATTGGCAGAGTCAGCCAACGGCATATATTTGTATAGCATATCCATGCTTTTCTGTTTCAGGGTCTGCGCTCCAAGACCTGAAACAGCCAGAAATGCTATAAGGAGCGTGGTTAATTTTTTTGTCATGATATTTTGATATGGCTTTAATGAAATATTCAGTTATGGTCTTTGATTATATTTGAAAGTTGCGAAACGATAGCTGGATCAGTTGTCATACGCGAGTATTCGTCACTGTCGGGTGCGCCCATGGCCACTCCTTCGTTCCGGAATCCCATTTTGCTTCCTATGCGGCTCCTGGCCGAAGCATGTAGTTCGTGTACTCTTGATCTGTCAAGTATTTCCTTGGCATTACCGGGATTGACGCCACTTCCGGCGAGAATTGTTATTTTCTCTCCGGAAAGTTCATTCAGATGTCTTAGCTTTTCAACTCCAGCAAGTGCAGTCGGGGACTGCCCTGAAGTAAGCACGCGGTTGCAACCGAGATCCATAAGCTGCATGAGGGCTTTGTCTGCATCAGCACAGAGATCGAATGCGCGGTGGAAAGTAAGATTCATTCCTTTTGCTCGTGTTGACATGCGGCTACACGCATCCATATCAATGGAACCGTCAGGAAGAAGGGCTCCTATGACCACGCCATCGGCGCCGGCTTCACGGGCTGCGTCTATATCATCAAGCATTATGCTTACTTCTTCCTCCGAATAGAGAAAGTCGCCTTCACGAGGACGAATCAGAACATGGACAAGAAGGCGGTTTTGGCGCGTCTCATCTTTATGAGCGGCTTCGACTGCAGCCCGGATCAAGCCTATAGAAGGTGTGAGACCGCCACATTCAAGACCACTGCAAAGCTCGACACGATCCGCGCCTCCTGTCAATGCGGCGTGAACGCTTTCGATGTCACCGCAGCATATTTCAAGTTTCCTTTCCATAATGTTATTTCGTTTCAAGTTCAATGACGTGGTCTATATCGTCGGGGACACTTTCAAGGTGAAGAGTTATGCCTCCCTGCTTGTTCTTTGAAAATTTAACAGGCGTACCGTCCAGAAATCGTTTAGCCTTTTTGACCTTACATGAGAGGGGGAGATCTATGTCGGCGGTTTCTGCAGAAAGGATGTGGACGAAGAGCCGGTTCCCTTTACGGGTTGTGGTACCCCAGGATTGAGCGGGGAAATCTCCGGCTTCAGTAGCATAAAACGTGTCGCCATAGGTATTCATCCATTTGCCTATCTCTTTAAATCGCGCAAGGGCTGCTGCGGGGATCTCGCCGTTTGGCTGAGGTCCTACATTCATAAGGAGATTCGCTCCCATACCGGCTGCTTTTACCAGGAGGTGGATGAGAGTCCGTGTATCTTTGTAGTTCTGGTCAGCGACCTTGTAGCCCCACATGCCGTTCATCGTCTCACATGTTTCCAGTGGCAAACGTGAAATTTCCTGACCCGATAAGCCTGCTTTGTTTTCTCCGGGAAGGTCTCGCTCGAATATCTGGATATCTTCGCCGGCATGGGGCGTGATATGATGATTATTGCCGATAAGACATGCCGGCTGGAGACTGTGGATCATTTCATATTGCTTGTCAAGCTGCCAGTCAAACGGAACGCTGTCCTGGTCATGATCCCAGTGTCCGTCAAACCATATCGCACCGATTTCACCATAATTCGTAAGAAGCTCACGCAATTGAGCGTTCATGAAGTTATAGTAGCTGTTCCAATCTTCCTTATCGCGTGGAACACCTGTTTTCAGTCCTGTGCGGCCTTTCGGGTAGTCTGGTCGTCCCCAGTCTATGTGGGAATAGTAGAGATGCAGTTTGATGCCTTGTTTGTGACACTCTTCTGCCAGTTCTTTAATGACATCGCGCTTGAAAGGAGTCTCGTCCACAATGTTGTAATCCGATTGCTCCGTATCCCACATCGAAAAACCGTCATGGTGGCGTGATGTGAAGCATATATATTTGGCTCCGGCTTCTTTGATGGCTTTGACCCACGCGGCAGCGTCGAAATTGGCCGGATAGAACGCAGATGCCGCTTTTTTATACTCATCGGCCGATATTCCGCTTTGAAGATACCATTCACCTTGTGCGAACATGCTGTATATGCCCCAGTGGATGAATACGCCGAATCCATTGTCGGCAAATTCTTGCCTGGCCTTGATATTTTCAGCGGTAGGAGTGTAAGGTGCTGCGGACGCACCTAATGACATGGCAATAAGAAAAGATGCAATGTATTTTCTCATGGTTATTGTTAATTTATGTTGTGACGTGTGAAAACAAAGAAAGCTCTATCGAGCAAAAATGTTGAATAGAGCACTTCTTTGTAAACTGATATGGACCGGTTCAGAAGGGAAGATCCTCATCGCCGCTTGACTGCATGGGGTCAAAAGCGGGAGCGGGAGGAACATCCGGCATGTTCTGGAATGGCTGGGCAGCAGGCTGTGCGGCTCCGTTTTTCTCAGCTTTCCATCCGCGGATGCTGGTGAACCAACGGCCGTTGTATTCACGGCTTTCTATATCGAAACTCAGGGTTATGTCATCTCCTACGGAAAGAGGATATTGATCGGCACGGTCACCGAAGAAATCGAAATGGACTTTGCGGGGATAGGTTTCCTGAGTCTCGAGAACATATTCCCGTTTTTTCCAGTTGTTCCCGCTTTTCGATACTCCTGACATCTCAGGAAGGGCAACTATAATTTTTCCTTTAATTTCCATTGTTTGTTATGTTGAATAAGATTTTACAAAGTTACGGAATGCTCTTCAATTATGCAAATCAGATATTGCGATGAACTCAGAACCCGATGCAACTCCTTTGGGCGGAAATATATCCATTAAAGCTTCTTGCCAAGGCGGTTATATATAGTCGGCTCTCCGTTTTTGGTGACGGTTATAGTATCTTCCGAGAGATTTTCGATCGGGTCATATTTGATCGGTATGACTGTGTGTCCTGTCGAATCTATTGCTCCCCAACGGTCTTTTTTTCTAACGGGAGCCAGACCGTTGATAAACGGAAGCGCTTCATCATATTTCAGCTTTATTACTATCTTGCCTGTAGTATCCATATAGCCGTATTTACCGTCAAGACTCACGGCATAGAGATTGTCGCTTACCGGACCCATAGTGTCGTAAGTCGAGATAACGACCTCATGGCCGTTTTTATCCAAAAGTCCGTATTTGCCGTTTTTAAGAGTGCGGGCAAGACCGGAATCCTCAAATGATGAGATGCTGTCGTATGTGGCATGAACCTTTTCCAATCCGTCACGACCAATATATCCGAATAAACGTGATTTTTCGACCCGGGACAAGTCATTGACGAAAGGCTCCATTTTTTGATATTTCGGGGCTACAAGATATTCACCGCTTTTTGCCACCAATCCCCATAAATCGTGAAGCCTTACCCGTGCGACACCCTTTTCATAATCTGTGACCTCATTGTAAATGGGTTTCACAACCTCAAAACCATCAGTGTCAATAAATCCATAATTGCCTGATCTCAAGACTATGGCTCTGTCTCCGACAAAAGGCATTATTTCATCATACAGGAGATCATTGACAAGCACTCCTCCCTCGGTGATTACAGCAAGCTTTCCCGACCGTTTTATCTTACCGATACCTTTGAAGAATTCAACCGGCTGAAAAGTTCCTTCCCGGTCAATTATTCCTTCCTTGGAGCCTTTCGTGACAAGCGCATATTCGCCGAAAAAATCCGCCGCCTTTGCGTAAGGTACGCTTGTCAGTAAAGAGCCGTCCGGTTTGACATAATTATATCCTTCACTTGCATGCACTCTCGCAAGTCCATCTTTGAAAGGAAAGATTTCAGAATACCTGATGGCTGTCAGCTCTTTCATCTTTTTGTTGACGAGCCCGTAAAGTCCGTTGACTTTGACGAGTGCGGTTTCCGGATCGCCGAGTTCTCCATAGGGATGTACTTCATCATAAAGCATTGAGAAATCAATATTCAGCGTAGAGTCTATTTCCGCACGACGCCCGTGAAGAGCGACTAATTTAGGCGCTCCAATAGAATCTATCTCTATCTCGTCGAAAACCACAGGAATGATTTCATTGCCGGCTTTATCGATTGCTCCGTACTTTTCACCGTTCTTTACAATCCCGAGGTTGGATGCAAAAGGAAAGACGAGATCGTATTTTATTCCCGAGAGATCAATTCCATGGCGATCGACATATCCCCATTTGCCATCTTTTTTTACTGCATAGAAATTGTATGTCGGGTTCATTATCTCCTCATATTTAATGGGGATGACCATCGCTCCGTCGCGGTTTATAGTGCCGTAAAGATCATTGAGCATAACTGTGGCCTCGCCGTTTTCAAAATCCGATGCGCCTTCATAAATCAGTGGGATTACTTCTTTCCCGTTAAGATCGACATAACCGAAAAGATTGTTGTTTGAAACCGGGATTCTCTCATCCGAAGCATTCCCGTGCCAGTCATAACGGGTCTCGATATCGGCATATACGCTTTCAAGAGATGGCCGAGGAGCCCGGTTGGCGACAGGTCGTGTCTGTTTTTTCTTTGCACTATAGACTTTTTTCGCAGTAGATTGTATTTCAGGTCGCAATATGGATGTCTGCGACATGGCCATAAAAGGCATTGTGATTGAAATCGCAATCACAATGCCTCCGGCTATTTTTTTGAATCTGTTGATTATCATGACGAGTGCAAAGGTAACATAAACCTGCCGTCTCGCCAAATTTTATCTGTTTTTCAGAAAGAAAATTGAGCAACAGCCCCGATTCTTTTGGCCCAACGGTGTTCTCCGCTGAAATTCTTGCGCATTCCAAAATCGAACTCAGCGCCGACCTGAATCCTTTCTGTCAGGTTCCAAAAAACATTGACATCTCCGAAAAGACCGTATTTGTATTCCGACGGAGCCACAGTTTTCGACGGAAGAAATCGAGTCTGACTGAATGAAGTGCTGACAAACAGATTAGGCTTGAAATTATATTGCAGTCCAAGATTCCATCCAAAAGCTGCGGGAGCATACATTTCTCCGGGTCTGTCGGGATCGCCTATCAGATCGTAGGCGCCTATCAGAAGATCTCCTCCCATCCCAGCATATCCGTGCCCGTAATTAGCCGTGGCATAGACCGTGACGGGAATAATTGGATGGAAAACAGAACTTAATTGCATTCCCCATCCCGCTTTATAGTGGTTTTTTGAAGCCAACATGTCGCGGTAGGAAAGAGATCTGATTATACCGGCCAGTCTCACGTGTGATGTTCGTCCCCATTCATATTGTAGGAATGCGGCTGCGTCAGGAATCCACTCGTCAACTTTCTCAGTTTCTGTATTGTCAGCGTCAACCTGTGTGGAGGGCGTTTCCATAGAGAGTGCCATAACCCATCTTTTTTTGATTCTCGGCATCCATCTGACAAGTACCGAGGTGTTTGAAAGTTTGTTATTTGGCCCCTGGGCATCAACTGTTGGCGGAACTGCTGCGGGATCACTGAATGTGGAGGATGCATATCCTATGGTGAAGTTATTGATGGTGGCGTATGCTTTTTTGAGATGAAAGTCTCGTGAATTGTAGCCGTTGAAATTCGCTTCTATATATAAAGAATAGTCCCCTAAAGCTTTATTACTGCCTATAACTCTGAAAAACAAACAAGTACCGGCAGGAGTGGTGCCGAATTTTCTCATTTTTGCCGGATCGGGATTCATCGGAATCAGATATGGTGCAAAGCCTGAGGCCGGGATCGCACCACCCCAGTCGAAATAGCCGCGCATCCTGACTGCACCTCCGATCCCCATAGCGAGTGTAGTGTCGCGGCTGAGAAACAGGAAGTACGGCGCTTCAGGGTCTTGAAAATGGCGGAACTGGTCATAATAGAATTTGTCTATCAAAGCTCTTATCGAATCATTGTATTTTTGACCGTAGGTCGAATTCGTTCCGGATTCGATAAAAAGGACTTTATGGGAGTTCAATATCGAGTCGTGCATGCGGTCTGCAAGACTTTTAGTTTTACCTTCCGGAAACTGTGCCATCGAAGCTATCAATGACAATGACAGGACACAAAAAAATAGAATGAATCTTTTCATAATGTAATGAATTAATAGACAATGATCATATATGAAACGTTTTCTGTCAAGGCATTGTTTAGGGAGAAATAAAAAAGAGCCCTTGAGGGCTCTTTTGTTCAATAATATCTGAGGAAAAATATGGTTGTTGGGACTGTCAATCGAATATGTGGCGTAATTTGCTGAATATACTTTTCTTGGTGCTTTCAGACGGAGTCATGTCCGGTTTGCCTTGAAGCTGTTCGATTGTTTTCTTTTCCTCATCTGTCAGATTCTCGGGAACATATACCATGACATTTACAAGCTCATCGCCCGTACCGTAACCCTCGTAGGAAGGGAGACCTTTACCGCGGAGACGCAAAATTTTGCCGGGTTGAGTTCCCGGGGCGATTTTCAGTCGAGCGCGTCCAGTTATTGTCGGTACTTCGACCTGACCTCCGAGAGCTGCGGTGGGGAAGTCAAGCATGAGATTATATATAAGATCATTTCCATCTCTTATCAGGTCGGGATGGGGCAGTTCCTCAATCACCACAAGCAGATCGCCGTTCACGCCGCCATGCATCGGGGCATTTCCTTTTCCTTTGACCGTAAGTACCATACCGTCGGTAACTCCGGCCGGAATTTCAAAGGAAACGACTTGTTCCTTGTGCTCGACCCCGGTGCCGTTGCAGAAATGACATTTCTCGCTGATGATCTTGCCCTCTCCGTTACATTGCGGACAGACGGTGGCAGCCCTTTGCGGACCGAACATTGTCTGCTGGACCCGTTCAATAACTCCTGTTCCGTTACAGGTGGGACAGGTGGTAAATGACGTCCCGTCTTTAGCACCGGTTCCGTTGCAATGGTCATCCTTGCAAAACGCTTTTATTTTCAGTGTCTTGTGTACACCCTTTGAAATATCTTCAAGCGAGAGTTTCAATGTTATTCTGAGATCATCGCCCCTGCGCTGACGCTGGCGCGGTCGGCGTCCCCCAGTCGCTGATCCGAAATTGCCGAATTCAGAGAATCCTGAATGGCCTCCGAAAATATCGCCGAAAGCAGAGAATATATCTTCCATGCTCATGCCGCCGGCACTGAAGCCAAAGCCTGAGCCGTCAGCACCTGGGAATCCCTGCGGACCCATGGAATGGCCGAACTGGTCATACTTCTGTCGCTTCTCGGGATTTGAGAGTACATCGTATGCCTCCGCAGCTTCCTTGAATTTTTCTTCCGCTGCTTTGTCACCCGGATTCTTGTCAGGATGGTATTTTATGGCCAGCTTTCGGTAGGCTTTCTTCAACTCTTCAGGTGTGGCTGTCTTGGAGACTCCAAGCACCTCGTAGTAATCTCTTTTTTCCATGACTCTGTTAAGGGAAGATTATTGACCTACCGCTACTTTAGCATAGCGGAGTACTTTATCGTTTATGGTATAGCCTTTAGTCGGCGTGTCTATTACTTTGCCTTTAAGCGCCTCGTCCTCTGTCGGAACCATAGCGATGGCTTCATGCAGTTCGGGATCAAATGCCTTCCCTGTGCTGTCGATAGCTTTTACCTGATTCTGCTCAAGAAATTTAACGAGTTTGTTGTAGATAAGAACCATGCCCTCCTTTACAGCTTCGGCACCCTCGCTTTCCTTTATTGCGGCGAGACCTCTCTCAAAGTCGTCAACGATTGGCAGAAGTCCTTTCAGGACATTTTCAGACGCATTCTTAATGATTTCGCTTTTTTCCTTGAGAGTGCGTTTCCTGAAATTGTCAAACTCTGCCATAAGGAACATATATTCTTTCTTTTCCTTTTCGAGTTTTTCTTTCTCTTCCGCAAGCTGCTTTGTAAGAGAGTCAATCTCGTTCATTTCAGCCTGTTCTATATCTTCGGCAGTCTCATCCTCGTCAACTGCAGCGCCGATATCATCTATGATGTCGCCTTCCAGGTTCTCGAGGTTGATTTTCTGTTCTTTTGTATCGTCGGAATTTCTTTGTTTTTTTGACATATCGCTATTAGTTACTTAGGTTTTATTCATTTATAACAAAAATATTGCCAAAGTCGGCGGAAAAAGCTTTTTACTTTATAATGAATAACAAATGTAATCTTATAACGTTCATTTACTTTATGGAGCCGGTCCATACGGCCATGCCACGAAGCATGTCAGATTCAGAGTCTGCCAAAATGTCACCTTCGTATAAGGCGAAGACTGCCGATCCGGATCCAGACATGGAAGAATAGAGTGCACCATGCTCATAAAAGTAATCCTTGAGAGCCTTTATTTCCGGATATTCGGGAAAAACCGAATCCTCAAAATCATTGTAGAAACAATGGCGCCAATCTTTAACCGGCAGAGTTGCCAGACTTTCAAAATCAAGTTCCTTACCCGATGGCACAACCCCCGCATAAGCTCTGGCTGTCGAGACACTTACAGGAGGCTTGGCTATAATGATGTTAAGTCCTTTCAGCCCGGGTAAATCTATTGGCCTCATTGTTGTACCGGTGCCTTCCGCCAGTTCAGGACGCTTGTAAATGAAAAAGGGACAGTCTGCACCGACAGTTGAACAGATCTCCGCCATTTTTCTTTTGTCAAGTCCGAGTCCGAACAGATAATCAAGGGCTTCCACCATAGCCGCGGCATCGGCAGAACCGCCGCCAAGTCCAGCTCCGTCAGGTACGATTTTTCGCAGAAAGATATCGACCGGAGGAAGGTCCCCGCAGAATTTTTCAACAGCTCTGAGCGCTTTGATCACAAGATTCTTTTCCATCGGGCACTGACAGGGATTCCCCGTCACACGAAGTGTCGTCTTCTCTCCCGAGGACGGAACGACCTCAAGAACATCAGTCCAGCCAACAGGAACGAATATCGTCTGCAGATCATGATAGCCGTCATCTCTCTTTCTTATAATATTGAGACCTATGTTGATTTTTGACAGTGGGAAAATAACCATTGGAAAAATTGTAAGTAAATTAATTGCGAAGATAAAGAAATTTTGGCGTAAATTTGCATCTCTTCTTGAAATTTTAAAACTGATAATATGGAACGAGCTATCCCTTCGGGTAAACATAACAATCGTCAGCAACAGCAGCTTTATGATTATGGCGGCCGTCAGCTTCCCCGTGATACGGATCTTGAAGAGGCCGTGCTCGGGGCGCTTATGCTTGAAAAGGATGCTTACACTTCCGTTTGCGACATCTTGAAGGCTGAGAGTTTTTACGAGCCTGCAAACAGGAAAATATACGAGGCCATACAGACGCTGGGAGCATCACAGCAGCCCATAGACATGCTGACAGTAACGGAACAGCTCCGTCTGAACGGGACTCTTGACGAGGTCGGCGGCCCTGTTTTTGTGTCGGAACTGACTTCGCGTGTGGCATCCGGAGCTCATGTGGAGTATCATGCGCGTATCGTCGCACAGAAATATCTTGCCCGTGAACTTATCTCTTTTGCCTCTGAGATAGAGAAGAAGGCTTTTGACGAGAGTAATGATGTTGACGATCTGATGCAAGAAGCCGAGGGACGGCTTTTCGAGATTTCACAGCGTAATGTAAAGAAAGATGTGACGCAGATTGATCCGGTCATAGGTCAGGCAATAGATCAGATTCAGGCGGCAGCCAACCGTACTTCAGGTCTGAGCGGTCTTGAATCCGGATTCCATGATCTCGATAAACTGACTTCAGGATGGCAGAATTCTGACCTCATCATCATAGCTGCGCGTCCGGCCATGGGTAAAACAGCGTTCGTACTTTCCATGGCCAAAAACATGGCTGTCAATTACAGCACTCCTGTTGCGGTCTTTTCCCTCGAAATGTCCAATCTGCAGCTGGTCAATCGTCTCATAAGCAATGTTTGTGAACTTCCGGGCGACAAAATAAAAAGCGGGCAGCTGACTCCGGTTGAATGGGATCAGCTGATGGCCAGAATAAAGAACCTTTCAGGTGCACCTCTATATATAGATGACACTCCTTCGCTTTCAATCTTTGAGTTGAGGACTAAAGCCCGTCGTCTTGTCCGAGAGCATGACGTAAAGATAATCATTATCGACTATCTTCAGCTCATGAATGCATCGGGTATGAAATTCGGCAGTCGTGAACAGGAAGTCAGCATGATCTCCCGCTCTCTCAAGCAGCTTGCGAAGGAACTCAACATACCTATAATTGCCCTGTCTCAGCTTAACCGAAGCGTGGAGTCGCGAGGAGAAGGAAAAGAGGGGAAACGTCCGCAGCTTTCCGACCTTCGCGAGAGCGGGGCGATCGAGCAGGATGCCGACATTGTATGTTTCATCCATCGTCCGGAATACTATTTGCGTTCTTCCCATGATGCCATGGACCGGGATATCAGGGGGCTTGCGGAATTCATTGTGGCAAAGCATCGAAGCGGTGCCGTTGACGATGTAGAGATGCGTTTCAGGGCACAGTTCGCGCGTTTTGAGAACTGGAGCGAGAATCCGGCGGATATGAGCATGGGGTCCGCTGAATCAAGCATTAACTCAGCTATAAATAATTCTCCGGGAACAGCGCCGTCTCTATCAGGCGGCTCAGCCGATTTCCTCTCGGATGCTCCTTCCGACAGCCCTTTCTGATCACCTGTCCGGTAAACACATATATTTCAGAGCGAATTTTGATGCTTACTATAGTATAGGTTTTTATCTAACTATTAAAAAATTTCAGGGCGCCAAAACCTTTTGGCGCCCTGTCTTGTTCTTAGTGTAGATTTTCAATTAAAACCCAACTATTTAGTTATGAAAAAAGCTTTATTAATGATTACGCTCATGTTAGGATGCATGACCGTTTTCGCTCAGAAGATTGACAAGAACGAAGCAAAACAGATCAAGGCCTTCTTGGCTCAGCCG
Organism: uncultured Muribaculaceae bacterium; assembly: GCA_910587185.1. GTDB lineage: Bacteria > Bacteroidota > Bacteroidia > Bacteroidales > Muribaculaceae > Paramuribaculum. Next base: position 143,956 of record CAJULY010000002.1, read on the forward strand.
GCTGAAAAGGACGGAACTAATGCCAATGTTCTTAAAGTTACCGATGTGAACAATATAGCTGCGATTGAAGGAATCCAGGTTGAGAACGGACATGTGACAGCTATAGAATGGAAGGATAAGAAACTTGCAGGATCACTTGATCTTTCAGGATTCGATGCCTTGAAAAAAGTTGATGTGTCGCGTAACAAACTCACTGCTCTTTCCGTTGCAGGCGACGCTGCTCTCGTAGAACTCAATGCCTCACGCAATGTCATCACTTCTATTGATCTTCAGGGTTGCTCGGGGCTTGTGAAACTTGCCATCAACAAAAACCGTCTCAGTGAAATTACGCTTGAGGGACTTCCAATCATTGAGAATGTGAATGTCTCCAACAATTATTTCATCAGTCTGGATGTTGCCAATTCCGCTACCCTCAAGACTCTGAACTGCCAGGGCAACCATCTGGAGAATCTCATGGTTTCAGGCTGCACTGCTCTTAAGAATCTCTATTGCGGCTATAACAAGCTGACACAGCTGAATCTTTTAGGCGTTGAAGCATTGCAGAATCTCAATATTGATGACAATGAGATTTCCTCGATGATTGTTTCAGGTCTGCCCAATCTTGCAACGTTCGTCTGCAGCGACAACAGGATGAATACTCTCGGTGTCCGCAACTGCAACAATCTGCTTGACCTCGTATGCTCCTACAATGACCTGACAACTCTTAGCGTTGAGGGTTGCACCAATCTGACATTTGTGGATTGCTCTTACAATGACCTGACATCCCTCACTCTTTCCAATCAGACTTTCCTCCAGCGTCTTCTCTGCAACAACAACCAGCTCAACATTCTTGATGTATCGTTTGACCCCGCCCTCACTTACATCAACTGCCGTTACAACATGATTTCCGACTTCCGCACAATGGGTGACGATAATCTGAGAATGGTTGCTTGCCAGTGGAATTATTAAAAAGACTTCTGAGTATCATACTAAATATGTGATATGATCTATCCTGAAGGGTCCCGTTCACCGACGGGACCCTTTTTTTGATAACCTTTTATGCCGAATCGCGATTTTTCATTAATTTTGCATCCAATATGAAAAATATCAGAAACTTTTGCATCATTGCACATATAGATCACGGTAAAAGCACTCTCGCTGACCGTCTTTTGGAATATACGCATACTGTCGGAGCTAAAGATATGCAGGCACAGGTGCTTGATGACATGGATCTCGAGCGCGAACGCGGAATTACTATAAAAAGTCATGCCATACAGATGGACTATGAATATAAGGGAGAGCCTTACGAGCTTAATCTCATAGATACTCCGGGGCATGTGGATTTCTCCTATGAAGTCTCGCGTTCGATTGCGGCGTGTGAAGGTGCACTTCTTATAGTTGATGCCTCCCAGGGTATTCAGGCACAGACCATTTCCAACCTTTATATGGCAATAGACAACGATCTGGAGATCATACCGGTCATAAACAAATGTGATCTCGACAGCGCAAAACCGGAAGAAGTAGCCGACCAGATCGTGGATTTGCTTGGATGTGACCATGACGATATAATTCGCGCCAGCGGCAAGACCGGTATGGGAATCGAAGAAATCCTGGCCGCTATAATCGAACGCGTGCCTGCGCCTAAAGGCAATCCCAATGCGCCTCTTCAGGCTCTGATATTCGATTCTGTGTTCAATCCGTTCAGAGGAATCATTGCTTACTTCAAAATTGTCAATGGATCGATAAGGAAGGATGATTTTGTAAAATTCGTGGCGACCGGCAAGGAATACCATGCGGATGAGATCGGTGTACTCAAGCTGGAGATGTCTCCTCGTGAAGAACTTTCCGCCGGAACAGTAGGATACATCATATCCGGCATAAAGACTTCAAGAGAAGTCAAGGTCGGGGACACCATCACTCATGTGCAGAATCCCTGCGACAAAGCGATAGAGGGTTTCGAAGAGGTCAAGCCGATGGTCTTTGCCGGTGTCTATCCTATAGAAACCGAGGATTTCGAAAATCTAAGAGCTTCTCTCGAAAAACTTCAGCTCAATGACGCTTCTCTGACTTTCCAGCCTGAATCGTCAATGGCGCTTGGCTTTGGATTCCGTTGCGGTTTCCTCGGATTATTGCACATGGAGATTGTCCAGGAACGTCTTGGCCGCGAATTCGACATGGATGTTATTACTACGGTGCCAAACGTGTCATATCGCGTCTATGACAAACATGGGAACATGACAGAAGTCCATAATCCCTCCGGATTGCCTGATATAACACTTATTGACCATATTGAAGAACCTTATATCCGGGCATCGGTGATTACTGCGGCTGAATTCATTGGCCCTATAATGACGTTGTGTCTCGGGAAGCGCGGTGAGCTTGTCAAGCAGGAGTATATTTCGGGAAACCGAATGGAGATGATTTTTGATATGCCTCTGGGAGAAATTGTGATTGATTTCTATGACAAGCTGAAGAGTATATCCAAAGGATATGCTTCTTTCGATTATCATCTCCACGACTTCAGGGAATCGAAGCTCGTTAAACTCGATATACTTCTTAACGGGGAGAGCGTTGATGCGTTGAGCACTCTGACACACGCCGACAATGCTGTTACGTTTGGAAGACGTATGTGTGAGAAACTGAAGGAACTTATTCCGCGTCAACAGTTTGATATCGCCATACAGGCGGCCATAGGCGCGAAAATTATAGCCAGAGAGACAATAAAAGCTGTCCGTAAGGATGTGACGGCGAAGTGCTACGGAGGTGATATATCACGAAAACGCAAGCTCCTTGAGAAACAGAAAAAAGGAAAGAAGCGGATGAAGCAGATTGGTTCAGTCGAGGTGCCTCAGAAAGCATTTCTTGCGGTTCTGAAGCTTGACTGATAGTTTTTTGTGCCAACATTTTATGCATTATTCTAAACATACACACATCTCACATTGTTAAAGATTGTGTATGAGATGATCGACAGTGTCCGTTCGGATGACTGCAGACGGTCATAATCGTTAAATTAAAATATTCTGTCAAATGTCAGACACTTCTCAAAATTCAGGTATTACGGAGAAATCCAAAAGTCCGTTAGAGCATACCGAGATATTTTATGCCGCGACACAGGCGCTACGTCGTCATGCCAATGGCGGTAATATACTTATCTTCGCCACGGTGCTGGCGCTGTTGATTGCCAATCTTCCGTCAATCAACAGCTATTATTTCGATTTCTGGAATCAGGAGGTTTTTCTTCAGGTCGGGAGTTTCAATATATTTAGCCATAACGGTCATCCCATGACGATGCTTCAGTTTATTAACGATGCATTGATGGCAATCTTTTTCTTTTCCATTGGCCTTGAAATAAAACGTGAGATTCTGGTAGGGGAATTATCTTCCTTCCGGCAGGCTCTTCTTCCTATTATGGGTGCCATTGGCGGAATGATTGTTCCTGTCGCCATATTTTTCATGATGAGTAAAGGAACGGATTATGTTGAAGGGGCGGCTATACCCATGGCGACAGATATTGCGTTTTCTCTTGGAGTATTGGCAATGCTTGGGTCCCGGGTGCCTGTTTCGTTGAAAATATTTCTGACCACTTTGGCGGTTGTTGATGATATCGGCGGCATAATCGTCATTGCAGTCTTCTATAGCACTCATATCGAGGGTATGCTTCTTCTCTATGCGTTCCTCCTGCTCGGGGTGCTCCTTTTAGGTTCTGTACTCAGGATTCAGAGTAAGATTTTCTATCTTTCCATAGGTGGAATCGTGTGGTTCCTTTTCCTGAACTCAGGCGTCCATCCTACAATAGCCGGTGTGCTCGTCGCTTTCTGTATCCCAGCAACCCCGGTTTTTGCACCCAAAAAATATATCAAGCTTATCCGACAGGCAATCCGCAATTTTAACGAGGAAGATGACGAAAAGCTTAACAAGCTTTCGATTCTTGACAAGAAACAGATGAACTGGCTGAAACAGGTTGAATCGGCGTCGGATAAAGTCATTTCTCCGCTGCAGGAGCTTGAAGACTCCCTTCATCCTATCGTCAATAACTTCATCATACCTCTCTTTGCGTTTGCCAACGCCGGAATCTTTTTGCTGGACATGAATCCGGCTACTATAGTTGAAGGGATAAGTCTTGCCGTCATACTTGGCCTTGTTTTGGGTAAATTCCTCGGAATCCTGAGTTTCTCATGGCTGACGGTCAAAATAGGGCTTGCGCCAATGCCTGAGAGATCCAACTGGAAGATGATGGGTTCTATCGCGATGCTCGGCGGTATCGGTTTCACGGTCTCGCTTTTTATCGCAAATCTTTCATTTTCCTCCGGTAGCGAACTTGACTCCTATCTTCTTAACCATGCGAAGCTTGGCATTGTAGTCGGGTCTCTTCTCAGTGGAATTCTTGGATTCTTACTTCTTCACCGTTTCCTTCCGAGAGATAAAAACAAACAGACGGAATAGCTTACAGCATGGAGAGGCCTGAAGCCTTTGTGACATGCCTTTTCTGCCTCATAACATGACAGTTTGAGGCGCCAGAGGATACATTATATTTAAAGAGATATAAAAATGTGGATTTTTTGTGAGGGAACTTGCAAAATTCACATTTTTATGTTAATTTTGACGCGAAGTGTTAAAACGAATAAGAAGGGCGATTACTAAACAATTACACTTTTTAAGGCGTTAACATAATATAGATTAAATAATAATTTCTCCTCTGATGCATTCCTTTGTGAAGACACAAATATGAAAAAATCGACTATCTGGTTTTTGACCATAATAATGGCTGTTACATTCGCAGGTTTGTTATATGTGCAGATCGTATATATGAGAAACATTGTCAAAATGCGTAATGAGCAGTTTTCTGAAGGCGTTAAGCGCAGTCTCTATGCTGTCACGACGGCTCTTGAACAGGAGGAGACAAGATATTTTCTTGAAGAAGATGTGGCTCAGATACAGTCCTCCGTCTTACCTCGATATTCGACATCTGATAATCAGACCGGGGTAAAATATTCGTTTACTACCAATGAGGGCGTTACCGGCGATCTAACCCTTAAAGGTGATTTCGACACAATGGACCGCAGTCTCTCCGGTACTTCTTTTACAGGCAGCAAGAAATCTCTTCAGGATGTAATTCGAGGACAGTATCTCTATCAGCGCACTTTGCTCGACGAGGTGATTCTGAATATTATCAGTCAATCAAGCAATCGTCCCATAGAGGAGCGTGCAGATTCTGCTCTTGTAGCCTCGTTGCTGTCAACGGAGTTTGCCAACAATGGCCTCAATCTGCCTTTTGAATTCGCCGTTGTCAACAGAATGGGCGTACCTGTCTATGAATCAAAAGGATTTGAGGCAGACAAAAGCGGCGATAACAATATGTTTGTCCAGACCCTGTTTCCCAACGATGCCAAGAACAGGATGAATTACATTAAGGTGTATTTCCCCGACAAACGTGACTACATCTATCATTCTGTCCGCTTCATGATACCGTCAATGATATTCACGGTAATATTGCTGATCGTTTTTCTTTATACGATTATTCTTGCTTTCCGCCAGAAGAAGCTGACAGAGATGAAAAACGATTTCATCAATAATATGACCCATGAATTCAAGACTCCTATATCGACAATATCACTTGCTGCTCAGATGCTTAACGACGGATCTGTCCGCAAATCGCCGAAGATGCTCGAACATATATCGTCTGTTATCAATGATGAGACAAAACGTCTGAGATTTCAGGTTGAGAAGGTGCTCCAGATGTCAATGTTCGATGAACGCCAGAATCCTACCCTAAGGCTTCAGGATGTGGACGCGAATATTGTCATTGCAAACATACAGCACACGTTCAAGCTTAAAGTGGAGAAATACGGCGGCTCGATAGATGCTGAACTGAATGCTGAAAATTCCATGATCCATGTCGATGAGATGCATTTCACTAATGTGATTTTCAATTTGCTTGATAATGCGGTCAAATATCGCGATGAGGAACGCCCGTTGAAGCTCACTGTTTCTACACGCGATATCTCCGACAACAGGATTGAGATTGTTGTGGCAGATAACGGCATCGGCATACGTAAAGACGATCTCAAACGTGTGTTTGACAAATTTTACCGTGTCTCTACCGGTAACCGTCATGATGTAAAGGGCTTCGGCCTGGGACTCGCCTATGTTCACAAGATGGTCAGAGCCTTTGATGGAGAGATCAGTGTGGAGAGCGAGTTTAAAAAAGGAACGAAATTTATAGTAACATTACCAATAACTAAAAACTGACAATTATGGAAGACCGTTTGCGTATACTTTTATGCGAAGATGACGAGAATCTCGGAATGCTTCTTCGCGAATATCTTCAGGCAAAAGGTTACAATGCCGACCTCTTCGCTGACGGCGAAAGTGGCTACAAGGCCTTTTTGAAGGGGAAATATGACCTTTGTGTGCTTGATGTCATGATGCCTAAAAAAGACGGTTTCGCGCTTGCTCAGGAAATACGCACTGTGAATTCGGAAGTGCCCATTATTTTCCTTACAGCGAAATCAATAAAGGAAGACATTCTCGAAGGCTTCAAGATTGGAGCCGACGACTATATTACAAAGCCCTTCTCGATGGAGGAGCTTGTTTTCCGTATCGAGGCTATTCTGCGTCGTGTAAAAGGTAAGAAAGGGAAAGAAATTACAATGTACCGTATCGGTAAATTCACTTTCGATACCCAGAAGCAGGTTCTTATGGTTGATGACAAAGTTACCAAACTGACCACAAAAGAGTCTGAATTGCTCAGCCTGCTTTGCGCGCATGTCAACGAGATTCTTGAACGCAATTTCGCGCTCAAGACAATCTGGATTGACGATAATTATTTCAATGCCCGAAGCATGGATGTGTATATCACCAAGCTTCGCAAGCATCTCAAGGATGATCCCTCCATCGAGATCATAAATATCCACGGTAAAGGCTACAAGCTTATAGCTCCGGAGCCTGAAGCAAGTGCGAATTAATGATTTTGTTGACTTAAACGATTAAACGGGCGCCTGAAAATCAGGCGCCCGTTTAATCGTTATATGCGTTATGATTATCTGAGTTCGATCCGTTTAATAGTGATAATGGTATTCCCGGCTTCATCTTTTAGAAGAGCTCCGGCCATATCATCGGTAGGCATAACTGTTGTCACTTTAGAAAGAGCCTGTAACAATTCCTGTTCAGTCTCTATCTGCGGACATGTCATGCGAGTCGTTATCATCTGACTGAAACCTATTGAATTCTGGCGGTCGGGATTAAGGATTATTTTACCATTCATGGTGTTGCAACCAACGTTGCCATGGATTTTTTGTTCAGGAGTGTCAATCACAAGGTTTATGCCTGAGTCAGAGGGAAGTCTTGTGCCATTAACCGACGTTACGCTCCATGCCCCGTTTATAAAGTTCAGGTCATATTTCCTCAGTACCATCAGAGTGGAATCGTTGGCGTTTTTCATAGAAAGAAGATAGTCATTGCCAATTTTGTCAAGATCGAATTTTTTCACGTCGTTCATTGCGAGCGTCATTCCCATTTCGTAGGGAGCATCAGGACACAGACGCATGGTGGATATGAATTCGGAAGCACGTTCCATTTTTCCACCCGGAGTGATCTCATATACTCCGTTGATTATGTTACATCCGTTATTGGCGTAAGTTTTGACCATATTTGTTTTTTCGGGTTCGTTGGCTCCGTCAAAGATGATATATGGTCTGTCTGAGCCAGTAACGGTCTGATTACCCACTTTATAAACGAGCCATTCGCCATAGAGAATCTTATGGACGGCAGCGTTTGTCTGAGCTGTATTCTTTACAGCAACAGGGCCGGCTACCTGTACGGTTTTTTTGGAAGTGTTGCATGCGGCAAGTCCCAGAGTCAACAGGGCCGCACCGATAAGAGTTGTTGAAATACTTTTCATATTATAATATTGCATTATTGTTTATATAGTTATAATCTTATAACACCGGATTATGTTCTGCATAACGTTTTTATTAGGAGCAAAGATAACGAAATTTAATTGTTCGGGAGCCTGAAATATAGTAATTTTGCAGAAAATATGAGAAAAATGAGAGGAGTATTGTTCAACTTGTTTTTTACTTTCTTTAAAATAGGGACTTTCACCTTCGGCGGCGGCTGGGCCATGATTTCCATAATAGAACGGGAGATAGTGGATAAGCATAAGTGGCTTGAACGCGAGTCGTTTCTTGATCTGCTGGCTGTCGCGCAGTCCCTGCCTGGAATTTTGGCCGTAAATATTGCTGTAGCCATCGGTGACAAGCTGAAGGGAGGAAAAGGAAGTTTGGTTGCCGCTCTGGGCACAATCCTTCCTTCTTTTTGTATGATTCTCATAATAGCTATCTTCCTGACACCTGATCTTATAAAAAACAATGAAGTGCTGTCGGCTATCTTCAAAGGTATCCGGCCGGCAGTGGTTGCACTAATAATTGCTCCGGTATTGAATTCGGCAAAATCGGCAAAAATCGGGATAAAGACTATCTGGATCCCGGTAGTTGTAGCTCTTCTGATATGGTCGAAATTGCCTTATGTGTCCAATCCTATCCTTTATATTATTCTCGGAGGAGCTGGAGGATACTATATTATGGAACGCGGCCTTCGTAAAGCCATACGTGAAAAGACGGAAGAAGAAAGGAGGAACGAGAAATGATATATTTAAAACTTATATGGGGCTATCTGAGAATCGGACTTTTCGGATTCGGGGGAGGATATGCCATGCTGGCGCTTATAGAGCGAATAATAGTTGGAAACGGATGGATAACCGAAACGATGTTTACTGATATTGTGGCGATTTCCCAGATGACACCGGGCCCGATCGGAATCAATTCTGCCACTTATATAGGCTATGTCGCTCCCGGAGTATCCTCTCCGTCATTGTCAGCTCCTATATGGGGCATTCTCGGTTCAATACTATGTACGCTCGTTGTTGTTGTGCCTTCCTATATTCTGACTCTCTATATGAGTCATCTGATCCAACGTCATCGCGACAGTACAATAGTCAAGGGAATATTTTCTGGGTTGAGACCTGTTGTGGTAGGTATGATAGCTTCGGCGGCTTTGCTCCTGATGAATGAAGCTAATTTCGGATCGCAGACTCAGGAAATTGTGGTCTCGGTGCTTATTTGCCTCGGTGCTTTCGCAGGTGTCTATTGGCTTAAGATACATCCTATACTGATAATCATTCTCAGCGGAATAGCAGGATTTCTTATTTATTGAATTTTTTCGGAATTAACATGAAAACGGAATACGCTTCAACTTTGGAATTTCTTTATTCGCAGATTCCCGCCTTTCATAGAATAGGGTCTCAGGCATATAAGCCGGGTTTGGAACGGGTTCTCACTCTATCGGCTTTTTTTGACAATCCCCACAGTAAGTTACGGACAATTCATGTCGCCGGCACTAACGGTAAAGGCTCGACGGCCCATTCGCTCGCGGCCGTACTATCGGCCGCCGGATATAAGACAGGTCTTTTTACATCACCACATATTCTTGATTTCAGGGAGAGAATACGTATTGACGGGAAGATGATTCCGGAAGAGGAAGTAATCTCTTTTGTTGAACGGTTCCGGATGATGGAAGACTCTGTTTCCCCTTCTTTTTTTGAACTGACAACGGTGATGGCTTTCGACTATTTCTGCAGAATGGGTGTAGATATTGCCGTAATAGAAGTGGGACTGGGCGGCAGACTGGATTCTTCCAATATCATAACTCCGGAAGTATCCGTGATAACCAATATCTCTCTCGATCACACATCTTTGCTGGGCGATACGGTTGAAGAAATCGCTTCCGAAAAAGCAGGTATAATAAAGTCTCACGTTCCGGTGGTGATCGGCGAGGCATATGGCGGCGTAAAAGAATGTTTTCTGCGTAAAGCAACGCTTATGTCGGCTCCTATTGTTTTTGCCGACAAGGAAAATGAAATTATCAGGGCCGAACAAAAAGGAGATGGAATTCATTATTCAACTCATAGCTGCGGCGAGTTTATTGGATCTCTTACTGGTGATTTTCAGATCAAGAACACAGCAACGGTTCTTGAGACAGTAAAGATCCTGAATCAGGCTGGTCATTTCAGAGTCGGCAATCAAGCGATAGAAATGGGACTGGGCCATGTGACCGAGATGACAGGTCTTATGGGGCGATGGATGAAAATTGCTGATTCGCCGCTGACAATATGTGATACCGGGCATAATCCCGGCGGTTGGAAATATATATCACGATTGCTTTCAGATTTTGACGGAACAAAACGCATAGTCATAGGTTTTGTCAATGATAAGGATGTAGATTCAATTCTCTCTTTATTGACGATAATTCCGGCTGCGGAATTTTATTTTACGTCTCCCTCAACGCCTCGTGCGCTTTCTGCCGGTGATCTACAGTCCATAGCTGCCGGCAACGGTTTGCCGGGAAGGAAATTCAGTACTGTAGCCGAAGCATATAAGAACGCTCTTGCCGATGTTATCGACAAGAGCGACGAGATGATTTTCATTGGCGGCAGTAACTTTGTTGTCGCCGATTTTCTGGATTATACTCTTAACGGCAGGCGATAGTCTCGATTTCAACGAGTACCTGCTTCGGAAGTTCCTTGACTGCTACTGCAGAACGGGCAGGGAAGGGAGCGGTGAAGTTCTCGGCATAGACTTCGTTCATGGGAACGAAAAGACTCATGTCAGAGAGAAATACTGTTGTCTTGACTACATTGTCGATAGAAAGTCCTGCTTCAGCCAGAATAGCTTTGATGTTGGCTATAGATTGTGCGGTCTGAGCCTTTATACCTTCAGGAATCGAACCGTCGGCGGGATTTACGGGAATCTGGCCAGAAATGAAGAGCATGTCTCCAGTCGAGATAGCCTGGCTGTAGGGGCCGATTGCCCCGGGTGCGTTGGTTGTTGCGATTTGTTTTTTCATTGTTAACTGATATTGGTTGGTTTATACTTTGTAAATAAAGTGAATTGTTATTTGTTTATGATGTCGATCAGCAATGACTGTGAATTCCGACATATATAATCTTTGATTCTCGCAGATATGCTGATTATCTGAGGATAGTGGGTTGTAAAGTCGGGAATGAATCCGGCATCGCCATGGTTATAGATCCGTTCAAATGCCTCGCCGACCGTGAGTTTGCTGACATCGAGGGCTGGCTGAAGGGGATGCGTTGTCAGATCATCACCGTTGCTTTGTATGTAGTTTATCAGACCTGAACGATTTAATCGGTCAATTATCGGTTTTGCCATGTTAATGGGTATGCCATATTCCTGGGACAGTTCAGCGACACTGACAGGCTTTTCTCCGTCAACGAATTTTCGAGAGATAATAGCCATTACTACAAGTGTGACCTGCATTTTGTAATCCATGGAGATATTCTTCACCTTGTCTCCAAAATTGAATTCTGAGATGTTTTGCGATGCGTAGCACATTACCGCACCGATCAGTGTTATGAGCCATACCAGTTGCAGCCAGATAAGCATCAGCGGCAGGAATGAAAAACTGCCGTAAATAGCGTTGTATTTTGCAACATACATCTGTCCCGACACGAATAGCCATTGAAGAATCTGATAGGCAGTGCCGACAACGACTCCCGAAATCAATGCCGGTCCGGGCTTTACTTTTGTATTAGGAATAAGCATATAGGAGCCGGCAAAAAACACCCATGTCAGAACAACGCTGAGACAGTCGAAAATAACCGGAAGGGCCGAATCGATAAAATCGTATGGTAGCAGAGTCTTGAGCGAAGTCGTCATCATGAGCTGAAGACCTGCGGCGCATATCATGAGAACAGGAAGAAGAATGAAAATGGCAAGATAATCCGTTACTTTTCTCCATATCTGGCGTCCTTTCAGCACCTGCCAGATGGTGTTGAATGAATCTTCCACACTGGACAGCAGCGAAATCAAAGTCCATAGAAGGAAAACAATGCCTATGCCGACAAACAATCCTCCGGATGCCTCGTTAAGATATGAATCGACGAACTGAAACGACTGGGTGAGAACCGTCTGTTGCGATGGGAAATATTTTATAAGTTCTTCCTGAAGCGTGTTTTGTAAGCCGAAACCTCGACCTATGGCAAATAACAGCGCAAGTGCGGGCACGATCGCAAGAATCGTGCGATAGGTCATGGCACACGCTCTTGACTGCAAATCCTGGTCGAGAAACGAACGGACGGAGAGGTTGACAGTCTTTATTATATTGACTTTGACGCTTTTGGAATTGTCATTCCAAACATCCTGACTGCAATAAAGCCATAGATTCGTAGCCCGCTGCACGAGCCTGACGAACCATGAGCCTCTATTGATGTCGGATGACTTATTCTCCATATTACAAATAACACGCAAAGATAATAAATAAGTTCTGTATGTGCGTATCGTTTTGACCAAAAACAAAGGAGAAACCGTAAATCGGTTTCTCCCCACGTGTAATCTTCAAGTAGTACCTGCCGGCGCTTACTTTCTGATACCAAGCTCTTTCTTGGCGATGATGGCACGGTAGCGGTTGATGTCTTTACGAATAAGATAATCGAGAAGACGACGACGTTTACCAACCAGAGCCTTAAGAGCGCGAGCAGTGGTATAATCTTTGTGATTTGACTTGAGATGCTCAGTCAAATGAGCAATACGGATGGAGAATAATGCAATCTGTGCTTCGGGTGAGCCAGTGTCAGTCTTGCTCTTACCGTACTTCTCAAAGATTTCTACTTTTTCGTCAGAATTCAAATGCATTCCTGGAAAATTTTTATTGGTTAATAAATAAGTTAAGGTTTTTCGAACGTTTTGCGACGTTCTAAAATCGGGTGCAAAGTTAAGTATTTAATTTTTAACAGCCAACAAATTTACCATGAAGTTTAATCCTCCATGTTGATTTTGTCCTTCGAAGGGTTGCGGTAATGTATTTTGCCTTCGATATATTCCTGAGTGGCTATCAGTGTGGGTTTGGGAAGTTTCTCGTAATAGCGGGAAATTTCAATTTGTTCGCGGTTCTCTGAAACTTCCTCGAGGTTGTCGTTGAGAGATGCGAATTCCTGAAGTTTCTTTTCCAGGTCATGTTTCATTTCTCCTGCAATCTGATTGGAACGCTTGGCTATGATGCAGACTGTTTCATAGACATTCTGGGTGTCTTCTGAAAGTTCGATCATGTCACGGGTGACGGTGTTGAGCGGCGCGTTTGTTTTCTTATAATCCATATTATAACCGATAAATATAATGTGTGGTTTTGATATTCTTATTCTTTCACGTGGTTGCTGGCAATCTTGAAGATGTTGTCTGCTTCCTTACGGTTGGGGCTGTCGGGGTAATTGTTTATATATGAGTAATACTCATCGATCACAACGCGGAAACGATCTTCCTTCTTGCTTTCAATACTTTGGGTAGCTTCCTGAAAACGCGATTTCAGAACAAGAAGTTCGAGATCTTCTTTATAGCGTGAGTAAGGATAGTCTTTTATCGCATTTTTGGCGACAATGACAGCCGCTTCGTAATTATTGTCCATATAGGTGCCGAGATTGTAGTAGAGCTGGGCATTCTGCAGCTGTTTGAGCGTGAGTTTGTCCTGAAGCTCGAATATGGCATTCTGGGCTACGCTGACCTTGTCACTGTGAGGGAAATATTCAAGGAAAGCCTGAAGTTCCTCGATGGCTTTTATCGTACCGCTTTGGTCAAGTTCCACATCGGGAGAGTCGAGATAATAACCATAGCCGGAGTAAAATCTCGCCAGCTCGGTATATTTTCCTTTAGGGTAGCGGTCGTAATATGTTTTGAAATAAGCGCCGGCCTCATCATATTCTTTATTTTCATAATAGCTGAGGGCGAGAAGATAAAGAGATTCTTCCGCCTTGTCAGACCCCTTGAACTGAGTTATCACGTCTTTGAGAATTGTGGTAGCCTGAACATATTTTTTCTTTTCAAACGCCCGTTTGGCGAAGTCAAGCTTATAATTATTGTCTGTACTTTTCTGTGCTTTCTGATATTCGCCACACCCCGTCAGAGTCATGGCAGCCAATATGATGATAAGAAAATTTCGCATGTCTGTTTTCTATTGCAATATCACTATTTAGTTTGCAAAGTTACAATTTTTATCAATACGATATGTTGAATTGATTTAAAAGTTATGATAAATTAAGTTTTTCCTTCTGTAACAAGCCTTCGCCGACTCTAATAAAGAATTCGTCAGCTAAATCTGCGGTTGTTTTAACCTATCTTAATAGATTATATCCGTCAAAAAGGTTAATTTTGCAAATTATAATCAATGTAAAGAAACAATCATGAACGAATCTCATGAATCTCCAGATAAGAAAAAAATGCCTACATGGCTGAAAGTCATCATCAGTCTTTTCAGTATGGTTATCATCGGGATCGGGCTTGTCTGGTTAGCTACTCAATGGCTTGACGTGTGGACGCGCCACGGAAAGGAGACTCTGGTTCCCGCAGTCAAAGGTATTCCGGCATATACCGCGGTGGAAGTCCTCGATAAGGCCGGCTTCGATGTCGTAATAAGCGACTCGGTTTTTCTTTCAACCCAGAAACCGGGAACAGTCGTCGATCAGACTCCGAAAGAAAATTCCAAAGTCAAGGAGGGTTGCACGATATATCTATCGATAAATGCCTATTCTCCGCGCCAGATTCTGTTACCCGCATTGACCGATATATCCTATCGTCAGGCGAAATCGATATTGGATGGTCTTGGCATAAAGAATGTTCGCGTTGACACGGTGCCTTCTGATTTTCAGGATCTGGTCATTTCTGTGAAGCGAGACGGGAAGCGTCTGATGGCGGGAGCTCGTGTCCCGGTGGATGTCAAGCTTGTTCTGGAAATAGGAGCCGGAGCCCCGGAAGAAATTCTGAACGAGGCGGCCGATTCAATGAAGATTGATTCAGCCTATAATGTTGAGAAACTTAATCTCTTCTGATTGAAGTCTATGGCTGATGCAGAATTCGATGACGAACTGGATGACCTTTCTGGTGCGTCCACTTCCGACGGCGAACTTTTCGAGCATTTCAGGTTTGTGGCCGACAAGGGCCAGCAGTTGTTGCGTGTCGATAAGTTTCTTGTAAGCCGCCTTGAAAAATCATCGCGTAACAGGGTGCAACAGGCTGCTGACGCAGGGTGTGTGCTTGTTAACGGGCGCCCGGTCAAATCAAATTACCGCGTCAAGCCGTTGGATGTCGTCAGCGTGGTGATGGACAGACCCCGCTATGAACTTGATATAGTTCCTGAAGATATACCGCTTGATATCGTGTATGAAGACAAGGATGTCCTTGTTGTCAATAAACCTGCGGGGCTCGTAGTCCATCCCGGGCACGGAAATTACAGCGGCACACTTGTAAACGCTCTTGCCTGGCATTTTCGTGACAATCCTGACTATGACGTGAATGATCCACGCATGGGGCTTGTTCACAGGATAGACAAGGATACTTCCGGACTGCTTGTCGTTGCCAAGACCCCTGACGCCAAGACCCATCTCGGTAAACAATTTTTTAATAAGACTACACGGCGCGAATATGTTGCTGTGGTTTGGGGTGTGCCTGATCCGCGCAACGGCACCGTAGTGGGGAATATCGGACGCAATCCGAAAGACCGGATGCAGATGTCAGTTCTGGATGATCCCACGCAAGGCAAACATGCTGTCACGCACTATTCTGTTATCGAATCATTCGGATACGCTTCGATGGTGAAATGTCGTCTGGAGACGGGACGTACTCATCAGATTCGTGTCCACATGCTTCACACGGGTCATCCGCTTCTGAATGATGCGAGATACGGTGGAGATCGTATTCTGCGTGGAGAACGAACAGCTGCTTACAAGCAGTTTATTCAGAATTGTTTCGAGGTTTGCCCCCGTCAGGCGTTGCACGCACGGACACTGGGCTTTGTTCATCCTGTGACCGGAGAAGAAATGTTTTTCGAATCGCCGATACCTCCCGATATGATGGCTCTGATTGAGAAATGGCGAGTTTATTCCGGAGCAAAAGGTCTCTTTGAAAAATAGGCTCTGATAGACCGGAGTTTGTTTAAGTTTACTTAAATATTTATAGAATAGGTTTAACCTAATTGTTGTGAACGAATAATTTGCTTAATTTTGAAAAATATTTCCCTTTTGAAGAGGGATTCAACTAAATAGCTTATAAATTTCAATTGTGTTTCATGAACCAGCAATTTGATTTTTCAGATATAGAGCCTTACAGCGACAAGGAATTTAAGGAAAATATGACTCGGCTTGTAACCGAGCCCGGATTCGAGCATGCAGTGAAATATGTGATGCCTGATGTCGATTTTCAGGAGTTCACGAAACAGCTCTGCGAGGTGCCCGACAACGAGACTTTTCAGCGAGAAGTCATGCTTCCGTTCCTTCACATGCTTGCGTTGAAGACAACAAGCGGTCTGACGATAGGAGGTCTTGAGAATATATCCAAGGACGGAAGTTATACATTCATGTCCAACCACAGGGATATCGTGCTTGACGCCTCGTTCCTGAATTATTGTTTCCTGACCCACGGTATTCCCACCTCGGAAGTGGCCATAGGCAATAATCTTCTTATAATGGACTGGATAACTGATCTCGTGAAACTTAACAAGAGTTTCATAGTAAAACGAAATCTGAAACTCGTCAAGGCTCTTGAAGCAGCTCATCAGCTTTCTGCCTATATCCATTATGCAATTCTTGACAAGCACCAGAGTGTCTGGATTGCCCAGAGGGAAGGCCGAGCCAAAGATTCCAATGACAGAACTCAGGAAGCTCTTGTCAAAATGCTTGCTCTCGAAGGAGGAGGCTCAACAATAGAAAACCTTAAGGCTATCAATATTGTCCCGGTCTCCATTTCTTATGAATATGATCCTAATGATTATCTTAAAGCGACGGAATTTTTGTTACGCAGACTTGACCCGGATTTCAAAAAGTCACAGCATGATGATCTGCTGAGTATGGAGACAGGCCTCCTTCAGCCAAAAGGACATGTCCATTTCGAGTTAGGTAAATGTATTGACAGTGAGTTGGAGAGCCTTTCGCCCGATATTGAGAAGAACGAACTGCTCAAACGAATCTGTGGGTTGATTGACTCTAACATCCATCTCGGCTATAAGATCTATCCCATCAATTACATTGCCTACGACCGTTTGCACAAGACTTCACGCTTCGAGGATTGCTACACTCGGGCTCAGGCAGACGATTTTCTGGAGTATATTGAAAAGCAGCTTGATAAAGTGAGACTTCACGATGTTTCGGAGCTTGATAGGGAATATATGCGCGAAATGATGTTTGTGATGTATTCCAATCCTTTAAAAAACAAGCTGATGGCAACCGGAGAGGAATGCCATATCTGACATCGAGAGCCTCAAAAGACATCATAATAAAATACCGATCTCATGAGAATCCCTATGCTGCCTTTTGTTATCGTCCTGCTTCTCTGTATAGCATGTGATATCTACATCTATATTATTGCAAAAAAGAGAGTCAGGTCTTCGATGCCCTCGAAGATACAGTTAATCAGTTCGATTGCTCTTTACATTTTTGTACTGACAATTGTAGCTCTTCCACGTAGATCAGGAAGTGACGGACAGTTGCTAACAATAATGTGGAGCCTTTTCGGCTTTATGAGCGTCTATATGTCGAAACTGTTGTTTTGCATTATGGATCTTGTGGCATCCATCCCATGTATGTGGCATGGAAAGAGGGTTAAATGGTTGTCGATTGCCGGAGGAATATTGTCGGTATTATTGTTTTTGCTTGTCTGGTGGGGTGCGCTCATAAACAGGTTCAACATTCAGGTTAAAGAGGTTGAAATCCCTGTAAAGAATCTGCCCGAAGCTTTTGACGGATACAAGATAGTCCAGTTTTCTGATATCCATGTCGGTACTTTTGGCCAAGACACTACATTCGTCGGACATCTCGTTGATCGAATCAATTCAATCAATGGCGACATGATTGTCTTTACAGGAGATATAGTGAACCGAAAGACGGAAGAACTGGCGCCGTTTGTCGAGGTTTTCTCCCGACTCGAAGCCCCCGATGGAGTAATATCGATTCTTGGAAACCATGATTACGGTGACTATTGTGACTGGCAGAATGAAGCGTCAAAAGCCGCGAATATGCGTGAGCTGATAGAGATGCAGTCCAAAATGGGGTGGAATCTGCTCCGGAATGACCATTATACCGTATATCACGATAATGACTCATTGGTTGTGATCGGAGTAGAAAATGTCGGAGATCCCCCCTTCAAAGTCTATGGTTCGCTCAAGGATTCCTATCCGTCTCCGGCAGACAGCGCTACAAAAATACTTCTGACTCATAATCCGGCACATTGGTGTCATGAGATATCTGATGGTAAGAATAACATAGCGCTTACTCTCTCGGGTCATACTCATGCCATGCAGATGGAATTGTTCGGATTGTCACCAGCCGTATTCCGCTACAAGACATGGGGCGGATTGTACAAGGATAATTCGGGGGAACGACCTCTGTATGTCAATATAGGGGCCGGAACGGTCGGTTTCCCTATGCGAATAGGCGCGACTCCGGAGATAACGGTTATTACTTTGAAGAAATCCAGATGATGGACTTTGCAGGTTTTATAGCGAAGGATCTGGGCCTTACGGTCGGTCAGGTCAAGAATGTTATTTCTCTTTTCGAGGAGGGAGCGACAATACCGTTCATAGCCCGATACAGAAAGGAGCATACGGGCGGCATGGACGAAGTAGCTCTCCGTAGCGTCTTTCTCAAAAATGAAGAGCTTACGGAACTTGACAAAAGAAAAAAGTATATTATCTCTGTAATTGAAGAAAACGGCCGTCTGACACCGGATCTTAAAAAAGAGATAGAAGAATGTTATGACAAAGTGCGCCTTGAGGATATCTATCTGCCTTATCGGCCCAAAAAAGCTACCAGGGCGCAGACTGCAAGAAACCGTGGGCTGGAACCCCTTGCGAAAATAATAATGTCGCAAAGATGTTCGGACCTGTCACAGATTGCACGACGATTTTTGAAAGGAGAAGTTCTTTCAGAAAAAGAAGCTTTAGAGGGAGCGTCAGACATAATAGCGGAATGGATTGCGGAAAATCCCCATAATCGAAACAGGATAAGGAATTCAATTTCGCGTCATGGACGCCTGATGGCAAAAGGAGCGGCGTCAGGTACGAAATATGCCGATTATGAAGGATATTCCTCTCCATTGTCACGCGTGCAGCCTCATGCTTTTCTTGCGCTTCAACGAGCGGAAAGTCAAAAGATACTGAGACTCAGTGTAGAGTCAGATGACCCCGGTGATGTCAATTCTTTGCTCCGAAACACCCTGACTCATGGATGTCCCAAAGATTGTGCGCAAATAATTGAAGATGCTGTCATAGACAGTTATAAACGTCTGTTGAAGCCTTCGGTTATTTCGGAGATAATGAAAGAACTCAAAGAAAGAAGCGATCGGGAATCAATATCTTTATTTTCTGAGGCATTGAGACAAGTTCTTCTTTCCGCTCCCGTTTCCGGATATTCTGTAATGGCTATCGATCCAGGATTCAGAACAGGGTGTAAGGTCGTGTGCATTGACAGGAACGGAAAGCTGATTGATCATGACGTTATTTATCCTCATCAAGGAATGTCAAAGCTCACGGAGGCAGCAGATATAATAGAAAAACTGTTGAAGCGTCATGATATAGGAATAATAGCTCTTGGCGACGGTACGGCGTCAAGAGAAACCGAGCAGTTCCTGCGTGATCATGTGAATCTCGGTGAGATAAAAATCGAAAGAGTCAGTGAGCAGGGTGCAAGCATATATTCAGCTTCTGAAACCGCAAGAAAGGAATTCCCGGACCTTGATCTGACGTTCAGGAGCGCCGTTTCCATAGGTCGTCGGCTACAGGATCCTCTGGCTGAACTTGTAAAGATTGATCCAAAATCAATAGGCGTCGGTCAATATCAGCATGATGTCAACCAGGTATTGCTGAAAGAAACGCTTGATTTCACTGTGGAGAGGTGTGTCAATGAAGTGGGGGTCAATCTGAACACGGCTTCTCCCGATCTTCTGGCCTATGTCTCAGGTATAGGAAAAAGTCTTTCTGAAAAAATAGTTGCTTATCGCGAAGAGCATGGAAAGTTTCTTTCAAGGAAAGATCTGCTGAAAGTTCCGCGTTTCGGGGCCAAGGCATTTGAACAGGCTTCGGGCTTTCTGCGTGTGCCGGAGTCTTCCAATCCGCTTGATAACAGTGCCGTTCATCCGGAGAGTTACTCTGTTGTAGAGAAAATGGCGTCAGCTGCGCGTATTCCAATTAAGGACCTGCTTGGCAACGAGGCGATAATATCAGAAATCAACCCCGGTGATTTTGTCAATGGTGAGACCGGTCTCGAGACAGTTAAGGATATATTGGAGGAACTTCTTAAGCCCGGGCGAGATCCGCGCCAGGCTTCGGAAGCCGACTGGCGGGATCTCACCATAAATTCGACAGATGATATCCGGGAGGGCATGATTCTTAACGGTAAGATTGTGAATCTGACGGCATTCGGAGCATTTGTTGACCTCGGCATCAAGACGAACGGTCTCATACATATTTCAAAAATATCCCGGAAAAGGATTTCTACACCGGCTGATGTACTAAGGATGTGGCAGATTGTCAGGGTCAAAGTAATCGGGATAGACCGGGAAAGAGATCGGATTTCATTATCCATGATTGACTTATGAGAAAGAAATATGTCATAAGCATAGGGAGCAATAGCAATTATGCATTCGCGAACGTAGGTAAGGCGATTGAATATCTCTGCAGAATACTTGAGGATTCAAGATCTTCGTCGGTATATACAACCCCGTCTATTAAAAAAGACGGTTCGATATATACCAATGCCGTAGTTGAAGGTTTTTCCGATTCAGATTACGATGCCGTCAATTCGCTGTTGAAAAAATACGAGTCGGACAATGGCCGGGTACATGATCCATTTTCTAAAGTAGAGATAGATCTTGATATTGTGATAGCAGGTAATGAAGTCGTGAGGGAAAAAGATTATTCACGAGATTACTTCACTATCGGTTTCAAGGAGTTGCTGTAACCGAAAGACCATGGACGTTCCCTCGCCCAAATAAAGGGTTGGCCGAGTAAGCGACATTCGTTTTTGTATCGTTGTGCTCTACGCGGGTGTATGTCCGATGCAATAATTATAGTGTCAGGAGTATATGATTGACATATATCTTCAATTTTATCGCGGAATCCTTTGGCGATGATGACATAGTTGATCTTTTGTCGCGAAAATGTTTCTTTCTTCCCCGATATAAGAGCTATTTTTTTATTATCGACATATATCATCCTGTCTGAATGAGGGGATGAAGTGTCAATTCTTATAGCATTAATCCCTCGTCGTGCCATGAAATCTCTATATCTGAACAGAGCGCGTTCGCTCACATTGACCGGTGCGTTAGGCGTATTCGTTATCAGTGTCAACTCTGGTGGCCGGTCAGAGTATATAAGTTCGGTATGTCGAAGATTTCTTGAAAGATAAATCCTGCTTTCTATTCCCGTTTTCGGAATAAAGGCTATGGTCGTTATGACAATTAATAACAGCGAGAAGGTCGGAAGCAACCTTCTCATGTCAGGCTTATCCAGAAAAAGTTTAAGAAAGAAGATGAATCCTATATAAGGGATTATCAGCCATGCGGGGAAATACAGCCCATCGATTGAGCTGCCCGGCAGCCCGTTTATAAAACTGCTCGAGCCGGTTATGATTCCGCTAATTAAATCTATGAAAGAGTCAATTCCGGGAATGCTAAAACCAATGGCGCCGGTGAATATAAATATAATTCCAGCACTCAAGAAAAACGGCAGAATGAGAGTCGCAATAACATTTGTAATAAGAAAATAGACCGGAAAAGAGTGAAAATGAAAAGCCGATATGATGGATGTCCCCAGCATAGCGCTGACGGAGACAGCTATATATGACATGAGATTGTACGCGAACTGCTTACGTGGAGAGACGGGGTTCAAGCTCCTTGCAAACAGGAGTATGGATGCAACAGCTGCGAATGATAGCTGAAACCCTGTCTGAAAAAGAGCGTCGGGATTGAAAAGAAGAATGATAATAGCAGCCAAACAAAGAGAATTCAGTGAGGAAGAATTTCGCCGGAGTATTCTGGCAAACAGATATACGGTAGTCATTATGGCGGCACGTATCACAGAAGGTGACATGCCGGTAAAAATTGCGAAAAACCACACTGCAAGACAAACCAGAAGCCATCTCAGATTGCCGTGACCGGAGATATACAAAGGCCATAGCGCGATCGAAACTAAGAACGCAATGATGCCTACGTGCAGTCCGCTGATTGCAAGGATATGGGAAATACCTGCAATGGTGAACATTTCGCGGGTTCGCTCATTCAGTTCTGATGAATCTCCCGTCAGCATCACGATAAGCAACTCCTTTGAATCATCAGAAAGATCAGACTCATTGATAATCGAGAAGATTCCGGCTCGACATTGCGAAATGAAGCCGGCGAAACCGGTTGACTCTTGTAGGGAATATATATTTTCGGATGTAACATAGGCTCTCAGAAAGATACCTTTTTTTATGAGAAATTCTGCCGGATCGATTTCATCCGGCAGATCGTATGTCGCCGTTATTTTCTCAAGAAGTGTGCCGAATACTAACTTTTCTCCAGCTTTGAATTCCGGTATGAAGTCCGGATATATGACAGATAGTTTTGTCTTTTTTATCGGAGAGAGATTATTTGGAGCACTACCGGCTGAATCGATTGAGACCACAAGACTCTGCACGGCATCCGAAACCGTGATCTCGTCGATGGTCCCATGTAGTACATATTGTTTGCCTGCCATGCCTACATCAGATTCGAGAGGAATGTTGATGTAGGCCTGACATAAACCGAGCACACCCGCTAACGCGAGTGTGCTGTAATATGAGTTTATGAATGCTAAAAATATCGCCGCAAGCAGCAGAATCACGCCCGAAACAAGCCCCAGACCGTAAACATACAGAATGATTCCGAAAGAGAAACAGACTGTTATCGGAAGGAGAGGAATAGAGGCTATGTCATTACGGGTCATTATATAAACAGGGGTACAAGATACTTAGAAAGCAAGTATCCGCCTCCCATAAGCCATATAAAGAGGATAAACGCGAGGATGAATGGTTTTGCACCGGCTTTCTTGAACTTGTCAAAACTTGTTTCCGCACCTAGAGCTGCCATGGCCATTGTCAGAAGGAATGTGTCGAAATAATTAATTCCGTCAACAACCGCTGCCGGGAGGAGATCAAGGGAATTGAAGCAGATGACCGCAAGGAATCCTATAGCAAACCAAGGTACACTCAATTTACCTTTATCACCTTTGGCACCGCTTTTTGCACGTTTTACGGCAACCCACCATGCCAAAACAAGCAATACAGGAACAAGAAGCATCACACGGATCATTTTGACAATGACAGCGACATTCGATACTTCTTCACCCATCGCATTGCCCGCTCCTACTGCGTGGGCCACTTCATGAAGTGTGGATCCTGCGTAAATACCCATCTCGTTAGGCTGAAGGGCGAAGAATCCTGTGCGGTAGCCTATAGGATAGATAAACATTGCGATTGTTCCGAATATGACAACAGTGGCTACCGCTACTGCGGTCTTGTAAGGTTTTGTCTGGATGGTAGATTCAGCGCCTAACACGGCGGCTGCCCCGCAAATACCGCTTCCGACTGATGTCAGAAGTGCAGTCTCTCCATCCATTTTCAATAATTTCCCGATAAAGACACCTCCAAGTATCGTAGTAATGACAATTATGGCGTCAACAGTAATCCCGGCAAGTCCAACTTCCGCTATATCGCCGAGAGTCAGACGGAATCCGTAAAAGATGATGCCGAGGCGAAGTATTTTTTTCGAGCAGAATACAATGCCCGGTACCCAGGTGGCCGGGAGATTGTTCCTCAGACTGTTGGCATAGATCATACCCAATACAATACCTATAATCATAGGCGATATGGACAATTCCCGTAATACACGTATTTCTCCGATATAAAAAGCCGCGCAAGCAAAGAGCGCGATCAGGAGAATTCCATGAAGCATACTGCTTCTCTGTTCGTTAAATGACATATAAAATTGAAATTAAGGTTGTTTTTTCATATCGTTCCGCCATATTTTCCATGCTTCATCCGCTTGAATTCTCAGCATTTCAGCGCCATTGACAATCTCTGCTCCCTGTTCTGCGCTCTTTTCGAGAAATTTTGTCAGCGGGGGATTATAAACCAGGTCAAAACAAAGGTGACGATCCGTAATGAAACGATAGGGCAACGCCGGAAATGTATCGTTGGCAGGAAACGTTCCCAACGGAGTACAGTTTACAATAACCTTGTTTCGAGACATTACGTCTTCCGTCAGTGTGTCATAACCCAATTGTCCTGGTGCAGGATTTCTTGAGACAAAGGTGTGGTTGATTCCCAATTTTTTCAGGGCGGCCGCTACAGCTTTTGAGGCGCCTCCCGTGCCAAGGATCAGGGCATTCGTGTGACAGGTTTTAAGATGAGGACGGAGACTGTCCATAAATCCGAGAATATCTGTGTTAAAACCGGTGAGAACGGTTTTTCCGTCCTTTTGAGAGACCTTGACGGTATTTACAGCTCCTATTTCCTTGGCAAGAGGATCAATATGGTCGAGAAACGGGATTATCTCGCGCTTATATGGAATTGTCACGTTGAAACCTGCCAGATAAAGGTTATCCCGTAAAACAAATTGTAAATCCAATATATCCTCTATGTCAAAATTCAAATATTCGGCATCAATTCCTTCCCGTAGAAATTTATCAGTGAAATATTTTTGTGAGAAGGAATGACCGAGAGGATGTCCTATAAGACCGTATGTTTCAGTAATAGTCGGCATGGTCATATTCTTAAGCGGTTTGCAAATATAATGATTTTTATCGAAATTTGCACTTTCTAAATGGAAATCAATGGAAAGACTTGTATCTTTATACCGTTCAGAATATGGTTGTTCTCCGGACATGGTTGAGAAACTGTCGGGCGACGGGTCGGCACGTCAGTATTATCGGTTGATTAATGGAGAGCATTCTGTCATAGGGACAATCGGACCGGAAAAGAAAGAAAATGAGGCGTTTTTATATTACAACGACTATTTCTTATCGAAACATCTGCCTGTCCCAAGGGTGATTTCTGTATGTGAGAGTGGCGAAGCCTATCTTCAGGAGGATCTGGGAGACATTTCACTCTATGACATTATAAAAGATAATGGGACAAAAGCACCTGTGACAGTTTCACTGTTGGAAAATACAATGCAGGTGCTTGCCCGTTTTCATGCGGCATGGAAGAACGATACGGACAGCGGTAAGAGTTATCCCCGAGATACTATGGACCGACGTGCCATCCTATGGGACCTCAATTATTTCAAATATTGCTTTGTGAAACCTGCCGGCATAGATTTTGATGAGGATTGTCTTCAGGATGAATTCGAAGCGTTTGCGGATACTGTCGGAGAGATTGGACCTAAGACTTTGGTCCTACGTGATTTTCAGTCCAGAAACGTGATGATTAAAAATGGAATGCCTTACATCATAGATTATCAGGGCGCAAGAATCGGACCGGCTCTATATGATGTGGCATCATTCCTGTGGCAGGCAAGGATAGGACTTACTGAGGAAGAAATATGGCGATATGCCGAAAAGTATTCGACGTACGCTTCCTCTCTTGGTATTAAAATTGCAAATAACTGGAAATTTGATCTCTCGCTTATGGCCTTGTTCAGAATGCTACAGGTGCTTGGGGCATATGGATTCCGTGGTCTCATTGAACATAAATCACGTTTTGTGACCCCAATTCCTGTGGCGCTTATTAATGTTAAAAAGCTGTTGGAAGCGATAGGTCGTAATAAATTCCCATGTTTGAAGAACATAATTGACAGAGCTTTATCGCTTGATAAGTTTAAAGTAAGGATGCCTGACGGACAGCTGACGGTTAAAGTATATAGCTTTTCGTATAAAAAAGGTATCCCGGAGGATTTCAGCGGCAATGGCGGAGGATTTGTATTCGACTGCCGGGGAATGTTGAATCCCGGGCGATTCGAATGCTACCGTTCACTGACAGGAAGAGATAAACCGGTAATGGATTTCCTCGAGGAACAAGGGGAAATTCAGGGTTTCCTTGAAAGCTGTTTCGCTCTTACCGACAAGTCGGTAAAGAACTATATTGAAAGAGGCTTTTCCAGTCTTATGATATGTTTCGGTTGTACCGGAGGACAACACAGGTCGCTGTATTGCGCCGACAAGATGGCGCAACATATAGTCTCTTCGTTTGAATGTAATGTTCAACTGATTCACAGAGAACAGAATATAAATGAAACTTTAAGGTAAACATGAAGGCTATTGTTTTTGCTGCAGGTCTCGGAACAAGACTATATCCTCTGACCGAATCAATACCTAAAGCTTTAGTCGAAGTAGGTGGGAAACCCATGCTCCTTCGCGTTTTGGAGAAACTGAGGGACGCCGGCATACATGAAATTGTAATTAATGTCCATCATTTTCCTGATATGATCATAGATTATCTGAGATCCAATGATGGGTTCGGGCTTAAGATCATGATTAGTGATGAACGCGGACATCTTCTTGACACGGGAGGCGGTATTTTGGCCGCCAGGAATTATCTGGATGACGGCGAACCGTTTATCGCGCATAATGCAGATATTCTCACAGACTTTAATCTATCAGAAATGATCACGAGGCATAATGAGTCCGGTGCTGACGTCACTCTTCTTTCAGCAGATCGATCATCGAGCAGATATCTTCTTTTCGACGAGGCGCAGAGAATGGTCGGATGGACAAATACTAAAACGGGCGAAGTCAAACCTGCGGGACTAAAATCAGACAGCCTGCACAGACTTGCCTTCGGTGGTGTCCATGTCATTTCCCCAACTGTTTTCGGAAAACTTGAGGAATACAGGCGCCGGGTTGGCGATGTTTTTTCCATCACGCCTTTTTATGTCGAAAATTGCGAGAAACTTGACATGAGGGGCTATGTGCCCTCTGAGAACTACCACTGGTTTGACATAGGGCGCCCCGAAACGCTTGAAAAGGCATGTCAGTTGTTTCGACAATAAGGAAATTTTGCGGAATATATGATGATTTATTGGCATAGATTGATTAAACATTCCTATCTTTGCATATTCATTACTAATACCGACTAACAGAATTATTATCACATTATGAAAGGAGTAGTTTGTGGCACGCTCATGGCGTTGGGCATATTGTGTGCCGACGCTCAGGAACATGGCGCTGAAGAAGCACTGCTGAAATTACAGGTTGAAACAAGAATCGATTATCAGCGTCACTGGCTTGACGGAACCACAGTGAAGGACAATACCGGATTTGAAGGTAAATATCTCAACATACGGGCTGATGGCAATATAACCGATAATTTATCTTATTCATGGCGCCAGCGACTTAATAAGGGTCATGATGACCGCACTTTTTTCGACGCGACGGATTGGGTATATCTCAATTACAATATTGACCGGTGGTCACTTGCCGGTGGTAAACAGGTTGTCGCGATAGGAGGATGGGAATATGACCGCGCACCCATAGACCTTTATGGATGTTCAGTGTTCTGGAACAATATTCCTTGCTATCAGATTGGAGCCTCGGCGGGATACCATTTTTCTAATGCTGACAAACTGACATTCCAGTTCTGTGAAAGTCCCTTTTTCAATTCGGAAAATCGTGATGTCTATGCTTATAATTTAATGTGGAACGGCAATCACGGCTGGTTCAAGTCAATCTATTCCGTAAACCTCATCGAATATGCGCCGGGGCGTTACATAAATTACATAGCACTCGGTAACAGATTCTCATTTGAAAAGGTTGCGCTTGAACTCGATGTCATGAACCGCGCGTCGCGTCATCAGGCTTTCTTTTTCAAAGATATGTCTGTCATGGGGGAAATTTCCTACCGGCCTACTGAAAAATGGAATCTGTTCGGAAAAGTGACTTATGACGTTAACAAAACGAAGACCAATGCGGACATGTGTGTGCTTCCCGGTACGGAATTGAAAATGGTAGGAGGAGGAATTGAATTTACGCCGCTTGTGAATCGAAATCATCTGCTTAGATTTCATGCCAATTTGTTTTATTCATGGGGCAAAAACGCCAATGATGCAGATTTGATGCAGAATAAAACGACAATTGTGGATATAGGCGTAAAATGGAATATGAACCTACTTTCGTTTAAACGATAAATCATTACATTGCAGATGGAATCAATAGATCAGCAGGAAAACAAGGGACTCCGGCAAGCAATTTCACGTTTTGCTCCTTCAAAATTCAGCATATCCCGTTATGTCCCTTCAGGAGTGATATGCCTTGCCATTATTTTTGCTCTGTTCTATTACATAGGCTCTATAATGGGTGTCCCCAATATGCTCAACACCATTATGCACACGGCTCATGACTTGCTGCTTAATACGGTGTTTTATCTCATGGGTATATGTGTGATAACAGGTGCAATCGGACGTCTTTTTGTGGAGTTCGGAGTGGTTAAACTTCTGGAGAATCTGCTTCGCCCCTTGATGCGTCCTCTTTTTAATCTGCCCGGTGTTGCAGCCCTCGGCGCAGTTATGACATTTCTTAGCGACAATCCGGCTATAATCTCTCTTTCTCAGGACAAGCGTTTTAGCAGCTACTTTAAGAAATTCCAGTATATTTCGCTGACCAATTTCGGAACTGCGTTCGGAATGGGGCTGCTGGTGATTGTGTTCATGGTGGGGCAGGGGTATTATCTTGCTCCTTTGGTTGGTTTTTTCGGCGCATTCTGCGGATGCATTGTATCAACCAGACTGATGCAGTTTTTCGTTATCAGGAATTATCCGAATTATGCTAAAGAAATAGCGGTAGAGGAGAAGCATGAGGAATTGGAAGAAAAACCGGTGGAATCAAAATCTCTGTTCATCCGCATACTGAATTCTTTGCTTGACGGAGGTCGAACGGGCGTTGACGTGGGCATTGCCATAATCCCGGGAGTGTTGATCATTTCCACTCTGGTGATGATTCTAACCTTCGGCGCTTCTTCTTCCGGCGAATATACCGGCGCTGCCTATGAAGGAGTTGAGTTGCTGCCCTGGCTCGCTCAGAAGATAAATGTTGTGTTCGAAGTGCTTTTCGGTTTTAACGATCCCCATCTTGTCGCATTTCCCATAACCGCGCTTGGCGCTGTGGGTGCAGCTTTGAGTCTTGTCCCTAATTTCATTTCTCAGGGTTGGATCGACGGCAACGCAATAGCTGTCTTCACAGCTATCGGAATGTGCTGGAGCGGTTATTTGAGTACTCATACGGCCATGCTTGATTCGCTCGGATATCGCGAGCTTACCCCAAAAGCCATTCTTGCCCATACGATAGGTGGATTGGTCGCCGCAATGATTGCCCACGGAACGTATGTGATCCTTACGCTAATCTAAAGCTCCGGAGAGGTAATGAGAGCTTTATGGCCTCATAAATGCAATAAAGATTTGATTTAATTGGTAAATCCGATAATAATCACTAACTTTGCACCCGCAAATCAATACAAAACCAAATTATTAATTTTTCAAAATGGCAACAAAAATCAGATTACAACGTCATGGTCGCAAGAACTATGCGTTTTATCCTATTGTTATCGCCGACAGCAGGGCACCACGAGATGGTAGATTTATTGAAAGGATAGGTTCTTATAATCCGAACACTAATCCTGCTACAGTAACTTTGAATTTCGAACGGGCTTTGTATTGGGTAAATGTCGGTGCTCAACCCACTGACACAGTTCGTAATATCCTTTCTCAGGAAGGTGTTCTTCTGATGAAGCATCTTCAGGGAGGTGTAAAGAAAGGCGCTTTTGACGAAGCAGAAGCACAGCGTCGTTTCGAAGCATGGAAGCAGAAGAAACAGGCTGCAGTAGATGCAATGAAGGTTTCTATGGCATCGGCTAAAGAACTTGAGGCCAAGAAGCGTTTTGAAGCAGAACAGGCTGTCAACGCCGCTAAGGCAGAAGCTGTTGCAAAGAAAAAAGCTGAACTCGCTGCCGCTAAGGCAGAGGCTGAAGCTGCCGCTGCTGCAACAGAAGAGGCTCCCGCTGAGGATGCTGCCGCTCCCGCAGCTGAATAAGCCTGCGACATTTACAACGAATTTTACACAAACTGCAATTTTACGGATACGTAGAATTGCAGTTTTTTATTAATCTGACCACACTATGAGTTATTAGTTGGGAGATTGATGTTTATTATTTTGCGGAAGAGAGCCAGTAAAGATGTCGCTTGGAAGAATGCAACGACGCAGTGGGACAGGAGATCAGATGGTGCGGAAGTAGATGACAAAAATAAAAAACGGAATCAAATGCAGACGCAAATGATTCCGTTATTTATTAGTTGGTAAAACCTATCAGAAACGGTAGCCGACAGTCAGGACAATGTTGTTGTTGCTTGTCTTGATTTCCGCTGCCGGTTGCAGATCGGTGTAGTTATTGGGGGTGAAAGGATGATAGTCGCTTTTGAAAGACTTATTCACGTAAGCCGCATCTGCATAAAATCCTTTATAACGGTAGCCTATACCACAAGTGATATACTGAGTCGATTTGTCAAGAGTGTAGGACGGTGTGGTGCCTGTGTCGTATGGCCCGGATGTCACAACAGCTACCTGATTGTTTCTTACCTCAGCGCCAGTGGGAGTTGATTCGAAGGCGTAACCTGCACGAAGGCTGAAGTTGTTTGATACGCGGTATTCCGCACCCAGACGAACAATGTTGGCGGATTTATAATAATCCTTTACATCCTGTTTGGTGTAGGCGAACTCATTTCCACGTGCGTCCTTTATGGTCATGTCCTGATAAGGGCGATACTCATAGTCAGCGGAAATGATGGCATTGGAACCAAGAACCACAGCTGCGCTGGCAATCATTCTCCAGGGGGTGCGCATTTTCCAGTCAATGGATTCTATAGGCGTTCCAGTATTTCCGGGTTTCAGCTGTCCATCCTGATAACCGTAGCCATAATCGATAATACCATCGTTATTCTGGCTGAGATCGTAGTAAGTAGGAGTATGAACCGCAAAGCCAAGACGGAGTTCATTGATGGGCTTTACAATGAGACCTGCTTTGAAGTTATATCCGGAACCGGTGATGCGTTTACGGCTGCTCAGGCCGAAACCAACTTCCTGAGAAGTGGGAGTAGGGGGGCCGGCAATAACTTCGCCCTGCGCATTCTCGACGGGGATTGTAGCATTGTTGAGATATTCCTCGTAATAGACATTCTGTTTGTATTCGATGTCGGTTATGCCGAATCCGATACCCCAATAGACAATGTCGGAGAAGTTGCCTCCCACATTGAATTCATACTCGTCAACGTATCCTTTTTCTTCTACTTCGAATTCATTTTCACCCGTAGTGCCATTACCCCAAAGTCCGTTGTAAGTCGTCGATGAAGGTGAAAGGGGGTTAATGATATATGAATTGTAAGCGAGAATACTCATCCAAGGCGCACCATTGCTTGCAAAATAGTTGTCTTCACTTCCCGACAGCTCATTGGTAGTCCAGTTTTCGTTAGACGTGAATCCTGCAATGTAGTTTGAAAGGGAAGAATTCATTCTGTCAGCACCGCCGAATTTTCGATTGAAGGATGCCGCGCGGTTGTAGGTGAATCCCCAGTTGAAGTAAGGCATCAGATCAGAATTCGTAAACATCGATCCAACATAGCCAACGTTATTTACATTGGCTTTTGTCTGGTTCTGGGAATAAGACATCAAAGGAGTGTTTGATGTTGATTTCTGTATGTCGATATCCAATGTTATTCCGACATCGCTTTTACGATAGACGCCAAGTCCTCCGGGATTCTGGTTAAGGGTTGACAAATCGCCGCCGAGTGCGCCGAAAGCACCTCCCATAGACATGAATCGCGCAGTTCCGCGAAGATCATATCTCGACATCTGATAGGCGTCAACAGCAGTCTGAGCCATCATAGCCATAGGCAACAGGGCGGCAATCGCTGAGAATACTCGCTTGTTCATAATTAATGAGTCTGTTTTAAATGTTGATAATCACAATGTTTATAAGACGGTGGAGTGCGAATCAGTGGCGTCCGCGTCCGCCGCCACCACCGCGAACAGTTCCGGTGCTACCTCCTCCTCGTAAACCGCCTCCAGAGCTGAATGAGCCGGTGTTTCGTGAAGAATTATTGTAAGAGGGACGGTAAGTGTTGTTCTTGTTGTTATTATTGTAATTCTGGTTATTACGATACGCATTGTCCTGATTACGGTTATTGCCGGCTCCGGGACGGATGGACTGACGGTAACCGCTGCGATAACCTGACGAACTGTTGCCGGGACGATATCCATTGTTCTGGTTTATGCCATAGGATGGACGACTACCGGGACGATAGGCATTGCCTGAACCGGGACGATAATTTCCGGAAGGTCTCGAGCCGTAACCGGGGCGTATGTTACCGATCGGTCTGTTTGGACGAACAGGCGCAGTCCAACCCCATGACCAGGACGGTCCCCAGCCACAGCCGGGTCCCCATCCGGGAGTCCACGACCATGCAGGCCCCCAGCCCCATGACCAGGAGGGTCCCCAACCCCAATTCCAGCCCCAGTTCCAGGACCAATTCCAGTTCCAGGCGTACCATGAACGTGGATAGCCCCAATACCAGGATGAATAAGAGGGGAAGCCCCAATAATTATATGCGAAAGGATCATTGTTGACATATATATTTATGCTGGTGGCAGGCTGAGAATAGTAGATGGATGCAAGATCAGCGTCATCGGAGGATACAATTATATCGGGATTGTGGAAACGTTCGATCTTACGGGTACTGTTGAAGTCTGTCACGTCGGCATTCTGTTTCAGAGTGTCGCCTTTTGCGAATATGCCTCGACGGTTGTATTTGTCCACGTCTATTTTCGTATTTCCGGCATCGGGGGTGTAGGTGTCGGCGGAGGGATAGTCGTAAACAACAATATTTGTTTTTTTCTTGGGCTTGGTTTTTTCCGGAGTCTTGGATTTCGACGGATTGTAGTAGATATCGTCGTCATCATAACTCTGGGCTGAAACCACACAAGTGCTGCTTAAAAGTAATGCGGCAATGATTGAAGTGAGTCGGATATTCATGTTTTATCTTATTTTGAAGAGATTTATTCTGTCTGTTTGACTAAACCGCAGTAATAAGGTTTAATGCATTTTTTGCTTTGATATTACAAATATAACAAATGGAATTAGATTTAAGAGCCATATTATAGAAAAAAGGCCAATATTTTAGAGAGATTAACAAATAATTGTCCGTCCAGCTCCGAATAAGGCTCTGGACGGACATTTTTATTATAACTGACAGATGCTTTATTTCACACGCGGACGCATTTCATAGCTGACCATGGAGATAGAGAAACCCCAGTAGATGAACGCAAGAGATGTCAGCCAGCTCGTCATCATCATATCCTGGATATAACCTGCCTCAAGGAAGAAAAATCCGATAATCAGCATCAATATGCCATTAATGAGATATATCCACCAATATCTGTGAGAACGGCGGTCAACAGCACTGAAAATAGCATTTATTCCCCAGAACAGGAAGACTATCGATATGAAATATGGAAATACGATCTCGGAAAGAATAACGCTTCTGACAAGCATGAATCCGATGAAGAGATCGATGATGCCTCCTGCGAGCCACCATCCCCACCCTTTGGGACGATCATTGTAGGAGGAAACGCAGAGCTGCACGATTCCGGCAAGTACGAGAAGCCAGCCGAAAATCTGAGAAGAAACGGCATATCCTATAGTCGGCCAAAGAAAATAACAGAAACCACTTATGACCATGAGTATGCCGGCAATAAGAACAATCCACCAATACTTGGATTGACCAAAATAGTTCAATGAGTTTTTCATAACTATGAAATTTTAGATTTGTTAATTTTTCTAATTTTATAACGCCCCACTTGCCTGATTTGTTGAAAAGATTTTATTTTGCGCGAATATTTTGTTTGAAAATGATATATCCAACATCTATCGAAGATAAAATCGGATTCAAAGCTGTCAGGGATGGCATTAAAACTCACTGTGTCTCATCTATGGGACGTGAATTGGCGCACTCGGTCTCGTTCATGACTGACTTTGACACGCTGGATTTTAAATTGCGTTCAACGGCAGAGATGCTTGCCATAATATCGGCTCAGGACGATATGCCGATATCCTCTCTCAGCGATATTAGAGAGCAGTTACGTGTGATGGCTATTGCAGGAGCGGCTTTATCGACAACGGATCTTGTTGTTTTGCGCGGATCATTGTCAGTCATGAGCGCAATTGCCAATTATTTCCAATCGAAAAACTCGGAAGAAGAGAGCCCATACCCACTTCTGGTTTCAATAATTTCCGATATGGAAACATTTGACGGGTGTGTGCGAGATATTGACCGTGTCATAGACCGTTACGGGAATGTTCTTGATTCCGCTTCTCCCGAGCTGGGGAGAATTAGGAGGGAACTCAACAGCATGAACGGACGGGTAAATTCTGTCATGAGAAATGTGATTGCACGCGCGCAGAGGGAAGGAATACTCGATAGCGATACAACCCCTACCATGCGCGACGGGCGTCTGATGCTTCCAGTGGCGCCGATGAACAAGCGCCGTCTGGGGGGCATCGTGCATGACGAATCAGCTTCGGGTAAAACTGTTTTCATAGAACCTGCCGAAGTTGTTGAAGCCAACAACAAGATAAGGGAACTCGAACTTGAAGAACGTCGGGAGACAGCGCGGATACTCGGAGCGTTGACGGATGCTTTGCGCCCGTTTTCTCCGGCTATGGGAGAAAGTAACAAAATAATGGGAGAAATGGATTTCATTCATGCTAAAGCGGCTTATGCGAAAGAAACCGGAGCATGCATGCCTCATTTCTCACGTGAACCTCAGCTTGAACTCTATCACGCGTGTCATCCGGAACTTTTGGTTTCGCTGACGCGACAGGGTAAGGAAATCGTACCTCTTGATATAGAACTTAACAGGAAAAACCGCATTCTCATCATCTCCGGTCCTAACGCAGGTGGTAAATCGGTGTGCCTGAAGACGGTTGCTGTCATTCAATATATGACTCAATGCGGTGTTCTTCCCCCCGTCTATGAAAATTCCCATATCGGTATATTCGATGACATATTCATAGACATAGGCGATGACCAGTCGATCGAAAACGATCTTAGCACATACAGTTCTCATCTCCGAAACATGAGCGTCATTATCAGACGCGGCCGTCAGTCCTCTCTGGTTCTGATAGACGAATTCGGGGGAGGCACCGAGCCTCAGATCGGTGGGGCTATCGCTCAGGCTATCCTGCGTCAGATAAATGAAAAAGGAATGTGGGGAGTAATTACGACCCATTATCAGAATCTGAAGCATTTCGCAGAGGACACGGAAGGACTGATAAACGGAAGTATGCTCTATGACCGGCAGAAGATGGAACCGCTGTTCAAACTTGCAATAGGGAATCCGGGCAGTTCGTTCGCGATAGAGATAGCGCTAAAGACAGGCCTTCCGAAGGAAATCATAGAGGAGGCCAAGAGTATCGTAGGCAGCGACTATGTCAATATGGACAAATATCTTCTTGATATCGCCAGAGATAAAAAATACTGGGAAAACAAGCGGCAGTCCATACGCCAGAAAGAAAAGAAGATAGACCAGGTTCTTGACCGCTATGAGACAGAAGCGGATGAGCTCCGGGCATCACGCAAACTGATTATATCAGAAGCAAAGGCCGAGGCCTCGAGAATCATAGACGAATCAAACGCCAGTATCGAACGTGTCATACATGAGATACGCAAATCTCAGGCTGAGAAAGAAAAGACCCGTGAGGCGCGCCAGAAACTGAAGGATGAGAGAGAAGACATAGGCCATAAATCGGAAAAAGAGCCGGAAATATTGAGGAAAGTTCCTCGCAGAAACAAGAATAAGCCCAAGGTTCGTCAATCACCGGAGACCAAAGAGGTTATTGAGGTCGGCGATATAGTGAAACTGAATGGAGAAGGAACACCGGGTAAAGTCATATCGATAGAAGGAAAACAGGCTCAGGTCGTTTTCGGAATGATAAAGACAACAGTAGATGTTTCCAAACTTCGCCACACAATGTCGAAACTTCCGTCAGGAAACAGTCAGGGTGCTTCGTTCATCTCTTCCTCTACATCGGAGGATATCCGATCACGACAGTTACAGTTCAAACAGGATATAGATGTCCGTGGAATGAGGGTTGACGAGGCGTTGCAGGCAGTGACATATTTCATAGACGATGCGATTCAGTTCAGCGCGTCTAAGGTCAGGATATTACATGGAACAGGTACAGGTGCGCTACGTCAGAGTATCCGCGAATATCTCGCTACGGTAAAGGGCGTTCGCAATTATCATGACGAGAATGTGCAATTCGGGGGAGCCGGAATTACCGTTGTCGAGTTAGAATAGCAATGCTATTCTGTAAACGACAAAAGCCAGTAACCATGCGACCGCCGTATTATATATGATGGAAAATGCTCCATACTGCCATTTGCCGGTCTCTTTCACTATGGCGACAAGAGTTGCAATACAAGGGCAATAGAGGAGAATGAAGACCATGAAGGCAAGTGCGGACGCCGCGGTAAAGGGTACCTGGCCGGTAACGGGATCAGGACGGGTGATTTTTTCCTGGAGGCTTTCATCCGTGGCTTCCTCGCTTCCGGTATAAAGGACTCCGAGAGTTGATACTACGATCTCTTTCGCCGGTACTCCGGCTATGGCTGCGACCGTCCCGCGCCAATGAATTCCTATAGGTTCAAAAACCGGATTTATGGCTTTACCCATCATTTCAAGATAAGAATCGGAATTAGGGTCGATATCGGAATCATTGACCGGTATTGATGAATTTTCTATTGCTACAGGAATCTCTTCGTCATGTATAGGGAAATAATTAAGGGCCCATACGATGATGGATGCAACCAGAATGACGCCCCCCATTTTTTTTAGATACTGTTTTCCTTTGCCCCAGGTGTGGCGCAGGGAAGCTTTCATGGTCGGCATGCGATAAGGGGGCAGTTCCATTACAAAAGGTGTCTCGTCTTTCCTGAAATAGAATTTGCGCAGACATTTAGCAGTGATGACAGCCACGAGGATTCCGGTGAGATAGAGACAGAAGAATACAATGGCTGCATGCCTCTCGAAAAACGCGCCGACAAGCAGAACATAAATGGGGAGGCGCGCCGAGCAGGACATAAACGGGTTGATGAGAATGGTGATTATACGGCTGCTTCGGCTCTCTATGCTGCGTCCCGCCATTATAGCCGGCACATTGCAGCCGAATCCCATTACCAACGGGATGAAAGATTTTCCGTGAAGACCTATCCGGTGCATCAGATTGTCCATTATGAATGCTGCACGGGCCATATATCCTGAATCTTCCATGAATGATATGCAGAAATAAAGAATCAGAATATTTGGTAGAAACACGATCACGCCGCCGACACCTCCGATGATACCGTCGGCGATCATATCTTTCAGCCATCCGGCAGGCATATAGTCTTCTATCAGACCCGCTATCCATCCGACGAGTGATTCTATCCATTCCATAGGGTAAGAACCGAGCTCGAATGTTGCCCAGAATGTAAGGAACATTATGGCGAGGAATATAGGAAAGCCGAATAATTTGTTGGTTACGAAAGCGTCGATCAGATGGGTGGATTTTTCCACACCGCGCGTGCCTTTTACCAAAGTTTCGGCAAGCGCTCCGGAGATAAAGCCGTATTTTTCGCTTGCTATGGCGCTCTGGACATCCTCGTTGAGCGATTTTTCAATCTCAGTCTCTATCTTGTCTCGTGTAGCGAGAAGATTCTCATAATCACTGCTGACACTGATGATTTTCTCGGCCTCTTTGTCATGCTCTATGAGTTTTATAGCGAGGTATCGCG
The DNA here is from genome assembly GCA_910587185.1 of uncultured Muribaculaceae bacterium. Lineage (GTDB taxonomy): Bacteria > Bacteroidota > Bacteroidia > Bacteroidales > Muribaculaceae > Paramuribaculum. Next base: position 181,815 of record CAJULY010000002.1, read on the forward strand.
GTGAAAATTGCGGCGGAATGAACTTGTCGGCCTTAAGTTTGTCTTTCAGTATCGTGACTCCGTTTTCAATGACCGGCCCGAGATTGACATGTATATGGCGTACAGCCTGGTGGCGGTCCTCATAGACAGCAATTATAGCGTCGAAGAGCTCGTTCATGCCGCGGCCTGTCTTGGAGACTGTCGGGACGATAGGGACACCGAGCATTTCGCCAAGAAGTTTATAGTTGAGTTTGTCGCCGGAACGTTCAAGCTCGTCGTACATGTTGAGCGCGATGACGAGTCTCCTGTCCATATCGATCAGTTCGGTGGTCAGATACAGATTGCGTTCAAGGTTAGAGGCTACAACCACGTTGACAATGATATCCGGAGTCTCATCAGAAAGATATCTTCTCACATAGAGTTCTTCCGGCGAATAGGAGTCGAGAGAATAAGTCCCGGGCAGATCGACAATGTTGAATTTGTAACCGCCGTATTCAAAATGTCCGTGTTTGGCGTCAACGGTCACCCCGCTGTAATTGCCGACATGTTCGTGAGCTCCGGAAACGATGTTGAACATGGAAGTTTTTCCACAGTTGGGATTTCCAATAAGGGCTATGTTGATTGTCTTTCGGCTACTGTCGTAGTTAGTGTTAGCCGGCCGGTGACTTTTTTCAATCAGAGTGTTGGTATGAGAACTTTCGTCGGTCAGTCCGGACTCTTCCAGGGGAACGATTTCGATCATATTTGCCTCCGCTCTGCGCAAGGATACCTCATATCCCATCAACGAATATTTTACCGGATCATGCATGGGAGCCTGAAGAAGGGCCTCTATTTCGCGTCCTTTCACAAAGCCCATTTCAATTAGGCGTTTTCTGAAGGCGCCGTGTCCGACAATCTTGACGATTATGGCTTTTTTGCCTGTTTTGAGCTCGTTTAATCTCATTTGTCGATATTTTTTGCAAAGTTGATAAAATATAATCAAAAAGACAAATCTTATTTAGACTTTGTTTAAATAATTATATTTCTAACCGCAGCAAGATATCCGGGAACAGAAGATGATTTTTTGATAGCTTTCCAGTTTCGCCGCCCGATTATTGTTTCAGAATAATCCCAGAAAGGTTTCATTTTTTGCAATAAGTGGACTTCTCCGTTTAAAGTCTCGTCATAGTATTCGAATATATATTGATGAAAAGCGACCAGTTGCAGGAGAAGCTTAGCTCGCTCTATTTCATACCCGTTTCTGTACTCGTCAAAAATCGAAGGACGCATCAGCAAACCTCTTCCAACCATGATACCGATAATTTCGGGATAACGTCTCCTAATTACATCAATCTGATCTGGGGTAGTGATATCTCCATTGAAAATGACAGGGTTCGCAGATGTCAGGAGTATTCTTTCGAACTGCCTGATTTCAAGATCTCCGGAATACTGGTTTGCAGCGAGCCGCGGATGAACAGTCAACGCGGCTAATTTAGCTACATTGAGCAATGGCAATATGTTTTCCCAGTCCCGGATATTGTCTATCCCGGGACGCATTTTTACTGAAAATGATATTTCAGGGCGTTGGTGTATTTCCTGAACGACCTGTTTGATTATATCGGGACGGCGTAACAATCCTGCTCCACGGCCTCTATTTACCTGCGGCGGAAACGGACAGCCCATATTGAGATCTATCCGATGGAAGCCGGCTGAGACCAGCTCATCTGTAAGCGTGCGGAATTCATCGAGATCTTTGAATATTATCTGCGGGACTACGGTGTGGTTATCATTAAGAGGCGAAGTCAGGTCGCGCATGTCTTTCGGACGTGCGTGACCCTGTTCGAATCTGATAAATGGAGTATAGTATTCATCGGCACCTCCCGAGAGTCGGGCATGAAAATGTCTAAAAGGTGCTTCTGTATAGCCCTGCATCGGGGCCGCTATAAGTTTAAAGTCCATAGGCGTTTATGATTGAGCCGGAAGAATGAGCTGTCAGTTGCGGAGCATATTGGCTCTGTATGGTAGCTATTCCGGATGAGAATGTCCCGGCATTGTTCACCCACATCTCATAAGAGAGCAGATAAGTGCCCTTGGGCATATTGGAAATGAATATATTAGTGGTTTCATCGTTATTTTCGCGATAGAAGCATAGTCCCTCCGAGAAGATCGGCGATGGTAACTGCTCAACCGGTTCAAAACAAGCGGCCCGTTCATCGGATATGGCAACATAATCCATTGCTCTGGAGGAACGTATAAGCAACTCTATCCTGACTCTGTCTCCGACAGCCAGGTCTTCAGCTTTTTCCCATTTGTCGCCTATCTGACGGTAAATGCGCTTTTCTATGCTCACGGCATCGCAGGATGATGGCCTGATATCCTTCATCGTTTGGGTGGATTGGGAATAAACCGCGCCCCATGCCGGAGTCATATCTGATTTGGCCACTGTCAGCGTTGATCCTGAGGGTTTCATGGAGGATATGTCGGTGCGGAAATATCCCAGCGTCTCTTCAACACGTGAAGGCTTTACTTCTGTCGAGCCGATCATGACTTTCGCCGGAGTCGCGGGAGATACCCATTTGGGAGAAGTCAGCAAAATAGAAACGGCGACGTCAGAAGCCGATTCGCTGTTGCCCCAGTTGCGAGCTTCTTTCTGGAGAATGAGCCATTGGCGTATCGCATCGACTTCTTTTCCATCGGGATTTATGAGATGGTATGCCTGAAGTGCCCGGCAGGTGAGCCGTAGCTGTGTCATAGAACCTCCGGCGAAGTCATCAAGTATAGGCCACCACATTCCTTTTGTGGGTGAAGTCTCTGCAAATTGCCTGAGCGATGCAAGCACTTGCGATGCGAGAGGCTTGTAACCGTGCCGGTAAAACAGCAGAGCTGCGGTCGTTTTGTCAATAAGGGATTTTTTCTTCCATGTAGATACATACCGGCTGACGGTGGATGAGATGATGCTTGTAGATGTCAATGAGGGCTTGAAATCCGGCCAATAGTCGAGAAGCATCACATAACCCGTGAAATCGCTCTTAGGGTATTTTCTATAGCTTTTTTCGTTTTCAGTATGTATATATTTCAAAGCTGACGATATTACCGAATGCAATGTTTTGTCAGCGGGAAGGAAGCCGAGCTGATTCAAACGTCCGAGAATAGAGAGGGTCTGCTGTGTAGCCCATTCAGAAGATTTGTCATATTGGTTGATCCATGCCAATCCTCCGTTGCTTCGCTGGAGCTTTTTCAACAGAGCTATGTTCTTGTCATAGGTCTGACGAATATTTTTCTTATCGAAAAGCAAAGCCAGACGCTGCATGCGTTCCGTATCGCTACGGGCATCGAGCATCCAAGGAGTCGCTTGCAGCATAAATGTCTTGAGATCCGCGTTTCTTTCAAGCATGGAAACGAGCGTAGAATCACTCTTGTCTGATTGCAGCCACTCCTTAAGCGCAATCCTGACCTGAGGATAAGTCTGCATTATACCGTCTGCGACAGCTGCGGAGAATATTGCAGCGGCTGCATCGGGAGAAGTCCTGGCTTCTTTCGCGGAAATTCCAGGAAGAGCTGTGACGACATACCATGTCGGATTGTCGCAGTACTGCAGTGTTATTCTTGAAGCGGCAGGATAATCGGGGAGCTTCATTGAGAATGATGAAGAATCCGGCGATATGTAGAAAGGAGTTGTTTCAATGACGGGGGAAGAAGCTGGGAGAATCGGAATCAGCGCTTGTTCTCCATCAGAGAAATTTCCGTTGGTCGCTTTGACGCGAATACCGATAAAAGGCGAGTTTTCAGGTGCGGTAAGGGCAACTTGAACAATTTTGTTCTCATTGGCTGAAAGAACTAAAGCTGAGTCGAGCAATGTTGAGAATACTTTGTTTGTCAGAGGATCGAAAAGCTCGGCGATGACTTTTACGTCCTGTTGAACATCGGTATTGTTCATGAGAGTCGAACTTATAGAGGCTTCATCTCCCGTTCTGAGGAATCGAGGAAGATTTGGCTGTACCATGATCGGCTTATTGGCCAGAATCTCTTTGTGGAAAGATGTGGAAATAAGATTGCGGTCATAAGCAAGAGCATTGAAACTCCACGTGGTATTTGCATTAGGAACAGTGAAAGAGTATGTCAGTTTACCATTCTCATCAGTAGTAAGTTTGGGAGCGAAGAACGCGATAGGGGTATTTGTTTCGCGATACTCGAAGCTCTCTTTTTCCCTGACATCGGTTATTGGCATATCTCCGGAATCTTCTTCCTCGATCTCATCACTCTCTTTAACCGCTGCACCTGTAAGAGCAGATTTACGCATTGAACCGTAGCCTGTTACTACAACTTCGTCGAGCGCACTTTCTTCCTTGACCATCGGAGCAGCCATCTCATTTGCCACCTTGTCTTCAGATAGCTTAAGCCCTGAAACCGAGCCATAAAGCATAGTAGCACGGTATTTTGTCACGGGTGAGAAAGTCATGCCGTAGGTTTGCAATTGAGGAGTGACAATATCGATGCATTTGGACCAGTCGTATCGGTCGGAACTAAATCCGGAATGATTATAGCCGAAAGATGGCGCACTGACATGGAGTGGACTTACGTAGGAGGTGTTGAAGCCTATTTCCCAAGAAGGAGCGGCAAGAACATCGAGGGCCTGATTATACATGTCAAGAACGACTGCCGAGCGGGTCCCGACAGAATCAATATCAAGGGTGCGGAATGTCCAGGTCTCTTCCTGGCCCGGAATGAGTCGGTCGCGGAAGGATTCCGTAAGGAAATTAAGCTTTTGCCGAGAATCGGCAACTTCAATGTCGATTCTGATATTTGATGTCATGAAATCTTTTACGGCAGAGAGATTCAGTGATGCGGATTCGGTCTTTTCGGGAAGATTTATCCTTATTTCATTCACACCTTTTTTCAGTTTAAGCCATTTACGCTCTATGCAGTTACCTCGTGATTCGAGATAGTAGAGTGTATGTGTGTCATTTTCTTTGGCAAAAACTTTAATGTCGGTCTTGTTACCGTTGACAGTCAGAGCGTTTTTGCCGGGATACCACAACACATTATTGGAGGGAGAATAGTCGTCGTTATCGCGATAGATAATGAAGTTATCGATTGTCAGAGAATCAGCCGGGAGTTCCGTTGATTTGACAATCAGCCGGTATTCGTCACCATGTATTTTATTCCAATCGATGGAAGAACTTATCGGCCCGGAGATTATAGGCTTAGCGTCAGTTTCATTATATAACGTATAGGACAGGCCGCATTCCACCGTTTTACCTTCGCTTGAAATGACTTTGAAATATGAGGAAAGATCAACAGGACGGCTCACTTCTATGTAGGCAGGAAGTGAAGAAACTATGGAGTAGCGGCTGCCGACATTGAAAGTTTCGGATTGCTGCTGGCTCTCCCCTGACATCGAGGTGACCGATATATTGGCGGAGAAAAGGCCTTCGGGAGCAGGCGAATTCTTAATCGCGTCCTTCTTGAGGATCATTTTGAAGGAACCGTCGGAATCGGTGGTGTCAGATAGAGAACAGAATTCAACTTCATTACTGCGATACCACCAACGGCCGGTTGAGACAGCAATAACAGCTTTTACTGCAGCATTAGCAACCGGTATGCCGGAGTAAGTAACAGCTTTTCCGGTCAAAGTCACATCGCCTTCAGCGGGCACACCTGAAGCGGGTGTGTCAAGGGCGATGTGGAAAGTAGGCATTTTGTAATCCGACACCATGAAACGGCGGAAGGCAATATGTCCGTTTTTATTGTCGCGGAGTGTGATCGAATATGATCCCGTCAGTTCTCCCTGCGGAATCAGGAATGTCCCGTCAATGCGCCCCCAGTCATCGGTGACGGACTTAATCGTGTCAACGGCGACAGAATTAGCATTATACAATATAGCCGAAACTTCATCGCCTGAAGCGATACGATTGGCGAATTCACGCATCTGATATATTATTCCACACCATTTGACTGTGTCGCCGGGTTGATAAATCGCAAGATCGGTATAGACGTTTCCCGAATAACGCCATTCATCTGTATCATGTCCCGACTTCCAATAATAAATGCTTGACGCTGCCATATCCTTGCCTTTTACCGGCTGCAGCATGCCTGAAGCCAAATCCCCAAGAGTAAGGAAACCTGAGGCATCGGTCACACCGAGATCTTTAGCCGAAGCTTTCCCATTTCGGCGGTTGTTTTCCGCCTTGAATTTTATAGAGGCCTTATCGACCGGGGCGCCCGTCAGAGGATTAACAACAAAAAGCTCGGGTGATTTACGGGAGTTTATGAGAGAGCCAGCAAGATCTGTGCATCTTGTGGTCTGAACAGTGTTGCGGCTGTTTTTTTTACCGTTTTCCCGAGGTACGATAGCATAAAAGCCATACTCCGGAAGCGAAACGGGAAGAATGGTATCGGCAGAGAAGGGGACGCTTTTCCCTTTGATTTCTACAGAAACCGATCTTATCGGTTTAAGAACAGCCAGATCTGACAGCTTAATCCAGTTCCTATCGGAAGAAGAGATACTCGTGACATTGTATATATCAACCGTCAGCTTCTGAGTGTTTTTAGACTCGATTCTGATATTGAAAGATTTGTCGGGCGAAACCACCGAGGGGCTGACGAGATTGATGCTCTTTGAAGAAAGCGATTTCCTGATATTTTCGAGACATCCGTTTAGCGGAAAATTGGGGAAAAGACGAAGATTATTCTCAACCATCGCGAACATTTTTTTATCCGTCAAGAAATTTTTTTCCTCGGCAAGAGAATAATCTTCTCCGTAATAGTCGTTATATACTCCGTCAAGTGCAATCAGCACATTACCGGAGTATTCAGAGTTTTTATAATCGGTATAAAGATCCAGTAATAGTTTTATTCTTGTAGATTGCCCTTTTTCAGTCAGGTTGCCGTACAGATTGCCATATACGAAATTTATTCTTTGTATGTCACAGTAAATTTCCGGCGCGGGCCGGTTTTTATGGAAAGACAGAAGAGCGGCATAAATATCAAGAATTTTCTGAGCTTCCTGAGAGGCAGGCGTAAATCCCGGATTTATCATGAAAACCGTTCGGGGTGTAAGGGATAGCAGCCCTATACATGAGGAGAAAGGAGAAAGACCTGATCGCAAAGCAATGACGCGGTGGGCGACAAAATCGTAGAGAGTAGGGAAATATACCTGAGATTCTTTGGCAATCTCGATTATGCTTTCGTATTCGTTTAACGGAGATGCCTGTAGAGAGGTTATGTCTTTCAGCGATTTGTCGCAAAGGTCAGATATAACCCGGCGGAACTGTTCACCGCTCCATTCACGATAATCGGCCGAGAGTGGTTCAAGTGGAAGTTTCCTTTGATTATAAACGTAATTGTTAGCGCTATAAATGGAGTTGTATAGAGTGGCCAGAAGAAGATTCATCACAGCTTTTGACTGTGGTTTTTTAAGTAATTTCTCAGTTGCAACGATTTTGTCGATAGCCTTTTGCCAGTTATCGCTGCCTATGCTGCTTTGCGCAATAGAATAGTTCATGACAGCTCTTATGGCTTCGGTTTCGTTCCCTTTAGAAATGGCCTGCTTTATGGCAGACTCCGATTGGGATATTACAGTTTTGGGAAAAGCGAAATCGGGGACTGCGGTTTTCTTAACTGTCGCAGATGCTGAAAGGGATATTCCGAAGAAAGATATCAGCAATAGTGTGAGGAATCTTTTCATAATAGTTAATTAAAAAGGCACGACAATCTTGGATTTACATGTAAGTAACGGCAAGATTGTCGTGAATGTTTTTGAAACGAATAATAGAAACTAAAATCAACGTTTGTTTTTGCCTTTGCCTCTATGGCGCATGAGCTCGTCCATCCATTTATTTTCCGCCAATTTCAGCTGAAAGAGTTGTTTTTTGTTTAAAAATGTTTTAAACTGATTGAAGTATTTAAGCTCTACCGCACCCTCCTTAGCCTTGAATTCGGTAATAGCTTCGGCCGCTTTCTCGTATTCAAGATCCGAAGGATTGGCTTTTTTGGAGACTTGTCTTTCAAGTGAGCGGGTGTCGCGTGCAAGTCTTGAGGTCTCGTTGGACATGTCGCGGTAGCTCTTCTCGAATTTTTCTTTCTGTTGCGGCGTCAGATTCATCTGTTTCGACAGATAGTCGATCTTGGTCTGAATCATGTTGTTGTACCATTGCTCACGGTTGGCCCGATTGCGCGGGCCGTCGGCCATAAGGCTTAAACTACCGACAACAATACAGATAATCAGGGCAGTTATATGTCTTATCATTCTATATAGTAATTTGAATAGGATTCCAAATAATATCTATAAGTTATAATGAATCAAGCGAAGCGGGATCAAATCCTTCATCATAGAGATCGTCATAAATGTCAGATTCGCTGACTGCCGGCGAACAATAGTCATTGAAAAAGGCATCGTTGTTGATTGCACTCATGAGCTGGGTGTTTTTTTCGACAGAGACAGGAACATCACCGCGCATCAGATCGAAAGTCTTCATCATGCACCATATCCCTAAAAACATTGCAGCCATATAGACGTATGGCCTCACGCGGCTCCAGAAGGAACGAGGCATGATTCGAGGGGAGGATTTTTCCCAAGACTGCTCGGGAAGAGCCTCAATCATACGTTTATTGAAGTCCTCAAAAAAATTATCAGGGACGGTCATGCCGGACTGATGATCTATTTTGGAGAGAATATCTTGACCTTTCATAGGAGAAAAGATTAATTGTTACGAAATAATGACTTTTAAAAACCTGATAAGTTTAATCGAGTTCATTAAAAAATTGCTCTATTTTTTTTACAGCAAGATGATAGGAGGCTTTGAGCGCTCCGACCGAGGTTCCGAGAATCTCTGACATCTGATCGTACTTCATTTCATCGTAATATCTCATGTTGAATACAAGTCTTTGTTTCTCAGGAAGAGATGCAATGGCTTTTCTGAGCTGCAGCTTGAGATCGTCTCCGTCGATATACGTGTCCGCTTCGATGGCATTGATCAATAGTGAATTTTCATCGTCAATCGACACATTGTTCTTTTTTCTTTTCGATGCGAGGAAAGTTATACTTTCATTTATGGCGATCTTGTAGAGCCAGGTGGATAGTTTTGCGTCACCCCTGAAATTCTCAATCGAAAGCCATGCTTTCATAAAGGTGTTCTGAAGCAGATCGTTGGTGTCATCATGGTCTTCGACCATACGTCTGATCTGCCAGTAAAGGGGCTCGGAATATAGTCTTATGACGTCGCCGAAGGCCTGCCGGCATGTCTGTTTGTCGCGTAGCCGTTCGATAAGCGCGACATCTTCGGGTTCTTTCAGGATATTGGGCATAATGACTATTTAAGCTATTGTTGAAACTAATTGATTGTAAAGATAGAAATTAATTTAAACACTTCGTTAACATACGTAGCTAAAAAATATTTATATTTGCAAAAATAATGCGTTTTACAGGTGTTTTTTATGAACAAAGATAACAATGGTGTTGTCACGCCGATGGTCAGTGTGGTGATGATCGCCTATAATATGGAAAAATATATATCCACGGCAATAAAAGGAGTCGTTACACAAAAGACCGATTTCCCGGTAGAACTTATTGTCATGGATGATAATTCCACGGATTCGACTCCGCAGATAATAGAACGATGGCAACGGAAATATCCCGGAATAATTGTCAACGTCAGAAATCCTAAAAATCTCGGATTGCAAAGAAATTATCTGGAAGGTTTCGCTCGATGCCGGGGAAAGTACATGGCCATCTGTGATGCTGACGACTATTGGTTCAACAAAAAGAAACTCCTGCGACAGGTGAGATACATGGAAAGCCATCCGGAATGCAGCATAACTTTTCACCGGATGGTGAATTATTATGAGGCAAGTGGCGAAAAAAGTCTGAGCAACGGTGGGCAGAAGGTGGATACGACTCTCGCCGATCTTTGCCGCAGCAATTATATAACAAACTCGTCCGTGCTTTACAGGCGAGAAAAGGTCGATCTCAAAAAATTGCCTGATTGGATAAAATCAGACCGTTCGCCTGATTATGCAATGCATGTGCTTTACGGGCGCACGGGAAATATCCATTTTTTTCGAAGGCCCATGGGAGTGTATCGTAAATCAGCGGGAAGTTCCTGGAGCTTGACAAAGGAAGCCGAACGGCTGAGAATGTCGCTTGCTGTGAGACAGCGACTGATGGAGACGATCAAAGATAACGAAGAAGCGGTCAGAGGCATGAAAATTTCTTCGGCCAACATATTGCGTAGAATGATGGCTTTGGCAGAAGATGAAGAAGAAAGAAAGCGTATAGTCGATATGGCGAAAGAAATGGAGATAATTCTGCCGGAGGGAAAAGCCTCATCAGGAGAGAAGGGGGGAGGAAAGTCCTTGCTGACTTCTGTTCGTCGGGTTGTATCTCGATTGATTCCTCTGCCTGAACCGTAAGAGAAAATTCCTGTCAGCTATTTCTGCTCTTTCAAACTTTGAGGTGAGAACAAAAGCTCGCGATCGATTTCGGCCGCTTTTTCAGCGATGCCATCAGGAATGAACTTCCAGTTATGTATTGTCTGCACCTCGATATCGGGATGCTTTTCTATGTAGTCGATCAGATAGTAACGCAGATCCTTATCGGTTGCCGAGACAATACGTTTTTTCAGTTCCTCTCTTGAAATGCCGGCGCCGTCAGAAAGAAGGTTGCCGCCACCGTTGGCGCGATAGGAATTTATGGCAACGGTATATGTAGAATCCAGTGAAAAACTCCGGCCGTCGGAAAGCGAGCTGATGTTTATTTTTTCGCCTTTAGGTTTCGTTACGTCCACGGTATAGTCTATTCCGGTTGCAGAATCGAAATTATACGCAGGTTTGGCAAGCCTGTTGTCGTTTAAAGAGGGGGGTTCTGATTTGAAGTTTATCAGGTGATGCTGGCTGTCCGTAATCTGTCTGGTCCATATAGAATAAGACTCCTCAAGATAATCCTTTATCTCGCGGCCCGTCATTTTGATTACGTAGAGCATGTTCTCGTATTTATAGAGGGTGAATGTATCACAGACTTTCATCGGGCCCTTACGGATAACCGCTCCAAATGAAAGAGGCGCGGCGAAGGAAATGTCAGCACCTGAAATATCAAGCTGGAGACGATGGAGAAAAGACATGAATGTTGAAGGTCCGAAGAAAGCGTCGTCAATCGACATTTCTTCGGAAACATTTCCGATTTTCCGGGCCACATAATTCTCTATCTTTTCTCTTTGAGGGGCAAACTTCTCGAGAAAAGCTTTATCGGGTTCGAATCCGGTGATGTCAAGAATATTTGAAGTGATTTTTTTTGATTTGAGTTTACCATTGGATTTCTTAACGTCGAATTCGAGGAGGCCAACAGCTTTAGCATTGTTAGCGGGATTAAGAACCGTAACTTTTTCTCCGACCACGTTTTCTATTACTTCATGGAATTTCTGATGGTCATGACCGATAAGCAGAGCGTCGAATCCCGGAACCTCGCGGGCGATTTTAAGTGACGCGTTTTCTATAAATTCGCCGGTGCGCATTGTCTCGTCATGGCCGGAATGAAAAAGTCCTATGATAATATCAGGATTTTCATTCGATTTTATTATAGGCATCCATTTCTTTGCCGAAGTCTCCATATCCTCGAATGAAAGTCCGGACCAAAGATTTTCAGGAAGCCAAGCGGGAATAGCCGGGGTAAGTAGTCCTAAGACAGCAATACGAACTCCGTCTTTTTCCAGGATTACATACGGCCTAAGATAAGGTTGGCCGGATTTATTGTCTATTACGTTCGCTCCCAGAAGTGGCATTCGGTTCTGTGAACGCCAGCGGTCATATACGGCATGGCCAGTTTCAACGTCATGATTACCTATAGTTGTGGCATCGTAACCGATATAATTGTAGATTTCCGAAGCGAGGTGAGGAGAGATAGTGTCAATATAGTTGTAATAATAAACGCTTGGTTGTCCCTGAAGAAAATCCCCATTGTCAAGAAGCACAAGATTATTTCCACCGGGCGTCTCTCTGATCGAATCGATAGCAGAGACAACTCGCGAGAGACTTCCGTCCACCGGCGACATGGTGATGTAGTCAACAGGGAAAAAATTACCGTGAACGTCAGTGGTGTAAACGATTTTTATCTTGGTGTTATGAGCAAATGAGTTCACCGGCAAAATACTTACTACAAGGAACAGACTGATTGAAATTAGAAATCTGAGATGAGCTATCATTGATGGATTACTGGTAATAAATACATTGAACCTGTCCGATTTTAAGTTTTCCTATAAGCTTAAGCGGAATGCGTTGCGGACCGGTGGATACCCATGCCTGGATAGGTTCCGAGCTTTTCTTTTTCCCGTCGGATGTGAATGTGAACGTCACTTTATAGGTGTTCTGCATTTTGCCGTCAACCTTTATCTGTTCCTGACCGGAATAGGTGAAGGTCAGCAGTTCCTTGCGCTTTCCCGAGAAGATATTTATGCTTTTCTTTTCCCCCGGTTTCATGTTTTGAAAATCAAGAGCTCTGAGATAATAAAAAGAGCTCAGCATGTCAACCGTCATACCCTCGGCCGTAAGAGTCCGATGCTCGGTTTTTGCTATTCTCTCTTTCTTAGGCTTACGTGTCCTGGTACATTTTCCGGTAACCGTATTGCCTGATTTGGAGAAAGTCACAATATCATGGGAGTATTTTCCATCTTCATGGGCTATGTATTCGTAACGGGAGGGTGAGTAATCCGGCGCATGCATGGTGCTCCTCAGAGTATCCCTGAGACGGTAGAATTTATCAGCCCATGGATCAGATTTGGCGGTGGCCAGCGAGTGATAGGTGTTACCGTTTCGGGTCAGTCTGATAGTTGCTGTCCCCGCCTGTTTATGCACAAGGCCCCATTTGTAGATTACTTTATACTTAATGGTCTCGTTCGCCAGAGAGACGTTTGCCGAGGCGCTTTCAAACGAGAAAACGCTGATGATTAACAGAGATAGTATTTGAAATGCTTTTTTCATGCTTTTTTGACCGGAAACAGGCCAAATGGTTTATGAATGAGAGTAGAAAATATGTTAAACCTATTGAAACCAGTCAGAGAACAGACTGAACTCATTTATGTGTTTTCAATTCAAGAAACGGGAGTGCGTTGCGGCTGGCCTGTTCAATCTTTTTGTTGCGCCAACATTTGCGGCAGACAGATATGTACTTGTCATCTCCGCCGATTTCAACCTGGTTGCCCTCTTCGACGAAATCTCCGGAAGCATCGATACGCGCATTTATGATTGTCTTTCGACCGCAATTGCATGTCGATTTTATCTCGTCAATAGAATCGGCGATCTCGAACAATCTTCTGCTTCCCTCGAAAAGATGGCTTTGGAAATCGGTTCGAAGTCCATAGCAGACGACATTGCTTCCGAAATCATCGACAATGCGGGAAAGCTGATCGACCTGACGCTCTGAAAGGAACTGGCATTCGTCAACAAGAAACCATTCGATTATCTGCATTGTCTCTTCAAAAAGCTGTTGAGCAAGTTCATAGAGATCCGTATCTGCATAAACCCATTTACATTCACGTTCAATCCCTATTCTGGAGCGGATGACATTTTTTTTGTCGCGTGTGTCAATTATGGGTTTAAGACACACATAACTCATGTTTCTTTCCTCGAAATTATAAGCCTGAGTCAGGAGAAGGGCCGTTTTGGCAGACCCCATAGTTCCGTAGCGGAAATATAATTTACCTTTTCGGTTCATATTTACATTCTGACATGTGGATCGCCTTGGTAACAAGGCAAATCCTGATTTCTCTTCAACGACATTACAAATTTACTCAGAATTGACTTTTAAGACCAATTTTAGCAGCCTAAAAGGTGTTAAAATTTTTCGGCCCGATATAATGTATCGAGATATACGCTGTCGTTTTCTCAGAGACCTGAGCTGTACGCGATGCTCTAATGCCGGGAATCCAAAGGATCTCATCATTAGGATCAACTAAAAGAGGTATGCGTGTCTTTATATTCAGCGGAATCTTTGCATCGGAAAATATGTCGCTGAGTTTTTTTGACCCTTTCATGCCGAACGGTTTCATGCGGTCTCCTCGCTTCCAGAAACGGTAAGTGAGTCCGTTTTCATCGATAAGAGCGGAATCGAAATATGCTGTCATCCCGCTTTTATCAACGTCCAACCTGTTGCCTACATGGGACTCGATGCTGAAAAGATGGTTAAAAGGGGGCAAACCGGAATTGTTGTTCTCAGAGGTGACGAACCTTAATATCCCCCTGTCCATTAGGAAATAACCGTTTTTACAGAAAAAACGTTTTCCGGATTGCATTGGTCCATCAACTATTTCAAAAATCTGTTCCATCGAAAGCCCGTGGGGACGAAGCCATTCGTATAACAGCAAACGGGCATTTGGCATTGATCGGAGTGCACGGATGTCTATCTCTATATCAGTCTCCGTATCAGCCAAGAAGACGTCACTTTTTCTATCATTGATTGAATCCGTATAGAATTCATTTGCCTGTCGCATTAACGACAAAGTATTGGTCATCCCTTTCTTTCCATCAGGAAAAAGACTAAATAGGATTGGTAATACCTTGTTTCTTAATTTATTACGGCCAAATTCCGATTCATGATTGGTAGAATCGGTAACAAAACCAACTCCAATGGCTTCAAGATACGCTTCAATTTCTTGACGATAAACACTTAGAAGAGGGCGTATTACTGAATCATTGTTCAGCGGGAGCATCCCTCTGAGGCCTGTAATGCCGGTACCACGCAACATGTTAAGCAAGACGGTTTCTATGTTGTCATCGGCATTATGTGCGATGGCCACGGCTTGCGCATTGAAATTATGTCGGAGTTCTCGGAACCAGTCATAACGGAGTTCTCGGCATGCCATTTCCAGAGAAGTGGGTCTTTTGGCCTCCGCGATATATTTTTTTACATCGAAATGAACAGTGTCGAGTTCAATATCAAGTGAGGAGGTCAACTGACGGACGAAATGTTCGTCGCGGTCACTCTCTTCTCCGCGGAGATGGAAATTGCAATGGGCGGCCCGACATGCGAAGCCGAGTCTGTGGAGAACCATAGTCAGGGCAACGGAATCTGCACCTCCACTAAGCCCGATAATGACGGGAGAATCACCCCTTATCAGAGTGTTACGTGTAATGAATTCCTTTACTTTACGTTCGAAAGGGAGGGGTTCATCGGTCTGATTCATGCTGATAATAGCGGCAAAACGGCTGAAGGCCGCAATTAAGACAATCGGGACGACGTGCTTTGCAAATATATCTTCCGTGAAGAATCAGCCAATGATGGGCTTTGGGTATTATTTCCTCAGGAATATTTCTGACAAGAGCCATTTCTGTCTGCAGGGGAGTCTTGCTGTTTGTGGTCAGACCTATACGTTCGCTGACCCTGAAAACATGAGTATCGACTGCCATTGCAGCTTTATTATAGACCACAGCAAGAATGACGTTAGCTGTCTTTCGTCCTACTCCCGGCAATTTCAGCAGGTTGTCGATGTCAGAAGGTACTTCAGAATGGAATTCCTCGACAAGAGTTTTGGCCATTCCAAGCAGATTCCTGGCCTTATTGTTAGGGTAGGAGACTGACTTTATGAATTCCAGAATCTCATCAACAGATGCTGCGGCAAGTGCTTCAGGAGTGGGGAAGGCTTTGAACAGAGGTGGCGTTACTTGATTGATGCGTTTATCGGTACATTGAGCCGACAAAATTACGGCAACCAACAGCTGGAACGGATTATCGTAATGTAATTCTGTCTCAGCAACAGGCATCGACGATTCAAACCATTCCAATACGCGATGGTAGCGTTCTTTTGTCGTCATAATGTGTAGGTTTCAATCAATGTGCGCTCTGAAACATCTCAAGGAAACGCTTGTCATTTTCAGAGAACATTCGCAGGTCTTTTACCTGATATTTCAGGTTTGTTATGCGTTCTATTCCCATTCCAAGCGCAAATCCGCTATAGACTTTCGAGTCGATGCCGCAGGCTTCGAGGACATTGGGATCAACCATTCCGCAGCCCAGGATCTCTACCCATCCGGTATGTTTGCAGAATGAACAGCCTTTGCCACCACAGAGGTTGCACGAAATATCCATTTCGGCAGAAGGTTCAGTGAATGGGAAATAGCTTGGGCGCAGACGTATTCTGGTGTCTGAGCCAAACATTTCTCTTGCGAAATAAAGAAGGGTCTGTCGAAGATCAGCAAACGAGACGTTCTTATCCACATATAAGGCCTCAACCTGATGGAAAAAACAATGGGCCCTTGCAGAAATGGCTTCATTTCTATATACTCTTCCCGGGCAGATGATGCGGATAGGGGGAGTAGTGTGTTCCATAACCCGGCTCTGGACGGACGACGTGTGGGTTCTGAGCAGAACATCGGGAGTGCGGTTTATGAAGAAAGTGTCCTGCATGTCTCTGGCAGGATGATCGGCAGCAAAATTAAGAGAAGAAAAAACGTGCCAGTCATCTTCGATTTCAGGACCTTCAGCTACTGTAAAGCCTAATCTCGAAAAAATGGATATTATCTCCTCTCGAACAATCGAAAGCGGATGACGGCTACCCAGAGGAATAGGAGTCGCGGTTCTGGTGAGATCCAAAGTCGGGTCTAGAGTTTCGGCCGACTCAAGATTGGCACGGAGAGCATTGATTTTTTCCGTGGCGAAATTCTTGAGTTCATTGAGTGACTTTCCAACTTCTTTCTTCTGCTCGAGCGGAACGGAACGGAAGTCATTGAACAGAAGCGAAACTTCGCCTTTTTTGCTCAGATATTTGATTCGAAGCTGTTCTACTTCATTTATATCATTGGGAGAAAGAGATTCAATTTCAGCTTTAAGCTGAGCTATCTTTTCAATCATTGTCTAATATCTTAATCGTTTTCTTTAACGTTTGTCATTGCTTCATCGACATCCTTAATCAGTGCGTGTCCCTGTTTTCCGCGACTGACGATGTTGCCTTCTGGATCAAAGAGAATAATGCAGGGGATACCGGCAATTCCGTATATGTCAGTAGGGATCGTCTGCGCATTTATTATCATTGGCCAGGGAAGTTGATGGTCTCTGATCGCCTTTTTTGTGTTTTCGGGTTCGTCCCACACAGCGACGCCAAGGAAATCAAGGCCTTTGTCGGAATATTTCGAATAGAGTTGTTTGAGTGTTTCCGTCTCCTTTATGCACGGACCGCACCAGCTTGCCCAGAAATCCACCAGAGTCCATTTGCCTTTTCCTACATAGTCGCTCAGTTTCTGAATGCTGTCTCCGTTCTGGATTGAGAAATCCTTGAATTTATTTCCGACAGAAGTCGCAGCTTCGTTTGACTTGGAAACCCTGAGCCTTTTTATCCTGGTGTAGTTTCCCATATCGGGATAATTGACAAGTCTCGACTCGAATTCGGATGGAGTCAGTTCATAAGCTTTGTCAAGAAAGAGACGATAGCCTATGATATTGTCAGTGTTAGCTGCAAACATTGAGTCGGACACAGCGTTGTATCTCTCTTCAAGACCTTTCAGAAGCGCTTGCTTCTCATTATCATTGCCGGCTGAACTGAAAATCGAATTGTATTCAGTCGTAATAGCTTCGAGGCGTTTGCTGAAGGAATCCCATTGGCGGTTCATCGGTCCGGATGCTTTGACTGAACGGGTGTTGGCATCCACATTCGTTGTTCCCGGTTCGAGAATGAAGGAGCCGGCGCGGTTGCCGTCAAGAACGAGCTGCGCCATTACAGGGGCGGTGATAATACCTGACATTGAAGCGATACCATTGTCAACGAGGGAACTGTCTATTTTAGTGCCGTCATCGTAATTCACCATGTAAAGCATCAGACCGTCTTCGTCGGGAGTAAAGGTGACTTTGACATTATAGTTGTCGGCAGCGGCTGCAGTACATGAAAAAATGCCTAAGGCAGCGAATAACGATGTTATGGATCGTGACATAATGATAAAATATCTGTGATTAGAAAACATGGTGCAAATTTACACAACAAATTTGAGATAATGCAAAATTCAATGTGGAAATGAAGCTATAATAAAGGAAAAATACTAACTTTGCGTGAATTTAAACAGATATTACATCAATGACACATCACAAAAGCGTCAATAAATATTTATCGGATACCATTTCGGCAAATTGGGAGCAGCCTGCTCTCACGGATTTCAACGGGGTTTCCTACAGCTTCAGGGACATTGCACGGAAAATAGCTAAATTGCACATACTTTACGAGCGCTGTAGAATCAAGCCCGGAGACAAAGTTGCGATTTGTGGCCGAAACTCGTCCAATTGGGCCGTGGCATTTCTGGCAACTATGAGTTATGGCGCTGTTAATGTGCCTATTTTGAGCGATTTCAAGCCAGACAGCATTCATAATCTTGTCAATCATAGTGAAAGCAAGTTATTTTTCGTTGAAGAAGGAATATGGGAAAACCTTGATCCTACAGTAATGCGAGGTCTCACAGGCGTTTTGAGTCTTAAAGACAATTCCCTTATTCTTTCACGCTCGGAAGAACTGACTGATGCGCGCGCACATCTTAACCAGTATTTCGGTCACAAATATCCTGAAAGATTCGTTGCATCGGATTTCATTGTATATGATGACAAGCCAGATGAACTCGCTTTGATAAATTACACATCGGGCTCGACAGGATTTCCCAAGGGGGTCATGCTGACTTATGAGAATATCTGGAGCAATCTTGAATTCTGTCTTGACAAAATCGATTATATATCCGACGGTGACGGCATTGTCAGCATGTTGCCTATGGCCCACATGTATGGCCTGATGATTGAAATAATTTTCCCGATAATAAGAGGATGTCACATCCATTTCCTGACGCGCACGCCCTCTCCGAGGGTTATAACGGAAGCGTTTGCGAAAGTGCATCCCAAAATGATCGTTTCCGTCCCTCTCATTCTTGAAAAAATCATCAAGACACAGGTTTTTCCTCTTCTCGAAAAACCTTTGATGAGAGTGCTGATGCATGTGCCTTTTGTGGATTCGAGACTTCTTGCGAGAATTAAAGCGAAATTGCAGCAGACATTCGGAGGTAATCTCGAGGAAATAATTATCGGCGGGGCGAAACTTAACAAAGATGTAGAGCTGTTTCTGCGTAAGATCGGATTCCAGTTTACAATAGGCTACGGAATGACGGAATGCTGTCCGCTCATATCATATAGTTCATGGAGAGAGGCTCGTGCGGGATCTTGTGGTAAAGTTGTCGATCGTATGGAAGTGATGATTGATTCGCCGGATCCTTATTCCATCCCTGGCGTCCTCTATACGCGCGGCAGCAACGTTATGAAAGGATACTTTAAAAATCCCGAGGCTACTAAAGCCGAGCTTTCTGAAGACGGATGGCTCAATACCGGCGACATATCTCTCCTTGATTCCGAAGGCTTTCTTTATCTTAAAGGCAGAAATAAAAACATGATTCTGGGACCTTCCGGACAAAATATATATCCTGAAGAGATTGAACAGATTCTTAACAATATGCCTTATGTCAATGAATCAGTCGTAATTTCGGAATCAAACAGGCTTATAGCTCTGATATATCCTGATTACGAGCTCGCTTCTAATGACGGCCTGTCATCGACTGCACTCGAGCAGGCTATGAAAGAGAATGTTGCGGCCCTAAACAAAGATGTGCCTACATACAGCAAGGTATCTTCTTTCCGACTTATGGATGAAGAGTTTGAAAAAACTCCCAAACGTTCTATAAAGCGATACCTCTATCAGCATAATTTTTAAAGCACACAGGACCTTCTCGGTTCTTAAATGGTCCTTTACCGACCATATCCACTATACACAGAAGAAATATCGTCATGATGGAATTATCTCAAGAAGAAAGACGGCAACTCGTCAGCCAATACCGGGAACTCAGAAAATTGACTTCCGATCTTATTACCCCTGATGAAGTCAGATCTGTGCGCCGTATCATTGACAATGCCTTAGGGAACGGCGTCGAATTTGAAAGAGACGGCTTCGGATTCAATCCTGTGTTACGCGGTCTGACAACAGCATCGGCTTTGTGCCGGGAGGTCAGTGCTGACCGTAATATGGTGATAGCCATATTGCTGTCAAGACTTGTCAGTCCTGACAACGATGCGCTTGAAGGCGTTGAAGACGACGTGATCGGACTTATGGCAGGATTGGAAAAAGTGCAGTCACTTTACAGACGCCATTCGGCTCTTGCGAATGAAAACTTCCGAAACCTGATGCTGACTTTCGCTCAGGACATACGTGTCATCATTATAATGATAGTTGACAGACTGTGTCTGATGAGGGAGATTAACCATCATCCCGATGAACAGCTCGTGCAGCAGATTGCCCGTGAGAGCGCCTATCTTTATGCGCAGCTTGCCCACAGGCTCGGTCTTTATAAAATAAAGGGTGAGCTTGAGGACATGTCGTTGAAATATACGAATCGAGAGATGTTCACTCGCATCGCGCGCAAACTTAACGAGACCAAGCGGGAGAGGGACGCTTACATGAAAGCATTCATAGGCCCCGTTAAAAAAGCATTGGAGGATCAAGGCCTCAAATTTGACATTAAAGGAAGAACCAAATCCATTTTTTCGATTTGGAACAAGATGGTCAAACAGCGCATAGATGTTGACGGCATATATGACCTGTTTGCCATCAGGGTCATTCTTGATGTCGAAAGGATAAAAGAACGTGCGGAATGCTGGCTCGCTTTTTCTGTCATTACGGACATGTATCAGCCTAACCCCGCCAGAATGAAGGACTGGCTTTCCGTGCCTAAATCAAATGGCTACGAATCGCTCCACATAACGGTTCTCGGTCCGGAAGGTAAATGGGTCGAAGTCCAGATCAGGTCGCGTCGCATGGATGAAATCGCCGAAACGGGTGTCGCGGCACACTGGAAATACAAAGGCATCAAGAGTGAAAATAATCTTGACAGCTGGATGAATCATGTCCGTGATATTCTCGAGGATGCCGGCTCCGGTCCTATGGAGCTGATGAAAAACATGAAAATGGACCTTTATAATGATGAAGTGTTTGTTTTCACACCTCGGGGCGACTTGTATAAATTGCCGCTCGGAGCAACCGTTCTTGATTTCGCCTTCAACATTCATTCAAATCTGGGTTGTGTGTGCGTCGGAGGAAAGGTGAACGGTAAGACTCGTAAACTTAACTATAAACTCCATAGCGGAGATACGGTAGAGATTCTGACTTCAAGCACACAGTCGCCAAAGCTCGACTGGCTCAATATTGTCGTCTCGTCCAAAGCCCGAAACAAAATCCGACAGGCTCTGAAAGAGATGGAAAACCGAGATGCTGAACTTGCGAAGGAAATGCTGTTCAGACGTTTCAAAAACCGTAAGATTGAGCTGAACGAGTCGAATCTCATGCGTACAATTAAAAAATTGGGATTCAAGACTGTTACCGAATTTTACAAGGCTATATCCCGAAACGAGCTTGATATCAATGATATCGTAGCTGAGTATGAGGCTCAGTTCAAAAAAGATGAAGCTCAGGCGGAACGAGTTTCGGCTGAAGAATTTACTCTGCAGTCGTCTATAGCAGATGAAACAGACACCGGCGGCTCGGATGTCCTAATCATAGGAGACAATGTCAAAGGACTTAACTATCGTCTGTCGAAATGTTGTAATCCGATTTATGGTGATAAGGTGTTCGGTTTTATATCATCGGAAGGTGTCATAAAAATTCACCGTGAAAATTGTCCTAACGCGGCTCATATTCGCGACCGTTATCCTTACAGGGTAATTCCGACACGCTGGTCGGGAAAAGCGGGAAGTCAGTTTGTGGCTACACTTTCAGTCGTCGGTTCCGACGACATAGGAATAGTCACAAATATTTCATCAATAATCAATAAACAGCCAGGAGCATCATTGAGGAATATCTCGATTGATTCCCACGACGGAATTTTCCACGGATACCTGATTGTAGGTGTAGAGAATACTGAAATTTTAAAGCAACTTATAACAAAAATATCAACTGTTAAAGGTGTTAAAGATGTCCAGCGCGGAAATTAAGAAATGGAGTTACGCCCTGTCGGCGGCAGGTCTGTTGGTTTTAGGTTCATGCAGTGGTAACAGCGACGAGAAAAGAGCCCGGAATCTATATTCCGAAGCAGAGACTCTCGAGGCACAGGGTAGGTATAGTGAGGCGCTTTTGCTTCTTGATTCGATAGACAAGTCTTGTCCGGCTGCCGTTGAAATCCGCAGAATGGGTATGGCAATGCGCCCTAAGATGCTTGAACAGGTCACTAACCGTCAGCTTGAGATTACCGACAGCCTTGCTGCGGTTAATGATTATCGCATTGATTCGCTCTCAGGGACTGTCCAACTGGTAAAGAATGATATAGAGAATTATTTTGTGCCTAAAGCTGAGGGACATGTCGATGTGTCATCTGTCAGCGGTCTGCACGGCCGAATGGCGCCGGACGGAAGGTTCTATCTGATCGCGACTTCTCCCTCATCCATAAATTCAGTTTCCGTGACTGCTAATGCCGGCGGGGAGTCGGCTCACACGCCCTCTGTCGGGTTTGACGGAGAACGAAATGACCGTGTTGCCGGTCATGATGTGATAACTTTCATCGAAGGCGAATGTCAGGAAATTGCTGCGTTTATCACCAAAAACCGGAACCAGCCGGTAACGGTCACGTTCTCCGGGAAAAGTTCTGTTACCATGGAGTTGCCGGATACCCAGAAAGAAGGAATCGCTGCATTGTTTGAACTTTCAAAGATAGTTAGGGAACGCAAAAGACAGGAAATTGAGAAGCAACGGCTCGAGAAAACTCTCTCTGTTGTCCGCAGTCAGATTGCCCGGACCATTATGACAGACAGTCTCGACATGGAGTGATCCTCCCTCTTTTCCAGCAGAATCTCCCCAGTGAACGATTACCGCCGATATATCGCGATAGATCTTAAATCGTTTTATGCTTCGGTCGAGTGTGTCGAGAGAGGACTTGATCCGCTCGATACATGCCTTGTTGTCGCAGACAGAAGCCGAACGGAGAAAACGATATGTCTGGCGGTTTCTCCGGCCCTTAAACAATTCGGACTCGGCGGAAGATCGCGGCTGTTCGAGGTCGTCCGGACGGTAAAGGAAGTCAACAGGCGGAGGGGTTCTGTCGGAAAGAGCGTTTCTTTGAAAGTCTTGAATTCCCGACGGGATCTGGCGGTTGATTATATCGCGGCCCCTCCGCGCATGTCACTTTATCTCGACTACAGTTCGCGAATATACAGTGTCTATCTACGATTCATCGCTCCCGAAGACATTCATGTCTATTCGATTGATGAAGTGTTCATTGATGCCAATTCATATCTGAAACTTTACGGGCTGACGGCCCATGAACTTGCAATAAAGATGATCAGGGAGGTACTCGCGGAGACTGGTATCACAGCTACCGCGGGAATAGGAACCAATATGTATCTGAGTAAAATCGCGATGGATATGGTGGCCAAAAAGATGCCTCCCAACGCTGACGGAGTCCGGATAGCCGAGCTTGACGAAATGGAGTATCGCCGTCAGCTCTGGACCCATGTCCCGCTGACGGATTTCTGGCGAGTAGGTAAAGGAATTGCCGGGAAACTGCAACGTTATGGAATAATGACCATGGGGGATGTTGCGCGGTGTTCTCTCGAGCATGAGGATTTCCTTTATGAACTTTTCGGCGTCAATGCGGAGTTGCTTATAGACCACGCATGGGGATGGGAACCGGTGACGATGCAGCATGTCAGATCCTATCGTCCTGAATCAAAATCGATATGCAGCGGTCAAGTCCTTCATTCTCCATATACTTTCGCCAAAGCGCGTAATGTTGTCCTTGAGATGATTGACAGTGCTTCTCTTGAATTAATCGGGAAGGGCCTGGCTACGGACCAGATCGTGCTTGAAATAGGATATGATGTGGAATCGCTTGCGGATCCGGCCATAAAGTCGAAGTATAACGGGAAAATATCAATTGACAGATACGGGCGTTCAGTACCTTTTCACGCTCATGGAACGATGACTGTCGAACATCCTACATCTTCTTTCCGGATACTTTCTGATAAACTTTTGGAATTATATGACAGAATTGTAAATCCGATTTTGCTTGTCAGACGCATATCGATGTCTTTGAATCATCTTATAGATGAGAGTCTGGTATGCGGTTCCGATTCAGAGCCGCGGCAACTGGATCTTTTCACTGATTACGATTATCTTAAGCATAAAAAGGAGGAAGAGACAAGAGAGCTGGAGAAGGAACGGAAACGTCAGATGGCAATCCTGAATATCAAGCGACGTTATGGTAAAAACGCCATTTTAAAAGGCCTGAATTATCTCGATGGCGCGACTCAGCGTGACAGGAACTCACAGATTGGAGGGCACAAGGCATGACACGATATGATGACATAATCAATCTGCCTCATCATGTCAGCACGAAACATAAACCGATGTCGATGGACGCCCGGGCTGCACAATTCGCGCCTTTTGCCGCGCTGTCAGGCCATGAAGAGATTATTCACGAGACTGCAAGATTGACGGAAGAGGAAAAGGATCTTTCATCTGATGAAGCGCGATTGTTGTCAGAGCGCCTCATGAATCTTATCGGGCGAATTAATGAACTCCCCAAAGTGAAGGTCACATATTTCTGTGCTGATCCCATTAAACCGGGAGGTGTTTATGTCAAAGTCAAAGGATGTCTGAATAGATTCGATGAAACCGAGAATAGAATATATCTTGACAACATTAGATGGATTCCGCTCAGAGCGATTCATGATATTGAGGAATTATAAGAGGGTTCAAGGCACATTTTATTTATAAAAAAACTGTAAGATATTCTTTTTTACTATATTTGTCAGATAATAGAAATCCATTTAAATTGATAGACACTGATCCGAGATGAAGACACTTAATCCTACCGGTATGAAATGGCTGAAGACTTTCCATATCTTATTCGCAGTTCTGTGGATTGGTTGTGGTGTCTCTATGAATTTTCTAAGAATAACGATCACTCCTTCTTCGCCTGAGGAGAAATATATTCTCAGCCTGTCAATAAAGCTCCTTGATGATCTGTTGATCTATGGAGGTGTCCTGGGAATCATAATAACAGGGCTGATATACGGGATATGGACGAAATGGGGGTTCTTCCGCCAGAGATGGCTCACGGTAAAATGGATCTTGACGCTTGTCATGGTGTTGATCGGATGGATTGTGATGGGGCCTGCTGTTACAGGAAATGTGCACGGGAATCCTGCATGGTATCTTACCGAAAATGAGATATACTGTCATAATTTAGAAGTAAGCGCTCTCTGGGGACCGATACAGTTGACCCTGCTTTTCATCGTTGTTCTCATTTCCGTTTTCAAGCCTTGGAAATCCCGAAAATAAGGAATCAGGCTATTCTTGACCGCTCCATGAACACTCAGAATAAGCCCGAAAAAATTCCATTCCTGACTCTGACAGATGCTGCTGTACCCGGGCTCTTTGTAAAATCCATACAAAGAGAGGGGCATAACAGAATGAAGACCTTTGCACACCGTGACGAGTACTATATGATTGTCCTCATTACGCAGGGGTGCGCATCGGTTTCTGTAGATTTTGAAGAAATAACTGTTTCGTGTGGTGAAGCGGTTATCGTTGCTCCTTCACAGGTCCATTTCCCGAATCATGCAAGTGAGGATATAGAAGGATGGATTCTCGGAATCGCTGCTGAATATTTTTCTGAAAAGGAGAGGGATATGACGGCGAGATATTCGATGGATCATTGTTCTTTAGCCTTGGAGAGAAATATTTCAGCCGATCTCGGTGTGCTATTTGAAATGCTTGCCCGTCATTTCGATAACTATCAGGTATCTCTCCCTCTCGCGTTATCGATTAAAGGTCTTGTGATTTCATCCGTCATGGCAGGCTGCCGAAAGGACAATGACAGATTCATTTCAATAGTACTCAGATTTAAAAATTTGCTGACTACAGAACTTAAAAGAGAAAAAAGCCCCTCAGCTTATGCCGGAATGCTCAATATAACTGAAGGGTATCTTAATGAAGCAGTCAGGAGGGTTACGGGTATGAATGTTAGTGCTTACATTCGCTATCAGGTCGTGACAGAGGCGAAACGCGAACTTATGTACACTTCTTTGTCTGCGAAAGAAATAGCATATAGTCTCGGATATGATGATTATGTCTATTTTTCAAAGCTATTCAAAAAGGCTGCGGGCGTTTCTCCGGTGGAATATCGAAAGAACCTCAAATAGTACAAGTTTCACCTTGAATCGGACTTTATGTTTTTTCTGCAAACAAGGTAATTTTGCAGAAAAAACAAATGAAGAAAACCACGAAACAACCGCGACAAGTGACAGCGTTTCTGATAGCCAACCCTGTCCATGATTGCATAGCGTGCTGGAAATGTGTCGAAAGTTGCCCCCGGGATGTCCTCGGGAAGGTCCGCGTGCTTTGGCATCGACATGTAAAGCTCAGACATCCTGAAAATTGTATAGGGTGTGGTAAATGCGTAGGAGTCTGTCCTCAATCAATCTTTTCACTCAATTCGCCGAAACGATGGACAAAATGAAAAAACTTAAAATCTGCAATTGGACATTGCTGATTATTTATATCCTGACTCTTGCTTCAAGCCTTCAGCTCGAGATCGCAGGGAATGCTTCAATGCT
Source organism: uncultured Muribaculaceae bacterium (assembly GCA_910587185.1). GTDB lineage: Bacteria > Bacteroidota > Bacteroidia > Bacteroidales > Muribaculaceae > Paramuribaculum. The sequence continues at coordinate 208,375 of CAJULY010000002.1, forward strand.
TTGGGTTATTCTTCACCTTATTGTCGCTACATCTTTTCTGGCAGTTATAATATGGCATATATATCTTCATTTCAGATGGAACAATTGGAGGCGACTGTTTAAAGGAAAGAAAAAAGCCGTTATGAAATGGATGTCGATATTCGGTTTACTTGTTATCCTTTCAGCCGTTATAGCGACAATTGATTGGTGCATGAAGGGGATCCATACCGGGCCTGGAGCCATACACGGTAAAATCGGTTTTATATTCCTTATAGCTGTTTTGATTCATCTGATAAGGCATTTAGGTTTTTACAGGAAATGACTCATTTGCCGAACGAAAATCTTAATCCGACATTTAGATTGAAGTTAAGCGGTTTATCCTTGTATATAGTCTGCAGGTCGCTTCCGTCATCAAAATAGTAACTGACTCCCGGCTCGGCAAACAGACCTATAGAAGGAGTGATGCTGCATTGAACCCCGACGGAAATGTTGGCTGACCACTGCATCGGTTTCTCCGGTATATTTCCCGATTCCGCATCTATTTCTTTCTTATTGAGAATGAATTCTTTGTCAAGTTTCGCGGAAACGCATTTCTCCGCGAGGACTCCAGCCGATGTGTATAGTCCGAGTCTTTTCCACGAATATATATGATATTTTAGGCTTAAAGGAACACCCACGTAGTGCAGACGTTGCTCGCTTTTAAGATAATGATTATCGCTGCCCTCTTTGATTTCCGAGGTGAGATTGGTGTATGTCACACCACTTTCAATATCGAATCGGTCGTTTATTCTGTAGGCGAATGAAATCCCTGTTCTTATGGGTAGTCGATGTCGGACTTTAGTCTCAATTCCTGTCTGCTGATTGAATACGAGTACGCCAAGCATAGGATTGTCCGCCCATTCAAGGCTGTTTGCACCCACGCTTTCGACAAACATTTCGCGGGGAGACCGGTTGCCGAAAGAAGAGCCGGTTCCCGTTGAACTGAAAAGCGAAAATGAAAGGTTATCGGATATTGTTCTTTTTGCCTTGGCGGAATTTATTTTTACGTTTACGGGAGAATCTTTACGAGATCCGGAACTCTTGAGGTTCATTGTAGGGCGAGGGTCTTTATTCTCTTCTTCGACGTAGCGGTCAGAAGTTGAGATTTCGCGAGTAACCGAAGTGTCACCGATGTTTGCCTGTGTCGGCAAAGGAAGCTCTATCTGTTCACTCTTTTTAGAGCTTTCGTCGATTATCGGTACAGATAGATTGTGTTCCGGGACCGACGCTGCAGCGAGAATGTTGATGTTTTCTTTGCGGATATTTTTAGTATGGGTGTCACTTTTCGTTGACAAGCTTAATGTAACCTGTTCATTCCCATTGTCGGTAAACAGATAAAAAGCTACGGTGCATATTACGGCTAACGATGCCGCAACCGCGGCCACTCTACGGATACGCATTTTGATGACTGCAATTTTTGCCATATTCGAGACCCCGGAAGTTGCTTTCCTACGGTTCTCTATGGCACTCCAGAGACCGGCGGGTTCTTCGGTCTCGAAGTCGGTCATTCGGTCATGGATTTTGTCTAACCAGTTATCGTTCATAGTGACACACGGTATTTAAGTGGTTATACTGCCTTATTTTAGTTGCCAAAAGTGATTTGGCACGATGTAATTGTGAGGCTGAAGTGCTTTCTTTTATGCCGAGCAACGCTGCGATTTCCTTGTGGCTGCGGTTTTCGATGACATAAAGGTTGAAAATAGTGCGATAGCCGTCGGGGAGTTCTCTGATAAGTCGAAAAATCACTGAGGAGGTAACTGAATCGATATCAGGTTCCTCATCCGGCTGGATATCCTGATGTGAAGAGATATCGACGAATTCAATTTTGTCATTTCGTCTGATAAATTTCAATGCTTCGTTTACCGTTATTTTTGTAAGCCAGCCTTTCAGCGAACCTTTTCCACGGTATTCGAAAGATCCGATTCCGTCAAAAATTCTCAGAAAACTCTCCTGTAGGACATCTTTCACGTCTTCGTCGTTGGGGATATAACGGGCGCAAACGGCCGAGAGATAGCGGACATAACTTGAATATACCGCTCTCATAGCCTCGCTATCGCCCCGTTGCACGAGGGAAAGAAGTCGCTGTTCGTTATCTGTTGTCGTTGCTGTCACCGATCGGATCGAATCGAATTAACTTCCCGATAAGAGTCCGGAGGGTATTTCTTCATCAGATGAATTTCCGGACCCCTATCGGGGAAGCGTTTGCAAAATTACTGTTTAATTGAAACGGAGCAATGCACGTCTCTCAATTTTTGTCAGAAATTGTCAGTATTGTTTGATTATTATGCCTTATTTGTTTTTAGGACGCATTTTAATCTCAAACTCAGCGGTCTTTTCTCCGGTAAATGATTTCCACTTGAGTCTAATTTTCTTTTCTGAGGAATCCATTATCGAAAGCTTGTTAAGATTAAATGCGATGAGAGCGTCGCCCCATTTTCCGTTCATATTACCCTGTGCATTATGCCGCAGTTCAAACTCGTAGGGATCTGAAGGATTTGTCCCTGAAAGAAGATTGACATAATGGGGCGTATCAGGTGATTCCCATACGGTCCTTATGCGTAAAGTCAGGTATCCGTCTTCGGCGATTGTTACCCAGTCGGGGACAATTTCGATCGGATCTTCGCCATATTCTGCCACATTGTCATCTCCGGCAATCACAACCGGAAGTTTGGTCCTGATGCTGTCGATCCAGTTTACCTGGACATTCCGGATATTATCATTTTCGGTCGATTCAGCCGCTTCTGTATAATTCACAAGTGCCCTGACTTCTTTGGTCCCGAAAGGCGACGCGGTCACATTCGTAGGAACAAGTTGGGTGGAATTGTCAAGCTGCATAATGAATGTGCCGTCTTCATTAGGACAGACTGTAACCAGTGCGGTCGGACGCTGAAGATCTATAGAATCGTTATCATTAAGGCAGGAGGGGAGAATGAGTGACAGGACGCCGACAGCGGCACTTGATAAAGCAAGATAGGTTAATTTCATTTTCTGTGGATTTAATTGGTTATTCTATCACTTTAAATCCTATGTTTCGAAAATCTTGCATGGATATTTTATGATTTTACATTTATTAATATAATTTCTCCCATCGTTAAATAAAAATACTGTTATCAATGAAGCAATATACGATATTTTACTAACAAATGTTGCTAATCTAAAAAAACATTAATTTTGTAACGAATGTCAACAGACTGACGCCAATTATTTAAAGATATAAAAATATGATTTATTCCAATTGTATGAAAAGGATAATTATAACATTGCTGTTTTGTGTATCAGTGGCTTTTATAACGCATGCACAGGATAAAGTATTGCTTCAGGGGCGCGTTTTTGACACATTTATGCATGAGCCTATCGAATATGCGACAATACATGTGTATCATCTCCCGGACAGCGCTCTGTTGGGAAATTGTGTTTCAGATATATGGGAGGGCCAACCTGACGGTTCTGTAAAAAACTATACGGGAGATTTCTATGTATGGATTCCGCGAGAAGGCAAATGCGCGGTAAAAATATCAGCGACAGGATTCGAGACAATATGGAAAACTATCGACACGGATTCACTGGCTAAGCGTGAAATCCGTATGGATTTAGGCTCATTCTACATGAGGCCTCCGGGACGAAATCTCGATGAAGTCGTTGTCACCGCATCTAAAATTAAATTTTACAATAGGGGAGACACCATAGTATATAACGCAGATGCTTTCAAACTCACCGAAGGGAGCATGCTTGACGCTCTCATTGAGCAGTTGCCGGGAGTTGAACTAAGAGATGACGGTGCTATCTTCGTTCAGGGACGTTATGTTGAATCATTGTTGCTCAACGGGAAGGAATTTCTCGGAAACAACAATCAGCTCCTTCTGTCGAACCTCCCGTCATATACCGTTAAAAATGTTCAGGTTTATGACAAGCTCGGACATGCGAGTGAACTTGCAGGCGCTAATCTTGGAGATTCGCAATATGTGATGGATGTCAAGCTTAAGAAAGAGTACATGGTTGGGATGAACCTGAATGCCGAAGCGGGAATTGGAAGCGACAACCGTCATCTCGGACGTCTGTTCGCTATGGGCTTCACGCCTAACAACCAGTATATGGCTTATTTCAATGTGAATAATCTGAACGATAGCCGCAAGCCGGGTCAGAGCGGCTCATGGACACCGGAGACAATGCCGACCGGTGTCTTGCGTACGATGATGGGTGGTTTCGATTACAGCGTTAAAACCAGAAACCAAAAGTGGGAAATTACCGGTAATGCCAACGCGACACGCACAAGAGAGCAGGACGGCACGGACCGGATACAGACAAATTATCTCGTTGACCGGAATACTTACAGCTATTCATTTGCCCGCGAGCTCAACCGAATGCTCTTGCTAAATACTTCCCATAGGACATATTGGAAACAGAGCAAACGGACAAGTCTGCAGATTAACCCTAACTTCACTTACCGGACCTGGAACCGAAGCGACAACAACATCAGCGCTACATTCAACCGGGAGTACAATAATGTCACGACATCTTTCATAGAGGGCATATATTCAGGCGAAAACGATGAAATTCTAAAGTCTATGTTGAACCGCGAGCTATCCGGTTCACGCAGCAAAGGCCATTCTTTAAATTCAGGACTCAGTATGGCTCAGAGAATATCGTTTGGAGGAGATGTCATTACCTTCCGACTGACCGGCGACTACAATAGCCGTCGCGAAAATCGCGACAATGCATATAATCTTCGCTTTCAGAACGATCCTGACCAATCCTCTTCAAGATTACAACAGTTCAAGAACAGGCCTGACTTCAACCATAAGGAGGGAGGGGAGGTAGAATACTGGTATCGCATCAACTCGTCAATGGCCACGATGCTCAGCTACGGTTACACCCACACTTACAGCAAGGCATCCTCTATGCTTCACTATCTTGAGGATCAGTCGAAAGTAGAAGACTTTCTGCTCGGCCATCTCCCGTCCTCAACCGAAACTTTTATGTTTGATCCATCAAACAGTTTCATAAGCCGCGAGACCGGTCAGCTTCACAGATTCAATTTCGAGTTCAATTTATCGAACACCCACTGGTGGTTGAATTTCCGTCTCCCCATGACGTTGGCCCATCGCGAACTGAGGTATGACCGCGGCGACATTCATGCTCTGGTAAAGAAAAACAGATTCCTTTTCAATGAGGCTTATCCATTTCTGCAATGGAGAAACAAAAGACATCATGTCACGCTGAACTGGAAAATCAAAACGATAGAACCTGTAATAACAACCCTCGTAGATTATCTGGATACTACGAATCCGCTATATATCGTGCGGGGAAATCCCGATCTGAAAAACGCCACGCAGATTAATACAAGCATTACATATTCGAATGAGGATGAAGACGGCGGACCCGGCGGAAACTACAGCAGCGCGACATTAAGTTACGGTTATCTCGGTAATGGAATCTCGATGGTGTCAAACTACGATACGACAACCGGAATACGTCGGTCAACATATATGAATGTAAATGGCAACTGGGATGCATCGGTCTCGGGATTGATCATACGCCATCTGAATAGATTTGACCTGAACACGCGTCTTGCGCTGTCGCACGTGACAAGCGTGGACCTTATAGGACAGAATAACTCCGATTTTACCCGAAGCAAAGTGTTTGACAACAGCGTTACATACAAGCTGAATTGCACTTATTCCTATTCACCTGTCAAGCTTGGTATTGATTTCCTCGGTTCATTCAATCGCTTCACCTCAAATCTTGCCGATTTCACCGCGCAGAACACCTGGAACTTCAAAACAGGCCTTAACGGAGTAATTTCTCTGCCTGCAAATTTCCAGCTGTCAGCCGACCTAACGATGTATAACCGTAGAGGATACACGGATGATGCTCTTAACACGAACAATTTTGTCCTGAACGCGCGTCTGTCAAAAAGCATCCTTAAAGGCTCTCTCATATTTATGCTTGACGGCTATGATATTCTCCATGATCTAAGCAACGTTTCCTATACGGTAAACGCCCAAGGACGCACAGAAACATATCGCACTGTCCTTCCGCGCTACTTCATGTTTCACGTACAATGGCGCTTGAACCATACACCCAAACGCCGCATGCGCAAATAAACAACGTTCCAGGAGACCTATAAACGAAAGAGGTCCGCCACTTTGTTGACGGACCTCTTTTCATTGGGAATGTCTTTGTAATTATGATTTTGTCCTAAAAACGATTTCGACATCATTCGGGCTCATAGCCTTCATAGTAGTATGACTGTTCAAGACCATGGAAAGCAACGTCGCGATCATCAGTCTCGGTTGTCATGGCATTTTGCAGAAGATATCGGAGTTCAAGGTCATTGATCGGAGATCGTTCCATAGCTTGCATATAGACTTCACGTGATATTTTCCGCCAGTCGATGACTTTCCAGAGAGTACGTCGTAGCATCATGTCAAGCCAGATTCGAGTAGTACGTCCATTGCCCTCCATGAAAGGGTGAGCAATGTTCATCTCCACATATTTGGCAACAATTTCCTCAAATGAATTTTCAGGCATTTTCTCTATAGCCTCAAGTGCGGGAAGAAGATAAAGAGAATTGGCAAATCGAAAGCCACCTCTGGATATGTTCAACTTACGGATTTCGCCTGCAAAAGAATATAGTCCGTCAAATAAAGCATGATGAACAGCTCGGAGGCCCGCTGTAGTTCCAACCTCTATGTCATATACTTTCCCTGACAAAAAAAGCTTTTTCGCTTTTTCAATACTTTGCCGGTCAATTTCGTTCCGGGTCATAAAATCAAAATTAAAAGGCCGTGATACCGATTGGTGATATCACGGCCTTATTTATTCCGGATTAATCGTAAAGATTAGTCTTCTATTGCAGCCTGCGCCGCAGCTACACGGGCGATGGGCACACGGAAGGGTGAGCAGCTCACGTAGTTCATGCCGAGTTTAGCGCAGAACTTAACGGAAGAAGGTTCACCGCCATGTTCGCCGCAGATGCCGACTTTGAGTTCAGGCTTGGTTGCACGGCCTTTTTCAACGCCCATCTTGACGAGCTGGCCAACGCCTTCCTGATCGAGAACTTCGAAGGGATCGGTCTTGATGATGCCGTGTTCCTTATAGAACTTGAGGAACTTGGGAGCGTCGTCGCGAGAGAAACCGAAGGTCATCTGGGTAAGGTCATTAGTACCGAACGAGAAGAAATCGGCTACGGTTGCGATCTGATCGGCGCAGAGGGCTGCACGGGGAACCTCGATCATGGTGCCGACCTTGTAGTTAACGTTTGTGCCTTTTTCCTCGAATACCTTGGCTGCAGTGATGTTGATCACGTTGGCCTGATGCTGGATTTCTTTGAGTGAACCAACAAGAGGTATCATGATTTCAGGATGAACGTCGATTCCGCGGTTCTTGCAGGCGATAGCGGCCTCGATGATGGCACGGGTCTGCATTTCGGTGATTTCAGGGTAGGTGATACCGAGACGGCATCCACGGTGACCGAGCATCGGGTTGAATTCCTCGAGGCTGTCAACCTTAGCCTTAACTTCTTCGAGGGAAAGACCCATTTCTGAAGCAAGTTCTTTCTGGGTTGCAGTCTGATGAGGAACGAATTCATGCAAAGGAGGATCGAGCAGACGGATGGTCACTCCGTAACCGTCCATTGCTTCGAAGATGCCCTCGAAGTCTCCGCGCTGCATCGGGAGAAGCTTGGCGAGAGCCACGCGACGGCCTTCGACATCGCTTGAAAGAATCATTTCGCGAACGGCCTTGATGCGGTCGCCTTCGAAGAACATGTGCTCTGTGCGGCAAAGACCGATACCCTGAGCGCCGAAGTGGCGTGCCTGCTTGGCGTCGCGGGGTGAGTCAGCGTTGGTACGCACGAGAGTGTGGGTATATTTGGCAGCGAGGTTCATGATTGCGCCGAAGTCACCGTCGAGTTCGGGTTCGGTTGTCGGAACCTGGCCTTCGTAAACATCACCGGTAGAACCGTTGAGTGAGATCCAGTCGCCTTCCTTGAAAGTCTTGCCACCGCATGAAAGGGTCTTTTCCTTGTAGTCGATGCGGATTTCACCGGCACCGGATACACAGCATTTACCCATACCGCGTGCAACCACAGCAGCGTGTGAGGTCATACCGCCACGCATGGTCAGGATACCCTGAGCCACGGCCATACCGCGAAGGTCCTCGGGAGAGGTCTCGATGCGGACAAGGACAACTTTTTTCTTCTTTTCAGCCCAAGCTTCAGCTTCCTCAGCATCAAACACGATCTGACCTGTTGCGGCACCGGGAGAAGCAGGAAGACCTTTAGCTACTACATGGGCGCGCTTGAGGGCAGCTTTGTCAAATACCGGGTGGAGAAGTTCGTCGAGTTTCTGAGGCTCCATGCGGAGGAGGGCAGTCTTCTCGTCGATTTCACCTGCACGAAGAAGATCCATGGCGATTTTTACCATAGCGGCGCCGGTACGCTTGCCGTTACGGGTCTGAAGCATCCAGAGTTTGCCATCCTGAATGGTGAACTCCATATCCTGCATATCCTTGTAGTAGTCTTCAAGGCGGTTGGCGATGGCGATCAGCTCGGCAGCGCATACAGGCATAGATTCTTCAAGTGAAGGATATTTTGAAGCACGTTCCTCTTCGCTGATGCCCTGAAGGGCTGCCCAGCGGCGAGAACCTTCAACAGTGATCTGCTGGGGTGTGCGGATACCGGCTACGACATCCTCACCCTGAGCGTTGATCAGATATTCACCGTTGAAAATGTTTTCACCGGTGGCTGCATCGCGGCTGAAAGCGACACCAGTTGCGGAGTTGTTACCCATGTTGCCATATACCATAGCCTGAACGTTGACGGCAGTTCCCCATTCTTCGGGAATCTGGTTCATTCGACGGTAGATGATGGCGCGTTCGTTCATCCAGCTGTCAAATACGGCGCAGATACCACCCCAGAGCTGTTCCCATGCGCTGTCGGGGAAATCTTTGCCGGTATATTCCTTGACGGCGGCCTTGAAAAGCTTCACGAGGTTCTTGAGATCCTCGACATCGAGTTCTGTATCAAGTTTGACACCTTTTTCTTCCTTGACTTTGTCCATTATTTCCTCAAACGGATCAATGTCTTCCTTGCTCTTGGGCTTCATGCCGAGAACCACGTCACCATACATCTGCACGAAACGGCGGTAGCTGTCCCATGCAAAACGGGGATTACCGCTTTTTTCTGCAAGCGAGGCAACGGTGGCGTCGTTCATACCGAGGTTAAGGACGGTGTCCATCATGCCGGGCATTGAAGCGCGGGCGCCTGAACGAACAGAAACGAGAAGGGGATTCTTGGGGTCGTCGAATTTGCAACCGGTCAGACTCTCAACGTGTGCTATGGCAGCTTTGACATCGGCGTCAAGGCGTTTTACCACTTCATCACGACCGTATTGCGTATATTCGGTGCAGACTTCCGTCGTAATTGTGAAACCGGGAGGCACAGGCATGCCTAAGAGATTCATTTCGGCGAGGTTCGCACCTTTACCGCCAAGGAGATTGCGCATCGAAGCATTTCCTTCGGCTTTTCCATCTCCAAACGTGTAAACTCTTTTCATTTGAAAAATTTAGTAGAATTAGTTTATGAGAATTATCTATGTTTTTTCTATTTTGAATTTCGGTTAACCAAATAAAAGGTTGTGATGCAAATTTAATATATTTATATTATATTGTGAAATTATTCCGACAAAATTTATGAGAAATTGGCCATGTTTGGGTTTTATTAAGTAGCTTTGCAAATAAATTCATAAATAGATTGGGCGTGTCCCTCATAAATATACAAAACTTAAAATGTCAAGAAAGAGAAAAGAATTGCCTCTATTGCCCGAAATAGAGATTACCGGGGTGGCGGCTGAAGGGAAAAGTATTGCCAGATTCAACGATATGGTGATTTTTATTCCGTTCGGAGCTCCTGGCGATATAGCTGATATAAAAATTGATCGTAAAAAGCATAGTTATGCGGAAGGACATATCGAGCGACTGATCACTCCTTCGCCGATTAGGACTCAACCCAGATGCGAGCATTTCACAGTGTGCGGCGGTTGTCGCTGGCAGCATCTGCCATACGAATATCAGCTCAAATGTAAGCAGCAACAGGTTACTGACGCTCTGACAAGAATCGCGAAAGTGGAGCTCCCCGAGATTAGTCCCATAATAGGCTCGAAGGAAATATGGCATTATCGTAACAAAATGGAATATACATTTTCCAATAAAAAATGGCTTACTTTTGACCAGCTTCGCAGCGGTGAGGAATTTCCCGACCGCGACGCAGCAGGATTCCATATACCGGGAGCATTCGACAAAGTGCTTGACATCAACAGGTGTCATCTGCAGGATGATTTCGGAAACCGCCTCAGAAATTTCATCAAGGATTATGGTAAGGCAGAAGGCATGTCATTTTATGACCTTAAATCAAACAGCGGATTTCTGCGTACACTTATGATTAGAATAGCTTCCACAGGAGAGATTATGGTGCTTATGGCTGTCGGAGAAGACAATCAGTGTGCCATCCAAAAGCTGATGACAGCTATCAATGACCGATTCCCGGAGATCACGTCGCTTTCCTATGTGATCAACACCAAACTTAATGACACTTTCGCAGATCTTGACATCGTGACTTTCAGCGGACGTCCTTACATAGAAGAACGGATGGATGATCTCAGATTCCGTATAGGACCGAAATCTTTCTATCAGACGAATTCAGAACAGGCCCACAGATTATACGAAGTCGCAAGAGATTTTGCAGATCTCAAGGGAGGGGAGCTCGTCTATGATCTTTATACGGGAACAGGTACAATTGCAAATTTCGTAGCCAAATGCTGCCGGAAAGTCATCGGGATAGAATACGTTGAAGATGCTATAAAGGATGCCCGGATCAATTCCGAAGTGAACGGAATTGAGAATACATTATTTTTTGCCGGGGATATGAAGGATGTCCTGACTGATGATTTCATAGATGAATACGGACGCCCGGAAGTAATGATTGTGGATCCTCCGCGAGCCGGCATGCATGGCGATGTTGTGAACGTAATCCTTAATGCGGAACCTGAAAGGATTGTTTATGTCAGCTGTAATCCGGCCACGCAGGCTCGTGATCTGGCGCTTCTTGACGAAAAATATAAGGTTGTCAGAGTTCAGCCGGTTGACATGTTTCCGCATACACATCACGTAGAAAACGTCGTCAAACTACAACGTCGATTCTGAGTACATATCCTCAAATTAGAAACGATTTCCGGGCTGCATTCATGAACAAATGCGGCCCGGGCTGTGTTGTATAGTTCGGTTTAGTTCATCAACATCGATCATCACATAACACAATGAAAACATCATCTGACTTCAAAGGCATTTTTCTGAGCAAAAAATCTCTTATTTCTCTTTTGCTTCTCATCCTCCTGATTGGGGCTGTCATTTTCTTTTTTTCGAGAAAAAATAATGAAGGAAAAAATGTAGAAGAGAGTCCGACGGTTCTGATAGAAGAAGTAAAGCCGGCTGATGTATATATTTACGGCGACTTTGTCGGAAGAGTAAAAGGTCAGCAGTTCGTTGAAGTCAGAGCGAGAGTCGAAGGGTATCTTCAGAAAATGCTTTTTTCCGAAGGCACTTTCGTAAAGAAAGGCCAGACATTGTTCGTCATAGACCCGACTGTCTATAAGGCCCGTCTGAACAAAGTAAGAGCGCAACTCAACAAAGCTAAAGCGCAGGCACAGAAAGCGAGTAGGGATCTGGCAAGAATCCGGCCGCTTCACGCGCAGAATGCAGCCAGTCAGCTCGATCTGGACAACGCGGAAGCCGCCTACGAAACGGCAATGGCCGACGTAGCCGTCTGTCAGGCCGATCTTACTCAGGCTGAGATCACTTTGGGCTATACTCAGGTCAAAGCACCCATCTCGGGATACATCTCTCAGAGAGGGGTGGATTTGGGTACGTTTGTAGGACCGAGTGCCACATCATTGCTTGCGACGGTGGTGAACAGTGATTCCGTTCATGTGGAATTTTCCATGACAGCCCTCGATTATCTGAACAGTAAAAACAGGAACGTCACTTTGGGCCAACGGGCCAAGGACCGCGACTGGGATCCTTATGTTACCGTGACCCTGGCTGATGGCTCTATATATCCTTTTAAGGGTGTCGTTGATTTCGCCGATCCTCAGGTTGATCCTAAAACGGGCACTTTTCAGGTTAGGGCCGAACTTCCCAACCCCGACAGGAATCTGCTGCCGGGAGAAATTACAAAAGTGAAATTGCTCATGGATGTGAGAGAAAACGCTATACAGATTCCCCAAAAAGCCATAACTGTTGAAAAAGGAGGAGCGTACGTCTATGTTATAGGAAAAGGAAACCGAGTGGAGAAACGATTCGTCGAGACCGGTCCGGAGGTAGATAACAATATAATTGTTGAAAGAGGGCTTGTCGCGGGGGAAAAGATCATTGTGGAGGGTATCCATAAACTCCAGCACGGTACTATTGTGAAAATATCGTCGTCAAATAAACAGTGACAAGATATGAAAAAGAATTTTTTTCTCGAACATCCCGTTCTCTCTATAGTAATATCCATAGTTATAGTGATAATCGGTTCGATAGGTCTTCTCATGCTTCCTATTGACCAATATCCTGCGATTGTTCCTCCTGTGGTCCGTGTATCGGCAAGCTATCCGGGCGCCGACGCACTCACAGTCACACAGGCCGTGGCTACACCTATAGAGCAGGAACTTAACGGAACGCCGGGCATGATATACATGCAGTCCTCTTCCTCCAATTCGGGAGCATTCAGCGCTACCGTGACTTTTGATATTGACACGGATCCGGAACTGGCAGCGGTTGACATTCAGAACAGAGTGAAAAAAGCGGAGTCGCGTCTGCCTGCCGAGGTGGTCCAGAACGGCATAACGGTTGAAAAGGAAACTGAAAACCGGCTTATGACAATAACGCTTCTTTCAAACGATTCAAAATATGATGAGATATATCTGAGTAATTATGCCACGCTGAATGTGCTTGACATGTTGCGGCGTGTTCCGGGTGTAGGGAGTATCAGAAATGTCGGCGGACGTTATTATGCAATGCAGATATGGGTGCAGCCTGACCGGCTCGCCAATCTCGGCCTTACGGTTCAGGATATTCAGAAAGCTCTTAAAGATCAGAATCGGGAGTCTGCGGCCGGTGTATTGGGTCAAGCTCCTAACGACAGTGTGCAGCTGACAGTCCCTATAACCGCTCAAGGCCGTCTCTCATCCGTCATGGATTTTGAATCGATCGTCATTCGGGCTAATCCCAACGGTTCGTTGATCAGATTGAAGGATGTTGCGCGAGTATCGCTTGAAGCGTCCTCCTATGCGACCGAAAGCGGAATAAACGGCGGCAATGCGGCTGTATTGAATATCAACATGCTTCCCGGTGCAAACGCAATTGAAGTTGCCGATGCCGTGAAAAAGGCGATGGAAGAGATAAGCGAATCGTTCCCTGAAGGCATATCCTATCAGATACCTTTTGACATGACGACATATATTAACGAATCGATACACCATGTGTACCAGACATTGTTTGAGGCACTGCTGCTCGTTATTTTTGTCGTATATCTGTCGTTGCAGAGCTGGCGTGCCACGGTGATACCGATCGTAGCGGTACCGGTATCACTGATTGGCACCTTCGGAGTGATGCTCGTGTTCGGCTTTTCACTCAACATGCTTACCCTTCTTGGTTTGATTCTTGCGATAGGTATTGTGGTTGACGATGCGATAGTCGTTGTGGAGAATGTCGATAGAATAATGAGTCAGGAACATGTTGACGCTAAAGAAGCGACGCGGCGTGCAATGAGTGGTATTGGCGGAGCTCTTGTCGCAATGTCTCTGGTCCTGTGTGCGGTATTTGTCCCTGTTAGTTTTCTGCCCGGCATATCGGGACAACTATACCGTCAGTTCACCATAACGATTGCCGTTTCAGTCATCATTTCCACTGTAGTGGCGCTGAGTCTGTCTCCTGTCATGTGTGCATATTTGCTTAAGCCTGATTCAGGTAAGAAGCGGGGCTTTTTCGGATTGATAAACAAGTGGCTCGGCCAAAGCAATGCTTTCTATTGCAGAATTGTAAGAAAAGTGATCAATGCCCCTCGCAGGATGCTGGCGGCCTTTGGCTTTATCCTGATATTGATTTGGGTTCTTGACCGGACGGTTCCTTCCAGTTTCATGCCGCAGGAAGATCAGGGATATTTTACGGTCGAACTGGAATTGCCGGAAGGTGCGACCATAGAAAGGACACGAAAAGTCACGGACAGAGCTATGGCATATCTGCTTGAACAGCCTGAAGTTGAACATGTGTTGAATGTCACAGGGTCAAGCCCTCGCGTCGGTACAAGTCAGGCAAGGAGTCAGCTGACAGTCATATTAAAACCGTGGAATGAAAGGAAAGGGCGGCAACTGGGCGAAATAATGTCAAACGTCATGGCAGAGCTTTCAAGTTATCCTGAAAGTAAAGTCTATCTTTCCCGTCCTGCTGTGATTCCGGGGTTGGGATCGTCAGGCGGCTTTGAAATGGCACTCGAGGCGAGAGGCAACACGTCATACGCAGAACTGCAGAGTGCCGTTGACTCAGTAATTAATGCTGCAAAACGCTGTAAAGAGCTCTCCGGAGTATCATCGACACTCCAGCATGACATTCCGCAGCTATATTTCGATGTGGACAGAGACAAGGCTCAACTGCAGGGTGTGAACATGACAGATATATTTTCAACTGTAAGGGCGTTTACCGGATCGGTATATGTCAATGATTTCAATATGTTCAACCGTGTATATCGAGTCTATGTTCAGGCCGAAGCTCCCTACAGGGCACGTCGTGACAACCTGAACCTCTTTTTTGTGAAAAGTCGCTCCGGAGAAATGTTGCCCGTGACATCGCTCGGCAAGTCATATTATACGACAGGAGCCGGTAACGTCAAACGTTTCAACATGTTTAACTGTGCCATGATTACCGGAGAGGCTGCTCAGGGGTATAGCTCGGGGCAGGCTATGGACAAAATGGAACGTCTCGTAAAGGAAAAACTTGGAGACAAGGTAGAAGTCGAATGGAGCGGACTTTCATATCAGGAAAAGCATGAAGGAGGAAATACCGGCCTTGTCCTTATGCTGGCTTTTGTATTCGTCTTTTTATTCTTGGCCGCCCTTTATGAGAGCTGGTCGGTTCCGCTGGCAGTCATTTTGTCTCTGCCGGTGGCAGGCCTTGGCGCTTATCTCGGCATTTGGATTACCGGACTTGAAAACAACATTTATTTTCAGATAGGGCTTGTAATGCTCGTCGGTCTTGTAGCGAAGAACGCCATAATGATTGTAGAGTTTGCAAACGAAGCCTATCATAATGGTAAGGAGCTGGTTGCCTCAGCCATAGAGGCAGTCAGGATGAGATTCCGTCCGCTTGTCATGACATCCCTCGCTTTTATGCTCGGACTGCTTCCGCTCGTTTTCGCGTCGGGACCGGGCTGTGAAAGCAGACGCAGCATAGGGACAGGCGTGTTTTTTGGCATGATTGTTGCTGTGACTGTCGGGATCATTTATGTCCCTCTCTTCTATGTGTTGATTGGGAAATTCATTAAAAAATTCAAGAAGAAAAACACCGATGTATGAAAAACATTTATAAACTGATAAGCGCGTTTTCCCTCCTCGTTCTGTTCACAGCCTGTAATGGAACAAAAATGTGTGTTGCGCCTCAAACCGATCTGCCTGCTTATTATGATGACGGCTTTCGCGATTCGTTGTCAATGGCCGATCTCGAATGGTGGCAATTCTATGGCGACTCCACTTTATGCGGTTTTATCAGAAAAGCGCTTGATAATAATAAAGACATTCTCATGGCGTCGAAAAGGGTAGAGGAATCACGATTGCTTTTATCTTCAGGCAAAAAAGATATGCTTCCCCAGATTTCCGCCAATATATATGCCAGTCATGAAAGTAACGATTATGACGGCAACAATGCTTCTGTCGATCCGGAGTTGGGCGTGAAATTTACTATGAGTTGGGAAGCGGACTTGTGGAAGCGCCTTAGCTGGAATAATCGTAAAAACGAGGCTCAATACATAGCGAGCATAGAGGACAAACGCGCTATGGACATGATAGTAGTGGCGGAAGTCGCCGATACCTACTTCCGATTACTCGCTCTCGACAGTGAACTTGACATCGTGCGTCAGACTCTTGTAACCCGGGGAGAAAGTCTTCATCAGGCTAAAATCAGATTCGAAGGAGGACTCACGTCTGAGATGGTTTATCGGCAGGCTCAAGTGGAATATACTTCGACCGCATCACTTATTCCGGCTCTTGAAGAAAAGATCGCACTGATGGAAAATTCGTTGCTGCTTCTCATGGGAGAACCTGCAGGACAAAAAATCGAACGACAGAAGACTATGCTGACTGAAGTTGTGGTCGGGCAGCGCAAAATTGGAGTGCCTTCAGATTTGCTTACGAGAAGGCCTGATTTGAGGGCTGCAGAAATGAGACTTCGGGCTTCATTGGCTGATGTAGGCATTACGTATGCCGACCGTTTCCCCCGATTTACGATAAATTTGACGGGAGGTGTGGAAAATGACAGACTCGCCAATCTGATTCGTTCTCCCTTCAGTTATGTCATCGGCGCTCTAACGGGACCTGTATTTGATTTTGGAAAACGCAAAAAGAAATATGAGGCATCAATCGCAGCGTATGACCGAGCACGAATCGGATATGAAAAAAGCGTGCTGACTGCTTTTAAAGAAGTAAATGATGCAAAAATCTCCTATAATTCTGCCCGAGAGACGGCTCAGCTGAAAACAGAGCTGAGAAATGCTGCAATGGAATATGTGAAACTGGCAAAAATTCAATATGCCGGAGGTACCTCTCTGTATTTAGATGTGTTGGATGCTCAAAGAAGATATTTCGATGCCCAGATTGCGTTAAGCAATACTGTCAGGGATGAATACCTTTCGCTTGTCAGACTCTATAAAAGTCTGGGAGGAGGGTGTTCCATTTCGGCGATCAGTCGGGAATCTTCCCCGTCATCGCTATGACTGAATTGTAATATCTGGAATCACCGGTGATTTCTTCACCAATGAATTCAGGTATTGCAATTTTTTCATTTTCGTCCTTCAGCTCGATCTCCGCTATTGTCAATCCTGAAAGAGAATTACGGAATTCATCTATTTCCCATCGTCCTACATTATAACGTATTTTCTCTATAATGGGCGTTACGGCACAGTTCGACATCATCTCCATGGCATCATCATAAGGGATCTCGTACTCCCATTCATGTCTTATAGTTCCGATGTTCTTGCTTTTTACCGTCAGAAAACCACATTCATCGACTGTCCTCACCCTGACAGTCGATTCAGGTCGGGTGGATAAATAAGCCTGACGGATTGTTTTTGCTGAATCAGCCATTGCGACATAAGAATGGTCTTTCACAAGAAATTTACGTTCAATCTCAAAAGCCATGAAGTCTATATTTGTTCTTTTACGGGATGATATATATTAAAAAATTGCACAAAAGTATAAAAAGGTTTTTAATAACACCTATGATGACAATATAAAATTTCGATATTTAGTAAACAAGAAGTAACTTTGCACGCTTATAAGGATATAGGCCCATAACCATAGAACTGTTTCCAAAATATATGATAGAAAGAATTATCATCATTGAAAAGGCGGATCCCCAGAGTTTTTACGGGGTAAACAACAATAACATGCAGTTGATACGCAATCTTTTCCCTAAATTACGAATGGCTGCAAGGGGTTCGGTCATAAAGGTGATTGGCGATGACGCCGAGACGTCCGTTTTTGAAAAAAGGATTCATGAGCTTGAGGATTATTGTGTGAAATACAATAATCTTCCTGAAGATGTCATAATTGATATAGTCAGAGGTGAACAGCCTAACGAAAAGAAAAGTGACGGTGTCATTATATTTGGCATTAACGGTAAACCGATATCGGCCCGAAATCCCAATCAGCACAAACTTGTTGAAGCATTCCAGAACAATGATCTTACATTTGCCCTCGGCCCCGCCGGTACGGGAAAGACATATATCGCCATAGCTCTTGCCGTCAGAGCATTGAAGAACAGGGAGGTTAGGAAAATCATTCTATCCCGTCCGGCTGTTGAAGCCGGCGAACGGCTTGGATTTCTTCCCGGCGATATGAAAGACAAGATCGACCCATATCTTCAGCCTCTTTATGACGCTCTTGAAGATATGATACCCCCTCTGAAACTTAAGGAGTATATGGATACGAACGTGATACAGATAGCTCCTCTGGCATTTATGCGCGGTCGTACACTTAACGATGCTGTAATAGTTCTTGACGAAGCACAGAACACAACGACACATCAGATAAAAATGTTTCTGACGCGTCTTGGCATGAATGCAAAAATGATAATAACCGGTGACACGTCGCAGATTGATCTTCCACGCACTACAATTTCCGGCCTGAAACAAGCGCTGAAAGTGCTCGAGGGGGTGAAGGGAATCGGTAAGGTCGAATTCGGGAAGAAGGATATCGTTCGCCATTCTCTCGTTCAGAGAATTGTGGAAGCATACGAACATTTTGACAAACAGACGGGACAGCAGGATGAAAATACGCCAGTGAATAATGAAGGCAATGAAAAAACATATCAAGACTGATTTTTTTATCAGAACGCTACTGCTACTGCTTTTTTCGTCATTTTTTGTTCCGTTGCAGGCTGTTACACTTGTGGTTAAGGGTCAGGTCAAGGATGCGGGAACTGATGAAGCTATTCCGTTCGCTACAGTCGAAGCCGTCGGGCTAAACCGGGGTTCTCAGGCCAATGGTAAGGGCAGTTTCAGATTGACCGTCAGTCAGGAGCCTGACAGTTTGAGATTTTCCACTTTAGGCTATGAAACCCAGACTGTTTCTTTCACTGATTTCCGAAAAAACGGGAATAAAGTGTTTCTCGCCCCGGCAGGACTTCAATTAAGTGAAATTATTGTCCGGCCGAAAAAGGAAAAGTACAGCAAAAAGAACAATCCGGCGGTTGATTTTGTGAATCGTCTCCGGAATGCCGGTCACGCGACCGATCCTAAAAACAATGACAACTATAATTACAACAAATATGAGCGCATCACCATTGCGCTCAATAATATATCACCAGAAAGCGACAAGAATCTCATTCTGAAAAAATTCGATTTCCTCAGGGAACACATAGACACGTCGGAAGTCTCCGATCGTCCGATTCTTACGATAAGCACGCGTGAAAAATCATCGGAAGTGCATTACCGAAAAGATCCACAATCCGAGAAAGAGATTGTAACCGGACTGCGGCAGGAAGGGCTTGACGATTTCATGGATCAGTCCAACATGCAGATACTCTATGAGGATTTTTTCAAAAATATCGATCTTTATAATAATGATATTGATCTTCTTCACAACAGACTTGTAAGTCCTTTGTCTAAGATAGGTCCTGATTTTTATAAGTATTATCTGCTGGACACGGTCGAGATTGATTCAGTCAGATGCATTCAGTTGGCTTTTGTACCTCGAAACTCGGAATCATTCGGCTTTACAGGACGTGTGTTCGTCCCGGTCGGAGATACAACGATGTTTATCAAAAAGGTCATCATGAATGTCCCCAAAGATATAAACCTGAATTTCATAGAGGGGATCCACATAAATCAGGAATACGAAAAGGCGCCTGACGGGTCAAGGCTTCCGGTCAGAGACGACCTTGTAGCTGAAGTTGCCATAATTCCCGGCACTCAAGGCGTCTATTTCCGTCGAAGCACAGCTTATAAAGATCATAATTTCTCTCCATATAGTGATCAGGATTTATTCGGAAAGCTCGGATCAACCCTTTATAATGAAAATACATATACTCGTGATTCCGTTTTCTGGAATGACACCCGCATGATCCCTCTCACCCGAGGAGAGGGACAGATAGCTTCGCTGACATCGGGTCTTCGGTCAAAACCTCTTTATAGAGTAGGGGAATGGTTTTTAAAAACTATGGTCCAAGGCTATATCCAGACCGGGAATCCGAGCAAGCTCGACATTGGCCCCGTCAATACTACTGTCAGCCACAATACATTGGAAGGATTCAGATTCCGTCTGGGAGGAATGACTACTGCAAATCTGAATAAAAGATTTTTCGCCAGAGGGTATGCCGCATACGGTACGAGAGACCACAAATTCAAATATAGCGGAGAACTGGAATATTCTTTCGTTGACAAACGGTATCATGCGCGCGAATTTCCGATTCATTCATTGCGTCTGACCCATACTTACGACGTAAATATGCTTGGCCAGCATTACGCATTTACCAATGCCGACAATATGTTTCTGTCCTTCAAAAGGCATGACGATCTCCAGATCGATTATCTCCGGACCACATCTCTGAAATATACGCTTGAACTTCCCAATAATTTCTCGTTGGAGGCTTCTATTGATCATCAGAGACAAGAGTCAACGGAATACATGACTTTTGTTTTGCCTTCAGGAACTGCCTATAATCATTATAACGAGACCTCGTTTAACATTAGGCTCCGCTATGCTCCCGGAGAGAAGGTCTATCAGATGAAATCGGACAGGATAAGAATCAACGAGGAAGCGCCCGCGTTCATGCTGACGCACGTCTATGCTCCCAAAGGATTTCTGGGAAATATGTTTGAGATAAACAAAACGGAATTCAGCGTCATAAAAAGATTCTGGTTCTCCGCATTCGGCTATCTTGATGGAATTATCAAAGGCGGTCACTTATGGAGCAGGTCACCATACCCTGATCTTCTTATTCCTAATGCCAATCTGTCATACACTATACAGCCTGAAAGTTTCGCGCTTATGAATCCGATGGAATTCATGACTGACTCCTACGCGTCATGGGATCTGACATACTGGGCAAACGGCGCCATTTTCAATTATATTCCATATTTGAAAAAGCTTAAACTACGTGAAGTATTCTCTTTCCGCGGATTCTGGGGCCATCTTAGCAAGGATAATGATCCGCAGTTCAATAAAGAACTTTTCATGTTCCCCTCCATCAGCAATACCAGAAAAATGACGGCCAAACCTTATATGGAAGTCGGAGTGGGAATTGACAACATATTCCGCATACTGAGACTTGATTATGTCTGGCGACTCACTTATCGCGATGGACCTGGAGTGGACAAAGGCGGTCTGAGACTTGCTCTTCATTTCACCTTCTGATTCCGTTTCGGGTTATATTTACACGTATAATGGCTTGTATTTGCAATATTTTTATTAAATTTGTAGATAAAAGTCAAGTACTCAATGATAACTGAGATTAAAGATTTCAATATTCGTCATCTGAATACTTTCCGCATGAATGTTTCGTGTGGAAAATTCATTGAATATGACAGCCCCTCGGATATTCCTAATATCCTGACTTCGCTTCCCGACGGGAATTACTTCCATATCGGAGGTGGAAGCAATCTGCTTTTCACCGGCGACTATCCGGGAACTATATTGCATTCCCGCATTCTTGATATGGAAACTTTATCTGTTGATAGTTCAGAAGTCTTGATCCGGGCCGGAGCGGGAATAGAGATGGACTCATTGATTGACCAGACATGTTCATCAGGCCTTTGGGGCCTTGAAAATCTTTCGGGAATTCCGGGCGAAGTCGGAGCCGCAGCGGTCCAGAATGTCGGAGCCTACGGTGTCGAGGCTAAAGATGTGATTGATACCGTGGAATGTTATGATAATGAAAAGAGGACTCTCATCACTCTGAAGAAGGAAGATTGTGAATATGGATACCGTACGTCTCTCTTCAAACAGCCTGCGAATAAAGGCCGTTTCATCATTACGCATGTAACCTTCAGATTGACAAAGAATCAACGGCCTGTGTTGGATTATGGACATGTCAGGTCGCATATAACAGACTTTGATTCCATATCTCCAATGATGGTCCGTTCCATAATTATGGATATGCGTGCAGAGAAACTACCTGAAATCTCTATAGTCGGCAGTGCGGGCAGTTATTTCAAGAATCCCGTTATTTCCCGGGCAGATTATGATATTTTGCTGAAAGCGATAGAAACGAATTGCGGAACTAACACTACGCCGCCGCATTTCGATATGGAGAACGGAGTAAAGATTCCTGCTGCGTGGCTGATTGAAAAAGCCGGTCTCAAGGGATTCTCTATGGGAAATGCCGCTACATGGCATAAACAGCCACTTGTGATAGTAAACAAAAACGCCAAGGCGACACCGGAAGAAATTCTGGCACTTGAAAATTATATAATTGAGGAGGTGAACTCTAAATTTGGAGTCAGATTGACACCGGAAGTAGAACATGTGCCTAACTAATCGAAATGAGTAAACTAATAATAGAAGGAGATCATAAGCTGACCGGTTCAATAGAACCTCAAGGCGCAAAAAATGAAGCATTGCAGGTGATATCAGCGACATTGCTGACATCGGCTCCTGTCAGTATTTCGAATATCCCCGAAATACTTGATGTCCGGAATCTGATTCTTCTCCTTGAAAAAATGGGAGTTAAAGTCACGCGTCATGCTAAAGGGGACTATACGTTTCAGGCAGATGACGTCAACATGGATTATATACGCAGCAAGGAGTTCGTGGAGAAATGCGCCCATTTCCGTGGGTCAGTTTTAGTGGTCGGACCGCTCCTTGCGCGATTCGGAGAGGCATTCTTCGCTAAACCCGGCGGTGACAAGATTGGCCGAAGAAAAATTGATACCCATATTTCCGGTTTCGAAATTCTTGGAGCATCGATCGAATATCTGCCCGAATTCAAGGCGTTTCGTCTGGAGTCGCCGGACGGTGGGCGTCTCCATGGCAAATATATGTTGCTTGATGAAGCGTCTGTAACCGGCACTGCCAATCTTATAATGGCAGCGTCTTTGGCCGAAGGTGTGACAACCATTTATAATGCGGCTTGTGAGCCTTACGTACAGCAATTATGCCGCATGCTTCAACAGATGGGTTCCAAAATAGAAGGACTGGGGTCTAATCTGCTGAAGATTCATGGCGTCAGCGAACTGGGAGGAGCCAATCACAGGATTTTGCCTGATATGATCGAAGTCGGCAGCTTTATAGGAATGGCGGCTATGAACCGCAGTTCCATAACCATTAAGAACGTGAGCTACGACAATCTCGGTATTATCCCTGACAGTTTCCGACGAATGGGCATAGCGCTTGAACGCCGTGGAGACGACATTTTCCTCCCTGAACAGGACTGTTTCGAAATTGAAACCGCTCTCGACGGTTCAATCCTGAATATTGCGGATGCTCCTTGGCCCGGACTGACACCGGATTTGCTCAGTGTTATGCTTGTTGTGGCCACCCAGTGCAGAGGAAGTGTGCTGATACATCAGAAAATGTTTGAGAGCCGACTGTTTTTTGTCGATCATCTGATAGATATGGGTGCTCAGATAATGCTTTGCGATCCACACCGTGCTGTGGTCATCGGTCTGGATCACCGCCTTCCTCTCAGGGCCAACAATATGTTGTCACCCGATATCAGAGCCGGCATAGCCATGCTTATTGCCGCTATGTCAGCAAAAGGCACGAGTGAAATCGGAAATATCGGACAAATTGACCGTGGCTACGAGAACATCGATGAACGTCTGCGCGCTCTTGGGGCGCAAATAACCCGTTGCAACGATTGACATGATAAAAAGTTGAGACTCATCGACAGAATTGAACTGATGAGTTAATTCTGTCAAGAATCCGAGGCTGTCAAATGGGAAGTGAAAGCATTGCTATGTCTGACTGGAAAAGAAGCCGATGCGCCACTCCCGGATTGAAAAAGCGGGCAAAAACGTTTTTTCTTTTGTTTGGCACTGCTATCAGATCTATATTATAGTCTGAAATAATACGATTGAAATCGTCATCGGCAGAATCAAGAGAGATGCTGTCAGCGTGAAATTCATGTGCCGGATAATGAGCTGCGCAATATTCTTTCAATCGGTTAAGAGAATCCGCAATGTCTCCGGTGTATTTCTCAGGGCTGGCGCATGAGATTTAACTTTCCTTAAAAACCTTGAGTAAATAGTCA
>CAJULY010000003.1 GCA_910587185.1 uncultured Muribaculaceae bacterium
ATATCCAAGTTTTTGACTGAATTTTTGCTAAATCTCATGCGCTAGCCCTGGAATATCTCTGATTTTCATTGCCGGAATCAGTCATGTCGGAATGACGCTCGAACACCTTCATTTCGCCATCGTCCTGGGGCAACCGGTATGTTTCATACAGCGATGACCCGGTGTGACTGTTATTATTCATATTAAACCCGAGACCCATCAGGTCGTAGGTCATTTTCTTATATTGAAATCTGAAATTACCGAGCACACGCTGGGAATAGGTAATCACGTTGGCAAGTCCGGAGCCTTTGACATATCCTCCATACTCATATTTAGCCATTATGAAATTTACGACATTTGCATTGCCCTGCAATCTGGGATCGGATGGGTACTCATAGAATTCAACACGCTTGACATCGGACATTCTCATGGCTGCCAGATCATTTTCCGAGGCCGGCAAATAGTCAATAAACATGGCTACGGGACGGCCGGATATTGTTTCAACGCTCTTGCCGAGCGATAAACGCAGCTGCGGAATACCCATGATGTCAAGCAAATCTATTCCGCTTTGCGATGCATTTTTCTGTCGGGAGGTGGGTACGAACACGGTTTTATCGGAATATTGGCGTGCATTGGCTCCTTCCAGGGTTACGTTCGAAAGTCTCACCGGCAGTTCTGACATATTAATGTCACCCTGATTGAAAGTGTCGAATCTCTTGTATCTTGTGCGATAACCTATGCAGCTGATTTTACCGATGACACCGCGGCTGTCGCAAGGTATGTTGAACCGGCCCGTTTTGTCCGTCACGCCATAGGTGAGTACAGTTGAGTCTCCCGGGGAGAGAATCATGACTGTCGCACCGGCAATCGGATCTCTGCCGGCAGATATTATTGTGCCGTAATACTCATATCTGCCTTGCTGCAGTGCTTCAATGAAAATACTCTTTCCCTTCCGAATGACCGAGATGGGATTAAGGCCTATAATTGCCTTGACTGCGTCATACACGTTGTCTGTGTTGACCCGGGCTGATGTGCGGTATTTGTCAAGTTCCTTGTAAATGAAATTGATTTCCCGATCAGGATTGTCTCGGGCAATCTTTAAAAGAGCTTGCGAAATCGGGGTGTTTTGAAATGTATAGTCGTAACGATACGCGTATGCATAACCAAAAATTAGCATAGCGATAATTGACATTATAATCTTTTTCATTCTGTCAGTCTATGATAAGGTTTTCGCCGTCAAGGCTAATGTTGATTTGCTTGAATGTATTGAGGTGATCTACGGTCTCGGCCAGAGACTTGGCAGGGTCTAAACGATAGTAAAGACGCAGTTCTCTTGCTTTCTTGTTGCTAAAACGAGCCTTCACATGATAGATGCGTTCGACAGTTCCAATGATTTCTTCGAGTGGAGCGTCCTCAAACAGGATCGTTTTGTCGGAAAGGAGAACCGAGTCCTCCCGGGCCATGACGGTATCAGCCGACATGTATGCTGAAGGATTCTCGACTCGGGATTCTGCCGAATGGACTGTCTTTACGGCGTCATCTTTTCGATCAATGACATTTACCTTGACAAGCAGACCGATAGCGACGGCCACAAAAGAGGTCAGCAGGAACAAGGCTATCGATGCCGCGCGGCCGGAAAACCATTGGAAGGCTGGACGACGATTGAAATGTATGCACTCGAATTTTTCCCATTTTTCCTCAACCTCATCGGGCGTCAACTCATTTTGAGATTCTGCGGCATAATTTATTTTGCATAGCAAAGCATATATCTCGCGGATTTCCGGATCGGAAAGGATCTCCTCCAGACGCTCTGAAGAATACTTGTCGGGATGTGTGACTATGTCAAAAACAAGATCGTATTTATCCATTCTCTTTCAGTTTTTTACGAATTATACTTAGTGCATGGCGAATATGCTTGAATACTGCACGGGGGCTTATGCCAATCTCCCCGCCTATCTCTTCGACTTTCATTCCTGAAATGAATCGCAGTTCAACGACACGCCGGCATTGCGGTGGAAGTTCGTGCCGGACTATCGAAATGATTTCAGCGAGAGTTTTCTCATCAGGCCAATCCTTATCATCATATTCTTCCCAATTAGCAAAATAGGTGTTCATTATCCTTTGCCTTATATCGAGATTACGGATATGATTCAGACAACGGTTCCGCACCGCATTGAAAAGATAAGCGGCAGAAATAGTTGTATCAGTGGGCCTGTAGAGACACGAGGCGAAAACATCCTGCACAATATCATGCGAGAGATTATCATCATGCACATACATCCTGGCCAGCCGATGCATCTGTGCATAATGTGTTTTAAAAAGTTGCTCTATGTCGTTTCTATCCATCATACACTATATAAGACACACGACTTCCTGTTTTATGAACCTTGTTTCCGGAAAATTATTTAATGCATCCCATGGCGGTTCGCAAAATCAGGCATATTCCGCGAATTCAGGAATGGCTGAATTCATTATCGCGCAGGGGTTACCGAATATTCGAGATATATAATTTAACATACTCACCAACGCAAAATGTGGATTAGTATTGTTTTTTTCAGTAAATTTGTCCTCGCTATTAAAAAGTACAGACGAATAACTAAAGGTTACAGAAATGAGAAAATGGCGCATTGAAGACAGCCGCGAACTTTACAACATCGCCGGATGGGGTCGAAAATATTTCACGATAAACGAAAAAGGCCATATCGCCGTCACACCCCGTGAAGGTTATGCCTCCGTGGATCTGAAGGAGGTAATGGACGAGTTGCAGGTGCGCGACGTGGGCGCCCCGGTGCTTCTGCGCTTCCCCGACATTCTCGATAACCGGATAGAAAAAATCTCGAACTGTTTCAAGAAAGCGGCCAAGGAATATGACTATTCCGCGGAGAACTATCTCATATACCCGATAAAAGTCAATCAGATGCGCCCCGTTGTCGAAGAGCTCGTCAGCCACGGACGCAAATTCAACATTGGACTCGAAGCCGGATCAAAACCGGAACTTCACGCTGTGCTTGCCACAAATATTGCCGACAACGCTCTGATTATCTGCAACGGCTATAAAGACCAGAACTTTGTCGAGCTCGCCCTCCTCGCCCAGAAGATGGGTCGGAGAATATATCTCGTCGTCGAAAAACTCAATGAACTGCGCATAATAGCCGATGTCGCAAAACGACTGAACATCGTCCCTAACGTCGGCATCCGAATAAAGTTGTCGTCAACCGGATCCGGCAAATGGGAAGAATCAGGCGGAGACAGATCGAAATTCGGTCTGAATTCAAGCGAACTGCTTGAAGCATTCAACTTCCTCCACGAGCATGACATGGTCGATAGCTTGAAACTCATCCATTTCCACATCGGAAGCCAGGTGACAAAGATACGCCATATCAAAAATGCCCTGCGCGAAGCGTCGCAATATTATGTCCAGCTTTCCAAACTCGGGTTCAACATCGACTTTGTTGACATAGGGGGCGGACTCGGCGTGGATTATGACGGAACCCGAAATTCCTCTTCGGAAAGCTCCATGAACTATTCCATTCAGGAATATGCCAACGATGCGGTGTCGCAGCTTGTCGATGCCTGCAATAAAAACGGACTCAAACAGCCCAATATCATCACCGAGAGCGGACGTTCGCTTGCGGCCCATCACTCCGTCCTCGTTTTTGAGGCTATGGAGACTACCGGTCTGCCGAAATGGGATGATGACGCAGAAGTGCGCCCCGACGCACATGAACTCGAACGTGAACTTTTCGAGATATGGGACCGCCTGAACCAACCGAGACTTTTCGAGAGCTGGCACGACGCGCTGCAGATCCGCGAAGAGGCCCTCGACCTTTTCAATCTCGGATTGCTTGACTTGCGCACACGCGCCAACATCGAAAAACTCTTCTGGTCCATCGCCAGAGAAGTCGGAGAATTAGCCTCTTTACTGAAACATGCTCCCGAAGAGCTGAAAAAGGTCACCAAGATGCTTCCCGACAAATATTTCTGCAACTTCTCCCTATTCCAGTCTCTGACCGATATATGGGCTATCGACCAGATTTTCCCGATAGTTCCTCTCAGCCGGCTTGACGAACGCCCTGACCGCTCATGCACAATCCAGGACATCACCTGCGACAGCGACGGCAAAATCACCACTTTTGTCACGGCGCAAGGAGTCTCCAACTCGCTGCCGGTTCATACGGTCAACCCCGGTGAACCATATTATCTCGGCGTTTTCCTCGTCGGCGCCTATCAGGAGATTCTCGGCGACATGCACAATCTTTTCGGAGACACGAACGCTGTACATATCAGCGTCTATAAGGATGGATATGAGATTGACCGCGTGATCGACGGCGAAACCGTAGCCGAGGTCCTCGACTACGTACAGTATGACGCAAAAAAACTCGTGCGCAACGTGGAAAAATGGGTCACCGCCTCCATGAAGGCCGGTCACATAACCCCGGAAGAAGGCCGCGAATTCCTCGGGACATACCGTTCGGGACTCTACGGCTACACATATCTCGAAAGGAACTGAGCCGATTTTTCCTTCTTGCCATGCAACGCTACTTCATGAAACTCGCCTACCGTGGAGCGACTTTCCACGGGTGGCAGCGCCAGCCTAACGCTTCTTCAGTCCAGCAGACAATCGAGGACGCCCTCTCCACCATACTCCGCACAGACACCCCCCTTACCGGCGCCGGCCGAACCGACACCGGTGTTAACGCGCGTTGCATGATAGCCCATTTCGACTCAGACAGTCCTATCTGTCAATCCGAAAGCATAATCCGATCGCTCAACACCCTTGTTGGTCCCGACATCGCCATCCGGTCCATATCCCCGGTCCACTCTGAAGCTCATGCACGTTTCGACGCGACCTCGCGCACATATCATTACTACGCCGTCAGCTCAAAGTCGCCATTTTTCTACCCTTTGAGTTGGAAAGCACCCGCTGATCTTGATTATGGGCTCATGAATCAGGCCGCTGAAATACTTCTTGAAACCGAAGACTTCACATCATTCGCCAAACTCCACACAGACACTCGCACAAACATCTGCCGCGTTACCGAAGCCCGTTGGTATGCCACTGACGAACTGTCCGGAGCATATCTCTCGTCCGAACCCGGAGCCTACGTTTTCGTAATCTCAGCCGACCGCTTCCTGCGCAACATGGTTAGAGCCGTCGTAGGGACACTCGTTGATGTAGGACGCCACAAACTGACGCTTGACGGCTTCCGCAATATAATCCTGGCCAAAGACCGATGCAGCGCAGGCACCTCCATGCCTCCCCAGGCCCTTTTCCTCTGGGATGTAACATATCCCTACCCGTTCTTACTCCCCTTTTCGGAAAACCGCTTTATTTAGATAGCATTAGCAATCACCTAATTACCAACCCGAAAGCACTGAATCCGAAAATAAAACAACAAAAAACTTTGCAAACATTTGCATAATCCGGCAAATCGCCGTAACTTTGCACTGCAAAAGCCCAGGTGGCGGAATGGTAGACGCGCTCGTTTCAGGTGCGAGTGCTGCGAGGCGTGCAGGTTCGAGTCCTGTTCTGGGCACTGTAAAATCCCGCAACTCATTGAAAATCAAGAGTTGCGGGATTTCTCTTTTGATTTTTGTCCTCCTTTTGTCCTCCTATTTCAATTTTACCGATTTTTCGTCCTCCGCAAAGCGCAGATTTGGCCTAATTTTATAGCCTCCTTTAATCGTCATCAATAGAGATTATGAAAAATTCGCCACCATCAATTATTAAATAGTATTAAAATTAGTGTGCGAATTTTCCACTTCTCGCCACAGCCCTCTATTACATTTCATAAGAATTTCATTAGGTTCGAGTCCGAACAATCACAAGTCTTAGGGCAACCGAATTAATAGCGCGTCCACCTCTGCGTTTAGTCCTGCGTTTGGTTCAGCTTTCAGTTGCGCATTTGCCTCCACATCTGACCATCCGTTTGCATTTGCGGTAACACTCGCGTACAATGCCGCACAAAGGCCAGCGTTAAAACAAGCATCCACAGCAGGGAACAAACCCACATTCCAAGGCTCATATCATAGCGTCGCCGCTCCACCCTATTACGGATATTGAGAAAGCGGACGATTGCGGACGGTACGGTTCCAAAGCCAGACTACAAGCAGTTTCAGGAGCAGTGCAGACTTCCGGATTACCCATAGCGCAACCCTAATCGACTTTTTGAGCAGGAACAATGCCAGCCGCAACAGCAAGGCTGCGACAATAACCACAGGGAGCAGGTATATAATCAGTAAAAGCTCAAACATATCAAATGCATATTAACTCGTTCCAACACTATTATTGGAATGTAAATATACTAAATTTCAACGACTTATGCAAATTTCCAAGCGATAAAATTCAGCCTAAACCGTTGAAGTTTTGACAATTATCCGACGCACCAGATTAATGACAGTTGATAACACAATCTCTTTTTCCCTTAAAGCCATATTCATTGTATCACATCAAGAATAGCGGATATATTGTCTTGAAGATATAAAGACTGTATGACTTGAATAGATTAAGACCCCATGTCTTTATGATACGCAGGTCACATCTTTTGGCAATATATAATCTTATAGATAGTATCCTTGCAAGTCCGCAAATATTGAAAACATACCCCTTTTATCGCTTGTATGATTATTTACCGCATGGCTTGATGTCTTTAAGTCTTACAATCTTGATATAACCGGGTCTTGAAACATTAAAGGTGTCCAAAGTTAATGCCTGTATGTCATGGGGTGCCTAACTTCGTGGCCGGAGTGAACGATGGGGAGTAATAGCCCTGTCGTGCAGAGATTGGGTAGCAAGTTGTGCTTTTCTCCGTACAAAACCGAGTTTTGCCCGTGGAAAAGCGACTTGCCGACCACTGCGCGGCGGTGGAGAATCACATCGTTCCTCGTGAATTAATGATATGGATATGAAGCAGCGAACTGAAAGATTTGAAATGAGGCTTACGCCTGAGGAAATTGCCGGAATCCGTGAAAAATCGAAACGCTACCACAGCGTGAGCAACTTTATAAGGATGGCAGTCAACGAGTTTTCGGATACCGATGCAAAGACGCGCCTTGAATTGTGTAACGACACAGCCCGGCTGTGCCGCAAATTCCAAGATGAGCTGTCCTGGATGGGAAGCAATCTGAATCAGGCTGTCAAACGAGCCAACGAACTTGCCGTAGCCGGCATCCTGTCCGAGAGTTATTTCAGGGATAATCTATCCCCCCTGATTGAAAAAGTATCGAGGCTCGTGGTGTCGATAAAGGAGGAACAGGCTCACATTGCCAAGAAAGCGACAAGGCTACGCTCTTAGCCGCAAGTCATACAGTCTGTCTTACATTATCGGCTCAAAACATATAGAGATAATGGTTTCAAGACATATAGAGATATAAACATAATATATGATAGCTACAATACTTCCGTCAAGTTCCAACTTTCACGCAGTTGCATATAATGAGAAAAAGGTGGCCCTGGGAGTGGCACGCCTTCTTGAGATGAGCAATTTCGGCCATGTCGGGGTACTCTCACAGCCGACACCGAAAGAGCTTCAGGACTATTTGATAGCCTACTCTTCCCGAAATTCGAGAATCAAAAAAGCCCAGTTCCATCTGGCCATATCCTGCAAAGGACATGAAAAATCGGAAGATGAGCTGCTGGATTTCGCCCACAGGTATCTCGGTGAAATGGGATATGGAAGCGAGGGGCAGCCTTTGCTGGTATATTCACATACCGATACCGACAACACACATATACATATAATCACCTCCCGCATTTCTCCAGACGGAAAGAAAATCAGCGACCACCATGAAAGGGTTAGGTCACAAGCTGTGTTGAACAGGCTTGTCGGAAATGATGTAAAGGCAAAGGCCGGTGAGGATCTTGCAGCCTCACTGACCTATACATTCTCCACATTCGCGCAATACAAGGCCCTGATGTCCTCGATGGGCTATGAGGTGTATGAGAAGAACGATGTTGTGTATATCAAGCGCGACGGTGCAGTGCAGGTAAAGATTAACTTTGCCGAGATAAGCGACAGATTCCAGAGGGTCAGTGTTGACGACAAACGCAGGAGGCAGTTGTGGGCCATGCTGCGGAAATACCGGGATGTAAGCTCCGACCGCCGGGAACTACAGGATGCGGTTAAACGCAAGCTGGGAATTGATCTCGTTTTCTTCGGACGCTCTGACAATCCCTATGGCTACATGATAGTGGATCATGCGAACAAAACCGTATATAACGGCGCATGGGTGTTGTCTATAAAATCACTTCTTGATTTCTCCACACCGGAAGAAAAACTCGCACGTATCGACGCTTTCATTGACAGGCTGCTGGAGGATAATCCGACAATAGACACATGGGCCATCAACAAAAAACTATTCCGCAGTAACGCATACATAAGACGAGGCGTGATATATTGCGGAGGAATCACACGGCCGCTAAAGGATTTTATGGCCTCCACAATTCTACGGAATGACAAGATTCGGAGGATAGAGTCTTTCCATCCCGGCTCAGCGTCCGAGCGCGACCTGCTCTGCCGTATATATAAGGTGAATACTCCGGAACTTGTAAGGCTCACCCCGTCACGAGATAACGGCTACCATGACGCGGTGAATAACCTGAACCTGCTCTTTGATGATGACAGTATAACAAATCTCCGTGCCGCCATACGTTCTTCAGGGTTCCACATCAGACATGAAGGCGATGAATGGTTCGCAATAGATTTTTCATCAAAAACAATCATCAATCTTTCGGAAGTCGGATTTGACACCCGTAAGCTCGAATACAGGAGATTTGAAAAACTCCGTCGCAGACAATCAACTGAAAAGCCTCGTGACAAAACAACCGGACGCGGCATAAGAGGTATGCGTGACGCGGCTTCCGGACGTGGGGAAAACCGTGAGTGGGAAGTTGGCTACCGTGGCGACTATAACCGCATAGATGATGAAAACAGCATAAAGATGTGACAAGGGATTTTGTCACCATGCCGCGATTGCGACATAAAGCCTTGCAGACAGCAGTATATGATGTCTGCAAGGCTTTATCCTTTTATGACGGCAAAACTGTATCACAATAAAGTCCCAAGATTTGAAGAAAGGTGTCCAAAGTTACATATCGCGATGAAGCACCGTGGTAATTTTGCCATATGAATCATTGAACCAGGGTGTAATGGACGAATCAATAATCATAACATTTGCCAATCAGAAAGGGGGCGTAGGGAAAACAACTCTATGCGTCACTTTTGCCAACTATCTTGTAAAGAAGGGGCTCCCGGTGATTGTCATTGACTGCGATTCGCAGGAGAGTCTGGCGCAACGGCGTGAGAGCGACCTGAAACGCTATCCTTCGGGAGATACCGCCATCCCCTATGAGGTTCTTCCTTTTTCATTGAATAAGGAAGAAGCCCTATTCGGGTTCATAGGCAACATCCGCAAAACACGGTGTGTGGCAATATTCGATTCTCCAGGGAATCTAAAACAGCAGGGACTCGTGACATTGTTCGCCAACTCCGACTATATAATTTGTCCCTACCACTACGACAGGACCACCATCCCCTCGACCGCCACATTCATCGCATTTCTGCAAAAGCTGAAAAACGTCATGGCCGGGAAAATGAACGCCCGTCTGATTCTCGTGCCGAACCGACATGACGCGAGGGTCGGACGCCGTAGCGAGCTTATGCTGTGGGAGGAAACAAGGGAAACATTCAGCCGCTATGGTCTTGTGACTCCTAAAATCAATTCAAGGGCAGATATGGAACGCTTCTGCACATTATCGGATCTGGACGGACAATTAGAGGTCACACAGGCCGCTTTCGACACAATCTTCAAAGAAATATTCGGACACATCGAAGCTGACACTGAAAATGGATAACAATAATTTCCCTGATATAGACGGACTGCTCGGAAGCATCCGTAATGTGGCTACGCCTGTCGGCCATGCTGCCGGAACAACTACGTCGCGTGAGGCTGCCGGGATACAGGAACCCGGTAATACTGCCGAATCCTGCATCAATATTGATGCCGCAGATCCGGTATGGGAGGCTTTCATGGAAAACCTTTCGTCCTACGGTTTTCGTGAACGGAAAGACGAGCGGAAGGTCTGCATGATTGACAAGGATATTGCCGACTCCCTCGATGAGTGCGACATCGACCGCAAATGCCGCTCCGACGTAATCAATGCCATCGTGAGGACATTCATAACAGCATTCCTTCCCCGGCTAAGGACTTATAGAAAGAAAAACAAGTCACTGCTTGACAAAAACGACAATATATGAAAAGAAAAAACTGGACTGAGGCTGAAACCACTTATCTCATGGAGAACTACCCGGCTATATCGGACACGGTTATGGCCGCACGGCTCGGCGTATCCCGCAGGACATTATCGAACAAGGCTCATGAGCTTGGTCTTGACAAGGGCATCAACCCGGAATGGCTGGAGCGCGCTGAAAAAGTGCGCGGGCTTTACAGCTCACGCTCATATACTGAAATCGCGTTGGAAACCGGCATCCCCCTACGTTCCGTCGCAAGGATCATTTCCAAACTGGGGCTTAACCGTTCAAAAAGAGAGGAGAACCGAATACGCTCACGTATAAGGAGAAACATTACCGACCGGGAGAAACGGCGCGTCATCTTCGGGCTCGCCCCTCTGACGAGAATAAAGGTTGTCACCAACAAGCACCGGATAAAGTTGCGGCACGCCTTGAAGAAAGCCGGATATATAGTACAGCGCGGCCAGAATGTGATGTATTATCATCCGGAAATGGAGCGCGACCATCGGCGCGAGAATGCCGGAAGAAGCGTCGGCCTCAGCTTTGAGCCGTGGGAAACAATAGATAACAAACTATGCGTAAAGCTCTGACACTATGACATACGGACAAATCATAACGCTGCTGTTCATTCTGCTGATTCTATATTATGCAGGTCTGGTAACTATGGATATTATGGCCGCAAAACGAATGAAAGCATCCGAGGAAGCCAAAAACGAGGAAGCCGAAATTGACATATCCGGACTTGCGGGCGGTTTTGAACCAGTTGAGATCAATCGCGACAATTCCCGGCCCACGACAGTACCGCAGAATATGGGTGCGGTCAGGTATAAGGAGCCTGTAATGACAAACGGCTATCCCGTAGATAGCCTGATAAGCAAGACAAAAAATGCCATTGAATCCGGTAGATATGACGACCTCGACAATCTTGTATATAAGTGTGAGGCGGCATAACTCTTGCCCCGGCCACCGGCCTGACTTATCACTATGTAAATAAATCCCATTCTACTCTCTCTTTATAATACTGCCTTTATCGCCCGAAGCTGTCTTTAACGCCCTGCATTGCCTTTACCGCCCGATAACTTTTTTCAAAAACGAATATCATCGCAAATGCAGAAGATTAAAACAAAATGCCTGAGGGCGTTGGCTCGTTTCAGCCGCTCAGGGTTCGCCCGCAAGGGCACGCTCGCGCTCGCCGCCGTGACCGTGGCCGTCGGCAACGCTATGGCCGCCAGCAAGGGTGCCGCAGGCTTCACGAAAGCCACGCAGGAGGTCAGCTCCTACCAGACCCCGGTTTCCAATCTTATGAAGGCAATCGCAGCCGTAATTGTCTTGGTAGGAGCTTTTAACGTCTATTTCAAGATGCAAAACGGCGACCAGGACGTGAAGAAAACCATCATGCTCACCATCGGCGGATGTATCGCGTTCATCGCCTTGAGTGAGGCGTTGCCCCTATTCTTCAAGTAGCCGGAAGCGGAAAACCATACATTCATGGCGGCATACAACGACGGCTACCCTGTTTTCAAAGGATTACAGAAACCACTGGAGTTCATGGGAATCCGTGGACGCTTCCTGACGCTTGCGGCAGCGGCGATAGGCGTGTCATTCGTGGGATTCATCGTGTTCTCAATCGCGCTGGGGAAGCTCGCCGGGTTTGTCGCCATGCTTGTCATGGCCGCCGTCGGGCTGGTGACAATCTATGTCAAACAGCGCGGCGGACTCCACAACAAGAAACGTGACCGCGGAATTTTCATTTATCACAACCTGTTCAAACGCTGACAGATGGCAAAAACGCATAAAAAAGTCTTTGACGGCATATTCGCCCAACTGGAGGAAACGGACGGCGACGTTGTGCTGTTCGACGCCAAGGGCTCCCCCTCGGTGATATTCTCAATGACTAATCCGGTGCCGCGCCTATGCACCGACCCGGAGCGTTATATGCTCTTTCAGGATGTCCTCGCAAACATAGTGCAGACCCTCGGCGAAGGGTACGCCCTTCAGAAGCAGGACATATTCTGCCGCCAGAGCTACCACCACGAGATACCCGACGGCGCGGAATACCTGACACGCAGCTATTTCGCATACTTCGATGGACGCGGGTACACCGAGATAAAGACATATCTCATAATAACGCAGGAAGCTCCCAAAGGGCAGTTCGTACAGTACGACCCCAAGCGGTGGCTCGACTTTCATTCCAAAGTGTCAAAGGTGGACGACATACTTTCCGAGAAAGGTATCCGGCACCGCAGGCTCTCCAAGCCGGAGGTCGCCGAGTACATACACCGCTTCATGGCCTTACACTTCAGGCACGGGGCTTTCTCCATGACCAATTTCAAGGCCTCCGACGAATATCTCAGGACAGGGAACCGCATAATCCGCTCGTATCCTCTGGTGGATATAGACGAGATAAACCTGCCGTCGGTGGTGAGGCCATATACCGAAACAAGCGTCAACGGCTACCCGATAGCCACCGACGTGCTGTCGTTTCTCGCTGAGGTGCCGCACGCCGACTGCGTGGTGTTCAACCAGGTGGTGCAGATACCGGGGCAGCGGAAACTGCTCCGCAAGCTCCAAGGTAAGGCGAAGCGTCACGGCTCGATGCCCGACCCCAGCAATAAAATCGCCAAGGCTGACATCGAGGAGGTGCTGAACATCCTGGCTGTGGATTCATCATTGCTTGTAAATACAAACTTCAACATCATAGTGAGCTGCGCCCCGGACAAGGTTACTCCCGTGACTTCGTACCTCGAAACCAAGCTCTACGAGTGCGGCATAATGCCGTCGCGCACGGCCTACAACCAGCTTGAGCTTTTCATCGACTCCTTTCCGGGCAACGCCTACGGCTTCAACCCCGACTACGACCTCTTCCTCACGTTATCGGACGCCGCCCTGTGCCTCTTTTTCAAGGAACACCTCAAAGGATGCGAGGACACGCCTCTCACCACCTATTACACCGACCGCCGGGGGCTACCGGTGTGCATCGACATAACCGGCAAGGAGGGCAAGTTAAAGATGACCGACAACGCCAACTTCTTCTGCATCGGGCCTTCGGGCAGCGGCAAGAGTTTCCACATGAACAGCGTCGTGCGTCAGTTGTTGGAACAGGACACGGACGTGGTGATGGTCGATACGGGCGATTCCTACGAGGGTATATGCGGCTATTTCGGAGGCACATATATAAGCTACTCAAAGGAGAAACCAATCTCGATGAACCCGTTTAAGGTGACGAGGGAGGAATACGACCTCAATTTCGGCGAGAAGAAAAACTTTCTCAAATCGCTTATATTCCTGATTTTCAAGGGTAGCGAAGCCCCGTCTAAAATTGAGGATATGCTTGTCAACCAGACCATCGTGGAATATTACGAGGCTTACTTCCACCCATTCGACTCATTCACTCCCGATGAGCGCGACGGCCTGAGGCAGAAGCTCCTTGTAGCTGCCAAAATGGAGAACGACTACGACAGGTACGCCGAAAAGATGGACGACATAGAGGAACAGATAAGCAGTCCGGAACCTCCGGCTCAGATAGAGAGCAAGGCCCTCGTGCTTCCCTCGGAGGAACGGAGGCTGAAACTGATACGCCAGTGCCGCGCCTTCCGCGCCGTGGTGCTTGACAGGGCATCTACCCCGGCAGAGAAAGAAAAGGCGGCCAACAAGATAGAGGTTTACAAGAAGGAACTCTATGAGGCATCAA
Source organism: uncultured Muribaculaceae bacterium (assembly GCA_910587185.1). Lineage (GTDB taxonomy): Bacteria > Bacteroidota > Bacteroidia > Bacteroidales > Muribaculaceae > Paramuribaculum. The sequence continues at coordinate 13,921 of CAJULY010000003.1, forward strand.
TGCTTGTGAAGATTGACAAACAGATCGACCATATCGAGGAACAGAAACGCAGGCTTAAAGTCAGAAGCCTGTCGTTCAACTCCTATTACGAGTTCGCCCTTGAACGCATACCGCAGATAACCTCTCTTGAAAAGATACATTTCGACATACGCGACTTCGCGGCGATACTCAAGCAGTTCTACCGTGGCGGCGAGCTGGAGATGACGCTTAACTCCGACATAGACGCAAACCTTTTCGACGAGCGTTTCATAGTCTTTGAAATCGACAAGATTAAGGATGACCCCGTTCTTTTCCCTATCGTGGTGCTCATAATAATGGACGTGTTTCTCCAGAAAATGCGTATCAAGAAAGGGCGCAAGGCTCTTATAATCGAAGAGGCGTGGAAAGCAATAGCCTCACCCACAATGGCCGAGTATATCAAGTTTCTCTACAAGACCGTCAGGAAATTTCACGGTATCGCCGGGGTTGTCACTCAAGAGCTTAACGATGTGATAGACTCCCCGATTGTCAAGGAGGCAATTATCAACAATTCTGACGTGAAGATACTGCTTGACCAGTCCAAGTTCAAGGACAGATACGACGACATAGCGGCCATTCTCGGACTGACCCCCATACAGAAGCAGCAGATATTCACCATCAACGCCCTCAACAACAAGGAGGGTCGCAACTACTTCAAGGAGGTGTGGATATGCCGGGGCCAGAACTCGGACGTGTTCGGTGTCGAGGAGCCGCCGGAATGTTACTGGGCCTATACGACAGAGCGATCCGAAAAAGAGGCCTTGAAAATCTATCTCGCCCACTACGGCACCATGCAGGAGGCAATCACCCGTATCGAGATAGACCGCAAGAAAACCGGAATCGCGAAATACCTCGATTTCGCCCGGAAAGTCAACCAACACCAAAAAGTAATGACGCTATGGGAAAATCAATGACAAACGGAAATTCACAATGCCTTATGCGCAATCTATTGGCTACGACGGCTATATTGTTGGCCGTTCATTCCGCCTCGGCATGGAAAGTGGTGATTGACCCTTACTGCCTAAAAGCGGTGACGACCAACCTCGCGACGCAAAAGGCGATAGAGGATCAGCACAACAAGAGGCTCGACTCCATATCATCCAAGCAGAACAAGCTGGAGCAGTACACCGTGAGCATGGCGACAATCACCGAGCTTTACAAGGTGACGATGGAGAACATATCCGGCTTCGGCACCGAGAGCAAATATTATGTGGAGATAGGGCTGTGCGCCTTCGATATTGTCAGGAGTGTGCCGGAATTGGTAAAGACCGTAGGAAAGGCCGATTTCGCGAATAAGGCCCTGTGCCTTAACGAACTCGGCAACCTCACGGCACAGACGCAGCAGCTTGTGGCCGACTTCATCAACATAGTCAACAACGGCAAGGTGAGGAACCCGCTCAAAGGAGCGGCCACCGCCGAAACCAAGTCCGACGGCTACAACTTCCTTGACCGCTACGACAGGCTGACGGTAGCCAACAAGATATATACCGACCTCCTGGAGATTCGCTACAAGGTGCAGGCTATGATGGCGATGGCGCAATATGCCACAAAGGATGACCTTCTTTTCGCGATAGACCCGGAGGGCTGGGCCAACATGAAGGTGATGCAGAATCAGGTCGGTATGCTCATTCTCAACTGGAACGGGCTTAATATAATTAAACAGTGATTATATGACAGCGCAAAAGTTCCCGGTCATTATACTGATTGCAATGCTTCTTCCCTTTAAGTCACTCGCCTTCGACTTCCCCAAAGACCTCCCGACATTCGAGGCCCTTATGGCACTCCACAAGGCGGTGAAGAAGGACGAGGATCAGGCCCTCGCCCGTATAGCCACCAGCTTCGGCGAGCAGTCACTTGTCACAAAGGGAGCGGAGAAGTTCAACGATGTTCGCTCGACGCTCGACACAAGGCTCAACAACGTATACTCATACGTCGTGCTTGCCGCCGCAATATCGTCCACCGCAAGCTCCCTTTATCTTCTTGCAAAGGAATACAAGGATTTTACCGCCAACACATACAAATATGTGTCGAAGAAGCCTTTTGTGGCATGGTACTATGCGGAGGCAAACGTGGCGATAACGAGGGAGATAAAGCACGCTCAAAAGCTATATGCCACGGTTGCCGCCTCCGGCATAAACCTTATGAAAGCCTCGATGGACGAGAAGCTGAACCTCGTGATGTCGCTGAAGGACACCATAGAGAACGCCCGGCGCATTATCGACAACGCCAACCTCTACTGCTACCTTGTGACCGACTGCGGCTGGAAGCCCGACTACATCTGGGAGATACTGACCTCGGATGTCAAGGACGAGATCGTGTCGGCGGTAATCGGCATATGGAACAAAAGAACGCCACTTTAACAACAACGCATATATGAGATTCAGAATTTTCACGCTGGCGGCGGTGGCCGCCCTGATAGCCGTGGCACCTGCGGCGTGTCCGGCCAAGACAAAGAAAATACACGACGACCAGAAGGAGAAGCAATGGCTCTCGATGGAGAACGGCCCGTGGTGGTTCGCCCCCGACTGGTACTATTATTTCCTGCACAAGAATTATTCCGGAGCGGAGATGTACTGGAAATGGGCCGGCTTCAAATCCGGCTACCGGGTGAGGTTCAAGGAGGAGAAATCCAATGTCAAGCGTATAATGCCCGTGCGCGTCACGGCCGAGGAAACCCAGCGGCAGAAGCTCGCCAAGGTCGAGAAGGAACGCGCCCATGTCGAATCACTCTACAAGGAGGAGCTGGCACGCGAGGCTGACCGTGCGGTAGATGTCACCTATTCCATATACAAAGATGAGTTCAGCCGTATGCAGGACTGCATCGCCGACGGATTGCTCTACTGCCTAAACAAGAGCAAGGGTAAGATGAAGTACCAGGTTGACGAGCTTTCGAGGCAGAACGAGGTAATATGCGCCAACATAGCCTACATACATAAACAGGGGGTGGGATATGGATTGGAGAACGCGAAGCGTCAGCAGGCATACGAAGAGGCAAAGACCGCTATGGGCGAGCTTGTGAGCCGCACGGCGAGGCTTGCGGCGGTGGCTGCAACACATTACTGATGGCCGGAAATGATAATGACGATGAAACAATAATCCGATAAATACAAAATTATGACTTTACTTTCAATATTATGCACGATGGGGCTTCCGGCCATCGACGAGAGCCTTGACAGGCTTCTTGTGGCGATGGAGGCTTTTCCGAATGTGGCTATTCTCGGCAACACCATCGGCTTCGCCTGTGTCCTCGGCCTGCTTCTCGCGCTGTGCGTCGGCTCATACGAGTGCTGGATGATGATGCTCGGACGGCGCGGCATGGACGTGATGAAGCTGCTCAGGATAATAGGCATTTCCATGTGCATATCCTCTTCCTCATGGATATGCTCTGCCTTGCAGGTGCCGGGCAAGTCTTTGGAATCCACCACAAAGGCTATGGCTATGGCGAAAAACAGGGAAGTGGCGGCCCTGGAGCTGAAAGTGGCGCAGAAGCAGGGCGAATACCTTGAAAGGCTGCGTGCCGTACAGGATTCCATATCAACCGCCAAGCAGATAGCCGAAATCGGCGAGGACGCCAACTGGTGGGACAAGCTGATATACAATGTGGAGAATCTCGGAACAACAATCAACAACTACGCCCAGCGCGCGGCGGTGGCCGCCGAGACAAAGGTAAGCGAATGGATTAACGACGTGATACGATTTGTCGGGGAGCTGATTTTCCAGATGTCCTATTACGGCATACTCGTGGCGCAGAGGATATTCATAGCGATAATGATTGTGTTCTGTCCGATAATGTTCGCCCTGTCGCTGGCCCCGCCTTGGAACTCGGCGTGGAGCCAGTGGATGTCGAAGTTCCTCTCCCTGACACTGTGGGGGTTCGTGACCTATATGTGCCTTTACTATATCGACTTCATACTCATGTATAATCTCCAGGAGGATCTGGTGGCATACAACCACCTCCTGCACGGAACGGTCAACTCGTGGGAGCAGATAGGCGCGCTCGGCTTGCAGGGCATAGGCTCCAACTGTATGTACGCTATGGGTATGCTCGTGGGGGCGTATATAATCCGCTTCGTCCCGGAGGTGGCCTCATGGCTCATTCCCGGCGGCATAAGCAGCGGCGCGGCATCCCCGGCAGGGTCGGTGGCTATGGGAGCTGCCACTATGGCGGGTTCCGCAGCAGGCTCGGCTGTCGGCACCACCGTCGGCCTCGGTGTCAGAGGCGCGAAGGCACTTGTCAAATAACACTAACCGCAACACCTTATAAATATGCTTATCAAATCACTTGAACAGAAAACGCGGCTTGCGCTTATGACGGTCATGGCGACCGTCGCGGGCTGTGTCCTGATATGCGGATTCACCGTATGGCGGTGCGTGTCGCTTGTCAGCGAGGAGCGTCAGCAGATATACATCCTCGACGGCGACATACCCTTCCTTGCGGAGCGTGCGAAGCTGGAATCCAACTTCATAATGGAGGCGAAGGCTCATATCCAGCTCTTCCACCAATATTTTTTCAACCTGCCTCCCGACAACGACTATATCAAGTGGACTGTCGGAAAGGCCATGTATATGGCCGACGGCACGGCCTTGAAGCAGAAGCAGGCCCTTGACGAGAACGGATTTTATTCCGACATAATATCGTCGTCGGCCGTATGCACCATAATCTGCGACTCGATACAGTTCGACGAGCATACACGCCGCTTCAACTACTACGGCACGCAGATCATCAAGAGGCGCACACGCGACCTGAAACGCTCCATGCTCACCACCGGCTCCATAGAGAACGTGCCGAGGACGCAGAACAATCCCCACGGCCTTATGATAACCAACTGGCGCACACTTGAAAACAAAGACCTCGATTATTGACAACGGTTATGAAATCATTAAGAAAGACAATACGGGACGGCAGGAGCAAGGCCGGGAACGCCTTAGGCTCATGGCTCCGTCCGAAGATGGGTGCCATAGGCGCACGCTACCGTCTGGCAGCGAGAATCCGCAAGGCCAACTCATGGGCCACCCGGCACCCCCGACGCACTTTCGGATACGTCGTCGGCTCCCTGTTGCTGATACTGGTGTGCGACATAATTGTTGCCGGGGCGCGCATGGAATCGAAAGACCCGAATCTTCACTCAATCGCCAAGGTGGAGCCTATCTTCAGCGGCTTCCGCACCATACAGGCCAACAAGGAGGCTCAGCGCAGGAGGCTACTGGAGATTACGGGCGACGGCCAGGCCGTGAAGCACGAGCTGGACTCGCTGATGGCGATTCCGCGCAAGACACACGCCGATTCCATCGGGATAATAAGGCGTTACAGGCAGCTCGAAAAGATTGTCGAATCACTCAAACAACACGATAATGAAAAAGATTAATTTCAAACAGCCGAAGTATATCTTTCCGGCAGCGATATTCGTTCCGCTGTGCTTCCTGATATACTTCGTAATGCAGACTTTCGGAGCTGGCGGTGACGACAGACAGGCCGTGGCGACCGACCGTATCAACTCGACACTGCCGGAGGCAAACGCCGAGGCTCCCGGTGACAAGATGTTCGAGATGTCGCGACGCTTCGGCGACGAGGACGCCTTCACAGCGGTGGGCGCGCTCGGCGAGGAACAGGAGGAGCGCGAGGCCCTGGAACACGGCTATTCCGATGACGAGCTTGACCGCATCGACGCCGCCGAGGCAGAGCGTATGCGCCAGCAGCAGGAATTGGAGGAACTGGAGCGGTCGCTTGCCGAATCACGGCGGCATATCAATTCCTACGCCTACGGCGACGGCTACAATCCGGCCGATTATGAGTCCGTCCTTGATCCGAGAAGTGAGTATGTCCGCGATATTGAGGCGATACAGCAGCGCAGCTACGAGAGGCAGAAGGCCATCGAAGCCGGGTTAGGTATCGGACAGCCTGACACGGAGGACAAGGAAAAGAAGCACCGGGCAGACTCCATCGCCAGGGCTAAGGCTGCGGAGCGCGAGAGGAACCGCCCCTTGCTTGTGCTGAAATCGCGTGACACCAACGCCGACAAGTTCAACACCGTGTCAGGCATTGCTGAAAATGCCGACGCTCCGCTCATACGCGCCATGATCGACAAGACCACCAAGGCGCACGAGGGCACGAGGCTCCGCTTCAAGCTCCTTGACGATGTGACTATACACGATGTGAGGCTTCCGAAAGGCACATATCTATATGGGACGGTAACGGGGTTCGGGCAGCAGCGCGTCCGCGCGGCCATAACCTCAATACTCGTGGGAGGAAAATTCCTGAAAGTTAACCTCTCGGTGTTCGACAACGACGGCATGGAGGGCTTTTATGTGCCTGAATCCGCTTTCCGTGACTTTATGAAGGAGGCCGGGGCAAGCACGGTGCAGCAGAACATCAGCTTTGAATCGGAGAGCGGCTACGGCTCCGGAATATCTGGCGAGGCTATAGCACTTCAGGCTTTACAGAATATGTATAACTCGGCCACTTCCGCCGTGTCAGCCAATATCCGCAAGAACAAGGCGAAAATCAAGTACAACACAATCGTTTATCTCATCAACTCAGACGAGGCTTATTGAAAGACAAACAACATATCATTATGAATATCAGAATAATTATCGCGGCTGCCGCGCTGTGCGCCGTCGCATCGCAGGCTTCGGCCAAGGAGAAAATCTATGTCAACTCCGATGTAACCACCCACATCGTCATGCCGGAGAACATAAAGATGGTGGATCTTTCCACCGCCAAGATTATCGGCAACCAGTGTGCCGACAACATAGTGCGTGTAAAGCCGTTCATGGAATCCGACTCGCTCCCCTCCGGCTACCGCGAGGGTGAGCTGATGGGGACGCTGACGCTCATAGGTGAGCGTCACCTCGCGCAGTACGAGGTGGTATATACCTCCGTACCCTCCCGTGCCGCCTCCATACACCGCGTTCCATATTCGGGCATGGACTCTTACATCAATCCGGAGGTATCAATGCCGCAGTCGGAGATGGCCCGCTATGCCTGGGCTGTCTATGGCAGCGGACGCAGGTACAACCAGGTCGTGTCTAAGGCTCATGGCATGAAGGCGATTGTCAACAACATCTATTCGGTGGACGACTATTTCTTCATTGACTACTCGTTGCAGAATCGGACGAAAATCCCATACAACATCGCCGAGGTGCGCGTGAAGCTCACCGACAAGAAGGAGGTGAAGGCCACCAACTCGCAGACCGTGGAGCTGACCCCGGCATACTCGCTCAATCTCGCCCGGAAGTTCAAAAAGAATTACCGCAACGTGCTTGTGCTCGACAAACTGACATTCCCGGACGAGAAGGTATTGCGCATCGAAATATCCGAGAATCAGATAAGTGGCCGCGTAATCACGCTCACTATCGAGTATGACGACATTCTCAATGCCGACGGTTTCGACTCCGACATACTCAGGCACCTGCCTTACTCATATACTCCCCACATCTACAAATAATACCGATAATACCGAATCATTATGAAGAAGATTATTCTCGCCATGATATGCGCCGTCGCCTCCCTCGGAGCCTCGGCGCAGGACAGCAAGCTCACCGTAAACGCCGGATTCCTCTTCCCCTCGACGCTCAACTCCACCGTCGGCTACGAGCGTTCATTCACCTACGGCAATGCCGTGGAGATATATGGTGAAATCGGCAATCACTGGAAATCCGGCCCCGATCAATTCTGGAAAGGATATTACTGGGACGGCGGCCTGATCTACAAGCACCGTCTGCACCGTTACAAAAACGGCAGCTTCCGTGTCCGCTTCGGCCCGCAGTTCGGAGCGGTGGAGCGCAGGTTTTTCATCGGCATTGAGGGCGGTTTTGAATATAACTATGTGTTCCAAAACGGGTGCGAGTTCTCAATCATACAGAAAAACAATGTGAATTTCCTGCATGGCGACACATTCCGGAACGGCCTCATGCTCGGATTCAAGATGCCGTTATAACCGGATTATCCGAATAGCTCCGAGTGGGAGCCAAGACGCACAAGGTCTATCTGGTCAGTGTCGGGGTCAAACCATATAAGGAGGAAGTCACTCTCTATATGACATTCCATATAACCCTTGTAATCACCGGTCAGCATGTGTGGGTTGTGCTTTTCCGGAATCGGCTCCTCGTTTGCGAGCCTGTTCAGGATCTCTTTAAGCTCCATGACCTTCTTAGGGTTGTTTCTGAACCGCTTGTAGTCCTTCTTATATTGAGAGGACGCTTTCAGCTTTTTCATAGCCCCATGGATTTCTCCATTGCTTCGATGGAAGTCAGGTCAAGGGCGGGCTCATCACGCAACGCTCCGCTCTCGGCCTCCTTCATCGCGGCGAGAGTCGTGGCATTAGGCTCGTGATAGGCGGCGTCAAGCAACAGCGTTTCGACATAATTGTTAAGGCTGCGGTTCTGACGCTTTGCAATCCGCTTCAGCCGCTCGATCAGGTCAACGGAAAGACGGAAACTCTGATTCTTCTTTTCAATAGCTATATCCATATCGGTAATCTTTTATACTGCAAAGTTAATGCTTTTATATTACAATAACAACATCTTTAGAACATAAGTTGTATGGCTTTTGAGGAAACAAAGGAACAGCAGCAGATGTATAACTACTTCCGTAGCTGCATCTACATCTTCCTGATAATCGAGATTGTGATGAATCTGCCGATAACGGCGGACAACCGTGTGACGCAGTTCATCCTCGACCTGCTCGGACGCTTCAAGGTGTTCTGTTCCGTGGCAGGGTGTAAGGTAGCGGAGCTGATATGTATATGCGTCGTGTGCATCGGCACCAAGGCTAAGAAGGCTTTGAAGTTCAATCTCAGGACTATGGTGATATATCCGGTGCTGGCCGGGCTTACGCTTGTCGCACTGTGCTTCATCTTCCATGCCGGAGAATGGGGCTTGTCGATATTCGGCTTCCCGGCAAACCGCATAGTGTATGCCTTCTGCTCGGTTGTCGGCACCATGCTTGTGCATCAGGGGCTTGACGGAATCGCCAAATACTATAACCACAAGGTCGGCGAGGACAGGTTCAATTTCGAGAACGAATCGTTCCAACAGTCTGAGAAGATTGCGGAAACTCCATATTCGGTGAATATCCCTATGATATACTATTACAAGCGGCGGATGCACAACGGTTGGATCAACATTATCAACCCGTTTCGTGGCACGATAGTGTTAGGCACTCCCGGCTCCGGCAAGTCTTTCGGAATCATAGACCCTTTCATACGGCAACACTCCCGGAAAGGTTTTGCGATGATGGTATATGATTACAAGTGGCCCACATTGGCAAAGACGCTTTTCTACCAATACTGCAAGAACCGGCACTACGGCCATCTGCCCGCAAACTGCGGATTCCGTCAGGTAAACTTTACCAACGTGGAGTATTCAAACCGCATAAATCCTATTCAGCGCAAGTATATACCCGACCTTGCTGCGGCTTCTGAAACGGCGGCGACGCTGCTTGCCTCGCTAAACAAGGGAGGCGGCGAGAAGAAGGGCGGCTCGGAGGCGTTCTTCACCAATTCGGCGGAGAACTTTCTTGCGGCCATCATATATTTCTTCGTAAATTTCCATCCGACGGGGTTTCTTAAAGGGAAGAAGCTCAGACGATTTATCTCATATGAGGGGAAGAGGCTGGAACTTGTGATACGCAATTGGGACGACTATAACGCCATAGATGAAAACGGAGCGGTGGTGCTTGACTTCGTGGACAGCAACGGCAACGACGTATCGACCGACGAGGACAGGATGTTTGTTGACCTTAACGGATTCTCCTATATAGACCGCCTCGGCAAGCTGATACTGATTGACCGCTGCTGGTACGAGGACGAGGCCGGCAACGAGGTGGTGCCGGACACCGTGACCGGGGAGTTTTCCGATATGCCCCATGTGCTTTCGTTCCTCGGACGCAAGTATTCGGAGGTGTTCGACATTCTGATGATGGATGACAAGATAGCCTCGCTGATGGCACCCTTCAAATCGGCATACGAGAACAAGGCCAACGACCAGTTGGAAGGCATGGTGGGCACGTTGCGCGTCAACGCCGCAAGGCTTGTGTCGCCGGAAGCCTACTGGGTGTTCACCGGTGACGATTTCGACCTGAAGATTTCAGACCCGACGAATCCGAGCTATCTCGTGATTGCCAACGACCCGGAGAAGGAGCAGGTCATAGGCTCGCTCAACGCCCTTGTGCTTAACCGTCTTATTACCCGTGTCAATTCCAAGGGGAATATCCCGGTGAGCATTATCGTTGACGAGCTGCCGACCCTGTATTTCCACAAGATAGACCGACTAATCGGTACGGCGCGAAGCAACAAGGTCGCCGTGACTTTAGGATTTCAGGAGCTTCCGCAACTTGAGGCCGACTACGGCAAGGTGGGTATGCAGAAAATCATCACAACCTGCGGCAACATCTTCATGGGCGCGGCACGAAACAAGGAAACTCTCGAATGGGCGCAGAATGACGTGTTCGGAAAGGCGAAGCAGACATCAACCTCCATAACCATCAACGACTCCAAGGTATCTACATCAATCTCCGAAAAGATGGACTATCTCGTTCCGGCGGCAAAGATAGCTGACATGGCGACGGGCTGGCTCGCGGGTCAGGCGGCGCGTGACTTCACGGCTACAGACAAGAGCATGATGTCGCATTTCGACATCGAGCAGTCGGAGGAGTTCAAGACCACAAAATATTTCTGCAAGACCAACTTCGATATGGCACGGATAAAGGAGGAGGAATCCCACTATGTGGAGCTTCCCAAAATATATACATTCGCCAACGAGCGCGAGAAGGAGATTATGCTAAACCGCAATTTCAAGCGCGTGAACCTGGAGGTCGAGGACATGGTGAAGGAACTTCTCGGAATGCAATAATATATAATGCCATTATCAATGAATAACACCGCCTCATTCAGCATACCCCTCTCCCTCCGGGCAAGCGGAAGCGCATTGAAGATTATCGCGATTCTCTCGATGGTGGCCGACCACTGCGCTTATTTTCTGATGGAGCCGGACGCGCCGTTTTACGGCGTGCTCCGCTCTTTCGGGCGTATCGCGTTTCCGGTGTTCGCTTTCCTTGTGGCGGAGGGCTTCGCCCACAGCCGCGATAGAATGAGATATTTCCTTATCCTGGCATTTGCCGGGATGGTAAGCGAAATTCCGTGGCTTATGCTCAACGGGGCCGACGGCACGCATAACGTGATGTTCACGCTCGCCCTGGGCGTGGCGGCTCTTGCGGTGTTCGACCGGCTTTGCGAACACGGGCCGCTGTCATTCGTCGGGGTGTCAGGCGTGGCCGCTCTCGCATGGTGGCTCGGCACGGATTATGACTGGCGGGGTGTGTTGATGATTTTTCTTTTCTACATCCTCCGGCACGGCACCATGCGCCCGTGGCTGGAGCGTTCATCGACGCATTTCCCCTCGCAGGCCCTCTTGCAGATTATCTTCACATTCCCCCTTATGGCCCACTACGGCATAGCCGGAGCGGTTCTTGCCTCCGCTGTCATCTTCCTATATGACGGTACAAGGGGCTTCATAAGGGGCAACGCCGCCAAATACGCCTTCTACTCAGTCTATCCTGCTCATCTGCTGCTCATTGCGGCTCTGATATAAAGAGCGAGGTCGTGCAGCGAAATGCACGACCTCTTTTTTCCCTTTTATAGTGTTGGCAATGAGCCTTAAAGTCATTACCGGCACTTTTATAGAAAAGGTACGAGCCCAACCCATGGAGCTGGACTCGATTTAATCTTTTTTATAGTGCAGTTGGACGCAACTGGGCTTTCCAAGTACACTTTCTGTCTGCAAAGATAGGCTTTTCTATTGTAATGAACAAATATCCTGAGTGATTTGTCGGTTTTTTAACAATTATTATGCTGTCAGCTATTCTGAATCTCAGATTTCTCCTCTATCTCGGGTATTATGATACCGGTCTTATCCTCTATAAGTGGTCTTAAAGAAGGTGCTTTAGCATACAGCAGCTCTGTCACCCTGTATATATCATCCCACATATCTTTTACCCTGTTGACTGAAATTTTCTTTAGCAGATAATCGACTACAGCCATGGCCTCACGGAATGTGTGCCGGTTAATACCTTGGAAATTTCCGGCCTTGCCTCTTCGGATACCTGTAAACAGATTCAGGTCAAACAATGTTTTACCATGAGCGCAGGCATTACGAACCTCCCTTATGGCTGACAGGTAACTTTTGAATGTGGCTGTTGCAGGCTCTCCGAAACGATTGCTTACCAATTTCTTGTCTTTATTCAATATCAGGCTGTCATATAGAATCTCAATATTGCCGAGAGTCATATACTCCATGGTTTTCCATGCAGGAGCATACTGGCCGAGATATATTTTGTGGTGTCTTTTAATTACATCGTTCCTTTTTATGGAATTGTAGGCAGCTGTTGGGAAGTTTGCGATAAAGTCCGGTTTTACTACCGAGGGACATACGAACCACGTTGGATCGCCGCTGTATTTTGTGGACAGCTCGTATATGAATACAGTGCGGATTGCCACCTCAATCCTTGACAGATATTTATGGAGTATATTTCTTAAATCCAAATCAAAATAATACAGGGCGACCGCATCCTCAATCCGTGTGCCCAGTATTACATTGTGGCTTCGTCCGGAGTCCAGACGTGGATAAGTTTTCTCAAAAGGATACAGATAGAACCCCAGCCGATAGTATCCGATGTCCGCCAGATACTCCCTTGCCTTGGCCTCATCGGAGATTACCACACCATGCCTACGGAGTATTGTAATTTGCTCCTCATAGGTCGTGGCCCTTTTATTATATGGTATTTTTCTTCTTGCCATTTATTATTGTTAAATCAGCTACAAAATTAAGCAATTATTCTGACATTTTGGGTATCCGGGAGGACCTAAATATAAGGATTCAAGGCCTGTATGTGCTATTCCGTGCTAAATCTGTCGGAGTACCCGGATAACGGCGCGGATGTATCCCGGATCCTCGGCATAGCCGATGTTTTTCAGCCACAGCAGATAGTTTCCGCCCTTATAGCGGTACTGCACTTTGGTATAGTAGGCTTTGACGCTCTCCGTCCAATGGGAGAACTCGTAGTATTCGCCCGTCCTCGGATTGGTAAGCCCGAAAAGGTTATGCTTGTTTCGGCAGACTGACGACTTGAACCATCCGGTTTCAAGAATCGCCTGGGCCAGCACTATCTTCGGAAACTTGATTCCGTTCCTCCTTATCTCTTCAACGAGATTCGGAATCGTCAGCTCAGGCAAATTACGGTTATGCCCGCTATCCGTCCGGGATTTGCTCACTGTGCCAGAATTGCGGAATACCGAGTTGTTATCATTTATTTGATTACTGTCAGATTTGCATTCTTGCAGAGGCTTGATATTGGTAATTATTTCTTTTTCAATGACTTTATCCGTCTTGACAAGATTGTGACCCACAATGGGGCAATCCTTGGTGATGGTATGGAACTGGGCTATAGACGAAAAGGGAACCGCAATCATGGCGGCAAGTGTCAGAATTGTGTCCAAAGTGTTCATATGCGTATTTCCTGTAAAATAATTTTGTCGCTGACAAGTGGTTGACGCCACGAATTTAACCCTATTAAAGAACCCGTATGAAAGATTCGGACACAATTTTATCGAATCAGCTCCCATATGAACAGTTGGCAAAACTGGGCCTTGACCGTGAAAAAGTTGAAAAATTACCGCAAGAGGTTAAGGAAAAGCTGATTAAAGGAGAAGTGACGCCGCTTATGGAGGTGTCGTTACCTGCCAGGAATGGCATGGTGATAACATTACCCCTCAAACTCCAGCTCGCCGCCGACAGGGACGGCAACCCGACACTGATAGCCTATCCGGTGCAGCGTGAGCTTTCACCTGAAAGAAACAATGAACTCCGGCTGTCACAGCAGGAGATAGACGCGCTCCGTCGTGGCGACGTGCTGCAAAAGACCGTCGATATTGACGGCGAGAAAACACGCCGCTATCTCCAGCTCGACCCGGAAACAAAGTCCATAATCCACCGCCGTGTGACTGAGGTGCAGATTGAACAGCGGCTCAAGGACATGGAAAAGGTGAATGACATCGAACTCGGCACGCAGCAGAAGCAGCAGGTGCGTGAGGGGAAGCCTATGGAACTCAACGTAGGCGGCGAGAAAGTCACCGTAGGCATCGACCTCAGGGAACCGCAGGGCTTCAGGGTCGTGCAGGGCGACATGAAGGAATGGGAGCGTCAGCAGAAGCTCCGCTACGACGACCTCCACCCCGAATATATCGGTCTGGTAATGACAGACAAGAACCGCTGGGAGTATCAGAAAATAGTCGAGCATGATTCCAAGGAACGCGCCATAAAGCTTGATCCCACACAAAAGGAGCACAGGCAGTCGGGAATGAAACTGCGATGATGAAGGGTAAATTTGACAAGGCCATGTTCGAGGAAGATTGCAGCTTTGTAGAAGAAATCCTCAATGTGCCTCGTAAAATCGCCAAGAAAATAGTTAACGGAGAATCCTTCTACAATCCATTGACAAAAAGAATCCAGACAAAGGAATCTCTGCTGAAAGGGGATTGTGACCGCAGGGCCGACAGGATCAAGCAATGGATTGACAAGGAGGAAAAACGGATAAGTGATTTTCCCGGCTACGACGGAGTGGAGCCATACCTCATGTATGCAAAGGATACTGTCGATATGCTCCGCTCCAACAGCCCAAGCTATAATATCCGCAAATTTAAGGAAACAAAGGAACCAACCCATAAAGAAAAAGATATGCCAAAGAAAAAGAAAGAGAAAGCTCCCCAGGAGGAGCCGGCAAAGACCGTCAGGGCATCGTCCGACGGCGAAACCCCGAAGGAAAAGAAAGCCGAATCACAGTCAGCCGCACAGGGCGAGACCCAGGCGGAGCGCAAGCCCCGCGAGCCGCAGATGGTGACTGTCAACGGCGACAAGGTGACGCACGGCCACGCCTACCAAAGCAATGTCAACCCGCAGGACTGGTATTTCACCGCCAGGCTCAACGGCGAGCAGTTGAAGCCGCAGAAGATGGATCCCGCCGATGTAGCCGCCTACGACAAGAAAGAAATCACCGTGCCGGAGCTAATGCAGCGTTACTACCCGACAAAGCTCATGCCGAGGGTACCCGAGGAGGCCTTCAAATATCCCAACGGACTTGCCGGGCCGTCCGGCCCCATCACGATAGACAAGTTCAACGTGTATAAGGAAACCGACGAAACACGCGCCGACTACGGCAGGTACAAGTTCTACGCTCAGGTGGGCGACAAGAAGATGTCAACCCCCGCGTCGCGCGAAGACCTCAACGCCTACTTCGACCGCGTTATGACGCCCGGCCAGCTCGTAGAGCGCAATTTCGGCGAGCGTCTGCATCTGCCTTCCCACTACGCGCAGTTCCGGCTCCCCGAAGGGATAGACCCCAAGGGTGTCCGCGTCGCCAAAGACCGCTCGGACGGCAGATGGCGCGTGTCGGCCGACCTCGGCGAAGGACGCGGGCGCACGTCGAAGCAGGAAATCTCCTTCGACGACGGCTATTCGCTCTTCAAGGCCAAGAGCGCGACCCGCGAGCAGATAGCCGCCAAATATCTCGGACAGGAGATAACTGCAAAACTGGCCGCGCCGCTGTCAATGGAGAAGTCTGCCTCCATGAAAGTATAACACATCATATCACTTAACAGAATACCAATACCACAATGGCAAGATTAGAATACGACGAGCTTGTGCAGCTCCTCCAGGACGGACAGATAGGACATCTCCGCTTCATGCTGGAGAGCGACAACGCAGAGTCATACCTCGAATGGTGCGAACAGCATGGCATTGAGCCGTCCGACGAGTCGGCGGAGTTCTACTACGACGAAACCGAGATTGACATGATGGAGCGACAGCTCATAGACGACGAGAACTATGGCATCTGGAACTGACGGGTTCAACAGTTCCGGACAGCAGGCCCTCGACCGCTTCGCACAGATGATGATAGAGCGCATGGAGAGTATGAAGGCGTCGGACTGGCGGCAGGGATGGATCGGGGGCGCGTCCTCCGTCGGCCTGCCCCAGAACGTGACCGGGCGCAACTACTCCGGCTCAAACTCCTTCTTCCTCCAGCTACATTCGGCCATGAAGGGCTACGAGCTTCCGGTTTTCCTGACCTTCAAGCAGGCGCACAACTTCAAGGCGCACGTCCTCAAAGGCGAGAAGGCCTTTCCCGTAATATACTGGGATATGCTGGTGCGTGACAAGGACGGAAAGAAGATTAGTTCGGACGAGTACAGGGCCATGTCGCAGGAGGAACGGAAAAAACTTGACGTGATACCGTTCATCAAGGCGTTTCCGGTGTATAACCTCGACCAGACCAATTTCCGCGAGGCGCAGCCGGAGCGTATGCAGAAGCTCCTCGACCGCTTCAAGGTGCCGGAGATACGCGACACGCAAGGGATGTACGCGCACTCCGCCCTCGACAACATGGTGGCGCAGCAGACTTGGCTCTGCCCCATACAGGCCGACCGCAAGGAGAAGGGGGCATACTATTCCCCATCGCGCGACATAGTGATGCTTCCGATGAAGGCGCAGTTCAACACCGGCACGACGCCGGAGGAGGTATATCGCGACGGCATGGAGTTCTATTCGACCATGCTCCACGAGATGGCCCACTCGACGATGACACCCGAAAGGCTCAACCGCGAGGCGGGGTCGAAGTTCGGCGACCCGAAATATGCCAAGGAAGAGCTTGTGGCGGAGCTTACCGCCGCGATGATCTCCCACTCGATGGGATTCGACACGAGCGTCACCGACAATTCGGCCGCCTATCTCGATTCCTGGATTACGGTGCTGAAGCAGGAACCGAAATTCATAGTGTCGGTGATGGCCGATGTCAACAAGGCTTCGGAAATGATACTCGACAGGGTGGACGCACAGCGTCTTGCCCTGGGCGAGCAGCCATATCTCGCGAAGAATGACCCGTGGGTGCCTCCGTTGGAGGACGAGATATGCCCTTTCAAGAACGCCTCCATAGTGAAGACCCGCTCCGGCGATTTCGCCATACGCGCCTCCTACAACGGCGTCGATCTCGGAATGAAACCGATTGAGCGGTCAACAGCCCGTATGTATTTCCAACTCACGGACGAGCGCGAGAAGCACGCATTTCTCGGCAGCACCATCCGCAAGCACTACGGGTCGGAGATTGCCGGCATAGAACGCAAGGCGTCCAAATCACTGTCAATCGCATAATCCTATGGCACCGGGTGACTACAGAATAGATTTCAAGGCGTTGAAGGCGCGTGTCGGCATCGATGACGTGGCCTATTCGCTGGGCTACCGCCTCGACCGCAAGGCCGGGGTCGGACGCTACATAGAGCTTGTGCTGGGCGAGGGCAAGGATAAACGCGATACGATAATTGTAAGCAACCGCCGTGACAAGGCTTCGCAGACATTCTTCCGGCGCGACGGCTCCAAGGGTGACGTGGTGAGCTTCATACGCGAGAATCTCAACTCATTCAACGCCTCCGGGCAGAATGAGTGGCAGCGCATAGCCAAGGTTATGGCGCAGTTCGCCAATATGCCTGAACCTGACTACGGCAGGGAGCGCGACTATGTGAGGGCCGCGTCGGCACCGCAGGTGTTCGACTCGAAGCGTTACAGCGTCCGTCCGATAGACCCCGACCGGATTCCATGCCTCTTCTCGCAGCGCGGCCTCTCGGCTGATACGGTTAAGGCACTTTCTCCCTTTATCTACCTCGTTTCAGACCGCCGCAACGAGAATTTCAACGGCTTCAATATCGGCTTTCCCTATACTGCCGCCGACAGCGACAAGATAAGGGGCTATGAAATCCGGGGTATGGGCGGCTACAAGTCCAAGGCGGCTGGCACCGACTCTTCCACCGCCGCATGGGTGGCCGACCTCTCGCACGGCAGGAACGGGCTTGTGCGCCATGTGTTCTTCTGTGAATCGGCCTTCGACGCTATGGCCTTCTTTCAGATGAACCGCACACGGCTGGGCGAGGACATCGCCCTTGTGTCGCTCGGCGGCACTTTCTCCGACCGTCAGGTGCAGGGGGTGATGGAGCGTTTTCCCAACGCACGGGCGTATGACTGCTTCGACAACGACCTTGCCGGGCGTGTCAACGGCCTGCGCCTCATGGCACTGGTGGAGGATATTCCGCTGAAAATCACCAAGACCGACTCCGGGCTTATGGTGGAGGCGA
The DNA here is from genome assembly GCA_910587185.1 of uncultured Muribaculaceae bacterium. Lineage (GTDB taxonomy): Bacteria > Bacteroidota > Bacteroidia > Bacteroidales > Muribaculaceae > Paramuribaculum. The sequence goes on from CAJULY010000003.1 coordinate 32,109, forward strand.
AAGGAAAGAACTTCGATGTGTCACCTGAACGCTCCATATACACGCAGGTGGGCACCCATATCCCGGTGCGCTACCGTATGGGGCAGTGGCAGCCTCCAAAGGATTTCAAGGACTGGAACGACTGTCTTTTAGGCAGACGCACCGAGCCTAAGATAATGCCTACCAAGCATGAACGTGACGATAACCTTGCCGAAAGACGCAATTCCGGCATTAAAATGTGACTGACCGATGAAGATAACGACAATATTACAGCCATATAAGGTCGGGATTCCGGCGTTGCTCGCTTTCTCCCTCCTGTCGGTTCCGGGAGCGCAGATAACGGCGCAGCAGACCGACCCTACGCTCACGGCGGCGGTGATAGCGCAGACCGCCGAGCTGAAAAGCATACACAAGAAGCGCAAGACCACCCAGGAGCGGATAATAGCTGCCGAGGCAGCCGTGACAGTGGCCCTCGACCGGGTTCACTCCGTGGAAAACAAGATGCTGGAGTATCTTTCCAACGCCCAGGGCGCGATGCAGAACCTTTATCAGATAAAGCGCGCGGGCGAACTGGTGCTGACGGAGATCCCCAAAAACTGCGACCTGCTGAGAAAATCGGTGCCGGGACACCTCAAAGGCACGGCGATAGCCCTGCTGGTGTCGGACGAGCTGACCGACGCGGCGACCCAGATGGCTGCTCTATATCCCTTTATGAAACAGCTTGTGACCTCCGGGAGCTACACTGTGACCGGAGCCGACGACAGCAAGGAAAAACACAAGGTCAACCTGCTCAACTCCGCCGAGCGGTACTATATCGCCAACGAGGTCGTTACGCGCCTCGAAACGATAAACACCGACCTGTGGCTGCTGGCATGGCAGGTGCGCACGCTCTCATGGAACGACCTTTGGTTTTCTCTCGACCCGGACGGCTGGGCCTCGGTGATGTCGGGAAAGGCTATCGCCGAAAATCTTGTGTGGGAGTGGAACACCATCAAATACAGATAACGAGAATACAGTTGAAGACAATCAAATTTTTTACATTTCAATATGGATAACGAAACAAAGATTATCGGCCGCTGCCCGGTGTGCGGCGGCAACGTGGTAAAGACCTGCAAGGGCTACCGCTGCGAGAACAATACCGGGGAGGACGGCAAGTGCGGCCTCTTCATCAACGGTGTGATCGGCAACCGCAAGATGTCCGATGACGAGATTGCGAAACTGCTTGAGAAGCGGAGCATATTGCTCGACGGCTTCGCCACCAAGGAGTGGAAGGCTTTTCCAACGGTGCTTGTCATGGGTGACGACGGGGTTATATCAATGGAGTCTATTGTGGCGCGTTGCCCCCGGTGCGGCGGAGAGATCCGTGTCGGAGCAAAGGCGTTCAACTGCTCCAACTACCGTCAGGAGGGGAATCCCTGCGATTTCGTGATATGGCGCAACATAGGCGGCCACCTGATGACGCTCGACGACGTGCGCGAGATATGCGCCGACGGCGTTACATCACGCGAGATAGAGATGTATGGCGAGAACGGCGCGATATACCGCCGCAAGCTCGGCCTATCACCCGACAAGACAAAGGTTATCAAGGTATGAGGCCGGGAACGAAACTCGCAATAATGCTCGCCTCCGGCGCGTTGGTCTGGGGGATTATAGCGATGGCCGTGTGCTGGCGCGAGAAGCCGCAGAAGCGGGCCGTAAGAGTGGCGCAGACCGCCCTCCATGCCTCGGTTGACAATCCTGAATCGGTGAAGGTGATTGCCGTCAGCGATCCGGACAGCGTTTTCGGACGCTGCTACATCGACGACGAGGAAAAGATGGCGATAGCCGTGTCTATGATGAAGGTAAACGAGAGGGTGATGTCGCAGACCGACAACCTCGGCAGCATGGACTTTGACAATCCCGCCCTCCGGGAGCTTGTCGAGAGGCAGATGTCCTCTATGTCGGCCATGCGCTCCCTTATGTCGTTGGAAGGCCCGGACGCTCCCCGAAAGCCGTTCAGCGGCTGGAAGGTCAAGATAGAGTACGAGGCCGTATCGGAAAGCGGCACTCCCTACCGCTCGGAATACTGGTTTATCACCGACCGCGACGCGCAGTGCGTGGTAAGCTCTTTCGAGATACCGTTGCTGTAAACAATATTCATCATTCAACCAACCCGTAAACACGATTATATCAACTCCAAAACAACTAACGCTTATGAAGGATCTTCTTAATCAAATCGAAACTCTCACCACCTCGTTTATGAAGGACGCCTCGTCGCAGCTTGACAAGGGTAACAAGGCGGCGGGGCTTCGCGCCCGTCGCGCCTCCCTGGAGCTGGAGCCGCTGCTAAAGCGGTTCCGCAAACTGTCACTGGCGGCTGCAGCCTCCGGCAAAAGACAAGATTAGCATCAGGATGTTCTGGCAGGGACATTCATTATCCACTCATTATTGCGGCTTCCATTTTACTGCCATTCCAAATAATAGGACAATTTCTTTGCTATCCGGGAATCTCTGTGCGCGAGCATGGGGATTCTCTCTTCTGTCGGCCCGTGGCTCTCGCGCCCGTGTATTTTTCGTTACAAAGTTACGGCTGGCGGTGACGGCGGCAAGCGACCGCCTTCGGCTTGCCTGCGTGAAAAAATCCGGCAGCCTTCCGCGATTTGTGCCAAATCGGGTATTCCGTATTTTTTCGCTTGCCACGCTTGCCTTGCGCCCCCTGTGCCCTCCGTCCTGATTGTATCGAAAAAATCACCCGGACGCGAGAAGCCGCAAGGCTTCAGACAAAAGGGAAAAAACAAACATTTCTCAAACATCTAAAACCCTTTTAATTATGGAAGCAGCAAACCATACCAACGCCAACAACGCAGTAAACGTGACCACAATCGCCCTCTCGCTCATTCAGCCGAGTGGCTTCAACCCCCGAAAGAGTTTCGACGAGCAGGCTCTTACCGAACTTGCCGATTCTATCCGTCAGCACGGGGTGATACAGCCTGTAGGGTTGCGCCCCATACCCGGCACCGACCGATACGAGATAGTGTTCGGCGAAAGGCGTTACCGCGCCTCGCTCATAGCCGAGCAGACGGGAATCCCGGCAGAGATATATGACAACCTTTCCGACAAGGAGGCGGAGGAAATGGCGATTACCGAGAATCTGCAACGGCAGGACATCGCCCCTATGGAGGAAGCCTCGGCTTTCCGTCGCCTCATAGAGAGCGGACGCTACGACGCGCAGTCACTCGCCGTGCAGGTAGGCAAGAGCGTGGCCTATATCCGCACCCGAATGAAACTTACGACCCTCATACCCGAAATAGCCTCATTGCTTGACACGGACGACATCACCGTCAGCGTGGCCTCCGAGATATGCCGTTACGGCGAGGACATCCAGCGTGAGGTTTACGAAAAGCACCTCAAAGACGGTCTGCCGTACAATAGTTGGCGTGGCATGAACGCCTCTAAGGTGGCGCAGATGATAGAGCGCGACTTCACAACCGAGCTTTGCCGTTACAGCTTCGACAAATCAGCGTGTGCCTCATGCCCCCACAACACCTGCAATCTGCTCCTTTTCGTGGAAGAGGGCTACGAGGGAAAATGCGCAAAATCCTCATGCCTCAAAGAGAAGCACACCGCATACCTCGCCGAAAAGGCAGTATCCATGCTTGCCGAATACCCCGAAGCCAACCTCTGCCAATACCAATACGACACCAACGAGGCGGTTGCCTCGCGCCTTGCCGAAATGGGCTACGAGATAGAGACCGTAAGCGATTATCCCAAACGCTTCCCGACCGAACCCGACGCACCGCAGAGGGAGGAAGATGATACCGACGAGGAATACGCGGATATGGTGCAGGACTATCAAGAGGAAATGCAGGAGTATTACACTGAACGTGCCGAACTGCTCTCAAAGAGCGAGGCAGGAGAAATAACCCTCTATATATGGGTTGGGCGCAATGACGTGACCCTCGGCTACAAGGCTGTGCCCGTAAAACAGCGCGAGGACGGCAGTGCCTCCACCGCGATAATAGCCGACTTGAAGGCAAAGGATATGCGTAACAAGGAGATAGCCGTTGAGCATACAATCGCCGACACAAAGGAGCAAATCAAAAAGGTTGACATCACCGAGGCGAAATTCTCCAACGAGGAAGACAAGATGATATATTTCTTCCTGCTCTCATCGCTTCGCAGGGAGCATTACGAGGCCGTGGGTCTGACCGACCGTGACCCATACAAGGCTCTCGACGACATGGAGAAAATGGCAATCATCGCCAAACTCAACGCCAAGACCAAGGCGATTATCCGCAGGGATTTCCTTATCGCCAATTTCCAAGGCGCATACCGCACCAACGCAATATCCGGCCTCCTTTTCGCTTTCGCCAAGAAGCACATGCCGGACGAGTTCGCGGCAATCGAGAGCCAATACAACGAGATATACGAGAAGCGTCACAAACGCCTTGAAGAGCGCATAGCGCAACTCAGACCTACCGACTTGCCGGAGGCTGAACCCGAGGCTCCCGAAACTGCCGAAACGCCCGAAGCCGACGAGCCGGAGGAAGCCGTGACCGACCCTGCCGAGGAAATTGCGGCTGAACCTGCCGATAAAGCACCCGAAGAAACCACCGAAGAAACCACCGAAGAAGCCGAGGTCATTCAACCCGACCCTGCCGAGGACGCACCGCAGGGAACTGACAACGACACCGAAGAAGCTGCCGCCTAAGCGATAGGCAAATGTTTGAGCAAGCCACCCCAAACCGAATGGTGCGGGGTGGCTTTTGCTCGTACCCGACCAAAAGCCGCCGGTTTTGGAAACCTGTCAGCCAGACTGATTTGGAAAATTGTTTATCAAATAAGCCCCATAGGATATTACATATAATCAGGATGTCGGGGAAGACTGCTACTAATTGACAGATTTCTGTATCTGAAAAACGAGGGAGACTATTTTAATTAGTGAATAACATTCATTGCTGACCAATTTAGTAAAACAAGATAATAGGTTTGTGAATACCTATATTATATATGGACTCAAAACTTGTATGTCAGCATCAAGTGAAACCCAAGCTGCTTGCTCTCTATATGAGGACTTATGGTTGATGTTCCCCCATCTCTTATGGTCAATCCATCATAATTGGTATTTCTGATATACATATCGAATCCTGCCGTGAAATACAACCTTTTCCAAATGTCATAGCTAAATGATGCCTCAAAATGATTGAATGAAGAATTAGAGGAATCACCTTGCACATTGACAGGCTTGCCTTCTGGTGTAGTTGACCAATCAAAATCAGAATCATAGCCATTCCATGTATAAATCTTGTAAAACTGGTTTGCAAGCCTTAACGACAGCCTGTCATTCCAAAGATTAAGATTTGCTCCCGCCTTTATTGAGAATCCTGATCCCCAGTTGTAGTTGCGGTGATAGTCACGATAGAAGTCGGTAAGGATTCCCGCCAAAGCTATACCGTTTAGATGCAGAAAACCGTCAATTCTCATTATCGGCAATGGCTTGTATCTGAACATAACGCCGCCTCCGACCGAAGCCGGGGCACCCAGCTTGTACGGTACGGCGCATGGAAACAGTTTCGAGCTGTTTCTCTCTTCGCGGATTGTGTCAGAGTCAAAAAAGTCAAAATGCTGGTATAGACCAACATTTAGGTTTAAATCTTTTTTATCCACAATCTCCTTTGAAAGAAGTCTGCCGACAATCTCTGCACGACTTAAAAGCGGCTGAGATTTTATTCCCTGTACTTCAAGCAAGAAAGTAAAATAATCGTATGGAGCTTTCGTTGTCTCAGCAAATTTGTCGCCATACTCTATATTTACTTCCGCCGCAACGCCTGCCTTGGTACCCTCGTCATTATCCCACAATGTAAGCAATCGTCCGCCTAACGATAGCTCTACACTGATTGGGGGAATTCCGAAATTGCGTCCGGGAGTATTGCGCTTTTTCCAGGCATCACCGGAAAATATACGGGTAAGTCCCCTCATGGGGTTAACAACGAATGCAGCAAGCTCCCTTCCAAATCTTTCCCCACCCGATGCTCGGTCGTCGATGATAAGGTCGGAAGCCCTGTAAAGCACCTCTCCGATAGCGGCACCGCCCACAGGGGTGGCTATTATATCGTTTGTAGAGGGGTATTCACACTCCATGAACATCTCCCACATGGCACTGCCTCCTATGGCAAACAGTTCCGACTGCCAGAAATTATAGCCGTTGGAACGCCCTGCATTGAAGAAAATTGATCCATTATAGGGATGGTCGAACATATTGGTATGCAGATGGTCGTCATCCCACTCGAAGCCGTGCCGGAAATTCTCTTTGATGGTGCTCCATGATATATAGGCATAGTGCCCGTCAAGCACATAACGGTCGAACGCCCATAAACCGATATTGAAACCGACAGTCTCTCCGGCAGCGCGCCAGAAATGCTTCTTTCGATACCTTGCAACATCAATACTGTCTGGAGGAACCACCTCCGAGACAGTGTGTGAGTCTTGAAACCGGAGTTTGCCCGAAGATATAACAGATAAGGTATCCGCCTTCTCTAATGTGTCGGTGTCAATCTGGGAGTAAGCCGGCAATATTGCAGCATATACTGATATAATTACTAAAAGCAAAAGTCTTTTCATATTGTTCATCTCATCTTATTCAGTTGGAAATGGTCCTACAATCTTCATTACATCAATCTCACTTTCTGCCATAGTATAGCACCCCAATATGCCAACTCCGCCCTCTATGTTAGAGAAAACCTTTACCGGGTCAGCAATGCCGAGGTCAATCATACCACCCTGCAGCCCTTTGTCTCCCGTCTGGTTTATCAGAACGCTTACAAGATAGTCATAATATGCCTTGGAGATTGCATAAAGTCTGAATCCACGCTTCATCTGTGTTTTTCTCCATTCATTAGACCCTTTTACCATCTGCACTATTTCCTTGACTACAATGGTGTGTTCTTTACCATCAATCCCTTTGTCAGAAAAAGGAAGCCCGTATGGTGAATATGGCTCCCATCCTGGAAGTGTGGAATGGATTTGGCTGGCAAGCTGCTGAAATACAAGCTCATGGGTAAAGTCTCGTTCTCCCATCCTGATGTCCTTGCCTCGCTCCACCGCGTCCCATTGCAGAAAATAATAATTGTCTTCATCCGGACGGTCTGTAAACGTAATGCCATACGTGAATATAAAGTCTGAGTTGGTATAGATACTTACCGGACCCTGCCGCTCTACCGAGACTCCTTCTATGCTGGCCGCATCCGGCATAATGTCGGATGCGGAGACGAAGGTCTCTGAGTATTCGGTGCTGATAGTAACCCTGTCACCAGACTGTATTTTTATATCCGATATATATAGATTTCTTGTTTTATCATATTCCATGATTCCTCTTCCAACTTCGTTTACCTTAACCAATATGTTAAGGTCTTTCACGTATGTCCTGTCGTTATGGATGTCGGAAAAGAAATAGGTCTTTGTCGCCGACACCTGCAGTGAAGAATCCGGACATACCAAAGAATTGATGGTAAGGATATTCTCGCCGTCCTTGTCGCGGTATTCGTCAAGATCCACCTCGTGATAGCACGAGATAAGCATGACCGGGAACAAGGCTGAAAGCAGATATTGTTTGTTTCGCATTTTTTAGAATGAATATGTATAGGAGACTGATGGAATTATAGGAATGAAGCTCAACGTCTTGAACGCTCTGTGCCAGTTATCTTTGTTGGCGGAGTCAATAATGTTGTTCTCATTGTCTTTCTTGATAGTTATGGCATTCATCCGACAATAGGCATTGTAGAGACTGAAATTCCAAACCCCGGAACGTCCGTTCTTATATGTCTTGTAGATGCTCATGCCGAGGTCAAGCCTGTGGTATGCCGGAAGACGCACATTGTTTCTCGATGAATAATAGTCTATTCCGTCAACTTCGTTGCCGTATCCCGGAGGACCTACTGTAGGCGCGTCGGGGAACTGGCTCCCAGGTATGTCATAGTTATACATCGAGAGTGTGAGCCGGTTGCCGGTCATATAAGTCCACCCGGCATTGAAATCTATTTTGTCGTTGAGCTTGTAAGACAGGTTTATATTGATTTTGTGACGGTTGTCAAACTTTGCAGGGAACTTTCTTCCGATATTCAAATCCTCAAACTTGCGCCAGTTCCACATCAGCCCGTAACCGAGCGAGCCTGTAAACCTGCCCGCCTCCTTTGTAACACTAAAATCCAGCCCGTAAGACCACCCTTTCCCGGAAGTGAGTTTCTCATTCCATGAGAGTCCGGGATTCAGTACAGATACGCCTTCACGATATTCGAGAAGATTGTCCATGTCCTTATACCATCCCTCAAAAGAGAAATACATATACCATGGAAGGTTGCCGTAAAATCCCAGTGAATACTGGTCACTTCTTAGAGGCTTGAACCCTGCGGCGACGGGTTGCCAAAGGTCGGTTGGAAGACTTATATAGTTGTTTGAAACCTGCTGCACATATTGGTGCATTCTCGCATAGCTTGCCTTGACGCTATAGTTTGTCCCTATGGCTATCTTCAGAGATGCCCTTGGTTCAATATTGGAAAATGTGTGTCCCTGAATTCGGCAAAATGTCCCTCTAAGACCTAAGTTGAACGCTATCTTGTCATTGAAGTTTAGAGTGTTGTCAAGGTATGCAGCCAGTTCATTGGATGAGATATGAGGGCTGTTATTGTCATCCTCACTGCATTCCCCGTCGGAATAGAATTGGTTTACAAGACCTTCCGGCAGATAGTCGTGGCTGACAAACTCTATTCCGGCTCGAAGCCTGTAAGTTTTGGAGAAATCGGCAAGATAGCTTGTCCTGACACCGATGTCGGCGATGCTGTTTTTTGTCCGACTTTTGTTATATCCGTATGTGTCAGAATCCTCCAGATCACTCTGATATTCCCTTTCCTGACGGTAGGTGGAAGAATATTTGGAGTAATATACAGATGTATTCCATATCCCTGGTCCGAGTCTGTAGTCGAATGCACCGAGCACACCCCAGTTGCCCCATGACAGACGATTGACATCCTCATCAAAGAAACGGGTGGTTGACTCAGTGTCGTCAGGCACCGGTATGCCGTCAGGCCCCACTACATAGCTCTCATTCTTACCCTCAAATTCACGCAGGCCTATTTTGAGGCGGTCATGACCATAATATCCTATTATATAAGCCGTCATGTCTTGGTTAAACTTGTGGTCAAGACGGAGATTGAGGTCAGTGAAGCTATATCCGGCAATATGTTTCTTTCCTTTTTTCTTTTCAACCGCGTTCATTATTGCAAGTGTCGGTGCCGAGACCAGGTCAATCCATGAACGCCTGACACCTATGGTAAATGCCGTACGGTCTTTTATAACAGGTCCGGTAAGGAAGATATTGGCGCTGAGCAACCCCACGGAAAACTTTCCATGAAACTTTTCAAAATCAGAACGCTTCATGGCAACATCAGTTATTGAAGATATTCTCCCTCCGTAGCGCGCAGGAAATGCGGCCTTGTAGAAGTCAACACGGCTTACAGTCGGGACATTGAACGACGAGAATATGCCTCCAAGATGGCTAACATGATAAAGCGGTAAACCTTGGTAGAGAAAAAGGTTCTGGTCATTGTCTCCGCCTCTCACATACATTCCCGTGAATCCTTCGACACCCTGGGAGACCCCAGGCAGAGTCTGCAATGCCTTGACAATATCAGGTTCGCCAAACATCACTGGTAAGTCCATTACCATCTTGTTACTTAGGCTTATCCTTCCCATTTCCGGAGCGTTGAGGTTGCGGTCGGCACCATAACCCCGTACTTCCACTTCTTTCAGTACATTGACTTTGCCGACTGAATCGGACGTGGCAAAGCCGTCTTGACCTAAAACACAGATGGCAGGGAAGCAAAACAGCCCTGCCATAATGGCGATTATCCTTAATGTCATTTTGTAGTTAGCTTAAGGATAAGACCTTTATTCTCGTGATGCGAGAGGGGATCGCCGGTAAACTCGCCGACGTACTCATATTCTATATTCTGTATCATGGTCGTGCCTTTGAACCCCATTATATTGGAGACAGTCACAAACGACGACTTATCGCCTTCCAAGGGGAAGCCGGCAATCGATACGGTAGTCGTATAAGTCGGATCCGACGGATGGGCTATTTGGTCCAGATCCTTATCGGGGTCTAAATTGGCATCTAAAAGCCTTGAAGTCAATGTTACAGAGGATACTGTCATGGTCTCTTTTCCGTCAACACTGAACTCAAGTTGTTTCCCCGAATAAATGCCGTCGCGATAGCTTGGAGAATTGGGGAGTGATGGCTCAGTCTCCTCATTATTGCAAGACAATATTACTAATGGTACTATAAAGAGCCAAATCCTATATATCAATTTCATTATTTATTCTTATAAAACTGGGGTTTAGCGAATCAAAGCTACATTTTAGAAATTTACCCCTGCTACATATTACTGCGGCAGGGGTAAATCATAATATTTATACATCACACCCTTAAATTGAGGGCTGGTATTGACCTTTCTTCGCAAATAATAATTTGAAAGAAGACATCTTATCATTAAATCCCGGAAGGCTCGGATATTTTTTTACCGAAGTAGGAGGAGCTACACAAGTAATGGTGCGATCACTGAAATTACGATCATCGTAGCCGATAAATACAGCCTCAATTTCAGAACAGGGGTATTCAAAATAACCCAATTTAAAGATTTTATTGGGATCATCGGGCATGTTGTTTGTCAAGATTAGAGACGAACACTTATCGTTAAACTCCCAAGGCTTATTTTTTAAGTTGGCCACCTCAGTATAGATAATCGAGTCATTCAACTGGAAAGAATAGTTTCTATCCTTGAAGTCTCTATCATCATATAATGTAACCTCAGCCAAGTCATTGTACCCTGCACGCGTAAGGGCTACGGCAAGAGCAGCATCAACAGCCTCAATACTCTCATCCACCTCTATACCATTCGAATCGAGATTATTCTTCAAATCAGGATAGAATGTAATGTTGTGCGAATCTTTGGCAGAGATAGACCAATCCAAATCGTTCGCAAGCTCTTCGGCATAGATTGCCGAGAACTCCGAGTCAAGGAACAAGAAGTCCCCATTCTCGTCATAAGAAGTTGGCACATTCTGGTAAGTTTTGCCTTTATATGTAATATTAAGGCATTCGACCAATTCACCAGATCTGGTCGAAATTTCTTCGTCCTGTGGGACAGGAACATCCGCATCGTTACTACAAGACCAAAGTCCCGCGATTGAAGCAACGAGCAAAGAATACAATAATGTTTTCTTCATCTGTTAGTTGTTGTATATGTTTTTATAGTATAACGCAACAAGAGGATAATTGTTCAGCAGTGTAAAAATCTTAGGAATAATTAACATTTAGAGCGTTACTTCTTCTTGATGAATTATTTTGCAAAGTTATAAATTATTTTCTAACCCTCCAAATATAAAATTGTTTTTTTGATTTGCGAACCACAAACAGTAGCACAAATAGCATTTGGATTAAAGCCTAAATATAACATAACTCTCTGTAAATTAGCAGATAATATCATTAGTGCCCTTTGCCACTACAACGATGAGGAGTTCTGACATCTATCTATACATCTTAGGGAAACCTACCGGGCTGAAGCCGAGGCAAAGCGGAGCGAGGTGTGGGCGCATGGAGCGCATCACGCCTCACTACCTTGCATTCCTCCGCTCCCTCCCGAATACCTGATAATCCGGGCTATATGCCATGTCCGTGAGCCGGGAGGCACACCGACATCACATATAGCCTTTCGTGTGTAAACCGGCCGCGCCACAAGACTGAAGCCTCCGTGAAGGCGGCTTCCGACTTGATCCGCGCTCTATGCCCGGAACACCGCAACCCCGATGCCGTGAACGGCATCCGGCCTGCCGCAACCTGCCGGTTAAGGTCGCCGGATATACTTTTTTGTTTGAAAACCCTGCGGGCTTCACCTGCGGCGGCGTTTTTGTGTGCGAAGCTACGGCGGACGGGCGGAACGACAAGTGACGCCGCGCTTGAGGTCGGAGTTCCGCGCCCGTGAGCCTCCGCATTTTTTGTCGCTCAAAAAATGGGTATCCCGCGCTTGCCCTCTGACTTCACACTTGTCTAATCCGCCCCGGTGGTCCGCCGTGGTGTATGCACAAAAAACATACCCCCTGCGGATGAAGCCCGGAGCTTCAAGCCAAAAGGGAAAAAACAAATTCAAACACTAAAACATGGACTATCAAGCAGCAGCAACCATCATCGACCGCAATTCGGGTCTTTACGACATTACCACCAACGAGGGCAGAGAACGCAGACGCCTGTTTTTCTCCACACAGGGCTATATATGCGAGTTCGCTCCACGCTCACGCAGACGCGGCTACATCATACCGCAGTCAACCGTAGCCAACTGGCTCGGAGTAGTGAAAGTGGAGAAGCCTGAAGCAAATATTGTGGAAAAGTTCAGGCGTTACGCCTCGCGTGCCACCTTCCCCTCGGCTTTCGTGCGAAAATGCCTCATGGCAGACCCTACAAAGGGCTGTTACGAAAACCGGCTCACAACCGGCACTCGCATAGATGGTGAGATTATCTCCCTCAAAGCCGTGGAGCGTCATGCGCCGTGAGCGGTAGAGGAATTTCGCAAGGCACTTGCCGAAAGGTGCGCCTATCATTCCGGCAGGTTCGACTTCCGGGGCTATGACGGCACCCTATGGATAGAGATAGCCGACAAGGACGACGGATATTATCGCAAGGGCGACATCAAAGCCGGACTTAGCAAGGAGTATCGCGGCTGTGGCAACGGCTACTACTATCTGTTGATTGACAACGAGCACTTTATAGGAGTTGATATAGACTGATTTATAAACCGCTCCCTGCGCGGTCAGAGGCGCAGGGAGCATAAACACAATACCGATATGATTACAACTGAAATCAACTACAAGGGCAAGGAATACACCTGCCGTATCGTGAGAAGCAACGAGGGCGAGGAACTGATAATCGCGGGAACAAGCCTGCTTGATGTCCTTATGCCTTATCCTGCAACCGACGGCTCGGACGGCTTCGCCGACAAGGAGGCTGAAAAGGTCGATGAAGATATTTTCTTCTATACCGCTGACAGCAACCTCGGTCTGCCCGATGACGCATTAATCGAGGAACTTAAAGAGGATAATCCGGAATGGTTTGATTGACAAAGCGAAACGATTATGAACCGAAAAGAGGAAATACGAAAAGAAGCCGCCGAGCGGTATAAGGACAGCGATTTTCGTGTGCCTAATATGTATTGCTTCATAGAGGGCGCGGAATGGGCTGACAAAAATCCATGTCCCGAATGGCATAGGTTTTCGGAGTGTGTGCCGGAAAAAGGACAGGTGATAATATATGCCGTAATCGAGGCTGATTTCAAGATAGCCTCATATCAGCTAATGCAGTATGACCCGTTACTACCCATGCCGCAAGGCGACAATGTGAGCTGGCTGGCAGTACCCGAATTATAGAACAGTGGGGCGTGAGGCGTATATACGTGTCACGCCTTGCTGTTTTGGGCGCGGGTCTATGGAATACCAATGTGCCGCCGGGTCTTTGGATGACCGCTCTCGGAACGATGGCCCTGATCCGCTTCAAGGCTGACGCTTTGGAGCGGATGTTTTTATGAAGATTTTTTCCTGTGAATTATTCGCTGCCGACAGGATTGGCGTTTTTCCGTGCGAAATTACCGCGTCCGGGAGGAACGGCAAAGGCCACTTCGTTTGAGGTCGGCGGACTGCGCCCGTGAGCCTCCGCAACCTTCAGCTCGAAACCGAGCCTTCGGTTTCAAATTTTCTCGTGCCTCCAAAATTTGGGTATCCCGGTCTTGCCGCTGACCTCACCCTTGCCTTATCCTCCCTTTGGCCGCAGTTGCGAATTGCACGAAAAACGGCCAGCCCTGCCGGGAAGCTCAAAGAGCTTCACAAAAGGGAAAAAAATAACAACTCAAACATTTTAAGACAATGCACGGCACAATCTATCAGTTAGGCACAAGTCCGATAAACGAGGACGAATATATGAATCCCGAAACCATTTCGGAGGGAGAATCTGTATGCATCGGCTATGCGGACGAAATAGCGGAGGCAGAACGTAAAAGCCAAATGGAGGAACTTGTTGAAATACTCCCCAAAGGCATGTTCACACTCAACAACGACCTTACCCTAACCTACAATGGAGGCATCAACGAATGGCGGCACCATTATGCACGGCTTATAAGAGAGAGGGCGGAGGCCATAGACACCGATAACGTAACGGAATGGACCGGGCCAGTCTATCAACTCCAAAAAGCTATAATCAATCCTCTTGACACCGACAGCCTTTTCATCACCGACTTCGGCTCCAACTTTGGAACGGCTGAACACTCCGCAGAATTTATGCGCTTCGTGGAACGGCTTACGCCCGGAAACAAACTGTATGCAGGAATGATAGCAGACTATTATCTATGACACCGGTATTACACGACCATGCGAGTAAAGAGAATGACAATTGAAGAAGGGAGGCGAGTAGGTATAAGCCGCTTCCCGAACTTCCACAAGACCGGGAGTGTACGGGGCATGAAAAAGCTGTATTACGGACAGCACTGCCTTTTGGTGCGTTGTGGCGACTATATCTATAATGTGTCGTCAGAACCTCAAATCTACAATCAGGCAACCATCTAAATTCCAAACGATATGAACACAGACATTGATTTCATTAATATTGCCGAGGGCGACAAGGAGTTTGTAAAGACTTTCGAGAACTTTGTCAACGGCAGAGTGAGCAGCACCGAAAAGACCGGTATGGCTATGACTGCCATGCACCGCTACCTGCAGCAGCAGGCGTTCAAGGTCTTTCTCGGCTATATGAAAGCCCTCGCATACAACTACCGCAGAGGACGCTATGACGACCGCAACGAGTGGGCCTCGCGCCTCGCTGCCGAGGCTTACAGCCACTTCATAGACAAGGAACTCATCTACGACCCCGAATTTGCCAAACTCAAAAACGCCGCTGACTATGTACGATACTGATACCGACTTTCCCGAATACGGACGGCAGTGCGACCTCAAAGAGCCGTGGCGCGGCTACCGCAGAGGAACGATTGTAGGACGCAACGGCTACCGCTTCATAATAGAGGTGAGCAGCGGAGCGACCATAGAATTGTATGAAGATGAAATAGAATTTGACTGATTATGAACAGACTGATGACACCAAGACTGGAGGAAGCCTTCAAGGGCTTCCCCCTCTACTCCCAGGACGGAAAGGGCAAGGACGCCGTATGCGTGGCGATATTCGCCATAGGAAACGCCTGGTGGTTTGTGCTTGAGGGGAGCAAGGAGGGCGATGACACGATAATGTTCTGCATTGTCGTGGGACTCGCAGAGGACGAATATGGCTATGTTTCGCTCAACGAGCTTGCAGGGATTGAGATAGATTGCCGGGAGCATGGCTACGGAATACTCCAAGTCACGGAGGTGCCGTATTTCAAGCCCCGACCCATAGGGGAGATAGCCGACAAGCGGTTGCAGTCTTTCCTCTCCCGACTGCATGACCGCCCCGATGAATGACAGATAACCCGTCAGCCGTGGCGACCGTGCCACGGCTGACACAACCTTATACCGACATGGATATTCAAGATACGATAGACCGCATAACCGAATGTGCCGAAGCCAAAGGCTGGAGCGTCCATACATCAAAGAATCCCAAGGCCGAGATATGGCAGTTCGAGTTTTCCCAATCCACCAAGGCAGGGCAGGATTTCAACTTCTCCGCCGAAATGAAAGACGGCGACCCCGACAGCCTCATAAAGTCAGTGAGGGAGTATTACGAGGGCTTCGACCCCGACGAGGAAGCTACCTCTGGATAGGCGAGGACGGACACGGCAGGAACGGCGCACCGTACCATATCCGCGACATAGTGGCTGATATGGAGGACGCGGAGAGCATGGTGCTTGACCTGCTCGCCGCCCTTGAAGAAACCGATTTCGACCCGACGGAGGAATAGACCCGTTCAGGAATATAACCCGGTCTGCCACAATCTTTTCGGTTGTGGCAGACATAACCATGTTTTTAGATATGTTGTTACAGACCATTATAGATATTGCCGCCAAATGCGGCTGGAGCGTGACCGTCAGCGTGATAGACATCGACTGTACCGCTTTCGATTTCCGGCGCAGGACTCGGAGCGGCGTGCCGTTCTGCTTTTGCGCCGACATGACAGGCGGCAACCCGGCAACACTCCTTGATGAGATACTCTCGTTCATAGACGCTTTCCAACCCTCTACCTTTGCCCGGCAGTGGTGCGAGCTATCGGGTGCCGGGGATAGCCTTGAAGCGAGGGCATTGGCGGAAATGGACGATATGCGAACCGAGGCATGGCTTCTCGCCGTTGAGCTGTCGGAGACCATAGCCTCCCCGGAACGCCGCACCCCGCCGTGGCATATCTGGAACTGAACCGGGATTATAGCCCCTTGCGCCGCCGCAGGGCTATAATCTCTATCAGGTCGCTACCTGTCAGGCGTGTGATTCCGTTGATGAACGTTGGTTTGGGAAACCGCTCGTCATGGTCGAAACAATAGTAGAAATACGACCGACTGATTCCGATTATCCGGGCCACCTCTGAAATGGTATATAGCCTGTTACGGTCAATCATAGAGATATTGACCTTTTTTTCGTATCTTCGTTTAGCCATCGCCCCCCGGAGTGTAGGTTTTTCGGAAAGTATTGCCGCGAATCTCCACAAAATTGAACATTTCCTTGCAGCGGTCATAGATTCTGGGTGAATAGACTTGAGAAAGCTGTTGCAGGGAAAGATTGGTAGTGGCGTGTGTGAACTGATTGTCGCGCAGGTCATAACGCCGCTGGAGGACATATTGCATCACATTCTCAAAGTTGCCCCACCGTCCGGTGGGTATTGTTTCGCTACCAAGTTCATCGAAAGCCTGGCGGGAGCTTGTGATGTAGGTCTGGAGGGCATAATAGCCGCCGTCGCGCGATTCATCGGAAAACTCGGCGCAGATGTCGATTACGTTTGTCATGCGAAACCAGTAGCGCATACCGTCACGGGGAGGGTGTACCTCGTTGCAGAATTGCCGGACTACCCTTAGGAGCGTTGACTTTCCGGTGCCTATGTCGCCCCACAGCAATAGCCCCCGGTCCGGATCGAGGTTGCCGTGATAGTCTTTCAACGCCCAATGCACGATGTCGTTGAGAATCTTGCGCTGGTCGTCGCGGACAACATAGCCAGGGCATACCTTTTTTGCGCATCCAAGGAAGAACTGCTTGTAGGCGTCAATCTTCGTTAAGTCCGCAATCGGGTGTAACCGGCCCTCTGCGGCGTACCGCATTTGGCTGATAGCCTCCTGCGGATTTATTCTTTTGGGGTACTTCATCTTTTGATTTTTTTATTCTCATCCGGGCCCAGTTGAGAAAGTGTTTCTTGAAAGCCGAGAACGTGGGATGCCAGTCCTCGGTAGTGATTGTTGCATTACTGAAATCATCGGCTACCGCCAGCAGATCCGACAACTCGCAGTGCAGGCTCATAGCCATCCCTTCAAGCGTGGATTCCGATTTTTTCAGTTTTTCTAAAAAATCTTTTTCGCGCTCGCGTTTACCATCAATTAAAAGTTCTTTTATTTCTTTTCTTTTATGTAAATATGGCCGCGTCCGGCTCTGCGTTTCGTCTGCCGTATCACTCCGCGTTGCATAGTGCTTTTCGATTTGCGTTTCATCAGATATACAGCCCAGCGGAGTATCATGCTCCGGATTTTGCATTTCATACTCAATATCCACCGAACCTTCCGGCAATGGTGCTTTTCCGTTGTTCTGCATATTGAAGCAATACTTTTCAAAGCCGCAGACGGATATAACGGTTACAAGCCCGTTTTTCCTACGGGTAATCAGACCGTCCTCCTCCAATGCCTCCAGAAAAGATATGACAGCTCTCTCATCTGCGTGCCATCGCGTACCAAGATAGGCAATAGTCACAGGCCATTCTCCGTAAGTCACCCGTATGCGGATGTTTGTGTCACCCACATACCTCATGCCGGGAGTCTTGGCGGCTCGAAACCTTATTTCAAGCCACCACTGGTAACGTTGCGCGTTATCCCATAGCCAGTGTGTCATATCGTCTTCATAGACAGGCATCCATCTTGGCATAGCTTGTAGGTGTTTGAGAAGAACCGCAGCAGTTCGCTTCCACGGAAAAGCGGGTAAGGACTGGCCGGAACAATCTCATAGCGCAATCCTTCAGGATCACTGGCATAGCTGAACAATTCGATGTCGGAGAGGGCGAACATGGCTGCAACCTCCTGACGGGTGTAGAGTCGCGACGGCTCAACGGCTGGTAGAGAATTTCTCATAAGCATAAGTGTTGTGCCTTCCATAATGAAATGGCAAGCGGGTTAATACCTGCCTCACATCCATCGGTCGCAGTTTCCTTTTGCAGTGAAGCCATTTGATCGCACTTTGAATACTTATCCTTTTTAGATAAACCCGCCGGTTCCACCCAGACCAGTCGAATGATTATTCCGGCGGCTGCACTCCCTATAACTGGGAATGGATTGAACAAATAAACTATCAGACATACCGCGCATTCTCTATTAAAGAGCAGTGACACTCCAGAACCCAGATAATTCCGGACACGGATACCACAAGAGTCTGCATCTTCCAAATACGACAGGACATATGCCTGTTTTTTAGAAGATTCGGCACCAAGTGTATATAAACAATCCGCTATCATCGTGAGTCAGGTTATAAGGGAACCAAGACTTTCCTGGATGGAGCCTTAATTAAATTTTAATAAGTCGCGCTCGGCTAAAGTTTTTACAACCCGGAATCTCACGAGTTACCGAATTTCTGATTCAACACGTCTTTTATATCCGACATCTTGTAAAGCGGTGTCTTGCCTATCTTTACGGGCACAAGGTAACCGTCCTTCTCCCAGCGGAGAAGGGTACTGTATGAACGGTTGAAAATTTTGCAGGCCTCCTCGCGCGTAACCGTCGCAAGCTCGTCGTCATAAGCCCTCTGCTCGTCCTCGGCTTCACGTGTAATGCGTAGAAATTCCTGAAACGCCGCCTTCATGTCGGTGGCGTCAACTACCAGATATACGCCCTTTGGGCCGTCCAGTATGGAACTGATTATTTCTGCTGCCATAATCTATTGTTTTGAATTACGGCACAAAAATAGAGCCCTGTACGTACAGGACTCCTTTAACTTTTTCCGCTAACGCTTTTATTTAAGCAATTAAAGTATAAGCGACAACGCGGAATGATATATGTTGGTTATGAACGTCTATTGTTTCAGCAACTTGGCTTCCATATCCTTTCCCCAGTCGTCAATGTTGAAGTAATCGCTCGGCGTGTCGATCACATTTGCAACGGCAGGATACGAGCAGGTCATTCCAAGCTCTCGCTCCAATGATTTGCCTTGTGGCTTTTTCAGCAGAAGGCGGTGTTTTATCGCGATGTTGAGTATCATTCCGATTCTTACCCCCTCACCGCACACCGGGGCAACCAGCTCTTTCAGTCGCCTGTATATCTCATCGGATGTGAGGTGGGGATAATCCGGATTCTCAGTAATGTCATAGCGGATGCTTCGGTAGTGTTCTCCGGCCAATTCAAAAAGCTTGTTATATCCTTTCGGGTCTTTATTGTCTGACATAGGGTTGACAACAATCCCTGCCGATTTGGATACATTAGGAAACAGGCTCTCAATAGGCGGCATCCATAGGAACACAATACGGTCATATATCCGTTTTGCAACAGCCATCTTCGCGCTTTCACGCCCATGTTCGGCCACATACCATTTCAGATATGATGAAAGCGACCTGTAAAGCTGTGTAACATAATAATCACTGCCTTTATCCCGGACTTCGTTCCGTATGGCCTTTTCAAACGCGAGCTGATTATCTATAAGATAGTCAGACAGTCTTTGCAACCTGTCAGTTGAAACGGAAGCAGTATCATTATGTATCAGCCCAAGTTTAGCAATAATGCAGCCAAGATTGTGCTGTATTTCCACTACATCAATATCCATACATTCATTCAGCTTTGTCCCATAGGTCTATACGACGCTGTATCTCCGATTTCGGGAGGCGGACATTAATAGAGTATAATTCTTTAAGTTTAGCTGCGGCAACTTCCGATGAGACAACGGAATATGCCACCAGCTCATCAAACACGAACAATATGCCCCTGACAGTCAGCTTTTCAGCCTCGGCATATTTCCGGAGCTGCCTGTCACCGGTCAGAAGGGTGATACCGTGTTTCCTCGCGTAATAGCATACCGAGCAGTCCGGGATTGAAAGATTGCCGGACACCGCCGAATGCTCATCGACAATCTCCATCAGTTCCTCAGGCGTGAAACTCTCCACTTTTATCTTGCCTGCCGCCGCCAGACGCTCCATTTCCCCGCGTTGCCGTGGTTCGGAAATCTCAGCCATTACGAAGTCCACCGTGCGGATCTCATAGGGCAGTTCACATAAACAATCCAGCAGCCCGATTGAATGCAGGTCGATGAATATGTTTGTGTCATTGACTATTATCTCCATCCCGTCACACTAATTGAAGATGTGACTTGACGCTCTCGACGGAGGTGTTCAGCAACACTGCGGCCTTGGAGAAGGTAATGGCTTCATCGGCCAGCGCGCGATAAACCATACGGGCGAAGCGTCCGGATCTCTCGGCGACAGCCCGTGACTTTTCGGCCAACGCCTTGAAATCGGGCAGCCTGTTCTTCTTGGTCTGGTAGCCGGAATAACGTTTGGCAGTAATGACACCATTCGCATGGAGCGCAGCCATTATGTCATCCACCGATATTCCGAACTGACGCTGTATGTCGGTAAGCTCCGACAATGATATGTCATGTCGGGTATTGCCGACCTTGGCCTTCAGTACGCTTACAGGCAGCAGGAACTCACTGGCGAAAACATTACAGATATTCTCCACCTCTTTTGACGGAACGTCATCAGGAATATCAAACAGAAGATGCCCCAGTTCATGCAGGGCAGTGAAGCGTTTGCGCTCAGTGACAAAACCGCCGTTTATGACAATGAGAGGTATTGAGCCGTTGGCATATCCGCTGAGTCCGTCGAAATCCTTGTCTTCGGCAATCTCTATGACCTTGACGCCGTTTTCTTCAAGAACCTCAATGACATTTGAAACACCGTCATTGCCGAGTCCGAGATAATTCCTTATCTCCATGGCATGGACAGCAGCCTCTTCGGCGGTACGCACTGTCTTGCGCGGCATGGAGAAATCGGTCGAGCAGCCACAAAGCTGTTCAACCTCCAGATAACGCTCCAGTTCCTCTCGTACCCTCTCCCTCACGGCAGAGGCCATCCGTTCCGGGAAACGCGGCTTTTTGCGGAACTCCACATGATTGACCTCCACAGTGAACGGACGAAAGAAATAGTCAATCTTGACACCCAGCGCGGCGGCGAGTGCTATAAGCACCCGACTGTCAGGCATCATAAGACCTTTCTCATACTTGTTTATGGACTGGCGAGTAATTGCCGGAGTGACTGATTGAGAGAGTTTTTCCAAAGAAAATCCCTTCATCAGCCTTGCCTGACGCAACCGGCGTGAAAATATATCGTTGGCTTGCTTGTTCATATCCATGCTATAATTTAGTTGACAAAGTTAGTAAATATATTTTATTTGTCAACCACAATAAGAGGGGAAATGTTCGCATTCCGCGAATTATCCCCTCCCTATGCGATTATTCCATAAGCCCGATAAGCTCTTTCTTCATATCGTCGTCTATGTCGCGGTATCGCGAGAATGCCCTGCTGCCTTCTTTGTGGCCGCTCAACGCACCGACGAGATTCGGGTCTTTCACCTTCTTGTAAAGGTTGCCTACGAATGTGCGCCGGGCAAGGTGACTGCTTGCTATCTCGTTTATAGGACGCTGCTCCTCCTCCCCGGTGGTGGGGTTGAGAATCGTAACGATTCTCGTTATCCCACACTCCTTAAATATCTTCTTGATGGCCACGTTGTATTTCTGCGAGCTTATGAACGGCAAGATCCGCCCCTCGCTGTCCTCTCCCTTGTAGCGTTCGAGAATATCCTTTGCCCTTTGGGTAAGTGGCACACGTATCACATTAGGACGCTCCCCCTTGGTCTTGCTGGCGATATACTCCACCGCGTCATTTATAATGTTGGCCGGAGTAAGGCGCATAAGGTCGGATATGCGGCAGCCTATGCAGCAATGGAATATGAAGATGTCACGCTGGACTGCAAGCGACTTGTTGGCCGACAGGTCAAAATCCGCAATGCGGTCGCGTTCTTCAAGAGTTATGTAGTAAGGTGTGCCGTAATGCTCCGTGGTCTTACCTTTGTATTTCACAAACGGATTGTTGGTGGTAAGTCCTTCCTCAATGGCCCAGTGGAAGAATGTGCGCAGACAGGCGAATATGTTTATTATGGTATTGTCGCCTTTGGGGAACGGACGGCGTGATTTTCGCGCCTTTCTCGTTTCCGCCGGGTATTGCTCGAATATCCTGGGGTATTTGTCAAATATCTCTGGCTCGTTGCGCAGGAAACGTTCATAATCCTCCAGTATGTCGGTTGTGAACATCTCGAAGTCAAGTTTTGCAGGTAGCTGACGCTTCACTTTCCGGTAAAGTTCAAACCTGTGCAGGCTACGGCTCAATACACCATATCTGCGGTGACGCCACTCCGAAAGTCCGCGCTTTGTCGGAAATTCCTCCACAAGCTCGATGAACTTCTTTTGCAGCTTCTCCTCAACCTCCTTAGGCTTGCGCTCGCGCTTGGGATGATGAAAGCGGTCGATCTCCTTGGTAAGAAATTCTTTGGTAAGACGCTCTACGGGATTGTCCTCGCACAACGCATAGATGTAATCTTCAAGATCTCGAATCTTTCGTTCAAGTTCTTTCAATTCAGCAATCTCTTCCTGGTTGGCGCGAGGCTTGACTATCGTTCCTGCATTGAAACGTGACGGCTTGATATATATGCCGCTCTTCAGGCGGAGTTTTATGTCTTTGGTGAGGCTAAGCCTGAATTGTATTTCAGACCTGCCATTTCCTTCCACTTTGGAAGATAAATAACGTTTGATACTTGCCATGGAGGACAAAAATTTTATGGTGGAGAGGACAAAAAATTAAGTGTTAAAATGCGTTTTATGCCGCATCAACGCTCCGTATCCTCATTTACAAAGTTAGCAATTAATTCTTTAACGGCAAAATATTTTGTCCTCCTTTTGTCCTCCTATTTGATTTCTACCGATTCTTTATGAAAGCGAATGACACCTATTTTTACAATTTCAATTTTGTAATATTATGATATACAAATATTTGTCAATTTTTCCAAAACTCGAACCCACTTCCATATCCTTGCATAGTCTTTCATTTGGTTGCTTCTGTTCTGGGCACAGCGAAAGCGACTTAATAAGGTGAGCATCACCAAGTTAAGTCGCTTCTTTTATTTTCTACAGGCAAATTACAGGCAAAATTCCAATATTCCGCGTAACATTCACCGCCCAATACGCATATACGGCATTAGAGAGTATGCCTATTCTTCTTCGTAATAATAAGAATAGTCGATGCCTTTCATGAACATCTCGCGGTCGTTGATGAGATTACACAAATCATAAGGACTTATACCTTTGTAATAAGCCATCCAAATTTTTCAGTATTTGATTTTTGATGTTAATCGGGGATAGCACCAATAATTCAGGGCCAAAGGAAATAAGTTCACGGATAAGTTCATAGTTCTCTCTGCACTCTATCTGAAAGAATTTTCCATTTTTGAGCTTGGGATAGACCCGGCGAAGATATGAGTCTTTCTCCCTCTTAAGAGTTTTCTGAGAGCCATGTATGGGCTTAGTTATAACATAATCCTTGGATTTATCAGATATCCAGAATATAATTTCTTGTAGAGGAGCATCTTCATCAAATGTCACGCCTATTATTTCTTCGTAATGTTCATTAATGTCTTCAATTGGTTCACGATATTTAGCGAATAGTGTCGGGGTAAAATCGTCAATTCTATCTAATGGAAACGTCAGAAGTTTTCCTGTGTCGCAGGCCCCTGCAATAAGATACCATCTGTTGTTGTATTCTTTTAGGAGATACGGTGATATTTCAACGGCTCTACTCTCACTATTAGAAAATGTATGATATATCAGCGAAATAACTTGCTTAGTGCGAATTACAGTAAAAAGACGAGCGATCAAAGATGAATTTGAAATAAGGTTTTTAGATATCGATATGATTGGTTCATGCTCTTCAAGCTTCAATCGGTGTTTGAGGTCGTTAAGCCATTCGAAATTCTCCAAGCCATCGAAACTGCCAAGAGTGTCAAGTGCTGTAGCCAATACTGTTTTCTCGTCTTCCGAAAGTTTGGGCTTAAATATGGAGAAAGTAGCATCTTGGTACCTGATACATCTCTTTCTATATGGCCTGCCGTTCTTATCCGGTGCATCTATCCAATATTCCTCTATTTCAACATCAAACGGACTTTCGTTTTCAAGATAGTTAAGATCCTTTTCTACGCATCGCTTCGATACGGGTTCTTGCCCATATTCAGGAAGATGTTCTTCAAGACACTCTGTAATATCTTGTATTGAAAAAGCTTTGTTTCGATTGGCAAGGAGTTTGTCAATCAGAGCATATCTTGTCATTGCGTTTTTTGTGGCTGGCATAATCGTTATCAATGAATTAATGATATAGCAGACCAGCGCCCATCTTCTTGCTGAATTGCTAACGCTTTTATAGTTTGCCCATCCGCTGTTCCTTTTAGTATCTTTTCTCCTACATAGACCCCTTGGATAATTGTATAGCGATTCCCCTTGCGATCTGTCCGCTGCTGGATTGTGCCTGACACCTCTTTGAGCCATGAAACTTGTGGAGTGGTTCGCATCGGACGAATCCATACGATTCTCCCCTCATGAGTTTTGACGGAAAATAGCGTTCCGTTTGGAGTGCGGGATACAAGCCCAAACTTTACAGGTTTCTTAAGTGTGAGTGTTCCTGTTTGGCCGCGTAGTGTCCACTGAGTGAATTTGCGTCCGGGATGGTTGCGATCATCAATCTGTCTTTCGGCAACTTTGATAATTAACTGCTCCGGGAGATCGTTGTATATAAACTGATTGGCGTATAAAGAATAATCGGAATACAGCCTCCTGTTGTCAGATGCCGTTTCGACAGATGTCATGTGATTATATAGGTTCCAAAATTCCGGCTTTAGATTCCACCCTTTACTTTGATAGGTCGAGCTATATTTTTCCAGCTCGAATTTTGCGTTTGAGAGTAATCCTTTTTTTAGAAGGAGTGCTGCTATACGCAATCGCACTCCACCCAGGAAGCCTTCTTCGTCACCGCAATTGAGAGCTTTGCTCAGAAGACCTATCTTTGTGTCTAAGTCATCAACTAATTCTGATATTTGATTCCATAGATAGTATTTAGTCGGGAATTTCAAAATCAGTTTCCGGTAGTATTTAAGGGCCTCCTCGTTGCGGCCTTGAGAAAGTAGTATGGTTGCCTTGAAGTAAGGCATATTCTGACTCTTCGGATACTTAAGGAGAGCTTTGTCAACAAGTTCGGCAAAGTCTTTCGGAGACTCTACTTTATCGGTTTTCAGTTCCTTGGCATAGACGCCTATAAGCTTTTCAACAGTCGATGGTAAGGTATTGCCGCTATCGGTAGTGAATTGAGCCCAATCATCTTCACGGAGGTTTTCAAGACCCCAAAGTTTGATGAAGTCTCGTATTCTAAACTGCAACGGTGTATTTTGCTCTACCTTTACACCTTCTCCAAGAATCAGTGAGTGAAGTATTGACGGACGCTCAAGATTGAGTTTGAAATATTGGTTCAATAAGATCTTGCGGCTATACGCGTCAGAGACAGGAGTTGACTTAAGCACGTAGTAGGTAAGCCACCCCAGGTCATTCTGAAGCCGTTGGTCTATCTCTCCATGTTCAAAGAGTGCAAATAGTTTACGTTGGGAAGAACTTACATTGTCGCCGGCTTTAGCTTGCTCTATAGTCTCCTTAATTCTAGAAGAGTGTGGTAGCACCCTGCGTTCGGCTGACGCAAGGGAACGTTGCATGTATTCATCCACCATGCCCAGCTCATTATAGATTGTATGCATACGTGCCACAGTCTTTTCAAGTTCCTCGCCATGTTGAGTTTTGTAGAGGTCATTGAGACACCAAAAGAGCGAGCCTATCGAGTATCCGTTAACACGCTCCGCATAAGCTGCTTCGGCAGCCTCAAGAGCCTCCGTAAGTCTTCCTGCCTTTCGTAATGCGGTAATTTCACTTGGAGTCATATTTAAGAGGTATTAGATGAAACGTTGGCGAAGCGCCTGTAATTTATTGTCAAGAGAGCCAAGAGAACTTGTCAGCCGCATATAAGTATAATTCCCTTTGGATGTATAGGTCAGTCCTATTTGAGCAAGACCATCTGTTTTAAGGTGAAACACGTCCTGATAATTCTCTTGTGTTATATCAAGGAGTTGAATGCCCGTTTCGTCAAGTTGACTGCGGATAAATCTTACAAGTTTTTCGGCGAAAGGCCGATCTGGTGCTGAAAACGGAATATACTCAGGAGCATACGATGCTTCAATAATTGGGCCGCAGATGGAGGAGAAGTCTTCGGAGGAAGAAGATACAAGCACATCTTTAGCACTGTATCCTTTGGCTCCATACCACAACTGATATGTAGCAGAATTTGATTGACCGTCTGAGAAGGTCATTAGGTGTTGATAAGGCTTTGTTCTGTCTTCACTAATCGTTAAACCCTGTTTCTGTGCGCAACTTTGAATGCGTAAGAATCGTGATTTGCAGAAATCGGTATCCTCTGCGTAATTGCTCACCTTGATCTTAGTTGAGGGGGTAATTTCTTCCACAATCAAGTTACTGATATAATTGAAATCCGGTGAGCGGAAGAGCCATATCTTCTTGGATGCCCGAGTCAATGCCGTGTATGCCCATCGGAAATAATCCTCGTTAGCCGTTCCACCGAAGCGGCACATATCCACAAATACATTCTCCCATTCCCCACCTTGAGCTTTATGACAAGTCATGGCATAGCCATATTTACATATAACGGCGTTATAGTAGGGGTCCTCATTTAATACGTTGATGTATTCGTCGCATAATTCTTGTTGTTCGATTGTCAATTTCTCTTTAGAACGCAGTAGCCTCCGTATTTCTCCTAAGCGAGACTTTATTCTCTCCGGGAGCCGATTATTGAAATCCACAATCAGGGCTCTCGCCAATAACCCACCTACAGAACCCGCCGGCTCATCAAGGAAATTGTCGAGCAACAGTACATTAAGAGAAACAGCTTTGCCACCAACTCCAAATCTAATTGTGGATCTGCGAAATTTTAGTAAGACAGATTCAATTCTGCCTTTGCCTAATTTTACACGAATCTCTCGATGGGTTACCTCTTCATCAGGCTGACACGCCTCGATTTGAACTATGTTGCCATTGAACAGTTCATATTCATACGAATAGTTATTGCGACATATCATCAAAAGATCTCCGGATTTTAGCCTCGGGGCCCTATCTCCATAATAGTGACGACGAATAGCAAGATTATAGTCCAATGCTTGTTTATTGCTATATGCTATTATCGCAGCTTTAACATTCGGGCGAGATGGAGAAAGATTACAATATGGGGTCAATAAGTCTGTATCTTCGGCAATGGAATCCTCTCCAGGAGACAACTTGAATTCAACAAAAGTCTTACTTTCGATGCTATCGCGAATTTTCGTTGCATTAGACAGCATCACACTGCCATCGGATTGGCGCATCACTTCTCGGAGCACATATTCCTTCACCCTGCAACTATATTTATTTTCGATGTATTCCTTGTCAAGAGCAGGTGAAAAATTCATTCCTACTGGTGGCAACTGTGCATAGTCGCCCACAAGTACGATTTTTCTTCCTCTCGCAAATTCGAACAGATCTGTTAGCAAACATCCAGAACCAAATGAGAAGGCTTCATTTTCAGAAAAGTTGTCAGAGATCATTGAAGATTCATCTACAATATATACGGTTTTTAGAGAATTATTATTCCCTTTCAGTCCAAATCGCAAGTGCAGACCTCCATCATCTTCATCTTCTTTATTTTGGCTGGTCGACTTCAATTTTGTCAGACCATATATACTCCTATGTATGGTATACGCCGGCTGACCGGTTTTATTTCCGATAATATATGCGGCGCGCCCGGTTGGCGCCATAAGCCCGAACTCACGTTTCTGTCCCTCAAGAATCTTCAGAAATTCCGACACAAGTGTGGTTTTACCGGTACCTGCTGCACCTTTGAGCATAAACACCTGCTCATCGCCCTCAAGAAAACTCTTGAATGCTTCAATGGCAGATAGCTGGGACGATGTGTAATATATATGTGGAGTGCTCATTTGCGGTTATTCGTGATTCTGTGGACAATAAATTTTTTAACGAAGTTACAGAGCCTAATTTGCCACTCTTTGATTAGTTCCGCCGAGATCAGAATATCTTTATGATTGATATTGGCGTGTCTTTTACCGTGGGCAAGAGCATTCCGAACATTATTGATATTATTCCAATATCTAAGAATATCATTCGGGGCATTCTCTTGAATATAAGAATCCATATTCCTGTAATGTGAAGGTTTCAGATGTTCTAAAATGCTAAAAAGATTTAGGTATGAGAGCTTTAATGCATCCTCATTGAGTTTATTGTTTTGTGTAATCTGTCTCACAGATTCTGATACCATCTTTATAGTCTGTTTCAACTCAGAATCTGATGAGGATGCCAATATACTTAATTCTTTCAGTCTTTCATTCATTGGGATCAAAAACTTTGCTCGATCAATAGCTGTTCCCAATAATGAAACCATCGTAGCGATTACGTCTTTTGTTATTTCTTTCCCATTATAATTTTCAGGTTTCTCCTTCAATATGAATCCATCGGCATAGCCTTCTCGCAGCATAAGGATATTTTCTATCCTACTTGTAGCGGTAAAAATAAGCACTTGTCTCCCAAAAGATGGTTTTGGCGTCACATAATTCCCTTTCAGGATATCCCTGAGCACTTTATATCCGCTTATTCGCTTCATGTCGTCCTTTATTTCAGCGTCCTGATCCTCCATTAAACGGAAATCAAGGATTATGACATGTGGATTGAACTTATTGATTTTTTCCTCGATTATACTGCTTATTTTAGAGAATAATAATTTATTAAAATTCTCTCCGAGACATTCTATTTCTATATTCGGATTATCAGCAAGCATAGCCGTGAAAAAGGAATGCCATCCGACGTTGTCATCGATTAACAATATTCTAGCTGAAGGAATATTCCGGATTCTCTCCTTCAAATGTTCCGTAACAACTTTGTTCTTTAATTTTCCCAGCTTTTCCAAAGTAATAAGATATTCAAAAAACAGATGCCCCATCAATGATGCGGGACAGTCCTGAATTCCCCAAAAGGAGTTCCATTTGAATAGACACCACTCATTCGTCAACGAGTGAGTCGACTTAAACGATGATGGAATTTTCAGTCCAAGATTATCCAACAAAGGAACATATTCGTCGACCTTCAAATGATTGCCTTCACAATAACAGTATTCAGATACGATCTTCTTATTGAATCTTGTGTAGCGAATCCCGGGAATTTTAAGTATGTTAGGATAGAAATAGTGAAGCAGGAAGTTCTCCTCTGATTCAAATCCCATCAATACGATATTAAAGTTGGTAATTCCGTTCCTGAGATAATGCATCAATACTCTCAGTGCCAGATTAGCGCCACCATATGACAGGGAATTACTTGTGTCAAACACAGTCGGGATAAACACAACATTCAAAGAATCTTTATCTTGAGGAAGATTGGACAAATCGTTGGATATCTCATCTACAGTAATAAGCGCTTCAGCGCCCCATTCGCGTATTTGTCCCGGAGCTATTATATCCGTTCCTTCTGAAATTATATATCTCATTTAAAATCGTGTTCTGATGTTATAATCTATTATTCGGGCTACTTCAATCCAAGTAATTCGGTCACATTTGTCAATATCAGCCTTAATGGCATCGCCTAATTCTTTACTGATATTGCGGCACCCATTTTCAATTTTTCTTTTTACGCTCTCTAGGGAAGTTATTTCCTCCTTCGGATCTTGATTGATAAGATATTCTATTGAAAATTTATTTTGAAACTGCAAGGCGGCATTAAGACGATATTCCCTCCCCCATAACAGAGTGTCGATGTTGATTACGCCATTTTTTCTGAAGTCTTCCAGGAAAAATGGCAGGTTGGCATACATTAAATCTGCATTAATATTAATTTCTTTACTGCTTTTGTTGCTTCCTTCAATTCCCCCGCTAAAAATCACGATTGGGATATTTAAATCCATAAATAATTGTCTTATTGTATCAAAACTGATGTTCTGATCCATGAAGACATATGACTTATGAAAGATGATACAGTCCGGTGCTTTTATGTCATCTATTAGGCAATCTTCAACAGGTTTACCCGGTATTATATTCACTGTTTTAAATTCGAGTAAATCCAAGAAGCCATTAAGCCTTTCAAGATTATACGATCGGCGTTGTGCTCTGTCATCGAATATATAGATCATGAGCGTTTATAGATTTTAAGTTTGTATTTTACTCCTCCTATCAGATGGCTTGATAATGAAACAGAACAATTGGATAAATTACCATTGATTGATTCAGCGCCGTCATTCAATACCCCTACATATATTGAATTTCGTTGTTGCCCATCTTTGACATAATCTCCCTCCATACTGAAATCGCACACAGAAAATAATCTGTTTCTAAGGTTTGCTAAATCTCCAGAAGGAATCTCTAATTTCGCTATATTATTAAAGAAACTTCCAATATGGAAGATTTCCAAAATGTAGGCGTCTTTGTCGCTAAGCAAATCTACAGTGACTTTCGAGCTTATGGATTTATGTTTTGTAATCCAGCTGCAAATGATATTTATAGCGCTAAGGACACCGACAACATCGCAATAAACATTAATATCGTATCCAATCTCGTTAAATCTTGGATTAAAATTTAATTCTAAATCCTTTGGAAGTCCATCAGTTATACACCTCCAAATCACTTCACTGAATCGATCGTCATCCTTTAAGTCAGTTCTAAACTCAATAATAGCTTTGAACATTCGGATATAATCCTTAAACTGATGTCCATTTTCCAACTTTATATTTTCTATGGGAATCGTGGGATTCTCCCTACTGTAATTAATTACTGAATGCCATCCTTCGCGGATATATTCAATTTTAGAATTAGTCCATGTATATAATTTTTCCCCTGAATTCAAAAAGTTTATAAAATTCCAAACCTGATTATATGTATTGGCGTTTACCGCAGGTCCCGACTCTTTAGGATAAGCCATATCTCTCAAGATTGATTTGGTGATTTTCTGTCTGTTTATTTGTCGCTCAATATCAAAAGGTATTGAGATATCCCATTTATGAGTATACCATTTAAAATCATCATTCGTGGAAAAAAGACGAAGAAACTCTATCATTCTGGAGGGAGAATGATAATAGATAATATTGCCAGATGATTTTTGTATGCGAGTGTCGCGTTTAACTAAATCGTTAGCCAAACACGACATGAACTTGGGAATAAGGTCTGATTGTTCGGCCACTCTTGCCGAAATGGCAGAATAAAATGCTAAGCGATCTATATCTGATATGTGTTTTTTCTTCATAACTATATAATGATGTCCGAATCATCATCTGCAAAAGTAATATCATCCCCATCTATACCGAGGTCTATGGGCGTACCACCACCTTCGGCAATTTCTTGCTGAAGAGCAGCATAGGTTTCTGCCGAAATACCCATCTCTTCCAGAAATGTATTTTGAGATGAGCGATTCTTTGCTTTTGCCTTTTTCTTGAGCGAATTAGGCTTAGGTTGCTTTTCCTTTGACATTTCTTTCCATGCCAATACTGCGGCATCAAGGCCATTCTTCTCCCATATTTCAAGAAGCTTAACTACATCAATATCCTGCGAATTATCATTGCCTGGAACACTTGCCATCATTAACCGCATTGCCTTCTTGCGGTGCGCTGGAGTCACATTCTTGTTCTTTATGAAGAATGTAATAATGTCCTCTTTGGAAATGTTGAAGTTGCCACGATCCAATGTTTTCTCAGAATCTACCAATGGATTCCAATCTAATAGAGAATCTCCCGGTTTGGCGAATTGTATATACATGGCAAGTTCCTCAGCTGTCTTTTCCAGCCCATAATTAGCCCAAAGCGACAGCAGGTCATCAGGCTTTATCTGAAGATTCTGAACGCTCAAACACCGTGAACGCTTGGGTTCAAACTTTGTGATGAGCCAAAAGTTCTTTCCTTTATGTCGGCATAAGGTGACAAAACACTTTTCGAGATCTTCTGATGTCACCACGTATCCTGGGTTTAAACTTTCAAGGCTCGGACATAGAGCAGCCTGAGTAGATTTACTTAATGCCAGTATTTTCTCTTTTCCATCAATTTCACATTTCCCAACCAATTTCTTCTCACGAGACACGGAAAGTGTAATGGAAGTGTGAAATAAAGTCTGAAATTCGTTCAGCCCATAGGGCTGAACGTAAACATAGGACTGGGATTTGTCTGTCTGGCTGTCAATAAACACAAGCTCTTGCAATGCATCATAGCGGGACTGTAATTTCCGATAAGCAGGGTTATTGGCACCACGGACCATACGGAGATAGTTCAACTTACCTCCGATGACATTTTCCATTACCGGCTCACCTTTCTTGATGTATCCTTTCTCATGCTTATATTTAGGATAAAATAGAGCATACGCCTTCGCATAACCTTCTTTCTCCCAAATATGAAGTATCCAACGCAGATCACTTATGTATTTGCGCGACACATTAGCGATAGCATTAACCGTTAATCCGGTCACTTCTTGTCTTGCACCAGCCTTTTGAAGCCGAGTTTTATTATCATTCATTATAAACCCCTGCTCCTTTATAATGCGTGAAATCTCTTGTCGGAATGCACCATTCTCTTGATATACATTATGCATACTGGAGAACGTCATATCATCCGCATAGCGGCTATAATGAAGCCCAAACCTCTTTGCGACACCTCTCATACGTCGATCCAATGTGTCACATATCGCATTTGTCAATAGAGGTGACGCAGGAGATCCCTGAGGCAGAACGTTACAACCAACCTCCTCATCAAATGTGCAGCATAGTCCGGCGAGTACATTTGCGATTTCAGTTGAAAAATTAAACGGCGATAACTGAAGCCTCTTCCAAACTCTTGCTTGAGGGATTGATGGAAAGAAGTCTTTCAAATCGATGTTAAATACGTAGTTGTGCCCAACATGAATCTGCGCGTTATCCAAAACTGATTTGCCGGAAGTAAAACCCATAGCTACATCAGAAGGAGTATATACGGATTTTAGCAATTCATTTACACATGTCAGGATTACATCTAATTGCCGACAGGGAGCCTGTATTTCACGCAATCCACCATTTTTTTTGCGAATGTGAAATTTTCGGAATCGTTTAGTGTCAATCTTATCGCTTGAAAAATGCTTGAGCATCTTTTCAGAAATGCTATATCGAACTGAACCAAACAATTCTTGCTTGATTTTTTCGAGAATGTCGGCCAGATCTTCGACCGTTTTCATCGGTTCATATTGTTTTAGCATCTCTGTTCTTCCTATTTCGAATAAGCGAGAAGATGAAATTGATGAAGCCATAACTGTTTTCTTTGTTTTTATTCTTGTTATTTTGAAAATAAAATTCATAACAACATTAATAAATCAGTCTATGACTGTAATAAAATATACCCTTGGGTTATCATTCTTTTTTTGAAAGAATGACATCCGACACACGTCGGACGCGAGTCAAAATTTGTTTGGCTTCATCAATTTCAATGTTCGCTTTATTGGTTGACGGTGCAAAGTTAATAATTATTTGCGAACTCTTTGTTCGCAAATAAGAATTAAATTGAATTAATCGTCTTTTCTTGCTGAAATTCGGTGTTTGCGGAGGAAGGCGTCGATGTCGGCGCGGTTGACGTAGATTTTGCGACCGATCTGTGAGAAGGGAATGATGCGCTTGTCGCGGTAGTTCTGCCAGGTCTTTGGCGAAACTCCGAGGATTTTCCTCGCGTCTTCGGATTCGATCCATTCGCTGCCGGAGTCGTCGGCGTTGCGACGGGTGATCAGGTCGATGATTTGCTCCAGCGTGTCATGAAGGTTGCGCCACTCTTCTTCCAGCACCATTATCATTGTCATTGACGGTGCCGGTTGTTGAGGTGTCGCTTTGGATGGAAATTTCATTGTTTCTCATTGTGTTTCATTTTTGATGTGCTTCTGCGGCACGATGAAAAAAGAGTTGTAATTTGGCGAAGGCCTTGGTCGAGAATGCTTAACGGCTATTTGAAACGGTCAGGCATCTGAGGTCTGTTTTTGTCTATCAGCGAACCGATGGTTTTGCCGTAGGTGTTAAAGTGGTGTTCGAGGAGGTTCCAGACAAGACCGCTAAGGGTAATGGCTGTCCCATACTCGTCCTTAAGGAATCGTGCCATTTCTTTCAGACAGTCGAGATGTTCGTTTGAAACGTACACGACTCGTGTCCTTTTCGATGAGTCAGGAGCTTTCAGGAAGAGGTCTGAATAGGCTTTCTCATCGCGTGTCAGTTCCGGTGCCTTTTCGCTTTCAGTTGATGACGGCTCATCGTCATCGGCGAAGTGAGGCACGATGGGTTTGTATCCCGCAAGGAAATTCTCCTTGGGGAGTGGGATGTTTTCAATTTTCTTTGCCATTTTGTTGATGGTTTTGAGGGTGAGAAAAAGGTTGGCAATGTTTGCCTTGATGCTTCGGCAACTGCCGAAATCGGAATGACCGTCCGCAGACGGTGGCATAGTCAGAGCCATCTATCCATGCAGTATTATAGATAGACGTCCTGTTGGCTAGTCAGTGAATCTGTTGATTCGCCAGCCAGCTATTTGGCTCTATAGATATAAGTACATTGAACCCTTGTGATATATCGCCGAGTGGACATTCAATCATTCAGCCAGTTATCTATCCGGCTGAATAGCCATTGTCGCATGGGGACACAGGGTCAATCTTACCAACGGAGGGACTGATTTTCGCCTATTGGGAAATCATGCTCTATTGCGCAATGGTCCTTAGGGAATGGGGTATAATTGATATATTGGATAGATATACATTCGGCCATTCAGATAGATAGCCATATATCCATTCAAATAGTTAGCAGGATAGCCATTGGGCTATCTCATTACTAACCATCTTATAATTAGCAGTTCATGTCCTTGACGGTATTATGAATCCAATGTCTGATACAATGGCGCAAAGATAATATCGTCTGAACGAATCTTCCAAATTATTTCAGGCTTGTTCCGTGATATTCCGTTCTGGTTCCGTTTTAGGGCGTGAAAATTCCGTATTCTCTGACCGTCGCACAGCGAAGAGACCGCCTCTGGTGCCACAGGCGTCGGCATGGAGAACGCGACTTTGGAGTGTTCTCAACCCTCCCACGCAAGGATGTTTTGTGGGTACGACCGAGTACCCCAAAACCTTTTCAGGTACCTGAAAAGACACCTTGCTGTGGTCGTGTGACCACCGAGTTTTTCCGCCTTGAAATCATAGCCGTTTGGCAGAATAGCCAGATGACTAATTAGCCAAATGATTAGTGGACTCTTACAGAATACCTAAAGCGTCTAAGAGAGTTGAGGCAAACTCGGGGGTAGCCATGCGGATGACGTTGGTGTCGGCAAGGGAACGGCCCATGAGATTGACGCTGCCGTACCAACCGATACATTGGTCGATGATGGCGCATTGCATCTTACTGTCTGGTCGATGAATGATGTTGAAGCCCATCGCCTGAAGTTCGGCTTCCCGATGACCTGTTTCAGAAATGACGATTGTGACACTGACACCGCGTAGTAAGGTGGTGGCGAGCAGGTCGATGATTCGAGGTGTCTTATTCCAGCGCAGACGCATTGTCGATATTACGATGCTTTGTTTCGCTGATGCAAGGTCGTCATGGAATGGTTTTTCAAAATCCGACGCATCGAAGATGGTCTCAGTCGTCGGTTCGGCAAACAATCCTTCGTTAGCGACAGCGATGGAATAGCCTACAGCTTTGTAACCATGGAGACGCTTGCGATACATCGAATCACAGACCGGAACGCGCAGATCAATGTAGTCGTAGATGCGGGTTTCGTTTTTACCGGGATAGTTGCGATGCAGTCGTCCGGTGTATTGTGCGATAAGTCCTTTCCATGATACCGGCAATGCGAGCATCAATGTGTCGAGCCGTGGCAAATCGAAACCTTCGCCTACATATTTGCCTGTCGCCACAACAACCAATGGCTCATCGTCTGGGACATGACTCAGTTGGGCCATAACCTCACGCTTGGCTTTTGCAGAATCGTTGCCGACGAGTCGAATGACGTTTGGGCAAATCTTGCGGCATTCCTCGGCAAGCAAGTCGACATGCGCTGTGCGGGCAGTCAGAATGATTGGCGTTCGATCTTCTGAGAGGTTTGAGGCGACATCATCGAGTATCAGTTTGTTGCGTGATCCGTTTTCAATTAGCTCGTCAATAACCTGTGCATAGTTTCCACCGTCGGCTTTCAAATTGCGATGTGATGTGAAACGAGGAATAAGGAGCCGTCGAAAAGATTGCTTCGATTGTTGTGACTTGCTGTCGACAGTATAGCGAATCTCTCCACATTGCATGAAGATAATTGGCTGATGACCGTCTTTGCGGATTGGCGTGGCTGTCAAACCATATACATAGCTGGCATTGACCTCACGAAGCACGCGCTCGAAGTTGACCGCCGGAGCATGATGACATTCGTCTACTATCACCATGCCATAATGGTGCACAAATGGCTTGACTTCATTATCACTCATGCATGACTGTAAAAGCGCAATGTCAATTTTGCCATTTAGGGTGTTTTCTATGGAGGATAACGCTCCGAACTGCTGAAATTTCTTCCGGCGACCGCGACCTTTGGACTGTTGTTCAGGCTGAAAATCGGTTGACAGATATTCTTCGAGACGTTCGCGCCACTGGTCGAGCAAAGCCTTGGTATGAACCAGTATGAGTGTATTAACTTTCTTCCGAGCAATCAATGCTGCGGCTGTAACGGTCTTGCCGAAAGCCGTCGTTGCATAAAGAGTACCACATCGATGTGCCTCCAGCGCTTCAATAGCCCTTTGTTGTTCTTCGTACAACGACCCCATGAACTCGACATCAATTCTCTGCCCCGGATTGGTTTTATCTTCAATTCCGACTTCCACACCATTACTCTTGAAAAAGTCAACAGCAGCTTCTTCACAACCACGGGGAAGCATCAGATAATCATCCTTTATTTCCGAGCATGAAATTATTCGCGGCAGATTATACACCGGTAACCTCATTCCGAGTTTTGCATAAAATTCAGGGTTCTTAAATGCTGCAATTCTCTTGAGATGATTGACAGCTTTTGCAGAGAGGTTCTCAGTCGGTATATAGATGCCCGATGAACGAGTAATCTTGATTGACTTTGGGAAATCGGTTTTCATCATCGGTCGTGGATGAGGACGTTCCCAAGGTTCGGATTCGCTTGACCTAGATAACTCTCCAAGAGGCTCCTTATCATATCTCGAAACCAGTCTTTCAACCTCTACGGCTGCTATCTTCTTCATGCCTTGCAGATATGACCATTGGTCGGCAAACGGCACGAAATCATCGTTGACGAATACGCTGTTGCCGTTTTTTCGCGCTTTCCCTTGAAGCGGCAAAGCGACAAGGTTGCCTAAGCCCCCGGCAGGCATGAAATCCTGATTAGGGAAGAATCGGTCGTATGATTTGAATGACAACCGACCGTCTCTCTCCATCGCCTCCGTCATAATGGCATTGCCAAGACACCGCCCCGTCTTTGCTTTTATTGGCCCGTCAAAAAGAATCCACACATGTGCTCCGTTGCCCGACCTCGAACGCTCGATATAAGCCGGAATATTCCAGTCACGACATACAGACACATACGCTCTAACATCCTCCTGATAACCATGCTCACAGCTCTTGTCATCGAAGTCACAACATAGAAACCTACAGGTATTGTCCGGCAAAATGGCATATACGCCAACGACATCTCGCCCGTTAGGATCTTTGCCTTCAAGGTGACGGTAAATATCATTGTATCCCAAAGGTTGAAATTCGCGGTTGGGACATTCCGTGCATTTGAATTTCTTTTTGTCGCAAAACTCACGGTTCCATTCCCGGCTACATACCGGTTGATATCCACTCTTTCCGGTTGAATTACTAAACCATCGCCGAGCAAACACATCCTCACGCCCTTGAAATAGACTGCGAAACAGCGTGACCTTCTCTTCCAAAGACAGCACAGGCTTTCGAGGCGTATTCTCCGGCTCGTCCGCCGCAATCCCATGTTGAGCCAGCAACGCCCGTAGCCGGGCATTCTCGGCCCGCAATCGGCTTAGTTCATCAGACATTGTTTCATTCATAAGAATATTATTGGTGTCCGCTAAAACTTTCAAGCCCTATTTGGCTTTTTATTTTCCTCGGACAGCCGATATATTGAATGTGTAGGGGCTTTATTGTGAGATATAAGTCCATTAGAAGAGCTTAAATTGGGCAAATATGGCATCCTTGTCTATGCATACCATGCGAAAGGAGAACATTTTCCTCGGACAGCCGATACAAATACTGAAACAGGGGGCTTGTCAATGCATAAAATCACTGAAAATAGCCAAGTAAACACGTTTACCGGACACCAATATAAGAATATACTCTGACCGTCAGGGCTATATTCCCTCAGATTACTTTGAATTCAGTATAAGTTGCATAATATCAGAGGGCTATATTTTGCCAATTAACCATTGTTAACAAAGGTGTAAGTCGTTCCTCTACCAATCCCGGATTTAGAAAGCACTGTTCCGATCAACTTTTCTATTTTAGTGCGAACCTGCTTGAGGGTCAATTCACCGTCCCATTCGCTAATAAAAGACGACATGGATTTAGGACCATCCGCTAGAATATAATGCAAGCGACGTAGAGTATCAGAGTCAATCTGCCCTTTGAGAACAAAAGGACTATGCTCGAAGTATGAATTGCCCATTTCGTATTCGTACTTTGGATGCCGTATTATTATCCCTTCATCAAGCAATCTCTTAATAGATCGTGGATGAATGCCGTTACCATCATTATGAATAATGGAATATATCGTTATCAAATCGAACACATTGAGTTGCTCCTCTGGCTTGCGAGTGTTTCTAAGATTCATTAAAAATCTTCTCAACTGTGGATTTTCGATTCTGGATTCTATCCTTAATTTTACCTGAAAGTCATCGGACTCCCCGTAATCCGGCATGGGCCGTCCTTCTGTGATGCAATTTGCAAACATAATGTCTACTCCCTGGCCCGATCGTTCTATCAAACCGGCTTTTTCGATAACTTCAGCCAATCTGCGACTGCGCGGTGAGCTATTAACAGTCAAGATATTCCCTTGGTTGACGCCATAAGGAAAGCCGCCAGCGTTAGATACCTCTAATGCCTCAGGGGACACCTTTATCATTATGTCTCCTCCCATCTGAAAACTACGGTGCTGGATACTATTGAGTATCGCCTCTCGAATTGTCTCTTCAGTGTAGGAGGGAATATCCAGAATCTGAGGAAAGGCATCAATGTGCATGAGGGGATTAATCGCATCCTGGTTGATATAGCACCATACCTTGTCAATACTAAGAAACAATGGTTCACAAAATTCCTGTCGGGCAGAATAACGAGTTTGATTTTCTGTCACACGATATTCGACAATAAGGTTGTTTTGAGGAAGATGCTTCTTGATTGCCTCACTATTGCCAAGCAATATCAAAGCTGCATATGTAATTCCGTCATCCGTAATCAATGCTAAATCGGATAGCAACTGATTTGCCGGTATAGTCAGAACTTCTGGGTTATTGCGCTTTTGATGGATGAGCCTACGCATTTGGATCATAGCCTCCTCCGACAGGTCTTCCATGGAAAGGCCTTTGCAAATACGGGCAGAGAAATCCGGGTCTTGTTCTTGTAGTATGGAGAAATATTCCTGGTCATCCATCTCGCGCAGACTCTCACCTACTCGCATTAGCGGGACTCCCTCAAATCGCATTGCTTTCCCAAT
Organism: uncultured Muribaculaceae bacterium; assembly: GCA_910587185.1. Lineage (GTDB taxonomy): Bacteria > Bacteroidota > Bacteroidia > Bacteroidales > Muribaculaceae > Paramuribaculum. The sequence continues at coordinate 72,196 of CAJULY010000003.1, forward strand.
CGGTCGAGATGGAATATTGATAACCAATACGCGATTTTTCATTTCATCGTAGAGTTCCTCGCAGTGAACCCTGATATATAGGCGTCTATATATTTCATCTTCCAGTTCGCCGACTTTGTCTTTAGCGAAATCGGTTCCTACTACTTCATGTGGCATTTTATCTGCCATCCCCAGGACTAATCTGCCACCTCTTTCATTGGCAAACGCAACAACGTACCCAAGAACACACTTGCGTCGTTCTTTAACATCATTATGACTTCCTCCGGCAAAGGGATAGTTATGTTTTGCTTCTTTGAATTCTATGTGGTCTTCACGTTCTCTAAGAACAGCAAGCTGAGATATATCTGTCATGTCAATATTTTTTGCAAATATAATGTATTTTTCTCAAAGGGCGAAATAAGCAGGCTGAAATTATTGTTGATTGCTCAGAATGGCCGTATTTTATTATTGTTCAGAGGGCTATAAATATGCTATTTATTGATTGCCGAAATGACTGCCATGATTTGCTCCGGAGTCATCCCTTTCAGCAACTCGATGGCTTGTTCCTCTTTGCTGGCTGTCGTTTCTTCAGTCCCCTTCGCCGAAGATTGTTTCTTCGCGAATACATTACGAAGCGTCTCATCGGTCTTGAATGTGTCGAAACTGCCCATATATCGCTCGGTGGTTGCAAGATTGCTATGTCCGAGAATGTTCTTGATGGCGGATGATTCAGCACCCGCCTCCTGCGCTATGTGGGCGAAGGAGTGACGGCTGATGTGCATTGAGAGAGGCTTGGCTATTTCGGCTTTCTCGGCAATCTTTTTTAGATACTTGTTGATAAGCGCGTTTTTTGATGAAATATCCTGATACATCTTGTGGCGCAATTCCGGTTTCATTCGGTCTTTATCGGCTTGCGTGACATATCCGGCATATTCGGCATCATTCGAGAGCAACGGAAAGATATAATCTGTCGCTTTCGCATCCTCCCGGTGATAATGGCTTAGAATTTCCATTGCCTGCTCAACGAGGAGGAGATCACGCTCCTTATGATTCTTGCCCATTTGATAATGGAGTCGTCCGGATCCGATAACATTCCCCCAACGCAACTGTATGAGGTCGGCTGCGCGGATTCCGGCGCAATAGTAGCTGAACAGAAAATAATTCTTGCAGTGCCATATCAGTGAGCCTTCTTCCAATTCAAGATTAATGATGCGCTCCATCTCTGAATCATCAAGTTTTTCCTTGACGGTCTTTACTCCTTTGTATTTGAATACAAGGAAAGGGTCACGGGATGCTTCCATAATGCCGACCTCGATGGCACGATGAACCAGTGTGCGCAATATGTTGAATTGAACCTCGATTGTATTGGGATGGAGCAGTTTCCCAGGCTCACGTTCATTCTCCCATTTATGGAGGAAGTTGTCGAAGCGTGTCAACAATTCGACCGTCATATCAGCGACAGTAATATCTGCCATCCGACGCTTCTTCCGGAACGCGTCAAGCTTATTGATAAGCCCGCAATACTTGCGCCAGTTTCGCCAGCCCCCATTGTCATAAATCATCTGTGCCCGTTCTCTGGCAAATGCCATGAATGAGGGAGAGACAACTTCGGTGTTCATCTCCTTAGCAAGCGCGACGGTCGTAACCTCGCCCTCCTTGTCAAGTTCCTTATATGTTTCCTTAGCCTTGGCGAGAATGTCTGCCAACTGCGCATTGAGCACCTTCGCGTCGCGTACACCACCACGCACCCAGTTTTCGCCCTTGCATTTCGCGTTGAAGTCAGATGGCCGGGCAATCTCGACCATCGTTTTGATAAGTTTTCTTTTGCCGCCAACCGTTACACGGAGATATACCACGTAAGTCTTATTCTTTGTCGGTCGTCCGTTGAGTTCAAATCTGAATGTCGCCATTTAGAGAGAGTATTAGGGTAAATAAAATGGTTACAGGCAACTTTTGCCTGTAATCGAGGCAAGGTTCAACCTGAATACGATTACAAAGATAACTCAAAATAATTTTACAGGCAAATTTACAGGCAAAATTTCGCTATTTTAAGTAATTCAAAGAGCCTCAAAAATCGGCATTAAATTTGCAAATTACTAATACTAAGCATAATATAAAAGCATTGGACGGCAATAGAACTTAGTTTTAGTAGTTCTGTTCTGGGCACAAAATAAACCCCTTAACTTATTGAAGTTGAGGGGTTTATTATTTCTCGGGTATAAACAGGGTATAAACAGACAACACTACCCCTCATTTTTGAGGGCTGTTGCCGTTCCTGTCGGTGTGGTCGGCTCGGCCTGTCGGGTTGAGGTGTCGGCCATCATTACCAAATCGGTAATTGAGCGGTTGAGGTGTTGGGCTTACTCGGGGCACTCGTTGTAATACCGTTGTTTTTTGAGCCTCACTATTTCTTCACGTTGTTTTACCGTGGTGTCGGTGAGGTTGGCAACCATCGTGATAAGGCGGTTAATCTGCTCATCTTTTTTGCCCAACAACCCATAATAGAATTGCTCGCTCTTTTGGTACATCTCGGCTTTTGATTGGGTGAGGGTGAGTTGTTGGGTGAGGCCGTTTAATTGCCGCTCCTGTGAGCCTACAAACTCAAAAATAGGGTCACAGGGGGTTGTGTCGCTGTGCTCGGCCATCCACTCGGTGAAATCATCCCACAAACCACGCTTACAAATGTAGAGGTAGGCAAATTCTTTGAGGTGGGTTGCTGTGTCGCGGTCTGCTCGCGCTCGGGAGAGCTGCTTTTTAAGCCGCGCCCATCGGTTGTGGCGGTGGCTCAGGTCGGTGTTGGGGTTCATTACTACAATGTTGAGGAATAAAAAAGCCCTTTGTTTAGGTGTCCTCGGTCATTGTAGTAACCGTGTGGGTGTTTCCACTTCCACCACCGTACAAAGGGCAAATAAGGTGCTTACAACCGCTTTTGGCGGTCGCTACAATGTTTAGGGATAGCAAAGTTAATAATTTTTCCTGTCATTTTTGCCTCGGGGCTTTTTATTGGGTGTGAAAAAAGCGACTTTTCAAAGAAAAAGAGGCTCAACCACTCGGGCTTGCCTCTCTTTGTCGGGGTGCATTTGCATTACTCTTGTAGTGCATTTGCATTGCTTTTGCTCTTTTTATGCTGAAAAAGTTACTTTTATTACTTTGGGTTGTGTATTATAGTGATACACTCGGGGCGTTTACACTCTCACCTGTTTACACCCTCAACCCTGTAAACCATCGGGGCAACCTCGCCCCACGGCTTTATCTCGGCTCGGGTGAGTGGTCTTATTTTACCCCACGGCTTGGCGGTGAGTGTTGCCGCCTGTGTCAGTGGCTTAATTTTGAGCCGTGAGAGGTCGGCAATTTTACACCTCATCATCTCTCAACCCATAACGCTTTAACTCGGCTTTATACTCGCGCTCATTCAACACGTTCAAATCATCCCAACCGCTCGCGCCGTGGGTGCATTGCTTTTTCAAAGCCTCTTTAATTCTCGTTTCACCTATTGCCACACCTGCCACACGTTCCAACAGCCACATAGAGGCTTTTAGCCGCGTGTTCTCGTTGCCGTTGGTGAGTAAGTCGGTGAGGGTGTCAACCGCTCGGCTGTGTAAGCCAAACAGGGCGTTTTTCACCGCTTGTTGGTGGTCTTGGCATTGTTGGTTGTAGAAACATTGAAACGCTGTGTTTGCTTGCCATTCATACAGGGTTGAGCGGTTGAGGTTGAGTTGACGTGCCACGGCTGTAAGGTTTTCACCGCTCGCCAACATCATTGCCGCCTGTTCCTGTTGAGGCGTTAACCCTGTGAGGGGTGAAAGTGTCGGTTTTTGCTGTTTTTTGTCGCTTGCCATTGTAATGTAAATTTAATCGTTGTTGTTGGTGCTGTTGAGGTGGATTATTACCAAAACAGGAATTTGTGACGTGTTACTATACGCGCGTGTGCGTGTACGCGTGAGGGCAACAGCTTTTAGAGTGCAACAATTAGCGGTAGTACCTCACCGCCTCGGCAATCTTTTTATCGAGTTCGCTTATCGCCTCGGTGGGTGCTGTTAGTCCATCTCTCACCTTACAGGCACTTTTAACGGCTTGTCTTAGGTCAAACGCTTGCTTGGCGGTCAAATCGCCTCGCTTTTGAGCCTCGTTAATGTGAGCAATCATTTCAACCTCACCGCCCACGCGCTCAACCATCGCCAATACACCCATAGTTTGCAAATCTCGTTTTGTTCTCATCGCTTGGAAATTTAGTGTTATATCGTTTACTTTCTTTATTGCTCGGTACGCCTCGCGCCATCGGTTCAACAAGGATATATAAAAGCCCTCATCATACAACATCGCGCCTGTTACCTGTGCCACGCCCAACAGGGAGGGCAACCGCGCCATATACCGTTGCTCATACCTCAACACGTTCACACCTCGGTAGAGGTCGGGTATTGCCTCGCGGTTGTCGCGCTGCTCGCGGTTCTTGTCATAGAAACACAATCGCTCGGCTTGGCTGTGTCGGTGGTAATACAGGCTATTGGGTTGTTGCAGTCGTTGGGCATAGTTCAACACACCCAAATGATTGAAATAATTTACACACGGTTGTTTTACAGGGATAGACAACCCGACATCAAGACGTGTTATTATCGCTCTTTCCATCGGCAAATGTAGGGTATTACTCAACCGCTCAACGGCTCGTTGGGTGTCGGCTCGCCCCATTGCTTGGTAATTATCGCCCAACATCCATTTGCAGAGTGAGCCGCCTTTTACTCTCACTTGGTAAGGGCTTATTGATACGCTCAAATTGTCAATATGCCCTGTAACAACAGGTGTGCCGCTGAAATCGTGAGACGCCACACCCTCTGGGTTGAGGTAAGGTGCAATCTCGTTAATGAAATCCACCCCCTCAACCTCGGCTCGCGTTACTTTCATTTCTACCGTGTCATACATCGGCTCATTACTGAATTGGTAATAATTCTTGTCTTACTATACGCGCGTGAGGGCTTCACACGGTCGGGGCGTTGGTCGGCTTGGCCTGTTGTCTTAAACACTCCATTTCATCGGCCAACTCGCCATCAACAAAGAGTGCAAACAGCCCTTTGGCGTGATTTTTCAACCCTCGGGCAACAAATATTTCTATTTGTCGGTAATCCTCGCTGAATAGGAATAACAGCGCGTCACCTGTGCCCACGGTATCGCCATAGCCCAACAAAGGGTTGTCAAGGTCGGGAGTAAAAACGCTGCTTATGCTTGTAGTGTCGGTTATCACCCTGTCGGCTTTCCTTTGGGCGTTGGCTGTAAACGTGTCGGGAGTGCCGCCATAGTAAAACTTAAAACGCTTGTCACGGCCTCGGGCTGCTCGTTCCTCAAAGGGTTCATAACCGCCTGTTGAGGCCACACAATCAAACCTCAACTTTGATTTACAAGTGGGCAATTTCACCATCTTGTAGTAGTCGGTAAGTTTCATATTGCACCCCCTTTCATTGCATAGCGGTTTGCTCGGTCGGCAATCTCGGTGGCGGTGGCACATCGGTTTTGCTGTAACCACGTTTCCAACTCGGCACGGTTAAAGTAACACATTTTGCCCATCGGCTTGTAGTGGGGTATCTCGCCCCTCATCGTGAGTTTGTAGAGGTAGCTTTTAGATATGCCCATATAACGTGCCGCCTCATCGCTCGTTAATACCTCTTTGGTGCAAAACAGGGTGTTGGCCGCTATAAGGTCGGCAACCTCTTGTAATTGTTCTTTGCTCATTGTCGGTGAGTTTAAGATTTATAAAGAGGCTCGGGGTGTGGGCACGTCTGCCGCCCTTTGCCTGTGTTAACTATGTTCTCGCGCTGAAAACATTGGCAAAGGTAGAGGGTAAAAGAAACAAAACACCCCCACAATTGCCCATTGTAGGGCATTGTAGGGGTATTGTGAGGTCAGGTGTAATTATTTGAAAAGTTGGTCTATTAACGCGCTGTCGGTCGGTTGTTGTCCTGTCTTTTGTATATCATTATAGTTGCTCCTTAGTGTGTATTTTTTCAAACCATAAAATAGCTCAAACGGTTGCCAACTTATTCTTGGCTCACCATTACCATTTACACCCTTACCCCACTTAAATTTAAGGCTCATTTCTCGGGCAAAACAGGCCAATAATTGCAATCCTTTGAGCCACTTGTATTGCTCATCCATCAATCCCAATTTTTGTGCCTCGGCAAATATTCCCAACACCTCGGGAGTGTTTAATTTACTCGGTAAATTAGGCGTGTCGGTTGTCGGGCCGGCCTCGGGGCTGTCGGGCTGTTCCTCATCGGTTGCCTCATCGGTTGCCTCATCCTTAAAAATGCAGTCTTGTACCGCTCGCCCAATATCGGTGTTATACAGGAAATCACAAAGAGGCTGTAACCGTTCCCAATCCTCATCACCATACACCGCCCCTGTCATTGCAAACCAACACACTTTATCGCTCAACAGCTCGCCCAACCAATTGCACAAATCCTGTGCCTCATTAAAGCCGTTATCGCCCTCGTTAAGAGTGCAATTTTCCAATAGGGATATTAAGCCCTGTAATATTAAAATTTGGAATATACGCCCCCAAATCGGCACGTTATCCAACGCCTCAACAATACTCAAAATGTGCCCTCTAATCCCCTGTGGCTTGTCGGTGTTGTTCTTTATGTAGTTTGCAATCTCGTTGAGTATATCAAACAGGTTGTGTGTAAATTTTTTACCCAACGTGCCGCCTGTTACACGGTATTTTTGCAACTTTGAGAGGAATAATTGAAAATTGCACTTAACATTATACACCTCAACGCCCAAAAACACATCTAATGCCTCATCGGGTCGCTCGGCAATCTCGGTGAAGTTCTTAAATATGCCATCGCCCTGTAAGGCTTGGCGTTGTAGTTCCTCACATATTGGAGCGTGAAATTGTTGAGGTGCAATAATGTGTATCGGGTAAAATCGCCAACCCTCGGGGCTTACTCGCTCGGTGTGCTGTCGTTGGTGCTTTTCCATCTCAATTTGCAAATTTAACAGTGCGTTGCTTTGCATTATCTTTTTGCCCTGTAATACCACTTCGGCATATCTCACAAACCGTGCCGCCTCATCACCGAGAACACCAACCGCCTGTAACGCTTGGTTGAGGGTGTCGGTTTCCACGGCCTCGGGGAGTGCTGCCCCCATATCCCAACCGCGCGTGTTGTAAATCTCGCGTTGGTCGGGGTCAATCTCATAAAGGGCTGTAAATACACTTTCAAACTTGGGGTCATACAAATCCTCTTGCTCGGTGCAAAGTCGCTCAAATTGGGCTTTATTTTCATCCCATTTGGCTTTTAAGTCGGTCGGCTGGTCGGGCATTTTGTTCGCTTTATATGTGTTCGGGTTGAGGTGCTTATAATTCTAACTCGGGGAGGCTGTTTATTGCCTCGGCTTTTAGGCTGTCAACGGCTCGGGTGTATTTCTCGGTGTGTTTTAGGCCGCTGTGCCCCAACAGGCTTGCCACGGTCTTTATATTTGCACCGTTGTTGAGTATGTTTACAGCAAAAGAGTGTCGGGCACAATGCCACGTTATATGTTTTTCAATCCCTGCTCGGGCTGTCCAATGCCTCAACGCTTTCAAGCACATATTGTGTGAGGGCAAAGGAAATATAACCTCATCGCGGTTGCCCTCGCCTATCAATTTCAACAACCCATCATTGAGTGGTATTACAACGCTGCTCGCGCTGCTGTGTCCTTTGGTCTTGGCTTGTTCAAATTTCAACAGGCGGTTGGCATAGTCCACGTTTGCAAATGTGAGGTCTTTAACATCACACCACCTCAACCCACAATAGAGGCAAAAGATAAAAGCGCGTCTAATATTGACGCTCTCACCGTGATAGTGGGTACTTATTAGGCACTTAATCTCATCCATACTCAACACGTCTTTTTTGAGTGAGCCGTTATCAATCTTAATCACCACACCATTACAGGGGTTTTTCCTCATCACATCTTTTTCAACAGCTGCTTTAATGATTTTCTTAAAACGTGCATAGAGGGTGTGTGCGCCCTCGCCTACAAAGCGGTGTTGCAGATACTCGGTAAAAGCCACAATCATATCTTTGCTAATCTGCTCGGGCTTTACTCTCTTGGAAAATTTGCTATACTCGGGTGTGGCGTTAAGGAAATCAATAAAGCAATCGTGAGCGCGTTTAATGTGGCGTTTATCACCCTTTGTGTATGCCTCATAATATGCCCACATCCAATCAAGGAAATTTATATCTTTATCCTTTTTCAGTCGGTAGCCCTCAACATCATTCAAAAGCTGTTGCCCTCGCTCAAATCTTATCTTTTTAGCGAGTTCCAATGTTTCTTTGTTCTGCTGTCGCTCTATCGGGGTTCTCGGGGCTTGCCATAGATAGAGGCTCAAATACTCGCGTTTGTTGTTGACACGCTTATACTCGCGGCCTGTCTTACTGCTCACCGCCATATCATAGCCCAAATAAAAATCCAAAAACAGGCTCTCGCGGCCATCGCTCAACACCTTTGCCCCCAACTTTGGGTTGTCGGTGCTGTCGGTGCTGATTATATAAGTGTTGTCGGCTCGGTAATTCTTTTTGAGTGCCATTTTCTTTTGCTCTTTGTTTCCTTTGCTTGCAAAGATAGCAATTATTTTTTTACTCGGGTATAAACAGGGTATAAACTTTTAGCAAAATAAGGGCTTATTTTTGTAGTCAAGAGAAAATAATAAAACGATAACACGCTGATTTATTGGGTTATTAATTTCTCTTGTTTTCCTTTGAAAACTCGGGTTTGTGCCTGTTCTGGGCACCCTAAGAAATCGCAAGTGATTAAAATTCAATCACTTGCGATTCTCAGTTTCAACCGGATCAGCTGCAAAAGCCGGTTGAATTGTTAAAAATTTCAGGCGGTTTTGATGCACTCTATCGGGATGCCACTTGTCCATCGGGGTATGTTCCTTTTCAGGATAGCCAACAGGTATAAGATTGAATGGTATAAGATTGTCCGGGAGATTAAGGATGGTTTTGACTGGAGCTATCCGTTCCTCGTGGGGATAGATGCAGGCCCACACTCCGCCAAGACCGATGGCATGGGCTGCAAGAAGAATATTTTCCGATGCCGCAGAAAGATCTTGCTCCCATAGCACATTGTCCATTCCGTCAAGGAATCTATCCTTGTTGCCGCATACAACAATGGCAACCGGAGCTTGCGCCGTCATTTTAGCGTATGGCAAGGCTTCGGCAAGCTTAGTCAACAGTTCCGGGTCATCTACCACTATAAACTCCCACGGCTGTTTGTTCACGCCGGTCGGTGCGCTCATTGCGGCATGTAATATTGCCGAGACTTGCTCGGAAGATACAGGCTTATCCAGATATCTCCTTACACTCACACGTCTTATGACATTCATATAGGCATCATTACCCTCATATTCCTTGGGGATTGTGTTCATTATTTCCATCACTTCTTATTTTGTTTTAACTACGTTCTTTCTTCTTGAAAAACATATACTTTCGTCGTTCTACTACTTGTCGAGAGTCGGAGCCGTTATTCCAAAGACATTCATCACAGGGCCTACCCTTTTTCGAGGACATCGGCATCTGGCTCGCTAAGAAGATTATTCATATTCCGAATGCAGTGAATATCTTCACGCAAGAAGGTTCTAAATGTTAGGGTGCAATAAGTTTAAATCAGTTTATGGTAAAAACATTTTTCTAACATAAAAAGTTGACGGACGCTCATATACTTCGCTGTCAATTCATAAAGTTCCGGTCCTTGAGAGCGGATAAAGGGAGGTTATTGCTTTATCTATACCCATCTATCTTGAGGAGGGGGAATAGGGATTGGGAGTGTCGGGGCGAAAAAGGTGGATTATTTATCGAGGTTCTTTCCGAAGACATTGCGGAGAGTGTAGCCGATGTCGTTCATCATGGACATTATGGGCGTGAGCAGCGGCCGTATTGGGGTGTCGGCTCGGGGCGTAAATATTCTCAGGCTCGATGGCTTACATTCGATTGAAAGGGAGGTCCCCATCTCCATCGGTTCGCCATCGACATGTACGGCACCGGAATTCTTGCGTTCAATAGAGAGCGAACGGGCACGGAAAGTGTGAATCAGCATATTATGGTCGATGGATCCTGACATCAGGTCAAGGCCGACCAATGCCGTTGAAAGCAGGTTGCCATAATGTATTATGGTAACATCAAGCAGTCCGTCTGTTATCGATGCCTGAGGCGCAATGTAGGCGTTGTTGCCATACTGAGACGCGTTGCAGACAGCCACAACGAAGGCCCGGTCCGTTATCACGCGGCCGTTAGCGGTGATGACGTATTCATCAGGCTTATAACTGATATACTCACGGAAAGTGTTGGATATATATGTCAGTTTCCCGCGATGCTTGGACTCGGCGAATTTATGACTGACGGTCGCGTCAAACCCCATTCCGAACGTACAGAAAAAATTCAGTCCGTTGACAACTCCGTGGTCACAAAGTTCCGTTCTTCCTTCGGCTATTATTTCAAGTGCGGCGCGGATATCAACCGGGATTCCGAGATGGCGAGCAAGTCCGTTGCCCGACCCGCAGGGAATAATTCCGAATGCCGTTCCCGTGTCACACAGCGCATTGGCCGTTTCATTCACCGTCCCGTCGCCGCCGGCGGCTATGACCATGTCGAATCCTTCGTCAACTCCTTCACGCGCCAGACGTGTGGCATCGCCCGCACATGTCGTGCGCCTGGGCGTCACCTCTATTCCATGCCGCCCCAGATGTGAGACAACTTTCTCCTCAAGTCCTTCCTTGCGTGAAGTCCCGGAGATCGGATTGACAATAAGAAGAGCACGCCTTTCCGCCATAGATTCTTTTTTGAATTATATATTTCATGCAAAATTAAAAAAAAGGATGAATTTAACATTGTTATAAATGTTAAATAGGAAATAACAGTGCAATTTAAGTTATGACTGGTGGGACGAATTGGGATTTCGGAGAAGGACGGGTCGGACTGAGTCAGACGGAGTCGGACGGAGTCAGGATTGCGCTTTTACGCCGCTAAGCGATAGAGGATTAGACCGATTAGCCGAATTAGGCGGATCGGAGCGCGGTAGGACGGGTCAGACAGTGTCGGACCGGTCGGACCGAAATAGCGGGGGGCCGAAATGTCAATGTTCTCTTTGCCATGATTGCATCCGAAATAAAGTTAGTCAAATGGGACTAATTGGACTAATTGGGAAGCCGGATGGAGGGGCGGTCATGGCGCCGCTTAGAAGAGCGGGACTGACGGGCAGTCTTCTGGTTCAGGGAGATAGATCTGATTTAAGATTGAGAGGTCGGGAGGGATGCCGAGAAGGACTTCCCTTTCGATCAGCTCCTCTTCGGGCGGAGGATCGGGGGGCTGAGCGAGGTCGAGGTTGGGCCACGGGCGGGAGGGGCGCCGGATCTCGTTGGTGAAGACGTTGACGCGGGTCTTGGGACGGTAGGTTCCGTGGACTACCAGCAGCGACTCTTCGCTCATTGACAGACACGGAATAACAGAGCGCCAGACGCGGGTCAGATGACGTCCGCGACGGGGATAGGCGTCGCCGTCGAGAATAAGGGCCATGGGAAAGTTGAGACCCCGGCAGTATTCGGGTGAACGGGCTGTGGATAAGATCGGCTGCCACTTGGGGTCGGGCAACGCTTTGCGCGACCGGCGGGGCAGAAGACGGTTCAGCTGCTTGCGGTTCTTGCCGACGATACAGAATGGGGCGCCGGGACGCACGACCGTGGCGAGCCAGCGGACATAGTTGACCAGAGCCTGCTTGAGGGCTTCCTTTTCGGCGTCGGCATCGCAGAGATAGAGGCGCTGCGGCTTGCGCTGCGCGCGCTGACGCTCGAGAACGGAGATGGCGCGCCGGGCATCGCGGTGAAGCGGGTAGCCGAGCCAACGCTCGAACTGAGCGGCCCAGTTTCGCTGCCCGACGGAGCGGGGACGGCATTTTATTTTCTTCGCGGTCAACATGCCGCAAAGTTAGAAAGGAATGGGAGGGAGAGGAGGTCTGTTTCTATTTTTGAGGGGGAATTGGAGAAATTGGGCGGATTGGGACTAAGCATCCTGTGGACTCTGATGAAAAGAAAGTTGAGTTTTGGCGCGGAAAATGCGGTCAAATGAAAAAAAATGTTTAACTTTGCGTGCAATAAAAAATAACGCTTTTTCACTCCTAACAATTCATAATCGTTATGTCATTTATTGCAGACAAAGTAAAGATGGACGGCCTTACTTTCGATGACGTCCTTCTTATTCCGGCCTACTCGGAAGTCCTTCCCCGTGAAGTAAGCTTAAAGACAAAATTTTCCCGTAACATCACGCTTAACGTTCCGCTCGTGTCGGCAGCGATGGACACCGTCACCGAATCGGCACTCGCCATAGCTATAGCTCGCGAAGGCGGAATAGGAGTGATCCACAAAAACATGACTATCGAGGAACAGGCCCGTCAGGTCCATGCGGTCAAACGTGCGGAAAACGGCATGATCTACGACCCGGTGACCATCAAGCGAGGCTCCACTGTCCGTGATGCCTTGAAAATCATGGAAGAATATCATATCGGCGGTATTCCCGTTGTTGACGACAACCGTAAACTGGTCGGCATAGTCACCAACCGCGACCTCCGATTCGAGCGCGATCTCAACCGCGCCATCGATGAAGTGATGACAAAAGATAATCTGGTCACCACCAACCAGAGCACAGACCTTGAAGAAGCGGCCGAAATTCTTCAGCGCCACAAAATAGAGAAGCTCCCGGTGGTAGATCCCGAGGGCAAACTCATAGGTCTTGTCACATACAAGGACATCACCAAAGCGAAAGACAAACCGAACGCATGCAAGGATGACCGCGGCCGTCTGCGCGTAGCAGCCGGAGTTGGCGTAACAGCCGATTCCATGCAGCGAGTAGATGCGCTCGTCGAAGCAGGCGTTGACGCAATTGTAATCGACACGGCCCACGGCCACAGCAAAGGAGTAGTCGGCGTTCTTAAAGCAGTAAAAGAGAAATATCCTCATATCGACGTCGTTGTCGGAAACATCGCCACCGGCGACGCAGCGCGTTATCTCGTTGAAAACGGCGCTGACGGAGTGAAAGTAGGCATCGGGCCGGGCTCGATCTGCACCACCCGTGTGATAGCAGGCGTAGGCGTACCGCAGCTTTCGGCAGTCTATGACGTGGCCAAGGCTCTCGCGGGCACCGGAGTTCCCCTGATAGCCGACGGCGGTATCCGGTATTCTGGCGATATAGTGAAAGCACTCGCAGCAGGCGCCTACAGCGTCATGCTCGGCGGAATGCTTGCCGGCGTGGAGGAATCGCCGGGCGACACCATTATCTTCAATGGCCGCAAATATAAATCCTATCGCGGAATGGGTTCGCTCGAGGCTATGGAAAAAGGCTCGAAAGACCGCTATTTCCAGGCAGGAGAAACCGATGTCAAGAAACTCGTGCCGGAAGGTATAGCGGCCCGCGTGCCCTACAAAGGCAATCTCTATGAAGTAGTCTATCAGATGCTCGGAGGCCTTCGTTCAGGCATGGGCTACTGCGGCGCTCCCGACATAGAGCATCTGCACAACGCCAAATTCACCCGCATAACCAACGCCGGAGTTGCCGAAAGCCATCCCCACGATGTGGCCATCACCGCCGAAGCTCCGAACTACAGCGCTTCTCACCAATAATCACGAGGCGTCAGTAGCAGAATTTCCATAAATCATTATACGATGCCCTCCCGGCCCGTGACCGGGAGGGCATCGGCATTGAATCCCCATCATGATCCGATGAATCTATCCCGAATAATACCAACGTTACTCGCAGCCGTCATGATCTCCATAGGCGCCAGATCAGCTGAACCGTCGGAAAACATGACGGTGATCACGGCGGGACCGGAGACCGTCACTCTTGGCGAGCTTATCAGGCAAAGAAACAAGGAGAAAAAGCCGAACAATGACGAAAAAGCGATTGACTCCCTGATAGAAAGGGTGGTAAATTACAAGCTGACCATAGCTGCGGCGAGGGAAGAAGGACTTGACACGACTGCCGCATTCCTCAACGAAATGGGGCGCTACCGTCATGAGCTGGCACTCCCATATCTCAGAGACACTCACATCGACGACTCTCTTGTTTCGGTCGCTTACCGTCATCTGCAGGAAGTTCTCGATATAGAACACATATTTATTTCCTCTCCCGAAAATCATGCAGAACGGGTGGAAACCGCTGCCCGGGCTGAAGCGCTGCGCAAAAATCTCCGAGACAGTCTCAGTTTCGGAGAGCAGATCGAGCTGACGGGAGGAATGTGGCCATATTTCTTCGAGGATCTGGCCTTTACGACACCGGTCGGAGAAATATCGCCCGTAAAGGAATCGGCCTATGGCTTTCATGTCCTCAGGGTCAAAAACAGGCGTGAGAATCCGGGGATGATCAAGGTCAGACATATCCTCAAACAGACCCGTGACCTGACTCCTGAAGAAGCCGCAATAAAAAAGCATCAAATAGACTCAATCCACGGACTTGTCGCCGCCGGAGGCGACTTTACGTCTATAGCGGCAGCAAACACAGAAGACCCGAAGGGAAAAGAGAACGGCGGTGAATTGCCATGGTTCGGGCCGGGGGAGATGGCAAAAGAGTTTGAAAAAGCGGCATTCGCCCTTAAACCGGGTGAAATATCAGCCCCCATAAAAACAGATTTCGGCTGGCACATCATAAGATGCGAGGGAATAAGACCATTGCAGCCTTTAGACTCCCTCCGACCGGTTCTTGAAAAAGCCGTCCGGTCCGACGAACGTTCAAGCGCAGCTATAGAGGCAACCGTCAGCCAATGGAAAAGCGCTCATCCTGACAAAAAGGAGATGAGTCTTGCTGAAGCTGTCAATGAGCTTATCGCTGAACTTCCGGAAAAGAATGCAGAATACAGGAGAAAGATCAAGGAGTTCGGGGAAGGACTGCTCGTCTATGAGATCAGCGACAGAGAGATCTGGTCACGGGCTGCGTCAGACAGCGCAGGGCTTGAAGAGTGTTTCCGCAACAACCGGTCGGAATTCCGGTGGGAACGGCCCCATTACAAAGGATACGTCGTCTATGCCAACAGCGATTCCATCGCCGACGCGGCATCGGACTGGCTGAAATCCGCCTTAGCGACAGGCACCGGGCAAATCAAGTCAACCGATGTCAGGAAACAATTCGGGAAGGATGTCAAAATCGACATGATTATAGCCGGCCGGGGAGACAACAAAATAGTGGATTATCTGTGTTTCAACGGAGCGGCTCCTGAGGAGAGCCACTGGCAGGCCTACCGTGCTGTGAACGGACGGGTGATAACTTCGCCCGAGAACGCCACAGACACCAAAGGCGCCGTTGTCAGCAAATATCAGAAAATCCTCGAAGATGAATGGATGAAAAAACTCCGTAAAAGGTATAAAGTCAAGGTTAACCGCAATGCCATCAAAAAAGCGATGGGATTTTAACAATAATTTTCAGTCATAACTTTAGCCTACATCCTCAACCGCCCGACATTATGCTATTTTAGCATAAATAAATATCGCGATATAATTAAAAATTCGTAATTTTGGCCTCGAAAAGTAATTGAGCATTCATTAATTCATTATACGAGTGAAACTATCAAGATTAATCACATCCACCCTCTGTGCTATAGCCGCACTGTCGCTGACCGCCCAGAACAACGTCGCCGAGGAGGTAGCATGGGTTGTAGGTGACCAACCAATCTGGAAATCAGAGATTGAGGAACAATACAATAACCTGCAATACGAGAACGCCAACATTCCGGGCGATCCATATTGTTTCATACCCGAACAGATAGCCATCGAGAAGCTCTATCTCCATCAGGCCGAAATAGACACCGTCGAAGTATCGAACGCCTCCGTGGTTGCGGAAGTAGATGCGCGCATGAACTTCTATGTGTCACAATTGGGCTCCAAAGAGAAAATGGAAGAGTATTTCCGCAAATCCATGCCGGAAATGCGCGAGCAGATGATGGATATGGTCCGTAACTCCTACAAGGTACGCGAGGTGCAGACCAACCTGACCAAGGACGTCACCGCCACCCCTTCGGATGTCAGAAAATATTTCGACGGGCTTCCGAAAGACAGCGTTCCCTTCATTCCCATGAACGTAGAGGTGCAGATCATCAAATTCAACCCTGTGATTCCACGTCAGGAAATAGAGGATGTCAAAGCCCGTCTGCGTGACATGGCTGAAAAAGTCAACAAAGGAGAAAGCGAGTTTTCGACTCTTGCCATCCTCTACAGCGAAGACAAGAACACATCTCTTCGCGGAGGCGAGACCGGCTTCATGGGCCGTGCGCAGCTTGATCCCGAATATGCAGCTGTAGCTTTCAACCTGAACGATCCGAAAAAAGTGTCGAAAATCGTCCAGACCCAGTATGGCTACGAAATCATCCAGCTTATCGAAAAACGCGGCGACCGCATCAACACACGCCGTCTGCTCCTGAAGCCCAAGGTTTCCGACAATGACCTGCAGACCGCCATCACCCGTCTCGATTCGCTTCGCACCGATATGGTAGTCAACAAGAAATTCACCTTCGACCAGGCAACAGAGATTTCCCAGGACAAGGACACGAGAAACAACCGCGGAATCATGGTCAATTCCAAGACAGGCACTCCAATGTTCGAGATGGCCGATCTGCCTCAGGAAATCTCCAAAACCATCAACGGAATGGAGGTCGGCGACGTTTCAAAACCGTTTGTGATGATCGACCCGAAACTCAACACGGAGGTAGTGGCGATTGTGCGCCTGAAAGAAAGAATAGAACCTCACAGAGCGAATATCTCAGACGATTATCAGACGATCAAGGACATGTATGAGGACCACCAGAGACAGGAAATCCTCAAAAAATGGCTTGAAAAGAAAATCAAGGAAACATACGTCAGAATAGAAGACGGTTGGCGTAACTGCGAGTTCACCCACAAGGGTTGGATAAAAGAGACCGCCAAAGCCGAACCTGTCGCAAATGCCGAGTAAAAAGCTGACAGAGACCGTATATCATCGCCGCGCGACATTGCTTGCAATGTTCGCGGCTTTGGTCATTACCATACCTGTAATACTCTTCGGCCAACAGCCGCAAAAAAGGACCACGACAGGCCCGCGACACAAGATTCCGGTTCCTCACGCCCCTATCCGCCCGGTTCTTCCATCGGCCGACCGCAGCCAGCCCAACAAGGTGTTTCTGGAGTATTCCGATGTCCTGACCTATGACGAGATTCCGGGTGTCCCCAAAGAAGATCTGCCGCAGATCCTGAAGGGGAACGTGAAACTGCGCAAAGGAGGGATGTGGATGTATTGTGACAGCGCGTATTTTTTTGAAAAGACGAGCTCATTCGATGCATTCGGCAATGTGAAGATGACTCAGGGCGACACACTTTTCGTCTATGCCGACGAACTCAACTACGACGGACCGCAGCAACTGGCCATACTTTTCGCCGATCCCGGCAAAAAAGTGCGGCTCATCAACCGCGATGTCACGCTCGAGACAGATATTTTCAATTACGACCTCGCCTCCGACATAGGATACTATAATATCGGAGGGAAACTGACGGACAAGCAGAATGTGCTGACTTCGGTCGAAGGCCAGTATCATCCGCGCACAAAACAATCATATTTCAACTACGACGTGCACCTCGAGAGCCAGCAAAAAAAGGACAAAGTGCTGATCAACACCGAGGCGCTGACATATAACACTGCCACCCACATCGCGGAACTTACCAGTCCCAGCGAAATCATAAACGCCGACGGCACGATATATACTTCCTACGGCATATACAACACCAACACAGGCACCGCGGATCTGTTCTCGCGTTCGACAGTCAGGACCAACAAAGGAAACACGCTGACCGGCGACACACTTTTCTATGACCGCACGAAGCAATATGGCGAAGCTTTCGGAAACATGGTGCTTACCGATTCCGCCCGTCAGAGCGAGCTCTACGGAAACTACGGATTTTACGACGAGGTTCGCGACAGCGCATTCGTTACCGGTCATGCGCTGGCCAAGGAGTATTCTAAAGGAGACACACTGTATCTCCACGGCGATTCAATCACAGCCTATCTCGACCTGAGCGACTCCACGAAAGTGACCAATGTGTTCCACAACGTCAGGGTCTTCCGCAGCGATGTCCAGGCTATCTGCGATTCGCTGAGCATGACTGAACGGGATTCGATCATGTATATGTACCGTCATCCGATTGTCTGGAGTGACAAACGCCAGATTTTCGGCAATATCATCAATGTCCATCTTGCGGATTCCACGGTTGACTGGGCGCGCTTGCCCCAGACGGGTATCGTCGCCGAGCATATAGCGGAAGACTGCTATAACCAGATTTCAGGCAACGACATGACGGCTTGGTTTGCCGATTCGGTCATAACGCGTCTGTATGTGGAAGGAAACGTGATGCTGAATATGTTCCCGATGGAACGCGATTCAACCTATAATAAATTCGCGTATGTCGAGAGCAGTTTCATGGACGCCTATTTCGACAACAACGAGATAAAGA
Source organism: uncultured Muribaculaceae bacterium (assembly GCA_910587185.1). GTDB lineage: Bacteria > Bacteroidota > Bacteroidia > Bacteroidales > Muribaculaceae > Paramuribaculum. The sequence goes on from CAJULY010000003.1 coordinate 90,659, forward strand.
AAGTCAATTTCTGGCCTGAAACCACCTCGAAGATCACTCCGCTCTATCTGGCGAAACGAGGCTCTTATTTCCTGCCGAAATTCAAATGGTTCGAGGATCTTCGTCCGCGCACTCCCGGCGATGTGTTTGTCATTCCTCAGGAAATGATAGATCTGTTCAAGAACGCCGATCCTATAGCGACCTCCCAGAAAAAGAAAAGCAAAGAGTCCAACCGGCCTAATCCCGAGGCTCCGGCAGCTTCTCCGGAAATGATATTGAAGCCGGGAGACAAATTGCTTCCGTCGGCTGACAAAACCGAGCCACTTGAAATCGGGGACAAGGCTTCAGCAGTTCCTGTCAAGGAGACAATCGAGGATGTTTCCTCGGAGGCAACCGACTGATACAATTGCTGCTATAAATCTTATCAACATTTTCCCTACATATTGCTGACATTGGCTCACACGCCATGTCAGTAAGAGATTTTGCCAATCAGCCACGGGTTTTCTAACTTTGCATATCCAAAACTGAAAGAAAATCTATGAGCGATATAATCAGATTACTTCCGGATTCCGTAGCCAACCAGATAGCCGCAGGAGAAGTCATCCAGCGGCCGGCATCGGTTGTCAAGGAACTGGTGGAGAATGCCGTCGATGCGGGCGCCACTTCCATACAGGTAATCATAAAGGATGCCGGCCGCACCCTCGTACAGGTCGTGGATAACGGAAAAGGGATGAGCGATACCGACGCACGGATGGCCTTCGAACGTCACGCTACATCGAAAATCACCCAGGCCGACGATCTGTTTTCACTTCACACAATGGGCTTCCGCGGCGAGGCGCTTGCCTCGATCGCAGCCGTCGCCCAGATCGACATGCGTACAATGGTCCATGGGGCCGATGCCGGAACGCGAATACAGATAAACGGCTCAAAAGTAGAGAGCCAGATACCTGAAGCATGCGCGCCCGGGACGAACATAATGGTGAAGAATCTGTTTTTCAACGTCCCGGCCAGAAGGAAATTCCTTAAAAAGGATTCAGTCGAGATGGCCAACATCATGCGAGAATTCGAAAGACTCGCTCTTGTAAACCCAGGTCTTGACTTCGAGCTCATAAACAACGACACGCCCGTCCACCGCATGATTGGCTCATCACTGAAACAGCGCATACTCGATCTCTTCGGCAAAGGCCTCGACAAACAACTGCTGCCCATAGGGACCTCGACATCACTGGTCAGTATAGACGGCTTCATCGGACGGCCGGAACATTCGAGACGCAGGAACGCGCTGCAATATCTCACGGTCAACGGGCGTCACATGCGTCATCCCTATTTCCACAAGGCCATAATGAGCTGTTATGAACCGCTGATAGCGGCCGACAGCCAGCCGAATTATTTCATCAATTTCACTGTTGAGCCCAATTCCATCGACGTCAATATCCATCCGACCAAAAACGAAATAAAATTCGAAAACGAAGCGGCGATATGGCAGATTCTGACCGCGGCAGTCAGGGAGTCGCTCGGCCGGTTCAACGCGGGTCCCGGAATTGATTTCGAATCGACGGACGCACCTGAAATTCCCGTGTTCCAGCCTAATGCCAATGCCGGACACTCGGTGGATTTCGATCCGAGCTATAATCCTTTCAGGCAGAACCCGGTACAAGCGTCCTCGATTTCCCGATCATCTTCGGGCAATTCCCTGCGAAGCACAGGAGTTACCTCGGACTGGGAACAGCTTTATGAAGGATTCATGGGGATGTCAGAAACAGGCTCACCGGAGCCTGTTGGCGGTCAGTTTGAATCAGAAATAAAAAGCGTTGAAGCGAAACTCATCGATGATGAAAGTGAAAGCGGAAACGCGCTTATCGACGAAGCCTCCACGATACAGGTCAACAACAAATATATACTTGCGCCTACAGCGTCGGGCGTAATGGTCATAGACCAGCACCGTGCACATGTGAAAGTCCTTTACGAACAATTCCTGCGGCAGCTCGGCGAGGGTGAAGCTCACTCGCAGAGAATAATGTTTCCCGAGGCTGTCAGAATGACTGCTTCTCAGAGCGCATTGCTGACCGACTATGCGGAAAGGCTCGAAGAGTGCGGATTCGAGTTGTCATTTCTCGGGGACAATACCTGGAGCATCACTTCGCAGCCTTCAATACTGAACGGCGTTAAACCTCAGGAAGCCCTTGTGCGTATAATAGATGACATGCTCAATGAAAAGCCGGAAAGTCAAGAAGAATCACCGAGACATATCATCGCCCTGTCCATGGCAAGAAGCGCGGCCATAAACGGCAACCGCAAACTGACGGCAGCCGAACGAGACCATCTTCTGGGTGAACTGCTGAAACTTCCGGCGCCAAACTATACTCCCGACGGCCTGTCGGTCATAAGCGTTATCCCGTCGGGAGATCTTGCCTCACTTTTCTGAACGTAGAACCTCAGAAATTTTAAGTCTGGAAACAAAAGCATTTTGCAGACTGTTTATGAAATTTTATTTTGAACTATTAAAAAAAGTTGCGTAAATTTGTAACCGTGATTTCGATTCTAAAACATATCCAGTTTCTCATTCTCACTCAGGACTGCGTGGTCATTCCCGGATTGGGAGCTTTCGTTTCCCGGTATCTCCCTGCCCGTCTGAGCGATGACGGCTACGTCATGTACCCGCCGTCGCGCGAACTCAGTTTCAACAGCAGTCTGGTTCACGATGACGGAATGCTAACCGGTTCGATCACGCGCCGTGAAGGAATCAGCTACGATTGTGCCAGAATAGCTGTGGAACAGGAAGTGGAGCTGATTCTCCGCCGTCTGCGCCATGAAGGGAAGCTCGCTATGCCCCGCATCGGAGAACTGACACTCGCATCCCACGGTGCAATCGAATTTACTCCGGAGAAATCCGACGCCATAGTCACGCTCCCTTTCAGCGGATTCTCCCGCCTGAAGCTGACTCCCGTGGTAGAACTCGAGGAGCCGGTTGCCGAAGAAATCTCCATACCCGATGCCGAAATTCTGCCTCTGCCAGTGAAGCGGCATCGCAGCGTCTCCATGACCGCTCTCAAATATGCGGCTTCTGCGGCTGTGCTTGTCGGTGTCTGTCTGACGATGCTGACTCCGATATCGCCTAAAGATATGGATTTCGCATCGCTTCAGCCTGTTGTCAGAACGGAATCTCCTTCCCTCCAGAAAGATGAAGCGCAGTATGCCGACAGAGAAATACGGCTGTTCCGTCCGGATCCGGCAGAGGCCACAGCGGAAGTGGCACCCAGACCTGACCGCTATTATGTAATTGTCGCATCGTCGAACTATCTGAAAGAAGCACAAAAATATGTGAGACTACATTCAACGTCAAAATATCCCCTCCAGATACTTCCGAGCGACGGACGTTACCGCGTTTTTGCCGCCTCAGGCAATGATTTCGACGAAATGGTGGCATTCCGCACAGCGGATCCTGATTTTTCAGCTGCCAATCCGAATGTCTGGATATATACCTTACGTTAACCACACGAGATACCGCAGAAGGTATCTTTTCCCCTTGCAAAACAACTACATTTTATCATGAACAAGCTATCATTATCACTTTTGCTGGCTTCAGCCATCATCTCGTCGGATATATCAGCCGACAAAATAGATGTCACAGGCCTGCGTTACAGCGGTCCGTTTCCGATCAATAGCCCAATTATAACAGACAGTATCGATGCCTGCTCAAAAAAATTCAACGTGTCATCGATTCTCGATCTGCCCGTAACCTTACCCAAGACGGGGCAGGGGCGCCTGTTAGAAAGCCCGGTGATTCCCGCTTCGGAAGGGAATGCCATTCATTTCCTGAATTTCCGCATCGACAACAACCGTTACTTCGAAGGCTCCATAAAAATCGACAGTCTGAAAAACTACGCGGTATATGTTGACGGAAATAAGCTTCAGGGAAACAAACTTGTCCTCACTCCCGCCACCCACGATGTTATCGTAAAATGCCTCACCTTCGGCAATGACAAGGTTCAGCCGGTGAAAATAGAGATAGAAGGAGCCAACACCGGGAACCTGAAGACCGACATTACTGACGGACGCCTGTACACGCTACGCGACGTCATGAGCGGCCGACGCGTAGGCGCCGTAATCCCCTCCCCTTCCGGAAAATATCTGATCACATCATACAGGGACACTCACGAAGGAGGCAGTCAGACCTACATGTCAAAGGTGAGCGAACTTGCCACCGGACGCCAGATAGCCACTTATCCCGGCTATCTATCATGGATGCCTAAAAGCGATCTTCTTTTCAAGACAGAGCAGTCGGGACGCAACATTCGTCTTCTGACAGTGAATCCCGCTGACGGCACTGAAAAAGTCGTAGCCGAGAATCTTCCTTCAGCCAGCTTCATCCTCTCCCCCAACTCAGATTACATTCTCTACACCCAGCAGCAGGAAGTGCCGTTTGAAAAATCACGCGACCTGTATGAAATCCTTCATCCCGAAGACAGACAGCCCGGCTGGCGTCAGCGCGGAAAAATAATGAAGCATGATCTCGCCACGGGCATCACCTCCCCTGTCACTTTCGGCAACCGCAGATCATACGTCCAGGACATTTCCGGCGATGGCAGCAAGATACTGCTCAGCGTGCATGAGAACCATGTCGATCAGCGTCCGGCCGAGCTTGTGTCCCTCTACGTCGTAGATGTCGCCACCAACAAAGCCGACACCATTTTCGAGAACGAGGGCTTCACGGGAGGAATACGTTTCTCGCCCGACGGTACCCAGATAGCCATCACAGGTTCGCCGGAAGCTTTCAAGGGCGTAGGTAAAAACCTTCCCGAAGGAAGGACCCCGAGCATGTATGACTACCAGCTATATGTCATGGACCTCGCGAGCCGCAAAGTGACTCCGCTTACACGCGATTTCAACCCGTCAGTAGAATCGATGTTATGGAATCCGGCGGACAACATGATATATTTAAAAGCGTCCAACGGCGACCGGTCTGATCTATACCGCGTCAATCCCTCTACAGGAAAGATAGAGAACCTCAATTCACGCGAAGAGAACGTGATGTACTTCGCTCTGGCGCGCAACGCACCTGTAGGAGTCTATTTCGGTCAGGGCGCATCGAATTCAGACCGCATCTATTCCTTCGACACCCGCAAGACCAACCGCCACAACCTCGTTGAGGATCTCAGCGCAAAGCGCCTTGACGGAATCAAGCTGGGAGAAGTAAACGGCTGGAAATTCCAGAACAGCAGAGGCGATTCAATCTCCTGTTATTACGTGCTTCCGCCCGACTTCGACGCTTCGAAAAGCTACCCGATGATCGTCAACTACTATGGAGGATGCACGCCGACGACCCGCACGCTTGAAAGCCGTTATCCACATCAGGTATATGCGGCCAACGGTTATGTGGTTCTCGTGATCAATCCGAGCGGAGCCGCCGGTTTCGGACAGGAGTTCGCGTCAAGACACGTCAACACTGCAGGCGAAGGGGTAGCCGACGACATTATCGAAGCAGTCAAGGGATTCTCGGCTGAACACCCTTGGGTCAACTCGAAGAAGATCGGATGTATCGGCGCTTCCTACGGCGGATTCATGACCCAATATCTCCAGACCAAGACCGACATCTTCGCCGCGGCAGTTTCCCACGCCGGTATCAGCGACCATTCAAGCTACTGGGGCAACGGTTACTGGGGTTACTCCTACAGCGAAGTCAGCATGGCCAACAGCTATCCCTGGAGCCAACAGGACCTCTATGTGAAGCGCAGTCCCTTCTATAACGCTGACAAGATTCACACTCCCCTCCTCTTTCTCCACGGTGACGCCGACACGAACGTGCCGTTCAGCGAAAGCGTGCAGATGTTCACTGCCCTGAAACGCCTGAACCGCCCCACGGCATTCGTGGCCGTCAAGGACGCCAACCATCAGGTTTTCGACTATAACAAACGAATGCAATGGCAGGAAACGATTTTCGCATGGTTTGCGAAGTATCTCCAGGACGATCCCTCATGGTGGGAACGCCTCTATCCGTCCAAGCCGCTCAACTGACGGTCAACGGACTCCAGATCAGACTGATTTAACGACTGTAGAACAGTCAGATCCTAATCAAGAACAAATCTGTTACCCGGCGCGAAAAAAGATATACCGCGTCGGGTAATATATTCTTTAAACTCGTCCTCATCCAGGTCGAGACCTTTCACAAGAGCCTCGGGAGAATCGAATTCGTCGCGCAGTTTCATGTTAAGAAAACTGAGCAGTATGGCGGGATCAGAAGGAAGATTATCCATTATTATCGTTTCAATTGTTGATTTTCAAGCTCATTCCATTGAGCTTTCTGTAGAGGTCAAGAGCATATACATCGGTCATGCCGGAAACATGGTCTATGACAGCCTGTATTTTCCCATAGGTCGTCGGGTGGTCGATTTCATATTGCTGAGGCACTTTCGACAAAAGCAGCCGGGAATAATTCATCTCGGGATTCCTGACCGCATGTATGAGTTTTTCCATAAGGAAAGCAATGATACTCGTTCCGGCAAGATCTATGTCCACGACATCCGACGAGCGATATATCTTTTCCCATGAAAGGTCATTGCATCCGGCGTATGCATCCCTTTCTCTCTGCGGGATATGATCGATCAGAGAACCTTCAAGCGTTCCGGTCAAAATCTTTTCTTCATTCTCTACAAACGCGTCGGAGGCTACTTCGACAAGACGCCCGATGACTCCCGAACGAAGATATGAGATACGCTCATTGGGATCAGATACATTTTTCATCACCTCACGCATACGCTGTCTCCTCTCTTCGGAGAAAAAAGCAAAGAATCGGTCGATGACTTCCGATGTGGCAAGAAGCCCGAGTTTATGGGCATCTTCTATGTCCATTACCTCATAACATATATCGTCGGCCGCCTCGACAAGATAGACAAGCGGATGGCGTGCATAGCGAACTTCACCGTCAGGACCGGGCTGAGGCAACATTCCGAGTTCCGAGGCGACTTTGACAAAGCTTTCTTTCTCCGAGGAAAAGAAACCGAATTTCGGATGATCGGCCTCGGCAAGCAAAGATTCATGGGGATACTTCACGATGGAAGCGAGCATGGAATATGTCATTGCAAAACCTCCCGGACGCCGCCCGTTAAACCGATGGGTCAGAAGCCTGAACGTATTGGCATTCCCTTCGAAATGGGTCAGATCGGCCCACTGGGCAGCCGTTAGTTCGTTACGTAATACAGTCCCGGGGCCTTCACTGAAAAAAGTCGCGATCGCTTTTTCTCCGGAATGGCCAAAAGGCGGATTGCCAAGATCATGTGCAAGACATCCGGCCGAGACTATCTCGCCGAGCGCATAGAAGACCTCGACCCACGGTTCACCGGCATATTTCGCGCTAAGGCGCAGACCGACCTCCGATGCCAGAGAACGTCCCACCGAAGCGACTTCAAGACTGTGCGTCAACCGGTTATGGACGAAAATACTTCCAGGCAACGGAAATACCTGAGTCTTGTTCTGCAGACGTCGGAAAGGCGATGAAAAGACCAGACGGTCATAGTCGCGAAGGAAATCGCTTCTGATACCTCGCTTGGAATCGTGATATTCCTCAAGACCGAAACGTTTGTCACATATAAGCCGGGGCCATTCCATCTTTTCAGGCCTATGGAAGGATTCTTCTCTTTTCACACCCATATATCCTCAGAGGCTTTCAGTCGCCTCGTTTTTTAATTATAAGAAAATCATTGTCAGCAGGCTGAGTCCGCTTTCCGGTATCGGCCGGAAGTGCGACAACCGAATCCGCCTTGTTTCCTTTCCCGCCCTGTTTGCTGACAGAGTCGGGTTGCGAGACTTGCTTTTTCAACGGACGAAGGAAAGAGAATATATTGTCGAAATCGCGTTTGAACATAATGCCGACACCCTGCGTGGTCAGGGCCGATTTGACATAGTAGTTCTGGTCGTTATACCGGTTATAGGCTTTCAGCCTTATCGTTCCGCGACGGTTCAGAAGATATTCGAGATCGAAATCGCCAATAAATGAATTATTGTTCAGTGCCTTATCTCTGTAGCCAAGGTTACCGTTGAATATCAGGCGGTTATTCAACAGATGGCTCGAGAGGGCCACTTCAACCTCAACATCAGAGAAATCACCCCTGTCAGATCGGAAATTAGGAGCGAGAGTCCAGTTTTCCGAGAGCTGGCCCAACATGTTGGAGAGCTGGGAGGAAATTGTGGAAGAAGCCACCGAAACGAATTCATTGCCTTTTGTCGCCGACATGTAATCGGGAGTATAGAACCTGTTAAGAGCCAACAGATAAATTATCTGGCGGTTCATCATATCCTCAGTGTTGACAATCGAGCGGACTTTACGATAGACGTCCTGTGTCAGCGTGGGGAATTCGAGATCGAAATTTATGTCGGGACTGCGCATGTCGCCTGTCACGAGCAACACGGCATTTACCGGAACATTCGTCCTGTTCAGATCCTTGTCGGCGAGGAACGACTCGTCAAGGTCAGAAAGGTTCGCATTCACACTGTAGGTCGCTGCCAGATCAAGCTGCGCAGCGTAGGGATCGCCGTTGAATTTAATCGAACTGCCGTCCTTTATGGTGAAATCCTTTATTATTATATCCTGCAGCGTGAAATTGTATTTTCCACGTTCAACGGTGTAAGTGCCGTTCAGCCGCAGATCCTCGTTGGCGGAATCGTAGGCCATACGCATGTTTCCGGAACCGTAGGCCCTGATTCTGTCACCGCCCACGGGGTCCATCACCAGCGTTACCTGCGCCTGGGGAGTGACATCGGCCGTTATGTCGATCTTGTAGATACTCGGAGGCGACTCGGGATTTTGCGCCGCCATGCGCTGTTTGAGCTGCGTTACAATCTCGGGGGGCGCGTTAAGGCGCGCTATGGAATCTTTTCGTGCACGGTCGCGGTCGCGGAACGTTATGAACTTGTAATCCTGCGCGTCAAGTTCATCCGAGAGAACGAATGTGAAAGTGGAACCTGCGTCGGTTGTGATGTTGGCCGATATATCCACCAGCCCGGGAACCCCTTTGATCGAAGCCGATCCCGAGCCGAGAATATGGCCGAACCAACGGGTTTCGGGCGATTCCTTGACATCATAAACGAGAAGCTTGCGTGCGTCACGCACCCGGAAATCAAATCGGGGTGATTTGAAACATTCGTGAGTTACCCAACCGTCAACCTTGGCCGTGTTTCCGTACATGTCGCGGATCGTTATTCCGGGTATGTCGATTCGTCCCGGCCGGAATTTTACCGAGTCGGTGGTGGTATATGAGGTATTGGTGAAGCCGAGAGTAAGCTTGACATCCTCTCCATAGACATCCCCTACCATGTCTATAAGCTTGAAGCTACCGTAGAGCCTTGCGTGACCCGACGCATAGCCGCTTATATCCGTGGCAAACGCCGACATGAACGGCAGCAGGAATCCAATGGAGATATGATCGGCATCGAAGGCCAGATCAAGAGAATCGGCCATCGGTTTTATATTTCCGCGTATATAGGAGTGGCGTTCGTCGGGCTGCTTTATGTCAGCATCGAGCATAACGGCTCTGGAGTCAGGGTTCCAGGATGATTTGATGAACGCATCGCCCATAAGCGAATGGTTATATGTCAGATTTCTGACTCTCAAACCGTCGGTGAATGCTTTAGGATGTTTTGAGAACAGATCCGTCGCATAGAATTTTCCCGTTGCTTTTCCGCCGAACATAGCGGTGGAAATATCGAGAGTCTCGAACACGTAATCAAGATTGACATCCTCGAGGGTCAGCGTGATGGTATCTGAGGGATTATCCGACGCCGTCCCCTCAATGCTGACGAACTGACGGTCGCGGCCCACTCTGAAATCGTGGATCTCGGCGCGCTTACCATTGAAATCGATCACGGAGGGCTCAACGGTCCAGACTGTGTCATTGAAGACGAGTTTTCCCGGATTGATGTCAAGTCGAGTTGAAAGGCTTTGGTCCTCGTTGCGGTCAAACAAGGCGGAAAGACTAAGATCGCCCGAATAGTCCCTGTTTCGGGTGATTTTCCATTCCACGCGGGTATCAAGATGATTGTCCGAAGCAAAGGCAGAAGTCAGAAGTGTCAGCGGGCCGTTTTTAGTGGGCAACATGGTTGAAAGAGAAAGATCGGCGCGTGGGAGAGAATCAACTTCACTTGCACCACGGACCGTCGCACTCACCGTTGTGTTCTCGATGAGTTTGTTGCCTTGCTGGAGATAGGGTGCGTCGAGCCTGAGGTTCATCTTGCGACGGGAGGCGTCGAGTCCGCCGTCGATCTTCACAGGATATATTACTTTAACGGGAAGCGAGACGAGAGGTTCCAGCGGGGATGTATCCTTTATCGTGAATTCATAAGAGAGCATATCGGTATCCGAATCCATGATAGAGCCTGACGATCTGTTGTTTCTGGAAGTCAGAGCGGGCAAGACGCCAGAAACCAGATTGCGGAAAATGCGTGGTAGAGCCGAAAGCCTGTAGTTACCCTCGATATTGCCGTCGATCACATCGGAATTCAGTTTCAGGGTTTTGAAGCCATTGTCATTGGCAAGCACAAAATCAAAATCCTGAAGATAGACCGCTTCTCCCGCCTTTCCGTAGGAAAGATCATCTATATCGAGTTCACCTTCCATATTGTCTATGTCGGGACCCCGGAACTCACCGATGCAATAAACCGAGAAACGGCGCTCGGGGTGCGCAGGATCAATGTTGAACAGAGCGGGCTCGACATCGCGTGCGGCGAGATTGAGATAAACATGTTTCTGCGGACCATCTATTGTGGCTATGGCATCGAGATCAAGATAAACTCCGGGGTTATCCACAGCGATGCTTCCCGAATAATTGTTTCCACGGGACTCCGCCTTAGCGGTGATATCGGTAAAATGATGATCACGATAAACGATGTCTGAAACATCGGCCTTAAATTTACCTTGAGGAATCTTTCCATTAAATGTAAGATCATAATCCATCTCGGCCGACAGATTGCCCAGATCGCCGAGGGGCTCTTCAAGTCCCTTCATCAGAGAGCTGCCGCTGAAACCGTCAAATTTCACGTTTCCGGCTATTGAGGGAGTTTTGCCGAGACTATAATCCGATTTCAGGTCGATTCTTCCGGGAAGAGCCGCTATAAAACCGTCGATTGTACCTTTTTTCAACGTTCCCCGTAAATCCGCACGCAACTCAGTGGAACCGAGATTGGCTATCATGGCGCTGACATTATGCGGAAGTGAAACAAAACGAGCTATCAGATCGAGTGTTCTCGGGGCATCAGCCTTTACTATAAGTTCGGGGATGTCAAGATCCATTTCGTCAGGGACCGTCGGATTCAGGACTCTGCCGGTCAATGCCACTTCAGCGCCGTAGGAAGTGCGCAAATCAAGCCGTTCGATGGAGATATCCTTTTTCGTCGCAGCAGCATGCAGTTCAGTATAAAATGTAAGATCTACGCCTCGCAACTGAGGGACAAACGGAACCAGATCAGTCGAGCCGAAATAGCTTCCGTCCAGCAGATCTATATCGACCGGACGGTCACTCCAGAGTTTTTTAAGCTCATCGTAGCTGTCATAGCTGATGTCAATGTCTCCGAAAGCAAGATGGGTTGCCGACAGGTCAAGAGTCAGCCCTTTCGCGGTCAGACCATGTGACGTTATGTGAAAGAGCCCTTTCATATCCGTGACCTTGACTCCGCTTCGCTCGCGCAGAGAGAACCGTCGGAGATCGATGGTGAAATCGTCGTTCTTGATGCGCGGCAGAACAATATCGGCCCAGAGGTTGCTCACCCGGATGTGTGAGGGATTGAAGCGAGTGGTATCGTCAGGGACCGACAAGACATCGTAGGTCACGGATGAATTTCTGATGACTGCCGTTTTTATCTTCAGGTCAAACTGAGTCGGGGGCTTTGTCTTGTCTTTAGGCTTGAGTGCATCTATGATAGGCTGGATATTGACGGGAGAGTCAGGATCAGCCCGATAGACGCGCGCCTCCATTCCCGAGAGCTCGACATAGGTGATAACGATATTTCCACGGAACAGGTAGTCGGGCAAACTGATTCCGGCTGCCAGACGGTTGATTCTGACGGCCGGCTCTCCTTCCTTATCTTTCACCATCACTCCTTTGAGAGCGAGACGGTTGAAGGGGACGATCGAAAGATCATCTATGGAGACATCCACGGTCAGGAGTGATGTCAGCTCTTTTTCCGCTTTCTCCGCTATGATTCTCTGGACAGCCGGCAATGACAACGCGACATAGAGCGATGCCGGAAGCAAAAAAGCAAGCACCACGACAATCATGAGACATGAGCGCAACACCTTATATGGCCATTTCAGATAGCGAGTCATAGCAACCTGCAAAATTAGCAAAAATAAATAACTAAATATGTCATTGAACAAATTTTAAGCCTTATTCGTCTTTTATTATAAACATATATTTATAACTAAACACTATATTATTATGAAAAAGTATCTGGCAGAGGGTATCGGAACCATGTTTCTGGTTCTGTTAGCTTGCGGTAGCGCGGTTCTGGCCGGGCCGAAAATCGGAGTGCTCGGAATTGGTCTTTGTTTCGGCCTCGTTTTGCAGTGTCTGGTCTATTGTATCGGCAATATTTCCGGTTGTCATGTTAATCCGGCCGTTTCTATCGCTATGTGGCTTGACGGACGCATGTCATTCGGAGAGTGTTGCGGATATGTGGTTTCCCAACTTATCGGCGCGGCAATCGGAGCGGGATTCCTCTATTGGTTCGTCAACATTTCCCCGGGATTTGAATTCGGAGGAACCACAGGCGCCGCATCTCTCGCCACAAATGTCATCCAGCCCGGCGCCAATGCCGGCATGGCGCTCATGATGGAGTGTCTCTTCACTTTCTTCTTCGTCATTATTGTTCTCGGCGCAACCGATCCGGCCAAAGGTTTCGGCAAATTCGCCGGTCTTGCCATCGGTCTGGCACTCGGACTCGTCAACATCGTAGGAATTCCGGTTGATAATTGCTCCGTGAATCCGGCGCGCAGTTTCGGTCCGGCTCTGTGGAGTCCCGAAGCTTGGCCTGATTTCTGGATAATGGTCGTAGGTCCCGTTATCGGCGCCGTCATAGCCGTACTTTGCTGGAAAGCCATCTCAGGCTATGTCAAAAATGACAAGGCCATTGAATGAAAATCCATGAACTAACAGAAGCGCAGGCCTCCGAACGGGTGCCTGCGCTTCCGTTTTATTTATGCTTTATGATAATGCCTGCAACCTGGACAACGCTTCGCCTCTTGACGCATCTATAAGCGCCGGATAATGAGCATCGCTGTTCACCACTATTGTCACGTCATTATCAAGGAGCCTGCGCCAATAACGCTCGGCAGGAAAAAAACGTCCGTTAGTTTCCCTCGACTTGGTGTTGATCTCCACCACGACACCGGAATCAAGTATGGCATCGACGAGTTCGCTGACTCTGCGGTCATACCACGCTTCTTTCTCTATGCCGGGTGAATAGACCGAGGCATTGTAACCTATCTTATCGAAATGGCCTATGATGTCGAAGCCGCCGGCTATGACCATCTCTATCGAACGGTCATAGAATTTATCGACCACATAACGTATGTCTCCTCCGAAGGATTCTTCCATCTTGCGCCGGAAACCGTCAGGGCTGCCGTCAACGTCTATCATGCGTCCTGTTTTGTCGGGGATGAAATGAACCGACCCGATTCTGTAGTCGAGAGGAAGATCCCTGAAGTATGGATGAGAAGGGCCCCAGTCCGGTCCGAGGTAGTCGATTTCCATAGAGCAGTAGAAATTTATCTTCTGACCGTAAATGGCCCGGAGCCTTTCGACTTCCGCAAAATATTCAGGCACGAGATCACGAGCCATATTGCAGGGCGAATCAATGGGCACAGGCGAATGAGGAGAAAAACCATAATGCCTGAATCCGGCCGCCACAGCAGCTTCAGCGAAATCGGACATGGGGAAGCGTCCGTCACAGAACTGGGTGTGGGAGTGGAAATTATACCTGTCAGTGCGAGAAATTATCGACTTGAAATCAATCATTCTGAATGGCAGGTTCGTTGATCGGAGTGAACGATTTGCGCGAATATATGAAGAGGGATGTCAGCATGCAGGCGATGACAACACCTGCACCTATAGCTATTTCCTGTCCCAGACCGAAACCTTCGGGCCGCGGAGCTGCAAGAAGATAGCTGACAGTAACCACAGTCATGAAACATGCGGGGATCAGCGTGATGATATAGGGCTTGGACTTTCTGGCGAGATATACGGTGACAGCCCATAGGGTGAACACAGAGAGCGACTGATTGCACCATGCAAAATATCTCCAGAGGACATTGAAATCCATCATCATTATCAGAGCCGTGATGACAAAAATAGGAACAGCGACCGCAAGACGCTTCCAAAGCTTACCCTGCTCGACCCCGATCATGTCGGCTACAGAAAGGCGGGCGCTGCGCAAAGCTGTGTCACCCGTAGTTATCGGAGCAGCCACAACACCTAACACGGCAAGAACGCCGCCAAATTTTCCGAGCCAGCCAAACGACACGTCATGGACAAGCGATCCGGCCGAATGTCCTTCGGCAGCCATATAAGCACTCAGTTGCTCGTATCCGCCGGTAAAGGCGACGGCCGCTGCAGCCCATATCAACGCCACGATACCCTCAGCAACCATGGCCCCGTAGAAAATGGGACGTGCATAGCGTTCGTTTGTCATACAACGGGCCATCATAGGCGATTGAGTAGCATGAAAACCGGAGATCGCACCACAGGCTATGCTCACAAACATCATCGGGAAAACGGGCAGACCCTGAGGATTGTGACTGGCAAATCCCGAAGTGAAATTGACCGGGATGGTGACATCTCCGAAAAGAAGCACAAATAAGATTCCGGCCGCCATGAACAGCAGAGCGAAGCCGAAGAGAGGATAAATATTGCCTATAAGCTTGTCGATCGGCAACAGAGTGGCAAGAACATAATATGCGAAAATGACGATTATCCAGAATGTCGTGTCGAGCGATTCAGGCGACATTGATGTCAGCAACCCGGCGGGAGTAATGACGAACACGGCAGCGACAAGCATCAGGAGCACAACACAGAAGACGCGGCTGAACTGCATGACAGGCTTGCCGAGCTGGCTTCCCACTATTTCGGGCAAAGACTTGCCTCCCATCCTGATGGATATAACGCCTGCGCAGAAATCATGGACACCACCTGCAAAAATGGTTCCGAGCGAAATCCAGAGGAAAGCAGCCGGTCCGAACATTATACCCATTATGGCTCCGAATATCGGGCCAAGGCCGGCGATATTCAGAAACTGGATAAGGAAAACGCGCCAGGGAGCAAGAGGTTTATAGTCGATGTCATCACGCATCGTCACAGCCGGCATAGGCCGGTTTCGGTCTGTGGCAAGGATGCGGTCAACGAACATGCCATAGATGAAATATCCACCGACGAGGATTGCAAGAGAGATAAGAAAAGCTGTCATCAAGAAATGTATATGGTTTTTTAATATCAGTTACCGGTTTCGGCTTTCACTACGCCATTGGCCATAGAACGGAGGCGACCGCGGAACTGTTCGAGCTGGTTTTCTTCCGATTTTATTTCACCGGCCAATGATCTATCACCTTTTCCGTAAGCCTCGCGAAGTTTCATCAGAGCGTCGTTTCTGGCATCGAACTCCCTTTTAGCCTCGAGATAGTCACGCATCAGGTCGGCGGCATGGGGTTCAGTGAACTGGCTGAGTGAAGTGACGACGCGCCCGTCGGGAAGCGAGAAAGCGAATGTTTCAGTCCCGGTCTTACCCGATGTGCCGGATGGAGCGAGATTCCTGACGACATCCAGATAGCGGGAATAATCCTGTCCTTCGCGGTGAGTGGCACGCATGGAGGTGATTCTCGCACGGTCAACGAGGTCAGGCGTTCCGTCAACGGGGTAATTGTCCCGGAGTTCCTGCGGAACAAAGAGATAAATCGTCAGAGAATCAGGAATCATGTTGCGGTCCGTCGCCCACCATCCCACACCGGTGGCATCATCGATAGCGAGAAGATAGTCGTCGAGCGGCGAGTTATAGGGCATGCCTATATTCTGAGGATTCAGATAACGGTCACCGTCATTGCGGGTAACATATATGTCATATCCTCCAAGCGATCCTTCGCCGTCGCTCGCATAATATAGGGTCATGCCGTCCGACAGAAGAAAAGGGAAATTGGCGTTTGATCCCAACTGCAGATTGTCGCTGACGGCATGAGGGCTCTCCCATGAGCCGTCGGCAAGATGGGAAGACTCGACTATGTTTACATTGCCGGCTGCGTCAGGAGTGCCCCAGAGCATACGGTCGCCGCTTTCAGTGACATAGACCGTAGTGGGATTCGCCGACTTGGAATTTTCAGGCAAGACGGAGCTGTCGGTAATACGTCCGGTTGGCTGAGAAATCCTGTAGGCCTTGAAGAAATCTTTCTTGCCGACAACGATCGAATCTATCACAATGACTTTTTCCACACGGTCAAGCATGGTTCGGGCCAGTTCCACACGCTCGATCAACTGCTCTGCGGCCACATGCGACGGAGACTTTTCATCGTGCTTGGAATCGATATATTTCTGTGCCCGTTCCTCAGCCTCGTTAAATCTGTATTGGATAAAATCAATTTTCCCCAACCAGGGCAGAGCTTCGTTTCCACCCCGTTCGAGATATTTTTTTGACTTTATGTAATCGCCGTTTTCAAAAAGAGCTTTTCCGGCTTTCAGATTCAGGGCAGCATTCTTAGGCTCCCGATCGGCTGACGCGGCCAGAGCGTCGGCATCGACAGCGGCCAGCATTGACGGCGCGGCAAAAACAGCCGCTAAAGCTATTATCAAAGACTTGCAGATATTCATGTGAAGTTCAATAAATAATTGAAACACAAAATTAGTGTTTTTCAGATGGCTCTGCAAATTTTTCACTTTTTTTCAACCGCTGCAAACCCTCAGAGCGAGGAATTGGTTCGGGAGGATTAATTTTGTAACTTTGCATCACATAGAAGAGATTTAGGATTATGGGATCTGATACAATCGGAATCATTCCGGCAAGATACGCCTCGAGCCGGTTTCCGGGTAAACCGTTGGCCAAGATAGACGGACGCCCGATGGTGTGTCGTGTCTTCGACAGGGCGGCTGAGGCGTTGGGGCTTGAAAATGTTTATGTTGCCACTGACGACCGGCGAATAGCGGACGTAGTGGAGAGCTCCGGAGGGACGGCAGTCATGACGTCGGGAGAGATTGCGAACGGCACCGCCCGTTGCGCCGCCGCTCTGAAACAGGTTGACAGAAGGCCCGACTTTATCATAAATATTCAGGGTGACGAGCCTATGATAGCCCCGGAAGATATCCGCCGACTGGCGGACGCTCTCCGGGAATCGGATGCCGGAATCACGACACTCGCCCGACGTTTCGAGCCGGAGGAAGGAATCGACACTCTGATCTCGCCCGATAATCCCAAAGTGGTCATGGACTGCAGAAATAACGCTCTATATTTCAGCCGCGCCGTATTGCCTCACGTGAGTCCCGCATCTCTGAAGCGACCTATCCATTTACCGCCATTCTATCTCCACACGGGGACCTACGCTTTCCGACGCGAGGTCCTTAACGAGATCGTCACTCTGCCCGAAGCCGAACTCGAAAAGGCGGAACGCCTAGAACAGCTCAGATGGCTTGCAGCCGGCTACAGAATAAAGATCGTAATTACAGATAACAAGACAATAAGCATCGACACACCGTCCGATCTGGAAAAACTATATGAAGCCACAAGACAAATTTAGAGCCACAGCGCCTGCAGTCTCACTAATGACAGTCTTCACACTGCCTGCGGTCAGACGACGTCTTCTCCCTTCCGGAATAGAGATAATAATCTACGACCGCTGCGACGAGCCGGTCAATTACATGACGCTTGTCCAGCCTGGCGGAGACTGCGAGTTCCCGTCGCCGGGATATTCGGCGCTTAATGCCGTCATGCGGCGGGAGGGGACGCGTTCATATTCGGGAGAAGAGATCAACTCTCTGCTTGATTTCAACGGTTCGTGGCTCAATATATCGTCGTCGGGCCATCATTTATCGTTGGCTATGCGATCCCTCAATTCGACATTGACTTCCTCACTTCCCGTGTTTAAGGAAATGGCCTTTAATCCGGTTTTCCCTGAAAAAGCACTTGAGGTCAGGCGCGCGTCTCTTGCCAGGAACATAGAAGTGGCCCTGACCGACGTGGATTTCATGGCCATGGCCGCTTCCGACGCCCTGATAAAAGGGAAAGGCCACCCCGGAGCACGCATAGATACCCCACAGGAAATAAGAGAAATAACCTCGAAATCTCTTGCCGATGCATTTGCAGCGAACTTACACCCGGA
Organism: uncultured Muribaculaceae bacterium; assembly: GCA_910587185.1. Taxonomy (GTDB): domain Bacteria; phylum Bacteroidota; class Bacteroidia; order Bacteroidales; family Muribaculaceae; genus Paramuribaculum. The sequence continues at coordinate 108,975 of CAJULY010000003.1, forward strand.
AAGCAGCAAAATATTCCTCTCAGGCATGATTACCCGGGAGGTCGAGGAATCAGTGGCGGAAATTTTTTCCGACATACCGAAGGGCAACAGCACCTATAAAGCGAACATAGTTCCTTTTCATGCCGCCCCTGCAGGGACGGTTGAAAAAATCGTAAAGAAAGACGCGAAACAGAGTTCCATAGTGATGACTCTGCCTGCCGTCGGGCGCAACCATCCCGATTACATACCGCTCCACATAGCCGTAAGCGCACTGGGAGGATATTTCGGCAGCCGGCTCATGCTTGAAATAAGGGAACGGCTCGGACTGACTTACGGCATATCAGCCTCTCTTCTGGGCAGCGAGGAAGGCGCCTATATCCAGATTCAGGCCGACACGGACTGCAGGAATGTGGAACGTCTCTGCAATGAAGTGAAGAAAGAGCTTCTAAAAATGATTTCCCAACCACCGGCCGACTCGGAACTCACCCGGCTGCGGCAGTCGTTGCTCTCCTCTCAGGCTGCAATACTCGACTCTCCATTTTCAATCATAGACTACCATATCTCTCAGCTGACAGCATCCATACCTGACGGCTATTTCGAGGAAAAACTTCAAGCCATAACACAACTCACCCCCGAGACAATCTCGAGGGTGGCTGCAAAATATTTTAAGCCTGATGAGCTGCGCACGGCAATCGCCGGCCGCAATTCATGAGTTATTTGTTGACACGGAATGGAGCGGCGCCCGTTTCAAAAAATTCAGCGATCTGGCGCGCTGCGGCAATACCGGCGTTGATGTTGGCTTCCGCAGTCTGAGCACCCATTTTCTTTGGTGTAAAGAACACTCGTCCGGGGAATTCCTCAAGCAATGCGTCGGCATTGTCAGGTTTCACATCCGCAACATATTTCAGATCAGGACGTTCGCGGAGCGCTTTCTGCAAACCGTCTTCATCGATCACCTCCTTACGGGCCGTATTTATCAGGACTCCGCCTTTAGGCATGAGGGTTATGAGATCATATCCAACCGAACGGGTAGTCTCCGGGGTAGCGGGAATATGAAGCGAAACGAATTTGTTACGGCTGTAAAGCTCGCGTATGTCATGCACGGGACTTACACCGGCGTCCTCCATTACAGAATCAGGGCAATAAGGATCAAGAGCGCTCACCTGCATGCCGAAACCTCCGGCTATGCGGGCCACGTTACGGCCAACCTGACCGAAAGCATGGATTCCGAGGGTTTTGCCCCGCAACTCGCTTCCGGAAGTGCCGTCATACATATTGCGTACTGCCATGACGGTCATTCCGAAAACCAGTTCTGCTACAGCATTTGAATTCTGGCCCGGAGTGTTTTCCACGCATACATCATGTTCGGTAGCGGCCTGCAAGTCGATGTTATCATATCCTGCTCCGGCCCTGACAACAATCTTCAGATTTTCGGCGGCGTCAAGCACCTCGGCATCGACTTTGTCGGAGCGAACTATCAGAGCAGCCACATCGGCCACTGCATCGAGAAGCTGCTTCTTGTCGGTATATTTCTCAAGAAGAACCAGCTCATGACCTTTTCCATCGAGAACCTCACGTATGCCCTCGACAGCTACAGGGGCAAACGGCTTCTGGGTAGCAACAAGTACCTTCATATTCTTACAGTTTAATGGGTTGCTTCGAAATCATTCATAGCCTTGACAAGCACATCCACGCTTTCCATGGGGAGTGCATTGTAGAGCGACGCACGGAAGCCGCCGACCGAACGATGGCCTTTTATTCCGACGATGCCACGCTCCGACGCGAAATCTATAAAGCTCTTTTCCAGATCTTTGTATTCCGCTTTCATAACAAAGCAGACATTCATTATCGAACGGTCGGCAGGATCGGTTACAGTGCCCTCGAACATGCGGCTGCCATCTATCGCCTCATAAAGTTTTGTCGCTTTGGCAACATCCATCTTTTCAATGGCGCGGATTCCACCGAGTTCCTTGTAGTAACGGAGGGTCTGGAGTGCGGAGAATATAGGCAATACGGGAGGCGTGTTGAACATCGAGCCTTTTTTCACATGAGTGCGGTAGTCAAGCATTGTCGGGATGGCTCTGTCAACATGTCCGAGCGCGTCATCACGTACAATGACAAGAGTTACGCCCGCAGGCGCGAGATTTTTTTGAGCGCCTGCATATATGATGTCATACTTGGATACATCGACGGGGCGGGAGAAGATGTCACTTGACATATCGGCCACGAGACGCACCGGACTTTCCGGATCGTAACGCATTTCGGTTCCGTAGATTGTATTGTTGGAAGTGAAATGGAAATAATCGGCGTCAACAGGGATGACGTAATCTTTAGGAATATAAGAGAAGTTTGCATCGCGTGAGGAAGCGACAACATCAACCTCTCCAAAAAGACGCGCCTCCTTTATGGCATTCGTAGCCCATGTTCCCGTTTCGAGATATGCGGCTTTTTTAGCAAGAAGATTGAAGGGCACCATGCAGAACTGCAGGCTTGCCCCTCCTCCGAGGAAAAGGACCGAATACCCCTCGGGAATCTCGAGAAGTTCTTTTACGAGAGCAACCGCTTCATCCATGACTGCCTGAAATTCCTTGCTTCGGTGAGATACTTCGAGCACGGAAAGACCTGTGTCGGCAAAATTGATGATTGCGTCGGCTGTGTTTTTAATGGTGTAGGGACTTAGAATTGAAGGCCCGGCATAAAAATTATGTTTTTTCATATCAGTTAGTTATTGGGATTTCATTTTTAACCGTTGCGGTGATTGACATTCTCAGTTGACTATTATCTCGTCGGTAAACAGACATGCGCTTCCGTCGGGTCGCTTGATGCGGTTGGCCTTTATGCGGATATAGCGTGCTTTTGTATCGGGAGCCGGAGTTACGACATAGTCTTTCATCAATATTTTCGGATAATAAGGATCCACTTCGCTCCAGACGGTTTCAAGGGGAGTAAAGTCAACGCCATTGTCGGAAAGTTCGAATTCCACTTTTTCCGGCAGATGCACCCAAGCTCCGGGAGCCTGCATAAAGTCGATAGCGATGGAATTCAGAGGCGTCACTTCGCCCATATCGAGGACTACATCGAAATCGCTGAAGAATCCTTGCCAGCGTTTGTTTCCACCGTAGGTCCATCCACCACGGACACCATCGACGAGAGTGGCTTCCTGAGTGCCGGGATAAGGATCGGCCCATTTCTTGTTATAGGTAACTTTTTTCCCTATCGCCTTGTGGCGCACGGGTGCAAGACTCTCTTTTCGTTCACCGAATTCGTTTTTGAGGTCGAACGCGTTATAACCGAGGGAATCGAGCCGTTCGGTCAGCGAAAGAGCGCGACGCAGAAAGTCGTCATAATTCTTCTCTGGAGTTGACCATCCTATCTCGGCAATGGCCATAGTACGCGGGTAGTACATGTATTCAGCGTGCTCGTCGGTCGGAATATATTCAGCCCAAAGATTGGCCTGGACTCCGAGGAGATGATGGGCTTTGTCGGCAGAGATGCTCGAGTCGAGAGGTTCGTAGGAATACACTTTCTTCAACGGCGTATAACCGCCAATCGAGATAGGCTCCTTGAACGGAGCATCCTGACAGTAATCTATGTAGCAGAATTCTCCGGGAGTCATTATGACATCGTGACCGGCAGCGATGGACTTGAGGCCGCCTTCGGTTCCGCGCCATGACATGACGGTGGCGTTAGGAGCAAGGCCGCCTTCAAGAATCTCGTCCCAGCCAATTATGTCGCGTCCTTTGGAATTGACAAACTCCTCGACACGATGGATGGCATAGCTCTGAAGTTCGTCAACATTCTTCAAGCCCTCTTTCTCCATACGTGCCTTGCAGTCAGGGCAATCACGCCAGCCTCTTTTGGAAGCTTCATCGCCGCCGATGTGTATGTGGGCCGAGGGGAATACATCCATAACCTCAGTGAGGACATCCTCGAGAAATTCAAAAGTCTTTTCCTTTCCGATACACAGATCCTCATCCACGTATGGCTTACCGCTGCACGACAATTCGGGATAAGCCGAGGTAACCTCTTTGCTATGGCCGGGAACCTCGATTTCCGGGATGATGGTTATATTTCGGTCAGCGGCATATTTCACGAGATCACGCATCTGCTGTTTCGTATAAAAACCGCCGTAGGCTCCGGGGCGCGTCGATTCACAATATTTCGCGCCGTTGTCGGCCCAATCCTGCCATTTGGCTTCAGGGCGCCATGCGGCGAACTCGGTCAATCGGGGATATTTGTCTATTTCCATTCGCCATCCGGCGGCATCGGTCAGATGAAGATGCATTCTGTTCAGCTTCATCTTAGCCATGGCATCGATCTGTTTCTTGAGGAATTCAGGGGAACGGAAATGGCGTGAAACGTCAACCATCATTCCGCGATAAGGGAAACGCGGCGCATCGCTTACCTTGCCGCAAGCGATACCGTCGGAACCGGGCAGTTCCGCCATCTGAAGCAATGTCTGAAGTCCATAGAATGCGCCGGCCGCCGTAGGGGCTTTTATCTTAACCTGCTTCGGTGTAATCTCAAGTGTGTAATTTTCTCCTTTTCCACCGGTTATCTCAAACAATAAGTCGGCTTTGGATGCTTTCTGCGCCGGTGTGAACTTTTCCTTTTCATCCGAAAGATAGTTAGCCAGCGTCGATCCGTCGCCTTTGATGAAATACGTTGCCTGAGAGGGCAATCTGAAGACTCCCTTGACAACGCTTACTTGTGCAGGTCGCGGAATGATATCATTAGGAGTCACCACTGCCGCCAGAGAAGTCAGAGGTAGCAGGGCGGCGACTGCTCCTACGATCAGAGTTCCTATTCGCATGTCGGTTTATATTTTTTATTTGCTCAAATATACGCTTTTTTCTCCAATATACAGAATTTGTAATTGAAATAAAACGAATTAATTTTTTATGGAACTGAGCAGCACCCTCTTACAAAACCGGCCAATAACTCATAATCCCGTTATTCAGCAATTAGTCCGAATGACAGAACAATCTTCCTCCTTCAGCGGTTAAAATGATGCTCATTCTTGTCTCTCTTCGCCGGGTTGGTTTCTTCATTTGGAGAAGCCGGCCCTTTTTAGAGCCGGTTCGATAATAAATATTAACGTCAGGGGGGGCAGGTAACTTCCGTCCCGTCAAAAAATAGATGGAGCATAATGTGACTGTCAGTCAGCACAGCCGGAGCATGAAAAGTATCGCGGCAAGATAAGTCATTGCACGGGCCGATGACAGATAACGCTCATAGTTCCGGCAAAGCCGCCGATAATTTTCGAGCCATGAATTTGTGCGTTCCACCACCCAACGGCCTGAAAGCGGGCGAAATTCAGCCGTACCGAAATTGGATTTCACACATTCGACAACGCAGCCGTCACCCCATCTTGCGGCGACTGTCCCCCACCAGTCTGCGCAGAAAAAATACGAGATTCGTGGATTCACTCCACTTGCGGAAATGATAATAAACCGTCCCGGGCGGTGGATAGTATCGGGGCAACATTTTCCACTGACAGCCGGTGTAAACAAGATATGCAATGGCTGTGAATACCCTGTAGAGGTCTGTCCTCTCCTTTCCGTGAAAGCCCGACAGGAACCTGCGGATTCGATTTCGCTGTCTGCGTTTAAACTTTATTTTCATGGGCTCAATAATTTGTGTTACTGAGATATAACACAGCCCAATACCATTTCCCCTTTGGGTTGAATGGAAATTACTGCCGCATCGTATAGCGCTGGCGCTTTTCAGCCTGTTCGTCAGTCGTGTACATCCAGTACACTCCTTCCTCGCAGACCAAAAATCGCTCCGCACTATGCGACCCTGACGTTAATATTTATTATCGAACCGGCTCTTATTGCTATATTATACGCTTCACCCGCATAGACACAAGTATGGTAGCTATGCAGCAAACCATAGTCCATAGGAAAAACAATCCATATCCAAGCTGTTCCTCGATCCATCCGGCTGCCATTCCCGGGAGCATCGACCCGAGGGTCATGAACCCGGTGCATATAGCGTAATGCGATGTTTTGAAGCGACCGCAGGAAAAATGTATGAGATAGAGGATGTAGGCCGTGCCTCCGAAACCATAGCCGAACTGCTCGGCAAACACGCAACCGGACACCACGGCCATGCTGTGGTCTTTAGCAAATGCAAGATATACGAACGCCAGACAGGTCAGCGACATGCTCCACGCCATAGGCATCAACCACCGTTTCAGGCCCCCTTTCGCCGCTACGATACCTCCGACTATCCCTCCGAGAAGAAGTCCCGCAACCCCCAGAGTCCCATAGACGACCCCGACCTCGGCAGTTGTCAGGCCGAGCCCCCCACGCGATTCAGGATGCAACAGAAACGGATTGATCATTTTTATGATCTGCGCTTCGGGAAGTTTGTATAGAATCATGAAAGCCAACGCCGCGAGAATATGCCGCTTGCGGAAAAATGAAGCAAAGGACTCCCCGAACTCGCGGACGACTTCCCTGACTCCGGGAGAGAGATTGCCCGTGCGCTCCACACGCGGCATCGCCACTGAATTATACAGAGCGAAGAGAAGAAACAGGGCAGAGAGACCGTAAAAAGTCCAGGTCCATGCCGAGGTTATATTTCCCGTGCTTTCCTCGAGATAACCCGCTACCATCACCACGGGTCCCTGACAGAAAAGAATCGCAGCCCGATAAAATGTGGTCCTTATCCCTACGAAAAACGACTGTCCATCAGTGTCAAGCCCGAGCATATAGTATCCGTCAGCGGCTATATCGTGTGTAGCCGACAGGAAGGCTATCGCGAAAAAGGAAGCCATGGAGAACCTGAACCATCCCGCTCCGGGCAACGCGAAGGCAACCGATGCAAGCGACAGCGCCAAAAGCCACTGCATTGCTATCACCCACCGGCGTTTTGTGGAAATGACATCCACGATAGGGCTCCATAACGGTTTTACAAGCCATGGCAGCATGAGCCATGAAGTATAGAAAGCCATTTCAGCGTTACTTACATCCATGCGGGTGTACATGATACCCGCAAGGGCCATAACAACTATATATGGCAGGCCTTCCGCGAAATAGAGCGACGGGACCCACCACCAGCCGGAACGAAATTTATCAGATGCCATCTCAGTAAAGCTTTATCAAACGAGTCCCTGGGAAATAGAAATTCAGAATATCCCGATAGCCATGTCCTTCCGCGGCCATGACTGCCGCTCCGATCTGACACAGTCCGACTCCGTGGCCCCAGCCCGAGCCGCAAAAAGTCCATGATCGCGGGACTCCGCCAAGGTCAGGCGCTCCCGACTCCACGGTGAAAGCAGAGCTGTAGAGATGGGAGGGAGACAATGTCCGTCGTATCTCAAGTTCTTTTCCTATTATCCGGTCTTTCAGAGCCCCCTGGATCCTCAACCGGTCGATGCGTCCGGAAGGTCCGCGATGAAGAGGAACAATTTCCAGAATATCACCGTAGTCCATGCCGGTCCGATCCTTTATTATCTGACGCAGTTCTTCCGCTGTGTAAGTGACTGTCCAGCGATAATAGCCGTCTGTGACAAGATCATAGTTGTTCAGGACTGTGGAAAGTACCTCTTTCGACGCACGTCCGCAATATGGATCATCAATTGAAGGCAGATATAAGGGATCGACGGGTTGCCAACAAGTTGAAAAAAGTTCCGTTTTCCCGCCACAACATTTTGAGAAGCGGGCGTCGCATAAATCGTAACCGAACGCGAGGACTTCACCACGGGTCGCTTCCAGAGCCGATTCGACCTGTGGAGTCGAAGCCTTCGTACATCCCTGATAGCGCTGACAGTGATCATCGGCACAGACATCGAAATCCGTGTGTGCCTCATGATCATACCAGCGTACGGTTTCTTCAGGAGTTTCCCGGCACGCATCCTCAGGAAATTTCAGCGGAGGTTCGATCTGGGCGAGGACCCAGCTTCGGGAAATGACCGCATGAGCCTTCAGAAACTCCTCGGGCGCAGCGGCATTCATTTCGGAGGAAACCACGCTTCGCAGATAGGTTTCAAGAGGCACCAGATTCACAGCCTGAAGCATCCCGTCGCGCCAACGTAGAGACAGGTCTCCGTGAAATGACTGATTTTCATGTTGCTGCCAGTGAAAACCTATCCCGATCATGACATCGCGGATGGTGAAAGACGATTGGGGTTCTGCGGCAGAGAAAATGATCTCTTTGCCAAAAGTGCGCCCGTCGAATTCAATATGTCCGTCAGGTAAAGCCCTGACAGAAATATCTCTGTCGGACAGGCCGGATGAAAAGGGGCCGGAATAAGCCCCGTGGAAGCGGAGATCAAGTTTTTCCGCTTTCACAATGCCGACCGACAGAATTCGCTCCGATATTTCGGGGATCTCACACCGTGAATAACCACAGTCCTCATATATCTTCCTAATGAACTGACTGTCAGAGCATGCTGCGAAATCGGCTTCTCTCGGTGCGATGATCACCCCGGCCATCTCGACCGACGCCGGCGAAATGAGCGCCTGACCCGAAGATTGACCATAGCATGACGGCCGGTGAGCCTTACGCGGGATGATTACGGCTTCAATAAAGCCTTTACGGTCGCTACGCACGTAAAGATTCACATCCGGTTCCTCTCCGTGGCGCAAATTCCAAAGGGCGCCTTCGATACGTTGCGCCACCTCGTCACCATCCGTTCCGCTGACAACGATTGTCTTTACCGGTGACCAGTCACTGGGATGACTCCATAAAGGAAGCGGCGCCGACGGGACAGCCTGAAAGTGGAGATGATCGGGGGCTGAAGCGCCGCTGCGCGGCCCGTTGTAAAAAACTGTCATGTCCGGCAATTCCTTCGCGAACCCGATCATATCCCGGACCCGGCCGACAATGCGCTGATCTTCGTGGCGCTTTAAAGCAATTGTCAGATGACGGTCAAAGACGGGATAAGGATTGACAAGTATCTCATATTCCCCGCAATCAAGCGAAATCTGCTCCTGAGGCCTGTTTTCCGCACAAAGAAAACATCTGCGCCGGGCTATCGCGTCTTCACTTATATCAGCGGCAGAGGATCTTATTCTCGCGGGATTATACTGCACCACGATGCTCTCGCCGCCTACACCAACAGTCATGCGGTCGCAGTCGGCAAGACGCCGGTAATTCTCGCGGGCCAGTGGCCATATCGCGAACTGCCGTTCATATAATTCTTCTATGTCAAACATCGAGGCAACGATTAAGTTGACGGCGCGCACTCAATTCCCATGAACGCAACGTGTCTTTGTAATAGTTGAACCGATTCGCTTTTTCCCTTGTCAGAGACGCATCAGAATTTCCCTCCCAGCGGCGGCACAGATAGAGCACATCGTAAATGCGTTTCACAGGGTAGCCTCGCGTTATGCGGAGGGCCATCGCGTAATCCTCTCCATAGCTGACATTCGGGAAGCGCAGGTTCCGGGCAATACCCGTAAAGAAAGCCCGCGGAGCGCCCATACCGTTTATGCGAAGAAGATTGTTCGGCCCGTTATCGTCAGTCCATTCCCGGTGATCTATGACACCCGGAGGAATGGTTTCGAGATTAAAATCCGTAAGTTTATATGATCCCACAACCATCGCGCAATGATTGCGTCTGAAACAATCGACAATCGCCGAGAGAACCGAAGTCGAAGAATAGAGGTCGTCACTGTCAAGCTGCACGGCGAATCGGCCGCAGTATTTCGAGCAGAGCGCCTCGTTCCAACAACCGCCGATTCCTAAGGTCATTGATTCCGGGACTATATGTATCAGCCTCGGCGATTGCGAGGCCATCTCTCTGAGCAATTCCGTCGTGCCGTCAGTGGAGTGGTTATCCACCACTATGACATTATAATCGAAATCAGTCTCCTGCGCGAGCGCGCTTCTGACAGCATCGCCCACTGTGGATACGCGATTCTTTACCGGAATGACAACGGAAGCCTCCACGGGATAATCGCCGGTGAAATCAATTTCTTCGTGACGGGGCGCAATCCAGGCGCCTGTCTGCCGGAGATATGCCGTGAAAGCCTGCTCCATTTCAAGCTGCACCTCACGGTTGCGGGGATTGACATAATCGAACTGTCCGCCGCATTCAGCCACATTCCCGACAGAATAAAGAGGCTCGGGAACGTGAACTATCGGCCCGACGGTTGAAAGAGAAAGTCGCGCGGCATACCATGCGGCATGATTATAGTCCGGCATGCTCTCCACTATTTCCTTCAATGCATCGGCGCGAACCATTACCAACGGTCCGAAATCGAAATCATCTCTCACCGAGCCTTCCAGACAATCGTTCAGACAACAGACAGCGTCATGACTGAAATAGTCAGAATAAACCATTGCGGCATCGGTCTCTTCAGCCACGCGGACCATGCGGTCCATTGCACCCGCCGAAGCCTCTACATCCGGCCGGGAATCGGTCTGAAGGAACAGCCACGGGGCCACGGCCTCCTCAACAATGTGGCGGAGACAGGCGGTTGAACAAAGTCCTGCGATAATCATCGGAGTCATCGCAACTCATTTATTATAATTTTATAAATCGGGGGAGCCGCCACAGCCAGACAGATATTTCTGGCAGGATCCGACCGGAAACAGGAATACTCACATCCCGCCTCGGCTGCAATCAGCAGTCCGGCGCAGACATCCCATTCATGGAGATTGAGTTCCCAGTACCCTTCCAGAAAACCGGCTGCCGTATAGCAGATGTCGATCGCCGCGGAACCGAGGCGACGCAACCCTCGGATAAGCGGAAGGATACGCGCGACGTTATCGAGATTATTGTCGGGATTGACATTTTTATCCACCGGAAATCCAGTGGCAAGAACCGAACGGTCTATCGAAGCAATAGCGGAACAATGTATGGGCTTACCGTTCAAAGTTGCGCCACCGCCTTTTTCCGCGCAGAAAAGTTCACGAAGGTAAGGAGCATAGACCACTCCCACCACAGTCTCGCCTCTGTATTTCACACCTATGGAAACGCTGAAATTCGGAAGTCCCGAACGGAAATTGGTAGTTCCGTCAAGCGGATCGATGACCCACTGATAATCCGCGTCGCCTCCCGAAACGCCGGATTCTTCCGACAGAACGGCATGGTCGGGGAAATGTTCGCCGAGATAACGCAAAATGACACTTTCAGAGGCTTTATCAGCCTCCGTCACAATGTCGCTCTCGTTCAGTTTTGTAAGGACCTTGAGATGATCCGACCGGAAATAACCGAGCAGAACATCTCCGGCCATACGGGCTACTTCGACGGCCGCTTCCTTCAGTCTCTTATTTTCGGGATTCATGATTATTAGTTTTGACTTTAAATCTTGACCGGAATAGGACGCCGGAACTCCTCCTTGAAGGAAATCAGAGTTTCCGTGCGCCCTGCACCCAGAGGCTGCAGGCGGTCATGGATAAGCTGGAGAAGATGGGAATTATTATGAGCGTAGAGTTTAACCAGAAGATCATATTTACCCGTGGCGTAGTGTAGTTCCACCACCTCGGGAATTTCATAGAGAGCTTTGGTCACACGTTCGGAATCGGATGGATTGGCAAGGAAAAATCCTATGTAGGCACATGTCTCATAACCGAGAGCGGCCGGGTTGATAAGAGTCTCGAATCCTTTTATCACTCCCGCCGAAGTCAGTTTCTGGATGCGCTGATGGACCGCCGCACCTGAAACATTGTTCTCCCGCGCAATTTCAAGAAAGGGGATGCGAGCGTTTACCGACAGCATCTCCAGAATCCTTTTGTCGAGTTTATCTAACTGGTATTGTGACATCATCAAATTGTTGGGATCATTCGTTTGACGGAGAGAATAGATGTAGTTCCAGACGCAAAATTACAATAATTCCTCAACATAATAAAGCAGTCGCGCGTTTAACATTCATAACCGTCTTTCATATTTTTTATTTTTTGAAAAAGTTCGTCACATATTCGATTCTGATGCTTTCCACCGCTGTCGCGGTGGCCGCAATCCCGGCCGACACGGTTCCTACCGGCGGCGCACCTCATCCCATGCCTCAGGCTGTCGGCCTTACCCTGAGCGGAGGAGGCGCTAAAGGCATAGCCCACATCGGAGTGATCCAGGCACTCGAAGACAACGGCATCCCCATAGACTGCATCACGGGCACTTCCATGGGCGCGATTGTAGGAGGCCTCTACGCCATGGGGTACACTACACAGGAAATGATGGAACTCATTGAATCTGAAGGATTCAGTTACTGGTCAACAGGAACACTTGATCCTCAATACACCTACTATTTTCTCGAGCAGGAGGAATCCCCATCACTGATCAGCCTGTCGTTGGGCAAAGGCGGGAGCCGTGAAAACGGTGGAGGGCCTGACCTTCCAACGTCGCTCATCAATCCCATAGCCATGAATTTCGCTTTCATGGAACTTTTCTCGCCCTACACCGCGCAATGCGGCTCGGATTTCAACAAGCTGATGGTCCCCTACCGGTGTGTAGCCTCAGATGTGAACCGCAAACGCAAGGCGATCTTCTCGCAAGGCGATCTCGGGCAATGCATCCGTGCGTCAATGAGTTTCCCTATGGTTTTCCATCCCACGGAAATAGACGGAAGGCCTATGTATGACGGCGGCATCTACGATAATTTTCCGGTCGATGTAATGCTGTCGGAATTCAAACCGGCAGTAATGATAGGCGTGGATGTCAGCAGCGGAAACACCCCTGACGAGCCGGACGCCAACATGATGGATCAGCTCGAGTCGTTGATCATGCAATACAGCGACTACTCTGTCCCCCCTTCAGCAGGCCTTAGACTGAAAATGGATCTTGACCGGTTCGGGTTGCTTGATTTCGGAAAAGCAAGGGAGATTTACCGCATAGGCTACGACTACGCCATATCGATGATGGACTCCATAAAATCAAGAATTCCGCAGCGCCGCAGTGCGGCGGAGGTGTCGGCAAAGCGTAAGGAATTCAAGGCTAAGACTCCAAAACTGAGATTCGGCCACGTGGAAGTCAACGGAGGCACACCCTCGCAGAACGGCTACATACGGTCGCTTTTCAGGAAACACCATAGCGACACCATATCTCTCGCACAGGCACGCGACGGATATTATCGCGCTGTAACTCCCGGAAAATTCATAAACCTGATTCCACGAGCCCATTATGACTACGATTCCGGGCTTTTCGACCTGCGGCTCAAGGCCAATGTAAAAAACGATTACAATGTGACTTTCAGTGGCTACCTCACGACCACCACCAATTCGATGCTTTATCTTTCGGGAGGTTTCCGTACGCTCAACTTCAATTCGCTCGACATGAAAGCGAGCGCATGGATAGGACAAAGCTATCTTGCAGCCAAAGCCGGCCTCCAGTTTCAGCTGATGCGTGACAATCCTTCTGCAATCGGCTTGCTTGCCGTGGCCTCCAGACAGAAATATTATCCAAGTGACAGATACTTCTTCCAGTCATCGGATGCCACAAGACTGATAACGGACCAATATTTCGGACGTATAACGTATGGAGTGGCTGCCGGAAGGAAAGGGAAAACCGAAATAGGCATAGGTGTTGGTCAGATAGAAGACGAGACACCGAATAAAATCATGGATATGGATCCGGTTTCATCTCTCCACCGGACCCTTTTCCAACTCATCAGCCGGTATGAACACTCCACTCTTGACAACCGGAACTACCCTACAGCCGGGCATCATTGCAAGGCATCCGTGCAGCTGCTAACCGGTTCCTACAAAATGTATGACACCGATGGAGCCATAGCTTTTCCTGATTTCAAACGCCACAGGACTTCCGGTCGCCTTGACATCTATTTTGTGCATTATATTCCGGTTAACGACAGATTTGTCATGGGGGCGAAATTTACGGGAGCCGCCACAACCGACAAACTCCTGCCATCCTATCTGGCATCAATAGCAGCTTTGCCCTCCTATATGCCCGCAGCATCTATGGCAAATGTCTTTGCCGGAGGCTTCCGAAGCCGTCAGTTCGGTGTCATAGGTCTGGAACCGGTTTTGAAAATCAGCCAGTTCCTGCAGTTAAGGGGCCTGCTCGAAGGGTATATGCCCTACAGAGCGGTAAAATGTGGAGAGAATGGAGAAGCGATTTTAGGGAGACCGTGGCATGACCCTGAATTTTATGGCGAATTACGATTCGTGGCTCAGATGAAATTCGCTTCCGTCTCGGCTTATACCCACTACTCCACAGCGCCCGAAGGTCATTGGAATTTCGGTCTGACACTCGGGCTCTACATTCCCGCGCCTTCATTTTTCCACTGATTTTTGAGTCTTTTACTTGTGGATTGAAAGGATAATGGCTAAATTTGCGGTATCTTTAATCCTATACCGAATATGACAGTCGTTGACCGTTTCTTAGATTATGTGAAGTTCGACACCCAGAGCGACGAACTGACAAACCTTACGCCCTCAACTCCCGGGCAAATGATATTCGCCCAACATCTCGAGCAGATACTGCAATCCATGGGGCTGAAAGATATTTCACTTGATGAAAACGGCTATCTGATGGCCACCCTTCCCGGGAACAGCCCGAAAGGAGATCTCCCGGTCGTCGGATTCATAGCCCATCTCGATACATCTCCCGATATGTCGGGACGTCATGTCAATCCGCGCATAGTGAAGAATTATGACGGGGGCGACATTACGCTCAACGCGGAGAAAAATATTGTTCTCTCCCCGGCTGAATTCCCCGAACTGAACCATTACAAGGGACAGGACCTCATAGTGACAGACGGCACCACTCTTCTCGGAGCCGATGACAAAGCCGGTATCGCCGAGATCATCACAGCCGTGGACTATCTCATGAATCATCCCGAAATAAAGCACGGAGACATCCGCATAGCCTTCAATCCCGACGAGGAAATCGGTCAGGGCGCCCACAAATTCGACGTGAAACGTTTCGGCGCAGACTGGGCCTACACAATGGACGGCGGCGAAATCGGCGAACTGGAATATGAGAATTTCAATGCCGCCGTTGCCCGCGTCACTTTCACCGGCCGCAATGTGCATCCCGGATATGCTAAGCACAAGATGATCAACTCTATCCGCATCGCCAATCAGTTCGCGATCATGCTGCCCCGCTGGGAGACGCCCGAACACACCGAAGGATATGAGGGATTCTATCATCTGATCTCAATCGAAGGCTCTGTAGAAAAAACGACTCTCACATATATTATCCGCGATCATGACCGCGACCGCTTCGAGCGCCGCAAAAAAGAATTCGAGCATCTCACCCGCAAGATAAACCATGAATTCCCCGGCGTTGCATCGCTTGACATCAAGGATCAGTACTACAACATGCGCGAGAAGATCGAGCCGGTTAAACATATAATCGACATTGCAATCAAGGCGATGGAACTTGCCGGAGTAGAACCGAAAGTGGTGCCTATCCGCGGAGGAACAGACGGCGCCCAGCTTTCGTTCAAGGGTCTCCCCTGCCCCAACATTTTCGCCGGTGGCCTGAATTTCCACGGTCGCTATGAATTCGTGCCGATTCCCTCGATGGAGAAAGCCTCTCAGGTCATTGTCGAGATAGCCCGTCTTGTGGCAGAAGGCTGAACCGCCAATCTGACATGAATAAAAAACTGACAGCCTTAACGACTGCAATTTTCTCCATTATACCTTCGACAGGGTTCGCCGGAGTGGTTGTCGAGAAAACTCCTGAATCCTCCCGGGGCGAAATTGTAGCCGAGCTACCCTACCAGTTTTATTTTCTTACAGGCGACGATTTCGAAAAGGAACTGCATTGCTGGTTTCCGGCTACTGAAGTGGAAGTGGCTGTGACGGACGAGGATTCCGACAGGTTGCTTCTCATCGGTCATGAGCCCATGCTTGGCGATTATGTGTCGGGGTTCAAGGTTCCCGATTCTGACGCTACAATCCTGACCGTGCGTAGCGGAGGACGCGAAATCCATTGGATTGGCGTTTACAGAATAGACAGCCACAATAATGCCCGTCTTCTTGCCGAAGTAGAAGGTCCGACTCCGGACAATCCCTATGTCGAAGACTCGGAGCAAACAGCCGACATAACAATCGTTGAAATAGCCGACGGCATTCCGGCATATATCGAAGTGCATTTCGCCGACGGTAAAACTCGGAGCATCGATTTCAACGGCAACCCTATTGAGTAACCGATGTTTATCTGAGGGCATATTATCCCGAAAGGCTAATTATATTTGACAAAATGCCATATCTGATCGTCATAACCGGAGCCACAGGGTCAGGAAAAACCGACATTGCGGTACAACTCGCCTCGCGGCTCCGCTGCCATATCATTTCGGCGGATTCGCGACAGATTTACCGCGGTCTTCCTATCGGGACAGCCGCTCCTACTCCGGAACAGCTTTCGACCGTCCCTCATCATTTTGTAGGGTGTCTCGACCTGGATCAATATTACAGCGCTGCGTGTTTTGAAGCCGATTCGCTCGCACTGCTCGAGAACTTGTTCAGGACAGACAATTATGCAGTGATGTGTGGCGGGTCAATGATGTATATCGATGCCGTGACGCGCGGCCTCGACGAGCTGCCGACGGTTTCGGATTCAATCCGGAGCAAAGTCTATGACCTTTATGAAGCGGGAGGAATAGATGCGATCCGCGACAAGTTGCAGCGTCTTGATCCGGTATATGCGGGGAAAGTCGATCCCAACAATTATAAACGCATAATCCACGCTATAGAAGTTTCACTACAGGCCGGAGTGCCCTATTCCTCGCTATGCACCGGCAAGACTAAAAAACGACCCTTCGAAATAATAAAAGTGGCACTGGATCTTGAAAGGGCGGAACTTTTCGACCGCATCAACCGGCGAGTGGACAGAATGATAGCCGACGGACTGGAACGGGAAGCCGACGGATTGTTCAGCCGGCGGCATCTCAACTCACTCAACACCGTCGGCTACAAAGAGCTGTTCGCCATGATGGAAGGCAAAATGGACAGAGAAACAGCGATAGCGAGAATAGCTAAAAACACCCGGGTCTATGCCAAGAAGCAACTGACATGGCTCAAGCGGGATCCGGAACTGGTCTGGCTTAGACCGGAACAGGTAGTGGAATATGTTATGCAACGTGTTGGAGCGGGGTCACGCACAGTTGACCATGACGTTGCGGCGAGTTGACCATCCCTGGGAAGTATTTCTCAGCTCAACCGTTGCCAGTCCGCGCATTGCTCCGGTCGCGGCAGCCATCAGACGCGAAAGGATTTCTGCAAAAGAAGAGACTCCGCTGACATTTATTGTGGCCAATGACATTCCGCGCAGACGGAGTGTAGCATGAATGACATCGGTAAGAGAGATTGTTGCCATGATCGCTGTTTTTTGAAGTGTTTGACTTGTTTTGTTTTACACTGCAAAATTACCGCGATCACGGGCAATTTAAGCGCCCATGTCAGCTAATTTAAGTAAACACAAATATACAGCAAGTCGCCGGAAACACTATTGATTCCGGCGACTCACGAAGTGTATATAATGGAGTAGATAAGTGTGTTTCCAGATTAGAGAATACCCTGTGCCTGCATAGCCCGGGCCACTTTCATGAAACCGGCCACATTGGCGCCCTTGACATAATTGATATATCCGTCGGCCTCTTTGCCGAAGAGCTCACACTGATGATGTATCTCAGCCATGATTCCTTTCAGGCGGTTATCGACTTCCTCGGCGCTCCAGGAGAGTTTCTGGGAATTCTGGGCCATTTCAAGGCCGGAAACCGAGACACCGCCCGCATTGGCCGCCTTGCCCGGTGCATAAAGAATGCGTGCAGCAAGGAATTCCTTGATCGCCTCGGGAGTGGAAGGCATATTTGCGCCCTCACTCACGGCTATGCAGCCCTGTGCGAGAAGAGCGCGGGCATCATCGCCATCGATCTCGTTCTGCGTGGCCGAAGGCATGGCAATGTCACACTTGACGCGATGCCAGGGACGCTCGCCGGGGAAGTATTCACAACCGTATTCTTCGGCGAACTCGCGTATGCGGCCGCGATAGATGTTTTTCAGTTTGAAGATATAGTCAAGCTGCTCCCGGGTAATTCCGTCAGGAACATAGATTGTTCCGTCGCTGTCGCTCATCGAAACTACTTTTGCGCCCAGCTGGAGAAGCTTCTCGGCCGTATATGTCGCAACATTACCTGAACCGGAGATAGCCACTTTCTTATCCTTGATGTCTATTCCACGGGGTGCAAGCATCGACTGAAGGAAATAAACGTTACCGTAGCCGGTCGCTTCGGGACGGATAAGAGAGCCTCCGAACTCGCGTCCTTTGCCGGTAAATGTTCCGGTGAATTCGCGGGCAAGCTTCTTATACATACCATACATATATCCTACTTCACGACCGCCGACACCGATATCACCGGCAGGTACATCGGTGTCAGGACCGATCTGACGCCACAGCTCCGTGATGAATGCCTGACAGAAACGCATGACCTCCATGTCGCTCTTCCCGCGCGGCGAAAAATCGCTTCCGCCTTTGGCGCCTCCCATGGCAAGCGTGGTCAGAGAGTTCTTGAATGTCTGCTCGAAAGCGAGGAACTTGAGAATGGACTGATTGACCGAAGAGTGGAAACGGATACCGCCTTTATAGGGACCGATGGCATTGGAATGCTGGATTCGGTAACCCATGTTGTTCTGCACACGGCCCTGATCATCGATCCAGGAAACACGGAATGAGTATATGCGGTCAGGGATGCAGAGACGCTCTATCAGATTATATCGTTCAAATTCGGGATACTCGTTATAGACATCTTCAATGGAGGTGACTACTTCTTCTACAGCCTGCAGATATTCCGGTTCATTCGGGAACCGTCTGCGCAGGTCAGACATTACTTCAGAAGCTTTCATTGTAACTAATTGTTTTTTTACCTTAGAAATTTGTTTAAACCTATTGGGAAAACCTTGCCAAATGTCAGCAAAACCCAGTTTTCGCTTGCAAAAATACACATTTTTATCATATATAAACACAAAAATGCAATATTTTTTCTTTCATCGGCAAAAAATTCATCATGGAAGAGCCAATCTTGTATAATAGCTTTACAAATCGTAACTTTGCAAAACAAGAAACCATCATGACAATCAACCAGATCACGACACATGCATAAGACACTTCTGAAAATTTCGTTGCTCCTCATCATTCTCCTGACAACCGGCTCTGCGCTCCACGCTGAATCCGGGAAATTCTCTACAGCCGGTTTTTACACTGTTCCTGAAAGCGGCAGAGATGTTTTCTCCATGAATCCGGCCTGGCGTTTTCATAAAGGTGACCTCGTCAACGCACAGTCCGTTTCCCTCGATGACTCGGACTGGACCACGGTCAATCTGCCCCACGGAATAGAGGAACTGCCTCCCGAGGCGAGCGGGTGTGTGAATTATCAGGGTGTGGTGTGGTACAGAAAGCATTTCACTCCTGCCGACTCGCTCAAAGGAAAGAAACTGTTCCTGCATTTCGAGGGCATAATGGGGAAAAGCAGAATATATGTAAACGGCAAAGAGGAAAAGATCCATTATGGAGGCTACCTGCCGGCAATAATAGATCTGACCGGAAAACTGCAGTTCGGGAAGGACAATGTAATAGCCGTGATGGCCGACAACAGCAACGACCCTTCCTATCCCCCCGGAAAGCCTCAGGAAGCTCTCGATTTCACATACATGGGAGGTATCTATCGCGATTGCTGGCTGATTGCACATGACAACGTGTTTATAACCGACCCCAATTATGAGAATGTAACCGCGGGCGGAGGGCTGGCGATAAACTTCAGTGATGTCTCGGAAAAATCGGCGCGTGCTGACATCAAGGCCCACATACGTAACGACGGAAAGAAAACCTTTTCAGGTAAGATTACATACATCTTGACAGGTCCGGACGGCAAAGAATTAAAAAAACAGTCGGGCCGGTTCACAGTCAGGAGCGGGCAGACCGCAAATGTTTCAGTAGCGTTTCCGGTTGAAAAACCCTCTCTATGGTCGCCGGACGACCCTTCTCTCTATATGCTGACAGCCAGAATCGAAGATTCACACGGCAAAACGGTTGACGCACTCCGTAAACGCATAGGTATCAGAAGCGTGGAATTCAGGGGCGCCGAAGGATTCTGGCTTAACGGCAAACCGTTCGGAGAACCGCTCGTCGGCGCGAACCGCCATCAGGATTTCGCCGTTGTCGGCAATGCTGTGCCTAACAGCGTTCACTGGCGCGATGCCAAGAAATTGCGCGATGCCGGCTTCCGGGTCATCCGCAACGCCCACTGTCCGCAGGATCCCGCGTTCATGGATGCCTGCGACGAGCTCGGACTGTTTGTCATCGTCAACACTCCGGGCTGGCAGTTCTGGAACGACAGTCCCGAATTTGCAGAAAGAGTATATTCCGATATCCGCAACATGATACGCCGTGACCGCAACCATCCTTCAGTGTGGATGTGGGAACCGATATTGAACGAGACCTGGTATCCCGAAGATTTCGCAAAACGGACGGTGGAAATTGTCGATGAGGAATTCCCGAACGGAGCCACAGTCTCGGCATGCGACAATGAAGCCCGCGGCAAGGAGTTCTTCAAGGTCCGTTTCTCTCATCCCGTCAATGCCTCTCCTCAGGAATCGCGTCCCGAGATGGATCCCTCTATCTCATATTTCACTCGTGAATGGGGCGACAACGTTGACAACTGGAATTCACACAACTCTCCGAGCCGTGTCGCGCGAGGATGGGGAGAATACCCGATGCTCGTTCAGGCAGTCCATTATGCGTCGCCCGATTACCCCTATACGTGCCTGCAGACCCTTCACTGCAATCCGCCGCAACATATAGGCGGCTGCCTGTGGCACTCTTTCGACCATCAGCGCGGCTATCATCCCGATCCGTTCTATGGAGGTGTGATGGATGCTTACCGACAGCCTAAATACTCTTACGAGATGTTCCGCTCACAGCGTTCGCCCGAGAAGAAAGACCGTCTTTACGAGACCGGGCCTATGGTGTTCATCGCTCATGAGATGACTCCCTTCTCACCCAAAGACGTGACGGTCTATTCCAATTGTCAGGAAATACGCCTGACTTTCTGCAAGGACGGCAAAACCATGACTAAAACCCGCGCAGGAAACGGAGAAGGGATGAGGTCGCCCATATTGACATTTCAGGATATGTATGACTTCATGACCGACAAGGAACTTACCCGACAGGGCCATCAGGATGACGTGTGGCTCCTTGCCGAAGGATTAATCGACGGAAAAGTAGTTGCCTCACATAAAGTCCTGCCGGCAAGACGCCCGGCAAAAATAGTTCTGAAGCTTGACAATGAGAATGTGCCCCTGAAAGCCGACGGATCAGATTTCGTGACAGTGATCGCTTCAATCACCGACAGTCAGGGAAATGTCAAGCGTCTGAACAACCAGCATATCCGCTTCTTTGTCGAAGGCGAGGGACAACTCATCGGCGACACAGTCATGACTGTCAATCCCGCGCCGGTAATCTGGGGCACAGCGCCCGTGCTTGTACGCTCCACAATGAAGCCGGGAAAAATAAAAGTCACCGCCACGGTAATGTTGGAGGGAATCCACACTCCTGTCAAAGGCGAACTTGAATTTGAGAGCGTTCCGACTGATGTCAAAGCAGTATATTCCCCGACCGAAGCTGCGAAATTGCCCGCAACGCGCCCCATTGGCAGCAACGCGACGAATGATTCCAAAGATGACTTGAAGAAAAATGCCGCGAATCAGCTGAAAGAAGTCGAGCGCCAGCAATCGGAATTCGGAGAAAAACGTTAAACGAAAAGGAACCGCATGAACGATATTTGGAAACAGATGGTCGGAGGCGACCGTTATGACGCAAACCATCGTGAACTTGTTGCAAGACGTGAGAAGACCCGTAACCTTCTATGGGAATACAACATGCTGCCGCCCTCTCTCAAAACGGAACTGAATGCTCTTATAGACAAAATAATCGGCAGTCATGGCAAAACATACGACATAATCCAGCCGTTCAGATGCGACTATGGCGACAACATCTCTTTCGGCGAAAATTTCTTCGCCAATTTCAACCTGACCATTCTTGATGAAGCAAAAGTCACCATCGGCGACAATGTGTTTATCGGCCCCAACGTGAGCCTCTACACAGCCTGTCATCCGCTCGATCCCGATGACCGCAACAGTGGAATCGAATGGGCTCTTCCCATCACAATCGGGAATAGCGTCTGGATCGGCGGAGACGTCACCGTTCTTCCGGGAGTCACGATAGGCGACAATGTTGTCATCGGTGCGGGATCAGTAGTGACAAAATCATTCGCCTCCAATTGTGTCATAGCCGGCAATCCGGCGGCAATAATAAGATATCTTACCCCGACAGAAAATCATTGTTCGGCCACACGCGACGAAGAGAATCCGACACAGCTTGGCCTTGATTCATGCGGGGACTGAAATTTACATATTCTCATGGCAAAACAGGAATACATAGACAAAAACCGGAAATGGCTTGCCGATAAAGCCCGGGAACCGGGAGTGAAGCCGATTGACAAAGGCATCCTCTACAAAAGAATAAAATCAGGCGATCCGAAAGGTCGCACGCCTAACCGAAACAGCGTTGTGACTGTCCATTACACCGGGAAGACAATCAATGGAAAGACCTTCGACAGCAGCCGAGGCGGAGTGGCGCCGGCATTCCGGCTGCGCGAGCTTATTCCCGGATGGATCATCGCCCTTCAGCAGATGCACGTCGGCGACAAATGGGAACTTTACATCCCCGCAGAACAAGCCTACGGGCGCCTGAACCAGCCCGGTATTCCCGGTGGTTCGACCCTCATATTTGAAATAGAGCTCATCGCTGTCTCATGAAAGCTGGCGCAACCGTTTACCGTTCGAGAATCGACTGGTGGCTATGGGCTGTCCTGATGTTTATACTCACCGTCATTATAGTTGTAGGAATTGTCGTCCCCTGGTGGCTGACCGCGTTGCTGGCAATCTTCATCGGAGGCATGACCCTGATGGGAGTCTTCGGAATCTGGTATGCCATCGATGACGATTCTCTACTTATCTATCAGTTCTGCCGTCCCCGGCGCATCCCCGTCAGAAAAATAAAGGAGCTGAAATATTGCACAGGTATTCTCAGCGCCCCGGCACTCTCTTTCACCCGTATAGCCATACGTCTGACTGACAGCACCCCTGCCAGAAGATCTCTGCCTCTTGAAATATCGCCTCGCGATCGCGACGGCTTCGTCAGCCATCTTCTCCATATCAACCCCGACATAAAAGTGATCCGCCAGTGACTGCCCGTTTCTGAAAAAAACGGTGGAATAAAGACGTTTGGTGATTTATTGTTAAAAAACTTGGCTGAAACGGAAAAAACGTCTATCTTCGCGGTCCGGGTTTGGAACAAATGTCAGAGGACAAGCGTTTCTTACTCACATCCGCTCCACAATTCGAGCGACATCAAACACGGGGCTGACCGGTTTTGACAGCGTGTAGAGGTGGTGTGGAAGCATGCAGAGCCATGATGGAAGGTGCTCTTTAAACCCCGACATCGACTTTTTTAAATGGCGAAAATAACTACGCTCTTGCTGCTTAATCGAAGTACAGTAGATTAGCTTAATCGCTGCAACAGTTGCGGCGACAAGACATCGCCCGGTTGTCCTGGTCCCGAGACTAATCGACAAGGCGGTGCAGATAAATCGGGAATAGCTCCGAACCGGCCTCGGGTGAAGAGCGAAATCTTAGAGGATAAGGCCGTGGTTGGAGGTCTTTTGCCTGCCACAGCCCGACATCCAAGTAAAGACTAAGCATGTAGAAACCACATTAGTTCCGCGTTTGGACGAGGGTTCGAACCCCTCCAGCTCCACAAAACAAATCATAGCCGCCTGCAACCCAACCAATTGCAGGCGGCTTTTTTATTACCACATCCGTTATTACATATTTTGCACAAACCAATATAGTTCTATTGATAATATATAGCTCAGAGCCCTAAAACCGATTAATTTCATAGCGTTTTCATAAAAAATTTAAGAGGGGACACACGAGAAAATCATGAATGAGTTGCAAAAGTGGGGATTCCTTATTAAATTTGCAATTCGCGAATTGCAAATAATATTATATAAATGACTAAATCACATAATGGTATGCGTCCACAGGATATAGTGATTCTATTGAAGAAAGTCACTTCGGCAGGACGAGGTATGACCAATGCCCAGATTGCAAAAGAACTCGGCATAAGCGCTTCGGAAGTATCGGAAGCTTTGGAACGATGCCGAATTGCCCGTCTGATTGACAATCTTAAACAACGAGTAAACATACTTGCCCTAAAGGAATTTATGGTACACGGTCTGAAATATGTTTTTCCTGTGCAGCCGCAGGCAAAAGTGCGGGGAACTGCTACTGCAATATCCGCTCCGCCGATGAATGAGAAAATTCTATCGGAAAAGGATGCGTACGTGTGGCCGGACGCAAAAGGGAATATGCGTGGAGAAGCTATCGCGCCGCTTTATCGGACTGTTCCGGAAGCAGTAAAGATTGATCCGATGCTGCATAGTCTTCTGGCAATCGCCGACGTTTTCCGCATAGGTCGGACAAGAGAAGTGGAACTCGCCAAAGTGGAACTGGACTCAATACTTTCTACCTATGATGTCAAGTAATGTAAACCGGATTAAAATCATATCCGCAGGGCTGCGAGACCTGTGTCGTGATGTCATCTTTGTCGGCGGCTCTGTTGCCGAACTGTATGCCGACGATCCGGCGGCGACAGACATACGTCCGACAATGGATGTGGACTGTGTGATAGAGCTGGCAACCTACGGCAGTTTGCAAGAATTTGAAGATTTGTTGCGCCGGCATGGATTTGTGAACGACATAGAATCCGGCGTGATTTGCCGATGGAAATATAACGGCGAGACTGTGGACATAATGCCGGACAGGGACAATATCCTCGGATTTACAAATCAATGGTATCGCCCCGGCTTTCAACATAGGGAAATATATGAATTACCTGACGGCACTGCGGTCTATATTCTGCCTCCGTTATATTATCTCGCCACAAAGATAGAGGCGATAAGAGGTCGCGGAGGTGATGACCTGAGATTCTCACATGACTTCGAGGATTTTATATATGTACTCAACAATCGTCAGGACATCACATTGTTGTTTGACAATGAAAACAATATTGCCCTTATAGAATATATTTCTTTTTGGGCTTCTGAGATGCTTGCCCGTCAGAATTGCCGCGAGGAGATAGAATGTATACTGCCTTATGGCGATTATGACCGTGTTGACTATATAATCGAGATTCTAAATCACTTTAGGCGATGAAAATCCAATACGCTTCCGATCTCCATCTTGAATTTGGAGCAAACTCCGCCATCCTCAGAGAACATCCGATGCAGCCTGTCGGTGATATCCTTATCCTTGCAGGCGACATAGGCTATCTCGGTGATGATTCTCTGACTAAACATCCTTTCTGGGATTGGGCTTCTGACAACTTTCGAGAGGTTGTCGTGATTCCGGGAAACCATGAACTGTATAGAAACTTCGATATAAATGATCTGACGGATGGCTGGGAACTGAATTTGAGGAGCAATGTCAGATATGTTTACAATAAGGTCTTTCATCTTGATGATACTACCGATTTGATAGCTTCAACCCTATGGGCGGAAATCTCACCGGAGAACGGATATATCACCCAGCGAAATGTGAGCGACTTCCATTATATAAGGGACGGCGAAAATGTGCTGACTTGGGAGCGCTTCAATGAGGCGCATAGAAAGTGCAGGAGTTTTATTGAAAACGCCGTTAAAGAAAGCAGGGCCGATAATATTATCGTAGCCACACATCATGTGCCGTCATTTGCACTGACGGATGATGAATTCAACGGTAGTCCGATAAATGGTGCCTTTACATCCGAATTGGGTGATTTCATTGCTGGCAGCAAAATCAAGTATTGGATTTACGGTCATTCCCATCGCAACATATCAAGACTGATAGGCAACACCCGATGCGTGTGCAACCAGTTGGGTTATGTCAGAGCATTGGAGCATCTCTATTTCAAGACAGATGCAGTCATAGAGTTGTAAGGAAGATATATTTGCAATTCTTTGCGGAGCAAAGCGCTAAAGCGATGACGCGAATTGCAAATCATACCATTGCTTGCTTTGGCAAACGGAGGTTATATTATATTTTCTCAGTTTGTTTAACAATTAGTTATAAAAGAGTTAAAACGAACCTTCAGACTTGCATGAGCGAAAACATTTTGACTAAATTTGTTTATAGCTTGGATACTTGTGAAGACAAGTAATGCAGCAGAAAAAACAGAACTGAATTCTGCCCGGACCATGTTCCGGCGAGCTAAAGGTTCAGGCACTACCAAGGCACTAAGGAATTTTGAGATTGTCTATCTACTTGATAACAGCATATTTGGAGCATTGGGAACAAGTTCCTCCAGCTCCACTTGTAACCTCGGACAAAAATCAGTCCAAGCAAGACAAACCTCAGATTAGGAATCTTAGGTTTATCTGTTTAATTGATTATTTCAATTCTGTAGTTGCTGATATCTCTTATCACGCTATTGTAGTTTTACTATGTGAATTAAATGGGAATTATTGCGGGGCTACGGCGGTGCTGTCGGCTTCGGTCAGCGCTTCGATCTCGAATTCCTCTGCTTGCTGAGGGGTCAATTCGACCTGGAAGATTCCGAGCCGGTCATATTTGAGTTCCTTGCCGTTTGCAAGACCTATGACATAGTAGAGGGAAGAGCGGCTTATGCGCACAATTTTTTCACCGGAGTATTTCTTCGCAACATTGCTGCGAATGGTCTTCGGCACTAACGATTCTGGCACACTTTTCTTTTTGCAGTCGATATGTGTCCACTTGCCTTTGTTGCTGAACTCTATTTTGGTGCCGTTGGTGAGCTTTACGTCGTAGTCGGTCTTCTTCAGGAGATGACGGTCAACTTTTATCATGCTGACCTTGGCTTTGGGAAAATACTCGTCAAGCATCTCCCGTGCAGCTTCGGGCAGATCCGAACGTTTGATAGTGTATTTGTCTATCGGCAGAACTGCGGATGCAGAAATCGCGCCTAAAGTCAGTGCGATAATTACAATTATTTTTCTAATCATGTAGGTTTCTGTTATTTGAATTATTCTTATTCCGTTTGCTAAATATACAACATCGCACTATGATGTATGTTTGTGCGACCTGATGGTTTTATATTAGATTAACTTCATGCGCCCAATACCATATAATCCGCATTCTCTGACAATGGGTTGTGCAGATTACGAGAGAATGTTGAAAAACGAGGAGACTCCCCTCCCCTCGGTTCCTTTTTTGTTTTGTAAGACAGAATAATTTCTGACCGGAATTAGATTCGGCCAGGAATTATTTATTCTATTATGGGAACTACAGGCAAGTGAATTATGACTGAGTAGCTACGGGACAATTCTGCTGACGGTTTTTACCATCCTTGCGGTCATGCTTATTGCCGTGGCCATGAGCGAAACCGTGTTTGTCGTGACGCTTGCCGGGCTTCAGGGCTTTATTGCCGCGGTTGCCGCCATTGACGTAGAAGTTTTCAAGAAAAACCACATATTGCTCGGGACCGACGATTGCCTTCACCTGATCAAGATAGGATTTCTTGGCGGCACGACGTTCGGCCATGCGGGTTGAGTCGTTGCGCTGTTTCTTCTCCTTGCGAGCTTTCATCTGCTGATCTCTGGCGGCCTTGCGCTGAGTGTCGAGATTCTGAAGCTGCGTTTTCTGTGCATCGGTGAGATTAAGTCCTTCAAATGGATTCACCTGGTTGCGGTGCATCTGTTTGTCGGCCTTCTTACCTTTTATATTTTCTTTTTTAACATTGTTGTCCTTGTTGGTTGTCTGAGCCATTCCGGTAAAAGTTACTACTGACATTGCGATCAAGGCTAAACCTAAAATTTTCTTTTTCATCATCTTTGTTTTTACGTTGTTATTTTTCATTTTGTACGCTCCTTTGATTGATATAACAATCCAACGTTTAATAGCCTCCATGTATTTAACCTCGATTTAACTTATTAGGCACCAATAATATAAATAATTCTAAAAACGTCATATCCCGATTAAACCTTTTCAAATCTCCTCTTTGGACCGACTTTACACAGTGCTTGTAGAGATCACGCGGATGGGTAAATAAGCTCCGTCGTCATATTTCACGTGAAAAGAAATTTACGTATATTTGCCATATAAAAAATCATTATATGCCACCAATCATGAAAAAAGTCTTCATCACATTTATATTTTTCATTACAGTCATCTTTTTTCATGCCGCATGCATGGGCCAAGGAAACAAAAGTGATATAAATGTCATTTTCATCGGCAACAGTATCACTCAGGGCGTATTAATGGAACAACCGGAAAAGAACGCACCCCCCGTAAGATGCGCCCAATATCTCGCCGATGCTCCCGGGATAGGGAATGTAGAGATATTCAATGCCGGATTGAGCGGACGCACAACTGTGGATTTCCTGCCGGGAGATAATCCTTTGTTCACCCGCATTGCGGACGGCGCCGAAAATCTTCGTGCCCGGCATCCTCAGGCGCTCACCCTGTTTTCGATAATGCTCGGCACCAATGACAGCGCTGGCTCAGGGCCAAATGGCTCTCCCGTATCTGAGGGGGACTACAAAAAGAATATCTCACTGATTGTGGATTCTCTGCGGGCTCGCTTTCCGGGTGCTGTTTTTGTCCTTCATCGCCCGATCTGGTACAGTTCAAACACTCATAACGGAGCCGTATATCTCGAAGAAGGACAACGCCGTCTCACGGGATACTACAATTGTCTTCTTGATGTGGTTGACAGTTATCGAAGCACTTATCCGGACCATGTGTTCATGGGCGACACTGGCGCCTACGATTATTTCCGCCACAATCACAAAAAAGAGATGGTTGCCGAAAACGGCAAATCAGGCGTCTTTTACCTGCATCCCAACAAGACCGGCGCCATGACATTGGGCAAATATTGGGCAGACGCCATCCTCGGTGTTATCGCACCGGCTACATCGAAATAACCTATCGAAGCCGTGTGCCGACATGGCGTATATACAAGAAGGATGTTTATAAATTAGCTGATGTGGTCCGTAACATTAATCCGTTTTTTTAGTAATTTTGCAACGCGATTTATAAAGAGTCGCCTATACATGGACCATATATCACAACCGATTGAAATGTCATTCCCTCAGTGAGAAACTGGGGTTATCTCGAGAGCTGGAAAAGTACCGCTCCGACAAAAGCCTTACGCTGACCAAGGCTGCATCAGCTTATTACGGCTGAACTAACAAACCAATTATCACAATCCTAAAAAATCACTTATGAACAATCTTCGATTGCTCACAGGGTTGCTTGCGGTAGCCCTGTCAGGTAGCGGAGCGTGTGTCTATAGCCGAACGCCGGTCTCTCTTGAAGAAATATTCGAGATCGCGGAAGCAAACAGCGCCCGACTACGTCCGTCATTCACATCCGAAGCCGAAGCCCGGGAGGAAATAAATGTCGCCCGTGCGGGGCGTCTTCCTGACATCAACGCGTCGCTTTCATTCAGTTATATCGGCGACGGCTTCACAACCAAACGCAATCTCAGCGACTATCAGAGAGCGCCGATACCTCATTTCGGCAACGGGCTGTCGCTGAATATCACCCAGCCGGTCTATACAGGAGGCGCCGTTACAAGCGCCATCGAAATGGCGGAGCTGAAATCGGCAGCAGCGAGATATGCCACAGATTTTCAGCGTGACAACATCCGTTTTCAGCTCGCCGGTTTCTATCTTGACATTTATAAATATGACAATCTGCGCCATGTTGTCGAAAGCAATATCACCGCTGCGCAGAAAGTTCTTCAGGAAATGCATGCCCGTTATGATCAGGGAACAGTGCTAAAGAACGACATAACGCGCTATGAGCTTCTCGTCTCTAATCTGGAACTGCAACTTGTCCGCATCAACAACACTATCGACATTCTCAACACCAATCTCGTTACTGTCGCCGGGCTGCCGGAAGGGACGGTCGTGGTTCCTGACTCCACGATTCTCATGCGCGCGTTGCCGAAAGAAGACGCCGGATGGTGGCGCACGGAAGCCGAGACCCACTCGCCTGCCCTGAGCCTCGCCAGATCAAGTATCGATATAAGCCGGAAATCCGAAGACCTCGTGCGTTCCGAACGCCTTCCCAAAATAGATCTTCAGGCTGGTTGGACAATAGACGGACCGATACTGACCGAAATTCCTCCCATAAACAGGAACCTTAGCTACTGGTATGTGGGGGTCGGCATAAGCTACAATCTCTCCTCTTTATACAAGAACAACCGCTCTATGGCCAAAAGCCGCGCAGCCACCCGTAAAGCCCGTGAGAACTATAAAGCCGAACTTGACAATATCTCTATCGCAGTCAACGCCGACCACGTCCGCTATCTTGAAGCCTACGAAGAGCTGAAAACCCAGAGAAAGAGCGTGGAACTCGCCGAACGCAATTACCTCACGACTTCGACACGCTATTCGGCCGACATGGCTCTCATAACCGACATGCTCGATGCCGCCAATGCCCGGCTCGATGCCGAACAGCGTCTTGTCAACGCACGCATAAACATAATTTATTACTATTACAAACTTCTGTTCACAACCGGAAAAATATGAAACAGAGAACAAAAAAAATAATCTCCTACATAGTAGCAATCGCTGTAATCATCGCCGCCGCCGTTTGGGTCGGAAGCCGTTTCATCCGTCTCGGAAACGTCGAATTCACTGACAACGCCCAGGTCCGGCGCCAGATAGTGCCTGTCATCAGTCGCGTCCAGGGCTACATAAAGGAAATCCGTTTCAACGAGTACCGGCCTGTAAAAAAAGGCGACACGCTGATAATCATCGATGACGCCGACATGCGCCTGAATGTTGCGCGCGCACGCGCCGACTACAACAACGCTCTGGCGGGTAAGGATGTGGCAAACAGCTCCGTGACGTCGGCCTCGGCCAATGTCGCTGTCAGCGAAGCATCCATCGCCGAAGCCAAAGTTGTGATGGATATGGCCGCAATGGATCTCGCCAGATACGAAAAGCTGTTGGAACAGGATGCGGTGACTCGTCAGCAGTATGACGGAGCACGTACGGACTATGAAGCGAAAAAAGCGCGTTACCTGATGCTCTCGCATCAGCGTTCGGCGACATCGACAGTTGTGGATGTCAACCGCCGACGCATCTCTCAGTCAGACGCAGGCATCGAACTGGCCAAAGCATTGCTGGAGACAGCCGAGCTGAACCTAAGCTACACGGTGATCACCGCTCCTTGCGACGGATACACCTCTCGCAAGGAGATTCAGGTCCGTCAGCTCGTTCAGCCGGGTCAGACTCTGCTTGATGTCGTGGAATCGGGAAATGTCTGGGTGACCGCCAACTATAAGGAGACGCAGCTGCAACACATAGCTCCCGGCAGCAAAGTGGAGATAAAAGTCGATGCGATTCCCGACGTCCTGTTCACGGGAGAGGTCAGCGCGCTGTCAACCGCGACGGGCGCGTCGCTGTCGCTTATGCCTCAGGATAATTCAGCCGGTAATTTCGTGAAAGTGCGCCAGCGCATCCCGGTAAGGATAGAATTTTCGCGCGACAATGATTCCGCAGCCATGGCCGGATTGCGGACAGGAATGAATGTCGAATGCAGTATAAGATACTGAGATGGCTGACTGGCACTCCACGGGACCGTTTGACATTCCCGACGTCCCCGACTTCATTCCCCGGCGCCTCAAGCCCTATCTGTTCATCCTCTTCGTTCTGATAATCCAGTTTTCAGGAGGGGTCTATCTTGCAGCCGCCACCGACATGGTCGGCACCACGGCTCTGATGCAGGAAGATATTCTGATGGCCGGCTATGCCACCCTCATCGGCATGTCGATAAATTTCGCCGTGATGTTCCGCATCAAGTTCCGGTACTCCAACCGAATCCAGTTGCTGGTATCGGGAATGGTGCTGATCGCCGCAAATGTGATATGCGCCATGACAACGAGCGTTCCCGTCCTCGTGGCGACCTGTCTGGTGGCCGGATGGTTCAGGATGCAGGCTACATTCGCGTGCAATTCTACCATTCAGCTCTGGCTCACTCCGGTCCGCGATATGGCTGTTTTCTTCTGCTATGTATATCTTGTGGTCGATGGCGCCATCCAGCTGAGCGGCATAGCCACGATCTATACCGCGTTTTTCTCTCAATGGGAATATATACACTGGATCATGACCGGGCTGCTGGCACTGATGATGCTTCTCGTCCTGCTCTTTGTCAGACCGGTACGCGGCCCTATGTTCATTCCACTTCTCGGCATCGACTGGCTCGGAGCCATTCTGTGGGCCGGATTCATGATCTGCTTCGCGTTCATCTGCGTGTATGGCAATTATTTCGACTGGTGGGAAGCAGCCGAGATCAAAGGCGTGGCGATGATCGGAGCGATGTGGCTGGGCCTCAATCTGTGGCGTGCCACATTTCTCCATCATCCCTATATAGGTTTCCGTTCCCTGACTAACCGCAATGTCATCAGGGCGACCGTCATCTATCTGGTTTTCTTCACACTCATGGCAACCGAACATGTCTTCGAACACAGCTATGCGGCGACAATTCTCGGATTTGACGAAACCAACCTGATAGACCTCAACTGGTATGTGCTCGCCGGAGTTCTCTCAGGATGCGCCTTTACTTATTTCACTTTCGCTCTGCGTAAATGGCGCTACAAGACCATGACGGTCATCGCGTTTTCGCTCGCCATCGTCTATCTCGCCTATTTCTATTTCTTCATAGACTACGGCGTCGAAAAGGAGATGCTCTTCATTCCTCTCTTTTTTCGAGGAGCCGCCTCCGTCATCATCTCCATCGTGTTCCTGACCTCCATAGTCCAGAGCGGACTTCCGTTTCAGGTATTCCCGCAGGCGCTCACCGTCAACGGATTCACCGGAGCGGTTATGGGGGCTACACTGGGGCCCGCTCTAATAGGCGAACTGCTGCGTCACACAATGGCCCGCAATTCGGCTCTGCTCGGCGCCGACATGACAGCTACCAATCCCGACATGATTCACTGCGGTTTCGGGCAGCTTTACGGCATGATTCAGAAGCAGGCGCTCATAGTTTCGATGAAAGAGATCTACGGATGGCTGCTGATGGCAGCTGTGATTTTCCTGGCGTTGATTCTTGTCAATGCCAATGCGGTCAGACCGTTTGCGATATTCCCGAAATGGAGTTCCATCCGGCGTGTAATAAAGCACATTGTCAGAACCGACCGTGAATTCCGCGGATCGCCTGCTGAAAACGGGGCCGTCAAATGACGGTCCGTTTTTTACGGCTTGGCTGTTACGGCAGAATTGATTAATTTCGCGTCATGAACGACAGTCAGCTACACGCGGAAAACTCCTGCTTTGAAATCAGGGAAATTGAAAGCAGAAAAGAGTCGTATATGGACCTGCTTTTGATCGGAGACGAATCCGAAAAGATGATCATGAGATATCTTGGCCGGGGACGCATGTGGGTTGGATTCCTAAACGGGGAACCTGTTGCGGTCTGTGTCGCCACGGTGGAAAGCCCGCGAGTGATCGAAGTGAAAAATCTCGCCGTAACAGCCGATAGTCGCCGAAAAGGTTTAGGCAGGAAAATGCTTCGCCATGTCGAATCGGTCTTCCCCGGCAGAACTTTTCAGCTCGGCACGGGCGAAACTCCATCTACCTTGCGTTTCTACAATTCGTGCGGCTATAGATATTCACACCGTCTGCCCGACTTTTTCCGACTCAACTACCCCTTCCCCATAATTGAAGAAGGCGTTGAACTACGCGATATGGTCTATCTCGTCAAATCTCCCGAATCCTTAGAAATTACCCGCTCAGACGCATAATGAAACCGACAGAAATAAAAGGATATGCACTGGCTGCCCTGGCGGCGGCCGCCTATGGTACAAATCCGGCGTTCGCCATTCCGCTCTACGAGCAAGGAATGAATCCCAACTCGGTCCTGTTTTTCCGCTATCTTTTCGGGATTCCTCTCATTGCATTAGTGATGGCCGCACGTGGCGTTCCGTTCCGACTCTCGCGTGAAGAGATCGGGCCGACAGCAATTCTGGGAATTTTGATGGCGTTCTCATCGCTCGCCTTGTTTGAAAGCTACAAATATATCAACTCAGGCATAGCTTCGACGCTGCTGTTCGTCTATCCCGTAATGGTAGCCGTCATGATGATTTTCTTCTTTCACGAAAAGATGCGCATGTCGGTAGTACTTTGCCTTGTCATCATGAGCGTAGGACTGATACTGCTCATGAAACCTCAGGGAGAGATCACTCTGAGTCCTTTCGGATGCCTGCTGGTCATGGTGTCCGCACTGACCTACGCGCTGTACATAATCTTCGTGAATGTGTCGAAAGTCATAAAAGCGATTCCCACCTCCAAACTCCTATTCTATGTACTCGCCTGCGGAAGCGCCGTATATCTCGCAATGATGCCTTTAGGCAATGAGCTTACGCTGCCGACAAAAGAATCGGGTTGGCTGAACCTGACAGCTCTCGCAGTCATACCAACACTGCTGTCACTTACCTGCACGACCAAAGCGATCCAGCTCATCGGTTCTACGCCTACAGCGATTCTCGGGGCGCTCGAACCGGTGTCGGCCGTCCTGCTGAGTGTCACTGTGCTTGGACAGTCCCTCACTCCGCGCGACATTGCCGGAGGAATCCTCATAATCATCGCCACAACGATAGTGATAGGCGACAAGTCCGTTGACAAACTCATTCTCCACGTCCGCAAGCTGTTTCCGAGAATGCGTCGATAACATTCACTTGTCATCGGAAGTAGAATCGGCCCCGACAGCCGAAATTGACTGCCGGGGCCATACATGTATATTTGTGAGAAACTAAGAAATCAGGCTGAGGGAGCAACCCGCGCACGCGGACGACGGCTCGAATAATTGTTATCAATCATCTTGGCGTAGGCTCTGAGATATTTACGAGTGCTTGAAACCATCTCCTGTGTCTCCTGCAACACATTGATATAGACATAAAGCACTGTCATTGCGGCCGGGTCGCCTTCGCGCAGCTGGTCATGGAGCTTATGATAGGTATCGGAAAGCGTATCCTTGATTTCCTCGCAACGGCGGCGCAGAATATCGACCGTATCCACCTCGGAGCGGTCCATGACATCGAGCATGTCGTTGAAAAGAACGGATACACGCGTCCTGATCTCCTCAAACTCGCCCACGTAAGCTGCGGGAAGCGGGAGGAAATTGTTTTCGACATGTTCCTTGCAAATTTCGTTTATACGCCGCAGATTATAGAGAATCGACATGCAGCAGTTGTTACCAAGATAAAACCATGTGCTCTTCTCTATCGCTGTCTCATGGTTGAGTTTGCGAAGACAAAGGGTTTCTTTTCTGCGTGCGTTTTTGAGCTCGCGTTTCTGCTTGACCAGACTGTTTTCCGCGCGGTCGAGCGTTCTGACATCGTCTTTGATGAAAGCCTGCGTCATCTGACGGTAATTCTCTTCGGCGTATGCGAAAAATTTACGTTGCATTCCCGTTATATACATCAGGAACATCGGCCAAACCTGAGCCTTCTCTTTTGTAGAAATGATTGCCTGGAAGAGAGTGTCGCCCCCTTCTTCGGAACTTTTGCTCGAGAAACGGCGGTTGCTGCGGATTATTATGAAAACCGTCACCGCAGCCAGCGCGAACATAACCCATATTCCGCCAAGATGCATCAGCAGCACAATGATACCGGCCCCGATGAAAGCTGCTCCGGCGGTAAGGAACCATCCTCCAATCACGGAGATGACACCGGTAATGCGGAATACGGCGCTCTCACGTCCCCATGCACGATCGGCAAGCGAAGTACCCATTGCTACCATGAAGGTGACGAATGTTGTTGAAAGCGGCAGCTTCATCGAGGTGCCGAGGGCGATCAGGGCGCCCGCAAGCACAAGGTTTACAGCTCCGCGAAGAAGGTCGAAGGCAGCCCCCTGATCCATGATTGTCTCATCGACATTGAACCGGCGGTTGAACCAGGCACGGACTTTGAGGGGCGTCACCCGTCTCACCCACGCTATCAGCGAAAGCGTCCAGCGCACGAGACGGCGTGCGATACGTGAGGATCCGAACATCTCGTCGCCACCGTTCTGACTACCGAGACCTATCTCGGTCTGCGACACCTTCCTGGCTTTTTTCGAGGTTGCGAGAGAAACGACCATTACAAGCCCGGCCCCGACAAGAAACCATATCGGAGTGTCGGATGGCCCGTTGAGTGAATTCATGAGAAATCCATGGGCATCCCCCCCGCCGTTTGCGGCATAATCCTGATAGGCGGAAAGCCCCGAAAGCGGAACCCCGATGAAGTTGACAAGGTCATTTCCCGCAAAAGCCATCGCCAGCGCGAAGGTTCCCATAAGGACGATGACCTTGAGCACATTGACCTTCAAGGCATGGAGCAACTGCATGACCACAGTGAAAACGCAGAAACATCCAACGATTATTATCCAGGTATGATCCTTTATCCAGCCTTTGATCTCGGGAGTCATAAACGCCATGTCCTTTGCCCCCTTGATAAGAAGGAAATAGACTATGGCGGTAGAGCACAATCCGCCGAATATTCCTATTTTCCATTTCAGGCGGCTCCGGTAGTTGAACGAGAAAATCATTCTCGTCAGGAACTGTACCAGAGTTCCGAAAAAGAAAGCTATCGCGACTGACAGGAATATACCGATAATCACCGACAGAGCCTTCTCGGTGTTAAGCAGATCGTTGAATCCGAGGCCGGTCTCGTCGCCGGCCATTTTGAGCAGAGAGACAACGAATGTGGCTCCAAGAAGCTCGAACACCATGGAGACGGTTGTCGAGGTCGGCATGCCGAGGGAATTGAAAATATCGAGCAATATTATATCCGTGACCATGACGGCCATGAAGATACAGATCAAGTCATAGAAGGTGAAATTTTCCGGCCGGAAGATTCCATGACGGGCTATATCCATCATTCCGTTACTCATTGCCGCGCCTATGAACACTCCGATCGAAGCCACGATCAGAATACGCTTGAGGGGCGCGGCTTTAGCACCCATCGCTGAATTGAGAAAATTGACCGCATCATTGCTCACACCGACCGACAGGTCGAAAACCGCCAGAAGGAAGAGGAAAATGATGACACATAGAAATAGAAATTCCATTGTTTTCCTGTTTTACGTTGAACTGATAATTATTCTCCGCAAAGGAAAACGAATTATATTTCATAAATGTTTCATAAAATTTAAGTTTTGATGAACCGGATGACAATCTCCAGTCCTCCCTCTTTCCGATTTCTGACGGAGACCGTCCCGCCATGCCATAAAACAGCGTTCTTGACAATGGAAAGACCGAGCCCCGTGCCCCCCAACTGGCGTGAACGACCTTTGTCAACTCGATAGAACCGTTCGAAAAGACGGGGAAGATGTTCCTCGGGCACACCTGTCCCGTTATCGGCTACAATCACGGTCAAACCTGCCGCATCCACGCTCTGCCGCAGTTCAATCCGGGAGCCGCCGGAATAGGCGAGAGCATTGCCGATCAGATTTCTGAAAACCGAGGCCAATAGGAACGCGTTTCCTTCCATCGGGCTGTCATAATCGATTCCATCGATTATCTCGAAGCCCTTGCTCCGCGCCTCGACCGCGAATTCATCACATACATCCGCTACTATTTCCGCCAGATCAACCTTCTCGCGGGTGATGCTTTCTCCGCCGTCCTCGAGCCTCGTCAGGGAAGAGACGTCGGCAAGCAATAGCTTCAGCCGGTTATTGGCCTTGAGACAACGCTCAAGAAATTCCTGCCGTTTCCGTCCATCCATCTCCGGATGGGCCAGCAATGTCTCGAGACAGACCTGTATTGCAGCCACCGGGGTTTTTATCTCATGGTTTATGTTATTTGTCAGCTGCCGTTTTATCCTGATTTTTTCCTGTTCCTCGTATATGGCCGCCTTATGTTCGCGGTCACGGTCTGAAATAGCCTGCTGGAGACTCGCATACAGACGGACTATGTGATTCGAGATTTCTCCGAGTTCATCGTGAGGGAAAGGTTCCGTATCGAATATCCGCTCTCCCCTCTCTGCATTCTCGGCGAAGCGGTTCAGACGCGCGACGTGCTGTCCGACACGTCGGGTAGTAAAATATCCGATCACACACATTATCACCGTTATGCCCATCATGAACCAAAGGAATCCGTAGTCGGCCGAAAGCAACTGATGCAGAGTGACATTGTAGGGGACCGCCGTTCTGACCACATAATCTCCTTTTCTTCTTGCCGAATAGAAATAAGTTTCACCGGTGCTCTCGCTGTGACGGCGGAGAGTGAAGCCTTCCCCGGTCTTCACTGCATCCGCTATCTCTTTCCTTGACAGATGATTGCTTCCCGGCAGAGAGTCCAGTGTGTTATCATATCGGACATTTCCTTTCAGATCTATCACACTGACGCGGAGCCCGGAAGGCATAGCAGGAACAGATATTTCACGTATGCGGCCGAAATCGGTTACCCGCAGTTCATCAAGAAGACGGTCATTAAGCGCCTGAAGCTGCAGATTGAGTTCCTCGGCCTTGAACTCGCGCTCTCTGTGATACTGAAACACGGCGAAACATCCCATCAGCACCAGGGAATATGTCACCAGTCCTATGAAAAGACGTCGATGATATGTCAGTTTATTACGCAAAATATTCTCCATCATCCGAATGTGTGTCTTGCAATGATATCTTAGGCACCTTCCTTATCAGGCCTGAAGCCTTCGATCTTGGCCAGATTGCTTTCATCCTGCGACAGAAAGAGGAGGCGGTCACCGATATACAGGCGCGTATTTCCGGTCGGGACAAGATATTCGTCATTACGCTTGACCATGACCACCAGCGTCTCGGGAGGCAACGATATCTCTTTCAGCCTGGCGCCGGCCGAGAGCATGGGCGCCGTCACATCCATTTCCGTCATGGCTGCGGTTATTTCATCGGGGAGATCGATGCGGAAGTCGCGTTCCCGGTACGTGTCGCACAATCCGAGCCACCGGGCCATTGATGTGACTGAGGTCCCCTGCACCAGCAGCGAGAGCAGTGTGATAAAGAACACCATGTTGAACATGAGCCTAGCATGCATGACCTCGGGAGCGGTCAGAGCGTAGGTGGCGAATATTATCGGAACGGCCCCGCGCAAACCGACCCACGATATATAGAGACGTGCCTTCATTGTGAATTTACGGAATGGCAGCAGCGAAAGGAACACAGCCACCGGCCGTCCGAACACAATCATGAAAACACCCAGAAGCAGACCGGGGACAATCACGTGATAGCTTATAAGCTCGTGAGGGTTGACAAGAAGTCCCAACGAGAGGAACATGATTATCTGGACAAGCCATGTGAATCCGCCGAAGAATGTGGTGATCGTACGTTTGAGAGCAAGTTTCCGGTTCCCGACAACGAGACCGGCCACATAGACCGCAAGATAACTGTTGCCTCCCAGCAGTTCGCTGACAGAAAACACAAAGAATACACAGGCAATCATCATGACCGGATACAGAAATTCATTGTCAACCTTCAGCCTGTTGATGAGCTTGACGGCAAGATAACCGAGAATGGCGCCGGCAAGAGTCCCTACGGCAAGCTGACTCAAAAGAAGCCATATACCCCGCAGAATCTCGACGCTGTCAATCGGCGAGCCCTGACGGATGAAATCTATCAGCAGTATCACAAGAAGATAGGCCATAGGATCATTGGAACCGCTCTCAAGTTCGAGCAGCGGCTTCAGATTCTGGCGCAGACCGATTTTTGAACCGTTGAGGATGGAAAACACCGACGCGGAATCGGTGGAGGACATTATGGCTGCAAGCAAAAATGATTCAAGCCATCCGAATCCGAATTCCGGCGCCACGAGCCGGAAGAGCCAGTAGATGAAAATGCCGCATAACACGGTCGTGAGCAACACTCCAATGGTCGCCAGAACCAGGCCGGGACGCCAGACGGGCCTAAGCTGTTTTATGTCGGTGTCGAGACCGCCGGAAAACAGAATGATACTCAACGATACCATTCCTATAAACTGGGCTGCCTCGGCACTGTCGAAATGCAGGCCGGCTCCGTCAACACCCGCCAACATACCGACGCCCAAAAATAAGACGAGCGCGGGCACGCCGAATCGTCCTCCGGCTTTTCCGGCAAGCACACTTATCGAAAGGAGTATCGATACAATCAGTAAAATATTGTTGGGCGTAATAGTCATGACAGGGTCAAAGATACGAAAATAATTCCGTTAACTAAAGTGAAGAATGAAGTTAATAATTATCAACATCGGTTTCATTTCCAAACAACATTCCCCTCCATTTGGTTGACTTTAAAGGCGTTGTCTCAGGCACTGCTAAAACCGCGAATAAAACGCAACACTTCTTAACCAAATATTATATTAATGATTTACAGGCGGTTGCATCATATAGGAATTTATCATAACTTTGCATCCACAAACGGCACAAAAAACCTGAAAAAACGGTTTTCTGAAAGCAGTTTGACAAATTGATAATAATTAGTTAGAAAGGGAGAATTCCGCAGGGAGCGCTCAGGCAGAGATGCTGCAGCCACCCCGGGCGGAATTCATTGTTTTTAAGAGCTTGCTTAACAATATATTGCCCAAACAAGCCGCAAGAATGGAAATTATTCGCTAATTTTGCATCACTTTACCTAATCGTTTTTCACACTGACGTCAATGGAATCATTACAGAACAAAAAAGAGCGAGCCGTATTTGCGACAAAATTCGCAGCAGTCGCCACGACTGTTGGATCCGCGGTCGGTCTGGGCAATATCTGGCGCTTCCCCTACGAGGCCGGAATCCACGGCGGCGGAGCTTTCCTCATCTGTTACATGGCTTTCGTGTTTCTTATCGGTGTCCCGGTGTTATGCTCGGAATTCATCATGGGGCGGCAGACGCGCAGCAATATTTTCGGCGCTTACCGCAAACTGCATCCACGCCGTCCATGGTACCTTGCGGGCTACATAGGCATTCTCGCCTCGCTGCTTATACTGAGTTTCTATTCGGTTGTGGCTGGCTGGACAATAGAATATTTCACATCCTCTTTTCTCGGTAATCTTGATTTTTCCGACACTGCGACTGGCCACGGTCAGTTTATGGAGATGACTACCGGATGGCGTCCTGTAATATGGACCATCATTTTCCTGCTGTGCAATTTCCTTATACTTGCCGGAGGCGTCACCAAGGGCATCGAACGGGTATGCAACGTACTTATGCCGTTACTCTTCGTGATTCTCATAGCTTTCTGCATCAACTCGTTCACGATGCCTAAATTTCAGGAAGGTCTTTCATTCCTCTTCCGACCCGATTTCAGCAAAATCACGCCCTCCGTGCTTCTCGGCGCTCTCGGGCAGGCGTTTTTCTCGCTCAGCCTCGGTCTTGGATGCATGATGACGTATGCCTCATATTTCAGCAACAACACACGTCTGGGAAGAACAGCCGTGACAACGGCCATGCTCGATTCGCTTGTGGCAATTCTGGCGGGAGTGATCATTTTTCCCGCAGTGTTCTCCTTCGGCATCTCGCCGGAAGCAGGTCCCACACTGGTATTCGAGGTACTTCCCTATATCTTTAACCAGCTGCCGGGAGGAGCCATGTGGTCATCGCTGTTTTTCCTGCTTCTCTTCCTTGCATCGTTGACTTCCACAGTATCCATGAGCGAAATATCCATCACATATTTCTGCGAGGAAAAGAAAATGAGCCGCCGGAAAGCGCTGACCGTCTCTTCGTTGATCGCTCTGTGCGGCGGATTGCTCTGCGCGTTGAGTTTCGGGCCGTTAAGCACAGTGAAACTCGGAGGAATGACATTCTTCGACCTTTTCGACTATTGCTCCTCCAATATCTGTCTGCCGGCGGGAGGCATGATATGCTCTGTTTTCACGGGATGGTATATCAAAAGGAGCATAATACAGAAACAGATGACCGATCACGGGAAATATCGATTCCGCATGATCGGCCTGCTTGTATTCTGTCTGAGATATGTCTGTCCGACTGCTATTTTCCTTATTTTCCTCAATTCAATCGGGATACTTTAGTCAGAAAGGGAAAAATAACAAAACTGGAAAAGGACAGAACGCCATGTCGCTCCTGAAGGAATCAGAAAGCGCCTTTAAGCTTGTCGGCAGCCTTGTCCTTTAGATCAGCGGCTTTGTCTTTGGCGGCATCCTTCATTTCGCTGCCTTTGTCTTTGGCTTTGTCAACCATATCCGCAGCCTTCGATTTGACGGCCTCAAGCTGGTCGCTGTCGAGGACAGCCTTTATTGATTCATAAACCTTGGGCGCTTTTTCCTGAATGTAAGGACCAACCTGTGCGAAATATCTTTTGGCCTCGTCAATCTTACCGGAAGATACGAGCTTCACGATGTAATCCTTAGCCTGGCCGGCCAGAGCTACAGCTTCGGCGCCTGCTTTTGAATTCTTCAGCTTATCGAGAATTCCCTGTCCCTCGGCGGCTACATTGTCTGCAGCATCCCCGGTGACGGAATCGGCGACAACCTCTCCCACAGTCTCGATCTCCACTTCCTCTAAAGCCACACTGTCACCACCGGCAGCCTTATCATTCTTTGAACCTCCGCATGACGCA
Organism: uncultured Muribaculaceae bacterium; assembly: GCA_910587185.1. GTDB lineage: Bacteria > Bacteroidota > Bacteroidia > Bacteroidales > Muribaculaceae > Paramuribaculum. Next base: position 151,448 of record CAJULY010000003.1, read on the forward strand.
AATGTCATGGCCATCAGGACAGCGCCTGTCAGAAAAATCTTTTTCATTTTGTCAGATTGTTTGTAAATCATTAATTCCATATAGGGGACGCGCCGGCAAAACCGGGAACCCACATTTCTATAAACCAGCCGGGACGTTTTTTTGTTCGGCGAACCGGAGTAAAAAAAACATTGTCCAATCCACAACTCGGATCAGACAATGACTGGTTTTTCTCTAAATGCTTTCTGTCTTTATTTTGCGACAGTGGTGTCAGCAGCGGCAGCAGCGGTAGAGTCAGCAGCAGGAACGATAGAATCGGTAACGATTTCAACAGCCTCTTCTTCAACGAGAACAGCTGAATCAGCGTTGGCGTCAGCGGCTTCTTCTTTTGCTTTGTTGTTGCAGGATACGAGAGCAACGGCAGCTACCACAGCGAGGGTAAGAAATGCTTTTTTCATAACTTTTTTAATTTCTAAAATTGGGATTAATTATTAAATTGTCATGCATTCAAGTATTATAAACTCAAAATGCATTTAAAAAGTTCATTTTATTATAAAATTTTCAGAACGCATAGTTAATTCCGATTGCCGGGGCAAAAGCATGCACATGATAGTCGGCTTCAAAAGTCACGGGCTGCCGAGTCAGAAGATCCATATATGTGCATTTCGCGTCATCCTCTCCGGTTCCGGCGATATACATGAATGAAAAATCTATCGAGAGACGTTCAATGGGCCTGAATGAAAAACCTACGGTCGGCTCGATCTTTGTCATTCCGGGAGTCTCGGGATTGTAATAGTTCTTGTTGACAGGCGTGGTGTCTATCATCAGACCGGCCCGCAAATCAAATCGGTCGGTAAGCGCATATTGAGCTCCGATTTTGTAAGCCATCGCATTGCGGTAGTCTTTGGTTATGTGCTGTGAGAAATCCTTGATGTTATCAGGGAATTCGATGTTGAGGGTTCGATAGGTTTTCCATCCAGTAAGCTGCACATCGGCCGCAAGAGTCAGACGTTCATCAGGCTTGAAGGAAGCGCCCACATTAAGGACATATGGACACGGCATCGCGGCGCTGAAATTAGCTTCGTTGATTAGACCCACTTTCTGTTCGAGCACCTTCCGGGCTGTTTCTGTGGCGTAATCGACCTGAGCTATACCGGCAGGCACTTTCATCTGCATTCGTGTGCGGAAATCGGCTCCTACCGTCCATTTGCTGTTTATGTCATACATTATGCCGACATTAGCTCCCAGGGCCACGTCGGACGTTCCTTTGAGATTGACAGAGGCAGCCGCGGATTCTCCGAGATTCGACGGTACACCCATTGCACCCATGAGGGCATCGAAAGAGCGCCCAGACACAAGAGCCTTGTCAAGATTGACGTTACCCCATGAAATCATAAGACCTGCTCCCACCGACAACTTTGGCGTGATCCGCCATGCAAACGTCGGCTGCACGGTAAATACTTTCAGATTAACCTTCTGGTTAAGTTCCGCTCCGGGCCAGTCCTTTGTCCAGTCGATAGCGCTTCCGTAGGGGGTATAAAATGATATACCGGCCTGAAAATTGTCATATATCCTGAAAGACGCATTGATGGCCATGGGAGTAGAGATACCGTTCTTCGTCTGGTATTTTCCGCCGTTATAGTCGGCTGTCGCTATCGCCTTTATTCCCGTCACAGAACCTGATATATCAAGCGTCCTGTTGGAAAATCCTAAGGCTGCCGGATTGAAAATCATGCTTTCGGAACCTAATTTAAGAGCGGTTCCCGTATGACCCATCCCAAGCTGTTTTGCACTCAACGTGTTGATCTGGTAGCCTTCCGCCATCATTGACATAGCCGAGAGAGCGGTCATGGCTCCTATTAAAAATCTTTTCATAAAAGGAATGAAACTGGTAAAAACCGCCACAAAGGTAATCCATTTCGCGATAATACCAAAATATTATTCAAAATAAGTTTCACGGTTATTTAAATATGGTACTTTATTCATTATAATTGTGCTTTTTCAAGGAAATAATCGTAACTTTGCGGAAAACAGAACCCAAATACTCATATCCACAAAATGAAAAAGGTATTGCTCCTGGGCTCAGGTGCCCTGAAAATAGGACAAGCTGGCGAATTTGACTACAGCGGCTCGCAAGCGCTCAAGGCTATGCGTGAAGAAGGCATAGAGACAGTGCTGATAAATCCGAACATTGCAACCATCCAGACATCCGAGGGCGTGGCCGACAGGGTTTATTTCCTGCCAATCACGCCTTTTTTTGTTGAGGAAGTAATTAAAAAAGAGCGTCCTGACGGCATCCTGCTTGCCTTCGGAGGCCAGACCGCCCTCAACTGCGGCACGGAGCTTTATCTGAACGGTACTCTCGAACGCTACGGAGTGAAAGTACTCGGGACATCGGTCGAAGCGATCATGATCACCGAGGACCGCGACCTGTTTGTCAAGAAACTCAACGAAATCAAGGTAAAAACACCGGTTTCGGAAGCAGTGGAGACAGTGGAGGCTGCGCTTGAAGTGGCCAAGCGCATCGGTTACCCCGTCATGGTCCGTTCGGGCTATGCGCTCGGCGGTCTCGGCTCAGGCATCTGCACTAACGAAACGGAGATGCGCGAGCATTGCGAAAGCGCTCTCGCCTTCTCGCAGCAGATTCTCGTAGAGGAATCGCTCAAAGGATGGAAGGAAATCGAATTCGAGGTTATCCGCGATTCAAGCGACTTGTGTTTCACGGTTGTCCCTATGGAAAATTTCGATCCTCTCGGCATCCATACCGGCGAATCCATCGTCGTGGCTCCGATTGTCTCGCTCTCGAAGGACCAGATAGAACTGCTTGAGGACATAGCGCGCCGGGTCGTTCGCCACATCGGCATAGTCGGCGAATGCAACATACAATATGCCTTCAACGCCGAAACCAACGATTACCGCATCATCGAAATCAATGCCCGACTCAGCCGCTCGTCGGCCCTTGCGTCGAAAGCATCAGGCTATCCTCTGGCATTCGTAGCCGCAAAACTCGCACTCGGCTACAACCTCGATCAGATAGGAGAACCGGGCACTCCCAACTCCGCCGCCAAAGCCCCGGAAGTCGATTACATGATTGTCAAGATACCGCGCTGGGACCTGACGAAATTCGTAGGCGTTGACCGTGAGATAGGTTCTTCGATGAAATCCGTCGGCGAAATCATGTCGATCGGCAAGAGCTTCGAAGAGATAATCCAGAAAGGTCTCCGAATGATTGGCCAGGGAATGCACGGTTTTGTCGGAAACAATGACATTCACTTCAACGAGCTCGATCAGGCGCTTGCCCATCCTACCGACCTGCGCATATTCGCCATAGCTCAGGCTCTCGAGGAAGGATATGAGATCGAGCGTATCGTCGAACTGACCAAAATCGACCGCTGGTTCATCAGCCGTCTTGCAAACATAGTCGATTTCTCACGCCGCCTGAAAGGATTTGACCGAATCGAGTCCGTGGATAAAGAAACATTAGCCGAGGCCAAACGGCTCGGATTCTCCGACTTCCAGATCGCACGCCTCGTGGAGGACCCCAAGGGGAACATGGAACGCGAGATGATGGCGGTCAGAAACCAGAGAAAGAAACTTGGAGTGGAACCGAAGGTATGCCGCATCAACACCGTGGCTTCGGAACACCCCGAACGCACGAACTATCTCTACGTGACTTACGGCGATGCCGCCAATCCCCGGCGCTACACCGGACTTCCTACCCACAGCGTCATCACCCTCGGCTCAGGAGCCTACCGCATCGGCAGCTCGGTGGAATTCGACTGGTGTTCGGTCAATGCCGCTTCCACCTGCCGAAAACTCGGCTATGAGGCGGTCATGATCAACTATAATCCGGAGACAGTTTCGACCGACTACGACATGTGTGACCGTCTCTATTTCGACGAGCTCAGCTTCGAGCGCGTCATGGACATCATAGAGCTGGAACGTCCCCACGGCGTCATTGTCAGCGTGGGAGGCCAGATCCCCAACAACCTCGCCATGAAGCTCTACAGAAACGATGTTTCCGTTCTGGGAACATCTCCCGTGTCCATCGACCGTGCGGAGAACCGCCACAAGTTCTCGGCCATGCTCGATCAGCTCGGAATAGACCAGCCCCGCTGGAAGGAGCTTACCACCGAGGACGAGATCGACTCGTTTGTACGCGAAGTTGGCTTCCCCGTTCTCATCCGCCCGAGCTACGTTCTCTCAGGAGCGGCGATGAACGTCTGCTACGATTACGAGCAGATGCACCGTTTCCTCGGCGCTGCTGCGAAAGTGTCGAAAGAATATCCGGTCGTAGTTACGGAATTCCTGCAGAATGCGAAGGAGATAGAATTCGATGCAGTGGCCCGCAACGGCCAGATTGTCGAATACGCCATATCGGAGCATGTGGAATTCGCCGGTGTCCACTCAGGCGACGCCACCCTCGTGTTCCCGGCCCAGAAAATATACATGGCCACCGCACGCCGGATCAAACGCATCTCGGCCCGCATTGCTAAGGAGCTCAACATCTCGGGGCCTTTCAACATCCAGTATCTTGCAAAAGACAACGACGTGAAGGTTATCGAATGTAATCTGCGCGCATCGCGCTCGTTCCCCTTCGTCAGCAAGGTTCTCAAAAAGAATTTCATCGACACCGCCACGCGCATAATGCTCGGCGAGAAAGTGGAGAAGGTCGATACCTCCACCTTCGACATCGATTATATCGGAGTCAAGGCATCGCAGTTCAGCTTCGGACGTCTCCACAAGGCCGACCCGGTTCTCGGCGTCGATATGTCATCGACCGGTGAGGTCGGATGTATAGGCAAAGATTTCGACGAAGCGCTTCTCACGGCTATGCTCGCAGTCGGCCAGACTCCGCCGAAAAAGGCTGTCCTCGTCAGCTCGGGCGATGTCCGCGGAAAAGTCGATATGCTCGAGGCTTGCCGTATGCTCGACGAAGGCGGCTTCAAGATCTATGCGACTGAAGGCACGGCGAAATTCCTGAACGAAAACGGAATCGAGGCGACAGCCGCCGTATGGCCCGACGAAGAGGGCGCTGACAATGTGCTCGATCTCATCTCGCAACACAAAGTGGATCTCATCATCAACATTCCGAAGAACCATACGAAACGCGAGCTGACCAACGGCTACCGCATCCGTCGCGGAGCGGTTGACCACAACATTCCGCTTCTGACCAACGCGCGTCTGGCCTCCGCCTTTGTCAAGGCATTCCTTTCGCGACCCAAAGAAAACATCAGCATCAAACCTTGGCAAGAATATTGATCACTATATGGAAAGCTTCCACAAACTGGCCGTACGCCGCCACAGCATAAGGCGTTATACCTCCGAGCCGATCAGCGCCGAAGACGTCAAGCTGATTCTTGAAGCCGCCCTTCTCGCGCCGACATCGAAAAGCAGCCGCTCATGGCAGTTTATATGCGTCGATGCCCGAGATATGCTCGAACGTCTGGCTCAATGCAAGCCGGCAGGTGCGGCTCCGATAGCACGCTGTCAGTTGGCCGTTGTAGTGGCCGGCAATCCGGAGCTGTCGGATCCATGGATTGAAGACGCCTCGATAGCGGCAGCCTATATGCAGCTTCAGGCGGAGGATCTCGGGCTGGGATCCTGCTGGATACAGGTCAGAGGCCGATTCACCGCCGACGATATTCCGTCGGAGGAATATGTTCAGGAACTGCTCGGAATGCCGGGCGAACTTCCGGTACTCTGCATCATGACTTTCGGCCACAAGGACGAGGTGAGAAAAGAAGTCGATACATCAAAACTCCTGTGGGAACGAGTTCATATAGGAACATGGAGCAACAGAGACTGACCGCACCGTTGCGCACAGTTATCATAGGCTCCGGAAACGTAGCGTCAACGATAGCTCCGGCCCTTGAAAAGGCCGGAGCTATAGATGTCGTAGCGGTCTATAGCCCCACGCCGGACCATGCTTCGGCTCTCGCAGGCGAACTTCGCCATGCAGTAGCCGTTAGCGACCCGGCCAATGTGCCGGCAAACGCGGAATTCTACCTCATAGCCGTAAAGGACGATGCCGTGCAGTCGGTCGCCTCAACTCTTCCGCCCAATCCCGATGCCATCTGGGCTCATACCTCGGGAGGGGTGGATGCCTCCGCGCTGTCGCCGCTATCGGGGCGTTACGGGGTCTTCTATCCGCTCCAGACTTTCACAAAAGGGGTCACGACCGAGATGTCGGAAGTCCCGGTTTTCATCGAAGCCAATTCAAAGGCCGACACGGATCTGTTGAAAGCGATAGCCTCGAAGATGACACCTAAGGTATATGAGGCCGACAGCGATACGCGCTGCCGCATGCATGCCGCAGCGGTTTTCGCCTGCAATTTCACAAATCACCTGTGGGCGATAGCCGATGATATTCTGAGACGCGAGACCGGCACGGATCTGTCTGTGCTCCATCCGCTGCTCAAGGAAACACTCCGCAAGGCTCTTTCATGCCGTCCTGCCGAAGTCCAGACCGGTCCTGCGGCCAGAGGGGACCGTGGAATCATAGAGAAACACGCTTCCCTGCTCCCTCAGGAAGAAGCAGACCTCTACCGACTGCTTTCAGAAAAAATTCTTACCTATCATTCAAGATGAGTTCCATAGCCTACGACCTAAGAAAAATACGCGGCATAGCCTTCGATGTCGATGGAGTCCTGTCGCCCTCAACCATCCCTACGTCGGCGGAAGGCGAACCGTTGCGTATGGTCAATATCAAAGACGGCTACGCGCTGCAGCTGGCCGTCAAACTCGGTATCAGAATCGCCATAATCACCGGAGGCCGCGGCCACGGGACCTCTGTCCGTTACCGTGGACTGGGAATCAAGGATGTGTTCATGGGGGTCGCCGACAAGATCGAAGTGTTCGAAGAATGGATGAGGACCAACGGACTTGAGACGGAAGAGACTGCTTTTGTAGGCGACGACATTCCTGATTACCGGTGCATGAGACTCGCAGGACTTTCTGTGGCTCCTGCCGATGCATGCCATGACATTAAAGAGATTGCCACATATATCTCTCATGTAGCGGGGGGCTACGGTGTGGCGCGCGATCTTCTTGAGCAGTTGCTCCGGGCCAAAGGAATGTGGATGTCTGACGATAAAGCATTCGGCTGGTGAACGATGGAGCTTTTTGACAACATAAGGGAGTATCGCGTGATACTCGGCAGCGGTTCACCCAGGCGAAAAGAACTGCTCGCCATGCTTGACATCGACTTCGAGGTCCGGTCGGCGGGAGATGTCGATGAAAGTTATCCCGCAGATCTTCCGGCTGAGGAAGTTCCGCTTTATCTCGCCCGCAAGAAATCAAACGCATTTCTTTCAGGGCTCAGGGAGAATGAACTTGTCATAACTGCCGACACGGTCGTTATCTGCGACAACAATGTACTCGGCAAACCAGGCGACTCCGAGGAGGCATTCCGGATGCTGAAAATGCTGTCGGGACGAAAACACGCTGTTGTGACAGGAATAACGGTGGCGACGCGTGAAATCCAGATTTCCGATACCGCAATCACTGAGGTTGAATTCGCTCCGCTTTCAGATGAAACCATCAAAGAATATATAGGCCGCTACCGGCCGCTGGACAAGGCAGGTGCCTACGGGATCCAGGAATGGATCGGCGCAGTCGCCGTCAAAGGCATAAACGGCAGTTTCTATAATGTCATGGGCCTCCCGCTCCATCTGCTGACAACCTTGCTTCTCCGGATTCCCGCCCGGAAACATCAGTAGTATTTTTGTTCCAGATTAGTCCATTTCACTGGCAGAAAAAGTTTCTGAATTTTATTATGATTATTTTTGCAAAACAATCATTTTGCATAGCGAATGGATTCCGAAACAGAAAAAGAGACTGAGATTCAGAAGGGCCTGAATCTTCTGCGCGCCGAAGTGGAAAAAGCCATCGGCCATGCCGTCAAGACTCCCGCCGACTTTGATTTCCTGTCAGACACCCTGATCAAAGCCGGGTGCGGTTACGTCAGCGCCACTACACTCAAACGTGTATGGGGCTACATCCATGATGCGGGTCCCGGCTACAGGCCCGGAAATTTCACATTGCGTGCCCTCTGCTGCTTCATAGGCTTCAGCGATTTCAACAGTTTCCTATCAGGACATGCCAATCTCGACACTCAATCGGAAACTTATCTCGGGAACTACATAGAGAGCCGAAAACTCCCGCTGGGGTCATACATCTCCCTCACCTGGGCTCCTAACAGACGCTGTACGCTGCACCACATAAAGGAAACACTTTTCGAGGTGACTGAAGCTCTCCATTCCAAGATCAAGGAGGGCGATATGGTTGAGTGCGGATGCTTCACGCAGAACGCTCCGGCCTACTTCAGCCGCGTGTTTCGCGACGGTTCGGCGCCTATGACATACGTTGCCGGCTCCCGCTCCGGCATCCGCTTCCAGATCCATGAAACCCTTAACAAATAATCAAAACTAAAGATAAAACCGATCCAAAATGAGTAAACTATCAGCTATCCGAATTCTTATGACTCTCTGTCTGCTCCTGACAGGAACTTCCGCTCTTTTCAGCCAGATCGTTTCCACTACAGCAGGGATGAGGTTTTCAATCATCTCCAAATCACAGAAAACATGCACTCTTAAATCCATCTCTTATCTTGACGAACAAGATGTGGTGATTCCTGACACTGTTGAAATAAACGGCGAAAAATATAAGGTCATTGAAATTTCAAGCGAAGCATTCTACAGATATTCCGACAATGAACAGATTAAATCCGTGACGATACCAGAAGGGGTAAAAGAAATCGGAGAGAGGGCTTTCGCAGGATGTCGCAAACTCGAATCCGTAAAGTTCCCGGAGTCATTGGAAATAATTGGTCCTTTGGCTTTTTCAGGTTGTAATTTCACTAATATAACAATACCCGATAATGTAAGGATTCTGAGCGGATTTGCCTCTTGCACGAATTTAGTTTCTGTAACATTTACGCCGAATTCGAAACTGCAAGAAATTGCAAATAATGCATTCTATGGATGTTCATCTCTAAAATCAATAAAAATACCCAAAAAGTGTATAAAAATTGACAAAGTTGCATTTGTAGATACTTCAATAAAAAAGATAACTATTCCAAGGACAACAAAATATTTCAAATACCCTGATACTTTGTATCCATCTTTTCCAGATGATTGCATAGTATCTTATTACTAAATAGACATCTTATGAAAGAAAAAGAATTCAAACAGTGGCTAAAGGAGTATGGTTTTAACGACCATGTGGCAGGATCGCGTCTTTCAAATGTTAAACGGGTTGAGGAGGCGCATCCGGATATTGACAACAGGATTGCAAATAATACAATTGACGAGGTGCTTTCATTGTTGAGCTATAGCGCCAAAGATGAAAAAGCCGGACGCCCCACTCGGCATAACATTGCCATAAACGGGAATCTGCGCACGGGAACCGCAACCCTAAAAAGCGCCTTAAACCTGTATATCCAGTTCTACAATGAGAAGTACAACCCGGAATCGGCAGATTCAACTCCATTCAAGATGCTGTTCAACCGCATAATGAAGATTGTAAATGAATTTGCCAAGCAGGAAAAAAGTAAACGGAAGGAATCGTACAACAAAAAAGAGGCTGTAACAGAACGACTTCAGAAACCGCTATTGAATCTGTTACAAAAAGAGATTTCGGGAGTAGAATGGGAGAGCGAACATGTATATAGGAAAGAAACCAAGGACAGAATAGACATATATGGCGTTGTTAACGAAAACGAGAATGACAACGGTAAATCAAAAATTATAATAATCGAACTGGATACAGCAAGAAGCGACCAAGTTTCAAAGAAGTTTGTTTCCAGGATGGCGATGACAAATGGCAATGATACTATATACATAACATTCTGTTATCCCAACAACAACAGCGCCAGCAAATCAGGCAAAAGTGAAACGGAGAAATACAGCCGATTTCTGCAAACGCTTAACGACGCACTCAACGAAGGATCGGACAATGAGAAGTATTACGGATATATATCCATGGCATGATGCATGCTCGGTAGCCGAGGAGATTGATTTGTCTCGCTTCCGGATTGTAGGCGATACAGAGGCCATAATGGATATAGCACGTGAGCATGGCGTAATTGACATAAGCTGCAAGGATATAATGACGGCGCTGACGGCCACAGGTACAAATTACGTTACCACTGGCATGAAACACGGAGAGTCAAGGATCGAGAATGCTCTTGACGCTGCCATCGGGCAACTGGGCATACCAATAGAGAGCGTAAAGAGTATGATAATCAACATCCACACTGATCCCCGCTATCCCATAACCACGCCGGAGTTAAGCTCTTTCTCAAAGTATATCGAGCAGAGATGTCCCAATATAAATGTGATGTGGGGAGTTTCAATGGATGACAAAGTTGGTGAAAACGTGAGAATCACACTCATTTCCGCCGCCCCGTGACAATGGACCAAAATGGACTTGGCGGGATCGGGATAGTTGTCGTATTTTTGCTCCGTAAACCTATTAAACCTATCACATAATGAAATTCAAAACAATGACAATTCTGGCTTGCGGTCTGCTCTTTGTTTCCTGCGGCAGCAAATCAGAAGAGAAGACAACCGATCAAGAAACAACCGTCGAGGAAACAACGACAGTACCGGACACAGTAGCTATCGCCGAACCGATAAGCGAGGAAACGACCGAGCCCGTGGCAGAGGAGAAAGTCTCAACGGAAAAATGGGATGCCCTGCTGGACGAATATGAGGAGTATCTCGACAAAACCATCGCCTTCTCCAAAAAAGCAAAAGCCGGTGACATGTCAGCGATGACTGAGTATGCCTCACTTATCGAATCAGCCCAAAGCTTGCAGAAAAAGCTCGAGGATGCCAAGAACGAAATGACACCCGCACAAACAGCCCGCTTTGCAAAAATAGCTTCAAAATTCGCGTCTGCCGCAGCAGCTCTCTGATCATTTCAAAGAAGCGTGACGGGTTCATATCTGTCACGCTTTTTTTAGAGCTTGTTTCAGGTAGAAATTATCAGAAGCCCTCTTCAGTTATTTTATTCATGATTTCGGTAATGCGAAACCAGTAGGCCGATTTCATTTGGGCGCAAATGCCGTCGTCGGCTCCCGCAGCCTTCAACTTCGCCTCCATTTCATCGGCCATCCGATAGTTGGCTTTATAGCCTATCTCCTTCAAGGAATCGACATCAGCGATTCGGCGGCTCTTCATTTTTATTTCATCCCATGATTTCCGTCTGTTCTCAATCGCCTCGACCAATATACTGTTATATTTTTCTTCCATAACAACATCTGAAGGTTCAGGTGATTTCCTTGATAATCCCGAAGGAACATCATTAATATCGTCCTGAGAGGCTGAAGGCACATAAACCGTGTCATGGCGAACAATATGGCGCTCGACTGTATCATGCACAGTCAAAGGTTGTGACTGCGAGCCTCGGTCGGTCATGAAAAGATAGATCATAGAGGCTATGACTGCCAAAGCGACAACACCGACAGCAACAAAAGGCAACCGGCGATATAAACGTGCGACACCCCTGATCCGCGCAGCGACCTGCTTCATTGAAGGGCGCCGGGATGGTTCCGTTGCCAGACAGCGTTTTATAACAGGCCTGTAGAGAAAGGGCAATTTCATTTCCGACATTATTCGCCCAAAAGAATAGACATCGGAACTTGAATCACCTGTCGCGCCATCGAGCTGTTCGGGGGCGCCATAGGAAGGAGTGGCGGCGGATGACTTGAACATGACGGAATCTTCGGAATCCCCCAAGCCAAAATCAATCAACCTGATGTCGTGGCGCATCTTCCCGACGAGAATGTTGTCAGGTTTCAGATCGCGGTGTGCCACACCGAGAGAATGAATATAATCAAGCGCAACAGCGATATCCAAGGCAACGCGCACGCGTTCACGTCGCAGAGGCGTGTCTTTCAGATAAGAGTCAAGCCGGTCGCCGTCAAAATATTCCATCACAATGACCGGCCCGAGACGAGGATTGTCCTCATAGCCATAGAACCTTATGACAGACGGATGGTCAATTTTCATGCCGAGTTCAAACTCCTTGACCATCATTGCCCTCAATTCCGCACGCTCACGCAACTTTTCCGGCAATCCTTTAAGCAGAAAGCGACGTCCGTGGCGAGTCACAATCCAGAGACAGGAGTAACGGCGTTCTGCAATCAGGGTATAGCGTTCTTCCGCAATCTCCGGCGAGAGATAGCCTACGAAAGAGTTGCTGGCGGATGGTAGGTTCATAACGGAGCGACGACGATTACGGGATGAGCAATCGGTTTATTACGTTCGGGAGGGACGGATGATAAGGAGATCACGTCGGAAGAAATCAGTTCTCCCGGAAGAGCGACACGGAGTATGGCATTTTCCCAAGGCAGACGGCCGTTTTCCGCTGCAAGCAATGCGGCTACGCCCATTGTCATGCGAAGATTGACTTCTATACAGGGATGTATAGCATTATGGTTTTCCTCATCGCGATAAACCATCATGTCAACGCCGAGCCATCCTGAATAATTTCCGGCCACGACAGCGTTCAACGCCCGCTCAATGGCAGGAATCAGGGGCAAAGGATCAATTCCAAGACGTTCAAGAAGTATTTCCTGAGAAGCGATTAGATTGCCGGAATAGTTTCCAGAATCATCTGTAGCAAACACTGAAATCCCCCGGAAGGAAACGCCTTTAGGGTCGGCACGGAAAAGCATCGCGAAATCACGTATGCGGTCAAAACGGCGCTCGACCATCACGCTTCCCTGACGGGCTATGCCGCCGCGGATGACGGATTCAAGCTGAGGACGCTTCATTGCGGCTGCACAGAACACGCCGCGTCCGCTGCATGACCAAGGAAGCTTCACCACAGCGTCCCCGCCGAAAAAATCTAAAGCAAGGAACGCGTCTTTGACAGTCGTCGCCTCGACCGGAAGATTCTCCCGAGCGATACCAAGTACTCTCAAGACCGCCAGAGAAGTGCGGCGATGGCTGAGCAAACGCATCCGCAGCAATGAATCATCGGAAGGGAGCATGTCGGCGCTACAGCCGGCCCTCAGAAAGCGGTCACGTGTATAAACGCTCCAACCCCACGGCTCGGGGATGAGCGCAGGATTGGAAACGATTGATTCTGAATCAGATCCGAGAATCAGATCGGAGCCGTCGGACCAAAGAGAAGGGAGCAGTGCACCGCCCCGGCGCAGTTCGACGGCCACCCGAGGAGGGGTGTAACGGCCATGGCCGGCTGCAAGAGCCAGATCGTTCTCGGGATTGAACCAGTAGAGTTTATTCACCTTTGAATTCGGCCACTATGCGGGCAGCGATCGAACGCATCTCTTCTCCGTCGAGAGAAAGTTTGTGACGGAAATTAAGGTCAGCTTCGGTGTTGATAGGCACCAGATGGATATGGGCATGAGGAACCTCGAGACCAATGACAGCTTCGGCCACGCGCTTACACGGCATGGCGGCATCGATTGCGAGCGCCACGCGCTTTGCAAAAAGCTCGAGCGCTACATATTCCTCGTCGGAAAGATCGAAAAGATAGCTGACCTCGCGCTTTGGAATCACGAGAGTGTGACCGGCGGCAACGGGATTGATATCGAGAAAAGCGAGATGACGGTCATCCTCGGCCACCTTGTAGCAGGGGATCTCGCCATCGACAATGAGACTGAAAACAGAAGCCATGGCGGAATCAGAATTCTATTTTGACGATTTCAAATTTCATAAGACCGGCAGGCACCTTGATCTCGACTGTCTCGCCGAGTTTATGTCCGAGAAGACCCTGAGCTATAGGAGTGCTTGATCCGATTTTCTTTTCCTTGAGGTTAGCCTCGGAATCGGCGACTATGGTATAGGTCATCTGCATTCCGTTCTGCATATTCTTTATGGTGACGGAGTTCAGGATCTGCACTTCTTCGTTATTAAGGTTGCTTTCGTCGATTATACGGCAGTTTGCTACGAGATCCTTCAGCTGCGAGATTTTCATCTCGAGCATTCCCTGCGCCTCTTTGGCGGCATCGTATTCGGAATTCTCGGAGAGGTCACCTTTGTCGCGGGCTTCGGCGATGGCGCGTGATATTTCAGGGCGTTTCACAGATTCAAGATAGGCTATCTCTTCCATTTTTTTCTTATAGCCTGACTTAGTCATGTAGGTAATAGGCATAGTATTTTTATTTTTTGGATTTTTAATTACAGAGAAAAAATTTAGGAATCCCAAAGTCACCTCGTGACTGAGATTCCATAGCGTCGCGGCCTTCCGAAGGTCCGCCTGCTGCCTGAGACTGCTTATATTTTCATCCGCAAAGTTACAAATTTTATTTGAATCCACAAAAAAGATTCGCAGAGCGACAAAAGCCGTCTGCGAATCTAACTATGTGGTTACGGGATGTTTCTTTACATCATGCCGCCCATGCCACCCATTCCGGGAGCAGGCATTGCGGGAGCGGGATTTTCCTCTTTCTTTTCAGCAATCACACATTCGGTTGTCAGGAACATGCCGGCGATAGAAGCGGCGTTCTCAAGAGCGACACGGGTTACCTTGGCGGGATCGATTACGCCTGCAGCCATGAGGTTCTCATAGCGGTCGGTGCGTGCATTGTAGCCGAAGTCACCTTTGCCTTCTCTGACTTTCTGGACAACGACAGCACCTTCGACACCGGCATTGGCCACGATCTGACGGAGGGGTTCCTCGATAGCGCGACGCACGATCAGGATACCGGTCGTCTCGTCATCGTTGTCGCCGCGGAGACCTTCGAGTTTCTCCACACAGCGGATATAGGCCACACCACCACCGGGGACAATACCCTCGGCAATTGCGGCGCGGGTTGCGGAAAGGGCGTCATCGACGCGGTCTTTCTTCTCTTTCATCTCGACCTCGGAAGGAGCACCGATATGAAGCACTGCAACACCGCCGGCGAGCTTGGCGAGACGTTCCTGGAGCTTTTCGCGATCGTAGTCGCTGGTGGTCTGCTCGATCTGGGCACGTATCTGGGCTACACGGGCAGCGATGGCGTCCTTGGAGCCGAGACCGTTGATGATAGTGGTATTCTCCTTGTTGACCTCGATTTTTTCAGCACGGCCAAGCATATCGACAGTCGCGCTTTCGAGCTTCATGCCCTTTTCTTCAGAGATTACCACACCACCTGTCAGGATAGCGATATCCTCAAGCATTTCCTTGCGGCGGTCACCGAATCCGGGAGCCTTAACAGCGCAAATCTTCAAAGAGCCGCGCAGACGGTTGACAACGAGAGTAGCAAGAGCTTCCTGATCGACGTCTTCGGCAATGATCAGCAAAGGACGTCCGCTCTGTGCGGAGGCTTCGAGAATAGGAAGAAGATCCTTGAGGTTGGAAATCTTCTTGTCATAGAGAAGCACGTAGGGTGAATCCATCTCACATTCCATCTTCTCGGTGTTGGTGACGAAGTAGGGAGAGATATATCCGCGGTCAAACTGCATACCTTCAACAATGTCAACGGTAGTTTCAGTACCCTTTGCCTCATCTACGGTTATCACGCCCTCCTTCTTGACTTTCTTCATTGCCTCGGCAATCAGATGGCCGATAGCCTCGTCATTGTTGGCCGATACACGGGCAACGTCCTCTATTTTCTTGAAATCGTCGCCGACTTCCTCAGACATTTCCTTGATGTTCTCTACAACGAGAGCGACAGCCTTGTCGATACCGCGCTTGATATCCATAGGATTGGCACCGGCTGCGACATTCTTGAGGCCTACATTGATAATGGACTGAGCGAGCACGGTTGCGGTGGTTGTACCGTCACCGGCATCGTCGCCGGTCTTGGATGCGACTTCCTTCACGAGCTGAGCGCCCATGTTCTGGAACGGATCCTCGAGTTCAACCTCACGGGCAACGCTTACACCGTCCTTGGTGATGTGGGGAGCGCCGAATTTCTTCTCGATTATCACATTGCGGCCTTTGGGGCCAAGTGTTACCTTAACGGCGTCGGCAAGAGCGTCAACACCTTTCTTGAGCTCTTCGCGAGCCTTGATTTCAAATTTTATTTCTTTTGCCATGATCTTTTACATTTATTATTTGACAACAACAGCGAGGACATCGCTCTGACGCATGATGAGATATTTCTCGCCTTCAAATTCGATTTCGGTGCCGGCATATTTGCCAAACACAACTTCATCGCCTTCTTTGAGTATCATTTCTTCGTCCTTGGTGCCTTTTCCGGCAGCCACAACTTTGCCTTTGAGAGGTTTTTCCTTTGCGGAATCAGGAATGATTATACCTGCGACCGTCACTTCCTCGGCGGGAGAGGGGAGCACAATCACTCTGTCAGCTAATGGTTGAAGATTCATAATTGATATAATATAATTAGTTGTTAAGTTAAGATTTCGTTTTCTATCGGAATAATGTTACATAAACTGTGCCAAACAGCCATTGTGTCAGTCACGGGTGACAATTTGTCGCTGGCTTAATCATGGCGTTTTGCTGAAAGTGAAAACAAATTTCAATCAGGGCTGGCGCATGAGATTTAACTTTCCTTAAAAACCTTGAGTAAATAGTCA
>CAJULY010000004.1 GCA_910587185.1 uncultured Muribaculaceae bacterium
TGCCCGGGTGCGGATAAAGTGTCTCGTTGCTGTTCAGACGGCTACGACTTTCAGGATTTCCGAGAGGAAATCGTTGCGGTCCTTGTCGGTTTTCTGCGAGGAGTGGTCGAAGTTGAGCCACTGGGTGTTTGTCATGCCTACGTTGGCGAGGACCATAGGGTTGAAGTAGCCCATCATGAAGTTTCCGAACAGCTCGGAGTCGGCTTCGGAAGTGGTTATGAGGATGGTTTTGTCTATTGCCAGACATGGCATGAGGGCGCCTTCGGGCGTAGTGTCGTAGATGATGCCTTTGAGGAAAGTCTTGTCGATGAATCCCTTTAGGATAGCCGGCATCATGCCCCACCAGATCGGGAAGATGAAGATGATTTCGGTGGTTTTCTGAAGGACTTCCGTATATCTTTTTACGAGTGGATCGGTCGAAAGACCTTTGGCGTAGTGTTTCAGATCATCGGCGCTGAGAACGGGATTGAAGTTGTCGGCGTAGAGATCTATCACGTCGTAGAAGCGGCCTTCGTTTTCAAGGCATCCGGTTACGTAGTTGAGAATCATACGGTTGAATGATTCGGTCTGCGGGTGGCAATAAACAATAGTGATCATGGCGATTGTGATGCTGGGAATTGGAAATATTATGGCGATATAACAAGACGCACGCCCGATAAGTTCGGGCGTGCGGGATTAAAGTATGTTAAAGCTGAAAAGGGAGTGTATTTGTCCTCAGGAATTCTGTTTTTTGTCTTTGCGTGCGTTCCAGCGCTCCACGATCCGGTCGATGCTTATGCCGAGCATCTCCATTTCGCTGAAAATATCCTCGAGAGTGGTTTCGAAGAATTCCTCGCGTCTGATCTCGCCGACACGTCTTTTTGCATCGGGCTCCAGGAAATAGCCCATTCCGCGGCGCGGGGCAATAAGATCATGTTGCTGGAGATAGTCGAAGGCTTTCAGCACGGTGTGGGTGTTTACGGCCATCTGGACGGCGAGTTCGCGGAC
This sequence comes from uncultured Muribaculaceae bacterium, assembly GCA_910587185.1. Lineage (GTDB taxonomy): Bacteria > Bacteroidota > Bacteroidia > Bacteroidales > Muribaculaceae > Paramuribaculum. Next base: position 988 of record CAJULY010000004.1, read on the forward strand.
TGACGGGATTTTCTCCTCCTCTTTCCACGCTCCCGACATGATGCGGCTGAAGCAGTAGTCAACAATCTGCAGATATATCGGACGGTCTGTCTTGAAATCCATTGTGAAAATAAGTGATTATACTTGCTGACGGCGGAGTTTGCGATAGTGAAGACTTATCATCAGGACTGTGTAAATGAGCGATAATGCTCCGAGCGAGATGATCATGGGAAGCATTTTGTTGGCTAAGAATTTGCCGATTACAACGCCCTGTTCGTAACTGTTGTTGTTCATGCAATCAACCTTGTCGGCCAATTCCGTCACTGCCAGGATGATTCCGAAGACACCTGCGATAACACTCATGGCCACGATGGTCAGAATCGTGAAGCCTATGGCCGAGGAGATGCGGTTTTTCCATTTGGAGAACACCACGAACATGCAGGTCACCAAAGGAGGAAGTGCTTGGGCTAAGTTCAGGAAGTAGCTTTCGCCGAACATCTCTTTGCTGACCGTATCCATCATCTCCATTATCTCTGATGAGGAACCGAAAATCCAGTCAATCATGTAGTAGGGGAGATAGGTCAGAATGGGGTTCACAATCAGGCAGGCGCCGGCGAAGACTGTCAGGCGTTCGGCCGCCGTGGCGGGGAGCATCGACTCGATGACCGGGCTCGATGGCCTGGTGAAGAAGAGGGGAAAGAAATAGAACATCATGGAGAGAATCAGGCCGAGCAGCCCGGCGAAAAGTAATCCGATCTCCGATTTGGTGAGCCAGTAGTTGGAGATGCCGAGCACGAGGCTGACGGCGGGATAGATCATCAGCGGCAGCCGAAGACACGGGTAGTAGAAACGGGCAACGAGTCCCAGCCGCTCCCATGAAAATGAATTGTTTATTGTTGTCTCATTCATGATTCGGAGGAATTAAGTATTGACAATAGCGCGTGGCGGCTCGATGGGCTTTGCAGCGCGTTGAACAGAAGGGTGTAGTCGATGTCGGAGCTGACGAAATCGGGTCTGTGCGGAACTATGGCCCGGAACCGTCCGAGCGACTGCTCGATATAGATGGCTCCTGTGGGCGGCACGTCGGCGTTGATGAAGTCGATCTTCTCGGTGACGGAATATATCGGACTGTTGAGAACGAGATTGCCTGCCGAGAGAACGATCACCGACTCGAAGAGCTGCTGGAAGTCAGCGACGGTGTGGGTGGAGAGGATTACGGTCTGGCTCTCGTCAACACATTCGGCCATCATGTTGAGGGTCTGCTGTTTCGACGAGATGTCCAGCCCGTTGGCCGGCTCGTCGAGCAGAAGGATTTCCGTTTTCAGGGCGAATGCGTAGGCCAGGAAAGCTTTCTTCCGGTTGCCGAGCGAGAAGCTGTCGATCGGCTCGCGGCCCGTCATGCCGAACGTCTCGAGATTGCGGTGGAGCATCTCGGGGTCAAACGAAGGATAGAACACGGAGTGGTAGCGGACCATCTCGTCGATTGTCTTGAAGGGAAACTGCATCTCGTCGCTGACGAGAAACACGCGGCGCATTGTCTGAGGCAGGCGAAGCGCTGTCTCCACGCCGTCGATGGTGCATTCGTCGGGCTTTTGCGGAGTGCGCAGGCCGGCTATGATATGGAGCAGTGTCGTTTTTCCGGCTCCGTTCTCTCCGAGAAGCAGATGTATGCCGGGCCCTATCTCGGCCGTAACGCCGGTGATGGCGTTGCGGCGCGAGTGGCGGTAGCTGTATGTCAGATTGTCGAGGACTATCATGAAAGGGGCTTTTTTATGAGTGTTTGGTTGATGCGTATGATTGACCGCTCAGAGAGTGTCGGCAGGCTCCACTTTGTAACCGGCTTTGCGCAGAAGGTTTATGACGCCTTTTTCGCCGGGGAGATGTCCTGCTCCGACCACCGCGATAATCGAGGCTGTGGGGAGCACGCCGATCATGAATTCGACCCACGCGCCGTTGCGGCGGTTGATCAGGCGGTCGGCTTCGGCAGCGTCCATGCCTATTTCCGGATCGTGCATCATGCGGTCGAGCTCGGCGAGGTTTCCGGCCAGGTAAGCGTTGGTCATAGCCACGGCTGCTTTCATGCTTTTTCCGGGATCATTGACCGTCTCCATCAGGGATTTGGCCTGCTCGCTTATGGGGCTTCCGAAAAGTATGTCAAGCTGTGAGTCGATGGTCTCGAGACCTTTGACCTCTTTGCCTTTCTCTTTTGCACGCTGTTGCATCATCATGTCTATCTGGGCATTGGGGTTGAATCCCGGGTTGGCTTTCTGTGCCATGATGAGCGTTATGATGTTTGAGACAGCCGCGGGCTTCATCACCTCGAGCTGAGCCGTGGTGTAGGGGAGTCCGTTTTCTTTGAAGAGATTGTCTATGGCAGCCAGCTCCTCGGCCGAGAGGACTTTGGAGAGGGTGCTGTCGGCGGGTGCCATCATTTTCTGGGCCATTTTCATCTGGGTGGCGCCGTCGGTCATCTTCTCCATATCGACTTCGCCGTAGAGGACGTCGGCTGCGGCCAGAGCGTCCATGAGACCCGGAACGGAGTCGATGACCGAGAGAGGAGCCACGTGATGCGTTCCGAACAGATAGGAGGGTTTGGTGAGTCCGTTGCCGCTTATTTTCCAGAGAAGCTGGGCGTTGGCGCCGATAGTGATGATGAGGGCCGCGAGGGCGAGAGTGATTCTTTTCATTGCAGTGTTGGTTTGGAATGGGTTTATTTTTTTATGTTGTGAATTCGTTGTTATGGTGTTGTAGAGTGGTACAACACTGCAAAGGTACACACAATTTATGATTCTCCAAATTTTTCACTAAAAATTTTTCAAAAAAATATATTTTGCGCCAATCTTTAGGGTGGTTGCATAAATATTGAGTAAATTTGCGCCCGAAAAAGAAGTACAAACAGTCAGACCTATCTGTTGATTTACATGATGAAACGTTCAGTGCAACCTTCCCTCGCGATTTCCGTAATTCCTGTCGCCGCGTTGCTGGCCGCGCTCGTGGCCGTGATAGCAAAGGCGGGTGCCGATTCCGTGCAGGCTTACAGCTATTATATATTATGCGGAGCCGCCTCGGTGGCTCTTCTTCTGGGAGTTTTGTTCACTACCCGCGTCAGGCGCTGTCTGGTGCCGGGAGTTATGAAAAGCGCCCGGCAGATATTCCCCGCCATACCTATCCTGATTTTCATCGGGACGCTGTCGGCCACATGGATGCTGAGCGGTGTCGTTCCCGTCCTGATCAGTTACGGTCTCCGTTTTCTCGATCCCTCGATATTCCTGTTTCTGGCCTGTCTGACCTGCGCGGTCATCTCTGTGGTGACAGGCAGCTCGTGGACCACTATCGCAACTATCGGAGTTGCGCTCATGGGGGTCGGCTCGGTGATGGGCTATCATCCCGGATGGATAGCGGGTGCGATCATATCGGGCGCCTATTTCGGCGACAAGGTGTCGCCTCTGAGCGACACTACCGTGCTGGCCGCATCGACCTGCGGAGTGCCTCTGTTCACCCATATCCGCTTCCTGATGCTCACCTCTATGCCGGCCATGATTCTCTCGCTCGCGGTCTATCTTGTGGTCGGTTATTGCAGCGATCTCTCTTCTGCCGGTCATTCGGGCGAGATCACCGCAGCGCTTGAACGTACTTTCAATCTGTCGCCGTGGGTGTTGCTCATACCTCTTCTGACACTTCTGATGATAGCCACCCGCCGGGGCACCACTCTGACTCTCGCCGTGGGCTCGCTTGCGGGACTCGTCGGAATCTGGATTTTCCAGCCGGATATAGCCGCTTCCCTCGGTGCGGGCGACGCGCTCGCTTCGGCAGCCACAGCCGTCAGGGTGCTATGTTCCTCCACGGCCCTCTCGACTGGCAGCGAATTGCTCGATCCCCTTGTCAGCACCGGTGGCATCGAGGGAATGTTGCCGACGATCTACCTCGTGGTGTCGGCCATGCTCTTTGGCGGTGTGATGATCGCAACCGGAATGCTCGGTTCGATAACGCGTGCCATAACTTCGCGCCTGAGCCGTGCCCGTTCGCTGGTCGGAGTGACCGTGGGCAGCGGGCTTTTCCTGAACTCGTGTACCGGCGACCAGTACCTTTCCATAATAATAGGAGGCAATATATACAAGAACACCTACCGCCGCTGCGGAATGAAGCCTCAGCTCCTGAGCCGAACTCTCGAGGACTCGATTTCGGTCACTTCGGTGCTCATACCATGGAACTCGTGTGGCGTGACCCAATCGACCGTGTTAGGCGTGGCCACGCTGGTCTATTTCCCCTTCTGTCTGTTCAATATTCTGAGTCCGGTGATGACCATGGTCATGGCCTGGACAGGCTGGCGCTTACTTGCGGCGCCTCGCGTTCTCCCTGCGGCGCATGACAATGTTCAGTAGCGTTATGCACGCAAGTGTGACCGCGATGATTCCGAAATAATAGAGATATTTGCCGGCGGCCAGCTCTCCGCGACCAATGTAGGCCATGACGGCGAGATAGGCGACCAGAATGACGGTTATGAATGTCGATCGTCTGTGTCCTTTCATTCTTCTTTCAGTTCAGGTTCGGGATAGACTTTATAGGGAGATTCGACGGGGTCGAAATCGCCTGTTGACAGTCTGTTGTAGATTTCCAGGCAGGCCCAGGCGTCGATGGCCGCATAGCGTTGCTGTGCCTCCGTCAGTTCGGGCGCTTCCCAGTTGGAGAGCCGCTGTCCCTTGCTGATGCGTTGGTCGAAAAGAATGCCGTAGATTTTCTGAAGACTTGAATCGGAGATGCGGTAGTCTCTGACCATCTGCTGGAGCTCGATGAATCCTTCGGGGTTGAATTCGCTGATTTTATGGAGATTGTGGAAGTCATCCTTCAGCGACAGCCCGATTTTTGTAATCTCCGGATTCTCCATGAATGCCGTTATTTCAGGCATGAGCCCTATGGAGCAGATGCGGAAAAGAAACGAGCGCGTTTCGGTGGAGATCTGTATGAGTGCCACCCGGTGGTTCTGGCCTTTGCGGAAATTGGGGCGTGTCTCGGTGTCGAAGCCCACGGTTTTCTGCGTCGAGAGGTATTCCAGCGCTTCCCGGGCCGCTTCGGGAGTATCGGCAACGGTTATCTCGCCATCGAATTCCACCAATGGCATTTCGGCCAGCAGTTCCTTATTGAGCGCTATGTTGAAATCCTCCTTCATCGGCTGGTGTCGGTTGCGTTTAGCGAGGGAATGTCGGTCATGAAGGCTTCGGGGAAGTGGCGGCCTATGTAGCGCTCGATGAATCCGCGGGTGTCGGCGGCTATTGTGGGGTCGGTCGAATCGAAATGGGTGTTGTAGATGACGCTGTGGAGGCGTATGCCGCGCGATTTTATCGCTTCAAGCGAGAGGATCGTGTGGTTTATGGAGCCGAGACGGGAGTTCGTGACGAGTGCCACGGGCAGACGGCGCGTGGCTATGTAGTCGATGGTCAGGAAATCGTCGGTCAGAGGCACCATCAGGCCTCCGGCACCCTCGATGAGCACCGTGTCGAACCGGCTGCTGAGCCTTTCCGTCGCGCGGTCTATCGCCGTCAGGTCGATTTCCCGTCCGTCCATCGCGGCGGCAAGCTGCGCCGAGGCGGGATAGGTGAAGATCACCGGGGCCGTCGTGTGGTTCAGATCTTCCGGCAGCGGGTCGATGCCCATGATTCGGCGGTGCAGCTCTATGTCTTCGGAATAATCCCTGCAGCCGGTCTGGACGAATTTCTGCGTGACAACGCGCTTTCCATCCTCCATGAGGCGTTTTGCCAGAAAGCCTGTGGCATAACTCTTTCCGGCGTCAGTGTCGATTCCGCTGATAAAAATGACTTTGTCGTTATCCATCATCTTTTTCCTGTTTTTTTGCCGGAATCGTCATCGGCGAAACGGTTTGGAAATGAAAGTTTCTGCTTCGGGCGCGACATGGCGTAGATGATAAGCCCTATGCCGAGCAACACGAACGGAATACTGAGTAGCTGCCCCATGTTGAGCACCATATCGGCCTCGAAAGCCACCTGATCGTTCTTGATGAATTCTATGAAAAAGCGCGGCAGGAAAATGCCGACGAGAAACACTCCGAAAATCAGACCGGGGCGGTCCTCCATGTTCTTTTTCCAGTACATCCACATGAGCAGCCCGAAAAGCGCGAGATAGCAGAGCGATTCATAGATCTGCGTGGGGTGACAGGCTATCCCCTCGTAGAGCGTGTGCCATTCGCGCGAGCGCACGAACCACATTCCCCACGGAAGATCGGTCGGACCTCCGTAGATTTCCGAGTTCATCAGATTGCCGAAGCGAATCATAGCCCCGACGAGCGCTATCGGAATCACGAGTCGGTCGAAAGCCCAGAGCGGACTGCGTTTGGTCGTGAACAGCGAGTAGAACAAAACGCCGAGGATCACTCCGATCGTGCCTCCGTGCGACGCCAGTCCTCCGTTCCAGACCTTGATGATCTCGCCCGGATTGGCGCTGTAATAGTCCCATTCATAGAAAAATACATGACCCAGACGGGCGCCGATGATGGTGCCGGCCATGGTCCACAGCAGCAGGATTCCGAGCCAGCGCTCGGATGCGCCCTCATGCTTGTAGATGCGGCTTTCGATCTCGTAGCCTATCAGGAATCCTATGGCGAACATCATCCCATACCAGCGGATCGACAGCGGATGGGAAATGATTTCAGGATTGGCGTTCCAGATTATATAGCTTAACATAGGGATTTTTGAAGTTTTTTACCTGTTCGGAATGCAAAGTTACATAATTTTCCAAACATTGACGAACAATTTTGACGTGAAGCGCGTTAGATGAATGTAAGTAATAAAACAAAAATCTGATTTTCAAAACGCAATAGGCGCCGCCCCCAGCTCGAGAGAGCCCGGCGGCGTTTTTTCGCTCCCTCTCAAATCTTGGCCTATTATAATTAGTCCAATTTGTTTAATTCGTCCAATCAATGCGGTTGAGTTAAGAAACCTATGTCATGTTTTCCAATCGGAGCTCGTCAGGGCGTGCTGAAAGTAACAGCTTCGCTCCATGGCCGGTTAGAACACAGCGCGCCTTTCAGGCTTGTCCATGAAGTCTTTCACCTTAACTCAACCGCATTGATTCGTCCAATTTGACTAATTGCAACTATAAGATGTGATTTTGTGGAGTTTTGCTTTGGTTTTGTTGGATTTATGTATAAATTTGCTCTTTAACCAATTAAAACAATGGAAGTATGAAAAAGAGCGGGTTTCTGATTGCGGCAATTATGTTGTGGTCCTCTGTATGTGTTTTTGCTTATGAGAGAGAAGTTGTAGGTGATATTTCACATGGGTATGTGACAGATCTCAATGAGATAGAAACACTCTCCAATAACATGCGGAGATATGCTAAAATCGGAGTCTATCAATTTAATGAAAAGAGTAATGGCAACATGTTGGAAATTGATCTGACTGAGATGAACAGTGATTACAACAAGGTAGCCGCGATGTGCAAAAAAGCCGGTGAAGAGATGGTTGCGAATAAGACTCTCAAGATATATCTTTCAAACGGTGAGGCCCTTACCACCAATGCCGCTCTGGTTGTTGACAGCAGAAAAGATGAATTCAAGGATGATTTTTTCGGAATACTCAGAATAGCAGTTTCTTTCTCTGAAATTCGTAGCGATAGATTCAATCCTTCGTCAGTTTACGCGCGTAAAAAATACATAGGACAGCAATTGAGAAATCATTCGATCAAACGTATTTCAGTTCTGGGCTATGATGTCAGTTTTCCGAATTGGAACACTCAGTCGGACATCGACGAGATCTGTGCGGCGCTTGAAAAAGAGGAGGGCGAGAAGTTATTCACTTATTCCGTTGGCTCGACTCCGCGAAATACCGGCAGTTATAGCAGTTCCTCGTCATCGTCGTCCTACAGCGGCTCGACAAGCTCATATTCGTCGCCCAAGTCAACGATGTATGGCTCCGTCAGATATATAACACCGGCAAAATCATCTTCACTCTCCTATCTGCGAGAGTGCATCAACAAATGGGAGCAGTGCCGCACAGGCGGCTTCACCTCGGCGAGGGGTATAGCTGTCTATAGCACCAACGGTTATGCCTACACTTCCGGCATGCCGACGAGTTTTATCGACAAGATAAAAGAGATCAATAAGAACGAGTATAAGATAGAAGATGTCAACGTGACGGCGCAGGGCTACGTGGTTGTTTTCGGAACATACGGTTATTCCGTCGTGTCCGGTCCGCAGGCATTCATTGACAAACTCCATCGCTATAACGCCGAGAAAGAGCACATCACCTCCGCCGTGTTCAACGACTCAGGACGCTGGGCCGTTGTGACCGACAAGAACATCTCGTGGTCCGACGATTATGTCGGCGAGTTCATGAAAGCCGCCAAGGCCAAGTTTGGATTCATCAACTCTATGTTCATCTCGGCCAACGGCGCCATGATCGCATGTTGCGCCAACGGGGTGTATTATAAGAACGTGCCGTCCAACGTGATAGACAAAATAAAATCCCTCAGTTACATACCGAAGGTGGTGAAATTCACCGATGACGGCCTCTACCTCATAACCGACGGAAAATCGGCCTACACTTATTTCCTCTGATATTTCTGAGCCGGGTTGTGTGAAAAATATCGGGGCGACGGCAAGGAAGTGTCAAAAAAAATTCGTAGCTTTGGAGAAACATTCATCCGAGCAATGGAATCATATCCTGAAAAATAACTTATAACCTTAAAAACCATATAATCATCAGTATGTTAAGCCAAGAAGACATTGCCTATATCGAGGAGCGCGGCATGGACGCCGCTCAGGTAGAGGCTCAGCTGAAACGCTTTGAAACAGGTTTTCCCTATCTCAAAATCAAGGATGCCGCCCGCCAGGGCCAGGGTATCACCGTCCTGACCCCCGAAGAAGAGCAGCAGGCCATCGATCGCTGGCGCAAGTTTCTGGCCGACGGCGGCGACGTCTGCAAGTTCGTGCCGGCCTCAGGAGCCGCTTCGCGCATGTTCAAGGCTCTCTTCGCATTCGTTGACGGTGCCGACGACGTTCCCGCCGAAGGTTCCGACGTTGCGAAGCTCATCGCCGACATCGACAAGGTCGCTTTCATAGGCGATCTCAACGAAGTGACCCGTAAGCTCTACGGCAAGAGCGTTGACGAGCTCAAGGCCGAGAAGCGTTTCAAGGAGATAATAGCCGCCATCATCAAGCCCGAAGGCCTCAACTACGGCGGTCTGCCCAAGGGGCTGCTCAAATTCCATTCCTATCCCGAAGGTAGCCGCACTCCCGTCGAGGAGCAGCTTGCCGAGGGCGCACAGACAGCTGCCAACGGCAACGGCGACGTGAAGATGCATTTCACTGTCTCGGCCAACCACCGCAAGCTTTTCGAGGCAAAGATAGCCGAGGTCGCCGACAGGATGGCTCAGGAACGCGGTGTGAAATATCACGTGTCGCTCTCTGAGCAGAAGCCTCAGACCGATACCGTGGCTGCGAATCCCGACAATACTCCCTTCCACGAGGACGGCCACCTTCTTTTCCGTCCCGGCGGCCACGGCGCGCTTATAGAGAATCTCAATGACATCGACGCAACAGTCGTGTTCATCAAGAATATCGACAACGTGGTGCCCGATTCGTTCCGCGACGCCACTGTGCGCTACAAGCAGGTTATCGGCGGCTATCTGATCCAGCTCCATGACAAGGTTCAGGGCTATCTCGATCAGCTCGCAACCGGCGAATATGATCGCGGACATCTTCAGGAGATGCTTAATTTCCTTCATTTCGCCTTCTCGATCAGCGACCGTTCGATCGACGGCATGAACGATACCGACGTGGCGCTCTATATCCACGAGAAACTCAACCGCCCGCTGCGTGTCTGCGGAATGGTGAAGAACGAAGGCGAACCCGGCGGAGGCCCGTTCATAGCCTATAACCGCGACGGTTCCGCTTCGCTCCAGATTCTCGAAAGCACCCAGATCGACCCCGCCAACGAGGAATACAAGAAAATGGTAGCTTCGGCCACTCACTTCAATCCCGTTGACCTCGTCTGCTACGTCAAGGACCGCAACGGCGATAAATTCGATCTGACCTCCTACGTAGATCCCGACACCGGCTTCATCTCCTCGAAGTCAAGCCACGGCAAGGAACTGAGGGCTATGGAGCTCCCCGGCCTCTGGAACGGCGCCATGAGCGACTGGAACACGGCCTTCGTCGAAGTGCCTATAGCCACTTTCAATCCCGTCAAGACGGTCAACGACCTTCTCCGTCCCACCCATCAGTGATGCGACGTCGCCACGGCTGAGGCCGTAACGATATTTTACAGGCGCCGCGGGAAAGTTTTCCCGCGACGCTTTTTTTATGATTTATTTAGCATTGCGCCCTCGGAAATGCAAGAAAAAATTGCTAATTTTGCAAAAATGCTGAAATAGTGTTTGACCAATCATATCGAAGGCGCCGGCTCTCTCCCTGACAGGCGCGAATCATCTGCGATACAGCCTCTCTACTCTCCCGGCAAAGCCGCAGGATGCGGAGCTTCGCTCCGTTTCTCCCGGGCTTTCCCTCAAAGCGAAAATAAAAAAACGACATAAATGACAAGTAAATGGAATTATGCACCCCTTACTTACGAAGAGCAAAAGTCCGAGTCGCTGTTAGCTAAGAAATACGCTAACTGTCCGCCGATCAGCCAGCTGCTGGTTGAGCGCGGTATAACATCGCTTGAGGAGGCCGAGAAATTCTTTCATCCTTCTCTCAAGGATCTTTATGACCCGTTTCTCATGCCCGACATGGACAAAGCCGTCGGGAGGCTCAACAAAGCTATGGGAAAGAAAGAACGCATCATGGTGTTTGGCGACTATGATGTGGATGGCACTACGGCAGTAGCGCTTGTCTATAAATATCTTCGCCAGTATTATTCTAACATCGACTATTATATCCCGACGCGCTATGACGAGGGATACGGCGTTTCTCGCCGATGCGTCGATATGGCGGCCGCCCAGGGCGTCAAGCTGATTATTGTGCTCGACTGCGGAATAAAGGCCAACGAGGAGATTGCCTACGCCAAGACGCTCGGCATCGACTTCATCATCTGTGACCATCACGTGCCCGACGACGAGCTCCCTCCCGCCGTGGCCATTCTGAACCCGAAGCTCGAGGGGAGCACATATCCCTGTCCTCATCTCTCGGGATGCGGCGTCGGTTTCAAATTCATGCAGGGCTTCGCCCAGAGCAACGGAATTCCGACGGCCGATCTCGAAGGTATGCTCGATCTGGTCGCCGTCAGCATCGCCGCCGACATCGTCCCCATGGTTGACGAGAACCGCATAATGGCCTATCAGGGGCTTCGTCGCCTGAACGGCAACCCGAACATGGGCCTGCGCGCAATCATCCGCATCTGCGGCCTTACAAACAAGGAAATCACCATCAGCGACGTAATCTTCAAGATAGGGCCGCGTATAAATGCTTCGGGCCGCATGCAGAGCGGAGCCGAGGCCGTTGAGCTGCTTGTTTCGCGCGACGCTGCCGATGCCTACGAGAAAGGCAAAGCTATCGACCAGTACAACAAGGACCGCAAGGAGCTCGACAAGCAGATCACCGAGGAGGCCAACAGCATCCTGGAACAGCACGGCAGCATTCTGACCGACCGCAAGTCCATCGTCATCTACAACAAGGACTGGCACAAGGGAATTATCGGCATCGTCGCCTCGCGCCTGACGGAGCTTTACTACAAGCCCTCCGTGGTGCTGACGCTTGTCAACGGCCTTGCAACCGGTTCGAGCCGTTCAGTCCAGGGCTTCGACATATACAAGGCTGTGGATTCCACCCGCGATATTCTCGAGAATTTCGGCGGTCATCCCTACGCTGTCGGTCTCTCGCTGAAGGAGGAGAACATCCCGGAGTTCATAAGGCGTTTCGACGAGTATGTCGCGGCAAATATCCTGCCTAACCAGCTCGAGCCGCAGCTCGACATCGACGCTTACATCACTTTCTCCCAGATAACCCCGACTTTCGTCAGCACTCTGCGCAAATTCAATCCCTTCGGGCCCGGAAACAACAAACCGGTCTTCTGCACCCGCGCGGTAATGGATTTCGGAACGAGCAAGCTCGTAGGAAAGAATCTGGAGCATATCAAGTTCGAGCTTGTCGATGACACTTCGGGCAAAGTCTTTAACGGAATCGCCTTCAATATGGCCGACCAGTTCCCCTACATCCATTCGCAGAAGCCCTTCGACATCTGTTACACGATAGAGCATAACAAGCATCAGAGCGCCACATCGTCGATTCAGCTGCTCATAAAGAGCATCCGGCCGCGGAAAAAATGAGTCCGGATTCTCCTCTCTCGATTCTGAAAAAGTATTGGGGCTACGATTCCTTCCGGGAAATGCAGCTCCCGATAATCGAGTCGGTGCTGAACGGCAACGACACGCTCGGGCTTCTTCCCACCGGCGGAGGAAAATCGCTGACTTTCCAGATTCCGGCGCTCCTCATGCCGGGACTGACATTGGTTGTCACGCCGCTTATCTCCCTGATGAAGGATCAGGTTGACAATCTGCGCTCACGCGGAGTGAGGGCCGTCGCCATCCATTCGGGCCTCTCGCGGTCGGAACACCGCCTGGCGCTCGACCGCTGTCGCCTCGGGAAGGCCAAGCTGCTTTATCTGTCGCCTGAGAAACTTCAGTCCGAGTCATTCATCACCCATCTTTGCCGCCTCGATGTCAGCATGATTGTTGTTGACGAGGCCCACTGCATCTCCCAGTGGGGTTATGACTTCCGTCCATCCTATCTGCATATCGCCGCCCTGCGGCGTCATTTTCCCGATGCCGTCATGCTCGCCCTGACAGCGTCGGCCACTCCCGAGGTCCGAACTGATATAATGGACCGGCTGAAATTCAGGTCAAGGACGGTTTTCAGCAAAAGTTTCGCCCGTCCCAACATCTCTTATCTCGTGCGTTACGCCGACCATAAGCCGGGAATGCTTCTCAAGGTACTGAAAGCCACTTCAGGGAGCGCCATAGTTTATGTCAGGTCGCGGAAACGTTGCCGGGAAATCGCCGGAATGCTCCGGGATGAGAACATTTCCGCCGATTACTATCACGCCGGTCTCGTCCCCGAGGAAAAGAACGAGAAACAGAACCGCTGGAAGGCGGGAGAGGTGAGGGTTATGGTCGCCACCAATGCGTTCGGCATGGGTATAGACAAACCTGATGTCAGGGTAGTGGTCCATATAGATCCTCCCTCGTCGCTTGAGGAATATTATCAGGAAGCGGGCCGTGCGGGCCGCGACGGATTGCCTTCATTTGCCGTCATGATAGTTTCGGCTCAGGATAAAGGCGTCCTTACGCGGCGTCTCAACGAAGCTTTCCCCGAAAAGGATACGATACGCCGTGTCTATGAGCTGGCATGTAACTTTCTGGAAGTGGCTGTAGGCTCCGGTTTCGGGAGGCTCTATGAATTCAATTTCCCGCTCTTCTGCGAACGTTTCGGCCTCAGGCCGGTGGTTGCCCGCAATGCGCTTGCCATTCTGACCAATGCCGGCTATGTCGAATATGTCGAGGAGATAACCACCCGTTCGCGTGTGATGATAGTCATGGACAAGCGCGGACTCTATGAGACAAGTCTCGAAGGCGATGCCGATGAAGTGCTTCAGCTTATTCTGCGCACATATACCGGGCTGTTTGCCGACTATGTCGATATTTCGGAGGAACTGATCGGTTCGCGCCTGAATATTCCGGCGGAGCGCGTCTATAAGGCTTTGCTGGAGCTTGGACGCCTGCATGTGCTGAACTATATCCCGCGCAAGACGACCCCCTATCTGTTCTTTCCCACATCGCGCGAGCTTCCCCGCCATGTCGGGTTCCCGCGCGCTGTCTATGAAGAGATGCGCCGGCGCATGGAAATCAGGATAAACGCCATGAAGGAGTTCCTGTTTTCAACCGGGAAGTGTCGCGGCAACATGATTCTGCGCTATTTCGGGGAGCATCCCGAAACGGCATGCGGCACGTGTGACGTGTGCCGCGAGCGACGCAAGAACAGCCGTGGCCCGCGCCATGACGAGGCCTCTCTTTCACGCGAGATAAAACGTATTGCCGCGCAGCCGGCGCCTACGTCGGTTGGCTATATCGCCTCGCAGCTCGGCGTCAGGCTGACGGAGCTGGTGCCGGTTCTGAGAAGTCTGATGGACGAGGGTGAGATAAGGCTTGAAGGCGACATCGTTGTCGCTTCAAGGAAAGATTAACGTGTGATCGACATGAATCCTCCGGGCACGCGCGATGAGAAGTCCATGATCTGTCGCGTTATGGGATGGATGAAGCGCAGAGTCTTGGCATGGAGGGCCAGGCGGTGGAGCGGCGATTTCTCGGCGCCGTATTTCGTGTCGCCGGAGATGGGGTGGCCCAGATCATGCATGTGGACGCGGATCTGGTTTTTGCGGCCCGTGTCAAGCTCGAGCTCGAGCAGGGAATATTTGCCGTTTGTCTGGATTGTGCGGTAGCGCGTCACGGCGAGCTGTCCTTTCTTGGGATCGTCGGTCGAATAGACCTCGTAGCGCGAATTCTCCACGAGATAACTTTTGACCGTGCCCTCTTTCTCCTCCGGTTCGCCCTCTACAACGGCCACATATACACGGTTGAGCACCATGTTGTTCCAGTTGTGCTGCATCTTTTCTTTCGCTTCCATGCTTTTGGCGAACATCATCAGCCCCGAGGTGTCGCGGTCGAGACGGTGGACAATGAAGATCTTGTTCAGGGGATTGGTCCATTTGACATAGCCGCGCAGAATGGAGTAGGCCGTGTTGTCGGGTTTCTTGTCGTTTCCCATCGACAGCAGCCCGTAGCCTTTTTCCACCACTATTATGTCATCGTCTTCATAGACGATCTTCAGCCGGCGATTGTTGAACACCTTGAACTCATGGGTGAAGTTGACCTTCACGGAGTCAGAGGGCTGCAGCTCCAGGTCGAACTGGCTTTCCGGGCGTCCGTTGACAGCGACCTGATTGTGGCTCAGAAGCTGCTTGATGAAAGTCCGTTTGCGGTCAGGCATCGAGGCTGAAAGGTGCTCCATCAGTTTCACGGGAGCATTAACGGGAAATTCCTTTATGCGGTCGGGCGCGTAGCGCACCGGTTTCTGCTGTCTGTTGTTTGCCATGAGCGGTCAGGTGGTTTATTTCTTGGTGCGGCGGGTTGCGGTTGCTCGTCGGGTGGAAGTGCGTCGGGGTTTCGATTCCTGCGATTCAATTATGGCCAGGCACTCCTCGCGGGTCAGCGCGGCCGGATCTTCCACAGTCTTGGGAAGCTTGTAGTTGCTCTTCTTATAGGAAAGATACATTCCGTAGCGGCCGTTGAGAATCTGCAGTTCCGGATCTTCGTCAAATGTCTTTACGAATTTTTTGCTGTCGGCCTCTCGTTTGGCCTTAATCAGTTCCACGGCTTCGTCGAGAGTAATGTCAAGAGGGGAGAGCGTGCGGGGTATTGAGACGAATTTCCCGGCGTGACGTATGTAGGGCCCGAAACGTCCGGCGGCGACCGTCACTGTCTCATCCTCGAAGCTGCCGAGATCGCGAGGAAGTTCGAAAAGCTTAAGAGCGTCCGCCAGCGTTATGTCAAATACCGACTGATCCTTGCGGAGTGAAGCGAAACGCGGTTTTTCCTCGTCGGTGCTTTCGCCGATCTGTACGACCGGACCGAAACGGCCTATCTTTACCGAGACCGGTTTCCCGCTTGCGGGATCCGTGCCGAGCACCCGTTCGCCCACTTTGTGCTCAAGGCGCATGTCGTTGGCCCGTTCGACTTCCGGATGGAAAACATCGTAGAATCCTCTGATCTCCTTTTTCCATTGCGCCTTCCCTTCGGCCACGAGGTCGAAGCGTTCTTCCAGATCGGCGGTGAAATTATAGTTGAGGACGTTAGGGAAGTTGTCGGTCAGAAAATCGTTAACCACTATTCCTATGTCGGTCGGCATCAGTTTCCCTTTGTCGGCACCGACGGTAGAGGTAGTGTCGCTTTTTGTAACTTTCCCCTTCTCCAGTGTCAGGGTCGTGAAAGTGCGCGGAGTTCCTTCGAGGTTGCTTTTCTCTACATATTCGCGCTGCTGGATGGTGGAGATGGTGGGGGCGTAGGTCGAAGGACGGCCGATGCCGAGTTCCTCCATCTTTTTGACGAGCGTTGCCTCCGTATAGCGTGGAGGATGCTGAGTGTATCTTTCAGCCGCGGTCATCTCCTTCAGTCCGAGGATGTCGCCTTTCTTAAGGGGGGGAAGCATTCCTTCCGACATTTCAGCCGGAGCATCGTCGGAACTTTCGCTATACACACGCAGAAAACCGTCGAAACGGACAACTTCGCCCTGGGCCGTGAAATGCTCCTCGCGCGCCGAAGGTTCTATATCGACCGTGGTCTTTTCCAGCTCGGCGTCGGACATCTGAGATGCTATGGTGCGTTTCCAGATCAGGGCGTAGAGGCGTTTTTCCTGTTGCGAGCCTTCTATATCGTGCTTGTCTATGTAGGTAGGGCGGATCGCTTCGTGGGCCTCCTGCGCCCCTTTTGACTTCGTGTGATAGTGTCGCGTTTTCAGATAGCGTTCGCCCATGGATGATTTTATCTCGTCGGAGATGGATTTCAATGCGAGCGCCGACAGGTTGAGTGAGTCGGTACGCATATAGGTGATGTGTCCCGCCTCATAAAGATGCTGGGCGACCATCATGGTCTGCGAAACGGTGAATCCGAGTCTGCGCGAGGCTTCCTGCTGGAGGGTGGAAGTGGTGAAAGGTGGTGCCGGCGATTTTTTTATCGGTCGCACTGTCACGTCCGTTACCTTGAAGGATGCGTCGGCGCAGTCTGAGAGAAACGCTTCGGCTTCCTTCTCATCGGCCAGACGCTTGGAGAGCTCGGCCTTGACTGTCTCGCCGTCGGGCGAGAGGAACCGGGCCGTGACTCGGTAATATGATTCCGTCTTGAAGTTCCTTATTTCGTTTTCTCTCTCGACAATCAGACGCACCGCCACTGACTGCACGCGTCCCGCCGACAGTGCGGGCTTGATCTTTTTCCACAGCACCGGCGACAGTTCGAAGCCGACGATACGGTCGAGCAGACGTCGCGCCTGTTGGGCGTCAACGAGATTGAGGTCTATGTCGCGGGGATGTTCTATGGCGTTGAGAATGGCGGGTTTCGTAATTTCATGGAATACGATGCGGCGCGTGTTTTCAGGTTTCAGACCGAGCACCACATAGAGATGCCACGCTATCGCTTCTCCCTCGCGGTCCTCATCGGACGCGAGCCAGACTGTCTTAGCCTTGGAGGCCGCTTTTCTCAGATTCTCCACAATCTCGGTCTTGTCCGGGGATATTTCATATTCAGGTTCGAAGGTGTGGTTACCCTCTATTGAAAAATCTTTCTTGCTCAGGTCGCGTATGTGGCCGCAACTTGACATTACCTTATACTCCTTGCCTAAGAATTTCTCTATTGTCTTTGCTTTGGCGGGAGACTCCACTATGACGAGATTGTTGATTGTCGATGCCATGTCTTTTATGCCATATTTGTTATTCCGGTGCGCATATTGTCGGAAAAATTAAGCGGATAACCGGTTAATTGGCGACAAAATTATGAAAAGTTATTCAGAAATTAGCGCGTCGAAATGAAATTTTAACATTTCGACACACTAAATTCTTCTTTCGGACATATTATTGACCTATTATTAAGGTGTATTTCCGCCGGAAACCCCTTATTTCCGATACATCATGCCGCTTCCTACCTCGGATGCGACTTCGGTTCCCTTGCTTATGGCTGCTATGGCCAGGGCGAAAGGAATGGTGTTGCCGGGGCCGTTGCCGGTAACGAGAGTATCGGTGGCTACGACCGGATCGCCGGTCATGTCGCAGTCGTTGACTATGGACTCGAAGCCGGGATAGCACGTCGCTTTGCGGCCTTTGAGAATTCCTAACGGCGCAAGAACTACGGCCGGCGCGGCGCAGATGGCTGCGATGCGGCCGCCGCGCTTGAACTGGGCTGTCAGGAGCTCGCTGAGTCTGGGGCATTCAGAGAGATTCTGCGCCCCCGGCATCCCTCCGGGGCAGATGAGCCATTCGGTGTCGGGCTCGAGCTCGATCTGGTCTATGGTGCGGTCGGCGGTGACAGTGACGCCGTTGGCTCCGGTGGCCTGTCCGGTGGGATTGATGCTTACCGTGTTGACAATAAGTCCGGCGCGGCGCAGGACGTCAACAGTGGCGATAGCCTCGATTTCTTCAAAACCGTCGGCCAAAAATAAATAGGAATGTTTCATTTCTATGATTTGTTATAATGGTTATGACATGTTTAAAGCCCAAAATTACAAAAATTACGGAACATATTTCATCTCAACTTTCCCTATCAGCAGATCTGCGGAAAATTCCACAGGCACTAAAGTGTTGCAGTCGATCAGGCATTTGACCGGATATTTGTCGGGAGCGCCGTTGAAGGTGTATTGGAACACAATTTCATAGGCCCGGGTCGAGTAACCGTTATAGCTGAAAAGTGCCGTTCCGTTATAGGTGATGTAGAGCGTCTGGCGGTTGCCGTCGCGGACTATGGGGATGGTCAGCCTGTGGCCCGGCTGCATGGCCCGGAAGTCTATCTCATGCGCGTAATAGAAAATGCTCAGCATGTCACTCATGATGGTGACGGCTTCCATTGTCTGCTCACTTGCATCGAGCGTGCCTGCGCCGTAGATAGTCTTGTAGGGAGTGCGTTGCGGATTGCGCCCCACGAAAGGTTTGGTATATTTTCCCTGCATCGAATTGACGGTTTCTTCGCTCGCCTCCCCTCCGTCGGGGGTGAAATTGCAGCTCAGGGAAGTCTGGACGGTATAGACCCTTCCGCTCCACGGAATGCTGTGGCCTTCCAGCTGGCCGTAAAACGAGTTGCCTGATGACTGATAGGTGGCATATCCGTGGCCTGCGAGTTTGTTTATGATGCCCCAGTGGTAGAACACATCGTAGCTTGTCGTGGTAAGAGGTATCTGCACCGCCGCAACGGCGGTGGATGCCAAGGCGGCCGCCATCAGGGATAATATTAGTCCGATTCTTTTCATAAGGGAGGCATGGATGTTACATCAGTTTAACGCCTTTGCCTCCCCTTTGTTCAACGTCATGGCCTATGTCGCCCGACTAAATGAAACCGCATCCCGGTTGAGGGGACGCGGTCCATGTCGTTGTCATCGCTTTCGCAATGCGGCTTTAGCGCGCTTTTGGAAGTGTCACGCGGAAATGCTTTGACGGAGTGTGTTCGCGCAAGGCGATATTGACGAGCTCGCTGACTTTTTCGGGATTCTGCTCAGCTATGTCGTTGTCCTCGTGGATGTCGTTGTCGAGATTATAGAGATGGGGCACGCCTCTCTTGACAATCAGCTTCCAGGGACCCTGACGGACTCCCATCTGGTCTGTCTCGTCGAATTCCCAGTAGAGGAAATCATGCTGTTTCTTCTGCTTCTTGCCGAGCATTGCGGGCAGGAAAGAGATTCCGTCGAAATAGTCGATCTCCTTCTCCGGATTGCGATAGGCCTCTGGAAAGTTTTTGACGCCCGCTATTTCGGCGAAGGTCGGCATCAGGTCATAGAAGACTACCGGCATATCCTGAGTGGTGCCGGCTTTGACCTTACCGGGCCAGCGCACGATGAACGGCACTCTGATTCCGCCTTCATGTATCTGGCGCTTAAGGCCGCGCAGCTTGCCGTCGCGTCCGAAGAACGTCGGGTCGGCGCCTCCCTCTTCGTGAGGGCCGTTGTCGCTGGTGAAGATGACGATGGTGTTCTTGTCAAGACCTTTTTCCTTGAGTTTGCCAAGCACGTCGCCTACGTATGCGTCCAGACGTGTTATCATCGCCGCGAACTGGGCGTGGGTGTGGGTCGTGGCGTTATAGCGTGAGCCTTCGCTTCCGCCCCAGTTCTTGTCTTCGGCGAATTTCTCCTTGTAGCCGTTGAGAATCGAATCCTCCGGCTGATAGAGCTCGGCATGCGGCAGCGTGTAGGTGAATATGCCGAAGAAAGGCTGCTTGCCGTCCTGACGGTCGAGCCATGCCATCGCTTCCTGATGGATCATGTCGGCGGAATATTGCGCGCGTTTCCTGTATTCGGGCCCATACATCGGATGCTGTATGTTCTGGTCCATGACCACGCGGACGGTTGCCGTGTCGCCCAGGCGAGGACTGTAGCGGTTGAGGAAGTTGGGATAATAGAGGTGGGCCTGGAACTGGCATATATATCCGTAGAATTCATCGATTCCGCGTGTTTCGGGAACGGAGGGCGAGCCTTCGTAACCGCCGGCCCATTTGCCGAACATGCCGGTCGTGTAGCCCTGTTTTTTCATCAGTTCCGGCAATATGATGTGGCCCGGATCGTAGGGATGCTGTCCGACAACGGAAAAATCCTGATTGTCGCCGTAGCTGACCATGGGGACGTTGCGCCAGTATTCCTTGTTGCCTCGGACCTCGCAGTGGCCCGAATGCTGACCGGTCATGAACGATGCACGCGAAGGGGCGCTGACGGGGCTTCCCGCGTAGGCTTGGGTGAAACGCATCCCTTCGCCGGCCATGGAGTCTATTCGTGGAGTCGAGATATAAGGCTGTCCGTAGCAGCCGAGATCTCCATAACCCATGTCATCACACATTATATAGATAATGTTTGGCTTCTGGGGCTTGGCTGCCTGGGTCTGGATGGCAAGAGGGGTTGCCGCCAGCGCGAGCAGCAGATTTGGTTTGTTAAGGACTGGAGACATAGCTTATTGTTTTGATGGTTTATTTAGGTTCAGAGCAGGTAACGACGCGCCGTTAGGGGCACGCATCTGCAGAAGGCGCGACAGGGTCGGGGCCAGAGTGCGCGCATCGACGGTGGCGTCTATGTCGGTTCGATCTACTCCCGGGCCTGTCAGGAAGGCCGGAATGTCGGTGGCCGTGTGGCGTTGCACGCCCGATGCGCGTCCGCTGCCGTCATCGACAATCTGCCACCCCGGACTCACCTCGATTATGACATCGCCCGCATGGGCTATCGAAGTGTTTCGCCGCGTGGCTTCAGGGTTGTCGCCGGCACGCGAGGCCATTATGTCGTCTATCGTAACTACATTGCTTATGCCGGCCATGCGTGCAAGAAAATCTGCGACCTCGCGCCGGAAATCCTGAAGACTGAGGCCCCGGTCCTTTATGAGCTGCCGGTTGAGGAAGAAATGACGGTCATGGTAGCCGAGGATCCAGTCGCCGTTTCCGTGCACGGCCATAAGCTGTATGTCAAGGAGCGAATTGGCGCGCTTGACGGAGTAGAGGCCCGAAGGGATGTTCCATCGCTTGTCGTCGCTTGCCGAGCCGGTAGTGGAGGGGAGTCCGGCAAGGAGCACTATGGCCTTCCCCGTCCCTGCGGCCTGGTCAACGGCAGCCAGCAGGCGGCTGAGATCGCGGTCGAGACGCAGATAGCTGTCGATTATTTCCGACCGCGAGCCGGCGGTGGCCACCGTATATCCCACCATGATCATGTCGGTTTCGTTGTCTTTGCCGAGGGCGGTTTCCTTTATGAGGTCTATGGCCACGTCCGTTATCTCGTCATTTGCAAGCGGGGAGGCGAGGAAACGTCTGACGCGCTGTATGTCCTTTCGCGGAAAGAGGTTGCGGAAGGGGTGCGTCCGCTGCTGTTCGGGAACGCCGGGATAGAGCGAGAGATCGGTCATTGGCACCCATTTCATCGTGTCCATGCGCTGGGCCAGACCGTTGCGGTAGTTGCGCTCCCTGATCGCCGCGGGCATCTCCTTGTAGTAGGCCGACGAGGCCCAGTTGGCCGTCATGTCGTTGATCCAGAATCCTCCGTTGCCGGCGTGACCGGCACCGATTATCGCCTGATGGCTGTAGGGGGCGACCGCGTAGGCGTGACCGGCTCCGTCGGTGTCTATCCGCAGCTCGTCGGCTACGGTGGAGACTTTCAGGGGAGCGGGCGAGAAAGTCTCGTCCGTGAAGTTGCCTATGGTTGACGGGTCGTTGAGAATCGGTCGGGGGAGTTTGGTCGTGACGTCATAGACTTTGGCGGCGGGAATCCCGTTGACGGTGGGCGCGGCACCGGTGAGGAGAATGGCAGTCGAGGCGGCCGCGTCAACGTTAGGTCCGTAGTCGAGGCGCCGCAGTGACATTCCGTTTTCCATCAGTCTTGGAAATCCGCCCGGATGCAGCTGGTTGTAGAGTAAGCGCAGATATTCGCCTGAGAGGCCTTCGACTGTGATTATCACTGCGAGGGCCGGACGTCTGGCCGTCTGGGCAACCGCCGGGAAAATGGCGGCGAAGGCCAGACTCGCTATCAGAATGATATGTTTAACCGATTTTTTCACGAGTCTGTCTGAAATATGATAATGACATTATGATGTCGGCGAGAGCCAGAGGAATGAAAGCCTGGTTGACGGCCTGAACGCCGAAAGCGCAGGTGATGGCATAGACGGCTATCATGAACAGATTGGCCATCACATACCAGCGCGTGAGGCGCAGGGCGCACGGAATGAACATCAGTGCGGGCATCAGCAGGCAGAAAGGATTCATCCACAGGATTATCCAGTTGGGCGATGTGGCTTCGTGGGTGGAGATGACAACGAGGAAGGCTATCACACATCCCGCCACACCCATGACGGAGAAGAACAGAGCGTGCCATCCGCGCATTATCCTGTTGCGGCTGCGGGCGGCTACCGCCACGGCCAGACAGCCTCCACACAGCACCCACATTGCCGTGAGCGGTGTCAGGTACCAGGGGGTGGGCGGCAGTATGGCGCCTTCCGCAGGGCCGTTGACGAGGATTTCGGTGGATCTGACCAAAGGAACCGAGTCGCCTATGGTGGCATGCGTGGCTATTTCCTGAAGCACCGCGGGCGCGAACCCTGTGGCGCGGACATCTATCGGATAGTCTATGCCCGAACCGAGGGCGAGATCTATCCCGAACTGATACCAGGGGTAATTGCGGTGGAAATACGCCATGACTTTTCTGAAGGTTATATCTTCGTCGAGATCAGCTGCCCGGGTGGAGAAACGGATGGAGTCGCCTGTGGCCTGCTCTATGAACGATATGGGACGCGTCGCGCAGTTGTCGAGCACGTAGTTGTAGCGGTAGGTGCGGTTCTCGGGCCGCACAGCCGTATAGACAAGTTCGATGAGCTTCCGCGCCTGTTGCGGAGTAAGGTTAAGTTCTTGTTCCGTAACCCGGCGTCCCTCGGCCGCATATTCCGCGATGAAGTAGCTGTAGGGCATCAGCCCCACGCAATAGTCGGTTTCCCCTTTCACGAAACGATAGACGAAGTTGGGTGTCCGGAAGTCGAAAAGACCCCAGTTGGCCACCACGTCCGTGCCGTCGAAAGTCATTCTCAGTCCCGAGTGTCCCTCGAGCTGATACACTTCGGCGCCCGGGGCGGCTGTGAGAAGACTTATGCGGGCTACGGAATCGGCCGGCGTCTGTGAAAGTTGAGCCTTGGCTGTCAGGAAACCGACAGCCAAGGCTACAGATAGGATTATTCTAAAAAAATGATGAGTCATCAGCTATTACATGATGCCGCGTTCGCGAAGCTTGCACTGCCAAGCCCATGCCGAGCGCATTGTGTCCTCGAGGGTAGAGTCGGCCACCCAGCCGAGAACTTCGTTGGCGTAGCTCGGATCGGCCCACACCTTTTCGATGTCGCCTTCGCGGCGTCCTACGATCTTGTGGGGAACCTTGACTCCGGTTGCGCTTTCAAACGTGTTGATGAGTTCGAGCACTGAAGTGCCGCGGCCTGTGCCGAGGTTGAAGATCTCTATCTTGTCTTCCGATTTGTCGTTGAGCATGCGCTCTACGGCGATTACGTGGGCCTTGGCCAGATCGACAACGTTGATGTAGTCGCGGATGCAGGATCCGTCGGGGGTGTTGTAGTCGTCGCCGAATACGCTCAGTTCCTTGCGGATGCCCATTGCGGTCTGCGTCAGATAGGGGATGAGGTTCTGGGGAACGCCGTTGGGGAGCTCGCCGATCTCTGCGCTGGGATGTGCGCCGACCGGATTGAAGTAGCGGAGAATCACGCTCTTGAACGGAGCTCCGGAGTTGATGACGTCGGTTATGATCTCTTCCGATATCTGCTTGGTGTTGCCGTAGGGCGACGTGGCTTTCTTGATGGGCGACTGCTCGGTAACGGGGTTGACGTCAGGCTCGCCATAGACGGTGCATGAGGAAGAGAAAACTATGCCCTTCACGCCGTTCGGACCCATGAGGTCGAGAAGGTTCAGAAGGGTGTTGAGGTTGTTGCGGTAGTAGAGGATAGGTTTCTGTACGGATTCACCTACGGCTTTCGATGCGGCGAAGTTGATGATGCCGCGGATGTCGGGATACTCGGCGAAAAGCTTCTTGAGGGCGTCGAGATCGGTGCAGTCCGCTTCTACGAAGTCGGGACGCTTGCCCGTGATGCGTTCGATGCCGTCGAGCACGTCGATGTTGGAGTTCGACAGGTTGTCGATGATAACTACCGGATAGCCGGCGTTCTGAAGTTCCACAACTGTGTGTGAGCCGATGTAGCCGGTTCCACCGGTCACCAGAATTCTATCTTTCTTCATTTTTGTTTAGAGTATAGAGTTTATTTTTACTACCGCAAATTTAATCAAAACCGATGTAAACTCCAAATAAAAAGCAGCTATAGACGCAGTGTATGCATTCAG
Source organism: uncultured Muribaculaceae bacterium (assembly GCA_910587185.1). Lineage (GTDB taxonomy): Bacteria > Bacteroidota > Bacteroidia > Bacteroidales > Muribaculaceae > Paramuribaculum. The sequence goes on from CAJULY010000004.1 coordinate 25,576, forward strand.
TTTGTTGACGGCTGATAGAAGAGATGCATGCGGCAGGCTTTGCAATCGAATTCGAGTCGGAAACGGTCGGGGCCGCTCTCGAGAAAGAGTTCCCGGGGCCATTCGCGCCCCGATGGGGTCAGCAGGCAGTGGCCTGTTTCGCGGCGCAGGCAGTAACGCGTGGTCATAACGCGGCGTTCTTTCCTCTGTTTAGGCTGGGCCTCGAGAGCCGGCTCGATTTCCGTCACTCCGTGGCTGCGGTATAACTCTTCGGCTTTGGGATTGGCCACGTTGTCATGATACGAAAGCGCTTTTCCTTCGGGCCACTTCGCTTCGGTGCGCTCCGGCCCTCGGTAGTCGTAGGTGTGAGAGGCCCGGATCGCTGTCTCGAGCGCTGTGACAGCGTCGCGGCGAAGAGTGGCGAGTCGCGACAGCGGAATGAATATGTCGCCGCAGCGGTCATCGATGCTTGCGGCCTTGAAATCGGTGTCGCCGAGCCGCGAAAGAGTGTCGGCTCTTGCTTCAGTCTGAGGCTTTTTTGCCTGCTCGTGTGGCAGATCGGCCGAAGCCGAGGCGCGGTGTCCGTATCCGTCCGAGATATCCAGCGCTATTCCCCTTCGTGTGGGGCGCAGGGTCAAGCCGACGTCAATGAGGCGGCGTGCCGTTGGGCGCTCCATCTCTTCTTCGCGCAACCGGTTGTGGTTGCGGTAGAGTTTCGTGCCGGGCGCTATGCGCTGTGGGGTTGCCGGAAAGAGATCTGCTCCCTCGGCGCGGTTAACCTTGAAGCCCTGAAACATTCCTGCCGCGTCGAAATATCCCAGGCCGTCCCCGTTGGCAATCTGCGACGAGAGCCTGGCTTTGATCGATCGTCCGCGGCAAGTGACAACTTCTCCCACCTCCCTGCCGGTCCACTTGGGAGAAAGCATGCTTGCCATCTTCTGCGTCGGTCGGGCCGACGTGGTGAAATATGTCGTGTATCCGCGGTTGAAACTCTCGTTGAGGTCGGGGACGAAGGAGAGATCAGTGACCCCGAAGGAGCCCCTGACATATTTCTCGGGACTGCCCGCTATGGCTTCGTCTATTCTCTTTCGATAGGCGGCGACGACATTCTTGACATAGGCCGTGTCTTTCAGCCTTCCCTCAATCTTGAACGAGGACACCCCCGCTTCAAGCATTTCCGGAATCAGCTCCGAGCGGTTAAGGTCGCGCAGCGAGAGCAGATGGCGTCCCTCTATAAGCTTGTTGCCCCTGCTGTCGGTCAGATCGAATCTGTGACGGCATATCTGGGGGCATTCGCCGCGGTTGGCGCTGCGGCCTTGGGTTATGAATCCCGCCTGACAGTCGCCGCTGTAGCTGACACATAATGCTCCGTGCACGAATGCTTCCAGCGGAGTGTCAGGCACCGTCTCGCTGACCGCCTGCATCTCCTCCAGGGTCATTTCGCGCGGAAGCACGAGCTGCGAGAATCCCAGCTCGGCGAGAAAGCGGGCTTTCCGCGGAGTCCGTATGTCGCACTGGGTCGAGGCATGGAGCGCGATTGGAGGAATATCCATCCTGAGCAGTCCCAAGTCCTGCACAATCAGGGCATCCGTACCTATGGAATAGAGCCGCGCAACGAGTCGCTCCACATCCCGGATCTCGTCGGGATAGATGAGGGTGTTGAGCGTCACATAGACGCGGGCGCCGAATCGGTGGGCATAGTCCGTGACTCGGGCTATGTCCTCCACTGTGTTGGCGGCGGCTTTACGTGCGCCATGCGACGGCGCGCCTATATAGACGGCGTCAGCGCCGTGGCGGATCGCCTCGAGCGCTGTCTCGGCATTTTTCGCCGGAGCGAGAAGTTCGATTTTCCGGGGTTGTTTCATATCGTCTGCAAAGATAATTAATCCGCCCCGAATCCTTCCGATAAGAAATCATAAAAAGCGGCTGAAACCCTCGCGCAGGCATTTTTGTTTATAGGAGAAAAGTATAATTCTCAAGAACAGTTTATCATGAGCTTCATCTGGTTTATAATTATCGGTATCCTCGCGGGCTTCGTTGCGGGAAAACTGATGCGCGGAGGCGGTTTCGGCCTCATCGTCAATCTGGTCGTAGGTATTATCGGCGGTGTTCTCGGCGGCTGGCTCTTCGGTCTGTTCGGGCTCCATGCGGGCGGCATTATCGGATCGCTTGTAACCTCGGTTGTCGGCGCCATAGTCCTCCTATGGATCGTCTCCCTCTTCTCGCGAAAGCAATAACCTCCCCTCCGGCCCCGTCATCTCCCTCCGACCCCTCCGACCCCGTCATCCCCCTCCGACCCCTACGCCCCCTCCGGCCCCGTCATCCCCCTCCGACCCCTACGCCCCCTCCGACCCGTCTGACCATGTCCGACCCGTCTGACCATGTCCGACCCGTCCAATTTCTCCAATTGGCCCAATTTGACTAACCTCCCTCCAGTCCCGCAAAAAAACGGCCGCCCTTGCTCGGGACGGCCGCCTTCATTATTTTTTTTATTCTGATCTATTTACAAATCTTGAATGAAATAATCCTTTTTATTTCACCATTGGAGGATTGGAGCTTGCTAAGAGCGTCAACTTCTCCGTTAGGAACAATTACATGTGTAACCCCTTCCTCTTGCAGTTCTTCTAAAAGCGCAACCTTAGAATCTTTGATAACACTTCGATATTTTAGAAGAGTGCCGATTTTTACTTTTTGTTCTGTAGATGTTTTGTGATTTATATTGGGAGTAGAGGTGGGAATGCTGAAATCATTCACAGGAATATAGGGCTCTTGTCTTGATATTCTACCTTCTCCGGGTTTAAATTGACAGCCGCAATCAAGACATGTCAATCTGATTTTATTGCTTCCTACCGCTCCGGCAAGCAAACCATATCCGCCAAGCAGAATTCCTCCAACCAACCCTTTTTTCATACTGAATCCTTTTTTGTCAGCATGAATATTTGAACTTCCGCATTTTGGACAAATTGCCATATCAAATGTTATTTTGAATGTTATAAATCATATTGATTAATCATAGCATTGCAAATATACAAATAATCGTAGAGATAATGCAATTATCTTTTGTTATATAGCCTCTATTGGCCCACATATTTGTACGGACATTGTTTTTCACAGCATCGCTGCGATATTCCGTATCGACGACAGGCGTTTCATGAAAGAAGCGTCCGATCTTACCATCTGCATGTTATAATCATTCTGAAGATTGAGCAATAAATCAGCCGGAATGTTCAAAGCCGCTTCGATAAGCAATGCCATCTCTGTACTGACACCTCTTTTCCCTTTGATTATCTCATTAAGAAGTGAAGGACTGACACCAATACTCTCGGCAAGTTTAACCTGAGTAAGTTTTCTTGACTCAAGTTCATCCTTTATGAGTTCTCCCGGATGTGTCGGCTCAAAAGGTGTCAGATTGTTGGCTATCATGGCTTGAGAAACGCCTGGCAGTGTGATCATATCAGTCATAATGGTTTGAGAGTTCAACAATATTGCAGATAGTTAGAATCGGCTCTTCAGAAGTCTCCCGCATGGTAAATTCTATCCGGTATTGATCATTGACTCGTATAGAAAACCGTCCGGCTTTAGACCCTTTTAATGCCTCGAATTTCAATGAATTGATGCGGAACAGATCTTCTTTGCGCGAAGCCCATTTCAGATAATCGATTCCGCGTTTGTAGCGTTTGATCACATCAATTCTGTAACGATGTCTCTTATCATTACATTCGCCTCTGGTGTAAAGGTCTCTGAGATATTCTTCACCGAATTCGACTATCATACCATTTTTATTACGAAACAAAGATATGAAAAGTTTTAATTATTCACAAATTTGTGAATGATATTATGCTTTTATAACTATGTTATCTCGTCGCTCCGTCATCCCCCTCCGCCCCCTCCGCCCCTTCTGACCATGTCCGACCCGTCTGACCATGTCTGACTTGTCCGATTCCGTCTGACCCGTCCGAAATATCCCGCAAAAAAACGGCCGCCCTTGCTCGGGACGGCCGTTTCTATGAATGGAGCTAATAATGATTAACGACTGAAATATAAAATTGAAAGAAACAGAAGAATGCCCAATAAAGCTGATAATGATATGCAAAGACCTATTATTGCGAATACTTTTGGCTTCTTTTTTAATCCTAAACAGCAGAGGATTATTGAGATAACCCATCCAATTATAGCAGGGAAAATAAGAAAAGGTCCTCCTAAAAAGCTTACGAGTGATACGACAAATCCAGCAATGCCATACTCATTCGTCGTTTTGCTTTCGGGCATCTCTGAATAATATGGAGTTTTCATTCCCTTATAAGGGGGAGGCCCATCTTGAGCTGTACCCTTCATATCCATAGGCAAAGGGGCATTGGTATCTTGATTATATATATGGTCTGTCATGGGACAATCGCTTATTTTTTGAGCCCGCAGGCGTTGCAGCGCTCTGCTATCTGGGTGAAGAAGTCGTTGCCTTTGTCATCGACGAGGATGAAGGCGGGGAAGTTCTCAACCTCGATTTTCCAGATGGCTTCCATGCCAAGCTCGGGATACTCGAGAAGTTCCACTTTCTTGATGCTGTTCTGGGCCAGAACTGCGGCGGGACCGCCGATAGAGCCGAGATAGAAGCCTCCATGCTTGTGGCATGCGTCGGTAACCTGCTTGCTGCGGTTGCCTTTGGCTATCATTATCATCGAGCCGCCTGCGGCCTGGAACTGATCGACGTAGGGGTCCATGCGGCCGGCTGTTGTCGGGCCGAAGGAACCCGAGGCCATTCCTTTGGGAGTTTTGGCCGGTCCGGCGTAATAGATGGGGTGGTCTTTCAGATACTGGGGCATCGGTTCGCCACGGTCAAGACGCTCTTTGATCTTGGCGTGGGCTATGTCGCGGCCCACGATGATGGTTCCGTTGAGCGACAGACGGGTGGATACGGGATATTTGGTCAGTTCGGCCAGCACCTCCTCCATCGGACGGTTGAGGTCGATTGTAACCACATCGCCTTCGGTTTCCTTGCGCATGCTTTCGGGAATGAGTTCGCCGGGATTAGCGTCAAGTTTCTCGATCCAGAGGCCTTCGCGGTTGATTTTGGCTTTCACGTTGCGGTCGGCCGAGCAGCTGACGCCGAGACCCACGGGGCACGAAGCGCCGTGGCGCGGCAGACGGATGACGCGGATGTCATGGGCGAAATATTTGCCGCCGAACTGGGCGCCCAGGCCTATCTTGCGCGTTTCCTCAAGGAGCTGTTTCTCGAGTTCGCGGTCGCGGAACGCATGGCCGAGTTCGTTGCCCTCGGAGGGAAGATTGTCGTAATATTTGACTGAAGCTTTCTTCACGGTAGCCAGGTTCATCTCGGCCGAGGTGCCGCCGATGACGATGGCGATGTGATAGGGAGGACAGGCGGCTGTGCCGAGAGTCTTCATCTTTTCCACGAGGAAAGGGATGAGGGTCTTGGGGTTGATGAGGGCCTTGGTCTCCTGATAAAGATAGGTCTTGTTGGCCGAGCCGCCTCCCTTTGCCACGAAGAGGAACTTGTATTCGTCGCCGTCAACAGCGTAGAGGTCTATCTGCGCCGGCAGGTTGCAGCCGGTGTTGACCTCGTCATACATGTTGAGGGGAGCGTTCTGCGAATAGCGCAGATTGTTTTCGGTATATGTGTCATACACGCCCTTGGAAATTTTCTCCTCGTCGTGGCCGCCGGTCCAGACGTTCTGGCCTTTCTTGCCGATGACGATGGCCGTTCCCGTATCCTGACAGAAGGGAAGCTGCCCCTTGGAAGCCACTTCCGCGTTGCGGAGCATGGTCAGGGCAACGAACTTGTCGTTGTCGCTCGCTTCAGGATCATGCAGAATCTTGGCCACCATCTCGTTGTGTTCGCGGCGCAGCATGAAGGCGTTGTCATGCGTGGCCTGACGGGTGAGGACGGTAAGCGCTTCGGGATCGACCACAAGCATTTCGCGGTCGCCCCATTTTTCAACTTTGACATAGTCGGATGTCAGAAGATAATATTCCGTGGTGTCAGGTGACATAGGGAACATTTCCTGATACTTGAACGGTTTTGTTGCCATAGACGGTTTTTTATATTTAATTGTTAGTCTGTCTGCAAATATACTGAATATTCTGCTTTGTGCCAAACCTTTTTGAGGTGGATGCGTTTTTACAGAAAGAAGTCAAACTGTCTATTTTTAATTCCCTTAATTATGAAGAAGTTATTATTATCGGCAATGGCTATCGCCGCCATTGCGTTCACTGGATGCAACGAGGCCGACCGTCTTGCCTCAAAGGTGACGGGAACATGGAGTTCCACTCCGCAGATGCTTGTGAACGATGCCGGCTCCCAGGCCACTATCGTGGAGTCCATAACCTTTGAACGCGATTCCGACACTGCCGGCGGCGGAATCATTATCACCGGGCTTATCTCGAGCACCGGCGCCATGACAGGCAGCGATGCCGTCATGCAGCCTTTCGAGATGGCGGCCTCGGCACGCTCGACCGTCAGAGGCACTTGGCGTGCTGTCGATGACGACGAGATTATGCTCACGCTCGATGTGGCCGCCATGACGGTAGATATCGATCCGAGCGCCCTTGTAATTTCAGGCAATGTGATCAGCGGTGACACTCAGTCCGATCCCGAAACGCTGAAGCCGCAGATGGCCGCTATGGTACAGGCCGCCCTGCGCCGACAGCTGACAGCCCGCTACACCGAGATGACGAAACTCGACGATGTCAAGGTTAAGGACAATGACACCGTGCTGAAATTCGAGGTCGGCAAAAAGGATTTTGTCTATTCAAATCAGGCACCGGTCACCAAGTGACGCTGCCCCCCAATTGGAAATGAAATAAAGAAAGGCGGGAGAAAAGTCATTAGGACTTTCTCCCGCCTCGATTTCTATCGGTAGGCCCGATGGGCCGGGATTACAGCTTATTTGGGCAGATTGCCGATTTCGGGATCAACACCCCACTGCTGCTGCGCGAGACGGCGGTAGTTGTTGTAGCGCCACTGTGCGTTAGCCTTGGCTGCGGCGAAGAGCTCGGCTGCCTGTTCGGGATACTGTTTGACTACGGTTGCGTAGCGAACCTCGCCCTTGAGGAAGTTTTCGAACTCGTCCCAGTTGGGTTCCTTGCTGTCGAGTGTGAAAGGATTCTTGCCTTCATCCTCGAGAGCGGGATTGTAGCGCCAGAGGTGCCAGTAGCCGCATGCGACTGCCTTGGCCTCTTCCTGCTGCGATTTGCCCATACCGGCTTTGATACCGTGGTTGATACAGGGAGCGTAAGCGATGATGATCGAAGGTCCGTCGTAGGCTTCTGCCTCGCGGATGGCCTTGAGGGTCTGTGCCTGGTCGGCGCCCATGGCGATCTGTGCGCAATATACGTAGCCGTAGGTCGAAGCGATCAGACCGAGGTCTTTCTTGCGGATGCGCTTGCCGGCTGCGGCGAATTTGGCGATTGCGCCGAGCGGGGTGGCTTTCGATGCCTGGCCGCCGGTATTGGAATAAACCTCAGTATCGACAACGAGAACGTTCACGTTCTTTCCTGAAGCGAGCACATGGTCGAGACCGCCGAAACCTATGTCGTAAGCGGCACCGTCGCCGGCAATGATCCACTGTGAACGTTTCACGATGTAGTGCTGCAGTTCAACGATGGCTTTGCAGACATCGCATCCGCAGGCTTCGCAGAGCGGGAGAATCTTGTCGGCTACCTCGCGGGTGATGGCAGCGTCGTTGCTGTTGTCGATCCACTGCTGGGCCAGAGCCTTGATTTCTGCGGAGCAGTCAGGGCAGTTGACGGCGTCGGCCATCTTCTGGGCGAGGCGGTCGCGCAGATGTTCACCACCGATAAACATTCCGAGACCGAACTCGGCGAAGTCCTCGAAGAGGGAGTTGCCCCAGGCGGGACCGTGGCCCTTTTCGTTGGTGGTGTAAGGAGTGGAGGGAACGGAACCGGAGTAGATCGAAGAGCAACCGGTTGCGTTGGCTACCATCTCATGGTCACCGAAGAGCTGGCTGATGAGTTTCACGTAAGGAGTCTCGCCGCAACCCGAGCATGCGCCCGAGAACTCGAACAGAGGAGTGGCGAACTGGCTGTTCTTGACGTTGGACTTGATATCTACGAGATGCTGCTTCGAGGAAACTTCCTTCACGCAGTGATCCCAGAGGCTCTGTTTGTCGAGCTGGGTTTCGAGAGGCTTCATGACGAGAGCCTTCTCGCCCTTCTTGCCCGGGCAGACGTCGGCGCAGTTGCCGCAGCCGAGACAGTCGAGAACATCGACAGCCTGGATGAAGCGCATGCCGGCGAACATCTTGCCGATTGCGGGAAGAGTCTTGTCTTCGGCGATCGGTGCGTTTGCAAGCTCCTGTGCGTCGAATACGAAAGGACGGATTGCAGCGTGGGGGCAGACGTAGGCACACTTGTTACACTGGATACAGTTCTCTTCGAGCCATTCGGGAACGAAGGCTGCAACGCCGCGTTTCTCGTAGGCTGCGGTGCCCTGATGCCAGGTGCCGTCCTCGATGCCCTTGAAGTCCGAGACTTTCAGAAGGTCGCCGTCCTGTGCGTTGATGGGGCGAACGAGCTTGTTGATGAATTCCGGATCGCAGTTTGCGGTGTTGTCCTCTACTGAAAGGTCGCTCCATGCCTTGTCAACGGGAAGCTGCTTGTATTCGCCTCCGCGGTCAACTGCAGCGTAGTTCTTGTCAACGATGTCCTGACCCTTCTTGCCGTAGCTCTTGACGATGAATTTCTTCATCTGCTCTACAGCGAGGTCAACGGGGATGACTTCGGTGATGCGGAAGAATGCGCTCTGAAGGATGGTGTTGGTGCGGTTGCCCAGACCGATTTCCTGTGCGATCTTGGTTGCGTTGATATAATATACGGTGATATTGTGGTCGGCGAAATATTTCTTGACCTTGTTGGGGAGATTCTTTGCCAGCTCGTCGCCTTCCCAGATTGTGTTGAGAAGGAAGGTTCCTCCGTCGCGGAGACCGCGGGTCACGTCATACATGTGGAGGTAGGCCTGAACATGGCAGGCTACGAAGTTAGGAGTCGTGACGAGATAGGTGGAGCGGATGGGCTCGTCGCCGAAGCGAAGGTGTGAGCAGGTGAAACCGCCTGACTTCTTCGAGTCGTAGGCGAAGTATGCCTGGCAATATTTCTTGGTGTTTTCGCCGATGATCTTCACTGAGTTCTTGTTGGCACCCACTGTACCGTCAGCGCCGAGGCCGTAGAACTTGGCTTCGTAGGTCGATTCGCCGCTCAGAGCGATCTCTTTTACCGGGGGAAGCGAGGTGAAGGTCACGTCATCCACGATACCTACAGTGAAGGCAGTCTTGGGCTGCGGAAGGGCGAGGTTGTCGAAGACAGAGATGATGTGTGCCGGAGTGGTGTCCTTCGATGCGAGACCGTAGCGGCCTGAAACGATCATCGGAGCGTCGGGCTGGCCGTAGAAGCACTGAGCCACGTCGAGATAAAGAGGTTCGCCGTTTGCGCCCGGTTCTTTTGTGCGGTCAAGAACGGCGATGCGTTTCGCAGTCTTGGGAACGGCAGCCAGGAAGTGGCGTGCGGAGAAGGGACGGTAGAGGTGAACGGATACCATGCCGACTTTCTCGCCTTTCGAGCGAAGATGGTCGATGGCTTCCTGTGCGGCCTGGGTTGCGGAACCCATGGCGATGATCACGCGCTCTGCCTCGGGATCGCCGTAATAATTGAAAAGGTGATATTCGCGACCGGTGATCTTGGTGATCTCTGCCATGTATTGCTCCACGATTTCGGGAACTGCCTCATAGAAGGGATTGCATGATTCGCGGTGCTGGAAGAATACGTCGCTGTTCTCTGCCATACCGCGTGCAACGGGTGCGTCGGGGTTGAGGGCGCGTTCGCGGAATTCGGCGATGGCCTTGCGGTCAACCAGCGGTTCGAGGTCTTCCTGCTCTACCACTTCGATTTTCTGGATTTCATGCGATGTGCGGAATCCGTCGAAGAAGTTGATGAAAGGGATGCGTGATTTTATGGTGGAAAGGTGTGCTACACCGGAGAGGTCCATGACTTCCTGCACGGAACCTTCGGCCAGCATCGCGAAACCTGTCTGGCGGCAGGCCAGAACGTCCTGATGGTCACCGAAGATGCTGAGGGCGTTGCTTGCGATCGTGCGCGCCGAAACGTGGAACACGCAGGGAAGCATTTCGCCGGCGATCTTGTACATGTTGGGGATCATCAGCAACAGACCCTGTGAGGCGGTGTAGGTAGTGGTCAGTGCTCCGGCCTGGAGTGAACCGTGAACAGCACCGGCGGCGCCGCCTTCCGACTGCATTTCCTGAACGAGAACCGGTTCGCCGAAAATGTTCTTGCGGCCGGCTGCGGCCCAGTCGTCAACGTACTCAGCCATTGTCGATGAGGGCGTGATGGGATAGATGGCGGCCACTTCCGAGAACATATACGAGATATGCGCTGCGGCCTGATTGCCGTCACAGGTGAGGAATTTTTTTTCTTTACTCATAAGATTGTTTGTCTATAATTTTGGAAATGAAATTCTAAGAGGTTCGCAGTTAACTCGGTAACACGAATGTAACGGTATGCCCGTGAATACGTTGCGAAGTTAGTAAATTCTCCGAGACCGCGCAAATGTTTTAACCACTTTTTTATCTGAGGGAAAATCGTTAACTTTGCCCGTATGAAGAACTTTAAAAATAATATCGCATGAGAAAAATTCTGACTCTCGCCGCCCTTCTTATGGCCGGCTCGGCTTTTGCTCAGCCTGCCCCGGGTGACAGAACGATATGGTTTTCATCGCCCACTTCTTCCGAGGGGGGAAAGCCATGGTTGAAAAATGATTTTTCGAGCACGATGGCCAATCCCGACAAGGAATGGGAAGGCGCGTCGCTCCCAATAGGAAACGGCTCTTTCGGAGGTTCGGTCCTTGGTTCCGTTGCCCGTGACCGCGTAGTGCTCAATGAAAAAACGCTGTGGCTCGGAGGCCCCGCGACTGGTGTCAGCGAGTACTGGGCCATGAACCGTAAAGTCGAAAAACCGATACTCGATTCCATTCGAACCCTTCTTGACAAGGGAAAGAAAGACGAGGCCGCGCGCATGACATCGCGCTACTTCAGCGGAACGATAGGATATGACCGGAGCCGTTTCGGCGCCTATACAGTCATGGGCGAGGCATACGTCACCACCGGAATAGACGAGTCGAAGGTGACGGGCTATTCCCGTTCGCTCAATCTTGACAGCGCGATGGTCACTGTCGGTTTCTCTGCCGACGGTGTAAGCTACACCCGCCGATACATCGCCTCCTATCCCGACAGCGTCCAGCTCTGGAGCTATACCTCCAGTCAGCCACAGAAGGAACTCGTGTTCAGCTTTGATTCCCCCCATAGGATTGCCGCCGTCCTTCCTTCGCCCGACGGACGTGGCCTGACTTACGTCGGCTCACTCGAAGGCAACGGAATGCAGTGGGCCCTCAGCGTGATAGCCCGTGCGCCTAAGGGAGGAACAATCATCCCCGATTATAGCGCCGGAACCATAACCGTCCGCAACGCCCCCGTGGTTGAATTCATTCTCGCCGCTGCTACGGATTACCGTCTGAATATCAAACCTGACTATAACGATCCGAAGACTTATTCCGGTGCCGCTCCTTATCCCAAGGTCGCTTCTCGTGTGGCTGCTGCTTCTTCTCTGGCTGCCGCCGAGCTTTTCGCCCGTCATCTGGCCGATTACCGCTCGCTTTACGGACGTACCGAAATCTCGATAAATCCCGGCGCTCCGCGTTCCGTAAAACCGACTGCCGAACGTCTGGCCGACTATCGCAAGGGGGCCGACGATTCCGGTCTTGAAGAACTCTATTTCCAGTATGGACGCTATCTGCTGATCGCTTCATCCCGCGAAGGCGACGCCATGCCCGCCAACCTTCAGGGTATCTGGGCCAACAATATCGACGGTCCGTGGCGTGTGGATTACCATAATAACATCAATGTCCAGATGAACTATTGGCCCGCTGCATCCACAAACCTCGCCGAATGTTTCGAGCCATACTACAACTACATCAGTTCGCTCGTGGAACCCGGAAAACGCACCGCTCAGGACTATTACGGCGCCCGCGGCTGGACTGCCGCCATATCCGGCAATCCTTTCGGCTTCACGGCCCCGCTCAACTCAGGCGATATGAGCTGGAACTACAATCCATCCGCAGGTCCTTGGCTCGCGACTCAGCTCTGGGACCACTATCTTTTCACCCGCGACCGCCAGTGGCTCAAGGACAAGGCCTATCCCATCATAAAGGAGAGCGCCAATTTCGCCACTGATCTCCTGTCGCCCGAAGGCGAATACCTGACCGTTTCACCCTCTTATTCTCCCGAACATGGCTCCGCCGACAAAGGCACCACCTATGCTCTCGCCGTAACACGCCAGATACTTACCGACGCCATCGCGGCTGCGACAACTCTTGGCGTTGACCCGAAATCGGTCGAGGAGTGGAGAGGAAAACTCGAAAAGATCGCTCCCTACAGAATCGGCAAGCACGGACAGCTTCAGGAATGGTGGGATGACATAGACGATCCCAACGACCATCACCGTCACACCAATCATCTTTTCGGCCTCCATCCCGGAAACACCATCAACACTCTCACTGACGATAAACTCGTCGAGGCTTGCAAGACAACTCTCCGTCAGCGCGGCGACGAGGCTACCGGTTGGAGCATGGGCTGGAAACTCAACCACTGGGCGCGCCTCCACGACGGCGATCACGCCTACGTCCTCTATCAGAATCTTCTCAAGGAAGGAACCGGCAACAATCTCTGGGATCAGCATCCCCCCTTCCAGATCGACGGTAATTTCGGCGGCGCTGCCGGTGTAGCCGAGCTCCTTCTGCAGAGCCACAATTCGGGCACCGTCCAGCTTCTTCCCGCCCTTCCCTCAAAGTGGGCCGACGGTGAAGTGCGCGGTCTGCGTGCCCGCGGCGGTTTTGAGGTTTCAATGAAATTCGCCGGCGGAAAGCTCCGGGAGGCAACAGTGGTCTCTCTCGCGGGCGAGCCTTGCAATCTGCGCTACGGCGACGCCGAGACTTCATTCCCCACTGTGAAGGGACACGCCTATGTAGTCCGTCCTTCCGAGTCGGGACTGACTGTCGAGGAACTCTGATCTCTCGCGGTTCAAAGACAGAGCGCTCTTCCGCAATGCGGAGGGGCGCTTTTCTATCATGAAATGGGGTGGAAGGGTCCGGTTAGAAGGTGTAGGTCACCGAGAAACCGCCCTGGAGTCCGTGGCGGTCGGGAGCTATCCATGTTGACATGTCGAGTCCTCCGCTTTCTGCTTTTCCGTTGCGTTTTTCGGCGCGGCGTGTGAGCTTTTTCTGGTCCCCCCGGAAATATCCCGTAAGTTCGTTGAGCGGATCAAGAAGAAACGCCACTGCATATCCCGCTACTTTCGAGCCGAAAAGCCTGTAGCCGTTGTTGACGATATGGCGTTTGGCCACGTAGAACCCCTCGCCTAAGATTGTGCCTACAACCGGCGTGATCAGCAGGTCCTGGATCGACGGAATCTCGTTGAAGGCCTCGAAACCGTATTCCCAGAAAAAAGACGATATGCAGAATGTATAGAGAAACGAGCCCCACATATTGAAGCCGTTCGAGCGCGCGCCCATGTAGTAGGCTGCTCCCGCGTAGGGATGAAGAATATAGTTGAACACGAGGTTGTCGCCGTCCCACACCGGGCCGTCGTGCACGTTGCGCCACCAGCGTTTGAAAAGCGGGATTTTGGCGTTTTCGGTCTTGTTCCAGGCCGTGGCATCGGCCGGGAGCGCCTCCAGAATCAGCATTGTCGAGACGCCGGCAGTCATCAGGATGCCCGTGTTGAGCCAGAGCTTTTTCCAGTCGGGCATGCTCCGCGTGCGTGAGTAGGGATAGTCGTAGAGCGTGAGTTTTTCGCCGTGTTCCTGACATCCGAGCCTTATTTCATCCACCGTCATCTCTGAGAAGATGACGGTGTCGGCCTGATATGCGGCTGTATCTACCTCCGCCACTGCTCTCTGCGTGATGCTGTCAGTCGTCTGTCCGACGGCTGACGCATGCGCGGCTGTCAGGAGAAGAAAGGTCATTATTATTATGTGAAACGGCTTTTTCATCAGTGTCGTGACGCAATGTGATTGAACTTTAAAATCTAACGTCCAACTGCGCGTAACTGTTTTGTAACATTGCGGCCGGTTTCCGAAATTGCCATTTTTATGGACAGATTTCCCATAAACAGGTAAAAAAGGTTTTCAAATTTTGCTCAACGGTCAACAAATGCTTATTTTTGTAGCTTTCAAATAATTTTCGCATCATCCGTGTATGCGTTTGACGGCCCCTCCCGCCGGGAAAACCATTGCCCCAAAAAGTTCGAGAAACGAATTTCAAGAAAATAGACAGAAGCGTTTTTAATTAAGAGGTTGTTTAAAAACAAATGTGAAAGCTGGAGTCCATTCTCCGGAGGTGGATTTCGAAATGAATTGAAGGAGTAATGCTGTAGCATTATGACTGAAATTCAGTACGAAAGACGCCCGGGAGAATGGATGCGAAGAAGCATTTTAAACAACCGCAAAACCGAAATTTAAATGTATAAAAAAGAAAAATTGTGTTACTATAAGTCGCATGGATGCCTTTTTGGCTCCCCTGTCCCTAATCTTCAGTCACAGTGCCACAGCACTGCTCCTTCAGATTATGAACAGGTTAGTTCAAAAATCCATCCACTCCGGCTTCACATTTATTATTAAACAACCTCTAAATCATTCCTATTAGTTAACGTCCATGCGTCAGGAAATTAGATTGATCCTCGGTATTTTGTTGATGGCGGTGGCCGGCGTCACCGCAAGTGCCGAAGTGCCCGACACTCTCCCGGGTGCTGTCGAGCACGATTCTGTTGTCCCAAAAAAGAATATAGTCAGGAAAGTCTTGGATTATTTCAGTACCTCCAACCGCACTCCGAGCGGAAAAGGCTTTGATGTAAGCGTCATTGGAGGCCCCCACTACTCGTCGGACACGAAATTCGGCATCGGGCTTGTCGCCGCGGGATTCTATCGCACGAACCGACTTGACTCGCTCACTCAGCCTTCGAATGTCTCTCTCTACGGCGATGTGGCCACGACGGGGTTCTACCTGATCGGCATCCGTGGCGACCATATCTTCCGCAACGATAACCGCCGCATCGACTATAATCTCCATTTTTATTCCTTCCCCCGTTATTTCTGGGGCCTCGGCTATGAGAATGGAAACGACATGGACAACAAGTCCAGATTCAAGGAGCTTTATGTCCATGCTTCGGCCGATTATCTCTGGCGCCTTGTCAGGAATGTCTATTTCGGCCCTGCAGTGGAATTCGCTTATGTCAATGCCCGCAACCGCCATCGCCCCGAACTCTGGGACGGCCAGGACTCACACGTCACTTCTTTCGGCGCCGGCTTCCGCGCCCAGTTCGACAACCGCGACAATCTGACCGCCCCCACCCGTGGCTTCCTTCTGCAGCTGGAGCAGCGCTTCCTTCCTAAATTCATCGGCAACGACTATGCTTTCAGTTACACCGACCTCAGAATGTGTGCCTATCGCCGGGGATGGAAAGGCGCGGTCCTCGCCGCGCGTTTCCACACACGCCTTGCCTACGGAAATGTCCCCTGGAATCTGATGTCAACTTTCGGCGGCAGCAATTCAATGCGCGGGTACTATGACGGACGCTTCCGCGACAAGGGCGAGATGGATCTGACACTCGAGCTCCGCCAGCATGTCTGGCGGCGAAACGGACTGGTGTTCTGGCTCGGCGCCGGCACAGTCTATCCCAAACTTTCAAAAATTCGTTTCTCCCATATCCTGCCCAACGGCGGCATTGGCTACCGCTGGGAGTTCAAGAAACTCACCAACGTGCGTCTCGACTACGGATTCGCCCGCGGTGAGAAATCCTTTATATTCAGCATAAATGAAGCTTTCTGATCTCAAATATTCTTCCGCCGCATCTTCGGTGATTCTTTTCATCTGGGTGCTGATCGTTTCGGTCATTCCCGGTGTATGGCTCTCTCTGACCGAGCGCATGACTCTGGTCCAGAGCGTTACCAACGCGGTCCTTCCGCTCGGCATCTATATACTCCTGATGTCACTGAGCCAACATATCGGGCGCACTTCGCTCTGGATGATAATCGTGATGTTTTTCTCCGCTTTCCAGCTCGTGCTGCTCTACATGTACGGTCGTTCCGTCATTGCCGTCGATATGTTCCTCAATGTCGTCACGACCAATCCCGGTGAAGTCGGAGAGTTGCTCGGCAATCTGTTGCCGGTCATGGCAATGGTGGTCCTTTTCTATCTGATACCTATAATTTTTTCCGTTGTGGCCGTAGTCAGGAAATGGAGGCTTCCCGAACATTTCATGGCGCCTGCCCGACGCACCGGCTTTTGGGTGACAGGCATCGGTCTGGTCTGTTTCGCGGTCAGCTTCTTTCAGCCTTTGCCCTATAATCCCTTGAAGGAGATATTTCCTCTCAACGCCATGTATAATGTGGCTATTGCCATAGACCGCACCTCCCGCACTCTCCATTACGGGGAGACCTCTGCAGCTTTCACATATTCCGCCGCTTCTGAGAGGTCCGATACCATTCCCGAAATATATGTTGCCGTGATAGGGGAGACGTCACGCGCCGACAACTGGCAGCTCCTCGGATATGGACGGCCCACTAATCCGCTCCTGTCGCAGAAAGAGGGTATCGTGGGATTCGACAAGGCGATATCTCAGAGCAACACCACCCACAAGTCGGTCCCCCTGCTTCTATCCGATCTCGACGCCGACACTTTCGGGGATTCCATCTATGTTACCAAAAGCCTCATTTCCGCATTCCGTGAGGCCGGATTCGCCACTGCCTATATATCCAATCAGAACCGTAACCGCTCCTTCATCGACTTTTTCGGGGAGGAGGCCGACACTACGATTTTCATCCGCGATCTTGCTCCCCATGCTGACCGCGGTGGGTTTGACACCGACCTGCTCCCTTATATCGACAAGGCTCTGGCCGCCTCCCGGGGAAAACTGCTTGTCGTGCTCCACACCTACGGATCCCATTTCAATTATTATGACCGCTATCCCCGCTCTCTCGCACGCTTCACTCCCGACGGACATGTCGAGGCAACCCGGGGAAACAGACCGTCGCTCCTGAATGCCTACGACAACTCCATCCTCGTGACTGACTCTTTGCTGGCAGGAGTCATTGACCGTCTTGAGGCAACCGGAAAAACTGCCGCCATGATATATACGAGCGACCACGGCGAGGACATCTTCGATGACTCGAGGCGTCTTTTCCTTCACGCTTCCCCGTGTCCGAGCTACTATCAGATTCATGTGCCTTTTCTGGTCTGGTTTTCGTCGCGATATCGGAGCGCTTATCCGCAGACTGTTGCCAATGCCGTAGTGAACCGGGGGAAATTCGTGGCTTCATCCCAGGCTTATTTCCACACTCTGATGGAGATCGCCGGACTGCGTTCTCCACGTGTCAACGGTCATCGTTCTCTTGTCAACCCGAGCTACACTCCCGAGCCTCCGCGTTATCTCAACGATCATAACGAATCCGTCACGTGGCTCGACGCAGGCCTCCTTCCCCCCGACTTCCAGCGCCTCGACTCCCTCCTCCACAAATAATTTCCCCCTCAATTTCCGCAAAATCCCCCTCCGCCCCGTCTCCCGGAACTCGTCCGACCTGTCCGACTACGTCCGACCCGTCTGTATTCCCCTCACCTGTAGGGACATGCCTTCGGCATGTAAAAGGAGACTACGCAAAAAAAGACCCCGTCTGACCCCTCCGAAATCCACTCCCCTCCCTCAAAAATAGAAACAGACTTCCTCTCCCTCCCAATCCTCCCTAACTTTGCGGCATGTTGACCGCGAAGAAAATAAAATGCCGTCCCCGCTCCGTCGGGCAGCGCAACTGGGCCGCTCAGTTCGAGCGTTGGCTCGGCTATCCGCTTCACCGCGACGCCCGGCGAGCCATCTCCCTCCTCGAGCGTCAGCGCGCGCAGCGCAAGCCTCAGCGCCTCTATCTCTGCGACGCCGACGCCGAAAAGGAAGCCCTCAAGCAGGCTCTGGTCAACTATGTCCGCTGGCTCGCCACGGTCGTGCGTCCCGGCGCCCCATTCTGTATCGTCGGCAAGAACCGCAAGCAGCTGAACCGTCTTCTGCCCCGCCGGTCGCGCAAAGCGTTGCCCGACCCCAAGTGGCAGCCGATACTATCCACCGCCCGTTCACCCGAATACTGCCGGGGTCTCAGCTTTCCCATGGCCCTTATTCTCGACGGCGACGCCTATCCGCGTCGCGGACGTCATTTGTCGCGCGTCTGGCGTTCGGTCATCCCGTGTCTGTCAATGAGCGAAGAGTCGCTGCTGGTAGTCCACGGAACCTACCGTCCCAAGACCCGCGTCAACGTCTTCACCAACGAGATCCGGCGCCCAAGCCGACCGTGGCCGAACCTCGACCTCGCCCGGGCGCCCGATCCACCTCCCGAAGAGGAACTGATCGAAAGGGAAGTCCTGCTCGGCATCCCTCCCGACCTCTCTTCCGATCTCGGCTATTCCCTCTCAACCCTCAATCAATCCGACACAGTCCCGCTCTTCTAAGCGGCGCCATGACCGCCCCTCCTCCGGAAAAAACCGTCCGACCCCCCCGACCTCGTCTGACCTGTCCGACCCTGTCCGACCCGTCCGAAATCCCCTCACCTGTAGGGACATCGCTTTGCGATGTAAAAGGAGTCCCCGGGAAATAATGGCCTCGGATCCGTCCTTCCCCCGGAACCAATCATGGCAAAGAGAACATTGACATTCTGATAAAAAGAAAGTCGAATTGGCCTGATTCGACCAATTCGACTGATTATTCTGACGCTCGCGACGCAAAGGCGCTAACCCATTACGCCGGGACGTTTCTCTCAGAGGTTTTTGAGATGGATGCGTTTGCCGTCGGCCTGAACAGCGTAGAGAGCGCATCCTTCCAGAGATATTGCTGAAGGTATGGAGAAATTCAGGAAGTTGGAGAAATATTTTATCTCTCCCGTTTCGCCGCCTTTTCTGATCTCTATGGCCACGGCGTTGCTGCCGTTAGTGATCTTGACGGTGCGTCCCGAAACCTCGGCCGATACGTTGGATGCTACTTTGGCGTTGGAGGTGTAGGTCTTGTAATATCCTAAGTCTCCAACCTGATTGTGGCGGTAATCGCTCGAAGGGAAGTCGGATGAAAGACGGTCCTCGATATACTGCATGGCATGCTTCGGTTTGGGGAACTGGGCCATATATTTCTTCGCCTCCGCTATCATGTCGGCGGTAACTTTATAGGAAAAAGTTCCGTATTGTTCAATGGTAGTGTTGACGGGAATGAAGAATCCCCACATCTCGAAGAAATCCGTCAGATTCTCGCCGGCTGCTTTCGAAGCCATTTTTGCGAATTCAATCTGTTTGAGCCCGGGATTCTCGCCTTCGCTGATTCCTTTCTCGCGCATGAGTTTGAACAGAGTCGGCCAGAAGTCAGGCTTTATGCCGCAGCGGTGGTAGTAGTTCCATAGCTGCCAGTTCATTCTCAGGTGCGTCTCGGTGTCTTCGTTCATGTGGGTCGGATCTCCGAGATTATACCATGCCTCGCCGTTGACATAACGTCCGGTGGCAACGGCTTCCAGTCCGCGTCCGCGCGATTTGTATTTGCCGAGCTTGTAGATGATGTAGTTGGAGAACAGATTGTTGGACGATTCCGTGGATGAAGCCCAGTTTATGGCGCCCTGATGGACGTGGCCTATCTCGTGGGCCGGGCCCCATGCGTTGTCTTCGGCTGCCATCACGTTCTCTCTCAGCAAAATGTTGTCAAGATACGTATAGACGAAGGCGATTCTGTAGTCCGACGCCCACATGTAGGAACCTTCGGGTGATATGGCGAAGAGATGGTTGTTGAATTTCGACGGTCTGACGTCGTCGATTCCCATCAGTTCCTGTTGCCAGCCGATTATATCGTCCCAGAGGTTGATGGCCGAAAGGATTGTCTTCGTCAGCTTGTCGCGGTGGAAGTAGAACATTATCCGTTCGCCGCGCACACAGAAATATTTGTGGGTGGCCTTTCGGAGCAGTTCCGCATATTTGGCGTCGGTCTTGTGCTCCTTCAGGTCAAAGAATCCCGTCACTTTGCCGCTGCCGGGCAGAATGTGGATTTTTATGGGCTTCGCGTTGGGCGATGTCAGGTCGGTATTATACATCACGAACAGCTGGCCCTGTTTATTCATGCGCAGTTTGTTGACGCCGGGACGCAGAAAATAGCTTTCTCCCGCTGCCTGGGTCTGTAGATAGCCGCCGGCATCCTCTTCCCAGATGCTCTGAAGCGAGATGTTCTGGCCGTGAGTGTCGCCTACGCACACGATCAGTTCGTCGCCTGCGTTGACGCAGATACCCGTCGGGTTGTCGAGCGACGAATACTTCTTGGTCATGAGTTTTACGGCCCACTCGTCGTTGTTGCTGTAGGGCTCGTAGGAACGGATGCGGAACTCTTTCTCGTATGCGTCATACGTGTTGGCGCGCAGGGAGCGGGCTACGTTTCTGAAACATTCGTCAAGAGCGTCGATCTGTGCGTCGGTCACTCCGCTCTTCAGCTCCGAGCACGTGATGTCCGTGAACACCCCGAGCAGTTTTTTCTCAAGAGTTTTTTCAGTGTTGGATCTGTAGAATTCCATTTCCGCGCAGCTCACGAAGTCGCCGAGACCGCTGTGGACTTCGATCTTGACGGCTGTCGGCTTCACACTGCCCGGAATGTTGAGCATCGAGGGCGCTCCTTTCATGCCGAAATCATAGTCTCCAATCTTCTGGTAAGTGCGGCCGGCGTCCGTAGCGACGTAGAGCGAGATTTTGCCGAAGTTGCCGTTTCCGTTACGTGTGTAATAGACGAGATAGTCTATCACCTCCGTGCCGCTGAAGAAATATTCGAGCGACACCGGGAAATGGGCCGACACGCTCCACGGCGAATGATAGTGTGTGTCGTAGTTGCCGTCGATACTTTTGTCTATGTCCTGGCCGCGCTCACACTCCGATGCCTTCGCTCCGGTGGGCGTAACCTTAACGTCTGAGTCAACGACGAGGACTTCCTCAGCCGCCTGGGTGACGTTTATGGTGGCGAGTGTCTTACTTGTCGCGGTAGAGACAATGTTAAGCATGGCATTGCGTTTCTCATTGCCGGTGTTTTCGCTCACACGGATGGTTATGGCTGATTCGGTCTGGCTCAGACGCTGCCTGTCGGCATTCAGCCATGTTGCGTTTCCTTTTTCGATTTTCCAGTCTTTAAGTTCCAGATCTGTATTGACTTTGATCTCAAGAGTCGCAGCGCTCTTTTCAAACGTTATGTCGCGGCTGTCGGTCGGGATCTCGAATTTTTCGTTACCCGAAAGCTGGGGTTCGTCCTTCGAATCTGAGCAGCCCACAATGACTGTCAGCACGAGGAACATGATTGTCACAATGGACTTGATACGAATCAATCTCATGGCGTTTAATAGTTTTTTAAAGGTGTATGATTATTTTGAATATGATTTAAGGCTTTTGAGGAGAGAGGAGCCGACGGCGGCTTAAAGTCCCGATATCTCAGGGGCTATCAGGGAATAGCCGTTCTGGTTGGGATGCAGCCCGTCCCCAAACAGATGTTCGTCGATTTTCCCGTCGGGCAAAAGAAGTTTCCTGCCCGGATCGGAGAAAAGTACCTTCTTTTCGCGGGCCATTTCCGAGAGCTGCCGGTTTATTCCGCGTATGCGTATCTCTTTGCCGCGACGTGGCAGAATACCTATGATTTTTATGACTGCCTCCGGCTGTCGGTAAGCTATGGCGTCGGTCAGAGCGGCGATACCGAGCACTATTTCCTCGTCTGTATTGAAGTCAAGGTTATTGGTCCCGGCCAACACAACCACTTCCTCGGCTTTGAAGCCGTCGAGCTCGTCGTGATAAACGCGCCAAAGCATATTCTCTATTCTGTCCCATCCGCAGCCCATGTTTACGAAGCCGGCAGGCTCCATATATTTTGCCCATGACTGCGATCCGCTTTTCTTCCGGTGACTCGGTTCGCCTCCCCAATAGTGGCTGATTGAGTTGCCTATGATGACTTTGCGGGGGGCGATGCTGTCAGTGTGGCGGAGAATATCTTGATGGCGCTTCCTCCATTCGTAGGAATTGACATCGCGCCGCTGGGTCACGGCCGTGGTGGTAGGGCAGGTTCCGGCGGGTATATGGAGTATGTCGCGCAATTTTTTCTCGACGGCATCGGCCTGACGTTTCATGCCGAGGTCGGAAGGATGGATATAATCCACCCAGCAGTCCGTGGTCATGCCTATCTCGTCAGCCGAAAGATAATGGAGATTCCCTTTCCCTTCCGCCTGCAGTCGGTTGAAGGCGCGGCGAAGCGCTGCATTGGTCCTTTCCACATCGTTGAAGGCGGCCGTGTCTGTCTTCATGTTGGAGTAGCCTATGTGCTCGACCAGAAGAATCGGAGTGTCTTTGCTTTCTCTGAGCTTTCTGACGGCATTGTAGGCGAGATTTTCCACTTCCTCCGCGCTGCGGCCGGTCAGGTTCGGCATGCAGTCGAGAATATATATTCTCGCATCCGTTTCTCCCATCAGCTCTGTTATGCCGGGGGCCAGAAGTCCGTTGCCCGAGAAACCGAGGTTTATCAGAGGATAGTCGAGACGTCGCTGAAGAATCGTGGTCCACGCCATTCCCGGGCGTGAGGCGCAGGCTCCCTGCGCTATGGATGTCCCATATACGACAATCGGCTTTTCGGGCTCAACCGGCATGAATTCAAAGGCGGCGTCCTGGGGGGTACCGATTTCGAGCCATTTGACGCTGTTGTAGAGAGGAAGGTAAAGACGGAATTCATAGCCGCGTCCGTAGCGTTTGTTGGCGACGGTGCTTTTGAACGTATATGTGATGGTGTCGCCGAATGAATAGCGGCCCCAGCAACGTTGCCAGTCTCCTTCGGCATCGATTCTGTAGAGATCGACCCCCGAGACGCCTGTCGCCGGCATGTGGATCATGCTTCTCCCTCCGCCAATGGTGTAGCGGACGCGTATCTCCTTCGCGTCCGTCCGGAAATAGAGGGCCAGTCCCGATGAATTGCGTGAAAGAGCCCAGACATCTTTTGTTACTTTTTGCTTGGCCCGTTCAGGCAGACGGACGTAGCTCTTGCCTGTCTCCTCGGGGAACGCCTGATTCTGTACCACGGGGAAGCCGGCCTCCATCGGATCGTGCCATTTCCACTGAGCTGTGACTGACAGCGAAAGTAGCAGGGCGAGAAAAGTGATAATGCTCTTTTTCATCGGTATATTCTGTTATTGATTGGTAAGACGGTTGATTCTGAGACTGCCGTCGGAAGAAATGCTTACTGATATGTGGCCGGTGATGAAACGGGTGGAATGGATCTCGCGGGTCAGCGGATAGATGTTGACTTCCGCATTGTCGGTAAGTTCAAACACGCTCATCGGATATGTCTTGCCTTCGAATGTGATGGCATGGGCTGCTATACGTTTCATGGCTCAGCGAAATTTTTCTTTCAGGCGCCCGGGGCGCATTACGCGTGTCTCGTCGATCGGAGTAAGCTGTCGGCTATCCACTTTCAGCTCTTTCGGAGGAGTGTTCAGCGGCATCAGCGGCTGCTTCTCTGATATGTCCTTTCTGATCTTGTGCTGAGTGCGGTTGTCGAACTTGCTGACTGTCCCGCGCGCGTCGCGGTAATGTCCTCCCCATCTCGTGCGCATCAGTGAGATGGAGTCTATGAACACCGTCTCGCCTGTTGAGGGCGTATAGGAAATAGTGCCATAGACCTTTTGGGCGTGACGTGCGGAATCGAGAGCGAATGTCAGTTCGTGCCAGCCGTCGCCGGGCATCGAACGTGATATGTATTCCATTGTTCCGTCGGAATATTCGGCGGTTATATTGTAGTTCAGAGGGCCGTTGTTGTTATGGATTTTTGACCGCAGCATATAGACGTCGCCGTTCTCCCAGTTCATGTCGGAGTTGAGGGCGAACGTGATGATGTCGTTGGGCATGGAGGTTGTGAAGCGGCGCCAGCGCATACCGGGCCACACATCTACCGAGTCACCCTGAAGGTTGACTGACATTTCCGCGACTCCTTCAGTCGAAGACCCTGCAACATCCTGAGCTTTTTCAAGGCGTTGCTCGAGCAATTCGATGGTCCGGTCATACACCTCCATGTACTTTTCGAGATTGTAGCCGTACCATTTGAAAGAGGAATCCACTTCCGCGCGGGTGACATCGTGCTTGATATACACAGACTGGAGGAATGCCCTTTTCGATGAATCGGTGGCAAAGGCGCGGCCGTTGGCGTCGGCCACGCTCTCAGCCTCGTAGATGTCTGCCAGAAGTTCTGCCATCTCCTCTTTTGAAAGCACTCCCGACGGGCGCCTCGAACAGGCGCCGGCCACTATGGCCGTTACCAGAAGAGAAAATAGCAATATGCGCGTGTCAGGCTTTCTCATCGGATGAGTCGCTGGTGTCGGAAGAGGAGAGCGTCAGCTGGCGCGGATAGAAGATAAGCACAGCAATCATGCCGCATGAAATAGCGGCGTCGGCCAGATTGAATACCGGCTGGAAGAAGAGAAACTCCTGTCCCCCCACTCCGGGCATCCATCCCGGCCATGTGAAAGAGAACAGAGGGAAATAGAGCATATCGACCACGCGTCCGTGGAAGAGAGTGGCATATCCGCCCCCGGGGGGAAACATCTGGGCCACTTCCGGAGGCATGGGATTGTTGAATATGACGCCGTAGAAAACACAGTCGATGATGTTGCCTATCGCGCCGGCTATGATCAGTGCCAGACACACGAGGAATCCGGTCTTCACGGCTGCCATTGCTTTGATGCGTACAAGCACCCATATCAGGCCGGCGGCGAGCACGAGGCGGAATATGGTCAGGAAAATCTTCGGCCCGAATTCCATGCCGAAAGCCATTCCGTTGTTCTCTATGAAATGGAGATGGAACCAGGATGTGATCTCCAGATCTTCATTGAGATAGAAATGAGTCTTGACCCAGATTTTCAGAATCTGGTCCAGGATGATGACCGTCAGGATTATTGCGGTCGTTATCAGGCCACGGTGGCCTATGTGGTTTCCGGCTGTGGCCGGAGACGGGGAATTGGTTTGTGGCATTGTGCGGGTAGGTTGGGTTGAGGGATGATGCCTGCGGTTCAGCGCCCCTGTTGCTGCTTTGCCTCGATGGCAAGAGTGGCATGGGGAACGGCGCGCAGTCTTTCCTTGGGAATAAGTTTCCCGGTTACGCGGCAAATACCGTAGGTCTTGTTTTCGATACGGACCAGAGCGGCCTGCAGATGATTTATGAATTTCAGCTGCCGTTCTGCCATTCGGCCTGCCTCCTCCTTGCCGAGGGTCATGGCTCCCTCTTCGAGAACCTTGAAGGTCGGTGAGGTGTCGGCTGTATCGTTGCCTTCGGTGTTCGTTATGTAGGCGCGGTATAGATCATAGTCGCGCTGTGCTTTCGCGAGCTTGTCGAGAATCAGAGTCTTGAATTCCTGCAGCTCCTCGTCTGAATAACGTGTCTTTTCACTCATGATGCTGATGAATTGGATGTGACCTACTGATGAATGTATCTGGATTTATCAGCATAACGCAATGGCCACGGGAAGGTTCACTCCGTCGATGTCAAGTATTTCCACGCCATCGGAGCCTTCGGCCACCGGTTCCACGGTCAGAGTCTCGGCAAGCACCTGACGCGAGATATATGATGCGTATTCGCGGACGGCCTCTTCTGTCTCGGCTACGGGAGCGAATACGAGCGATATCTTGTCGGTTATGTTGTAGCCGCGGTCTTTGCGGATATTCTGGATGCGGTTGACGATTTCGCGCGCAATACCTTCGCGTCGCAGTTCCGGGGTGACTGTTATGTCAAGCGCCACGGTGATGTTGCCTTCGTTGGCCACGAGCCATCCGGGAATATCTTCCGAAATAACATCGACGTCGGCCAGTTCGACTGTGACTTTTTCTCCGTCGAGGTCAAGATCGATGTTGCCGTCGCGTTCGAGTCCCGCTATCTGGGGCTGGGTAAGGTTCTGGATGGCGGCTGCGACTTTTTTCATCGACTTTCCGAATTTCGGACCGAGTTTCTTGAAGTCGGGTTTCACTTTCTTCACGAGCACTCCGGCATCGGCTGCCACTGTTTCGAGTTCCTTGACGTTGACTTCGCCGAGGACCAGAGGCGTTATCGAGCGCAGGTCGGCCATGAGAGCCTCGTCGCCTGCGGGAATCATGATGCGCTGAAGCGGCTGGCGCACCTTGATCTCGGCTTTGCGGCGCAAAGAGAGGACCATGGAGGTGATGCGCTGGGCGAGGGCCATGCGGCGTTCGAGGTCCTTGTCTATGACGCTGTCGTCAGGCTCGGGCAGCATGGCAAGATGGACCGAACGGTCGCTGCGCGTCAGGTCGGTGTAGAGACGGTCGGCATAGAAGGGCGCTATCGGAGCGATCAGCATGGCTACAGTGGTCAGACAGCTGTAGAGGGTCTGATAGGCTGCGAGCTTGTCTGCGTCCATCTCCTTGCCCCAGAAACGTTTGCGGTTGAGGCGCACATACCAGTTCGAGAGGTCGTCGTTGACAAAGTCGCTTATCGCTCTCGCCGCTTTGGTCGGTTCGTAATCGTCAAGAGCCTCTTCGACAGTCTTTATCAGAGTGTTGAGCGAAGAGAGAATCCAGCGGTCGATTTCCGGACGTTCGGCAACGGGTATCTGTGCTGCCTCCGGATCGAAGCCATCGACATTGGCGTAAAGGGCGAAGAACGAGTATGTGTTGTGGAGCGTCGCGAAGAACTTGCGGGCTACTTCGCGCACGCCCGACGGATCGAATTTCAGGTTGTCCCAGGGAGAGGAGTTTGAAATCATGTACCAGCGCAGAGGGTCGGAACCGAATTCCTCTATGGCAGCGAAAGGATCGACGGCATTACCCTTGCGTTTCGACATCTTGTCGCCGTTCTTGTCAAGAACCAGACCGTTGGAGATGACTGCCTTATATGCGACGGAATCACGGACCATGCCTGCTATGGCATGGAGGGTGAAGAACCATCCGCGGGTCTGATCGACGCCTTCGGCAATGAAATCGGCCGGGAAAAGCTCTCCTGACTCGACGCCTTCCTTGTTTTCAAACGGATAGTGGTTCTGGGCGAAAGGCATCGCGCCCGAATCGAACCAGACGTCTATCAGGTCAAGCTCCCTGTGCATCGGCTTGCCGGTGGAGCTGACGAGGACTATGTCATCGACGTATGGACGGTGGAGGTCAATGCGGTCATAGTTCTCCTTCGAGTAGTCGCCCGGAATGAAGCCGCGGTCTTTCAATGGGTTTGAGGTCATCACGCCCGCTGCCACGGCTTTTTCAATCTCGTCATAGAGCATTGCCACGGAGTCGATGCAGATCTCCTCGTCGCCGGCTTCGGTGCGCCAGATCGGAAGGGGGGTTCCCCAGTAGCGGCTGCGCGAGAGGTTCCAGTCCTGAAGATTCTCCAGCCATTTGCCGAAACGGCCGGTTCCGGTTGACTGTGGTTTCCACTTGATCGACTTGTTGAGCTCCATCAGTCGCTCGCGGACTGCGGTGGAACGGATAAACCAGCTGTCGAGCGGATAGTAGAGCACGGGCTTGTCCGTGCGCCAGCAGTGGGGATAGCTGTGGACATGTTTCTCGATTTTGAACACTCCGTCATGCTGCTTCAGCCACATGCAGATCTCCACGTCGAGAGTTTCGTCCTTGTCGGTCTTCGTCGGATCGTAGGCGTTCTTGACGAACTTGCCCTGCCAGGGAGTGTACTCCTCCACGTTGACCATTTCGCTGACGAATTTAGGATCGAGCTCGTCGAGCATATAGAAGCGGCCCTTCAGATCGACCATCGGACGGATGTTTCCGTCGCGGTCTATGAGGTGAAGGGGCGGTATGCCGTTCTGACGGGAGACACGAAGGTCGTCGGCACCGAACGTTCCGGCGATATGGACGATACCCGTACCGTCGTCGGTCGATACGTAGTCGCCCGGAATGACACGGAAAGCTCCCTCTCCGGGATTGACCCAGGGGATGAGCTGACGGTAATGGAGTCCCACGAGATCCGTGCCTTTCTTTTGGGCCACGGTCTGCCAGGGTATAAGTTTGTTCCCTTTTTCATAGTCACCGAGGGCCAGATCCTTGGCTTTATCGTTGAACAAGGAACCCATCAGTGCGTCAGCGACAACAACGGTGATCGGTTCGCCGCTGTAGGGATTGTAGGTGCGCACTATGTTATAGACGATGTCTGGACCGACAGCAAGTGCCGTGTTCGATGGAAGAGTCCAGGGCGTCGTGGTCCATGCAAGTATGTAGGGTTTTCCCCATCCCTTCATCTCTTCAGGGATATCGGTCAGTTCGAACTGAGCCACGCAGGTGGTGTCCTTGACGTCGCGGTAGCAGCCTTCCTGATTGAGCTCGTGGGAGCTGAGACCGGTTCCTGCAGCGGGAGAGTAGGGCTGTATGGTGTAGCCTTTGTAGAGAAGGCCTTTGTCGTAGATCTGACGCAGAAGCCACCAGACGGATTCTATGTAGCGGTTGTCGTAGGTGATATAGGCTTCCTCCATGTTGACCCAGTAGCCCATCTGCGAGGTGAGCGACTCCCATTCGCGGGTGAACTTCATCACCTCGCTGCGGCAGGCGGCGTTATATTCATCAACGGAGATTTTCTTGCCTATGTCCTCCTTGGTGATGCCGAGGCTCTTTTCCACTCCGAGTTCGACAGGGAGTCCGTGTGTGTCCCAGCCGGCGCGGCGTTTTACGTGGAAGCCGCGCATGGTCTTGTAGCGGCAGAATATATCCTTGATGCTGCGCGCCAGAACATGATGGATGCCGGGGCGTCCGTTGGCCGACGGCGGCCCTTCAAAGAACACGAACGACGGAGAGCCTTCACGCTCTTTCAGCGACTGCTCGAAAAGATTCTGATCCTGCCAGCGCGACAGGACATCCTTATTGACGGAAGAGAGGTTGAAATTATCGTAAACGTTGAATTTTTTCATGCTTGTTTTGCGGCTTGTGCCTCATAAAAAGGAGATGCTTATGATTAGGATTTGCGGTCTGGGCCCGCAGGAGTAACGTCTGAAGCGTTATTCCCACTCGATGGTTGCCGGCGGCTTGGAGGAGATGTCGTAGGTTACGCGGTTGACGCCGCGGACTTTGTTGATGATCTTGTTCGATACTTCAGCCAGGAAGTCGTAGGGCAGATGGGCCCAGTCGGCGGTCATGGCGTCGGTCGAAGTCACGGCGCGGAGCGCCACGGCGCGTTCGTAGGTGCGTTCGTCGCCCATGACGCCTACGCTCTGGACCGGAAGGAGGATGGTTCCTGCCTGCCAGATTTTGTCATAGAGGTTCCAGTCACGGAGCCCCTGGATGAAGATATGGTCGGCTTCCTGCAGGACGGCAACCTTTTCGGGGGAGATGTCGCCGAGGATACGCACTGCAAGTCCGGGACCCGGGAAGGGATGACGGGTGATGAGGCGTTCGGGCATTCCGAGTTCGCGGCCCACGGCGCGCACTTCGTCTTTGAAGAGCAGGCGCAGGGGTTCGCAGAGTTTCAGGTTCATCTTCTCTGGCAGACCGCCCACGTTGTGGTGGCTCTTGATTGTGGTTCCGGTGATGGAAAGCGACTCGATGCAGTCGGGATAGATGGTTCCCTGTCCGAGCCATTTCACATCAGAGAGTTTGTGGGCCTCCTCGTCGAAAACCTCGATGAAGTCGCGTCCTATTATCTTGCGCTTTTTCTCGGGTTCTGTCACTCCGGCGAGATCGGCGAAGAATTTCTTCGACGCATCCACTCCGATAACGTTCAGACCGAGACCTTCGTAATCGCGCATGACGTCGGCGAACTCGTTTTTGCGGAGCATGCCGTGGTCAACGAATATACAAGTCAGGTTGCGGCCGATGGCTTTATTCAGAAGCACTGCGGCAACGGAGGAATCGACGCCTCCGCTGAGTCCGAGGACCACCTTGTCATCGCCGAGCTGTTCCTTCAGCTGGCGTACGGTCGATTCGATGAAGGAGGCAGCGCTCCAGCTCTGGGTCGAGCCGCAGATATCGACAACGAAGTTGCGCAGAATCTGCATGCCGCATTCCGAGTGATAGACTTCGGGATGGAACTGTACGCCCCACATTTTTTCGTCAGGAGCGCGGAAGGCCGCGATGGGCACCTGATCGGTGGAGGCTATGATCATGAATCCTTCGGGGAGGGAGGTGATGGTGTCGCCATGGCTCATCCACACCTGCGATCCCGGATGGATATCTTTCATCAGAGGATCGGCGTCGTTGACTTCCGACAGAAGAGCGCGACCATATTCGCGCGAGTCAGCCGGTTCGACCGTCCCGCCATATTCGCGGGCTATGAACTGGGCGCCATAGCAGATGCCGAGCAACGGATAGACACCGCGCAGACGGTTGAGCTCCGTGCGGAACGCTTTGCTGTCATAAACAGAAAAAGGCGAGCCGGAAAGCACAACGCCAATGACGTCGGGGTCATCGTATGGCATCTTGTTGTAGGGCACTATTTCACAATAAGTGTTCAGCTCGCGGATGCGTCGGCCAATCAGCTGAGTGGTCTGTGAGCCGAAGTCAAGGATGATTATCTTTTGCATGGCTGGTTTTACCGGATGATTGATTTGATTTTACTCTGTTTCGCTCCTGATTGAAAAAGCGTTTGCAAATTTAGCAAAAAAAATCCGATTTCAGATACTGTACGGCTCTAATGTTTCTCTGATTCAGTGGGCGATGTGGGTGATGCTGAACTTCATGCCCCAGTAGCGGTCCATGACTTCGTTGGGGTTCTCCACGCCCGGCAGCACGGCCTGGGCCTTGGACGTACCCTTGCTGCGGGTCATGACGCAGAAATAATGTCCGGGTCCGTAGTCGGCGGCGCTTATGCGGTAGCCCTGGGTCTGGTTGCGCATGAAGTAATCGGATATATCCTGTGCCGCCGTCGGGAAATCATAGATCTGGTCGGTGATGTCGGGGTTGTACGTGGTCACGATAGCCCATACATTTCCCGAGCAGGCGATGTCGGTGATGAAATATTTGTCGGCTGCGAGCGAGGCTATCATTTTGTCGAGTTTCGCACGCTCCTCCTCTCCGGCGGGGTCGTCGAACGAGAAGCAGAGCTGCGGTGCGCGCGGCGTGACTTCGGTTGCAATGACGAGCCAGTTGAGTCCGTCGGAGGAAAGCTCGGTGATGGTATAGCCTTTGCGTCCCATTTCGGAGATGAAATCGGCCGGGTAGGACTGGGATATATTGTAGGTCTGGTTGCCCCACGACGGATGACGCGCGGTTGCAAGCTGCAGTCCGTGATAGGTGAATCCTGCGGCTATGATGTGTTCGTCGTTGTCCCACGTCGCGCGCAGGAGATCGGGTTCGAACTGTGAGCCGTATTCGAAGGGGATTATACTCTGGCGCCCTATTCCGGTTCCTTGAGAGAGGACGTAGAGGGCACGCTGGGCCGAGGCCTCGCCGCAGAGGGCGAGTGCCAGTAATATGATCGCTGTCTTTATGATTTTCATGACGTGTGATTTTTTAAGGTTCGCAGACTACGCGGAATCCGATAGCTTCCGAAGCATAGTCGGGCGCGTTGGAGTTACGGAAAGAAATGCGGCAGTAGTTTTTGCTTGACCGGAAAGCGCCTCCGCGATAGACACGGTCACCGTTGAAGTCCTTGCCGAGCGGATCGGTTGTCTCCTCTTTGGGATAGGGTGAATAATAGTCGGCCACCCATTCGCATACGTTCCCGCTCATGTCGTGGAGCCCGATGGCATTTGCCGGCAGTGTGGCCACGGGGTGCGCAACAGGGTTGCCTTTGTTGGTCCGGTCCATGTCGGAATTGTCAACATACCACCCAACGGCGTCAATCTCGTCGGACCCGGCGTATTTTGTAGTTTTGCCGCTGCCTCCGCGTGCAGCGAGTTCCCATTCCGATTCGGTCGGGAGACGATAGTTGAGACCGGTCATTTCCGAGAGACGCCGGCAGAAATCAGAGGCGTCGTTCCATGTGACATAGTACATGGGCAGGTTGTCGCCTTCGCCGTAACGTCCGAATTCATGGTCGGGCTTAATCTTGTCGAACATGTCGCGCAACGAGGTTCCCATCACCTTTTTCCATTGTCCCTGGGTTATTTCGGTAGCGCCGATAAAGAAGGGGGAGATGGTCACGGAGTGGAGGTTTTCGTCATCTTCCTTGTCGTCGCCCTGTTCTTCTGTCGCACCCATGATGAAGGTGGTTTCCTCGATGAACACCATAGGGATTCCGAGTCCGTCGGTGTCTTCCGTAAAGTTATTCTGGGCGCCAGCGGCAAAAACAGAGAAAATTGCCATAGCGCCAGTTATGCTGTGCTTTAACATTTTTAGTCGTTTTAAATACAATCAGTTGAATTGGATCAGTCTGTAAGTGCGGGAATTACGCGGTCACGCACCGGCCGGGCAACTGCCGGACTGTAAAAGACGCGTGTGACATAGAATTTGTCATTGTCCGTCTGCATGATAATGTGGTAGTTGCGGTTGGATCGGGTGTCAAAACCGGTCAGCAGTGTGCGGTTTCCTTCGGTTTCGTTCTTCTCCACGCCGCCGTAGAGGGTCTCGATATGTTTGATGTAGGCCTGAGGGGTGGAAAGTTTGTATCCGGCATCGAGCATGCGGACATCGATTTCAAGAGCCTCGGCCATACCGGCAATGAAAAAATCGTCGCCCTGTTCGAAGACTGTCAGGCAATCGGGGACGTTGAGCGTCAGGGCGCCTACTTTCACGGGGCGCATGGCTGCATTGGTGATTGTCGGGACATGGCTTGCCGGACGGTTGCCCTTGTAGAGGTCCGGGTCAAGCTTCGAGGTCAGATCTACGGATGATGCTGCGGCCTGGTTGAATTCTACAGGCGGCAGACGCCGGGCTTCGCCCTGACGCTGCACCTTGCGGCGCGTTTTTGCACGCGATCGGTTCTGCTCGGCATTTTCTTTGACTTTTGCCGGAGCCTGTGATAGTGATTCAGGCTTTACGGCCGGAGTGCTTGGCTTTTCCGGTCGCACAATCCTGAACTGGCCGTAGGCCGTGGCGGCCGCCATTGACAGAAGCACGACCGCGAAAGGCTTGAGGAAATGAGATTTCATCGGTTTATTGGGATCGGTTTATTATTTTACGTTTCCGTTGACAACACGCTGGTACTCTTTCCCGTCGGAATGATACCAGCTGCCATTATAGGGGGTGCCGTTGGTGAAATCGCCCGTGAAATAATCGTAGGAACCGTCGGGAGCGGCTGCAGTGCGGTAAGTTCCTGTCGAGTACATTCCATCGACGAATTTTCCGGTGTAGGAGTCACCGTTGCGATATTTCAGAGTCCCGTGTCCGTGGCGGTTTCCTTGACGGAACTCGCCTTCATAGGAAGTCCAGAGTCCGGATTCATACGTAGCCACACCTTCGCCCTCCGGGAGATTGTCGGCGTTTACGGGGCCGGAATATGTGAAGCGGATTCCATCTACCTCCATCGGTTCGTCTGTCACATCTTTCCCTTGCTTGTCCTCGGCGATCACAGGGGCTTCGACGGGTGTTTCGCTATTGTCGTTGTCGGACCCCGAGAAAAGTTCATATCCTATGCCGGCGATAATGCCCGCTGCCACAACTCCGACAATGGCTATTATTGCGCGTTTACGAGAACCGCTGTTCGATTCGGCGCGGGGTTCTGACTCATGGACAGGTGCGGGTTGAGTTTTAGAAGTGTTAGTCTTAGCGGTCACTTCAGTAGAGGGCTCCGGTTTTGATTCCGGAATTCGCGGTCGGTAATGTTCTTCCGGGCGAGGTCGCTGCGGAGGCATTTGCGGAGTAACAGGTTGTGGCTCCGGCTCCGGTTTCGGAGCGGGTACGGGCTCAGGAGCCGGTTGAGGTTCCGGCTCGGGTTGAGGTTCCGGCTCGGGCGCAGGTACAGGCTCGGGCTCGGGTACAGGCTCGGGCGTGGGTTGGGGAGTAGGTTGCGGCTGTGGCTGTGGTTCCGGAGCGGACGCGGGTACAGGTGCGGGGGTGGGTTGAGGTTTCGGCGCCGGTTGAGGTTCGGGCACGGGTTTAGGAGTAGGTTGTGGTTGCGGAGCGGGCGCAGGTACCGGCTCGAGCGTGGGTTGAGGCTTCGGTGCCGGTTGAGGCTCGGGTACGGGTTGGGGAGTAGGTTCGGCTTGTGGTTGCGGAGCTGGCGCAGGCGCAGGAATAGGCTCGGGCGTGGGTTGAGGCTTCGGTTCCGGTTGCGGCTCGGGTACGGGGTGGGGAGTAGGTTCCGGCTGAGGTTCCGGTTTCGGAGCGGGCGCGGGTACAGCTTCAGGTGTGGGTTGCGGTTCCGATACGGGTTCCGGTGCCGGTTTTGGCGCAGGTTCCGGTTGCGGCTGCGGGGCAGTCGGGGGAACCGTTTGTGGTTGAGCACCTCCCAAATCGGTGAGCATGTTTGCAACAGAGTAGAAGCGATTGTTCGGACGGGGTTCCATCGCTTTATCTATGAGGTCGGCAAGCTCGAAGGGGACGTTGTCGGGATAATCTATTCCTGCATCTTTGATTTCCTTGGAAAGGGGAGGATTCTCTCCCACGATCATCCTGTAGAGAATGGCTCCGAGAGAATATATGTCTGTCTCGACAGTGGCAGAACCGTGCGCTTCATAACGTTCAGGCGCATAATATGGGTCGGTTTGAGCGGAAGCTCCGTCGGGAAGCACAGGAATGGCGAAATCAGTAATCACCGGCATCCCAGAAAAAGTGACTGTAACCGTCTCCGGCGAAAGGTCAAGCAGCGTCTGGCCGGCGGCATGTACTTTCTGAGTCGCTTCGGCAATGCGTCGGAAAATATTTTCGGCACGTTCAGGCGCCATGCGTTTTCCCATTGTAAGAGAGTCAAGGGAAGATCCCTCGGATTCGATTGTGACGAAGGCTCCGGTGGTGCCTTCGGCGAAAGCATCGACGATTACAGCCAGCGACGGATCGCTGACCGAAGAAAGAATGCGCGCTTTCTCCAGAAACGGTTCCGTATTTCCTGCAAACTCATCCTTCAGCCTGTGAATGCGTATTTTCTGGCCGGTGGAACTCAGACGTCCTGAATAGACTTCGCAGATATCTGTTGAATAGATGTAGCGGTCAACAGTGTATAAGCCTGTTTTTAGCGTGGAGCCTTCTTGTAGTTTCATGATATGGAAATTGTTTAAGGTTTATTTCAACGAAGAGAGCTGTTCGGGATTGCCGACAAGCCAGAGTATGTCATGGGTCATGAACTGCGTCGATGCATCGGGCGTGAAATATTTTTCATCACGCATCATGCTGACGAGCAGACTCTGATACTTGGTGGAAAGTCCGGAATTTCCAACTTTTTTCCCGAGCAGCGGGGAATTCCCGGAAAGCTGGATTGAAACGAGTTTTATGGTATCGCGGGCGAGTGTCTGCTCAGTGTCGTCAACAGGAGCTTCTATCACGGGGATGAGCCGCTGGATTTCATCGTCGGTGCCTATGACGCCTAAAACGTCGCCGGGGAAAATGCGGGTTTCGCCGTCGGGGACGGGGAGCAGTTTGGCGCCTCGCTGTATAGAGGCTATGCTGACGCCGTAGCGTGAGCGGATTCCGGAATCGGCAAGACGGCGCCCGACCGCCGGACATGCATAGCTGACGGTCATGAACGCAAGATGCAGGTCTCCGATGACATTGTTGTTTCTGCCTGACCTACGCAATTCGCGTTCATTCAGATTGTTGAGGAATTTTTCCTCTATGGAGCGCATCCGTTTGCGCACACGTTTCGAGAAAACGAAAATCAGCATCAGGAAAATCGCCATTCCCATTGTGGCCGCAACAGACCATGAATAGAAACATTTGAGCATTATGACGACAAGTCCGAGCGCTATCATGAGCCGGAAAAATGTCATCAGGATAAGGGGCAGATCGAAGTGGGCGTTCGCCTCAATCAGGCGCTGGCGTTCGGTTCGTTTAGATGCGGGATAGGAGAGCGCGAGAAGAAAGGGCGACATGACGGCAAAAGTGATCAGGCAGCAGACGAATCGGCCCCAGTGGGGCATCAGATGGGTCATTAGCGGGAAAAGCCATCGCTGCGAGATTATGATCACCGCTATGAGTACTGCCGAGTAGAGCATTATGCGCCACAGATAGCGGGTGAGAACGGTTTTCCACAGGCGTCCTGTCTCGCTCTCGCTGCATGCGCTGCCGGTATAGCGGTCAAGGAGGAAATGAAGCCGCCGCGGAAGATGGGATGCGATGAATTCATAGACCGGGTCGGCCATGCGTATGAAATAGGGCGTCGTGAAAGTGGTCAGGACGGAGACGGCGACCACTATTGGGTAAATGGATGAGTCGAGTACGCCGAGCTGCATTCCGAGGGTGGCTATGATGAACGCGAATTCTCCTATCTGCGTGAGCGAGAATCCCGATTCCACCGCAACTTTAAGGCTCTGCCCGGTGGCAAGCATGCCGGCGGTGCCGAACACGATCATTCCGACGATAACGACAGCCGACAGAATGAGGATCGGGCCGGTATATTGCACTATGACTTCCGGATTCACCATCATGCCTACGGAGATGAAGAAGATGGCTCCGAAAAGATCCTTGACAGGAGCGGTTACATGCTCTATGCGTTCGGCAAAGCTCGTGCCAGCGAGAATGGAACCCATCACGAACGCGCCGAGCGCCAGCGAAAACCCGCAATAGACGGAAAACACTGCCATGCCGAGACAGAGTCCCATCGAGAGGATGAGCAGGGTCTC
This sequence comes from uncultured Muribaculaceae bacterium, assembly GCA_910587185.1. Classification (GTDB taxonomy): domain Bacteria; phylum Bacteroidota; class Bacteroidia; order Bacteroidales; family Muribaculaceae; genus Paramuribaculum. The sequence continues at coordinate 62,318 of CAJULY010000004.1, forward strand.
GGAGTTGAGGAACCGACGGGTGCGGTTAAGGAACGACGGAAGAATGAAGACTCCGACCGCGAACCATATTATCAGGAAGAACACGAGCTTGCTGACGTTCAGGAGCATCTCTCCGCCGGCCACGCTGTTGTTGACGGCTATCGACGAAAGAATAACCATCATGACCACTGCGAAAAGGTCTTCGACGATAAGCACCGCGAAGACAAGCGAGGCGAATTTCTTGTGGGTCAGATGAAGGTCATTGAAGGCCTTGATGATTATTGTGGTGGAGGACATCGAGAGCATTCCTCCGAGAAAAAGACTGTTTATGTTGGTGAACCCGAGGAAACGTCCGATGGCGAATCCGCAGCACATCATGCCGATAACAATGATGAGCGCCGTGACTACAGCCGATCCGCCGGCGTTGAGAAGTTTCTTGAAACTGAATTCCAATCCCAGCGAGAAGAGAAGCACGACAATTCCCATCTGTGCCCAGAACTCGATGTTTTCCTCCGTCGTGATCGACGGCAGATAAGTGAAATTAGGGCTGGCGAGAAAGCCGGCCACAATGTAGCCGAGGACCACCGGCTGTTTTATCCACTTGAAAAAAATCGTGGTGACAGCGGCGAGGATAAGCAGGAAAGCCAGGTCGGATATGAGGCTTTCAATCTGAAGTTCGGGGCCGGAAGCGGCGGTGGCTGTCAGCAGGATGGTGGATAATGTCATCAGATCGCAGTCAGGTTGGTTGCGGGGTTAAGTGGTTATATGGTGAGTTCTTTCGCTATGGAAATGGATGTTGTCGGGTGGATTTTGCGCAGATCGGCGAAAAGTGATATGAAATCCACCGTCTCCCGGGCCAAAACCACGAAGTTCATGCTCGTGGTCTTCTGCCCGAAGTTGTAATCGACGAAAACATTGACGAGATTTACGTTGTGGTCGGCGAGGGTAACGCGGTAGGGGGTAATGTCCGTGACGATCGCATCAACACGTATGCGGATTATTCGGGATTCGCCTCCGAACTTTATGCGATGCTCGAGCCCTTCGAGGCCGGTCAGGATGATGATTATGAAAATCGTGGCTATACACGAGAGCATATACATCCCGACTCCCACGGTCATACCTATCGTCGCCACAATCCAGATTCCGGCGGCGGTGGTCAGACCGCGAACCGATCCTTTGCTCTGGATTATCGCGCCGGCGCCGAGAAAACCGATGCCGGTTATGACCTGGGCGGCTATACGGCCGGGGTCGCCGTTCTTCAGTCCGAGATAAACCTGCGGCACATATATCGACAGAATCATGGCGAGGGTCGCACCCATGGATATGAGAGCGAAAGTGCGGATTCCCGCTATCTGGCCCTTGCGTTTGCGCTCAAGCCCGACGCAGCATCCGAGCAGCATGCTCAGAAGCAGCTTGAAGACGGAATTGACCGCATTGACCTCTACGGAATTGATACTGTCGAATATGTAGTCTGTCATTCTTTATTTCTTGAGTGTGAAACGGCGCGAGGTCAGCCGGTAGTTGTCGGCGAAAAGTTCCACGGTGTAGTCACCCGGAGTAAGGGTGGTGTTGACGTCCCAGTACATGGTTATGCCCGGAATCTCATCACCGCCGTATTCAACTGTCTTCTTGGCCGTGCATGCGACAGAGGAGCCTTCGAACGAGAACGATCCCGCATTCCCGAGAAGAGTGCCTTCGGGACCTGTCAGACGCAGATAGATTGTCTTGGGACCGACGGGAGTGGAATTGTTCTGCGGAATGGTGAAGGTCACTTTCAGCTGCTTAGCCTTTGTGACATTCTTTTCGTTCTTCCCTTTCTTGTTGAGGGCCATGAGCGATACGCCTGTCACGTTCAGTTTCTCGGCAAGGGTCATTTTCTGGTTGAGAACCTCGTTTTTCTGCGAGACGGCCTGCACCTGCGACGAGAGCGATTCGTTGACATTCCTGATCTCGGAGTTTTCAGCCTTTAGGCCGGCGTTCTCTTTGCTCAGAGAGTCAACCTGAGCGATATAGTGGCGCAAAAGACCTCTCAGGGTTGAAATTTCGCCCTGCAGTTCTTTTATTTTCGCAGATTTGGCTTCCAGCTCGGCGCGCGACTGCGACTTCTGCTGGGCGAGTTCGCTCATGAGCTGCTCGACTTTCGCTTTTGCCGCGGTATATTTCGCGAGAATAGTGTCGTTGGTGATTTCGACCGACTGGTTTTCATATTGCGCGAATTCCGAGTTTATCGCGTCGAATTCGTTTGACAGCTGCAGCTGCTCGTTGGTGAGCTGTAGCTGCTCGTTTTTGGCTTGGGCTTCGTTCACCTCCTGACGGAGGGAAGAGACCTGGCTGACACTGAACACGATTGCGCCGACAAGGAGAACAAGAAGCACGATGCCGACAGAGATTATAACTTTTCGATTCATTATTTCAATTAGTTGGGATCTATTGATTGATTATGAATGGATAGTCGCGGCTTACGGCATGTCAGAGTCCGCGTCCGTGGCAATTCTTGAATTTCTTTCCGCTTCCGCAGGGACAGGGATCGTTACGCCCTACTTTCGGACCGACCTTTACCGGCTGGGGACGCTGCTGCTCGCCCTGGGGGGCGGAAGCTGCCGCGCGCTGCTCTTTTTCGCCGGGAAGGGCTTCTTTCGAGGCGCGGTACTGGGAGTAATCGTTCTTGCGCTCGGGCATTGCGCGCTGCACCTGGGGCTGACGTGGAGCCTGGGGCTCGTCCGGGGTCTGCCGTTCCTCGGGGCGCGGCTGCGGCATGTAGATCTGTCCGCGGGTCAGCGCCGAGGCGACTTTCACGTTCAGATTGTTGAGCATGCTCTCGAAGAGGTGGAACGATTCCATCTTGTAGATTACCAGAGGATCCTTCTGCTCGTAGGAGGCGTTCTGTACCGACTGACGCAGCTGGTCGAGCTCACGAAGGTGTTCTTTCCAGAGTTCGTCGATGGAGACGAGCAGAATGGCTTTGTGCCATTCCTTGACGATCGAACGGCACTCCGTGTCGTAGGCTTCTTTCAGATCGGCGCGCAGATGGAAGATGCGTTTTCCGTCTGTCAGCGGAACAATGATCTTTCCGGTCATCTGCTGCACTTCGACGCAATTCTTTATGACGGGCATGGCCACGTTGCGTATCGCGTCGCTCTTGCGGTCGAAAGCTGCAATGGCGGCTTCGTTGATGCGGTCTATGATCTCCTCTTTGGAAAGGCTTGCAAATTCTTTTTCGGTGAATGGCGCTTCGATTGTCAGGATTTTCATCAGTTCGAGGTTGAGGTCCTGATAGTCGGTAGCGGCGGAATAGTTGTTGACGAGATTCTCGATGACGTCGAAGAACATGTTGGCGATGTCGATGCCTATGCGTTCGCCGAGCAGGGCGTGGTGGCGGCGCGAATAAATGTATGTACGCTGCTTGTTCATCACGTCGTCATATTCGAGAAGGCGTTTGCGGATGCCGAAGTTGTTTTCCTCAACTCGCTTCTGGGCGTTCTCGATGGCGCGGTCGATCATCTTCGACTCGATCATCTCGCCTTCCTCAATTCCGAATTTGTCGAGCATCTTCATGACCTTGTCGGTAACGAAGAGACGCATCAGCTGATCTTCGAACGAGAGATAGAACACGGATGAACCCGGATCGCCCTGACGGCCCGAACGACCTCGGAGCTGGCGGTCAACGCGTCGGCTTTCATGGCGCTCGGTGCCAATGATGGCCAGACCTCCGGCTTCTTTCACTTCGGCCGGAAGCTTGATGTCGGTTCCTCGGCCGGCCATGTTGGTGGCGATGGTCACGGTTCCGGCGCGGCCTGCCTGGGCCACGATGTCGGCTTCTTTCTGGTGGAGCTTGGCGTTGAGGACATTGTGGGGAATATGGCGCATGGTCAGCATTCGGCTGAGAAGCTCGGAGATTTCGACAGATGTGGTGCCGACGAGTACGGGGCGCCCTTCACCAACCAGACGCTGGATCTCGTCGATGACGGCGGCGTATTTCTCCTTCTTGGTCTTGAACACGCGGTCCTTCATGTCGTGGCGCGCAACGGGGCGGTTGGTAGGGATCGTGACCACGTCGAGCTTGTAGATGTCCCAGAATTCTCCCGCTTCGGTTTCGGCCGTACCGGTCATACCCGCAAGCTTGTGATACATTCGGAAGTAGTTCTGAAGGGTGATGGTGGCGAAAGTCTGTGTGGCAGCTTCGACCTTGACGCCTTCCTTGGCTTCGATTGCCTGATGGAGGCCGTCGGAATAGCGGCGTCCCTCCATGATACGTCCGGTCTGCTCATCGACGATCTTGATCTTGTTGTCGTCGATCACGTATTCCACATCCTTTTCGAAAAGTGTGTAGGCTTTCAGAAGCTGAGTGACGGTGTGGACGCGTTCGGCCTTGACGGCATAGTTCTGCATGAGAGCGTCTTTTTTGGCAGCGCGTTCGGCCGGATCGGCGATTGTCTCAGCCTCGGAGAGTTCGGCTGCTATGTCGGGGAGCACGAAGAAAGTGGGGTCGGCCTGAGTGCCGGTCAGGGCGTCGATACCTTTGTCGGTCAGTTCGACGCTGCGGTTCTTCTCGTCGATGACGAAGTAGAGAGGCTCCGTGGCCTTCGGCATCTCGCGGGAGTTATCCTGCAGATAATATGCTTCGGTCTCGAGGAGGATGTTTTTCATACCTTCCTGGCTGAGGAAGCGGATGAGGGGGGTGTTCTTGGGGAGACCCTTGAAAGCGCGGAAAAGCAGCAGGGCACCTTCCTTGCGGGTGTCCTTGTCTTCGCTCGCGAGTTTGGTCTTGGCGTCGGCGAGAATCTGGTTCACGAGCTTGCGCTGTGCCTGAACCACTTTTTCAACATTCGGTTTGTATTCGTTGAAGAGCTGGTCGTCGCCTTTGGGAACAGGACCGGATATAATAAGAGGTGTACGGGCGTCGTCGATAAGCACTGAATCGACCTCATCGACGATTGCGTAGTAATGTTTACGCTGCACCATGTCATCGGGGGCCATGGCCATGTTGTCGCGCAGATAGTCGAAGCCGAATTCGTTGTTCGTTCCGAAGGTTATGTCGCAGTTGTAGGCCGCGCGGCGCTGGGGAGTGTTGGGCTGATGCTTGTCTATGCAGTCAACTGTGGAGCCGTGGAACATATAGAGCGGTCCCATCCATTCGGAGTCACGCTTGGAGAGGTAGTCGTTGACGGTCACCACGTGTACGCCCTTGCCTGAGAGCGAACGGAGGAATACCGGAAGCGTGGCGACGAGAGTCTTACCCTCGCCGGTAGCCATTTCGGCTATCTTGCCCTGATGCAGCACGACGCCGCCTATGAGCTGGACATGATAGTGGACCATGTCCCATGTGATCATGTTGCCGCCGGCCATCCACTGGTTTTTGTAGATCGCTTTGTCGCCTTCGATTGTCAGGAAGTCTTTTCCCTGAGCGGCGAGTTCGCGGTCAAGGTCGGTTGCGGTGACTTCGATGGTCGGGTTGGCGGCGAAGCGGGCTGCGGTCTCGCGCATTGTGGCGAAGACGACGGGGAGATGTTCGTCAAGCTTGTGCTCTATGATGTCGAGCACGTTCTTTTCATGACGGTCAATCTCGTCCCAGAGAGGCTGGCGCTTGTCGATTGGAAGAGTCTCGATTTCGAGACGTTTACGGTCGGCGGCTTCCTCGTCGGCGGCCACGGCCTGACGGATGTCGGCGCGCACCTCGGCTATTTTCTGACGGAGTTGGTCGGGGGTAAGGGATTTGAGCTCTTCGCTGAGAGCTTCTATTTTATCTACTATCGGCTTGATTTCACGCAAGTCACGGTCTGACTTGTTGCCGAACAATTTACTTAAAATTGATGTGACTGACATTTATGTTTTGTTGTTATCTTTTTAATAATTAAAAGGTTAGTGGTATCGGACTGAACATTCGACACCAAAATTAGTGCAAAGATAGCGATTATGCGCGAAATAACCCTAATTAACAGAGGATTATTTTCGCGCATAACAGAATGGCGGAGAGAAGGGGAGTTGTCAGGGATCAGGGGCGGATGAATGCCGTGTAATCGATCAGCGAGCGGGCTGTGTTGAAGAGATCGTCTGTTTTTGAGGGAGCGGAGAGGCCGGGAGCGGTTACCCATTTCTCTTCCCACGCCGCGAAATCGAACGGCTCCCCGCTTTTGCGGGAGGCGAAATAGTGTTCCCAGCGGGGCAGATAGTAGTCGCGGATTAGTCCGGACCAGATGCGGGCCGAATAGTCATCGACGGGCGGTCCCCACACTGTCACTATGCGCTTGGCGTTGCTTTCGTAGCGGTCGCGGACAGCGTCGTCCGAACCATGGGCGCGGGCGAAATCGGTCCACCGTTCGAGCCGGAGGTTGGGGTGTGATTCGAGCAGGCAGTCCATTCCGAGCATTACGTGGCGGAAGTCAGCTTCCAGTTTCGCGGCACGGACAGTGTCGCCTTTTTCATACTGACGGTCGATTTCGCGGAGAAGAAGCTCGGCTTTCGCTCCGAGATAGAGGGCTGTGAGCTCGGCGGCGTCGTTGAGGTAGAGCTGATTGGTTTTCAGGCTATCGCCGGCGGAGATGAATGACTCGACGGCGCGGAAGAAGCGTTCGTTTGCGTTGACGGAGCCTCGTTTCACCGTGCCGGGGCGGAATTGCCAGCTGTAGCGCGGATGATCGGTGAAAGAGCCATAGACAGAGGCGAGCATGTCGTCCCAGTAGGCCTTTATCTCGTCGGGGCATGAACCGTAGCGCCTTACGGAGTAATCCTCGAGCCATTTGCGGAGGTCGATGGAGTTGGCTGACCATCCGGCTTCGGAGAGAAGTTCATAGATTACCTCATTGTTCTCGATTCCTTCCGGCGCCATTCCGTGGGCTATGAGTTTCCCTTTGTCGGGCGAGGAAAGCGCGTCGAGATGGCCGTTGGCATAGAATTCGAGGATGCCCGTGGGGGCCGTCTTGCCTCCCATGCTCGGGATGACGCTATAGACCCAGGGTTTGCCGCAGAAACCTTTGTAAAAATCCCAGTTGACATCAGTGTGCCAGAAATGGCGGTTGTAATCGACCGCGAGGTCGAGAAGCAGCATTTTGTCATCGGGGACAGCCGAGAGCAGGGCTTTCAATGTCTCGTAGTCCCAGATGTGGCGCTGATAGCCGAACATCCATCCCTGCATGACCCAGACGGCGCGTGGATTGGCCCGGCGTATCGACTGATAGACCTTGTCGCCGTAGGAAGCGAGAAGCTCATAACGCTCTTTGGTCCCTTTGGGCGGGAAAGGGATCTCCATTTCGTTGAAGCTATCGACCAGATACATGTCGCAGCGGTCGAATTCTTTCTCCCACTCGCGGATGAAGGCGGTGCCTATCTCGGTGAAGAGCGGTTCCTGCGGGGAGATCATCCAGTTGTTGAACGCTCCGCCGCTCCATTTCGATTCTATCAGTTCAACTTCAGGATGCACTCTCTTCATCGCTTTCGGGACAAATCCGGCGAATCCGGGACAGATCGGTTTCATGCCGAGGGCGCGCATGCGGTCGAGAATCTTATGCTGAAGCTCGATCTGGTTCTTGTGCCAGTCGGCATCAAGGCCGCCGTCATGTCCGTGGATGTTTCCCATGCGGTTCCAAGGCAGATGTGCCGGAGCGGAGAAATAGCCGTTAATCTCCTCATCGGTCAGCCCCATCTTCTTCCAAACGCGGGCAATGATGGCTTCGTAAGCGTTCTGTGCAAGCGGCATGTTGAAGCCGTGGAGCGCCATCCAGTCTATCTCTTTTTCCCACCGCGCCCAATCCCAGTAGGGCATGGAGTAGCCGAAGGTGCAGACGTTGAAATAATAATGGTTGGTAAAGGGTGAGACGACCGTCTTTTCCCCGTCGGCCTTTGCCGGTGAGGGCATTGTCAGATTCGAGCCGGACCAGCTGTAGATGCCGCCGCCGTTTGAGCCGGCGAAGTCGTAGAATCCGCGGCAGAGTGCCACAGGGTCGCTTGCGGTGATCTCCAGCCGGCCGTCGGCTCCTACGCGGTAGCTGAAATAGGTCTTAGTCCCGTCCGAACTCTTTTTCGGACTTATTTTCAGCTTGACAGGCAATTCGGTGCAGCCTGTGGTGCGCTGCATGAGTTCGAGGGCGGCTTTCGTGTCGGTTTTCGAAGACGCCATAAGCGCTGACCCTGCAAGCAGCAGGACTGATAACAAAACTGTCTTTTTCATGATCGATCTATTTGATGACAATAATTAAACAAAGCTTTTTCTCAAGAACGGCCATGAGTCAGGCGCGAATCCTGAAGCCATGTCAGTTGCTCTGCGAAGAGTCGGGGAGATGGACATCCATCTGCGGGAATGGGAAGCTGAGTCCGTGTTGAGGAAGGGTATTGTAGATTTCCTCGTTTATGTCGTAGAAAACGCCCCAGTAGTCGGCCGATTTCACCCATGCGCGCACTGTCAGGTTCACGCTTGAATCGGCGAGTGCCGAAAGCACTACGGTGGGGGTGTGGTCATGGCGGATGATGAATGCCTGTCGCGCCGCTTCTGACTCGGCCTCCATGCGCTCTTTGAGCATCTGGTGGCGGTGGGTGAGGCGGTAGAAGAATCCTTTTTTCTTTGTGGGTTGCATGTCGGGCTCGTCCTGCTGTGGGGCGGTATCGGCAGGGGTGTCAGTGTCAGTGGTTTCATTCTCCGATAGGGGAGCCTGACGTGTGCCTGAGCCAAGAACACGATCGTCGGCGTCGAGCAGTCCGAGAATCACCTCCCGGGCAACGGCCACGTCATCGCCATAGCTGATCCCTACTGTCCAGTCTATGCGCCGGAACTCCTCGCGGCTCCAGTTGTTGATCGATCCGGTCGAGAGGGGACCGTTGGGTATGATGATCGACTTGTTGTCGGGCGTGGAGATGATTGTCGAGAATATCTGTACTTCCCTGACCACTCCGGCATAACCTTGCGCCTCGATGTAGTCACCGACTTTGTAAGGCTTCAGGAGCAATATCAGCACACCGCCCGCGAAGTTCTGGAGAGTTCCGCTCAGGGCCATACCGATGGCCACGCCGGCCGAGGCGAAGATTGCCACGAAGGACATGGTGTTGATTCCGAGAATTCCAATCACCGTCACCACAAGAATGAAATAGAGAACCATCTTGACCAGCGACAGGACGAAGGTGGAGAGCGACCGGTCAACGTTGCGCCGGTAGAGTATGTTTGCAGTCAGGCCGTAGAGCTTGCGGATGATCAGCTTGCCGACATAGAAAACGAAAATCGCCACGGCCAGATGAATGGCGAATTCCACTACGGTGGATGCGAGCTTGTTTATCAGATCGTCGAACGAAGCGGCTTTCAGCGCGCTCCATTCCTCGGTGGCTTTCTGCGCCACGGAGTCAGGCGCCACATCAGTCACGCCCGGTATGGGTACTTGATCGAGAATCATGGTTGTGTTTCAGTGTTTTATCGGGCTACGACATCGCGATACCACGAGGTTTCGTCATAGCCGTATTTTTCGGGAGTGTTTAACGGGTCGAGTATGTTGCATCCGAGGCCGCTGAAGTCTGAGGCATCGAGTCCATAGACGCGCGGAGTGGTGTAACTTTTGGTAACCACCTTCGAATAGGCGGTCAGCCAGTCGCTGAGCCGGGACGCGTCGGTCGAGCGGATGAGGGCGGAGAAATAGTGTTTCATGTCGTAAATGCCTGCCGACATGATCGAGGTGCGGAAATACGGCACAGCCCTGTAGCTGTCGGGCACCGCACCGCTTTGGATCGCCTGTCGGCTCAACTCGGCCAGCCGGTCGAGGCCGGAAGTGTTGATCACCGAGATGCAGCATCCTACGGTTCCTTGCGTTTCATAGAAATCGAAGCTGTTTTTTGCAGCGGCAGCGAGATCAGGCGTGGCGGAGAAGAAATGCTTCAGGTTCTTTTGGTAGGGCATTCCTTCGAGACCCAGTTCCGTGGGGCAAGGGGCAATCTGCGGAGTCAGACGGCGCAGTTCGTAGGCGACTTCGACGGTAGCCATGTGGCAGCAGTCGAAATAAATGAAATCGTAGGTGCTTCCTTCGAGCGCGCGGCGCAGCGAAGTGATTTTCATTTTGCGTTTAACCCCGTTCTCTTCGTCAACTCCGAATGAAAGAGGTGAGGCCGCGGGCGATTGCGAAGCGTCCTCGTCGATGACTCCGTCATCGTTGAGCCATCCCGTGCCGTGGCTCCAGAACACGAGGCCGAGTTTGCCGTTGGCGTCAATGGAGCGAGCGTCGGCGACGACCTGACGCATGCGGGCAATGCTGACGGATGATTCGGATGTGTCATAGGTCTTGAGCGTCTTTTCTTCGCCGTCGGGGGTTATCTCTATCAGACGTGGATCCTGATTTGAACGGTGATAATAAACGAGGAGATGTCCGCCTGAAATATCTTTGGCTCCCTCCTTCATTTCCTCGAGGTCAACGCGGGCATAATATGACAGGTTGTTGTTGGCAGCCATATAGACGAGGACGGAGCGTGTGGGGCTTTCTACAGGAGGCGCGTCAGGCTCGTTCGACGAACTGCACGACAGCATGGCGGCCATGAACAGCATGGCGGCTGTGAAGAGAAGAGTTATATTTAAATGTTTCATTTCGTTATGATTCGGTTCAACTTGCAAAGTTAGTGAAAAATCGCCTATTCCGCAACCATAAATCCATTTGACAGTCGAAAATAAGAGCGTTGTAAAACCGGGGGGCGTTGTAAAACCGGGACGCCCCGCTTCAGGGTTGAGCGGGGCGTCACAGGGGGATAAGAACTGATTTAAACTTATTTCAAAATGTTAATTCAGAACTGACGGAAACCTTCGGCTTTACCCTTTCGGCATGATTCCGGCCGCTTTCTTCCCTTTTTTCAATCACAATGGAACCCCATTGCTCTTTCAAAAAGGTCGAAACCATCTCGGAATCATACTCGAAATGTTAATTTGCAATAAGTTTAAATCAGTTCTATGTTCAGGCGGGGATTATTTCTGTATTCCGTCAAAGACGAACACCGAGAGCGGGGGAAGCTCGAGGGTTAGCGGGGCGTCTATGTCGATGGGGCTTGTGATGTCGAATCCCGGAAGACCTCTCTGGGAGAAGGCGTCGGAGAATTTCACGGCACCTTTGACATAGGCGGGGATGTCGAGAGCCTCGCGCAGGGTGGTGTTGAACTCCTGAGGCGACTCAGAGGGGTTGCGCAGGGCAAGAGTGGCTTTTTTGCCGTTCCACGAGGCCCAGCCATAGACGTTGGCTTTCTTTCCGTCCCAGGGGTTTCCACCGACCCAGTGGATATCAGGCAGAACGTCGGCGTTCTTTTTCTGCCACTGTATGCATTCGGCGATGTCCTTCCAGAGGCGTCCGCCGTTTATGCTGTCGAGAAGTTCGTAGTCGGTGTAGAGTTCGACCATTCCCGAACCGCAGGCGTAGGCGCAGCGCAGTTCGCGCACTATTCCGTTATAGTCCATAGTCTTGGATACATTGCCTTTCTTGGTCAGGATAACTCCGTGGGTCATAAGGGTGTTTATGGGACAGAGGGGAGAATCCTTGATGAACTTGTCATAGACCATGTGGTCGCGGTAGGTAATCCAGCGTTCGCGGTCATCGCCCTGGTTGCCTATGGCGCTCCAGTCGGCTTCCTGACGCCAGACAGCGTCGGTGAAGTGGAACCAGAAGGGAGAGGCCCAGGTGCCGACGGTGGTGTTGAAGAACATGTCGGGCCGCATTTTCCTGACCTGTTTCTCTATGTTGATGATGGCTTCGGCATTCTCTTCGCCACGGTAGCCGGGATCGGGGCCTACGGAGACACCCTGTGCGCTGATGCCGTCGAGCTTGAAGAAGCGGAAATCGAAGTTGTCGATCATGTTTTTGCATGCCGAGAGGAAAGTGTCGTAATACGCCGGGTTGCTGAGCTGCATTCCTCCGCGGTCTTTCCAGTAGGCGCGGCGCATCTGGCCTGAAGCACCGTAGCCTCCGACCGGTCCGAGCCAACCGCCTATTCCGGCGCCTATAGTGGCGGCTACGGAATCAACTTCGCGGAAGCCGTTGGGGAAGTTTTTATTGAAGGTCCAGGTGCCGTAGTTGTCCCATCCGTCGTCCCAGACGAAAGCGTCGATGGCTGCGTTGTTTTCCTTGAACAGTTTCTGTTTCCAGTGTTCGGCTACTCGCTCGCAGTCGGCGATGGTCATGTGGTCGGCGTATGTCGGCGAGTTGTTGCGGTCGATGTTGAGCTCATACCATGAATTGTAGATGTTCATGGGGCGCCAGGGCACTGCGCGTTCTCTCTCGCTGTAGGCGAGGACAGAGCGGCGCTGCTGTCCGGGAGCCACTATGCCCACAACGGCGCTGATGTCCCAGGTGGTGCCTTTCTGCATGAGGGTGTGGCGGCTCCAGAGTCCCTGAAGACGGAAGGCGCCGTTGTCGGCCTCGGTGACGGAATTATTTCCGGTAGGTGTCTCCAGCCCGGCGAAAATCTCGGGTGAGGCAATGATTGCGCCCCGGGTGTTGCCGACGACTTTCGGCATTTCGGCGCTTTTCAGAGGCTTGCCGTTGTAGGCCATGGCAATGATGGCGTGCATCTCGATGTCGCGGAGCGCCGTGAGATCCATCTCTGTGCGGAGATAGTGGGACCCGTCGCGGAGCACGGCGCGCCATCTGATGCTGAGGCCGTGGCCGGTGAGGGTAGCCTCTATCGCTTTGCCGGGGAGCTTCTGCGAGCCGACGGCGGCTTTCGGGTCGCCTTTGAGGGTGGCCATGCGCCAGCCGGAGACTTTGAAGGAAGAGGCTGGAAGGACGGTGCTGTCCTGAAGTATGACCGTGAAAATTTCAGTGCCGGGAATCAGTCCGAGCTGAGGGCATCCTCCGAAAAGGACTTTTCCTCCCTTGTTTGTGAAAGAGGCGCTGAGGATAGTGTTGCGCAGTGTAAGGGTGGAGCCTTTGGCGGCTGATGTCACGCGTGCGGCGCCGGGCTGGATTTCCTGAGGGAAAATGACCGACTGGGCCGACACGGCGCCCGCTGCGAGCAGACAGAGCAGCAGCGCAAGCGCGGAAAAGATGTTTCGTTTTGTCATATATCGCTGATGGTTATTGGTTTCAGACTTAAGATTTATACAAAGATAATACATTGTTTTCTAAAAGATAGCTTTTTCGTTAAAAATTGGAATTCTTAAGGCAAATTAGCTGAATTTATTTTGTCGGGAGGAAAAACAGGGGCCCGGAATAACCAATATCCCGAGCCCCTCTGCTACCTAACCAAAATAATAATGCACTTAAAATCTATTTAGAAACCTATTTCTGGAGTGTCACAGTGACAGTCCAGTCCTTCTTCGTACCATCGGCAGCAGTTATTCTGTATCGGTTAGGCTTGCTCCAGTCGCCGGGGGCACCGAGACGGGGAGCGCCTTCGATCGGTTCGATGACAGCGGCGGTCGAGATGTTGAGAACGACCACCAGATTCGTTGAACTGAGGTTTGCCAGCTGGTCAGCCGGGAAGTTCGAGGCAGGAGAAACGGTGACAGAAACCGTGCCGGCTTCATCGTTTTTCTGATAATTCGAACGGCTGAGGGTTGCCTGCATGACTTTGTTTTCTCCGCTACCGGGATTTACGTCCGATGTGGTGTAGCGGTAGTAAACGCCCTGGATGCTTGTTATGTCAGCGTTCTCGTAGGTGTCGAGGTCCTCGAATCCATGCTCGAGGCATCCCGAGAGCGTGACCATGGCAAAAATGGCGGTGAAAAGCGCTGTAATATAATTTTTCATCTGATTTATTCAGTTAAAAGGGTTAGAAACTTACCAAAGGTCATTCTGTTCGAAGTCAAGACCGTATGCCTCGCGAGTATCGAGGAATCCCTGCGGTATGGGGAACAGATAGCGACGTTCCGTGAACGTGCGGTTGGCTGAGTTCAGAAGTGTCAGCTGATTGATGATAAACGCAGTGCGGTCGCGGTTGATCTCGATCTTATATACCGGACGGTCAAGGTCGTAGATTATGTCGCCTGCGGGACGGCCGTAGTTGGAGTGGCCTCCGTATTTACCCCAACGGAGATAGCTGAAGTAGATGTCACCGCCTTCATGACACATTTCGACGCGGCGTTCGCGCATGTAGTCGGCCCAAGCGTCGGCGAGGTTCGAGGCTGTCGAAGCGGGGAGCTTGCCGTGTTGGGTGCGGGTTGCGTTGAGCGCTTTGACAGCCTCGGTAACGTTGCCCTTGAGCAGATAAGCTTCGGCAAGGTTCATGTAGGCTTCGCCGACACGCGCAATGTTGTAGTGGAGAGCTACTTTACAGCTGAAGTAGGCGCGGGGTTCCGGGTTCTTGATGTTGCATTTTGCCCAGTAGTAACCGGTAGTCGTGTTGTACCATCCTCCGTCCTCTTTGTCGCGGACGCCCATCGAGATGTTTCCTGCGAGGTTCAGCCCTACGGTTTCGCCTACCCATGTGCCTTTGTCATAGACAATGCTGGTGTAGAAACGCGCATCGCGGTTCTGATACATGATGTCGGAAATGTCACGGTCAGTAACGCCGGCGTTGAGTGTCGCATAGCGTGTCGCTGCGGGATGTGCGTTGTTGAGTTCCTGGAAGTCCTGAGGAGTCGGAATTCTGCGGAGATTACCGTTAGCCTGTTCGTACTGGTCGATCTGGCCGGGCTGTGTGACTGAGAGCGGATTGTGCTCGGTCACGTTGCTTTTGTACTGGCTGGTCTCGTACCAGGGGAGGGCTTTGCCGGTAGCTTCATCCACCACGAGATACTGGTCAACGAGGTCCTGAGTGGGGAAGAAGATTGCCCATGCTTCGAAAGTCGGGGCGCCGGAGCTCATCTTCAGGGGCTGGGGACAGAGTGAGTTGGTCTGGTCGCCCGGGCTGATGTTGGGATATGTGCGGATGAGTTCCTCGTAGCCGCCGATGGTGGTGTTGGTCTGCAGACGATAGTATCCCCAGAGGATTTCAGGGTCCATGTCGTTGGTCTCGTTGAACATGCCGCCATAGTTGCTTGAGAGGGCGGGACCGTTGGTCACCACGTCGTTTGCGAATTGGATAGCCTTGTCAAGATAAGTCTGATCGCCGGTGTACGCGTAAGCCTGAAGGGCAGCGCGGCTGGCGATGACTTCGGCCGCATATTTATTGGGCAGTCCGGGTTCAGCAGAGGTGGGGAAAGCCGGTATGGCTGCCTCGAGGTCATCCATGACATATTTGTAGCTTTCAGCCACAGTCTTTGTCATGGGGATCTTGGCTTTCAGAGAGTCGGCGGGTTCGAGAACCTCGGTCATAGGGACAAAACGGCCCATTTTGCGAGCCTGATCAAAGAATACGAGTCCGCGGAGGAAACGTCCCTGCGAGATCAGTTCTTCTTTTTCGGCCTGGGTCAGAGCTTCGCTCTCCTGGGCTTTCTGGATGATTAGGTTACAGCGGCGGAGCAGCCCGAAGCGGCTTATGCCGGCGTCAGTGCTGGTGCTGAGACCGAGTTCGGTGGCGATGTTGTCAATGCCTTCGCCAACTTGCGAGCACCGCGCTGCATTAGGAGTGCGTGCCTCCCAACTTGTGCAGGAACCGGATCCGGCCAGTCCAAGGTTGGTGATGGCTACGTCATACGTTCCGTGTACGAACGCATCGGCCGTGGCCTTGCTGCCCCACACGGTGGCTTCGTCGAAGGTTGAAGTGGGGTGAGTGTCAAGCGTGTCTTTGCAGGAGGAGAGACCGGCTGCAACAAGACCGATTGCGATTATGGAAAGATATTTCTTTTTCATGTGGATTTATTCAATATTCTGTATTAGAAACCTAAGTTGAGAGTTACGGCGAGCACGCGTTCAACGGGATAGCCGTAGTTGCTTGTCGAAGCGGTTTCAGGATCCATACCGTACTTCTTGGCCTTCGAGATGGTGAAGAGGTTCTGGCCGGAGAAGCCGAGACGGCAGCGTGAAATCCACTTGAGATTGCGCAGGAGTTTATATTTGAAATCGTAGCCGAACTGGAGGTCCTTCATGCGGAGGTACTGGCCGTTGACGAGCCAGAAATCGCTGGAGACATAGTTCTGGTTTGCGTTTGAGCCGGTGTTGCTCATCAGACGCGGCAGCATAGCGTTGCGGTTGTCCGGAGTCCATACGTCGGTCTGGAAGTCAAACATGACTGGCATGTCGGTTGACTGGCCGGTCTGGAGGCCGAGTTCACCGGGAACATACATGTCGAATGCAGTTGAGCCCTGGAAAAGCATGGTCAGATAGAAACCTTTGTATCCGAAGCTCATGTTGATACCGTACTGGCCTTTGGGTGCAGACTGATGTCCGCGGAGACGTCCGTCGGCGCCGGTGATCTGACCGTCACCGTTAGTATCCTCATACATGAGGTCGCCGGCGGTCAGGTTGCCTGAGTTGATTGCCGAAACGAAGCCAGGGTTGTTGATGATGTCGGCAGCGCTCTGGTAGAAACCGAGAACATGGTAGATGTTTCCGTAGTAGTTCAGCTTGCGCTGCTGCTGACGGGTGTAGGGGTTCATGTATGAGCTTTCGGCTTCGTCGGCTATGCGGGCCCAGAGGCTGTTGTAGAGGGTGAAGTTTCCGGAGATGTCGTAGGTGAAATCGCCCACTTTGTCACGCCATCCGAGCTGGAATTCCCATCCTTCGCGGCGGAACTCGCTGTCGGAGCTTACTCGGGGCAGTCCGATACCGATGACCTGATTGATATAGCTGTCGCCGGTGGGAGCCACGAGGTAGCCTTTGGTTGAATAGTAGAAATAGTCGATAGATCCCCAGAGACGGCTGTTGAGAGAAGCGAAATCGAGACCTATGTCGGTCTGCTTGGTGGTGTACCATGTCAGGTCGGGAGAAGCGATGGCGCCTTCAGAGAAAGTCGGCACGTATTTTCCGTTGATGACATAACCGAGGTTGTTGAGGTCGTAGGATGTCAGATACTGGAATCGGCCGGCTGATGAGTCGAGACCGGTTTCACCGTAGGATGCGCGGAGCTTCAGGTTGTTGAAGATGTTGCGCTCGACGATATCTTCCATGAATTTCTCCTGGGTGATTCTCCAGCCCAGAGAACCGCTGTAGAAGTTACCCCAGCGCTTGCCGGGAGCGAAGCGGTCGGAACCGTCGCGGCGGAGGCTTCCTTCAACGAGGTAGCGGCCGTCGTAGTTGTACTTGGCCTGGAATATCCAGGCGGCGCGTCCGAGTTCAGCCTCGGAGCCGCCGTTGGTCACTCCTTCCTGCGGGCCAACCTCGATCTGATCGATGGGGAAGTCATAGTTCTCGCGCTGTTCCCAGTAGCTTTCGCCCCATTCATAATAGTTCTCGTAACCGGCGAGAGCGGAGACGGAGTGCTTGCCGAAGCGGCGGTTGTATTCGATGAACACCTGGTTGGTGAACGCGTAGCCCGATTGAGAGGCGTGGTTGAGAAGCGGCTTGTTGGCATAGGTGGGCATTTCGGAATCCCATGCGTATGCTGCAGCATCTTTGCGCCAGTTTTTCTGGGTGTTGGAGTAGTAGCGGTAGTTGGCCGAATAGCGGAGCTTGAGGCCATCGACCCAGAGGCAATCCCAGATGAGGTCGCCCTTACCGTTGATCACGTTCCACTTGTTGAGTTTGTAACCGGCATCCTCTGCGGTCTCAACAACGGGGTTGTCGGTAATACCGGAGAAGGGGAGCCCGAAGTTGTTGTAGCCGGGACGATAGGATTTCTGGTTGTTGATGTGGGAGAATACCTGATAATAGCTGTCGGCTGTCGAAGTGTAGGGATGGGTCTGTTTCTGATGATATCCGTCGATGGTTGCGTTGACGTGGAGTCCGAGATCCTTGAGGTAGATGTTGTCGGTGATGCGGAAGTTGGTGCGCTTCATCCAGTGGTTGTCGCTGCGGTAGAGCGACTGCTGGTCAGTGTGGGCGAGCGAGATGTAGAACTGGTTCATCTCGTTGCCGCCGGTCAGACGCAGCGCGTGCTTGGTCTGGGGCGCCCAGTTGCGGAGCACGAGTTTGCGCCAGTCGGTGTTTGAGTAGTGCTCGGGATCTGAACCGTCGCGCATGGCCTGGATGGCTTCGTCTGACCAATATGGATCAAGGCCGTCGTTGGCGCGAGCTTTGTTGTACCACACGGCACGATCGTAG
Organism: uncultured Muribaculaceae bacterium; assembly: GCA_910587185.1. Lineage (GTDB taxonomy): Bacteria > Bacteroidota > Bacteroidia > Bacteroidales > Muribaculaceae > Paramuribaculum. Next base: position 80,323 of record CAJULY010000004.1, read on the forward strand.
CCCTGCATCTTCTCGGGCCAGATGTTGGGCTGTGCCCAGCTGGCGTTGAAGTCATACTCGATAGTCGCACGGCCCTGCGAACCGGCTTTAGTCGTAACCTGGATGATACCGTTGGCAGCACGCGAACCATAGACAGCTGTTGCCGAGGCGTCTTTCAGGATAGAGACGTCCTTGATATCGTCGGGAGCGAGGTTTGCGAAGTCATCCTCGCTGCGGATGATACCGTCGATGACGTAGAGTGGAGTGCCACCGCCGCGAATGCTGACGCTGGGACGCGAGTTGATACCGCCACCGCTTGCCTGGATGAGGACACCGGGTGAACGGCCGGCCATACCCTGGATCACGTTGGTGACCGGAAGGTTGGTGATCTGGTCGGATTTTACGGTTGAGACAGAGGAGATAAGATCGCGTTTTGTCGAGGTAGAATAACCGACAACGACGATTTCATCGAGGTTGCTGGCGCTCTCGATGAGCTTGATCTCCATGTTGTCCTGGATTTTTACTTCCTCGGGCTGCATGCCTATGTAGGATACAACGAGGGTCTTGGCATTGTCCGGTACATCAAGGGTGAATTTGCCGTCGATGTCCGTCGAAGTGCCGACTTTCTGATTGCCCTTGACAACCACGGATGCGCCGAGGACTGGCTCTCCGGTAGCGGCCTCGGTGACTGTACCTCTGACGGTACGGGCCGATGCGATTCCGGCAAGCAGTGACATAAATGCCATGAATAGGAAAAGTCGTCTTTTCATGTTTTACATTTGCTTTTGATTGGTTAATTAATTTATGGTATTTAATCTATGGTTCTGTGATATTTATGGCTTACAGTTGAGTTGTTCTCTATGCGATTTTTTTTGAAAAAAGTTGCAGGTTTCAGGTGTGAAAAAACAATGCTTTTCCCAAAACTTTTGCCAAATGTAGGCATAATTTTACCCCCCCCAATTTTTTAACGAGCATTAACCTTAAATAACATTGAGCTTGGTTAGTGTTAAGGGAACCAAATCGAAAACCGGGCGTCGCTGAGCGGGACGTCGCCAGATTTCAGGGCGAAATGAAAAAAAACGGCGGGGAGGGTTGGAGGGATGAAGAAATTGATTAACTTTGTGGAAAATATCAATTCTTACAAAAAAACTAATAACCAATGACAAACTCAAAGCCTTATGTTGTAGGCATAGACATGGGCGGTACAAACACCGTGTTCGGTATTGTCGATGCCCGCGGTCTGGTCGTGGCAAGCAACTCGATCAAGACCCGCAAGCATGCCAAATTTGAAGATTACATCAACGAGCTCTGCACGGAGCTTAACCGTCTGATAACAGACAATAATTTGGTTGATAAGATCTACGGCATAGGCGTGGGCGCTCCCAATGCCAATTATTTCACCGGCATGATAGAGGACGGAGTCAATCTACCCTGGCCAACGCCCATACCCTTCGCCAAGATGCTTTCTGAAAAGATGGGTGTGCCCGTTGCCATTACCAATGACGCTAACGCCGCCGCCATCGGCGAGATGACCTACGGCGCCGCACGCGGACTGAAGGATTTCATCATGATCACTCTCGGCACAGGCGTGGGCAGCGGAATCATCATCAACGGACAGCTTGTCTATGGCCACGACGGTTTCGCCGGCGAGCTGGGCCACATGATAGTGAAGCGCAACAACGGACGCCTCTGTGCCTGCGGACGCTCGGGCTGTCTCGAGACTTACTGCTCGGCTACCGGCGTCGCACGTACCGCACGCGAATATCTGGAACTGACAGACACTCCGTCGCTTCTGCGCGACATTCCTTCCGACGAAATCACCTCGAAGGATGTCTATGACGCAGCCGTCAACGGCGACAAACTCGCCAATGACGTGTTTACGTTTACAGGAACCGTGCTTGGCGAGGCTCTGGCCGATTTCACAGTGTTCTCCGCTCCCGAGGCGTTCATTCTCTTCGGCGGTCTTGCCAAGGCAGGCGATCTCCTGCTCAAACCGGTTCGCGAGGCAATGGAGAAAAACATGCTCTCGATCTGGAAGGGCAAGGTTAAAGTCATCCTGAGCGAGCTGAAGGAAGCTGATGCCGCCGTACTCGGCGCAAGCGCTCTCGGCTGGGAAGCAAAACCCGTGGCCACTCCCGAAGTAATAGCAACTCCCACCGCCGTAGAAATCACGAAATAAATCCACGGCTCATTCAGGTGGGCCGAAACATAACTTTTTGAACAAAGTCAAGCTCTGACAGCCGGAGCTGACTTTGTTTTTTCGTATCATACCACATTATCCACAAAATAAATTATCCACAAAATAACGATGAGGAAGAATTCAGCCATGTTCGTGGCGCTTGCCATGATTATGATTCCTTCCGCTATCAGCGCGAAGATGAAGTATGATTACGGAGTCGTGCCACATGCTGATGGTGGATGGGGAGGAGAGATAGCCTGAAGCTCGAGCCCCGCAAGGGATGGCTCATTTATGTGGAGAAGAAATAAATTTTGCACAATAGGAGCAAATTGACTAATTTTGCACACCTATAATATCATAGGGCTTGCAGGGGAACTCTTCCGGCAAGTCCTATGACTTTGATTAACGACTTTAACACTGATAAGAATATGGAACGTAAAGTAAGGGTCAGATTCGCGCCTTCGCCCACGGGGCCTCTCCACATCGGCGGTGTGCGCACCGCTCTCTATAACTATCTGTTCGCGCGCCAGCACGGCGGCGACATGATTCTGCGTATCGAGGACACTGATTCCAACAGGTTCGTGCCGGGAGCCGAAGAGTATATCAACGAGGCTCTGGCATGGCTCGGGATAGGAATCGACGAGGGCGTCCGCGAAGGCGGAAAATATGGCCCTTACAAACAGAGCGAGCGCCGCGACATCTATCGTGAGCATGTCGGCAAGCTGCTTGACGCCGGAAAGGCCTACATCGCGTTCGACACTCCCGAAGAGCTCGAGGCCGCCCGCAAGGCTGTTCCCAACTTTCAGTATGACGCTTCGACCCGCGGCTCCATGCGCAATTCGCTTTCGATGGACCAGGCAGAGGTTAAGAAGCTGATCGATGCCGGAGAGAAATATGTGGTTCGCTTCAAAATCGAGCCGGGCCGCGACGTGGAGGTAAACGACCTTATCCGCGGAAAGGTGACCATCAATTCCTCTATTCTTGACGACAAGGTGCTATACAAAAGTGCCGACGATCTGCCGACGTATCATCTGGCAAACATAGTGGATGACCACCTGATGGAGGTGAGCCACGTTATCCGCGGCGAGGAATGGCTTCCGTCGGCTCCGCTCCACGTGCTTCTCTACGAGGCTTTCGGCTGGGCCGACACGATGCCCGCTTTCGTGCATCTTCCCCTTCTGCTCAAACCTGACGGAAAAGGGAAACTCTCGAAACGCGACGGCGACCGCCTCGGTTTCCCGGTGTTCCCTCTCGAGTGGCATGACCCCAAGAGCGGCGAGATCTCCTCGGGCTATCGCGAACGCGGCTATCTGCCGGAGGCTGTCGTGAACTTCCTGGCGCTTCTGGGCTGGAATCCGGGCGATGACACCGAGATCATGTCGATGGACGAACTGATAGCGAAATTCTCGCTCGATCATTGTTCGCGCGCGGGAGCACGCTTCGATTTCGAGAAGGGAAAATGGTTCAACCACAAGTATCTGCAGATGATTCCCGCCGAAGAACTCGCTCAGATGTTCAAGCCGGTCATGAAGGCGAACGGCGTTGATCCCGAGGCGTTCTCCGACGAATACATAACCCGCGCCGTAGCCATGGTGAAGGACCGCGCCAATTTCGTCAGCGATCTCTGGCAGCAGGCGCGCTTCTTCTTCATCGAGCCGGATAGCTACGAGGAGAAGGCGGTTCGCAAGCGCTGGAGCGATGAAATGCCGCGCATCATGGGCGAACTCATCGAGGTGCTGGAAGGACTGCCTGATTTCAGCGCGGCCACGGCTGAACCTATCGTGCTGGGCTGGATCGCCGACAAGGGCTATCATCTCGGAAACGTGATGAACGCCTTCCGCCTGACGGTTGTCGGCGAGTGCAAGGGTCCTCACATGTTTGACATCACCGAACTCATGGGCCTGGAGGAGACTGTGCGCCGCATCCGTCTCGGAATCGAGCGCATCCGCAAGCCTGAATAAAAAATCGTCACATTAAGAGCCGGCTCTAAAGATTACTTCCGGCGCAACCACGCCGGAAGTCTTATTACGCCCACGGCGAGATAGACATAATAGGTCAGGAGGCGCCAGAGAATGGCGATGACAAGAACCATCGACGCGTCGCTGATCAGGTCGCCGTAATAGTTGGTGAAGAGCCATTCGCTCAGTCCGCTTCCGCCCGGAGTGGGGCTGATGGTCAGGAGTGTCCAGACAACGAACTGACGGGCGAACACAATGCCTTGCGGAGCAAGAGCGGAAAATCCCCAGAAAAGGGCGTTGACGACGAGATAGCGACTGATCCAGGTCAGAGCGGTGGCTCCCATGGCTTCGGACCACCACGAGAATGAACGAGTGCGCAGGTCGCCGCCGGCGCTGACCATTGTCTCGCCGAGCTCAATCACGTTCGACTGCCAGCGCCGCAGAAGGCGCAGAGAGAAGAGCCGCGACAGGAAGCGGGCTATGTTGCGCGGGAATATGAACGCGCCCATGAAAAGAAACAGGGTGACGGCGCAAACGCCGCCATAGACAATCCAGAACGCCACACGCACTCCGGTTGAGAACGCGCCGGGATCGAAACCGAAAATCTCACCTCCCGGAAAGAGAAGGAAGATTATGGGGCAGGCCACGACGAGGAAAAGCTCATCGAGCATCAGCACTATCATGGTTATTATGGTGGCGCGCCCGAGTTTTATGCCCTGGCGCTGCAGAAACACCATGCTCAGAGCCGAACCGCCGGCAGTGGTCGGAGTTATCGCCGAGGTGAATTCACACTGCATGGTGACTTTCAGCGACTGGCGCCATGAGAGGGCGCGGTCGGTCAGGGAGCGGAATCGCCACATCATGCCCCATTCACGCCCGGTCACGCAGAGAAGCGCCAGCAGCAGGGCTGCGAAAGTGCGCATGGTCCAGGGGATCGATTCCCACTGCTCAACGCTGAATTCCCGGCAGAAGAGCCATACAACCACTCCGGCGCCGATGATCACCGGGAGCATGGTTTTCAGCAGAATACTGTTGGCCTTGTTCATAACCTGAAGCCGTTCACTCTTCGGAGTCTTCCGTAGTTTCGGGTTCCTCCGGTTGTGACGGGGAGGGTTTGTCGGCGGGTTCGTCAGCAGTCAGAACGGTGTCGTTGCTGATATCCGTATTCACGGCTGCCGAATCGGCTTTTGTCGAGGCTGTCGAGTCTTTTTTCTCTTCTTCGCGGGCTGTCACGTGGATGGGTTTGCCAATCTTGAGCTGCACAATGTCGTCATATCCTTCCTCGCGGTTCACCTGCTGGTCGCGGTCGGAGGGGTTTACGATGATCGGCATGCCGGCGTGGACATATTCCACAAGGTCAAGTATGTGTTCGTTGAGCAGACGGATGCAGCCGTGGCTTGCGCGTCGGCCCGGAGAATAACGTGCCGCAGTCCCGTGGATGCCGATCTGGGAGGATACGGGATTCTTGACGCGGATGAAGCGCGGTCCGAACTGACCTTTGGCGGGAGAGGTCTTTCCGTCGTCGTCGGTATAGAGCCAGTCGGTTGAATCGTAGGTGCTTCCGGCGGTGAAGAAGCCTTCGGGCGTGCGGTTGTCGCGGCGCTGGTGTTTGGTGCCGTAACGGCGTGAACATGCCATGAGATAGCTTTTGACCTCGCGGCCGTACTTGTCGTAGAGGATGACGTGCATCGACTGCTTGTCAACGATTATGAAATGCTCAAAGCGATTGTTGATCAGTCGGCGTCCGTAATCGACATTCTGCTCGAGCACGGACGGAATTATACCTTCCTTATATTTTTCCCAGTCGTCGGAATTCATCATGAATTCGAGGGCTTCCGTCGCGGTGGCCAGAGAATCGATGTTTTTTTTCACAACCGGAGGGGCCGGTTCTTCATCGGGAAGTGCGGTCGCGGTATCGAGTGAAGGCGAAGTCTCCGCAATGATCGTGTCAGGGGAGAATGTTATTGAATCCTGTTTCGATTTACTGCCGCATCCCGTCAGGACCATAAGGAGGAAAGCAGTGAGAATCAAGATGTATTTCATAATCTGAAAGAAATGTTGGAATTGTGTTTTCGATAAGAAACCGCAAAGATAGTGTAATTATTCCATATTGCCATATCCATTACGGTCCAAATTGCCTTAATCGCCGAAAAATGACTAACTTTGTCGCGAATATGTCACGGATAGATAAAGAAACGAGAATAGTCGGTCTGATGGTACGTCTGTATTGCCGTCGGAAAGAAGGGAACCGGGAGCTATGCCCGGAGTGTGCCGCGCTCATCGATTATGCTGCCGCTCGGTTGCGTCACTGTCCTTTCGGCGAGCGGAAATCATCATGCCGCAAATGCACCATACATTGTTATCGGCCTGAAATGCGCGATCGCATCCGCCGTGTCATGCGCTACTCCGGCCCGCGCATGCTCCTCTACCATCCCCTTGAATATCTGCGCCATCTCCTCTGACCATTCCGTGACGAAAGGCTTAGAGCTTGTTTTATAATAAATGTTGACGACAGGGTCGCATAGTTTGCGCAGCTTTTCGTTATATGACGAAGGAGTGTATTTGATATACATGACTGAGGAACAGGACGAAAAGCTGCCAAGAAATGCGAAACTACGCCTACATGAAGAAGCTCCGTATTTCTTCCAGATATTTAGGAATATTAATGAAATTTCAGACTGACTATAAGTGTATTGACGGAATTTACCTTCCTACTGTCATTTGCCGGCCTCTTTCCGTCTGCTCTTCGGTCGTTATGGCACCCCATAACTCCCTCATCGCAAATGAAAATATACTCGACCACTGACCGCCCTGTCGTTAATATTTATTATAAAACAAGCTCTTATTCTATGTGGTCGTTACGGTTCTCGAATTCGTCAAGAATTCGTTCAATATCTTTTTTAAGTTCCGGTATATGCCGTAATACCAGACTCCATAAAAAATCAGGCTGCACGTTGTCGTAAGCGTGTATGATTCGGTTGCGAGTGTCGATGATCGCTCTCGCATTTGGAATCACAACGGATGAATCTGTCTTTTTGATTCGGTTTATGGCTTCTCCCATTATTTCAACCTTTCTTTCTACTACGCATTTACGCATGATGTCTTTTTCAAACAGGTCATATCTGTTGGGAAAGCCGACAAAACAGCTTTGCAAATCATTGATGGCATCCAGAACGTCTTGGAGATAGGTCATTATCTTTTCATCAGCCATAGATCATCTGTTTTGTGCGGTTGACATTTGCAATGAAATATTTGTTACGTAGGCCTTTTTCTTCAATTAAATCCACTTTGCGATTAAATAATTGTTCCAATGAATCGCGTAAATCGAAATAATTGCTTACATAATCAAATTTATCATGGTCAATCTGTTCAAAATCTACAAGAAGATCCACGTCGCTGTTATCGTTGAACCTATCGGTTAATATAGATCCAAAGACTGCTAATGTCTTGACCTTGTGAAGACGGCAAAGGTCAAAAATACGTTGCAAATTAATTTCAATCAACTTCATAGACTGTTGGATTACAAGCGCAAAAATAGTGATTATTTCCGATTATCTAACGTCTGAACCCGGAAAATCGTTGTATAAATGCATGAGAGAGGCTAATATAAGTCGAATTTGACAAATCAATGCGGTTGAGTTAGGAGGAAAAGCTTGATAGACAAGTCCGGAGGACGTACATTAATTAACCGGCCATGGAGCGAAGCGGAGTGACCGGAAAGAGTCCGCACCAAGTCTCGGCGTCCCGGAGGGATGCCTCAGTGGTTGATGCAATGTCCTGTACCACAGAATCGTCCCTTCGCGTCTCATTTATTATTTATCATGCCTATCCGACCACTCCGCTACGCTCCATGGCCGGTTACTTTCAGCGCGCCCTGACGGGCTCCGATTGGGAAAACATGATATATGTTTCTTATCTCAACCGCATTGATAAGTCGAATTTGACAAATAAGTCTGAGTGCTTACGCCCTAAAAACAGCAAAGGACGCTCTCACGAGCCTCCTTTGGGGATTTACACATAGTACTTAACGTCAGTGGATGTATTATAAATGTCTAATGTCTTTATTTATTACGAAAAAGCGTTTTTGATGAGCTGTTGTTAATGGTACATGCAAAGATAAAGCATTTCAAAAGAAAATGCAATAGTCTAATAATATGTTTTACAACATATTATGGAAAATAGAAATCCTTGAGCCGCTATTTTGTTTCTTTACGCGGGCAGTTTTGGCATTCGAGGTTGATTATGGAAAGCAAAAAGGGCTGAATCAGTACAAAATGCAATTTGTTAAATAGTTTTAATTGAAGTTTTCGCGCCATTTTACCGGTTGATGGTCAGAAAGCATATCGGCCCGTAAATCAGGGCTTGAGTCGCTCTTTGCGGCCAAATTGGAAAAATGTGAAAATAAAGATTGGAAAATAAACAGTTAATTCAGAAAAATGATGTAATTTTGCAAATAATCATTTTCAAGTTGAATCTTTAACCTCCATTGACAGAAAAATTCAATACTCAATACTAAATTTCATTATGAAAAGAATTCTTTATTCATCATTAGCTATTGGAGGATTGGTGCTTCTTTCCGGATGTAACGGAAAGATGGGTCAGTTTAAATCTGAATATTTCAACACCAATCCCAATCCACTTGAAGTAGTAGGTCAGACCGTTCCGGCTACCGTTACCGGTAACATTCCCGCCAAGTTCTTCAAAAAGAACGCTTCGGTGACCATCACTCCGGTGCTTGTCTATGGAGGTCAGCAGACTGCCGCCACTCCCGTCACCTATCAGGGCGAGAAGGTGCGCGGAAACAACCCTGTCGTAAACTTCAATAACGGCGGTACGGTTACGATTCCCGTAAACTATCTTTACAATCCTGACATGCAGAAGAGCGAGCTCTTCCTGACATTCAACGTTCAGCAGGGCAACAAGCAGTATGTGCTTCCTCAGGTTAAGGTGGCCAACGGCATCATCGCAACTGCCGCTCTCGCCGATGCAGGAACCGTCAATCCCGCAACCGCAGCCGACAAGTTCCAGCGCGTGATCAACGACAAATATACCGCAGACATCCGCTTCCTCATCAATCAGGCCAACATCCGCAAGGGTGAGCTCGATTCTCAGGGCGTCGTTGACCTCAACGAGACTCTCCGCAGCGCAGCCGCAGCTCCCAACCAGGAGATCGAGGAAATCAACATTTCTTCTTACGCTTCTCCCGAAGGTGCCTACGACTTCAACCAGCGTCTTGCCGAGAACCGCGAAAAGAACACTACCGCTTATCTCGAAGGTCAGCTCAAGAAAGATAAAATCACTGAATTCGGCGAACTCACAAAACAGTTCACAGCTGAAGACTGGGACGGTTTCCAGCAGCTCGTAGCAGCAAGCAATATCCAGGACAAGGACCTCATCCTTAGCGTTCTTTCCAACGTGAAAGATCCTGAAGTCCGCGAAAAGGAAATCCGCAACCTCGCAGCAGTGTTCGAGACTCTCGCTGATCAGATCCTTCCCCAGCTCCGCAGAAGCCACATCACCGCTTCTATCAACACTATCGGCAAGAGCGACGAGGAACTCGCACGTCTCGCACAGAACGATCCCAAGTCTCTCACCGTTGACGAGCTTCTCTATGCCGCCACTCTGACCGACGACAACAACCGCAAGGCTCAGATCTACGAGCAGGCAACCCGCATCTATCCCAACGATTTCCGCGGATTCAACAACCTCGGCAAAGCCCAGTTCATCAACAAGGACTACGCTTCAGCCATCGCTAACCTCAACAAGGCTGCCCGTCTTGCTCCCAACAGCTCAGAAGTAGCCATGAACCAGGGTCTCGTTCAGCTCGTGAACAAAGACTTCAACGGCGCTAACCGCAGCTTCAGCAACGCTGCCGGTCTCGAAGGTCTCGGTGACGCTCTCGGCGTATATTATCTGACTCAGGGCGACAATGCCGCCGCCGTCAAGGCTTTCGGCTCAAGCAAGAGCAACAACGCCGCTCTCGCTCAGATCCTGACCAAGAACTATGCAGCTGCCAAGAACACTCTGGGCGCTATCGCCAACCCCGATGCTACAACTTACTACCTGACTGCTATCCTCGGCGCACGTACTAACAACGCATCAATGGTTACAACCAACCTCGACAAGGCTATCAAGCTTGACAACGCTCTTGCAAACATGGCCCTCAACGACCTCGAATTCGCTAACTTCAACCTCGGCAGCATCATCAAATAATCAGCCGAACGATTGAAATAAAACAGAAAGGAGCATCCCTTCAGCGGGGTGCTCCTTTTTCTATGCACTGTGTTTTGATTTTGGCGCGATGATAGATATCTTTGCACCAGTTTTTAGAGGGCGTGATTATGAATATCGAAGAGATCAGAGAATATTGCCTGTCATTGCCGATGACTTCGGAGGACATGGCTTTCGGAGAAGAATATCTTCTTCTGCGGGTTTGCGGAAAAATTTTCGCATGTATAGCGTTGGAGCGTTCGGAATCCCTCGTGTTGAAATGCGACCCGGCCTATGCTGTCGAGCTTCGGGAAAGATATCGCGAGATTGAACCCGCATGGCACTGGAACAAACGCTACTGGAACCAGCATAGTCTCCACGGTTCCCTGACGACAGATTTCATAAAGTCACTTATCCGCCACAGTTACCGCGAAGTCGTGGAGAAACTTCCCGGCAGAATCAAATCCTCCAATCCGGCCCTCCTCGAAATCAGCTGATTAGATGGCTAATGTATGAAATGTAGAAGAATTAATGTATGAAATGTAGAAGAATTAATGTATGAAATGTAGAAGAATTAATGTATGAAATATTGATGGATTGATGTATGAAATGTAGAAAATGTAGAGTGGATCAGAGTGTGATGAGGATGAATCGGTTGCCGGTCCATCCGATGAGACGGGAGTTACTGATTGCGGCGATGCGGCAGAGGGGTGAGGGAATGTCGGAATAACGTTCAATGATGTTGCCCTCCATATCGAATTTTATGATGCTTGGGAATCGGGTGGCTCTTTCATCATATCTATAACTCCAGTAAAGTGCATAGATATAATCGGATGTATTGGTGAGGTCAACCGTATGGAGAGGATTCAGGTCTTCAAAGTCGGCTTCATTGAGCGTTGAGCGGTCAAAAGTGTCCTGTCCGAGCCTTATGGATTTTAGCGAAGTTCCGTCCATGCTGAAAACTTCCACAATCGGATGCAGCCGGTAGGCGAAAGCGAGGCGATCGCGTTTGGGGGAAAAGACCATTTCACCGACATTTGGCATCCAAGTCTGCAAATCGGCTGATATGGCGATCTGGCAGATTGTGTCGATTCTTGAGGACTTCAGGTCGGCTCTCATCGCATACTGCCGGCCGCCGTTTGGTTCCCTGCCCATAAACACGTATCTTTCGGGCGCTGTCATGAAAATATTCTGAATATAGCCGGAGAGTGGAATGGGAACCTCTGTTTCCCCGTTCATCAGGTAGCGCTTCGTGCGTACTAACGCGGTGTCGTCAGTAATGTCATATATTTCTCTGTCATCCTGACTTATGACATGGACACGGGAGTCAGCGCCGATAAAAGGATAGGGCATATATGACATGTAATAGCCGTCATCTTTTTTACCGATTTCAGGACTGATGTCAAGGTGATTGTCGGCAAGGTAAATGACAGCCCGGCGAAGAAACAGCTGTCCGAGACTCTCTTCGCTGTCGTGCACGAAAAAGAGTGTGTCGCCCGAGACTTTCATTTCGGTTACATGGCGGACTGGAGGAAGCGGATCGCCGGTAAGGTCAAATTCTGACAGAAGAGGGGTTTGCCCTGTCGTGGCGCATACCGCCAGCAACAATGCGGGTGCCGATAATTGAAGCCGTTTCATTCCGATAGCTTTTCGATTGGTTCGTAGGGAATCGGGATGTCTTCAACCTCGGTGGCGTCGCGGGTCTTTCCGTCTTTGCCTACTATCATTATGCGTCCTTTGCCGCCGCCGAAGGCCGCCAGTTTGAATGCTAAAGGCGTATTGAAGCAGCGCGCTATGGTTTTGGCTGCATCTGCAGGCGTGCAGCTTTTCTCATTTTCATAAACATATACAAATATAGGCGCGTCGCTTTTTTCGAAACCGATGGCTTCCCAGACGAACTGTTTCTCATCATCCTGTATTTGTAGAATTAATCCCGGCAGGCCGCCGAATTTGTACGGTCCGAATGGAAGCGGAATTTCCGGTGCGAACCAAGCCGAATAATGTCGGCCGGCAAAGTCGCAGGTGGCGAGCTGACATTCATATCCGAGGACGGTTCTGACTGTATCGGCGTGAAATACCCACTGCATATCCGCAATCGGTTCGGAGTAATGCAGATTGTCCATTCCGTCAGGCAGGCGGTATTTCATTTCGGCGTTTTTTTCTTTCGGCGACACAAGAATCTCGTAAGGCCAGGGAAAGCCTTTTGGATTGTAAAAAGATTCCGCGCCGCGGCGCATATCTTCCGTCATGAGCGAATCGTAATGGAAAATGATGTCACTGAAATCCTTTGCACTATGGCGACCGATCAGCAGGGTTCTCACGTCGTCGAACCTTTTGTCGGCTTTGGAGTGACAGGTGTAGTCCAGACGGTAGGTGACTTTGTAGCGGGCCGTGTCGGTAGCCGTGGCTTTCTCCTGACTGCAAGAGAAAACCTGTTGCTGAGCCTTGACTGAAAAGAGGTTTAAGGCGAGCATGATAAATAGAAATAAGTGTTTCATATTGATTAAAGTATTCTGAATCTGATTTTGAGTAATATGCTGCGCGGACGTATGTCATAGACCGCTTTCGACTCGGTCAGGGCTGAGACGTCGGAGTAAACGTAGGTGCGGCGGTCAAGCAGATTGTCACACGACAGCGTGAAGCCGAAGCGTCCTGCGGTGTATTTGGCCTCGGCGTTGAGCAGAAGGAATGAGCGGTCGCCTTCGTTGAAGCTGTTATAATAGTGATAGAGCGAAGTTGTCAGTGTCACGCCTCCGGGCAGCGTGAAATCCAGCGTGGCTCTGTTGGTCATGGCACGAAGCCACGGAAAGCGACTGCATCCTTCCTGGCGCGTGGATGATTGGGAATAGTTTCCGTTATAGGCCACTGCAAGCCAGCGGAACGGAGTGAAGCTGATGTCGCCTTCGATTCCCATGCTATTGCCGGTGTAGCGCAGAACCTCATTCTGAACGAGAAGCGGACTGTCATAGTGAGAAAAAGAGACAGAGGCTCCGATTTTAAGCCTGCGCCAGTCGAATCCCTGACTTGCTCGGATGGCCGCCGACAGCATATCGGCTGTCTCCGAAGTGCGCCGGCTGATTGTGTGCTGCACGATTCCGTCATAACTGGAGCCATAAAGCACGTCGGGCGACTCTCTGTTCCATGTGACATCGATTCCTGCAAAGCTCATGGAGAGTATGTTTCTGAAATCGTAGCCCAATGAACAATACAGGCTGGAGCCTTCATGCAGTCCCGCGACGCTATAGGCCGAGAGCTGACGGTAGGAGGTGAGGATGTTGCCGGAATACAGAGTCTCGATAGAAGGGGTCATGTAGGAAAGGGATGCTTTAGCCTTTAGACTGTGAGCTGTGCCGATTTTATAGGATAGATTGAAGTCAGGTTCGGCACGCAATCGGTTTTTGTCGGTGATGTCCCCGTCAAGCCGGTTTTTAAGACGAAATAGGCGAAACTTCACCGGGAGATAAAGCGATGCATGCAATCGTCTGGCGCTGAAGATTATTTCGGTTCCGACGCCCGCGTCCACCTGATCGAGAGTCAGATCGTTGCACATAGCGTCGAGTCGGCTTTCAAGAGTGTTGCGGTGATAGTCCGCGATCGCCGTAGGATGTATAGTGAAACGCCCTGCCCGGAATGCGGTGAGTATGCCCGCTCTGTTCACTGTCGATATGTTGCGGAAATCAACATGCTGCCACAGCATGTTCCCGCTAACGATGTCGGGAAACAGATTGGGTGACACTGACAGCGAATGGGGCCGTTTTTCCAGATTGACGACCGAGCTTATCTCGAAACCGCGTTGCGCGGAATTGCGCCTCGTCAGATGAAATTTATTCAGCAGGCGGTAGGTTTCGGTCGTCGCGGTCTGATGTATGTTGTCACCTTCGGCGTTTATCCGGCTCGTGGCCTCAGCTTTGCTCCAGTCGAATTTGACCTGGTCTTTGAGATAATTCTCATCGCCGTTGTTCATGTATGTCACATCTCCGTAGGCTTTCTGACGGCGGACCGTCCCGTTGGCCAGCTCCTGGATGGAGTTCTGCGCCCCGCCGGGAAGGAAATTTGTCGTAGAGGAGCTGCACCGGCGAGAGTCTCGGTCCTTGAGACAGGCGGCATTGATTCCGAACTCGCCGGTCTTTCCCACTCGACGGACGTTGTTGAATGTGGCGCTCCGTGATCGGTTGAAATAATAGAACCGTTTCTCTATGCCCGGGGCGGAGGGCATAGTTATTGACGAGATGTCGCGCGTCTGCGAAACGTCGTTGTCGAATGAGTAGAGTTCCTGCGACAGATCCTCGCCTGTGTTGTTCCCTTTGTATGTTGCGAGCAGCTGCCTGTTGCGTCGGAAATAGGTAGCTGTGGCCGAGTTGTTCCATAATGTCCTGTCGCCGTAGCCTCCTCCGAGAGTGGCGATCAGATTGAACACTCCTTTGACGCCCTCTTTCAGCCTAAGGTTGATCGAGGCCTGTTCTTCGGGGCGCAGGTCTTTCAGGGCTTTTATATCCTGATGGTTTTCGAGGACCTGGACTGTGGCTATATTGTTGGGATCGATATTGTTTGTGGCGATTCCGTAGCGGCCTTTCATCAGGTCGAGACCTTCGATATAGAGATTCTTGATCGGTTTGCCCTGATAGGAGATCTGCCCCGCGTCCGATACTGTTATGCCCGGCATTTTCCTCAGCACGTCCGCTACCGATTGATCAGTCTGCGAGAGGAATGACGCCACGTTGTAGTTGATGGTGTCGCCATGGGAATAGATTTTCTTTGCATTGACTATGACCTCTTTCAGTTCTACCGCGCGTTCTTCAACCCGTATTTCATAGTTTCCCGTGCGGTTGGGTATGTTTATGCGGGCCGGCGCTATCTCCATGCCCGATGCTTTCAGAATCAGGCTGTCGCAGTCGTTGTCTATCGTCAGTTGAAACAGACCGTTTCCGTCCGTTAACCCGGCTGCAAGAATTGTCTTCGGGGATTTTACCGGTGATGCAGTGACACTGACGAAATCCATCCCTTTTCCATCGCCATTCTTGACCCGGCCGCTTATGACGGTTCGTCCAAATGCTTGGACTGCAGGGAATAAAATAATGGCGATGATTATAATAATCTGTTTCATTTAGGGTGTAGTTGTGGCCGGACGCCACTGAATGCAGCCTCCGCTCCGTTGTTGTGACAAACTTGACTGACTGTTATTTCTTAATGACTACCGGAATGTTGAAACTTACCTTGATGGGTTGCCCGTTAAGTGTCATCTGCTCGAAACGTACTCCGTTCACAGCCTGATCTATCACGGCTTTGACAAGAGTGTTGTCAGTGCCGTCAGTAACGACTTCCGTCACTTTCCCTTCCTTGTTCAGGACGATTCCGACATTGATTTTCGTTTCTTTGTCGAAATCAAGCGTGGAAACTGACATTCTGATCAATTCGGCCAAAGCGGTCTGATCTTTCAGCGGCGAGGGCAGGACGACGATTGTATCGGCACTCTTTTTCGGCTTCGGTTCTGCGATTGCAGGAATTGTTCCGGTCAGAGCGGTTTCGGCTTTCGTTGCTGAAGGTGTGGATTTTTCGAATCTGTAAGCTGCCAGGGTCGAGAGCAGATTAGCCGATACAGGCGACGAAAGGGTAATCCATGCGATTGCGATTGCCGGGAGAGCGGATGCGGCTATAAGCATCGTTTTCTTTTTTGAGCGTTTCCGGTTCATAGTCAGCACTCGTTTGCGGAAATTGCGTGTGCTCGCGGCAAAACTGTTGGCCAGATGGAGAGCTCTTCCTCCCATGGCTTTAGTCACGAGTAGCCGCTGATAATCGTACGTGTTGATTCCGCAACGGATCACTTCGGCGTCAGCATCGAACTCATGGTTGAGCTTTACAAGCTGCCGGGTCATCCAGACGAAGGGATTGTACCACGTCACGATGCAGAACAGATCGGCAAGAATCACGTCGATCCAGTGGCGTTTCTCGGTATGAGCTTTCTCATGAAGATAGATGCAGCCGGAAGCGCTTTCAAATCCAGTGTCGCGGAGGAAAATATAGTTTCCCCAGCTGAATGGCGCTGTGGAGTGGTCGGTCAGCAGACAGAGCGTAAGGCCGTCATGAGATTTTTTCTCACATTTGCGGATGAGATTCGACAGTCTGATGAACGAAAGGATTTCGCGGCACGAAAGGATTATTATGCCGGCGAAATATAGCGCAATAATTGCGGCTATCCACGGGAAGCCGTTTTCAGTGGCGGAGGAAGTGACAGCTACGACCGGAAAAGCTTCTCCCGTCACGGAGATACCTGTAATCAAGGCAGGGGCGGGGAGAGACAGATCGATGCGGCCGAGGATAAGAGGCAGCGCAAGGGAGAGTATCATTCCGGCGAGCAGTATAATCCTGTTGAAGCGGAACGATGTGCTTCGGTTGACGGTCAGGTACATCACGGGGAAGAGCAACAGCGTGACCAGCGAAGCGGCGAGGGAGTAGGAGAACAGGGTGCCCATGGTATCAGTCTGTTTTGGTGTTGCGTGACTTCTCCACTTCGTCGAGCAGGCGCCGAAGATCCTCAAGCGGAATATTGCCGTCCTCCACGAAAGAGGAGACCACACGCAGATAAGAGTTCTTGAAATACCGTCCCACTATGGACGAGAGGGATTTCTTCCCCATATCCTCTTCGGCCACGACGGCATGATACTGATAGGACTTGCCATGTTGCGTGTGGCCCACATATCCTTTCTCCTCCAAGGCGCGGACAATAGTGGAGATAGTGTTGAAATGAGGCTTGGGATCGTCGTGCATGTCAACGATTTCCTTGACGTACAGCGGTCCGTTGTTCCAGAACATGCGGAGCACTTCTTCTTCTTTGGCGGTAAGTTTTTCCATGCGGTGATAATTTAACACCGCAAATATAAACTACAATTTGTAGTTTGAACTATGATTTATAGTTAAACGTTGTTAATCCGTCTGTTTTTAGTGTGTTTTGCGCGGATGATGGCGTAACTGTTCCTGATCATGCGCCTGATTTCGCGGTCGGGGATGTCGGCGTTGACAGCGACCTCTATCCAGTCGCGTTTGAGAGGATTGCGTGCTCCCGCGATGGAGTGAAAGCGGATTTTTAGCTCCTCTATCTCTTCAAGAGTGGATTTGAGAGTGACGGTAGAGAAGTCGTTGAGGTCTGTCATGCAGAAAATGTGACCGCAGACATAGAATGCAAGCACCGAGTCAAAACGCCGGGCAAATTTCCCGAACGGCGTTTTCTCGGTGACATCGCCCAACGACAGGCAGAAATCGCGCAGTTCCTCGATATTCATGCCCGGAGATCAGCTATAGAGAGTGACGACAATGGACCGCTCGCCTCCGTAGTCGCGGAATTCACATAGATATATGCCCTGCCAGGTGCCGAGGTTTAGGCGTCCGTCCGTAACGGGAATGGTAAGCGACACCCCGACAAGCGATGATTTGGCATGTGCCGGCATATCGTCGGCACCCTCCATCGTATGGTCATAATATGGTTCGTTTTCAGGGACGAGACGGTCGAAAATCTTATCCATATCGCTTCTGACGTCGGGGTCGGCGTTTTCGTTCACGGTCAGTCCACACGAAGTATGTCTGACGAAAATGTTGACAAGTCCTGTCGCGGGCAACTCCGGCAGGTGGCGGAGAATCTCTGCGGTTATCAGATGGCACCCTCTTCTGCGGGGCGCGAGGCGGAATTCATATTGCTTGATCATCCGAGATATGTTTTTATGAAAGTTTCTCTTTCAGGAAGCGTCCGGTGTGGGAAGTCGGACATGCGGCGATCTCTTCAGGCGTTCCGGTCGCCACGACTGAACCGCCGGCCTCTCCTCCCTCCGGACCTATGTCGATGACGTGGTCGGCACACTTGATAATGTCCATGTTGTGTTCGATGATGATTACAGTGTGGCCCAGCGCGATCAACCGGTCAAACGACTGCATCAGCAGATTGATGTCGTGGAAATGGAGACCGGTCGAAGGTTCGTCGAAGATGAACATGGTCGGTTCATGCAGCTCCATCGAAAGGTAATAGGCGAGTTTCACGCGCTGGTTTTCTCCGCCTGAAAGGGTGGATGAACTTTGCCCGAGCTTGATGTAGCCGAGTCCAACCTGCTGGAGAGGCAACAGACGCTTGACGATCTTTTTTTCCGTCGTGCCGTCGGTCTGGCCGAAGAATTCAATAGCGTCGTCGATAGTCATGTTCAGGACATCGTTGATGTTTTTGCCACGGTAGCGGATGTCGAGCACATCGCGCTTGAATCGCTGACCGCCGCAGTCGTCGCATGGAATGGTAATGTCGGCCATGAACTGCATCTCGATTGTCAGGGTGCCTTCGCCTTTACAGGTCTCGCAACGTCCGCCTTCGGTGTTGAAGGAGAAATATCCGGGACCGAATCCCATCTGCTTCGCCGCCTGCTGATCGGAGAAAAGCCGTCGGATCTCGTCGTAGGCCTTAAGATAGGTGGCGGGATTGCTGCGCGAAGAACGGCCTATGGGATTCTGGTCGATGAATTCCACCGCCTTTATGCGGCTGAGACATCCGTCGAGACGGTTGAATGCGCCGGGAGCGTCGGCGCCTTCGCCGAGATGACGGTTAAGGGCGCGGAAGAGAATGTCGCGCACAAGTGTTGATTTTCCCGATCCGCTGACGCCGGTGACAACCGTCATTGCCTGAAGGGGGAATTTCACGTCTATGTCTTTCAGGTTATGCTCGCGTGCACCTTTGACCTCGATGTAATCGCGCCAGCGGCGCCTCTTTTCCGGCACGGGAATCGACATGCTTCCGGTCAGATATTTGAGGGTATAGCTGTCGGCGGCTTTATCGAGCGATTCTATGGGACCCTGATAGATTATCTCTCCGCCAAGCGAGCCGGCCTGGGGGCCGACATCTATTATATAGTCGCAGGCGCGCATGATCTCTTCGTCGTGTTCGACGACGACCACCGTGTTGCCGCCCTCCTGCAGTTTGCGAAGCACTCCGATGAGGCGCTCCGTGTCGCGCGAATGAAGACCTATGGAGGGCTCGTCGAGAATATAGAGCGAGCCCATCAGTGAGCTGCCGAGCGACGTGGCGAGATTTATGCGCTGGCTCTCACCGCCCGAAAGGGTGGACGAGAGGCGGTCGAGGGTCAGGTAACCCAGGCCGACCTCAGAGAGAAATGTGAGACGGTTGCGTATCTCGACAAGAAGACGTCGGGCGATTTTGGCTTCCGACTCGGGAAGCGCGATGGTTGAGAAAAACTCCAGAAGCTCGCTGACAGGCATCTTCACCATTTCGGTGATGGTGCGTCCGGCGACCCGGACGTAGGATGCGTCTTTTCGCAGACGTGAGCCGTGACACTCCGGACAGAGTGTCTTCCCCCGGTAACGGGCAAGCATCACGCGATACTGGATCTTGTACTGGTTCTCCTCGACCATCTTGAAGAATCCGTCGATTCCGGGAAAACCTTTCCAGAGGAGATTCTTTTCGCGTTCGGTCAGGTCGCTGTAGGCGCGATGGACCGGAAAATTCACGCGCGCTGCCTGACGGATGAAATCCTTTTTCCATTCACCCATTTTTTCGCCGCGCCAGCACACTACGGCATCCTCGAAGACCGAGAGCGCTGTGTCGGGAACAACAAGGCGCTCGTCGATTCCGATTGTGCGTCCGAATCCCTCGCAGCGCGGACATGCGCCGAACGGATTGTTGAAATTGAACATCTGGTCAGTCGGCTCGGTAAAGACAATGCCGTCAGCTTCGAAAGCGGTGGAATATTCTTTCCTGGTAACGCCGTTATCGTCCCATATCACCAGCCACGCGCGGTTGTGGCCTTCGAAAAATGCCGTTTCGGCCGAATCGGTGAGGCGGCTTGTCTCGTCGGGCGTTCGCGGCGATGTCATGCGGTCGATGAGCAGAAGATGTGACGGCGTCACTTTTTCGGGCGTCTCCATGACGTCGGCGATATTGACGAAATTACCTTCTTCGTCGATCAGACGCGAATAGCCTCCTTTCAGAAGCACGTCGAGATGCTGCTGCATAGAGCGGCCTTCTGGCAGATGGATGGGGCAAGCCACGGCGATGCGTCGGCCTTCAGGGAGAGCCGCCGCGTCGTTGACAAGATCTTCCGCCGACTGCTTTTTCACCTCTTCTCCGCTCACGGGCGAGATGGTGTGGCCGATGCGCGAGAAAAGCAGGCGCAGATAGTCGTAGATCTCCGTGGAAGTGCCTACGGTACTTCGCGGATTCCTCGTGTTGACCTTCTGCTCTATAGCTATGGCCGGTGGCAGACCACGGATGAAATCGCATTCCGGTTTGGCCATTTTTCCCATGAACTGACGAGCGTATGCCGACAGGCTTTCGACATAGCGCCGCTGACCTTCGGCATAGAGCGTGTCGAAGGCAAGAGAAGATTTTCCGGAACCCGAAAGACCGGTGATGACCACGAGGCGGTCGCGTGGAATGTCCACATCGATGTTCTTGAGATTGTTGACGCGGGCGCCGCGCACGGAAATGATATTGTTGTCGTCCGTTTCAAGGACTGATTGAGTATTCGTGTTTTTTCGTTTCTGCATAACATACAAAGTTACAAAAAGCGTGCCTAACCGACAAATGGCGGCCTTTCACCTCCCGATATATTAGTTGTTTTTTTGAAAATTTATGAGAGGTTCAGGGCACCCCTCTCCAAAAAGACCGGTCGGGGACCTCGCGGACTCCGACCGGTTAAAATATATTCCTAAATCACTAATTTTTATTTGTTCATTGCCAGCTGAGAGCCGGAGTCGAGATTTGTTCCGAGCACTCGGCGCGCACCGACGAAGTTACGTTCGTAGTAGCCGTTGTCGGGGAAATTCTGATAAGTCACGCGTCCTTTGCCCGAAGAGGCATGGATGAAGCGGCAGGAACCGTCGGGGTTCACGTCGGTCACCATTGCCACGTGTCCTACACGGCCGCGGCCGCTGGAACGCGAGCTGAAGAAAAGCAGATCGCCGGGGCGAAGATTGCCGAGCGACACTTTCTCGCCCTGAAGAAACTGCTGGCGCGATGTGCGGTCGAGATTTATTCCGAAGTTCTTGAACACATAACCCACGAAACCGGAGCAGTCGAATGCGGAGGGCCCCATGGCGCCGAGAATATACCGGCGTCCGAGAAAACGCGATGCATAGTCTATGATCTTGTCGGCGTTAGCGTCGGTGGTTATGTCGGCGTCTTCCTGAAGAAGCTCGGGCATCTGTGCGAAGGGAGAGTTCTTGCGGGTCTGCTCTACGGCGAGTCCTATGAAAGAGTTGGATGAGTCTGTGGTTGAAAGTCTTGTTTCGTTGCGGGCTATTGTCAGATGCTCCTTCGGAAGCGATTTTGCCGAGGTCATCAGAGGTGACAGAATGCCACACAGAAGAGTGGAAATTAATATATTGCGTAGTGTCATTTCTAAATTAAATTATTAAAATCTATTGATTGGCATTTCAATCCGTTTCAATGTTTGACACTGCAAAATTACTGCTTTTTGAGAGATTGTGCAAGTTGTAAAGTGTTGATAATGCCATATTTGACGTTTTTAAACCTTTCAATTGACGATTAAAGGTTTATTAGCAAATCCCTTGAATTGTTAAAATTGTTGCAGTTTTGACGCTGTTTCGATACAATAATTAACTCGAGTTAACGGATTGTTTTCTTTCGTAAATTTTTCTTGCGCACTGGCTTTTCCGAGTGTGCAAAAACTTTACAAACGCAAACACTGTATCCTTGTCGGAATTTAACTATAATTAACCAATTGTCGCCCAACTTTCACGAGAATCCCGAAAAAAGGCGGCAATCTGTTGTATTCGATGAATAATTGATGTAATTTAGCGATATGGCTATGAATAATCTATGAATCTGAAAAACGAGATAATAATAACCCGATATGCTTCTCCGTGCGGCGATCTGCTGCTCGGTTCGCTCGGTGACACTCTTTGTCTGTGTGACTGGGTCGCGGAGAACGGCAAGCGCGATTATGTGCAAGAGAGACTGAAACGGCATCTGGACGCGCGATTCAAAGAAGGCGTTTCGCATGTCAACGTAATGGCGGCGCATCAGCTTGACGAGTATTTTGCGGGCGCCCGACGTGACTTCGACCTGCCGGTGATATTTGTCGGGACTGAATTTCAGAAGTCAGTGTGGCGCAGACTGACGGAGATACCCTACGGCGCTACCGTTTCCTACATGGAACTTTCGTGTGGTTTAGGCAATCCTCAGGCAGTGCGTGCAGTGGCGCGGGCCAACGGAGCGAACGCTCTCTCAGTCATAGTGCCGTGTCATCGTGTGATAGGGAGCAACGGTTCTCTGACCGGTTATGCCGGAGGTCTCGACGCGAAGGAATTTCTTCTACGTCTTGAAGGGGCCGTTCGTTTTTGGTTATGTTAGAAAATTCTGTATTATTTTTTGAGCATAATATGGAATCTGATGTTTTTGCAAAAATAACCCTCCCGCCGCTAAAAATTCTTACACAAATCACGGTCTCGCTTGCCCAAATTACAGATTTATGCCTCAAAAACTCTTTGGTCTCCCTTATTTACAATGTTCCATGCCGCAACGATCAGGTTCTCTCAATTTGGCCGCAGGATAATTCTGCAAGGGGCGACCGTTACTGAACAATAGGCGTCGGCGGAATGTTAACAGAATGACGAAAAAACTATCTATAAATCTTCAATAATATTTATTGTTATGCTGGATACTGAATATAAATTCGGAGAAGTCCATACCCTCGCTTCTCAGGTTGAGAGCGGGGCTGACAAGGTTCATTTCAAGAGTATTTTCGAGAACGGAAATGGAGGAGTGTCACTTCTTGCATTTAAATCGGGGCAATCTCTCGCCGAGCATCTTGCTCCTGCCGAAGTGATGGTCTATGTCACGGAGGGTGAAGTGGAGTTCACTATGATTGACCGGCCGCATACGTTGAAAGCGGGCGAGTTCATGCTTATGGGTAATGGTGTCCCCCACAGCGTTGTGGCCAAAACCGACTCCAAAGTGATGCTTGTAAAAGTGAAACCGACGAAATAATGAACTGATTTCGAATAATCTCAACCTGTTATCATTATATCTATTATGGAGAACAAACCTGAAATGTTCTGCTACCAGTGTCAGGAAACTGCACGTGGCAAAGGATGCGAGCGCATAGGAGTATGTGGAAAACACCCTGAGACATCGGCCAGAATGGATCTGCTTCTTTATGCCGTGAGGGGAGTGGCTGCGATCAACCGTGCGTTGCGCGAACGCGGACTTGCGTCGCGTGAGGCAAGCCATGAAGTGATCGATGCGCTGTTCACAACCATCACTAACGCGAATTTCGACAACGATTCGCTTGACGATTTCATTCGCCGGGCTTTTGAAGTCAAGAAAAGTCTGCTTGCTCAGGCCAGGAGCGCAGGAATCCAATTGCCGGCCATCTCCCACATCGAATTCTTCGCCACACCCGAAGAAGCGGAAAAATATGAACCTGTTACCGGCGTGCTTGCCGAGACCGACGAAGACAAGCGCGGCCTCAAGCAGCTTGCCATCTACGGATGCAAGGGGATGGCGGCTTATGCCCGTCATGCGGCGAACCTCGGCTATGAGGACGATGAGGTTTATGCTGTCATCGAGAACGCAATGGCTGAGACCGCACGTGATGACATCAGTGTTGACGAATTGCTTAAACTGGTGCTCTATGTCGGCAGCGGCGGGGTCAGTGTGATGGCGCTTCTTGACAGTGCCAACACCGGGACCTATGGAAATCCGGAGATAACGAAGGTGGATATCGGAGTGAGAAACCGTCCCGGAATCCTTATCAGCGGCCATGATCTGAAAGATCTTGAAGAACTTCTCGAACAGACCCAGGGGAAAGGGGTCGATGTATATACCCACTCCGAGATGCTCCCGGCCCAGTATTATCCGGCCTTTAAGAAGTATCCCCATTTCGCCGGAAACTACGGAAACGCATGGTGGAAACAGACCGACGAGTTCGAGACTTTCAACGGCGTGTTTCTTTTCACATCCAACTGCATTGTGCCGCCGCGCAAAAACTGCACCTATCTTGACCGCGTATATACCACCGGAGTGGTCGCGATGCCGGGAACCCATCATATCGAAGCCGGTCCTGACGGCAGAAAAGATTATTCGGAGCTTATTGCCCGTGCGCAGAGTTGTGAGGCGCCGACAGAGATTGAACATGGCGAGATCGTCGGCGGCTTCGCCCATCATCAGGTCATAGAGCTTGCTCCAAAAATCATAGACCTGATCAACCGCGGCAAGATACGCAAATTCGTTGTCATGGCCGGCTGTGACGGACGATTCCCATCACGGGCCTACTATACCCGCTTTGCCGAGACTCTTCCTGAAGACTGTGTCATACTGACGGCCGGATGTGCCAAGTACCGTTACAACAAGCTGCCTCTTGGCGACATCGAAGGCGTTCCACGTGTGCTTGACGCCGGTCAGTGTAACGACTCCTATTCTCTCGTGCGTATCGCCCTGGCGCTGAAGGATGCGTTCAAGCTTGAAAGCGTCAACGATCTGCCGATCGTCTATAACATCGCATGGTATGAGCAGAAAGCAGTCATAGTGCTTCTGGCTCTTCTCTCGCTTGGCGTGCAGAACATTCACACCGGCCCGACTCTTCCCGCTTTCTTTACACCGGATATTCTCAAGGTGCTTCAGGAGAAATTCAATATCGCCACTATCTCGACCGTGGAACAGGATATAGACACACTTATTAATAACAACCCTTAACCCCCCTTTTTACGAACTATGGACAAATACGTATGTGAAGTATGTGACTGGGTCTATGACCCTGCTGTGGGCGACCCCGAGAACGGTATTGCGCCCGGGACTTCTTTCGCCGATCTTCCCGACGATTGGGTGTGCCCGATCTGCGGTGTAGGCAAAGATCAGTTCGAACCTGTCGAATAAAAAGAATGAGTATTGAGTACAAAGGATCCGGGAGCGGTAATGTCCCCGGATTTTTTTGTGATTAAGAGGTTGTTTAAAAACAAATGTGAAAGCTGGAGTCCATTCTCCGGAGGTGGATTTCGGAATGAATTGAAGGAGTAATGCTGTAGCATTATGACTGAAATTCAGTACGAAAGACGCCCGGGAGAATGGATGCGAAGAAGCATTTTAAACAACCGCAAAACCGAAATTTAAATGTATAAAAAAGAAAAATTGTGTTACTATAAGTCGCATGGATGCCTTTTTGGCTCCCCTGTCCCTAATCTTCAGTCACAGTGCCACAGCACTGCTCCTTCAGATTATGAACAGGTTAGCTCAAAAATCCATCCACTCCGGCTTCACATTTGTTATTAAACAACCTCTAAAGGTTCTTGCGCATCTTTTCAGGAAAGGTTTTGCTTAATTTGAGATTCCTTCTTAAATTTGTCAGAAAATAACAGTGACCATGCAAAACTCAGACTGGCAGAGCAAACTGCAAGAAAAACTTCCTCTTCTCGGACACCGCAACTGGATAGTGATAACCGACATGGCTTATCCTTTGCAGACACAAAAAGGAATCACCACCCTCTATGCTCCGGAGCCCTACGAAGAAGTTCTGGGCAAGGTGAAGGACATGATCGAGAATGCTCCCCACGTATATGCCCACACCTATCAGGACGCAGAACTGGCATTTCTGAGCGAGGATATATGCCCCGGGATAGATGGCTTCAAGGCTAAAACAGGCCGGATTCTTCCTTCGTCGGAGATCACGGCTGTCAATCATGAAGAACTAATTGGGCGTCTTGACAGCGTCAGCAATCTTTTTGAAGTCGTTATCATCAAGACCCCGCTGACAATCCCTTATTCCTCGACTTTTTTCGAGCTTGACTGCGGATACTGGGACAGTGAGAAGCAGAAGGCACTCAATGAAAAAATAAGTCGAGGAAAAGAGTGCCAGTAATCGCGGCGAGCCTAACCACGGTCAGTTTAGGCCGGTCGTGTCAACGGTCGCATTGTTGAGGCAACTGACCGAAATATGTTCGGCTGATCCTCCCAGTTCTGTTCTCGATTCGTTGAAAGCCCTGACGGTTACATTTGCCGCCGATAGGTTTCCGATCACCACTGTTGCCGAATTCCATGATGCAATGTCAAGTTCCTCTATTGCGACATGGCCGTTCAGAGCTATGGAGGCGTTGTTCCAGACCCGGATATCCAGTCGTTCAATATTCAGAGTCCCCTCGTTGATGATACGGCTGCCGCTATAGGCCGTCATTTTTTCGGGAACCGGCGCTGACAGTCGGATTTTCAGCCGGTCGCCGGAGCGCAGGCCGTCGGCCTCGATACGCAACGTTCCGTTATCCACACGCATCTCCAGCTTCGATTTCGCTCGCTCGTTTCCATCGACGGCAAAGGAGACTGTCGGTGATGGAGTAAGAATCACTTCGATTCCGCTAAAGACTTCGAGCGCATCAAACGAACTTGTCGAGTTCAATGTTTCTCCTCTGGACGTTCGGATCACACATGATGTCACAATGACCGCCGACATCATTAGTGATGAAATTATTCTGAAAATTCTCATGATCTTCGATTCTTATTATGGACTGATTACAAACGTTCCTTTTCCGCATTACCCGCTCCTTTGCCTTTATACTTAGATTTGGAGACATTGAAGCGGTAACCGACCGTAAGTTCGATGCTGCGCAGATTGTTATGTTTTTCAGTGTGCACGTCGCGTATGTCGCTGTAAATGGTAAATGTTGTCTTCCGGGCAGTATTGAATATGTCGATGAATGATAGTTTCATGTCCCAATGCGAATTGAATGTTTTCGATGCGCTCAGGTCAATTTGCCATGTGCGGCCTAAACGGACATTTTCACCATCTCCCTTGCCGCGCCATGAAAAGTTGGCGGTTAACATATAGTTATCAGGGAGTCTGACGATGTTGTTGAACCTGATAATGCCGATAGGGCTGTTCATGTTGATTGTGCGGCCATTGTAGTTGACCTTGTAGGACTGCCCCGTTATGCCTCCCATAATTACAGGATAATATGACCGGCCTATGAATCCGGGGGCAATGGAAATTATTGCTTCGTAGCCATGTATCGCATCCGGCGAATTGACTTTCTTGAGTAAAGTTACTGCGGGATCGCCTTTATATGATTCGCAGACGGTGATGATGCGGTCGGTCATAAGTTTATAATTCGCCATAAATATCAGCCATTTGTATTTTATATTCAGCGACAGATTGTCGGTGAACGAACTCTTCAGATTCGGATTTCCCGTTTCATAAAGAAATTCGTTGTAATATGTGACGGTGCTTCTCAGCTGTCCGTAGAGCGGCCGGACATATCGGCGGGAGTAGCCGAGTTGCAGCACTGCGTTTTTGATCGGTAAAACGAGGTTCAGTGACGGAAGGAATTCATTATATCTTTTGCTTTGCTCCTCAATTATCCTGTCTTGCTCATAGTAATCGCTTTTTATATGCTCGTAGCGGAGGCCGGCCCTCAGCATCAGTCGCCCGATATTCTGCGACAGTTCCGCATAGAAGCCGACATTGCTCTCTCTGATCTCATCGTCGTTGCCCGATATCGGCGAATTGAAAGTTGAAAAATCATCGGTGCGCCGGCTGTCGGTATAAGTCGCCCCGATTGCAAGGCTGCCTTTCCATAGCGGCCGCGACATATTGATTTCGCCGGCAAACATGCGCCCTTTGTTGCGGTCAATGTATTTCATCGGGCCATTGTCGGCGTCGGCTTCCATATTGTCCACGGTTCGGTTGGCTCGGTTGTTTTTCCAAAGTAAGTCGAATGTCGCGTCGGTTGTCCATCTTCCGAAACTTCCCGAATAATAGGTATCTACGATATGCTGGTAGCGTTCATTTTTCGAATTCTCTTCAAGCAGGTTTAAATTCGGCGTCAGACCGTCAGTGGTGAATGACGAGTGTGTCTTTCCATGAGAACGTCCGGGATTAGACATCGCCTGATAATATGCCCCGAAAGAATGGGCACTTCCGGTCGTAAAGTTAAATCCTATCTGTCCGTCAAATGTCTGCTCCCGCGTTTTCGCTGTCATGCTCAGTTCTGTTTGGTTGCGCGATTGGCCCCAGGTGTTCTGAACGTTCGTGCTTGAGCCCTTTGCTTTCTTATAATCGTAGTGCAGCGAGGAGAAAACATCAAGACCTCCCGTTCGATAATTCAGATTCAGCAGTTCGCTGCCGAAACCATAATCTCTGACGCCGAGATTCGTGCGCGTGTCAAGCGCGAAACCGTCGCCCGGCGTCTTGACGGTTGTGATGCGAATGACGGCATTCGTCCCGGAATCATATCTCGCGCCCGGATTCGTTATGACTTTCACGCTTTTTATCTGTTGTGATTTCATTTGTTCGAGCTCATAGGGATTACGCATCCGGCGTCCGTTGATATAGAAAACAGGAGTGCCTTTCCCGATTACTTCGATTGATCCGTTGTTGTTCAGCACGCCGGGAATATAGGTGAGGACATCCTTGGCCATGCCGAGATTCTGAAGAATTGTGCCCTGCACGGTCGTGAGCATTCCGTCGCCGTCTATGCGGGTCAGTTGGTGAGTCGCTGTCACGAGGACTTCATCAAGTTGTCGGGCTTTGATTGTATCTACGGACTCGTTTTGTGCGAAAGTGTTGAGGCTTAATGAGATATATACAGCCAGCAACGCGAATTTAAGTTTCATAAGGGTATAGTTGTTGTAGGCATGATTTAATTCATGCCTGAGTGGTGAAATATATCGGTTTGATTGTTAGAGACCTCCGCTAACGATCCATCTTCCTTGAGGTGTCTTTCTGAGAGCTAAGTTCATGGATTTGACGTAGCCGTTCTGTAGGCGTATGGTGTAGGGGACAAATGTGATCCGGTCGTTCTTGCCTGATTTGAACGGTGTGCCGAGTTTCAGCAGCTTTGATCCTTCATAGGATCTACGATACATCCAGCCCGATAGTCCGGGATCCGCTATCTTGTCCAGTATTTCGGTATCCCAAGTCGTGAATGCATTGAACAGAGCCGAAGCGGTTTCCGTTTCGTCAAGACCTTCGATTCCGTCTGAACCGTATTCGCCGTTTATCTCAATGAAATTAATTCCGGAGGGAATGGGAAGCAGTCTCGCATTGTCCGAATCGTATTTTATTTCTGTAATTTTCAGAACTTCGATCTCTTTTGCGCCTTTAATCATTGCTATCGAAGCTGATTTCAGGCGATAGTTCACGGCGTCAATGACGTAGCGGCGAATGTTTTCCGATTCAGCTATGGATTTGTTGAGCATATAGGGATTGGCGAAGTCTCCTTCGGGCAGGGAATGTACAGTAAGATAGATGTTTCCATCCTTCTTCTTCATATTGAAATCCTTCACGTTTCCTGAAAGAGCAAGCTGCAGTTCGGATTCAAGTATCTTTTCCGGATTCATGAGGACGGAGAAATATCCTTTGCTGCCAATGTCGGAATTTGGAGAGTGCCATCCGATATTGAACTTGTCGAGCCACATATATGCTCCCGAGGCATTCTTTTCGGCGGCACGGCCACCTTTGTCAATGCTCCAGAAGGATATGGAGTCGGAACTGATTATGCAGATGTCATGGGTGATGAATCCCAAATCCGGGTCTATCAGCTCGAAGTTATCGTTGGGAGCTGTCCGTATATCGACTTTCATCTCAATATTCGTCGAATTGCGTATTGCGGTAATGGCTGCGGTCAGAATCTCTTTGGCCGACATTCCTTCAGGCAGCAGCAACAGAATCAACATGGCCGCAACCGCACTCAGACTGACACTACCCCAAAGCCATCCTTTTGCGGCCGGGCGGCGGCCACGTCCGTTAATCATTTCGCTGATTCTTGCATTAAGCGAGCCGGAAGCTTTTATGTCACGGCGAGGCTTGAGCAGTTCCTTTATATCCTTGTATTCGTCCATGACTATGACATTTTATTTGTTGAGTATGACTGACGCAGTTTGTCCATGCCGCTCTTGTAGCGTGATTTAATCGTGGAAACGGGGACTGACAGGATCCGGCTTATCTCGGCAAATGAAAGTTCATCGATGACATTCATTCTGATGACTTCCGATTCTTTCTGAGGCAGCCGATCGAATAACCGGTTGATTCTTTCCGCTTCCTCCCGGTCAAGCCGTTCGTTTTCTTCAAAGGCTGTTTCTTCTACAGAGTTGAGCGGAAGATTCCTGCCGGAGGTTCTGAACGTATCCTGACAAAGATTATAAACGATTCTGTAGAGATATGCCTTGACACTTCCGGGTGCAAGTAAAGAGGATGAATGGTCAAGCAGTCTGACCACGGCTTCATGGACCGTGTCTTCTGCCATAGATCTATCCTTTAAACGGAAAAATGCGAAACGGACAAGGCCGTCGAGGTTTTCCTCGATCGCCTTGTTTACGATATTCCGTTTGATTCTGTCGAGCATCTTTATCCTTGCTTGATGATTGATTCGCAAATAAGACGTGGAAAACCAGAAAACGACGAAATTAAACAGTTAAAAAAACATAAAAACTCAAGGCGCATTGATCAGACCGATTAAGGGTGATCTGGGGAGGAATCAGATTATGCGCATGGTTTTGGCGAGGCGGCAGGCTTCGAGTGAGTTTTTCACCTGGAGTTTCGCCAATATTTCCTGCCGGTGCCGGCTGACGGTATTCTTGCTGATCGACAGCAGGGCGGCGATATCGGCACTGGTTTTCCCGGAATCGATCAGTTTCAGAACCTGCACCTCTCTTTTACTGAGAATCGAACTGTCGCCGGCCGAGGTCAGTTCCTCGGAAAGGCCGGTTAGAGAGTTGATGACCATACTCTTCCCCGCCATGTCGAAGAGCTGCCTTCCGTAGAGACACAAAGCATGGGTAATGCTGTCGGAGTCCGGCGCATAGATGTAATACATCCGGTGGATAATTCCGATATATTCCCCTCCGAGGGTTTTCATGCGCAACTTCGAGAGCAGATAATAGTCGGGCCGGGACTTCCGCGAAACGCGTCGGAGATAATTGAAGAACCTCAGTTCGGCGAGATATTTTTCCTCGCGGTCTTCTTCGGTCAGCAGCGAGAGTATCTTCTTTTCCCAGATGGAATTTTCGTTTGCGTAATCGTCTATACCCAACACTTTCCCCAGTCTGCCGGCGAATATGCGGCTTTTGCCGTTTTTCAGATCACTAACCACGGCTATTGCATTTTCGATGGCGACTATATTTTCAGCGTAGCCCAGCAGATTGCGCATTCCGGTATCTTCCGCCACAAGCGCTTGCTTTTTCAGTAATTTGTCGATTTTGGGAAGATTACTCATCTAAAATGGTTATTTTTAGCCATTGCCATCAATTGTACAATCGTTTAACTTTGCAAAGATAATTGAAAAAAATGATGATAAACCCGATTGGATATGAAAAAGAAATTGATTGGTGCCACATTAATCTTATTATATGCCTCAAACATGAATGCTCAGACTCTTGAAAAAATGAACTGGTTCAACGAGCCGGCACAGTGGAGTGTGTCCGGCAACAGACTGACAATGGCTGTCACCCCCAAAAGCGATTACTGGAGAATATCGCATTACGGATTTACCGTCGATGACGCTCCGTTCTATTACGGGGAATATGGCGGAGAGTTCGAGGCGAAGGTGAAAATCTCGGGAGACTACAAAGTGCGTTTCGATCAGGCTGGAATGATGATCCGCATCGACCACGAGAACTATATCAAGGCCGGGATTGAATATGTCGATGGAAAATACAATCTCAGTACCGTAGTGACCCACCATACGTCGGACTGGAGCGTGATAGCTCTGGATAAACCTGTGGATTTCATCTGGATAAAGGCTGTCAGGCGGCTGGATGCCGTTGAGATTTTCTATTCGTTTGACGACAAGGAATATATTATGATGCGTAATGCCTGGATGGAAGCGAATCGTCCCGTAAAAGTCGGAATGATGGGGGCTTGTCCCGAGGGTGACGGATTTTCAGTCACATTTTCCGATTTCACTGTAAAGCATCTGCCTGATTTACGCAGGACACAATGGCTTCAAAACAACCTATGAGTTGAGATCGCATGGGCTGACCAATTTGACAAGTTGGAAAAATTGGTCGGATTTGGAGGGACGTTTTATGGAAAATTTGTATATTTGGCGGTCATTTGCACTATGGATAAGTTTGCTATATGCGTGTCCTGATTTATATAGTCGTTCTTCTGGCAGTTACCGGGTGCAGCCTTTCGCGATCCAGATCCGAGGTTCTCGAAGAAGCGCAGCGGTTGATGCAGAGTGACCCTGCGGCCGCCCTGTCGAAACTTAACGCCATCGATGTGTCTGAATTCCGGGATTCTGCTACGATGGCCCGGTGGGCCCTTCTCTATAGTGAGGCAATGGTGGTCAACCGTCTTTCAGCTCCGAGTGACACCATTGTCGATATTGCCATAGATTATTACGGTAACCATGACCTGACAGATGAATTCCGTAAAGCATCGCGACTGAAGGCGTTGAGCCGGTCAGCCGAAGGCGCCGACGCTCTGGCCACAGCTCTCTATCTTCAGAAAGAGAAGGAATTCCTGCTTTATAAGGAACGCTCGAAGCGGGAGCTTTACACTGCCATAGGTCTTGTCATCCTTCTGGTGGCGGCCGGAATCATCCTCTGGATGCGGCAGCGCATGAAATTGCAGGCGGCTAAGAACGATGTGCTGATGGCCGAGGCTTCGGGCCTAAGAAGTCTGATCGACGCCAAGCGCGAGGATGTAGGACGGCTGGAGTCGAAACTCCACGGATTGCTTGAAAACCGGTTCAACCTGATCGATTCGCTCTGCCAGACCTATTATGAATCGCAGGGAACCAAGACAGAGCGCAAGGCTGTAGTCGAAAAAGTGAAGAGCGAGATCGAGTCTGTCAGAAGCGATTCGTTCTGCGAAATGGAGCAGGCGGTGAACGACTGTCGCGACAATCTTCTTGTGAAAGTCAAGACGCTCTATCCCGACATAAAGGCGGGGGAATATCAGTTGCTGGTCTATCTTGCAAGCGGTCTTTCGACGCGCACCATCAGTCTTCTGCTCGGGGAGTCGGTCGATGTTGTCTATAAACGCAAGTCCCGGCTGAAATCGCGTCTGAAGGATGTTGTGGCGCCGGAATGCGGCGATGTTATGGCTGTTTTCTGACCCTCATTTTTATCTGGTCAGATTTTTCCGGAACGGTTATTGGTAATCTATTGATTATTAGCGAAGTGCTGCTCTGTATGTCAGACGGCAAATTTGGCGTGGAGGCGTTTTTGCGAGTAATTTTGTGACAAAAAATCCACTCACAATGAACGCTAAGATTATCATCACAATTCTGATCGCGATTCTTACCGCGAATATAGCACATCCCCGTAATCAGCAGCAACCCGACAGCCTCAGCCGGCAATTGCAGGAGGTCGTGGTGACCGCAAAACAGCCGGCCACGCGGCTTGTAGGTTCAACTCTCGTAACCACTATTCCCGGGTCGAATCTCGCCGGTCTCGGCACCGCCCTCGATGTCCTCGCCCAGCTGCCTATGATGAAGGTTCAGGATGATGACGTAAGCGTGACAGGCAAAAACAATCTTGAAATATATATCGACGGGCGTCCTCTGCGTGATCGGTTTGAACTGCGGCAACTGCTGTCATCGGATCTCAAAAAAGTGGAGCTGCTCATGGCGCCGGGTGCGGCCTACGGCAGTGCGGTGGGTGCGGTGCTGAGAATAACTACCCGGCGTAATTTCATCAAGGGACTTTCGGTGAAAGAACAGCTGCAGGTGGAGAAACAGCGGAAATGGTCGGCCATGGACTATCTGAGCCTGAGTTATCGCGAGGGTAGGTGGGAATGGTATCTCGACGGAGCGATAAACCGCAACAACATGATGGTGAAAGGCTCAACGACAAACACTCTCGATTATCAGGGAAAGAAGACCGTCATAGGAGGCAGTCAGGACAATTCCAACCCTACTTTGACCGGAATGGCGAGAGCAGGCTTCAACTACGCACACGGGGCTCATTCTTTTGGAGCGTATTACAGGCTGAATCCCGAAAAAGGCGACTTTACGAACAACGGCACGGAGTGGCTTGACAACGATCCGGCGCTACGCCGCATAATAGACAGACGCATACGCGCCCACAGTCATTTTGTCTCCACATATTATGAAACTACTTTCGCCGACACTTATCGCCTCCACTTCGACGGTGATTTCAAAAGTTCCGAAGCCGATAACCGTACAGCGACGGCATATCCCGATGCCGAGGCTGACAATGTCCATTCCGCTGACCGCAGGAAGTCCTCTTTGTGGGCCGGGAAACTGTATATGGAATTCCCCCTTGCGGGCGGCAACTTCACCGCCGGCACGCAGGACAGCTATACGCGGACGCGTCTGGATTACCGGATGATGAACGACCGCGTGGAGGAATATATTCCTTCTTCCGCCACCGATGCCCGGCAGACTTCCGCAGCCCTGTTCGCTTCATGGGGCCGCACCTTCGGAAAATTCTCTCTTTCGGCAGGCGTCAGATATGAGTATATCGACTATGATTTCAGGGTTGACGGAAAACGGGACGAAAACGTCAGCCGCCGCGACAATCTGCTGACACCGGATTTCTCATTGGGATATTCTTTCGGCGACAACGCGCAGCTCAGCCTCAGCTATAGAATGGCCACCGTGCGGCCGCCCTATTCCAGCCTGACGGGATCGCTCAATTATGTCGGTCGCCATGAGATCGAAGGGGGCAATCCGGCTTTGCGCGACGAGAGAAACCACAGTCTGCAACTGTTCGGGATGTGGAACGGCTTCATGATCCAGACGAATTTCTCGCGCAGTCTCGACACCTACGCTTTCGTTAAGCAGCTCCATCCGGCCTCGGATCTTCAGTTGCTCATGCATCCTGTCAACATCGATGTCACGGCTCTTAGCTGTTATCTTGTCTGGAGCAAATCAATAGGCGTGTGGTCGCCGAATGTGACTGCCGGAATGTATCGGCAGTGGCTCGCCATTGAACGCAACCGATATGACCGGCCCATATTCTCCTATTACTTCAACAATACGTTCTCTCTGTCGCGGGGATG
Organism: uncultured Muribaculaceae bacterium; assembly: GCA_910587185.1. Taxonomy (GTDB): domain Bacteria; phylum Bacteroidota; class Bacteroidia; order Bacteroidales; family Muribaculaceae; genus Paramuribaculum. The sequence goes on from CAJULY010000004.1 coordinate 115,614, forward strand.
GTCGATCACCACCAACATCAGCGGCAGCTCACGAGGTGACATGCACACCAACCGCTTCGGCTCCAATCCGTTCACGATGGATGCATCGGTCGGAAAAACATTTCTCGGGAAGTCTCTGACAGTAAAACTCTCGGTGTCAGATCTCTTCAACACGGCCAACAACAGCTGGACCATGAATACATTCGGCGTTTTCGTTGACAAGCGGCAGGACTATGACCAACGGGGAATCTCACTTAACGTCATCTATAATTTCCAGCAACGCAAAAGCCGCTACAAGGGCCGCTCAGCCGCCGAAGACGAGATGAAGCGCCTCTGAATATCCGGCAATAATCCGTCATCTTTGCCTCGGGTATTGCACAGGAAAAATAAATGTCATATCTTTGCGTTAACAATATTGTTAATCAAATTTGATAAATAAATTTGTTATGGCAAAGGAAAGACAAACTCACGACACGGAGTCACGGATACTTCAGGCTGCCGAACGCGAGTTCCTGACAAAGGGTTTCGCCGGCGCGAGGACCACTTCCATAGCGGAAGCCGCGGGAGTGACACACGCTATGCTCCACTACTATTTCCGCACGAAAGAGAAACTTTTTGACAGAATCATATCGGAGAAAATCGAATTGATAAAGAATCTGATTTTCGAAGCGGCGATAGATTCCGGTCTGTCAATCCAAGAGAAGATCAGGATGGTCATGGACCGCCATCTGGAGTTCATTGCGGACAATCCCGATCTGCCGCGGTTTATTGTGGGGGAGGTGTTCAACTCACCTGACCGAACCGGAATTCTGCTGGAAAAAATAAAGACCTACGCACCGGCCATGGTTGCCGAACTGCAGCGTCAGCTTGATGAAGCGGCCGATAAAGGCGTCATACGCAAAGTCGATGCGGCCATGCTTATAATAGATATCGCTTCGCTCAACATTTTTTCATATATGGTGTCGCCGCTGATAAACGCCGTGCTTGACAACTGCATGCAGGGGAATCCCGAGCAATTCCTCGAGCGCAGGAAACGGGAGAATTTCGACACAATTATGAGAAAACTAACGCCTGCCGGATCATGAAAAAGCCTATAATACTATTCTTTTGTCTCATAATCGCGCCACTGTGCGTGACAGCGCAGATAACCATAGAGCAATGTGTTGAAAAAGCGATGGAAAACTATCCTGAAATCAGAAAATATGATCTGGTTTCAGCAACCCGGGAAATCGATCTTTCAGACATTGACAAAGGATGGCTTCCGAGGATAAGCGCTTACGGCCAGGCAACCGTTCAGAATACGGTTCCCTCTTTTCCCGAATCCCTTTCAGGTGTCCTGCAGCAGATGGGACAGTCGATGAAAGGGCTTGACAAGCTGCAGTATAAGGTCGGAGTGGATATTTCCCAGACGATCTGGGATGGTGGCCTGTCGCGAGCACGGCGCGATGTGAGCCGGCTGACGTCGGAAACCCAAAGGAAAAATATCGACGTGGAACTGTATGCCGTGCGTCAGAGAGTGGAAAACCTTTACTTCGCCATTCTTCTGACCGAGGAACAGATAGCGCAGACAGGCAATGCTCTCGCTCTGGTCAAAGGGAATCTCGAAAAACTTCGGTCGATGCTCCGAAACGGAACCGCGATGCAGTGTGACGTCGATATGGTTGCCGCACAGGCTCTGACTATGGAGCAGGATATCACCCGGGCACGCAGTGCCGTTCGAGGCTACAGGCAGGTCCTCGAAATCTTCATAGGCGAGAGTCTCTCCGACAGAGCTCTGGTAATGCCGGACGCACTGATGCCTTCCGACATGCGACCGGCGCGTCCGGAATTAAGTCTTTTCGAAAACCGGATAGCTGCGGCGCAGGCCTCCCGGCGTCTCTCCGATGTCTCACTCATGCCGAAAGTGGGATTTTTCGCCCAGACATGGTATGGCTATCCCGGCTTCGACTATTTCAAAAGCATGATGAACCGCAATCTTTCGTTCAACATTATGGCGGGGGTTAAAGTGACGTGGAATATTGACGCGTTCTATACGAAGAAAAACACCGACCGCAGAACTGCCGTCGATACCGGAAACGTCATGGCCGAGAAAGAGACCTTCCTGTTCAACACGGGCATGCAGTCCGTTTCGCAGCAGGAAAAGATCAGCGGCCTTCGCTCGGTGATGGCTGACGACGCGAAGATAATAGAATTGCGGACGAACGTCAGGAAAGCGGCTGAGTCTCAGCTCGAGAACGGAGTCATAGACGCAACGGCACTGCTGACGAAAATAACCGATGAGAATCAGGCGAAACTTACCGCCCGCTTTCACGAAATCCAGTTGATTCAGGAAATTTACAACCTAAAATATATCCTCAACCGATGAAAAAGATATACTTCCCTATGGCTGCGGCGCTCTTTATGGCCGCATGTTCAAAGACGCCTGATTATGACTCAACCGGAATTTTCGAGGCGACGACAGTGACAGTGTCGGCTGAGACCTCCGGCAAAATCCTCTCGATGGACATATCGGAGGGCGACAGTATAATGGCCGGACAGACAATAGCCGTAGTCGATACATCTCTGCTCGTCCTTCAGCGGAAACAGCTCGGAAGCCAGAAGCAGTCGGTGGTGAGTTCGGCTCCCGACATATCGGCACAGGCCGCGTCTCTGCGCACGCAGATCGATCATCAGACCCATGAATGCGAACGGCTCGGGCGCCTCCTGGCTGACGGAGCTACGACACGCAAGCAATATGACGATGCGAAAGCCCATCTCGCCGCGCTGCGCGGTCAGCTTCAGGCTATGGTCTCATCACTGTCCAACACTCGCACATCCATTTCTGACAATGCCGTGGCCATGCAATACCAGAAAGAGCAGCTTGAGGAACAGATTGAGAAAAGCACCGTAAAATCCCCGCTCACAGGAACGGTTCTCGTCAAATATGCCGAGCCGGGCGAGTTCGCGACTCCGGGGCGGCAGATATGCAGGATTGCCAATCTCGGCGACATATATCTGCGCGCCTATTTCACGGCTTCGCAGCTTGCCGCTCTGAAAGTAGGGCAGCGTGTCACAGTCATTGCCGATTTCGGCAGTGACGAGCAGTTTGAATATCCGGGAACCGTCACGTGGATAGCGCAGGAGAGCGAGTTTACACCGAAATCGATCCAGACGAATGATTCGCGGGCCAATCTGGTCTATGCGGTCAAGATAGCCGTGAAAAACGACGGGCGTCTCAAACTCGGGCAATATGGAGAGGTGCGCTTATGACAGCCGCCATAGAAATATCGGGGATAACCAAACGCTACGGGAACGTAACGGCGCTCGACGGTGTCAGTTTCCGTATAGAGCCGGGCGAGCTTTTCGGGCTGATCGGTCCTGACGGCGCGGGAAAAAGTTCGCTTTACAGAATCCTGGCGACTCTGGCTCTTCCCGACAGCGGTTCGGCGAAGGTATGCGGGCTTGACGTTGCCGCCGACTATCGCGTGCTGCGCACACGCATCGGTTACATGCCGGAGAAATTCTCGTTTTATCAGGACCTGACCGTCACGGAGAACCTGCATTTCTTCGCCTCTCTTTTCGGTGTGTCCGTCAGGGAAAATTTCCCGCTGATCGCGCCGATATTCGGGCAACTCGAAAAATTTCCTGACAGAAAGGCCGGAGCGTTGTCGGGAGGCATGAAACAGAAACTCGCGTTGAGCTGTGCGCTGATTCACCGGCCCGAAATCCTTCTGCTCGACGAGCCGACTACGGGAGTCGATGCCGTTTCGCGCAGCGAGTTCTGGGAAATGCTTTCTCAGCTCACGCGCAGCGGCATTACGATTCTTGTCTCCACATCCTATATGGACGAGGCAACCCGATGCGGTCGCATAGCCATGATAAACGAAGGCCACATCCTTGCGGTCGATTCGCCCGCGGCGCTCGCCGGCAGTCTCGGAGAGAATCTCTATAATGCCGTGGCGCCCGATATGTTCGGGCTGCTGACGCAGTTGAGAATGATGCCCGATGTCATTGACTGCTATACCTTCGGGGCCACGCTTCATCTTGTCGCGGCCCCCGGATTTTCGCCCGGAGAGACAGTTGCCGCTCTCACTCACTCGGGTCTCCGCGATGTCAGGATCTATCCGGCCCAAGGAGATATAGAGGATTTATTTATCAAGCAGATTCGCGATGGAAAATAGAGATAATGCAATATCGGTTGCCGGTCTGACAAAACGTTTCGGATCGTTCACCGCCGTGGATCACATCACTTTCGATGTGGGCCGTGGAGAGATTTTCGGTTTTCTCGGAGCGAACGGCGCCGGGAAAACAACCGCGATGAGAATGTTGTGCGGCCTGAGTGTCCCCACATCGGGAACCGGACGCGTGGCCGGCTACGACATTATCTCGCAGCCGGAAGAGGTCAAACGCCACATCGGCTACATGAGCCAGAAGTTTTCGCTTTACGGCGAGTTGACCGTGAAGGAGAATCTGAGATTGTTTTCTTCCATCTACGGCATGAGCGCCGCCCGGTTCAGGGAGGTGTCGCAACGCCTCGTAAAAGATCTCGAGATGACCGGAATGGAAAATACGCTTGTGAAAGACATTCCCGTGGGGTGGAAACAGAAACTCGCCTTTGTCTCCGCCACGATGCATTCGCCAGAAGTGGTTTTCCTTGACGAGCCCACGGGGGGTGTAGATCCTGTCACCCGACGTAAATTCTGGGAACTGATCTACAAGGCGTCGTCGGAGGGAATGACGGTATTTGTCACGACCCACTATCTCGACGAGGCGGAATACTGTAACCGCGTCTCCATTATGGTTGACGGGAAGATAAGCGCTCTGGATTCCCCTTCGGCCCTCAAGGAAAAGTATCATGCCTCGACCATGGACGAAGTGTTCAGAACCGTTGCGAAAGATGCCGTAAGAACTGAATAAACCATGCAGCCATGTCAATACTCCAGTCACTCGTAAAAAAGGAAATGCTCCATATTTTCCGCGACAGGCGCACTGTGACCATAACTCTGGTCATGCCTCTCGTGCTTCTGCTTCTTTTCGGTTTCGCGATTTCTACGGAGGTCAACGATGTCAGGGTTGTTGCGGTAGTCGAACGCCACACCGACGGGTCTCGGGCAATAATCGAACGTCTGCGCGCCAATCCCTACATCACTTTTCAGGGGCTGACGGCTCCCGGCGATGTGGATTATCTGCTGCGGTCGGGGCAGACTGACGCCGCTCTGTTTTTACGCGAAGAGGGCGGACGGCAGTCGGCGCAGATTATGGTTGACGCAGCCAACACCACCGTGGCGCAGGCCTCGACCGCCTATCTCCGGAGCATAATCGCAGGCCCCGGTACTGTCAGTCCGGTGCTGACCAACACCCTCTATAATCCTCAGCTTAACAGCGCCTATAATTTCGTTCCGGGCATAATGGGGATGATTTTCATTCTGATATGCGCGATAATGACCTCAGTCTCCATTGTCAGCGAGAAGGAGACCGGCACGATGGATCTGCTGCTTGTCTCTCCGGTCAGGCCGCGTGCTGTCATTCTCGGGAAGCTTATCCCGTATTTTCTGCTGTCGTGTGTCATTCTCGCCGTAATGCTGACTATAGCCTATACGGTGCTTGGACTGCCGGTTTCGTCGAGCATAGCGGATGTGATACTTCTCTCGCTTGTCTATATTGTCCTGTCGCTCTCTGTCGGTCTTCTCGTCTCGGCTATCGCAAGCACACGGCTGACCGCGCTTATTGTTTCAGCGGTGGTTTTCATGTTGCCCGTCATCATGCTCTCGGGCATGATATTTCCGATAGACAACATGCCCGAGGTGTTGCAATGGCTTTCGTGCGTCATTCCGGCCCGATGGTACACTGCGGCGATGCGCAAACTCATGATACAGGAACTCGGGTTGGAATACGTAGTGGAGGAACTCGTCATTCTTCTCTCCATGACGGGAGTCATCCTTCTGGTTGCCCTTAAAAAGTTCAACACAAGAAAATAGACCGTCATGAAACTGAAAATACTGATGGCGTTGTTGCGCAAAGAGGTTATATTGATGAGGCGCAATCCGATAATACCTAAGATAATTTTCGTGATGCCGCTGATGGTGATGCTCGTCATTCCGCTGGTGGCCAATCTCGATGTGAAGAATGTGGAGGTGACTGTCGTTGACAATGACCGCACTCCGCTCTCGAGGAGAATCATCGCGGATATGGAGGCCTCGGATTTTCTGAGAGTGAGGGATATTTGTTCCACTCATGACAGGGCGATGATCACCGTCGAGAAAGGCGATGCCGATGTCGTTCTGACTATTCCCGACGATTTTATGAAAGAGGTGGCCTCACATACGTCGCGGATAGATGTGGAAGCCAACGGGGTGAACGCGACAAAGGGAATGCTCGGTTCGCAATATGTCGCTCAGTCCGTGATGCACACGGTCTCCCGTTGGATGGAAGAGAACGGCGTCCGGATGTCGGGAGAGGATATCAGCGTCATAAACCGCTATAACCCGACGCTCGATTTTCGCAACTACATGATTCCGGCCCTGATGGTGGTGCTTCTGATAATAATATGCGGTTTTCTGCCGGCGCTCAATCTCGTGGGTGAGAAAGAGACGGGCACCATAGAGGCCATGAACGTTACCCCTGTCAGCAGGTTGATTTTCGTCCTGTCTAAACTGATCCCTTTCTGGATCATAGGAATCATTGTGGTGACGGTGGGTATTACGGTCGGCTGGGCTGTCTATGGCCTGGTGCCGCAAGGAAACATCCTGACTATATATCTCGCCACGATATTGTTCAGTTTCGTCATGTCGGGCTTCGGAGTGGCCATAGCCAACCGTTCGTCCACCATGCTCCAGAGCATATTCGTCATGTTCGCGTTCATAATGATTTTCCAGCTGATGAGCGGTCTGTTCACTCCGATCGGATCGATGCCACGGTGGGCTCAATATCTGACATACGCCATACCGCCCCGCTATTTCATCGAGATCATGCGATCGGTTTATCTCAAGGGTACGCTGCTGGGCGAGTTGTTTCCACAATTCCTTGCGTTGCTCGGGTTTGCCGCGGCTTTCTTTTCAGTCGCAGCCCTTACTTACCGTAAACAATCGTGATCAAAGGTCATGCTGCTTCAGCCAGTCGAGCATGACGGCATACATTTTTTCGCGGATCTCTTTTTTAGAAAGGGCGAGGTCATGGAGTCCTCCCTCGAAAGCCACCTCTGTCACGTCGGCGCCGAGTTTGCGTCCGTAGCGTGAAATGGATTCGACATCGAGAATGGCGTCGGCGCGGGAGTATTTCTCTTTGGCATCGGTTCTGCGGACCGATTCAGCCGAATGCATCAGCAGCACCGGGACTTTTACGGAACCGCGCCGCAGGCTTTGCTGCGCACGGTGAATGGCGCGTATCCATCCCATGTCGGGGTCGGGAAGAATATCCGGTTTCCACTCGGTGCGGTAGTCCCATTCGCCGCCATGCCGCGTTGAGAGGGTTTCGGCATATCCGCTGTCGGGTTTCTGCCTGACCTGTATATCCGGGAAAAAGCGGCCCAGCGCGCTGACCGCCGGAATAGCCGCCTTACGCATCAAGGGCGGCAGGTTCCAGTCAAGGAAAGGACTGTTGAGCATCAGGGCCTTTATGGTAGGCGACGGCTTTTCCGACATGTAGAGTGAGGTTGTCAGACCGCCTGTAGAATGACCGAAAAGCGCAATTTCACCGACGCCCTCCTCTCTCATTAAGTCTATCGCGGCGTCTATGTCGGCGAAATATTCATGCATGTCTCTGACCTGGAACATCTTTTGGCCTTTCATGAGCGATCGCCCGTATTTGCGCAGATCAACGGCATAGAAATCATATCCTGAAGCGACAAACATGTCGGCCATCTCTTTCTGCAGAAAATAGTCGCTGAATCCGTGGACATACAGTATCGCTTTTCCGCTTCGTGCGGCTGAAAGCCGGCGTATGACACTGCAGCGCACCTTACCGCTGTAGTCGTCAGGCTGAGTGATATATCTCATTTCGTAATCAGGCCCGAGATGATCCGCGCGCCAGCCGGTGTTTTCTGCTTTCATAGAGGTGAATATTTAGGACTCCTTTATATTAAAAAATTTTCGTGCGATATTGTTTAGGACAGACGCCAACCTGCTGTTTGAAATAACCTGTCGGACGAGGTCGGCCCGGTCGGATTACAGCCATCGCGATAATCGCGCGGGCTCGCCGTTAAAGGAGGAGGCTATTTTTCGTCGCCGGAGGGATTGAATTTTTTGAAGCCGTTCCACTGCTGCTTGAAATTCTTGTGGGATTTGTAACTTGAGATTCCTGTCATCTGTTTCAGCATCGACAGTGCTCTGGTGCCGAGACCGGATTTACGTTTGCCGTAATATTTGCCGATCAGTCGCTGGTCCGTGGGGAGGGTCTGGCGGACTTTGTCTCTGTCTATGGTGTTGACCCGGTCAACGAGAGCCTGCACTGACGGCTGAAGTTCGGGTGCCTCCGCGGGTTCACACATCTCTATGTTGGCTGCGTGGAAATCATGTTTCTCCCATTTCCTTGCCTCTTTCACGGTTATGTATTCCTTGTCAAGCACGTATGCTTCGGCATACGTGCTTACGAAAAAGGGTTGGTCATAGCGGTTGAATCCGATCATCCTGTGTCCTCTTCCGTTTGACTCTATGTTGAAGGAGTAGCCCGTGAGGTCCATAGGCGACAGATAATCCGACAGGATGTTGTCGTAGCTGAAACGTACTCTGAAATTCTCGAATTCCAGATTGTCATGAAAGAATCCCGATAGGTTCGGAACCCATTTGCGGCTTGTGGTGTCGGCAAGCACGTTGACATCCACCGTCACCCTGTCGTCGGTTCTGGTCCATATCTCTGTAGGGCTGTATTTTCCCCTGACGGTGTCGGAGGCGGATGAGCGGTCTTTCAATGCGGGGGACAACTCCCTGGCCGGAACGATCCCAATCCAGTCGGCCCATGAAAAATGGTTGTTGCTGACATTGCTGACGCTGTCAAGTCCGCGGTCATTGGTGAACCGGTAGTAGGATCGGGATGTCAGGATTCTCGGATTGGACCATCCTTTGAACCGAACCTTTCTGTCGGGGTTCAACATGAAGTCAACCATTTTTTTCCGGAAGAGAAAGACGGTGTCGGTATATGTTGTCAATGTAGAGAATTCCCTGACATAAGCGAGAACATGCAGAACCTTATGACGGCCTGACTCAACGACTATTTCAGGCAGGGAGGCTGCGTTTTCCTGAAGTAAGATTGTGTCGGCTCCTGGGGTTTCTATGGTTTTCTCCTTGAACCCAAGATAGCGGACAGTCACCGGATAGGAGGACCTGGAGATCAGGGGCATTCTGCCGCGGGCGTTGGTGATTCCGACCGCATTACCCTTATGGTCAAACAAAGATGCGCTGGGCAACGGTTTGCGGGTGAGGGAATCGGCGACTATAGCACTGTGTCTGGCCATGCGTCAGAAGAGCTGAAAGGGAAAGCGCTATGAATAAAAGAACGTATCGGTTCATAGAGAAAGTTTGATGAAGTTCCGGAAAGCCGGAAGCCGAAGTATATCGCTTCAGCTGGCAAATTTAATGAAATTTCCGTAAAAGCAATGATGCGTTAGTTATTATTAAGGAGATCGCGATCCGCGTTTTTCTCCTTCGGGACCGCCGGCATATAGTCGGGTTAATGGTAATTAACCGGCATGTGAAAATATGTTGCCTCGCGGGCTGTTAATTTTGAACCGAATATCTCTCAGTTGTAATTATGTCCGCATTGTTCAATCTATATCCGGCCGATATATCGACGGCGCTTCCGCTCCCGTATGCCGACGGGGGCATACGCGCCGGTTTTCCCAGTCCGGCGCAGGATTATCTCTCGGAGTCGATAGACCTCAACAAAGAGCTCATCCGTCACCCGGCCTCGACATTCTATGCGCGTGTCATCGGCGATTCCATGGCCGGAGAAGGTATCACGGAGGGTGATATTCTTGTCATAGACAAGTCGGTCGAGCCGGAACACGGCGATCTCGCAGTCTGCTGCCTCGACGGGGAGTTCACTCTGAAAAGACTTCGTTTCATGTCTGACAACCGTCTGTGTCTGATGCCGTCCAACCGAAAGTACCGGCCGATAGAGATTACCCGGGAAAGCGATTTCAGTGTATGGGGTGTGGTGCTTTACACAATCAAGGCCAATCGCCGGAGAAGGCCCGGCACGGAACGATGGTAGGGCTGATCGACTGCGATAATTTTTTCTGTTCGTGTGAACGTGTGTTCCGCCCCGATCTCGCCCGAACGCCTATCGTTGTCCTGAGCAACAACGACGGCTGTGTAGTGGCGCGTTCAAAAGAGGTGAAGGCCATGGGAATAAAGGACTGCCTGCCTTATTACAGGCTTCGTGAGGAGTATCCCGATTCTGGCATAGTGGCTTTTTCATCAAATTACACTCTGTATGGCGACATGTCGGCGCGTGTGATGGCTGTTCTGCGCGAGTCTGTACCGGAGGTTATGCAGTATTCGATCGACGAGGCGTTTCTTGATCTGCGGGGAATGGAGCATACCGATCTGAAGAAATGGGGAGAGGAGCTTTGCCGGAAGGTCCGGAAAAGTACCGGTATGCCTGTCAGTCTCGGAATCGCTTCATCGAGAACTCTCGCGAAACTGGCGAGCCGATTCGCAAAAAAATATCCGGCTTACAACAAATGCTGCCTGATCGGCAACGAAGAGCAGCGGGAGAAAGCGTTGAAGCTCTCGCCGGTCGGTGAGGTGTGGGGGATAGGACGTCGCATGACGCGCACACTCGAGTATTTCGGGATAAAGACCGCCTACGATTTTTCCCAGCGTCCTCGGGGATGGATTCGGGCGAATTTTCATGTGACCGGCGAACGCACCTGGGCGGAATTGCGCGGAGAGGACATAATAGAGATCGACGGAATGCATGCCGTCGAGAAAAAAACGATCCTGACGAGCCGGAGTTTTCCAGGAATGCTTACTGATATAGAGGATGTTCGCAGTCACATCGCCAATTATGCCGCGCGCTGCGCTCTGAAATTGCGGCGACAGAATTCGGTGTGTGCAATGGTCACGGTATTCATCCAGTCAAATCATTTCCGTGATGATCTGGAGCAATATGACGGCAGCGCATCCCATTCTTTTATGACAGCGACTAATGCCGGTTGCGAGATTGTCGGGATGGCGCTCGGACTGCTGGACACGATTTTTCATGAGGGGATCCGCTATAAACGGGCCGGTGTAATGGTGGCCGGCATTTCACCCGCAGATACCCTGCAACCCGATCTTTTTACTTTCGATCCTGACAGATGGAAGAAAAACCGTAAGATCTCGGAGTCGGTCGATTGGATAAACCGGACGCTGGGAGCCGATACCGTAATACTTGCCTCCCAGCAATACCGGGAGAAAGAAACCGATGGCAAGAACATTAAGTTCGTCAACGCCATCCGTCATGCCCTGCGCTCGCCCGATTACACTACGCGCCTCGGCGCTTTCACCGTAAGCTGATTCCTCCCTGCCACTGTGCAAAAACGATGGGCTATGAACTTCACGCAACGCTTTACTCACGAGGAATTTTTTGAAGTGCTCAAAGAGACGAAGTAAAACAGATCAGTTCATTCTATCTGATTTCGCTTTTACCGTTTTATTGTCAGCAATCACTCAAATGCGTGATTATTTGCATATAATTTTGAATTATTAATATTTGTTAGTAATTTTGCAGACGAATTGAGGATATGACCGATTATAGATATGATTGAATCGCAGATTCCTCGATTCATCTGACAACAAAAAGTACGAACAAACCAATCAAAAATTTATGAAAAAAATTATCAGAGCGATTTCAGTCATGGTTCTTATGCTGGCTTCTGTATCTGTTTCGGCAGGAGGACCCGGCGATCTCTATCTTTTCAATCATCTCGGAATCGGCGCCCATGTCGGCACAACAGGTTTCGGTTTCGAGGCTGCCACTCCCATCACAAAATGGGTCACCCTGCGTGGTGGAGTCACCATCATGCCGGGCATAAAGTTTAACACTGACATTGACGGCACATACGAAGGAACACATGAAGGCCAGCACATAGAGCAGGATTTCACAATGGATGTCAAGGGCTCATTGTCGAGAGTGCAGGGAAGTGTGATCTTCAACATCTACCCCCTTACCCACCTCACTTCATTTTATATTGCGGCCGGAGGTTATTTCGGAGGCAGCAAGATCGTAGGTGTCACCGGTCATAGCGACGAACTGATGAATCTGGCTAACGGCGACTCTTATCTTGAACTGGGTGACTATAAACTTCCCGTTGACAAGAATGGTAATGTCGATGGCGCACTGAAGGTGAACGCTTTCCGTCCCTATCTCGGCATAGGTTTCGGACGTCCGCTGCCTAAAGGAAGACTGAATTTCGGCGTTGAGCTCGGCGTGCAGTTCCATGGCAAGATGAAGCTCTATAACCGAGACACTGAACTTGAGAAGATCCCGTCGCTCGACAATGATGACGACTGGCAGAAATGGATGGACAAACTGACGGTTTATCCTGTGCTGAAATTTACTCTCAGCGGCCGCATTTTCTGACAGAGGAGGCTTTGCGGAAAATGTTCGCGCCCGGCGCGGCCCGAGGATGTGGCCCTGCGTGGATCTCTTACCCGCTCCCGCAAATCATCGGTTACATCTCTCTCGGGAGATGACAATATCGGAGGATTGGAATTTCATTAGTGAAGCTCCAATCCTCTCGGTTTATCCAGCCGGGTGCGATCTGAGCCTCTGAGACACGATGTTTGAGCTTCTGGGAAATTGCCTTATGCGTTTTTTATCATTATATTTGCAGTGATTAATCATCCCCGTGTAAATTATGGCAAAAGAACAGGAAGAAAATCTCGGCCCGATGAAGCTGATATTCAACTATAACAATGTGTTTTACAGCTTCTTCTATGACGATCTGAGCGGCTGCATACATCGCTCGCGCGAATATGCGCTCAACTATGTCTATTCGGGCGAAATGATTCTTGATAACGGAACTGAAAAGATTCATGTCCGCAAAGGAGAATGTGTGTTCATTCCGCGTGACCATCACATCACCATGTATAAGAAGACCTACGACGGAGAGCGGTATTGCGGAATATTTCTCATGTTCACGCGCAGCTTCCTCCGGGAGATGTATGGCAAGCTTTCGATCAACAGAATCAAGGCTAAGAGTGAGAAGCTTCCCGACGGAGTGATCAAGTTGCCCCGCACCGTGGAGCTTGCAAGTCTTTTCACTTCCATGACGCCTTATTTTGATCCTGACGTTAAACCGAAAGACAATTTCATGGAACTGAAGCTGCAGGAGGGACTGATGGCCCTGCTGGCGATAGACGAAAGATTCGTGCCGACGATGTTTGATTTCAACGAACCGTGGAAAATAGATATTCTCGGATTCATGGAAGAGAATTTCATGTGTGAGCTTAGCATAGAGGAGATCGCCCACTACACCGGTCGCAGTCTGGCCACATTCAAGCGTGATTTCAAGAAAATAAGCGACCTCACTCCCGAAAAATGGCTGATCAAGAAACGACTTGAAAAGGCGTATGAACTTATGAAAACCGGAAAGAAGAAAGTCGTTGAGGTATATGCCGAGGTCGGCTTCCGCAACCCCTCCCATTTCTCCACCGCGTTTAAAAAGGAATTCGGCATTGCTCCGACAGCCTTGTTGAATTAAAATAACACTGAGCTTTTCGGAAATTATGTTTGAGCCTCACAGCAATCACGCTGTGGGGCTCTCTTGCGGAATTTTGTCGGTGACACACCGTAGGTGGCGGTGAATACGCGGATAAAATGCGGCAAATCATTGAAACCGACGGCAAAGCAGATTTCGGATACTTGTTTTTGTGAAGTCTTTAACAGTCCGCAGGCTGTTTCCAGACGATATTGTGTTACAAACTGCGAGAAGGTCATACCCTTGTTGCGTTTGAAGAATGTGCAGAACGCAGAACGGTTCATCCCTATGTGCGCGGCTATGTCATCGAGCGTTATGGTGTGAACATAATGCGCCATCACATATTCCGCTACCTGCTGCATACGCCGTATGTCTCGCTCTATTTTAATCGGTTTGCCTATTAAAGTATGGTCTTTTGTGGTGAAAATTATCGGAAGAAGGCGGATCATCTCACTTAACTGTCCTATGTTGTCAAGGTTATTCATCCGCATAAGCGAGTGCTTTATCTCAACCGAGATGCCGGAACCGTATTTCAATGCCTCCGTCGGCAGTATCTGTCCGTAAAGTTTGTTCCTTATCTCCGGGAAAACTGACATGCACTTATCTATAAATTCCGGACTGAAAGCAACCATGAGATATTTAATTTCTCCGTTTTCATTAGCAGATTCCGGTTTGTATTCCCAATAGTGGGGCATAGACGGCGGTATCAGCACTACATCCCCTTCAGTGAAAGGCATCAGGGTGTCGCCAGTCATGCGCACACCATTGCCGTGGGTTACAAAATATAGTTCCCAAGCCTCGTGCCTGTGCATCTTGGCTTCGAGACTCGGCGCAATGTGCTGGGAGATGAAAAAGAATGAATGATCCTTCACCTCCGGCAATGTGTATGGAATAACTGCATCTCTCATGTCTCAGCAAATTTACGACAAATATTTGAGACGATAAGGCAAAGTAGCGACAATATAAGCGTGTAAATTTGCGTCATAAAAGTTAACAAACATAATAATGCGGTTGAGTTAAGAAACCTATGTCATATTTTCCCATCGGAGCCCGTCAGGGCGTGCTGAAAGTAACCGGCCATGGAGCGAAGCGGAGTGGGCGGACAGACAATGATATATAATAATTGAGTCGCGGAGGGACGATTCTGAGGTACAGGACATTGCATCAACCACTGAGGCATCCCTCCGGGACGCCGGGATTTGGTGCAGACTCTTTCCGGTCACTCCGCTTCGCTCCATAACCGGTTAAGCACAGCGCGTCCTACGGACTTGTATATCAAGCTTTTCCTCTTAACTCAACCGCATTGAACAGACATAATCAACCAAGAAATGGAACTCAACGAAGTATTGGAGAAACGTCGCACATACCGCGACTACTCCGACCGCGAGGTAAGCGATGAAATCCTCAACAAAGTAATCTCGGCAGCATTCAAGGCTCCGACCAACGACCATCTGCGTCAGCTCGAGTTCGTAGTAATACGAGGCAAAGAGAACATCGCCAAAGTAATAGCACCGCTTGCCAAGAATATGGCGGCGTTCAAAGATCTCGTTTTCGAGGTTGACGAAACCGGCGATAAAGACAAGATGGCGATGTTTGCCGACGCTCTCCCCAAACAGCAACGTATGCTGATGCAAAGCGGACTGCTCATCATACCGTTCTATAACCAGAAACAAATCCCTCTGCTTCATCCAGTGGAACAAAGCTCACTCAACTATTTCGCCTCGGCATGGTGTGCGGTGGAAAATATGCTGCTCGCCGCAACTGATGAAGGCCTTGGAACTGTGTTCCATATTCCTGTGGCTGACGAGGTGGAGCAAATCAAGAAGATTGTCAATGCCCCCGACGGCTATGAGTTCACTTGCCTGTTGACAATGGGATATCCGGCACAAGATGCTTTCCTGCCGAAGCAGAAGGAAATAAACATCCACGACCGCATACATTTCAATACGTTCTGAAATGATAATAAACACCGGAAATCGTCCAGACACTGTGAATTATTACTCCGAGTGGTTGCTTAATTGCTTAGCCTCAGGAGAAGTATATTCAAGGAATCAGTTGTTTCCCAATCATGTGACACACTATAGCACCTACGGCGATAATGGGATAAAATCTGATTGAGCTTTTCGGAAATTATGTTTGAGCCTCACAGCAATCACGCTGTGGGGCTCTCTGTCTAATTTTGCATTATGAAAATAATAAATCTGTTAGTATAAACAAACGAATACTTTATTTGAATATTTGAAAACCAATGAATATGAAAAGTGTACTTGTAATATCGTCGAGCCTCCGTAGAGGCAGCAATTCGGAGGCTCTTGCCAAAGAATTTGCACGAGGTGCCTCCGATGCCGGTAACAAAGTGGAACTGATTTCTCTACGGGACAAGGCGATAAGTTTTTGTCGCGGTTGCCTTGCGTGCCAGAAGACTCAAAAATGCGTGATTGCCGATGACGCACGGTCTATTGTTGCCAAAATGCACGATGCCGATGTGGTAGCTTTTGCCACGCCTATCTATTATTATGAGATGAGCGGGCAGCTGAAGACTCTTCTTGACCGCGCCAATCCGCTCTATCCGTCGGATTACCGTTTCCGCGACATCTATATGCTCACGAGCGCGGCGGAGGATGAAGAATCGACCCCTGAACGCGCCGTCATGGGACTGACAGGATGGATCGACTGCTTCGAGAAAGCCCGGCTCGCAGGAACGGTATTCGCCGGAGGTGTCAACGAACCGGATGAAATCAAGGGCCATCAGTCACTCGCCGAAGCATACGCTGTCGGCAATAAAATCCGGTAACTCTCAAATCGAATAAAATGAACTTAAAGCAATATCTGGCCGCGGGTCTGCTGATTCTTTCAGCAGGTATCACTGACCTCTACGCCACCAATCCAAAAGAAAACAGAAACAATATGGAAAAGCTGACTCTGACAAAAGAATGGGACAAGACATTTCCCAAGAGCGACAAAGTCGATCACAGCAAGGTGACATTCGTCAATCGCTACGGCATCACGCTTGCCGCCGATATGTATAAACCCAAAGGCGCGACAGGCAAGCTCCCCGCCATTGCCGTCTGCGGACCATTCGGTGCCGTCAAGGAGCAGGCGGCGGGGTTGTATGCGCAGGCGATGGCGGAGCGCGGTTTCCTTACCATAGCCTTCGATCCTTCGTTCACGGGCGAGAGCGGAGGCACACCGCGCTACATGACGTCGCCCGACATAAATACCGAGGATTTCAGCGCGGCGGTAGATTTTCTTGTTACCAACCCGGACGTTGATCCTGAAAAGGTGGGGATCATAGGAATCTGCGGCTGTGGCGGCATAGCGATTAACGCGGCAGCCGCAGACCCGCGCATCAAGGCCACGCTCGCATCCACTATGTACGATATGAGTCGCGTGAACGCCAACGGCTATTTCGATGCTGACGACAGCCCCGAAGCCCGCAACGCTATCCGCGAGAAATTGGCCACACAGCGCACGGAGGACTATATCAACGGCACTCCCAAACTCGGCGGCGGTGTCCCCGACGTATTGCCCGACGATGCGCCAAAGTTCCTCCGCGACTACTACGACTATTATAAGACCAAGCGCGGTTATCATTCCCGCTCGCTCAACTCCAACGGCGGACGAAACGCCACATCCCCGATTCCCTGGATAAACTTTCCGCTGATGAGCCGTGCCGGCGAGATCGAGAATGCCGTAATGATTCTTCATGGAGAGAAAGCCCATTCGTTCTACTTCGGCAGCGACGCATACAAGAAGCTGACCGTAACTCCCGGCAAGGAGAACAACAAGCTTTTCATGGTCATTCCCGGCGCAAGCCACACCGACCTCTACGACCGGAAGGACATCATCCCCTTTGCCGCCATAGAGAACTTCTTCAGCGAGTATCTCGGCAAATAAATCCCGATAAAGGCACATATACATATAGAGTATCCTCGGTGACTTTGGGGTCATCGAGGATAATTCATCTTTTAAATTTGCAGTAAGCCACAGCGAGGCGCAGTAAGCCGCCGACATCAAGAGCGTTATGCAGAGCTACGGCGAGACCAACGAGCAGCAGAAAGCGGTCGGCACATGGCTCTGTGACTATGCGGAACACCGACAGCCCTTTGATGAAATAAAACATCGCCACACACTCAACGAGGTTGGCGATGTCGCGGAAGGTCGGTATGATTGGAAGATAGATAGAGAACGAAGTGGAGGTGTTTCAATGCGATAATGGAGGATATGTCAGCTCTTTGACTTGTTTGTTATTACACACCAGTTCTCATTTTGGTTAAAATTAACTATTGCGGATATACTTCGCAGTCTGTAATTTTGCATCATCAAAATCAAAATAATGTTTCATATGAATTCAAAAAATCTTATGGTTTCGGCCTTGACTATCTTTAGTCTGACGGCTTGTACGCCATCATCGGAGGAGGCAAAGGAAGATATATACGAGCCCGCCTTCCGAATTGAGGACTGCGATGTAGAGCTGGGAGGTATACGTTTCTCAAAAATGGTCAACAACGCAGATAAGCAGGTGAGTCTGACCGACTCTGTCATACGCTTCACCGCACCGGAAGGCACAGACCTCTTCATTGATCCGAATGACGGGAAACTGACTAAATCGACCGCGAAGATTTTGTTGACGGAAATTGACAACACAAAGCCTTTCACTTTCTCGGGGCGTCTTAAGCCTGGATTCACGGAAGATGGACTCTATAATGCCGCCAATCTGATGGTCGTGGCAAATGACACCCTCTGGCAGAAATTCTGTTTTGAGCAGGACGAGCGTGGAAAACACCGTGTGGTAACTGTGCGGACGGTCGGCACATCGGATGATAATAACCATGAGGTCATCGAACAAGATAACATATATTATAAAATATCATCCGACACTCACACCATAGCAAGCTATTTCTCTCTTGACGGCAAAGAGTGGCAGATGGTTCGATTGTATAAAAACAATTATCCCAAGGAATTGTATATAGGGATCTGCTCTCAGGCTCCCGTCAAGGGAGAGTGCATCAGCGAGTTCAGCGAACTGTCATTATCCACTGACAATGTGGGCGATTTCCGTTTAGGGGATTAAGCCCATCGCCTTCGCTACCCTGCATGCTTCTATGGCGTTGCCCACTTTCAGTTTCTGTAAAATGTTCTGACGGTGTCTGTGGACGGTATTGACACTGATAAACAGGCTGTCGGCGATTTCCTTGCTCTGCAGCCCGTCATCTATAAGCCTCAATACCGCTATTTCACGAGAAGACAGAATGTTGACATAATCCTCAGTCGTCAATATGCGGCACTCACCGGTGCGTGTATTGGCGATTTTGGGTTTGTCCTGATTGTCATGGCTCAGTGTATATACACACATATTCAGCCAATAACAGCCATCGCTCGTTCCTTCAAGCGAGAACATACGATGCCGTATTGCACGCCACACACCATCTTTATCAAGCATACGGAGATTATCGCTCAGTATGTAACTCCTCCTTTCTTCGGGTGTTTTCTTTTTAGTGAGGTGTATGTATGCAAGCTCATGGGCGTGACGAAGCATGAGATCGTCCTGATTGGCTCTGTTAAAGATGAACTCCTCATAAAGTGATGGGATTGTAGGACAACGCTCGCCATCCGACAACCCAAGCACATCCGCCAGGCCGCCAAAGAAACAATAGCTACAGTTCCTGATTGAATCGCCCAAAGACACAATGGCATTCTCCGCCAAAGCATACGTCTCGGCAATTTGAAAACTTTTTTTCAAATTATATTCATCACCCCTTTCGGCAAAAGGCTGTGAAAGATATAATTTATTTATTGGTTCAAAATATTTGTCCATCTTCAAATCCGTGCTGTGAAAAGGGTTTTCGGCATCTCTTCTATTTAAGGTATTGCAAAAATACATAAAATCCTGAAATAGCCCTTGCTATATTCCGAAAATCAGCGTTTCAAAGCTCATTTTCCCTCTTTTTGTACCGCTATTGGTTCTCCAAGCGACCAAAACCCTGTTTTATAGCGGTGAAAAATAATTCCTTGACAACTATCTCCGGCACCCAAGCCGTCAAGACGCTTGTCACCGAGCAGAACCGAGTAATACATCCATTGAGCATAGACATTCTCAAAGTTCTTAGGGTAATTGTTTGAATCTCACCGATTTTTGCTAACTTTGCTGCATGAGACCCTTATTTTATATTCTTATCGCATTTGTCATTTCTGCATTGTATTCATGTGGGAAACGGCAAACAGGTTCTGATACGAATAAAAACGATAGTAGTTTTGACTTTGCTCTATTTTATCGTGTGAACGAATCCGACAAATATATCTATGATGCTCACCGAAACGTGCCGTTAGGTAAAATGATAACATTAGAAGATTTAGATAACCTTTTCGGCGAGCCTTTTGTATGTAATACGGTAAAGCAAACATTAGATAACTGGTCTCTATATGAACAAGAGACCAAAGTTGCTGAGTTTTTGCCAACAGAAGTTGGAGATACACTCTTAATGATGCGTAGAATATACGGGAAAGAAGGAAATTGGATTATATGGATAGATTTAGAGGTTCAAGAATCAGATTCATTACGCGTTTTGAATTTTATCGCATACGACAATAGCCAAATCGACATTTAACATTTTTCTTTATAAAATCGCTCCATAATTTTGTGGCACAACCCACAAGATTATGGGGCATTTCTTTTCTATTCAAGGATTGGTTTCGGTTTTATTCTCATTCATAGCTGTCATCTTTATTCAATAAAAAATCTTACCGAATGTTAAGATTTAGTTAGGCTTTTCTCTTAAAACACACACCTTCTCTAATCCATTCACTCCCTCAGAGCAACTTTTTCATTCCCTTTTTTCCTTAACTGATAGTTGTGTTGTTATTTTCTTATATGGTTGATTTTCAGTGATAAAAATCATTGAAAATCACTTCCACATGAATCGGATGGTCGTGTCTATGATCATACTGTTGAAAAGTAAATCGAGGGCATCGGAATATTCTCTGATATCCGATCCCTCTTTTTCGTTTACCACTTTACGGGTTCATTGAGAATGTTTCCGTCGGTGGCGTCTTCGGCGGTGAATGTGTTGCCGCGATACTGCACGCAGAGCATCACGAGGGGTTCTGTGCCGTTGTTGCGCACGCTGCGGCGTCCGTCGGGAGCCACGCGCACTACGGATCCTTCCTCCATGGGGAAGACTTCGCCGTCAACCTGAAACTCGCCCTTGCCTGCGAGGAAGAAGTAGAGTTCCTCATGGTTCTTGTGGGTGTGGAGGAAGCCTGTTTCCTGACCGGGAGCGAAGACCTGAAACGAGAATTCGCCACCTGTTGCGCCGACAGCCTGACCGCCGAACATTTTTCCGGGTATCTTGACTTCCGGGCCGAGTTGGAGAACGTAATCCTTGATGTCGGCGAGCTTGCCGAAGTTTGCCGCGCTGAAGTTCGCGCCTTTTTCGATTGTCTGAATCTGTTTCATATCATTAGTGTTTTTTGTTTTTGTGCTGCAAAGTTACAACGATAATGCTTGCTTGTCAAGAAGTTACATTTTTATCCCATAGTAACCTTTTTATCGGTTTTGCTGATTATCAGAGAGAAAAAATTTTCATTGACGACAGTTTTTTAATCAAACGGATCGACGGTTGTTTTTTCGATGGTATATCAAAACAAATTACTAACTTTGCAAATAAAAGTGAGCGCCCCGATATATGAAAAAGAAAGAGGAAACAGGTTCCATTATAGAGATGTGTCCCGTCAGAAACGTCATAGCCCGTTTTGGCAACAAGTGGGCCCTTCTTACCGTGCTTATCATCGGCGAGCAGGGCGTTGTCAGGTTCAATGAACTCAGCCGGTTGATTCCCGACGTGTCGTCAAGAGTGCTCTCATCCACGCTGCGCACCCTGGAGGCCGACGGCTTCATTGACAGGAAGGTGTATGCCGTCGTGCCGCCTAAAGTCGAATACCGGCTTACGGAGGTCGGGAAGTCACTTCTCCCACTGATTCAGCAGCTTACGGAGTGGGCGCAGGCCAACATGAAGCGCGTCATGAATCACCGCAAGGAATATCAGCAGGCATGACTGAACTTGAAAAATGTTTGGCAGGAGAGTATTATGACTGCCACGATAAGGTTTTCCTGGAGATGAAGGCGGTTGCGACGCAGTGGATGCAACGCTATAATTCCCTGCCGTATGAGCAGAGAAAAGAACGTTACTCAATGCTGAAAGAGCTGTTCGGGCATGTCGGCGAGAACTGTTCAGTCCGCAATGCCAGTAGTCAGCGCGCTCATCATCGCGAAAGAAAACGAATTCATCTCCTTTGTTATAGACCGGACATTTGCCCGAACAAGGATTGGCGCAATACTGCCGCTGGTATTCGGGATAGAACTTGGTGTCAAGCACCGTGGCCTTAACTTTGTGTTTCATCGTCATAATTCTTCATCGTCAAAATTCTTATAGGTGCAAAAATAGCCAAATGTAGTCAAATCTCACAGCCCGATTCTATAAATCTTTTTCATGCCCGGAAAGTAGCCGAAAAACCTTTAAACCTAATAACCAAACTCTCACAAAAATTGACTACCTTTGTCTTTTAAGAAACTATCATCATCTGAAAAGTGGCCGGATCGAATCAAACTATTGGCGCCACACGCCACTAAACCAATCTTATTAATCCCCCGGAAGCAGTCGTTTCAGGCTCGGCCAGCCCTCAGATAACTGCCACCGGAGTATTTAAATATTAAATGGAGCTGACCGCAGCGCAACAGAAATATTTCGCCTATTGGCTTACAAGGAGTCTGCCTTCCGACAGTCTCGGTAAGCTCACGGCATCTTTGCAGGATGCGCAGGTCGATTTGACCCCTCACCAAATCGACGCGGCTCTTTTCGCCTTCAAATCGCCACTCTCAAAAGGAGCAATACTTGCCGACGAGGTGGGCCTTGGCAAAACCATTGAGGCCGGAATCATTCTCTCGCAGTTTTGGGCTGAACATCGCCGACACCTGCTTATTATTGCTCCGGCTAACCTACGCAAGCAGTGGGCAGCTGAACTTCAAGAGAAGTTCTTTCTGCCGTCGCGTATTCTTGAAGCCAAAACTTTCAACCGCCATATTGAGGATGGCAATCTAAACCCGTTCAACTGCGAGGAAATCGTTATTTGCTCATACCAGTTCGCAAAGACAAAAGCCCCATACCTCAAACAGACAAACTGGGATTTGGTGGTTATAGACGAGGCGCACCGCCTACGCAATGTCTATAAACCCACCAATAAAATTTCCAACACGATAAAGAACGCACTTGCCGACCGCAAAAAAATCCTGCTTACGGCAACGCCTCTCCAAAACTCGATTCTTGAACTTTACGGTCTGACTACCATTATTGACGATTATGCATTTGGCGATCTCAAAAGTTTCAAGCTGCAGTATAACCGCAATCTCGACGAGACTGATTATCAGAACTTGCGTCGCCGTCTCGCGCCGCTCTGCAAGCGGACACTGCGTCGTCAAGTTCTTGAATATGTAAGATATACCAAGCGTATAGCCATACTACAAGAGTTTTTTCCTACCAGACAGGAACAGGAACTTTATGACCTCGTTTCGGAGTATCTGCAACGTCCGCGCCTATATGCACTGCCAAACAGTCAGCGTCAACTTATGACGCTTATACTCCGTAAACTTCTTGCTTCTTCGACCCACGCCATCTATGGCACCCTCTGCGCCCTCATTGAAAAGTTGGAGGCGAAGTTAAAACGCCAAAGCGTTGAGCAGTCGGATGATGATCTTTTCAAGTATGACTACGAGGACTACGAGAGCGAAACTGAAGAATGGCTTGACGATGAAGAAGACGAGGAGGAGCCTGACGAGGACGAAATGCTCTCGCCCGAAGACATCGAGCGCGTCAGACTGGAGATTAAAGATCTCGAAAAGTTCCGCGACCTCGCTTTCAAGATTAAACGTAACTCAAAAGCCGAACAGCTTTTTGAGGGCTTAAATCAGGGCTTCGCTCAACTTGAAGTCCTCGGCGCACCGAAAAAAGCTCTCATCTTTACTGAATCACGCCGCACCCAAGACTTCCTGTTTGAACTTCTCGAAAAGAGAGGCTACAAAGGCAAGGTTGTGCTTTTCAATGGTTCAAACTCAGACAAACAATCCACCGCCATTTACAAGGCATGGAAAGAAAAGCATAAAGGCACACCGAAGATTACAGGCTCGGCAACAGCCGACAAACGCGCAGCTCTTGTTGACTACTTCCGCAACGAGGCTACTATTATGATTGCGACCGAAGCAGCCGCCGAGGGTATCAATCTTCAGTTCTGTTCGCTTGTAGTCAACTACGATATGCCGTGGAATCCGCAGCGTATAGAACAGCGCATCGGACGTTGCCACCGCTACGGTCAAAATTTCGATGTCGTTGTTATCAACTTTCTCAATAAAGCCAATGCCGCTGATGTTCGCGTTTATGAATTGCTCGACCAAAAGTTTCAGCTTTTCAGCGGAGTGTTCGGCGCTTCCGACGAAGTTCTCGGAGCAATCGGCAATGGCGTTGATTTTGAGAAGCGCATAGCGCAGATATATCAACTATGCCGCTCGCCCAAAGAAATTAAAGAGGCTTTCGACGCATTGCAAGAGGAACTGCAAGAGCAGATTTCCGACAAGATGCTCAAAGCACGCACAACTCTTTTGGAGAACTTCGATGAATCAGTAAAGCAGAAACTTCGCAGCGACCTTGCAGAAACACGCGACAATCTCAATCAATTCGAGCAGATCCTTTGGCAACTCACTCGAAGCTACCTTGCCGACCAAGCCGACTTCAACGATGCCGACCATTCGTTTGTCGTTCACCCGTTTGTCGATAACGGAGCTGTTAGTTGGTATCGCCGTTTCCCCGGCGAATATAAGATGGTAAGCTCCGAGCAGCGGCGCACAACCAAGTTGCCCGAAGGTGTACGCCCTTACAGAATTGGCGACCCTCTCGCTCAATATATGCTCACCGGACTTAAAGCCGAGCCCGGAACCCTCTCGGAAGTTACGCTCGATTATAGTAACTCACCGCTCAATGTTGCTTTTATTAAGCAGCTTGTCGGTCAGTCGGGTTGGCTCACTGTTGAGCAGCTTACCATCGACTCTTTCGAGAAAGAGGATATTCTTCTACACGCTTGCATCACTGACAAGGGCGAAACCATCCCACCCGATATTGCCGAGTATATGCTTCGATTGCCCGGCACGGAAGATCCGCTGACTGCGGAACTATCCGAGGCGACTGCCGCTGCTCTCGCTGATGCAATTACTACCCAACGTGCAGAAATTACCGCCGCAAACGCCGAGCGCAATAATTCTTTCTTCGAGGAAGAAATGGAAAAACTCGACAACTGGGCTGAGGACGTAAAGGCCGGACTTGAAAAGGAACTGCGCGACATCGACGCTGAAATCAAGCTCCGCAAAAGCGAGAGCAAAAAGACTTCGCGCCTTGATGAAAAGGTTCGTCTGCAACGCCTTATCAAAGACCTTGAAAAGCGTCGCAGTGAAAAACGCCTCAATCTTTATCAAGCCCAAGATGATGTTGACGAGAAGAAAGAAACCCTTATCGCCAAAGTTGAAGCAATGCTCGCCCAAAAGATTGAGCAAACCAAATTAATAACCTTTCATTGGAGGATTGTATAATGAGGCTAAAGAATTTCAAAATAAAACACAACCTTTTAGATTTCACTTTGGCTGACATACAGAATGAGACTTTTGAAGTTACTAAAGAATCTCTTGTAGCCTATTGGAAATTTATTGAATTATCGGATAAAATTAATCAAGGAAACTATTCAATAAACAACATATCAGCCGTTTCAGATAGCATCGCTTTTTTTAACGTTTGTAACGCGATACTTTCTTACCAATCATGTTATGACTATTTTTTACAAATTCTTTTATTTGGATTCGGATTTAATTCTGATTTCCATACATCAAAGGAGTATAGAAAATTGATTAAAGATGAATGCCGTTTATCAACTTTCGATCATAAAGAAATTGATGGTATCAAAGAACAAATAAAGATAGACAGTCAATTTACTAAGGATTTGAATTTGTTTTCTTTATCGAATGAAGAATTTTGTAAATTTTATTCTCAATTTAAAAATTACTATGATTTTAGAAATCATAATAAATACGGTATTGCTGAATGGGCTAATTGTATAAAGCATCAAGGAGGTTTTATAACTGAAGAATTATATAACTCACATCGTTCTCATAATCTTCTATTCCAATCGGCAGATAGTTCAGAGAGTTTTTCATCAGAAGCAATTTATGCTCATTTGCCTTCAATTTCAGAAATTCTGACAAGACTTTTCTGGCAAAATGAGAAAATTGTGGAAATATCAAATTGGCTATATGAAACGTTTTATCCAATTCGTAAGATTGAGGCTTTTCATACGTATTATCTCCCTAAGGACAAAATAATGTTAACGAAAAATGGCACAGAACAAGATAAATAAACTGGAATTGACGTGGATTGGCAAGGAGGACGAGCCGCTTGCCATAGAGCCACGTTTGCTCCTTGACACCCCAGAATATAGTTTTGGGGAGGTCGAAACCGGTACGCTTCCCAATGGGAAGCCATGGCCGGGCAATATGCTAATTCACGGCGACAATCTTCTTGCACTCCGCGCACTCATTGATACATTTGAGAATCAAGTCAAATGTATCTATATCGACCCTCCATATAACACTGGTAATGCGTTTACGCATTACGATGATGGGCTGGAACACTCCATTTGGCTCTCACTTATGCGAGAGCGATTGACACTTCTGCATAAGTTACTTAAGCCGGAAGGTTCCATTTGGATTTCCATAGACGCAGACGAAAGCCATTATCTTAAAGTGCTATGCGACGAAGTGTTTGGGCGCAGAAACTTCGTTGATGAAGTTATTTGGCAACGGTCATATTCGCCTATCAATCTCAAAAAAACGCTTTCCCGATGCCATGATACTATACTTGTTTATACCAAGGAACGTACAGACAAGTTTGAATTGAATCGTCTGCCCCGTAGTGCGGAGGCAAACGACAGATATAAAAATCCTGATAACGACCCTCGCGGAATCTGGAAAGCAGGAGATTTATCAGTTGGACCTGCTGTGCAAGAAAACATTTATCCTATTACTACTCCTTCGGGGCGTGTTTGCTATCCCCCCGAGGGATATTCATGGCGACTTAATAAAGAACGATTCCAAGAATACGTTGATGATAATAGAATATGGTTCGGACCTGACGGCAATAATGTTCCGGCGATAAAGCGATTCATCACAGAGGTCAAGGATGGTATCGTAGCTATGACCTTTTGGCCGTATCAAGAAGTTGGTCATAATCAGGATGCGAAAAAAGAGATTAAAGCTCTAAACTTCGAGTCTATCTTTGATACTCCTAAACCAGAAAAGTTGATTGAACGTATTCTTATTTTGGGTTCTAACCCCGGGGACATCGTTCTTGACAGCTTCCTTGGATCTGGAACTACGTCAGCAGTCGCTCATAAGATGGGGCGCAGATGGATAGGAGTGGAACTTGGCGACCACGCTTACACTCATAGCGCAGTCCGCATGAAAAAAGTTATAGAGGGCGAGCAAGGGGGCATCTCAAAGGCTGTAAATTGGCAAGGTGGTGGCGGCTTTAAGTTCTATGAACTTGCACCGAGCCTTCTAAATAAGGACAAATACGGCAACCTTGTAATCAACAAGGATTACAATGCTGATATGCTTGCCGCTGCAATGGCTAAGCATCAGGGCTTCACCTACTCGCCCGACGCTGAAATGTATTGGATACAAGGCCATAGTTCGGAGCACGACTTCATCTTCACCACAACCCAACTGATTACAGCCGAAATGCTCGAAACCATTCACGACCAGTTAGGTGAAGATGAATCGCTACTTATCTGCTGCACTAAGTTCCAACCTGAGTGCCGCAACAAATTCCCGAATATCACCATCAAGAAAATCCCCAAAGTTCTCCTTGACACCTGCGAGTTCGACCGCGACGATTATTCCCTCAACATCGTGTCAGTACCTGACATCGACAACGAAGAATGGGAAGACACGGAACTTAATGATAATCCAATGTCCGATAGTGAATCTGAACAGTCAGAGGAACCAAATCTTTTCAATCTATGAGCAAACTGATTCTTGATAAAGATTATACTGACTGGGTGGCTGATTTATCCAAGCGATACCGTTCATCGCAGATCAAAGCCGCAATATCAGTCAATGAGGAATTACTGAAATTCTACTGGTCTTTGGGTCATGATATAGTAGAGCGTCAGGAGGAAAACAAATATGGTCGGGGATTCTTCAATACTCTCAGCCGTGACCTGAAAGCCATATTACCGGAAGCCAAAGGTCTGTCGGTTAATAATCTATATTACATTCGTCAGTTTTATCAGATGTATTCTTCAATTTCCCCACAAGTTGAGGGGAAATCTGCATCTACAAATACCCCACAAGTTGGGGGAATTTTATTCAAACTCCCATGGGGGCATCATAGATTGCTGATTGACAAATATTTCAATCGGCCGGATATTGCGCTCTTTTATGTTAAGGAATGTATAGAAAAAGGATGGTCAAGAGCTGTGCTTGACCATATGCTTGACACAAGCTTACATTTGCGTCAAGGAAATGCTGTCAGCAATTTCAATACACAGTTACCACAACCTGCCGGTGAACTTGCCCAAGAGCTGACCAAGGATCCCTATATATTCGACTTCGTAAATCTGACGGAATCCTATAAGGAGAGAGAACTTAAAGACGCCTTACTTTCTGAGATTACCCGATTCCTTCTGGAATTGGGCGAAGGTTTTGCATATGTAGGGAAAGAATACCGTCTGAAAGTAGGCGATACAGAACAGTTCACCGACCTGCTGTTTTACAATCTTAAATTACGTTGTTACTGCGTGATTGAGGTCAAGGTAACAAAATTTGAGCCGGGGCATCTCGGACAACTCGGCACTTATGTGACAGCAGTCAACCATCTGTTGAAAACAGAGCAAGACAATCCAACGATAGGCCTGCTCGTCTGCAAGACCAAGGATAATGTGCTGGCTCAATATTCATTGGAGGGATACAATCTACCTATTGGCATTTCCCAATATCAGCTCGAAAGACTATTGCCGGAGAATTTCAAGAGCACCTTACCTACAATAGAAGAAATTGAATCAAAGCTAAAATAAAGCGACACTATGGATTCACAGACTAACTACATACGTCAAAGGCTATCACTTCGCAAACCGCTGGCGAAAGCACTTGAACTGACGGCAAGAATAACGGATAAACTCTCGTTGAAAAAGCCACCGACTGACCCGGATATGCTCGAAATGTTCATCGCGGCTGAGCTTGCAAAGGTAAAATCTATCGTGTCGACGGTCAAAGGTTTTGACCGGGACTTCCCTTCGCTTGCTTTTTCCATCGCCACCGGCATTGGGAAAACACGACTGATGGGCGCAATCATTGCATATCTATACCTCAAAAAAGGAATCAAGCACTTCTTTGTTCTCGCTCCTAATCTTACGCTCTACGAAAAGTTGATAAAGGACTTCGGCGACGAATCATATTCAAAATATGTTTTCAAGGGCATAAGCGAATTTGTCGGTAAACCGCCGAGAATAGTTACCGGGGAGAATTACAATGAGCGCACCGGCAGTCTGTTCTCTGATATTGAAATCAATATATTCAATATTTCTAAATTCAACAAAGATAGCAAGGAGAACACAAAAGGGCTGCCCCGTATGCGTCGTCTATCCGAATATCTCGGACAATCGTATTTCGACTACCTTGCTTCACTCCCGGACCTCGTTATTCTTATGGACGAGGCACACCGCTATCACGGCGATGCCTCTAAAAAAGCCATAAATGAACTTCGTCCGATACTTGGTTTTGAAATGACGGCTACACCCTTCGATGAAAAGGGGAAAGCATTTAAGAATATTGTGTTGGAATACAACCTTGCCGAAGCACTCGATGATGGTCTTTACGTCAAAAATCCGGCAATCGCCAAGGCTCGCAATTTCAACAAAGACAATTACACTCCGGACGAGGTAGAAATTATCAAGCTTGAAGACGGAATTACCTGTCATGAGCGAACAAAGCTCGCCATAGAGATGTATGCCAAGCAGAATGGGCTGCCCGTTGTCAAACCATTCATTCTCGTGGCTTGTCGTGATATCAACCACGCCAAGTCAGTCGAGGAGTTACTGCAAAGCGACCGCATTTATCACGGAGCATACAAGGGTAAGGTATTACGCATTGACAGTAGTTCTAAAAAGGACGAAGACATCGAACGTCAATTTCTCGCTCTCGAATCGACCGACAATGAAATAGAAATTGTCGTACACGTCAATATGCTCAAAGAGGGCTGGGACGTGAACAATCTTTATACGATTATCCCCCTCCGCGCTTCAAATGCGGCTATACTTATCGAGCAGACTATCGGACGTGGCTTGCGTTTGCCTTACGGCGGACAACGCACCGGCAATAAGGACGTTGACACGCTTACTGTTATCGCACATGATAATTTCCAAAAAGTTATCGACGAAGCCAACAAGGGCAATTCGCTTCTCAAACGAGTTTCTTTTATTGAGCTTGAAGATCGTGACGAAAGAGACCAAGGCGGTCGGGTGGAAACCACTCCGACATCAACAGAACAAAAAATCCAGAAGCAGATTGAAAAGGTCAAAGGAGAAATCAGCGAAAAGTCGAAGCAGTATGTAACCCAGGTTGGCAAAGCCGTTGAATCTGCTATTTCCAACATCGCCGCCGAAGGCGTTGTTTCTTTTGGTGACCTCCAAAAGAAAGAGGTCAAACAGAAACTCCGCGAAAAAGCTATCGCAACTATCAAGGAGAGTGTCAAGGATAGCCTTTTCGCCGAACAAGATGCCGCCGAACAAATTGCACAGGTCGATGAAGTTATCAATATTGTTGTCGAGGACTACAAAAATAATGTTATCGAGATACCGCGCATCGTTGTTGAACAGCAGAACGTCAAGGCTATCTTTGAGGATTTCGACCTTGACACCTCCAACGGCTATAATCTCGATGAACTGCATCGCGAAATTATCCGTCAAGGTCTGCATGATTCTACTGACTTCGAGGTTATCGCCGGTAAATCCGGTAGCTCAAAACGACCTGCTGTCGAACAGCTTATTACTTCGCTTATCGACTTTGACGATGTGGACTATGACGAGGTTTCAGACCTGCTTTATAAACTTGTCGGTCAAGCCGTCAATGCTATCCGCAACAATGCTCCCAGCATCACCGACGATGATTTGAATGAACGTGTTCACGCTTTCAAACAAAGTCTTGCAGACAACATTTATAAGCAGATGAAAGAGCACTACCGTATTATTCCGGGTGAGTTCAAAATCAATAAGGTTCTTCCTTTCTCCAAAATCCTAGATCAACAAATTATTGTCAACAACTGGGGTACATTAGATTTTCATGAGCCTGTACCGACTCAGAAATCAACCGTTGTTAAGTTTGTTTATGTAGGCTTCAAAAAATCTTATTACACCAAATATCGTTTCGACAGTTCCACCGAGCTGGATTTTTCATTCATTCTCGAAACCAACGACGAGGTGCTTAAATGGATTCGCCCCGTACCCAATCAGTTCAATATCTACTGGTCGAGCGGAGCGAAGAAATATGAGCCGGATTTCATTGTGGAAACTGCAGATGCTATCTATATGTGCGAAACCAAGGCGGCTAATGATGTCTATAATCCGGACGTACTGGCTAAAGCAGAAGCCGCCAGCGAGTTCTGCCGCCGAGCTTCCGAGTTTACTGCACAAAACGGTGGCAAACCCTGGCACTACATCATAATTCCGCACACTCTCGTTGACCGCTCCTACTCTTTCAACTACATTCTACAACAATCTAAACTCAAATAGTGGATAACGGACAAATTATATTATTTCAGACGCAGGGTGGTGAGATGAAAATTGAAAGAGTCTGACAAACGTATAGGCGCTACGATGGTATGCCTCTGTGGTAGATGTAATATTCTGCACCACAGAATCGTCCCTCCGTGACTCAATTATTATTTATCATTGTCTGTTCCCTCATTCCGCTTCGCTCCATGAAGGGTTACTTTCAGTGCGGCCTGCGGCTTCCTATGGGAAAGTAAAACATGAAGGTCCTTAACACAACCGCATTTTTAATTCCTATAGCTGCAAAAATAGCCAAATGTAGTCAAATCTCATAGCCCTATTCTATAAATCCTTCTCATGCCCGAAAAGTAGCCGAAAAACCTTTAAACCTAATAACCAAACTCTCATAAAAATTGACTACCTTGATAAAAACAACAGACTTGCCACAGGAGTCTAATTGGAATCATTTTGTTTAAAAAAGAAGGCTGAAATGTCTGATATAAGTGTACGCCCTTTGTAATATGCCGTCCAATTGGTCTCAATAGTACGTTCGCCTGTAGCTTTATCGAAAACTTCCTTGAAATAATATTTCTTATTGTGATCTGCATTCCTGACATACGTTTCAAAATCATCCCATTTTTCTATCAAAATATTAAGGTGAGTTGTCAAATCTTCGTCATATTTATGCAAAGGAAGGTTTTCATCATAATATAGAGAAATAAGCACATTGACGATTGCAAACCGAGCGTAAGTCTTAGCATTATAGGAGACATTGGGCAGTTTCCCAATTTGCTCGTAGGCTCGATATCCATAGATATATTTTCTATATTCAGAGGCGTCCGGCAGTATTGCGTCAAATCTGTTTTTTTTCAAAAAGAAGATGTGCCGTGCCGGAGCGCGCTTTTACAGGGTCATTTTTTATAGCTAAACAAATACGAAGGAATTGTTCCCGATCAATAATATTCTGTCTGTTTATATACCCTGCTCTTATGCCGTCTCCGAACTCACCTCTCTTACGTTCATAGAACAGACCGAAATCTTGGAAGATATGTTTTTGTAATTCTATTTGCACTTTGTCATTTGCTCGGCGATCGGCTTCATTTACCGGGGATTGCTGGTTGGTAGCTATGGAAATTTCTTCAATTAATTTTAACTTATTATTAAGAGACACATTGTCACCATCCTCTGTATTGAAAGATATTATTTTTAATAAAACTTCCTTATTATTAAATATATCTATATTGTTTTGATTTTGCGCATAAAGTATGCTTAAAGTATAGGCAGTCTGACCGCCATTAATTATTTGGGGATTAAGGACTATTATTTCAGCTTTATTCTTTTTGCCAACTTTATCGCTATAGATGGTTTCATCAGAGAGCATGGTAATGCCGTTGTTGAATAAGGCAAACTCATTGGTCTGTAAATTTAATATCGAACCCGCAATTTTCTTGTTTATGCTACTTGATGCCAGATCAAGATAGCTTCGAGGATTAAATTTCAGAATGGAGTTTTTATATTTCCATAGAATTTTTGCGATTTCAATAGTTGGTACATATAGGGCATTGACAGTGCAATCCCCATATTGGGTGAGTGGATAATATTGTATTCTATGCCCTGCGCTTTCTTTATCCACATTCAGAGTTATTTTTAATTCCGTCGGGTTAAAATAGCTTCCGGATATCAATGGAAACAACAGTTCGGAATAGATTCGTTCATGATTGTATATATCCACATTGTACCCACCCGTTATTTTCTTTAATTTTTGTTTGTGCTTGGAGTTGACGTTTGCCAGTATTATTATTTTCGTTTGATATTTTGGTAGATCTGATACTTGTTGCAGGTCCGATATAAATTGGCATATTTTACCATTATATCGCTCTCCATCTTCATTCACAGTATTGCCATCAGTAATCTGCTCAATATCCATATTCAACAATTCATCAAGCATAATTTCTTTAGTGATGAAATTTTGATCTGTATTGCGAAATTTTGATTGGATAATGTAGAGCTTCTTATTCTCAGAATCTATATAATATGCATCAATGCCACCATCACCCGGTCCATCGGTAATAAGGTATTCTCTCTCCTCAAAGCTGATAAGTCCAAACTTAACTTTTAAGAATAAATGGATAAATGCTCGAGATCTGGCATTTTCAATATTGGTCTTAGGCGAATTAAGATCATAGCGCTTGTATGCCTCTGGCGCTTCATTACAAAACTGATCTAAAACTGAAATTAAATATTTATATTTGTTATCCATGATTCTTTAATTGTGAGGCGTTAAGGACAATTGCTTTTTTTCTACAACTATTTGTTTGAAAAACGGGTTCTGCAAAAAGTTCATTTGCGTCATACTTGGTATGCCGTGGGTGATATGGACGCGACAACAATTCGTTTCGCTCAGCCGGGAGATTTAATAATGCAGGTTTCATTACAGTCCGTTTTAGACTGCTAATATAGCGAAATTTATTCACTCATATCGCTACACTGAATAAAATAGGACTTTTTTATCCCAAATCGCTTTGTGCAATTGCTGGTGTAGAACCATGTATCTTTCGAAGAAAAAGCAGTCAGACGTTCTTCTGACTGCTTAATTATCTGTGATCCGCCTGGGAGCAGAAGTTTGAAATGCAGTGAAATAAGTATGGAATGTCATGAGATGTATAATTTGCTGATTTAGTGCTATATAGTTTGATAGAAATCGCATTGTTTCAAATAAGAATTTCATTCTTGTTTTCTTAGATTTTATTTTTGCAGACAATTTGCAGACAAAAATTTGGTGGCATCGGTCTAAAGTATTAACTTTGCATTAAACATAGTAAATCTCTCCTTATGGCAAAGATAGTACGCTCATTATCAGCTAAAGCCGACCAATATGGTCGAGCTGAAATCCTCTTCCGATTAACTATTAACCGGACTATCCAACTCAGACTTAAGACCGGCTTATATGTATCCGCCTCCCGTTTTAAGAATGGTGAAATTGTAAAACCACGAGCCAACCAAAAAGAACTGGAAGAGCTTCGGGAGGTGGAGGGTTCTTTGGTGTCTCTTGAACAGTTCCTGTTGAAACTGACTGAGACCACACCTCACGAAAAGCTCACAAAGGATTTCATCGCTAAAGAGATTGATCGATGGCGTAATCCTGAAAAGTATGCACCGAAAGAGGTAAAGGTAAAGAAGCTGTCATTTGACGATATTATAGACGAATTTCTCAAGCAGAAACAGTTGTCGGAACCACGCGAGCGGCATTACCGTGTCCTTCAGCGCGCGTTGCATCGCTTTGAGATGTATCAGCGTCTGACGGACAAAAAATCTTACAAATTTTCTTTCGACACCTGCATGACTGAGGATATCTATGCTTTCGAGGCTTTCCTTCGGGCTGAGGCGGAACTGTATGATCAGTATCCTAACATATATAAGTCTTACCCTTCCATTACTCATAAGACACATAAGGTCAAGAGGCCAAAACCGAGAAGCGATAACTACATGGTGACTTTTACGAAACGCTTCAAGGCTCTGTTTCATTGGTGCCATGCCCAAGGAATCACCATGAATAATCCTTTTGCAAAGTATGTTAGCTCCGTCTATGAGAAATACGGCACTCCTATCTATATTAAGGATGAAGAGGTGTTGCAGCTCGCCGATTTCGATTTCTCGCACAACAAGCATCTTGATACGCAGAGGGATATATTCATTTTCCAATGCTGTATCGGATGCCGCGTGGGTGATATGATGAAGATGACTCCTGCCAATGTAATCAATGGCGGCGTGGAATACATCGCTTCTAAGACCGCCGAGGAACGCCCGGAAACAATTCGTGTTCCGCTCTCGGACAGGGCGCAGCTCATCATTGACAAACATCGGGAAGAAGTCAAGGATGGTCGGTTGCTTCCGTTTATATCCCAGCAGAAATATAATGAGGCCATCAAGGAAATCTTCGAAGCGGCAGGAATAACACGCCTTGTAACTCGCCTCAATCCGACAACCGGCATTGAGGAACAGGTGCCTATCAATACCATCGCAACCAGTCACATGGCGCGGCGAACCTTTGTAGGCAACCTCTACAAGAAGGTGAAAGACCAAAATCTTGTCGGAGCTTTGAGTGGTCATTCCGTAGGTAGCAAGGCTTTCGCAAGATACCGCGAGATAGACGAGGACATGAAGCGTGAACTTGTCAATGTCATGGGTTATTGAAATAGCGTATATTTGCTGAATATGCATTATGAACAACGAGAATCATAATACTGAATATAAGCGCATTTGGAAAGATGAATACCTAAAGTGGGTGTGCGGCTTCGCTAATGCACAAGGCGGACGGATATACGTTGGCATCGACGATGATATGTCTGTCGTTGGCGTTACGCATCTTCATCAGCAGCTGGAGGATATTCCCAACAAGATTGTTACGATGTTGGGTATCGTTCCTGCTGTCAGTCATATAGAGCGCGATGGAAAGGATATAATCGAGATTGACATTGAGCCTTCCAACATTCCCCTCTCTTATAAAGGCGCTTTCTATATGCGAAGCGGCGCGACCAATCAGGAGTTGCGCGGACTGGCATTGCAGCAGTTTCTAATGAAGAAATTCGGTAGAAGCTGGGAAGATATGCCCTGTTATGGCGCGACGATTGACGATATAGACCCGGAGGCAATCCGTTATTTCTTGAAGAAAGGTATCAAGGAGAAGCGGATGCCGCCCGATGCGGAGAGTTCCACACCGGAGGATGTTATTTCGAATTTAGGACTCATGGAGGACGGAGTGCCTTGCAATGGTGCCATTCTGCTTTTTGGCAAACATCCGCAACGGCGTTTCGTTACGTCGAGTTTCAAGATAGGGCGTTTCGGATCTACCAATTTTGATCTGTTGAGTCAGGAGATTGTTGACGGCAATCTTATACAGATGCCAGAAAGAGTGATGCGTGTTTTGGACGAAAAGTATCTTATTCGCCCCATTCACTATGAGGGGATGCAGCGCATAGAACCGCTTGAACTCCCCGAAGAAGCCTTACGCGAAATCATCTGCAACTCAATCGTCCACCGCGACCATCAGGGAACTTGGACGCAGATGAGCGTTTATAGCGACCACATCCGACTTTGGAACGAAGGCAAGCTGCCCGATGATTTATCCGTCGAGAAGCTTATGGGTAAGCATACCTCTCAGCCTCGTAATCCCAAAATGGCAGAAGCATTCTACCGAGCCGGATTCATTGAGGCATGGGGCCGAGGCATCGAAAAGATTGTCAACGGCTTTAAGACCGATGGTCTAACTCCACCTACTTTCTCGGTGGAGCAGGGAGGCGTTACCGTCCACATTCCCCGCGAGAAATTCGTAGCAATCAACCTGGGCGGCACAACCGACATTGAACAGTTCAAAGGTTCAGAGAGCACAGATACAAACCGACCAGAAACCGACCAGAAAACCGACCAGAAAACCGACCAGAAAACCGACCAGAAAACCGACCAGAAAACAAAAATACTTGAATTGATGAGAGATAACCCATCAATCAGTAGAGCTGAAATAGCATTGGCATTAGGGTTACACGAAAGTAGTGTCAAGCGCAGATTGGAATCATTGATATCAAATGGTAGAATCCGTCGTATCGGCCCAGACAAAGGCGGCCATTGGGAGGTAATGGATCAGCAATAGAAGAAAATTCAGCAATACTCCATCTTTAATCCGGCAATTCGATAGTTCGCGTTGTCGGATTTCTTTTGTCATCGTAAAACAAACGATGGCTGCATGAATGAATTTGCATAAAGAGGATAGTTAAATAGTCCTAATCCGACATTTATAAATCCGGGAGCATTTTCTAATAAATGATAAAATTTATGCCTGCCATGAAACCCCCATTTGCTGCCAGTTTCTTGTAGATATATTCGATTTGTTCCATGAAGTTCCGTCGAGCGGAAATCTAATGTGAACATCTGCTAATTCAAAATGGTCTTTTGATTTATATATAAATATAATCTTCTTTATTATAGATACTTAAAAGCATTGCGGAGCTATTGACAAACCGTTTTATGCATTATAACTTTGCGGAAAAATCAAACAATTACGCAATCATTTTTGCGCTGATAAACAATAACCGTTTAAAGTTTTAATGTTCTACAACGACCAAAATACAAGTCCAAAACAAACGACGATGGTCATCATGAATATTGATGATCTGCGTGAGGCTTTCAAAGCCTGGAATCAGGAACAGATTGAGGCAAACGCGCCTCTTGAAGAAATCTACATCACCGCCAAGGAAGCAGCCAAAATGCTCGGCGTGACCTTATCGACCTTATGGAGATGGGACAATGACAAGTATCTTGAGAAGATTAAGATAGGCAATAAGGTAAGATACCGCCTGTCAGATGTTGAACGCATGATAAAAGGCGCGATATGACAACTGAATCTATCAAGCTGCTTCCGACTTATGTCGATGAAGCTACTCACTGCGATGCGGCACTGGATGAAGAATCGCAGGTGATGGATGTAGGATGTACTGACATTACAATGGAGCAAAATGGCCTGTCGAATCAAGACGACAGTGAGTGCCCCTATATCCGAGTCGGCACGGATTATTATCGTGAAGTCAATCGACCGCAGGCGAACGGCACCACTTGTAAGTGTCTCGTCTATTGGAAGGCTTCAATCATCAAGGCTGACTTCGGAAAGGATTATCTGAATGATGTGCCGAAGTATGACTGTTTCTGCACAGTTCCGAGCCATACCGATTACCGCAAGATAATCGGCAACGCATACAATCTCTATGAGCCAATCACTCATCATCCCGAACCGGGAGACTGGAGCGCGATTGACGGCCTGCTTCGCCACATCTTTGAGGAGCATTACGAGTATGGTCTTGACTATATCCAGTTGCTGTATCAGATGCCGCTTCAAAAACTCCCGATTCTGATATTGGTATCGGAGCAACGCAACACCGGTAAGACCACTTTCCTCAATCTGCTCAAGGCAATCTTTCAGGACAACGCCACTTTCAACACCAACGAGGACTTCCGCAGCAAGTTCAATTCCGATTGGGCGGGGAAGCTGCTTATCATGGTAGATGAAGTTCTGCTGTCGCGCCGCGAGGATTCAGAGCGACTGAAGAATCTCAGTACGGCAACCTCATACAAGATGGAGTCCAAGGGCAAGGACCGAAACGAGATTGCCTTTTTCGGCAAGTTCGTCCTCTGTTCCAACAATGAGCATTTCCCCATTGTAATCGACCGCGAAGAAGTTCGCTACTGGGTGCGCAAGGTCAACTCTCTGGAAACTGACGACCCGTTCTTCATGAAGAAACTTGTGGCACAGATTCCTGCGTTTCTGCACTTCCTTATGCAAAGAGAACTGTCGGTACAATGCGAAAACCGAATGTGGTTCAGTCCGGAAAAGCTGCGCACCGCCGCCCTGAACCGCATCGTAATCTCCAACCGCTCCAAGATTGAGTTTGAGGTTGCCGAACTGCTCATGGACATCATGGACAGCACCGGCGAATCATCGGTGTCATTCGTGGTGAACGACATCGCCACCTTACTCAATTACCGGAATGTCCGTGCCGATACAAGCGAGATACGGCGTCTCCTACAGATCTACTGGCACCTCAAGCCGGTCTCGAACTCCCTCACTTACCGCGCCTATGCTGTCGGCATGTACCCAGCAAAGTACACCGCCAAGACAGCCGTCGGCAGATATTACACCGTTACCAAAGATTTTATTTTGAATTTATCATTGTTTTGATGAATTGATGAATACTTTAATGAAAGGGATGAAAATAAGCAAGTTATAACGCCGTAGGCTCTCATCAGAAGATTTTACAGGCGTTGAGAAGCCTCCAATTATTCCCCTTTCATTAAATATCATCTTATGATGAAATGAATTGAACTGTAATACTGCGAGTTACACACGCTTTCATCATTTCATCAAATCTCTACCGATTTTAATTTCACAAAACAGTGTATTCCGGACTTTGAGGCCGCTATTGAATAGATGTCGGGCACATCCGGAAAGACGTAGTGGGATTGCCTGCAATAAGACCTATGAGGGTATAGCCTAATATACCTTCATGCGAAGGTTGGCGGCTCCGATGCGGAGACTGACCGTGCAAGCACCCCTGTTATATAATCAATCCCAACCAAACCATACCCCAAAGCACCAATATTTATATGTCGTCACCTAAACAGATGATGGACTTCAAGCCCGTCAAATCAGTCGATGCCAATGTCAGCAATGAACATCAGCGCAACTGGAGCAATGAACTCTTCGAGCGAAAGGCCAAGAATCCCGACCACAATTACGACCGCTCCCGAACTGCCTTGAATTTTCAAGTCGGACCCGGAGGCAGGATAACCGCAGTCGACAAATCGCGGCGCATAGGCGACAAGGTCGAGGAGATAATCAAAAAACATCTCCGGCCTGGTGCCCGAGTGACCGCCATATCCAACCGTGCAGTTATGGTCGTATTCGGCGGCAATCGTGAGCGGATGCGTGAGATGGCTTTCGGTT
Organism: uncultured Muribaculaceae bacterium; assembly: GCA_910587185.1. Classification (GTDB taxonomy): domain Bacteria; phylum Bacteroidota; class Bacteroidia; order Bacteroidales; family Muribaculaceae; genus Paramuribaculum. The sequence goes on from CAJULY010000004.1 coordinate 155,600, forward strand.
CTCAACTGCTGAACGAATATGAGGAAACCAACGGTCATCTTGTGCGGCAACCCGAAATCGAGCGATGGGCAAAGGATGTTTACGGTTTTGTATGCCATGAATTCGGAGAGGAAAACGTAGCCTCGTTCATCGTTCATCTCGACGAGACAGGCCCTCACGCCCACTGTGTGTTCGTGCCGTTGACCGCCGACGGACGCCTCTGCTCAAAGGAAATACTCGGAGGCAAGAACAAATTCGAAGCGAAGCAGCACATGAGAGACCTGCACACCCGGCTTGCCGAAGTGAACAGTAAATACGGTCTTGACCGTGGCGACGACATCCAGGTTACCGGCGCACGGCATCGCTCGACCGCTGAATACAACCGCGACCTTCACCGTGAAAACGCCAAACTCGAAACTCTTATAAGCGACAAGTCCGGGCAGTTGAGCCGACTTGAAGAACAAATCAAGAAGGCTGAAACGCGCGTCAAAGGACTCTCGACCATGATTGCAAATCTTGAAAGGCAGGAAGCTGAGCTGAATGACGAGATGGCCCAGTTGGGAACTGACATAGAGAATGGAGCCGAAGATGTTTCCGAATTGCGTCGCCGCATCGCCGAACTTGAAAACCAGCTTGAATCTACCGGGCGGAAACTTGCCGACAAGCGCGACAAGCTAAAGACCGCCGACCGGCAACTTGCCGAGCTTCAGGATGAACTTGATGCACTCAGCAAGAAACGCGATAATGCTCAAAAGAATTTCCACGAGTTCACGGAAAAGAATCAAGAGCAGGTGCGCATGAGGCTGACGGATGCAGTCTTCGGTAGGTTGGTTGTTGATATCCGTGAACTATTCGCGGCAATGCCATCGGAGCAGAAAGCAGATTTAGAAGGCGAATTTCTGACAGCTATCGCAGAGCAGCCCAATGAAATCTTGAAGTGCGCCATGTATCTGTTCCTCGGCTATCTCGATGGCGCAACCCAATTCGCCCAATCATGTGGAGGCGGAGGCACCTCGTCCGACTTGCCGTGGGGACGCAATCCGGATGAAGATGACCGCCGCTTCGCCTACCGCTGCATGATGCAGGCCCACAAAATGCTGAAACCATCTCAGCCCAAACGTGGCGTATCAGGCAGACGTTAAAATTTATTTATGCCTGATAGCCAAACTTTCACAGAAATTGATTAACTTTGTAATTGGAGAAACTATAAACATCTGAAAATGGCCACAAGGTTAAATACAAATGGCTGACGAAGCCAACAACCAATCAAATTCTGAAATTCCCAAGCAGTCGTTACAGGCTCGGCCAGCCCTCAGATAACTGCCGCCGGAGTTTTTATATAAATATGACGGAAGACAAAGTTAGAGACCAAGCAGGTCAGATACTAGGTTTTACAGATAGTTCCGATGCCAAATCTGGTGTTGGACAGATTACTTCTTTCAATAGCTTAGGATTTTCAGGAATAAAAGATCGCCCTGATGGGTGGTATCTTCCGTCAAAACCATTTCTGCCAGCAATTATACTTGAAACTAAGAGTACATCAACACTCCTCAAACAAGCACACATAGATGAGCTCCTGAAAAATTGTAAGATCGCACGGACAAAATACAAGAATGTAGTCGGTATTTTATACAATGGCGATGACATCATGGTATTCTTAAATGGGTTACGCCGAGAGGGAGAATCCGAGCTTCAAAATAAAGAATATTATCTTGGATTATTCTCACAAGATCGTATCAATAAAGGTATGATATATCTTCTTACCAAGCGTATAAATGACAGTCTGCATATTGACTTTGGCATCAAGAACTTATATCATAGAATGATATTTACAGCCTGCGCTCTTGTCGCAAAAAGATATGGTGCTTCACTTGTTGCAGGAATGAACTATCAAACTTTCCATACTTCGATTCATTCCACTCTTGCTAAATCTCTTGAAGAAGAACGTAAACAAAATCAGAAAATTGACATTTTACTTGATGTCTATTCTGAAATAAAAATGAACTCCACAGAGAACCAAGAGGCTATTGATAACTTTATAGACTGGGTCTCGCAAATCTCTGATAATATTAATTCTGATTTTTGGAATGGTGAAGATGTAATGGGCATCTTCTTTAACGAATTTAATCGTTATAAGAAGAAATCAGAACATGGACAGGTCTTTACCCCGGATCATATTACTTCGTTAATGTATCGACTTATTGAAGTAGACAAGAACGATATGGTTGGTGATTTCGCTTGTGGTAGTGGTGCTTTTCTAGTAAAGTCCATGTGCAATATGATTAAAGAAGCTGGAGGCGTAAATACCCATAAAGCGACGGAAATTCAAAAAACTCAGTTATACGGAATCGAGTTTGACCGTGAGATTTTTGCTCTTGCATGTGCAAATATGCTGATTCATAAGGATGGTAAAACTAATCTTAGACAATTAGATACTCGTAGTGAAGAAGCAAGTAAATGGATTAAGTCCATTGGAATTACAAAAATCCTAATGAATCCACCCTTTGAAGAAAAGTATGGTTGTATGAAGATTGTTACAAATGTTTTGGAAGGTGTCCCCGCCGGAACTAAATGTGCTTTCATACTTCCTGATAAAAAACTTGAAAAGCACGGAGGAAAGAAGCTTCTAAAAAAGCATTCATTGGATAAAATCATAAAGTTGCCTGAAAAGACTTTTAATGAGGGGGTAACCACTTCAATATTTATATTTACTGCTGGCAAACCGCATAAAGATAAGTCAATATTCGCTTGCTACATATCTGAGGATGGACTAGAAACGGTAAAAAATCAAGGTCGTCAAGATGTACGGAATCGTTGGCAAGATATTGAAGATTACTGGGTAGAAGTAATTCGTCGCCAATCAGGTGATGATTCAATTCAGTGGGTTATTCCCACCGAACATATGAGTTACCAAATGCCTAAACCACCGTTTGAACTATTTGAGGAGGACTTTGTATCTGTTCTTATGGATTATGAATTGTTTAAGCGTGAAATCTTATCTAAAGATTTTAAAGAGGAAATAGCAAATAAGATCTTATATCAGTCTCATGCTTCTGAAGATGTAGATAAATTTATATTCACTATTCCTAAGGAATCTAGTCATGAAGAAAATTGATACCTCTTGTTGGAAAACATATAAAATTACGGACATTTTCCTTGTAAAGAACACAAATTGTGTGCTTAGTCGAGACATCACGCCTGATAGTGGCATATATCCATATGTTACAGCCTCATCTGTTAATAATGGTGTTTCAACTTATGTAAATGTGGATCCCATATTACTTGATAAGGGCAATTGCATACTCATCGGAGGCAAAACCCTCGTCTTCTCCTATCAGGAAAATGATTTTGTCTCTAATGACAGTCATAACTTAGCATTATACCTTGTTGAGTCAAAATATCGTAAAGAGAATGTATATTTATTCCTAATTACAGCCTTAAAAGCGTCTTTGTCCAAGAGCTATAAGTGGACAGATTCAATTTCATATAGAGCTATTCAAAAGAATACTATTCTTTTGCCTTCTTGTTCTGACGGAATCCCAGATTACAATTTTATGGAGACATTCATAGAGCAACTGAGTGTACACGTCAAGAATCATCTTGATAAACTTTCTTCAATTATCTCACTATAATATTCCTGAGTTGCTTTTTAGAGAAATCCAAAACACAACTCAAGTGTTTCTTTGCATTAAAATTACGAAATATTAATATGGATAAGTCTCTTAGAATATTGCATTTATCTGATTTCCATTTGAATGGAGATAAACTTAAACAAGCCGAGCATGTATTAGAGTACATGATAAAAGCCTTATCAGAGATAAATATGGAGAAGGGTATTGATGTTATAATATTCTCCGGAGACTTCCTTGAAAAAGGAGGTGAAGGTTTCCAGCACGATATTCTGAGTGGATTAAATGTATTCAAAGAAAAGGTATTGACTCGTATAACTTCATCATTAGGGCTTCCTTTGTCAAGAGTCATATTTACTCCCGGAAATCATGATATAGATAGAAGCAAAATTGATGAATTTGCTGAAGATGGTATTGAACTAAGAGCTAAGAGCAATCAAGATATAATCAGCTTAATTGAGGGGAAAACTTCTCATGTTACAGGGAGAGCTGCCTCATTTAAAGAATTTGAAAAGAAATACTATGAAGATTGTAGAGATATTGAATACACTCATTCAGACTTCAATTCTCAGATTATTTTAACTATTAATGAACTAAACATTGGTTTTACTTCTGTTAATACTATTTGGCGCTGTGGAGTAGATGATACAAATAAAATTGTTATGGGTATTAATCAATTAACAGAAAATCCCATAAACCATAAGGATTTAGATTTAAAAATTGCTGTAACTCATTACCCAATAGACCATCTTAAGGAATTTGAAAGGAAGGATATCACAAATGTATTAGCCAATAATTATGATCTGTTTTTTACAGGTCATACACATCGCGGCGATGTTCAACCCTTACTGAGCGATCAGGGCAATGTTGTCTGGGCTATTAATGCTGCAGGCACACTCTCTAAGAATATCTATGAAAAAGACAGTCATTTCAAAAATGCATTTCAAATAATTGATTATGATAGGACTACTGGTTGTAAAATAATAAGGTATTTGCAAGTAGAGTATACTGATTTTTTGCGTGATAGAATGTATGGGGAAAATGGTATTTTATCTCGTCCAGTATTGTCTCCACAACAAATAAGTTTGATTTCAAGACAAAATGAGGAGCAGGAGAAAGAACGTCGTCTTGAAATATTTAAGAGCAAAATTTATCCGTTTATTCCAGTTAAAGAATTTATTGAAGCATCTCCTCGTCTTATGTCTTCTGAATTTATAACGTGCCCGGCAATTTACAGAATTAAGACACAACTTGTAGATCAATCACAAAAAACACTCCGGTTGATGGCTTTATCAGGGATGGGAAAGACAAGAATCATTGCGGAAACTTTCTATGGACAAGATAATGTGTTTTATTCTAATTCCAGTAATTGTGCTAACTCAATTTCTGCGTTTATTGAACTTGATAATCCGATTACCCTAATAGTTGACAACTGTGAAAAAGAGAGAGCAAGGCACATACAAAAACTTATTGATGAAAGTGGAAAAAATATTCGCTTAATAACGGTCTATAATGTCTTAACACCAGAAGAAAAGAGGCTATCAGCTTCAGTCTTAGAATTAAATTATGAAGATACTGTATCCGTAGTAGAAACGATGATTGATAATGAGGATTTATTAAAAGATAGACCTGAAATAAAAGTTGCCATTAAAGAACGTAGTGGTGGTATTCCTTATATGGCACTTATAATGATTGAAGGGTACAAGAAGAATAAAAATTTAAAGGTTGAAAAAATTGATGATATTCTTTCTACTCTTTTAGAGGGAGATAAATCAATTGAGAGGTTTGCTTCTAAATCAATGGAAGCCTTATCTTTGTTTGAACCATTGGGTTATAAAGATAATTACTCAGACGAGTATGACTGGGTTTGTAATACGCCTGTAATTCACCATCTTTCACTTGACATAGAAAGCTCTATATGTACCATTAATGATACGGTGAGGGAGTTTTTATCACGTCAGCTTATTGAAGAAGATGGGCCATGCATTCGCATTAGACCTAGACCATTAGCAGAATGGCTAACGGAGAGATGGTTGGAAAAGAACGGAGAGACGATGTCTGATGTTTTTAATGCGTTAAATTCAGCAGAAGACTCATTAAAACGACGTTTGACAAGGGCTATGTCAAGAAGATTTCAGGAAATGACAGATTCTGTGTTTGCTCATCAACTTTATGCCAAACTTAATAAACTTGATAACGGGTCTTTTCATAATGAGAGGGTTGCATTCACAGAAGTGGGTTCACGGCTCCTCCTCTCTATGAGTACAGTGAATCCACAAGATGTCTCATCAAATATATTCTCTTTACTAAAAAGAAACACAAAAGATTGGATTAAAGAGAATATTAAATATGAAACTCGACGAAATTTGATTTATACTCTTGAACGTACTGTCAGCTTCTCAGATGCTTTTAAGAATAGTGCGCTTGCTTTAGCCAAATTAGCAAATGCAGAAAATGAGGATTTTGGCAATAATTCAAATGGAGATTTTAATCAGTTATTCCACGTATTCCTTTCTGGAACATCGGCGAGTTTGGATGATCGATTTTCGGTAATTCTTTATCTTCGAGAGAATCTTAAAGAGAATGGTAATTTAGTTTTATCAGCTATCAATAATGCTTTGTATTCTCATGGATTTTCCAAAATTTCTCCGAGTTCTCAACTTCCGAAAGACTATGAACCAACACCTGAAGAAATTCAAGTATATTGGACTAAGGTGATTGAATTATTAAAAGAAATCGTACCGGAAGATGGATCATTCCTTGACAAAGCAGCTGAAATGATTTCAAATCATGCAATGGGTCTTATTTCTTATGAATCGGAATTGTTGTTTGACATAATTGGATTTATTTCTGAACAAAAAAACTTTGACTGGCCCGCTATGAGGGAGTCTCTTAGTAATATTTATTACTGGAAAAATATGACTGATGAGAAGATTAAAACGACTCTGAAATATTGGATGGACAAATTGGAGCCTAAATTGTTCTTTGGTAAACTAAAAGCGCATATTCAAGATATTCATAATGGAAGAATTGAGCATAAGAGCTTTGAAGAAGAGGTAGATATTTTCAGACGAGAAATGGAACCTTTTGCACTTGAATTCATCAATAAGAGGATTTATGAGACATCAGAATTTATAAATATTTGTCAGGACAATTCATCTGATTGGTTCTGGTTAATTCGTGCTATAAACCCGATTATACAAACTAAGGAAAAATCATATGAACTCATAGATGGGCTTTCAAAGGCTGTCCAGAAATTGCCGTGTAATGTTGAAAGTAGATTTATAATGTCCTTGTTGGCTCAAGTGCCAGATGGACAACCTTTAATACCGTTAAGAGATGAATGGTATAAATCTAAACGTTTTCGGCTTGCGTCTTCCTTATCTGGAATAATTGAAAATAAATTTGAGAGTCAATATGATCACATGCAAGCCGGTTATGCCAGTAAAGACTACGATAATTATTGCTTTAATAATTATCTGGCGAATAGTATTATTAGACATGGATTTAATGATATTGTCGATTTTGCTATTCAAATGCTAAACGATAATATTGATAGAATAGAGGTCGTTTATCCTTATTTAATTAGTAGATTAAGATTTCATATAAAGGATATTGACGAGAATACCTTAACAAAGGTTGAAAATCTCTTGATTCAATATGAATTTTCAGACTCTACCAATGCTTTAAATAGAGATGTCGTTGATTTTATGGGCGATTTGCTACAACAACATAATCGCCCTGAATTTGCAGTAAGTGTACACAAATTAATAGTAAAGACAACAAGTACGACATATTTAATAAACAAGCCATTTGATCATATTTACTTTTCGTTACTTCCTAAATATGAAGATGTATTACTTCCCATCGTTTTGAATGATTTAGCAGCCGAAGACGAAAGAGTTTTGTTCTATCACGCAATGAGAATGAACCTTGGATCTGGATTTGGCTCAGGTGCAGGACCTCTGTTTCAGTGCAATGAAGATCGGATTAAGGAGATATGTTTATCTTCGTCACCATCACTTGCTGTCAATCTTGCTCAAATGTGCCCTGTCTATAATTATTCAGAAGAGGGTAAGGTATCAGGTCTCAGCGACTTTTTCCTATGGCTGTGTGACCATTTTGGTGACGAGAAAGATATGCTTGATGCTTTTAGCTCAAACATGGGCACTTTCTCGTTTTGTGGAAACGAGATATCTGCAATGTATGCTTATAGAATTCCACTGTTTGAGCCACTTCTATCACACTCCAAGGACACGGTGCGTTCTTGGGCCCAACGACAGATAGATTCTTTAAAAGCTCAACACGACTATGAAAAAGGAAATGAAGATTACAACAAAGCTATTTACGGGAACCCTCTATAGTATTGTCATTACTATTTAGCGAAAATTGAATTATAAAAATATCGATCAGCCTTTTTATCATAAATATGGATAACGGACAGATTATATTATTTCAGACGCAGGGAGGGGAGACGAAGATTGAAGTTCGACTCTCCAATGAAACTGTGTGGCTTACTGCCGACCAAATGGCAGAGTTGTTTCAGCGTAATAAATCGACTATTTCAAGGCATATTAAGAATGTTTTTGAGTCAGGGGAACTTGACCCAAATGTGGTAGTTGCAAAATATGCAACTACCACTCAACATGGTGCTATTGAAGGCAAAACTCAGACCCATCATGTAGATTTCTATAATCTTGACATGATTATCAGTGTGGGGTATCGTGTCAACTCACATCGTGGTGTGCAGTTCCGCCAATGGGCAACCCAGGTGTTGAAAGAGTACATGATTAAGGGCTTTGTGCTTAATGACGATTTGCTCAAAAATGCCGGACAAGGAAACTATTTCGACGAGTTGTTAGCCCGCATCCGCGACATCCGCAGTTCTGAGAAGGTGTTCTACCGCAAATGGAGATTTATGCCCTCAGCATCGACTATGACCCTCGCACCTCTATCACCCAACAGTTCTTCAAGACTGTGCAGAACAAGATGCACTTTGCCGCGCACGGACATACTGCCGCAGAGGTAATTTATGATCGTGCCAATGCCGAGAGAGATTTCATGGGTCTGACTTCGTGGCGAGGAGCCATGCCAACCAGACATGAGGCTGAGATTGCCAAGAATTATCTTTCGGAGGAAGAGGTTGATATGCTGAACCGCATTGTCAACCTATATCTCGATTTTGCCGAACTCCAGGCAAAGAGTCATGTTCCGATGTATATGAAAGACTGGATTCAGAAACTCGACGACTTCCTGAAGTTGTCGGGTAAAGAATTGCTGAACCATGCCGGAAGCATTTCAGCCGAAGTTGCCAAGCTCAAAGCCAATGAGGAATACGACAAATTCCGCGAGCGCACCCAATACCAGCTATCTCCGGTCGAAATTCACTTCCTCGAAGCCTTCGAAGCCGAAAGAAAGCGTCTCGGCGACAAAAAATCATAACATCGATGCAATTAAAACATAAAGATAGAGCTAATCGAATATGGCAAAAGAAGGTTTAAACTATAGAAATATTCCACAATTGGTGCCAGCCCGTAAACCATGGGCGTTATGTATCGGAGCTGGGACTTCCTTTCCAATCTTCCCATCATGGGATCTACTGGCTGAAAGAATCGTATTGCATTGTTCAAAAGAATCGGACAGGACCCTAAATAAGATTAAACAAACCTTTTCGTCGGAAGTGTTGCTTCAATCCTCATATGAGCAATTAAGGGCTAAGTCAAAAGATATTGATTTCCCGAAAATACTTGCAGAATTTCTGTATAAAGACTTGTTAGATAGAATTAATAAAAAAGATGAGAAATTGTTGCGTTTATGTCTTTCTTCCCAAGTTCCAACCCCGAACTTAAATTGGGACAAATTTCTCAACATTGTACATAAGTTTGGACCCACTACTGCAGATAATTTAGCACAGTTGGTTGTGGACTCTTATAAGCATAATGCTGATTTAACTAATATCATTTCTTTTAATGCCGAGTCACTTCTGCCAACTCTCATAAATGCGTATACTCAAATCAAATTGAAGAAAAATGATAAAATCATAGACTATATTACAGAACCAACAACTCCTCATTACAGTGGCAGAATCCCTTTCTATTTTTGTCATGGATTAATTCCAATGCCAAATGTTGACCAAAAATGGATGAATGCTTCTGATAAGTTGGTTTTCTTGGAAAATGAATATTTGCAACTTGCAAATAATGCATTCTCATGGCAAGCAATAAGTTTTTACAATATTTTATCTACGAATACCGTCTTTTTTGTTGGCCTGTCTTTCAAAGATGCTAATATAAGAAGATGGTTATCATGGCTTCATAAAGCGAGAACTGATGCTATAGATAAATATGGAGGGTCAACTGAAAGTACGGCTCACTATTGGATTGAAAAAAATCCAGAATCTAATCATCTAAAAAAATGGTATGAGGCTTCTGTTGCACATCTTGGAATTAGATTAATATGGATAGATGATTGGAAAGAGACTGCAAATGTCATACGGCATGCAGTTGAAAAATTAAAAAACATTGTTTAATTATTGATTAATAAAACTACTTCCATTTTAAAATTGCTTCTATGCCCTAATTCCGCGAGCGCACTCAATATCAGCTATCCCCGGTCGAAATCCACTTCCTCGAAGCCTTCGAAGCCGAAAGAAAGCGTCTCGGAGGCAAAAAATCATAAATGACTATTGTGCGCTGCAATACCGAAAACCGCTGTATTCTGCCGGATGGGGCAAAAACAAAAACGCTGGGAATCAAGTGATTTTCAGCGTTTTGAGGTGGAAGTTCGGACTTCTTAGTGATCCGCCTGGGGTTGGCGAATCTTATACTTTGCATTGATAATCAAGTTGTTG
>CAJULY010000005.1 GCA_910587185.1 uncultured Muribaculaceae bacterium
GACTATTTACTCAAGGTTTTTAAGGAAAGTTAAATCTCATGCGCCAGCCCTGAAAAAATTCGACCTTTGAGAATCAAAAATTCAGTATGTCTTGTCGAATGTTTTTGAAATTTTTAATTCTCAGGCGTTTAAAATTTGTTTAATCATTTGAAAATCAAAGGATAATCTTCAAAAATTACCGATAGCGAATTTTCGCTGAAAAATCAGAAAAGGCCTTGATAAGTGAATAATCAAAATAATTCCGTATCTTTGTAAGTAATATCATGCCTAATGGAAAAAATGATACAATGGACCTCTCAGGATGTTCAGTTTCCTGAGATCGACAGAGAGCTTGTCGAGCGGTGGCTCGAAGCGGTGGCCCGTGAACACGATAGGTTGCTCGGCCCGATAACCTACATTTTTTGTTCCGATCCAAAAATTCTTGAGGTAAATCTCGAATTTCTCAGTCACGATTATTTCACCGATATCATAACGTTTGATTATACGCATGGGCGCCGTGTCAGCGGAGATCTGTTCATTTCGCTTGATACGGTCAGAAGCAATGCTGAAAAATTCGGGGCTGTCTATAATGAGGAGCTGCATAGGGTGATCGTTCACGGTCTGCTTCATCTGTGTGGCATAAACGATAAGGGCCCCGGGGAACGTGAGATTATGGAAGCTCATGAAAATCAAGCTCTTGAACTCCTGAAATCAATGACTTGTTAATATATAGCAATCTTTATGAGATTTGATTATGATGTTATCGTGATTGGGGCCGGTCATGCCGGTTGCGAGGCGGCTCATGCTGCCGCCTCGCTCGGCAGTCGCACGCTTCTCGTCACAATTGATATGAACAAGATCGCCCAGATGAGCTGCAATCCGGCTATAGGCGGAATTGCCAAAGGTCAGATCGTTCGCGAAATCGACGCGATGGGCGGAATGACCGGCATCATCACGGATCGCTCGGCTATTCAGTTCAGAATGCTTAACCGGTCGAAAGGCGCGGCTGTCTGGAGTCCCAGGGCGCAAAGCGACCGGATGCGTTTCAGCGCTCTCTGGCGCTCCACTCTGGAGAATACCGACAATCTCGACCTCTGGCAGGATTCCGTGACGGGGCTTGTGATTGAGGATGGCTGCGTCAAGGGCGTGACAACCGCTCTCGGTGTGACTTTTAGCGCTAAGGCCGTGGTACTGACTGCTGGCACTTTCCTGAACGGTCTGATGCATGTAGGAGAAGTGCAGACGCCGGGTGGACGTGTATCCGAACCTGCCTCCCACGGCATAACCGAACAGCTGCGCTCGCTCGGTTTCGCGACTGACCGAATGAAAACCGGAACACCGGTCAGGATTGACGGTCGCTCCGTTGACTGGTCGTTGACCTCAGTCCAGACAGGGGAAGACGATTTTCACAAATTCTCTTTTCTGCCCGCGGTCAGGCGTGAGCTGAAGCAATTGCCTTGTCATATCCTATATACTAACCCTCAGGTTCATGAAATTCTCAGATCGAGTCTTGACCGATCTCCGCTCTACAACGGCCAGATCAAGAGCATCGGTCCCCGTTATTGCCCGAGCATCGAGACGAAGATTGTGACCTTTGCCGACAAGAATGAACATCAGCTCTTCCTCGAGCCCGAGGGCGAGGACACGCAGGAATTTTACCTGAACGGGTTCTCTTCCTCTCTTCCTCTCGATGTTCAGGTTCGTGCTCTCGAATCTATTCCGGCGTTGCGTGATGTCCAGATTTACCGTCCGGGATATGCGATTGAATATGATTTCTTCGATCCTACACAGCTCCGCCATTCTCTCGAAACAAAACTCGTCCGTTCGCTTTTCTTCGCCGGTCAGGTAAACGGTACCACCGGTTATGAAGAAGCAGCCGGACAGGGTCTGATAGCCGGCATCAATGCTCACCGCGTGATCTGTGGCGAAGCTCCCGTCACTCTTTCGCGCGACGAGGCATATATCGGAGTCCTCATCGATGACCTCGTTACCAAAGGCGTTGACGAACCTTACCGCATGTTCACTTCTCGCGCTGAATATCGTATTCTCTTGCGTCAGGATGACGCCGATATGCGACTCACGCCTCTCGGCCATGCGATCGGTCTTGCCTCGGCCGAAAGGTTTGCTCTGATGGAATCCAAGCGCCGCCAGATCGACATGCTTGTTGATTTTGCAGCCGCTCATTCCGTGCGGGCCGACGAGATCAATCCTTGGCTCCAGTCGAAAGGCGTCTCCCCGTTGCGTCAGGGAACAAAGCTCGAACAGGTCCTTCTTCGCCCCGGTGTTACATTCCCCGAACTGATCTCAGAGCTTTCGGCAGTGGATCGTTTTGTCAGAGAAAACATCGAAGTGGAACGCCGTGATGAAATCATAGAGGCGGCTGAAATCAAAATGAAATACCGCGGATATATCGAACGCGAAAAGATGGTTGCGGATAAAATCCATCGTCTCGAGGATGTGCGTATTCTCGGCAAGATCGATTATTCTTCCGTCACCTCCATTTCAACCGAGGCGCGGCAAAAACTAATCAGGATCCAGCCCGAGACCATAGCTCAGGCATCGAGAATCCCCGGCATTTCTCCGAGTGACATAAGTATCCTTCTCCTGATGATGGGAAGATAAAGCATGATGATTGTTTCACGTGGAACAATGCTTTCTGTTTGATTATTAATAATAATAACACGTAAAAGATATATTAAAATGGAATACGTTAAGTCTAAAGTGCGCGACGTTATTGATTTTCCTCAAAAGGGCGTCGTTTTTAAAGATCTCACCACCGCGTTCAAGGATCCCCGCGCGTTACACATAATAGGCTGGGATCTCTCCCAGCTCTATCGCGGCAAAGGTATAACCAAAGTTGTCGGGATAGAATCCCGTGGATTCATCGGGGGTTCGATCGCAGCGTTTGAACTCGGCGCTGGTTTCGTTCCGGCGCGTAAGCCCGGCAAGCTGCCTGCCGATACTATCAGCTGTTCCTTCGACAAGGAGTATGGGAAAGACGTTATAGAGATCCACCGCGACGCAATAACGGAGGACGACGTGGTTCTGATTCACGACGATGTGCTTGCCACGGGAGGAACAATGGCTGCCGCCTACAATCTTGTGAAGAGTCTTAATCCGAAAAAGATCTATATCAATTTCATTATCGAGCTATCATTCCTTCATGGCCGCGACCTGCTTCCCGCCGATGCCGAAGTGACAAGTCTCATCACTTATTGACCGATGCCTAAACACCGCAAATCGGCCGAACTCGAAGAAAAGATCTCCATCCTTCCTTCCACCCCCGGAGTCTATATGTATTTCGATTCCGAGGGGACGGTCATATATGTGGGTAAGGCGAAAAATCTCAAAAGGCGCGTCTCCTCATATTTCAACCGCACTCACGATTCATTGCGCACGAACCTCCTTGTCCGGGCCATCGCTGATATGAAATATATCGTAGTCCCCACCGAGCAGGATGCGTTGAATCTGGAGAATTCCATGATCAAGGAATATCAGCCGCGCTATAACGTGTTGCTGAAAGACGACAAGTCCTATCCCTGGATTGTGGTGACGAAAGAAACATTTCCGCGTGTTTTCATGACACGCAAGCGCATCAAGGACGGATCGAAATATTATGGACCATATACCGACACCGCCTCCGCGCGAACGGTTCTCGATCTGATCCGCGAACTCTACAAGCTGCGTTCATGCCGGTTCGCGATCACTCCCGAGTATGTGTCGAAAGGCAAAGGGCGCCTCTGTCTGGACTATCATCTGAAACGCTGCAGCGGCCCCTGCGTGGGGTTGACTTCACAAGAGGAATATGGCGCGCAGATAGAGCGTGTGAAGCAGATCTTGAGGGGTGACATGAATGAGCTGCTCGATCATCTTCGTGAAGAGATGGCAGCCCTTGCCGAGGAACTGCGCTTCGAGGAGGCTCATGAGCTGAAACTGAAATATGACATGGTGGCGCGTTACACGGCGAAGAGTGTTATCGTCAGCCAGACCATAGGCGATGTCGATGTGTTCGGTGTCGATGATGACGGCGGACCGGATGTGTTCATCAATTACATGCATGTGCGCCGTGGGGCTGTCGTGCGTTCGGTCACTCTCGAATACAAGCGCCGCCTTGACGAGACGGTGCCGCAGCTCCTGGGGTATGCGATGGACGAGATCGGCCGAGAGCTTGGTGTCGCCTACGAGGAAGTTGTGCTCGCCCAGGTTCCGGATGTCGAAATGCCAGGAGTGACTTTTATCGTGCCTCAGCGCGGAGACAAATTCAAGCTCCTTGAGGTTTCCGAGAAAAATGCGCGGCAATATAAGATCGACAGTCTCAAGCATCTTGAGCGGCATAACCCCGAAGAACGGGTTAACAAGCTGATGGAGAGGATGAAAGCTGATTTCAGGCTCTCTGTTCTCCCGCGGCATATCGAGTGCTTCGATAACTCTAACATCCAGGGAACCAACCCGGTAGCTTCATGCGTGGTGTTTCGCGACGGCAAACCCGCCAAAAACGATTACCGCCATTTCAACATAAAGACTGTTGTAGGACCCGATGATTTCGCTTCGATGAAGGAAGTGCTGACCAGGCGCTATACCAGATTGATGAATGAAGGAAAGGAGTTGCCGCAGCTCATTGTGGTCGATGGAGGCAAAGGGCAGCTCTCGGCGGCAGTGGAAGCGCTCGACGCCATGGGACTTCGAGGAGTGATAGCCGTGGCCGGAATAGCGAAGCGGCTGGAAGAAATCTATTTTCCGGGCGATTCGGTGCCGCTCTATATCGACAAAAACAGCGAGACTCTGCGCGTGGTGCAGCACATGCGCGACGAAGCCCACCGTTTCGGAATCACTCATCACCGCAACCGGCGCAGCAAGACTCAGACAGTCTCGGCACTCGATTCCATCAAGGGTATCGGCGAGAAAACACGCATGGCGCTCCTGACCAAATTCCGTTCGCTGAAACGCGTCGGAGAGGCCGATCTCGACGACCTCGCGGCAATTGTAGGTCCGGCAAAGGCATCCATCGTGTATGCGGCTCTCCATCCCGATGATAATGACACCTCTGAGTCATAACATTATTTAAGCCTCAACTTTTGACAAAACGCCTTAAAGAATGTATCTTTGTCGGCCATGATTAAAGTGAAAGATGTAACCAAGTCATTTGACCGGCTGCAAGTGCTGAAAGGTATTGATCTCACCGTTGAACGCGGTGAGATAATCTCTATTGTCGGCCCGAGCGGAGCCGGCAAGACCACTTTGCTCCAGATCATGGGATCGCTTGACCGTCCGGATTCGGGAACGGTCAGCTATGACGGAACGGATATTTTCTCGATGTCGGAAAAACAGAAAGCCCGTTTCCGCAACGCGAATATCGGCTTTGTCTTTCAGTTTCATCAGCTGTTGCCTGAATTCACCATCGCCGAAAATGTAGCCATGCCCGCTCTCATCGGCGGCATGTCGCGAGCCAAGGCTTTCGCCAGAGCCAAAGAGCTCCTCGATTATCTCGGGCTCGGCGACCGCATTTCCCACAAACCTTCGCAGCTCTCTGGCGGCGAACGCCAGCGCGGGGCCGTCGCGAGGGCTCTTGTCAATTCGCCCGACGTCGTGCTTGCCGACGAGCCTTCGGGGAGCCTGGATTCGGTCAACCGACAGGAACTCCATCGCCTTTTTTTCGATCTGCGCCGTGACATGGGGCAGACATTCGTGATCGTCACCCACGACGAATCGCTTGCCGCGATGGCCGACAGGACTATCGCCATGCATGACGGCAAAATCACTGAAATAGTAACGCGTAGCGAGATTCTATGAGAAAAACGGTCAATATGATATTGGGGGCGTTTCTCTGCCTTCTCGCTTCGGCTTGCAGGGATTCACATGACGGTCCGACCCTTTCTGTCTTCCAGAATATCGTGACATTCACAGGCAACGGCGCTCAGACGGCCAACTTCGAGTATCAGGAAGAGGGCGATTCCCCCCTTGTGCGTCTTGGAGTGAAAGGCAATCTGAAGGAAGACGAGGTCAAACCGGGCACACGCCTGCTCATGACCTATTCTCTTCCTGACGACGTCGAATATGGCGAGGACTGTCAGAATGTGATTCTCCGCGGACTGCAGACGATATACAACGCCACTGTCACTCCCCTCCCCTACTCTGATGCCGCGGCATGCAATTCTCCTGTCGGGCTGGTCACCATTTACCGCACCGGAGTTTTCATAAACTTCACCGCACTGATGCCTCAGCTCCCCGGACGCAGATATATCCTCGCTGCGGACATCGCTTCCCTTGACACTTCCGAAGCCCATCTCTATCTCTCGACCGAGGTCGAGAAGGATGAACCGTCATACAATTCGACCCAGATCGGAAGCATAGACATATCATCGGTCTGGAACCGCCCCGGAATAACGTCGGTCTGCGTTCACGTCAATAATCCCCGCAATCCAAACATGACCGAATTCGTTTTCTTTAAGTGAAAAACTTCTCATAATATATTGAATCATTTATTAACTCTCCATTTAAACAAACACAGACAATCATGAAAGTATTTAAAATTCTCTCAGTTCTCAGTTTTGCTTTTCTGGCAATGACATTCACATCTTGTCTCGGCGGCGATAACGAATATAACGGTCAGGCTACCGGTCAGGATTTCGTAACCGTCGCCACCTATAGCCCCCAGAGCATAACTTTTTCTCTGACGAACCAGAACGGCGGAATCATTTCCCTCTACAGCAACCAGGCCGCCAAGGTCGATGAGACGCAATATCCTGTCGGTTCCCGCGCCTTCATCACTTATTCCTATCAGGTTGGTCAGGATGTCTCCAAAGCGGTCAAGATCGACCTTATGTCCATCAATCCCGTGACAACCATTCCCCTCTACTCAGTCACTCAAGTTCCCGGAATTTCCTACGGACGCATATCCACAAGCCGCATCTATTATCTGGCAAATTACGTGAATATGATCCTTTCCGTACAGAAATCCAACAACCGTACCTGGAACTGCTACTTTGATTCGGCAAGCAGCAACGGAGACGTAGCCGAGCTTTATCTCGACACCAAGGCTACTGACGAGACACCCGATCTGATCGGTGTCGCCCTCTCTGTCGATGTAAGCTCGATCACTTCAGGCAACCGCTTCAAGACCATCCGTTTCCACATCAATGACCAGAACGGAACGGACCACACCTATGATCTTGCCCTGACAACAAACACCCCCGTCTGAGCCGGCTTTCCCTCTCTCCTCCCCTCCCCTGCCACGGTCTCACGGACACAAATTCGTAATCTGTTAAATCAATTCATAAAAATGGAAAACAACAACGGTTCCGCCAACGAAATCAAAATAGAACTCTCTCCCGAAGTTGCCAAAGGCATCTATTCGAATCTTGCAATAATCTCCCACGGTCCCTCTGAATTCTTCATGGATTTCATCACGATGGCGCCAAACATGCCTCAGGCCAAGGTCCAGGCACGCGTTGTCATGACCCCCGAGAACGCCAAGAATCTTCTGATGGCCCTTAATGACAACATCAGGAAATACGAGGCCACGTTCGGCGAGATCGAGCGCAAGCTTCCCAAAGCCGTGCCCCAGCAGGGCAATCCCGGCGATCTGCCCAATCCTTTCATCATGGGCGGCAATGCCTGACAAAGCATAGAATCTGTTTACAAATCCGAGGATTATGAAAGCCAACAATCTGACAGTCTATAATTCGCTTTCCCGCTGCAAAGAGCTGTTCCGTCCGGTCCATGAGGGGCGCGTGGGCATGTATGTCTGCGGCCCTACGGTCTATGGCGACGGCCATCTCGGACATGCCCGTCCTGCCATCACGTTCGACGTGGTGTTCCGCTATCTGACTCATCTCGGCTACAAGGTGCGCTATGTGCGCAACATCACCGACGTGGGCCATCTCGAGCATGACGCCGACGAGGGCGAGGACAAGATAGCGAAAAAAGCCCGCATAGAGCAGCTTGAGCCTATGGAAGTGGTGCAGTATTATCTCAACCGCTACCACGCCGCCATGGAGCGCCTCAACGTGCTTCCTCCCTCGATTGAGCCACATGCGTCGGGCCACATCATCGAGCAGATCGAGTATATCAAGTCTATTATCGACGCCGGCTATGCCTACGTCAGCGACGGCTCGGTCTATTTCGATGTGCCCAAATACAACCGCGACTATCATTACGGCAAGCTTTCCGGACGAAACATCGACGAGCTCCTCTCAGCCACACGTTCGCTCGACGGTCAGCAGGAGAAGCATAATCCGGCCGATTTCGCCCTGTGGAAGAAAGCTTCGCCGGAGCATATCATGCGCTGGCCTTCTCCCTGGAGCGACGGTTTCCCGGGGTGGCATCTCGAATGCTCCACGATGGGCGAGAAATATCTCGGTACTCCATTCGACATCCACGGCGGCGGCATGGATCTGAAGTTTCCCCACCATGAATGCGAGATAGCGCAGTCCGTGGCCCACAACGGCCACGACACTGTCCGTTACTGGATGCACAACAACATGATCACCATCAACGGCCAGAAAATGGGCAAGTCGCTCGGCAATTTCATCACCCTCGACGAGTTCTTCACCGGCTCACATCCTCTGCTGTCGCAGGCCTATTCGCCGATGACAATACGCTTCTTCATCCTTCAGGCCCACTACCGCGGCACTGTCGATTTCAGCAACGAGGCCCTACAGGGCGCCGAAAAGGCCCTTCAGCGCATGCTGGAAGGCTTCAAACGCCTCCAGGCACTGAAACCCTCGTCGGAGGCCGATAACGTCGATACGGCGGCTCTGGAGACCAAATGCTACGAAGCGCTCGACGATGACTTCAATACTCCCGTCCTCCTGGCGCATCTTTTCGAGGCTTGCTCCATAGTGAACCGCATAAACGACGGTTCGCTGAAAGCTTCGCAGAACGACATCGACGGCCTCAGACAGCTCTTCAACACATTCCTCGTTGACATTCTCGGAATAAAGGTCGATTCCGCCGCAGGTGAGACCGCCGACGGAGGCGCCTCGATGAAACCCTTCGAACAGGCCGTGGATCTCCTCCTCGAGATGCGCTCTGAAGCTAAGGCACGGAAGGACTGGACCACCAGCGACCTCATCCGCGACCGTCTCGCCGCCATTGGCTTCGACGTCAAGGACACCAAAAACGGCTTCGAATGGTCCCTTAAAAACTAAAGTAAATAGATCCCCGATATGAAAATAGAGAGGCTGCGTTTTGCGCAGCCTCTTTTTCGTCTGAACCCTCAATCAATCCCGCTTGTTCAGACTGGAAAAGCAATTATGAAAAACGAAATAGACACCTCTGAAGCGTTGCGAAATAAGCCGTTTATGAAAATATGCATGATTGCCGCATGTGTTATCTTCTGTCTGTATATTATAAGTTCGTTTGTTTTCGGCATGGCAAAAATCCGTCCTTATTTGCCTTTGTGCCTCGTCATTATGGGATGTTTTTTTGCGGCCGCAGGCATTTATTGTCTCTGGATAGGAGCAAAAAGGAGCGGCTTGAAAATTCTGCTGGTCTCAATAATTTTGTTCGGATCGGCTGTAGTGGTGTATGTCTGGCGCCAATATTTGCTTGAGCTATAAAAACTATTGTGTCATTCATGAAGAAGACATATTAGAGCATAGCGGAAGAGATATAGACGTCATTCCGGCATGCAAATTTTTCTTATTTCGCGTTAATCAGTTAGTTAATAGGTAAGGAACCTATGCGGGCTGATAATGCGGTGGAGTTAAGAGGAAAAGCTTGATAGACAAGTCCGGAGGACGCGCTGAGTTTAACCGGGCATGAAGCGCAGCGGAGTGCCCGGAAAGAGATGCACCAAATCTCGGCGTCCCGAAGGGATGCCTCAGTGGTATATGCAATGTCCTTTACCACAGAATCGTCCCTACGCGACTCAGCTTTTATTTTCGTTGTCTCTCCCCACACTCCGCTTCGCTCCATGTGGGGTTACAACACAGCGCGCCCTGACGGGCTCTGGTTGGGAAAATATGACATGAGATTCTTAATTCAACCTCATTGATAAGTCTAATCGGACTAAGTGGGAATTACTTCGAGACGAATTTGTAAGTGATGGTTCCCGACTGGCGGGGGGCCGCGTCGAGTTTCACGGAGAACTGCGAGCGCTTCGCAGCTGCTATGCATGCCTGGCGCACGGCCTCGTTTGCGGCCGCTCCTACGCTTCGGCTGACGGTGGCTTCAATCACCTTTCCCTGCTGATTGACGACGACACGCACCGTCACAGAGCCGTTTGGCGCCGTTTTGACCGGCAGTGTCCAGTGCTCGAGCGAACGGCCTGTCAGGCTATAGCCCGGGGCTCCTGAGAGCGCTCCCGTCGTGGAGTTGCCTTCGGGCGATCCGCTCTTTCCTTTGCCGGTTCCGGCCGAAGAGTTGGAGCCGAATTTCATCTGTCCGGCTATTTTCTGCTGAGTCTCACGTTCGGCCTTCTCTTTGGCTTTCTGGGCGGCTATTTCTGCTTTTGAAGGACCGGTCTTGGGCGCTTCCTTGGGCGGAGTGACTTTCATGGGCGATTCGCGCTCCGAGGTGACAACGGGTGTCGGCACGGGCGCAGGCTCGCCTTCGTTTGTCAGGTCGGTTCCCTCCGTCGCGGGTTCTTCTATGGCGGCTGCCTGCGCGGGTTCCGTAGCTGTTGCCTCGGGCTGCGCTATGTCGCCTGTCATTACGTATTCGCCCTCGAACAGAAGTTCCGACGAATCGGCCGGAGGCCACGTCTGCTGCGCTCCGGGAATGTATGTGAGCTTGAGCACGAAGATGAGCACGCCGACAACTATAGTTATCAGCAGGGTTATCAGCGCCGCGAGAAGCTCGTTGCGCCGCTCGGGCGTGAGGGCCGATATGTTTGCTGTTTCGCTCATTTAGGGAGGGCTGATGAGGGTGCGGGCTTGGTTGCGAGAACCATTTTCAGGCCGTTGCGGGCTCCGATGTCGAGGATTTCCACGAGGGTGCCGTAGGTCACTTCCTCGTCGGCATAGATAGCTATGAAATCTTCTGCGTTTCCGCGCTGGCGCATGACCTGGACGAAGCTTATGAGCTGGTCGATGCTCATGGGCTGCGGCTCGGTCTTATCTTCTGCGAACGAGGCGTAGATCGTCTCGTTTTTATCGACATAGACCCTCGTGGAAGGCTTTATGGCTGTCTGTTCCGAACTTTGCGGCAGGTTCACCTCCAGCGCGGTGGGAAACACGAATGTGCTTGTCACCATGAAGAAGATGAGCAGCAGGAAGATGACGTCGGTCATCGAAGCCATCGAAAACAGCGAGGTCATGTCGAATTGACGTTTCAGTGCCATTTCTTATCCGGGATGCTAAAGGATTGTCATACTGGCTCGTTGAGAAGGTCCATGAATTCCATGGTCTTCGATTCGAGCGAGTTCATAACGCCGTTGATGCGGGCCACGAGATAGTTGTAGGCGAAGAGCGCCACGATTCCAACAACGAGACCGGCAACCGTTGTCACGAGTGCCTGGTAGATACCTCCGGCGAGCACGTCGATGTTGGCGCTTGTGCCCGCTTTGGCCAGATTGTAGAAGGCCTGGACCATACCCCAGACTGTTCCGAGAAATCCGAGCATCGGGGCGCCGGCGGCTGTGGTGGCAAGCCAGGGAAGGCGTTTGCCGAGGTTGGCAACCTCGATGTTGCCGGTGTTCTCTATTGTGACGAGCACATCGTTCATCGGGCGTCCGAGGCGCGAGATACCTTTGGCGATCAGGCGCGAGTAGGGGGTGTTGGTGCGGTCGCAGAGGGTCTGGGCCGACTCCGGATCGCCGTCGAGAATATAGTCTTTGATGCGTATCATGAACGTGTTGTCATCCTTGTCGGCGCGGCGTATGGCAAGCCAGCGTTCGATAAAGACATAGATCGACACGATCAGGAGAAGCGCGAGGGGAATCATGATGAAACCGCCCTTGACGCACAGTTCCCAGAACGAGAGCGATTCAGCTGCGGGGGCTGCTTGTGCGACGGGTTGGGCCAGGGTGCCTGCAACGGCGGTGACTGAGTCGGTCACTTCCATTGTCTGGGTCTGCAGGGTGGCGAAAAGAGAAATCATGGTGATAATGGATGGTTGTTATGATTTTATTTTGTTGTTTTGAGACATTCCTTGTAGCGTCTGATGGTTTCCGCCAGTCCGAGATAGAGGGCGTCGGAAATGAGTGAATGGCCGATTGAAACCTCGTTGAGATAGGGGAGCGATTTGTGGAAATACTCCAGATTCTCGAGGTTGAGGTCATGGCCCGCGTTTACTCCGAGTCCGGCGCGGTGGGCGGCGCGGCTCGCCTCCACGAAAGGCGCCACGGCCTCTTCGGGGTTGCGTTCGTAGTTATCGACGTAGGGTTTCGTGTAGAGTTCTATGCGGTCAGTGCCGGTCGCGGCAGCCGCCTTTATGTTATCGGTGTCGGTCCCGACGAAAATCGAGGTGCGTATGCCGGCCTCGCGGAGCGTATCGACGATGCCTGTCAGAAACTCCATGTTGGCTCTGACGTCCCATCCCTCGTGGCTGGTGAGATCCTCCGGCGAGTCAGGCACCAGTGTGACTTGCTCCGGTTTCACCTTCAGCACGAGGTCCATGAATTCGGGCGACGGGTAGCCCTCTATGTTGAATTCGGTCTTCACGAGCGGCCGCAGCAGAAAGACGTCGCTGTGGCGTATGTGGCGTTCATCGGGACGCGGATGGACCGTGATGCCGTTGGCGCCCAGCAGCTCACACTCCGTGGCGAAACGCTGCACGTCGGGCATGTTCTCGCCGCGGGCGTTGCGCAAGGTGGCGACTTTATTGATGTTTACACTTAACTGGGTCATTTTGGGCGATTTTCTTTTGTTAAATAAACTTGTTGCAGCGGGTGGACGTTGGTTAGAGAGAACCTTATTACAAATAATTTTGCTAAATTTGCACTCCGCTACGTTTCAGAGTACAAATTTAGTCAGAAAAATCACAATTAAAAAAGATTGAATTCAAAAGATAACATATTGCTTGAAAAAAAATCTCCGGAATCTCCGGTCGCGAACCCTTCGCTCCATTCGGAAGAGCGCCTTTTCCCGCCTCTCGAGGAGTGCAGCGAGCTTTCGGTCGCATGCATGAGGGCCGATTACAGCGCTTCCCGAATCAGTCGCGCCGTGGAGGACGCCGACGCCCATCTGCTGAATCTCAATGTGACTTCCGAAGTCCTCCCTTCGGGCGAGGCGGTCGTTGACCTGCGTGTCTCTCACCGCGATGCCGGGGCCGTATGCCGCTCGCTCGAGCGCTACGGATATATGACCCTGAACATCAGCAGCGGTTATGACCGCATGCAGGAGCTCGCCGCTGAGCGGATAGCGGAACTCATGGCCCACATCCAGGTCTGACAGAATCATCTTTTTTCCCTTTCATCTCATCATCACACATACCGATGCCCCGCATTGACATTTACGGCAATTCCAGACAATCGACCAAACTCCACGAGCTCCGTCGTTTTTTCGAGGCGTTGACCCTGAGCGGTTCGCCGGAGAATCTGCATGTCGATAACGAATATCTGCTTTTTCTCCGCGAGGTGATCCCCGACACTGCCGCGCGGCTGAAGCCTATCGATGCCGCTTCAGACCCCGCTCCATCTCTTGCCCTGAGTATCGGCGGCGACGGCACGTTCCTGACAACGGCCAACCGCATAGGCGGTTCCGGCACTCCGATAATGGGTATAAACTCGGGCCACCTCGGATATCTCTCGGCCGCCGACATCGCCCAGGCCGATGCGCTGGCCGGACGAATAGTCAGCGGTGAGTTCTCCGTCGAGCCTCGCACTTTGCTGCAGGTCTGCTCCGAGTCTCCCCTCCTTCCTCCGCGCCCGTTTGCTCTCAACGAAGTTGCCATCCTCAAGCAGGCCACAGCTTCGATGATAACTGTCGAGACGCGACTCAACGGCCATCTTCTCGCCTCTGTGGGAGGCGACGGGCTCATAGTCTCGACTCCCACCGGATCTACGGGCTACAATCTTTCCGTCGGAGGTCCTGTCGTGTCTCCTAATTCAATGGAGTGGATTCTCTCTCCCGTAGCGCCCCACTCGCTTTATATGCGTCCCCTCGTGGTCGATGACTCGTCGGTCTTATCCGTCCGTGTCCGTTCGCGCTCCGGATTTTTCATGCTCGCCATCGACGGCCGCTCAACCTCTCTGCCCGAAGATACCGAGGTTGTGCTCCGAAAAGCTCCGTTCCGCATAAATGTGGCCCATCTTCCCGGTCAGAATTTCATCGACACCCTCCGTTACAAGCTTCACTGGGGAATCGACAAATAGCGATGAGGCTCACCCGAAGTCTGACAGAAAATATCCCTCCCTACGGCGATGTGATGATTGTGCCTCGCCGCAACTGCCGCAGGCTGATCCTTCGCCCCGGCAAGAACGGCGGCTACATTCTCTCTGTTCCGTTCGGCTACGGTTATACTTCTGCCATGGAGTCTCTTAAACGCATGCTTCCCAAGCTGGCCGCTGTTCCGCCCCGCTTCGCCTGTCCCGACTATAGCATAGGGCGCGTCATCCCTTTTGAAGAGGGATGTGTCAGGATCGACCGAAGCACCCGGCGCCCCGACCGCGTGGTAGCCTTCGTGAAGGGCCATGATATTCTGATCGGAGTCGGTTCGGAACTTGATGCGGCTGCCCCTGAAACCGTCCGTGCCGTCAGCTCCCTCATAAAGAAATCAGCCCTCTATCTTGCGCCCGGGCTGCTTCTGCCTCGTGCCGCGGCGGTTGCGGCGCGCATCGGCATCGCGCCTTCAGGCTGGAAAATCGGCAGGGGAGCCTCCGTCCTCGGAACATACCATCCCTCCGACGGCCATATTTCTCTCTCCGGACTGCTCGTCCTTCTCCCTTACGAACTCCGCGATTACATAGTCTGCCACGAGCTCGCCCACATAACCCACTGCGATCATTCGCCGGCCTTCCATCGTCTCTGCGACGCCTATTGCGGAGGCCGCGAGAAAGAGCTGATCAGGCGCCTGAAGGACTGGCAATGGCCTATTTTACGATAAATTAAAGCGCTTGTTTGCATTGATACGCTCAAAAAACATTATCTTTGCGCACTAAATTGTAACACAATCTGACCTTCTTGCATTTCAACGCATGAAAAGATACAACATTCTAAACAATTCACTCGGCTGGCTCTGTTTTGTCATTGCCGCGGTCACCTATCTCATGACCCTCGAGCCGACAGCAAGTTTCTGGGACTGTCCGGAATTCATTCTGCAAGGTTACAAACTGGAAATCGGACACCCGCCGGGCAACCCTATCTTCATGCTTGCGGCGCGTTTCTTCACTGACTTCGCTTTCGGCGATGTGACGAAAGTGGCCCTGATGGTCAACGCCATGTCGGGACTTCTGAGCGCCGGAACGATTCTGCTGCTTTTCTGGACCATAACCCATCTGGTCAAGCGCCTCGTCGTGAAGGATGACGCTACGGAGGTCTCTCCCCTGAAGATGCTCGTCATTTTCGGCTCAGGTCTCTGCGGCGCCCTGATGTATGCCTGGAGCGATACTTTCTGGTTCTCGGCAGTCGAGGGTGAGGTGTATGCCTTCTTCTCATTCTGCACCGCCCTGGTCTTCTGGCTGATATTGAAATGGGAAAACCGCGCCGAAGCTCCCCACAGCGACAAGTATCTGGTGTTCATAGCCTATATCATCGGAATCTCGATCGCGGTCCATCTGCTGAACCTCCTCTGCATTCCGGCTATTGTCCTCGTGGTATATTATAAGAAATTCGCTAACCCGACCGGCAAGGGATCTCTCATAGCGTTGCTTGTCTCGTTCGTGATCGTGGGCCTGATTCTCTACGGTCTCGTTCCGGGATTTATAAAGATGGCCCAGCGCTTCGAGCTGATGTTTGTCAACGGAATGGGCTTCTCCTTCAATGTCGGTACTCTCGTCTATGCCCTCGTGCTCGTAGCCTCTTTCTGCTGGACCATTTTCGAGCTTTACCGCCAGAAGAATGTGGTCATGATGAAGGTCTCGTTCCTCATCAGCGTATTTTTCTCCGGTATCTTCTGGATCGGCCACGGAGTTCTCATCATGATTCTCCTTCTTATAGCGCTCGGCGTCTATCTCTTCACCGTCAAGCGTCTGCCGGTGCGCATACTCAATGTGGCCGCGATAAGCATTCTCGTTATCTTCGTGGGCTATTCGAGCTACGCGCTGCTGCTTATACGTTCGTCGGCCCACACCCCCATGAACCAGAACGCGCCTGACAACGTGTTCGCTCTCGCCTCCTACCTCAACCGCGAGCAATATGGCGACCGTCCGCTGATTTTCGGCGAGACATTCGATTCTCAGCCCGTGCGCGATGAGTCGGGAGCGCCGATCGTCAAGGAAGGGGAGGAGCAGTATGCCCGCAAGGTAAAGACATCGCCCGACGACAAGGACGAATACATAATGTATGGCGAAAGCCGCAAATATGTGATGAGCCCCGAGCTCGACATGCTTTTCCCCCGAATCTACAGCAGTGACCCTGACCACAAGCAGGCCTACAGCGACTGGATCGGCGGTCTCGAGGGAAATCCGGTGCAGGCCACTACATATCAGGACGCCGACGGGAACTCTCTTTCCACCGAAACCCGCATCAAGCCTACATTCGGCGAGAATTTCCGCTACTTCATGAATTATCAGATGAACCACATGTACTGGCGTTATTTCATGTGGAATTTCGCCGGACGCCAGAACGATATCCAGGGCAACGGCGAAGTCAACCACGGCAACTGGATTTCAGGTATTCCGTTCATCGACAATCCGCGTCTGGGCGACCAGTCGCTTCTACCCTACGATGAGGGCGAAGGCAACGCCGGACACAACGCTTTCTTCCTCCTGCCACTCATCATGGGCATCATCGGTCTCGGCTGGCAGGCATTCACTTCCAAGCGAGGCATCGAGCAGTTCTGGGTCGTTTTCTTCCTCTTCTTCATGACCGGCATCGCCATCGTGATATATCTTAACCAGACTCCCGGACAGCCGCGTGAACGCGACTATGCGTTTGCCGGATCCTTCTATGCCTACGCCATCTGGGTCGGTATGGGTGTCGCCGGGCTCTGGCGTCTTTTCTGCGCCGCCCTGCGTGACAAGAAAGCGCCCCGCTCCGAAGCCTATGAGGACCCCGCTCCCGCCATGGCCCGCAAGTCCATGACCGCAGCCGTCATAGCCGCAGTCATCGGTCTCATAGTCCCGCTTCAGGTCGTATCGCAGACATGGGATGACCATGACCGCTCCGACCGTTATGCGGCCCGTGATTTCGGCATGAACTATCTGAACAGTCTCGACAAGAACGCCATCATCTTCACCTACGGCGACAACGATACATTCCCCCTCTGGTATGCTCAGGAGGTTGAGGGTGTCAGAACTGACGTGAAGGTGGTCAACACCTCATATCTCACCACTGACTGGTATATCAACCAGATACGCCGCCCCTCCTACGACTCTCCGGGCATAGCGCTGCAGGCCACTCCTTCCGATTATGCCTACGGGGAACTCGGCTTCGCCTATATCATTCCGCAGCTGGCAGCCAGCGACACCGTGCCCGCTTTGCAGGCCGTGAAGGAAATATACAGTCCCGAAGCGAAAAACAATGAGTTCGGCGTAACGATGATGCGTCACCCTGTGTCATATATTCCCACTGATCTCGCGCAGCTGCAGAAAGCTGGCATCTTATCGCCGTCTGATCTGAAAAATCCTCTTTTCATGCCTCTTCAGGCGATTCCGCTTGATTTCGCTTCCAACCCAAGCACGCGCAATGGTCTTTATCTTAACAATATCATGGCCCTTGACATGATAGCCACTTCGGCCGCCAACGGATGGAACAGACCGATATATTATGCGATGACTGTTCCCGAACGCGTCTATATGGGCCTGACGCCGTTTATGCGCAGCACCGGTCTCGCTCTCGAGGTAACGCCGCTCATGAGCCGCGTGAAGGGCATAGCTCCTGTCAACACTGACAAGGCATATCGCAACGTGACCGAGAAGTTCCGCTGGGGTGGTCTTGACAAAGTAACCGCTCCCGGTCAGATCTATCTCGACGAGACTGTGCGCCGCATGGTGACAACACATCGTTCGGCTATGCTGGATCTCGCGACAGCGCTTGCCAATGAAGGGCAGCTTGCCGATTCAATCGCCGGGCCCGACGCA
Organism: uncultured Muribaculaceae bacterium; assembly: GCA_910587185.1. GTDB lineage: Bacteria > Bacteroidota > Bacteroidia > Bacteroidales > Muribaculaceae > Paramuribaculum. The sequence goes on from CAJULY010000005.1 coordinate 18,104, forward strand.
AAGGCTGTCGAAGCTTTCCGTGCCGACCGTTACGCAAAAGCCCATGAGGTGCTGAAGCTCATCCGCGAGAAGCTTCCGGTTTCCGCGATGCCCTACACTCCTCAGGTCGGATTGCAGATTGCCGAACTCTACACTTCTCTCGGAAACGTGACAGGCAACGCGGAGGACAAGAAGATCGCGCGCGAGATGCTTCGCAGCGAGATCGACCGCTACACCCGCAGCGTCCTCTACTATCAGAGTCTCAGCCCGAGCCAGTATGAATCTCTCCAGAACCTCGACCGATACATTGACATGGTTCACTTCCTTGACCTCATAAACGCATATTCCGCCGCGGGAGGCGACACTGACAAGCTTACCCGCGAACTCTCCGACAAGGGTGTGCGTCTTGACCGTCAGCTCAATTATCATGAGCAGATGGAAAGGGCCGAACAGGCCCGAAAGGCTCAGGAACTGGAGCAGGAGCAGGCGGTCGAAGGATTGGCGGAAGACTGAACCGCCTATGTTCATAGAACAGCCTCCCCTCGCCTACCGTCTTCTTTTCCCTGAAGCGATCTGGCGCATAAAACACAATAGACGAAAGGTCGTCTATCTGACTTTCGACGACGGTCCGGTACCCGAGGTAACTCCTTGGGTGCTGGACGTTCTTGATTCCTACGGTGTAAAAGCTACTTTCTTTCTGGTCGGTGACAACGTGCGCCGCAATCCGGCCCTTTTCGAGGAGATAAAACGCCGTGGCCACGCCTGGGGCAATCACACCATGCACCATCTGCAGGGAATGAAAGTGAAATCCCACAGGTATATGCGTGACCTGACCGAAGCCGATTTCCTGCTTGATACTCCCCTCTTCCGCCCTCCCCAGGGGTTGTTGCGCTGGAGCCAGGCGGCGGCAATCAAGACCCATTACAACATAGTGATGTATGATCTCGTCACTCGTGATTATTCGAAAAAACTGACCGGTGAGGAGGTGCTTGACAATGTGCGCCGCTATGCGCGTAACGGCTCCATCATAGTGTTTCACGATTCGCTCAAGGCCGAGAAAAACATGCGTTACGCCATGCCTCGGGCGATCGAGTGGCTGAAAGTTGCGGGATATGAGTTCGAAGTCATCCCAATGCACTGATCTCGAGAGCTGCTTCGAGGGGTTGGGAGTGGCACGTTTTGCCGTGGCCGAAGCCTGTCCGGTCGATGAGGAGGAACGCTTGCGTTTTGCCTCATGGATAAAGGAGGGCTGTCATGGCGAAATGGGCTATCTCGAGCGGCATCTGTCTTTGCGTGCCGATCCTTCCTCGGTGCTTGAAGGCGTCAGATCGGTGGTCAGCTGCGCCGTCCCCTACCCTTCCCCTCTCGGTCTGCCTCCGGGGCGTTCGGCTATAGCGGCCTACGCTCTCGGCGATGACTATCATGAGGTGGTCAGGGATATTCTTTCGGATGTCGCGTTGCGGATACGGGAAAAGTTCGGAGGCGCCACACGCGTATGTGTCGATACCGCGCCGTTACCCGAACGCTACTGGGCTGTCAGGTCGGGACTGGGTTTTACCGGATTGAACGGCCATCTTATCATACCCGGTCTCGGATCATTTTTCTTCCTCGGGGAAATACTCTCGACCGCCCGGCTTCTGATGACCGAAAAGACTGAGGATACTCGGCGCGAATGTCGGCGATGCCTCCGATGCGTGAAGTCATGTCCGGCCGGAGCTTTGCGTGGCGACGGATCGGTCGATGCGCGCCGTTGCCTGTCGTATCTGACCATAGAATATCGGGGAGAGTTTCCGCCGCATACCGATCTTCACGGACATCTTTACGGCTGCGATGTGTGCGGCGCAGTATGTCCCTATAACCGTGAAGCGCCCTTTCAGCCTGTTTCGCCGCGTCTTTTGCCGAGAGAGTCTCTTCTCCGGCTGAGCGTCGAAGAGGCCGCAGAGATGGATCAGAAGCAATTTTCGGCTATGTTTTCCCGTTCCGCGGTCAAACGCACCAAGGTCGCGGGCCTCAACCGCAATGCAAGGGCTTTGCTCGGTAGCTTCCGCTCAGATGATGCGCCGGGTGACGGCGGCGTCTGTGGCGAGGACGGCGGCAAGTGATTCAAGAGATGGATAGCGGCGTTCATCGCGCAATCGTGCGGCGAATTCGACCGATAGCGTGTGGCCGTACAGATCTCCTTTGAAGTCCAGCAGATGGGCTTCGACGGTTATGTCATGTCCTGTGTTGACTGTGGGGCGGCGCCCTATGTTGAGCATAGCCTTGTGACGAACTGCCGGATTGGCTGAATCAGTGACAAATGCCGCATAGACGCCTGATGCGGGAATCAGCGACAGCCCCGATTCAGGTTCGATGTTCGCTGTAGGGAAACCGATCTGTCGGCCAAGCCGTTTCCCTCCCACTACCTTCCCTTCGAGACGATAACAACGTCCGAGGGCCTCAGCCGCTTTTTCCACTTCTCCTTTTTCGAGCAGACGGCGCACTATTGAAGAACTCACTTTAATGTCAGGGGTTTCCGTGGCGCCTATCACTTCAACTCCCTCCGCGCGTCCGAACCTGACATAGTCGTCGAGGTTATGCTCGCGGTCGCAGCCGAAGCGGTTGTTGAACCCTACGATGAGGCAATCTATGTTGTAGCGTTCATGAAGCATTCTGATGAACTCGGCCGATGTCATGTTGCGCAGATGCGAATCGAAGTCAAGGACGATGACCTCCTCCATTCCGGCGTCCAGCAGCAATCGTTTCCGCTCCTCGGCGGTTGTCAGCTGTTTTACGGCGTTTTCAGGGGTCACGACCAGTGACGGATGGGCGCGGAAAGTGACCGCGGCCGGATGAAGACCGCGACTGCGGGCCGCCTCCGACACGGTTGAAAGCAGATGGCGGTGTCCGCGATGAACCCCGTCAAACATTCCTATGGCTGCGGCCAGTCGTTGTGACATCTCTATGGGCGTTAGCGGATATCCAGGCCGGGGTAGTTGCGGAGGAGTTCCATGAATTCAGTTCCGGGAGCGACATGGATTGTTTTGAATCCCAGAGCTTCGGCGGCCGCGCAGTTGGTTTTTGAATCGTCGAGGAAAATAGTTTCCGACGGCTTTATGCCGAAACGGTGTTCAGCTTCCAGGAAGATTTTTGCGTCAGGCTTCATCACTTTCGCCTCGTAGCTGCGCACAATGCCTTTGAAATAATGATCCACATCGTGGCCCTGCTGCCGGAAATTGCGCGCGATGCCGTCGGCCCACATGATCGGGTTTGTGTTGGAGAGCAGATAAAGGGAGAAGTGTTTCTTCAGCTCCTCCAGCTCCTCGAGTCGGTGAATCGGAATGCCGACGAGGAATTTTCCGAAAGCTTCGTCAATCTGTGAGTCCGTCACGCAGGGGGGCAGCAGCCGGCGGATTTCGTCGCGAAACCGGGCCGGAGTGGCCGCTCCGCTCTCTATGTCGGCAAATGGTCCCGACTGGCGGTATTCGCCAAGAAAATCGTCGGGGTTTTCCATGCCGAGCTTCTTGAAAGCTTCCACGCAGTTCTGACGGCGTATCTCCATGATCACGCCGCCAAGATCAAACATCAGGTTTTTTATCATCGTAAGGCGGTTCATTTGTATTGTCAGTGCAAATTTAATTCATTTTTCTGAAAAAAGGTATTAATTTCCATCGGCGGAGGTCGCCATTGTGGCATGCCTGTTGTGGAAAAAGTCGCTTTTTATGTCAAAATGTGATGTTATGACGCATTTTTAACGCAAAAGTCTATCGGATTTGAATGTTTTATAGTAATTTTGCAATCTCATATATTTTCATTTAAAATCATAATTATTCAGCATCACATAATCGTCAATGGGAAAGATAGATAATCTCGACAGGAAAATTCTTGAGATAGTCATGAACAATGCCCGTATCCCCTCGAAGGATGTGGCAATGGAGTGTGGTGTCTCTCGCGCGGCCATACACCAGCGTCTGCAGCGCCTGCAGGACATAAATGTAATCACCGGCTCGAGCTACAACGTGAGTTCGAAGGCGCTCGGCTACAGCACGTGCACTTTCATAGGAATTTCGCTTGTGAGGGGAGCCATGTACCGTGAGGTCGTCCCGGAACTTGAAAAGATTCCCGAAATCGTTGACTGCCACTTTACTACCGGTCCTTACACAATGCTCATCAAGCTTTATGCGCGCGACAACGAGCATCTGATGGACTTGCTCAACAACAAGATACAGATGATTCCGGGAGTGTCAGGGACCGAAACCCTCATCTCTCTCGACCATTCGATCCACAGGAAGATTCCCATCAATAAGGAATAAATATACCGGTCAGCTGACCGGAACAGGATAAACATCTTCATGATTAATTATTCTCATTATGAATTTAGGTGAAGGCGGCTGTGCGGGAGGCATCGCCGCTTTTTGTTTTGCTAATTCGATCTATTCTATATATCTTTGCGTGTCGAAAACTACCGACTCATTGCAATGAAAGATATACTCAAGTCAAAGAAATTCTGGAGCATCGTATGCTCCGTAGTGATCATGGCATTTATCGCCGTGGCCTATTTTTATCCCGATGACGTGACAGGCAACAGCCTGAACCAGCATGACATGCAGCAGGGTGCGGCCATTGGCCACGAGGTACAGCAGTATGAAGCCGAGACGGGCCATACCGCCCGCTGGACAAATTCGCTTTTCGGCGGAATGCCGACTTTCCAGATCTCACCCTCCTATCCTTCCAACTCCCTGTTTGACTGGATCAACGGGCTGATGGGCCTCTGGCTTCCCAATCCCGCCAACTGGCTCATGATGATGATGGCTGGATTCTTCATTCTGCTTCTTGCCATGAAGTGCCGGTGGTATGTGGCGCTTATCGGCGCGGTGGCCTACGGATTCTCGTCCTATTTCATCATCATCATAGGCGCGGGCCATATCTGGAAATTCATCACCCTCTCCTACGTTCCTCCAACAATCGCCGGCATAGTGCTTTGTTATCGCGGCAAATATCTTTATGGCGGCGCTCTGGCCGCTATTATGGCCATGATGCAGATTTCATCGAATCACCCGCAGATGACATATTATTTCCTCTTCGTGGTCGTCGGCATGGCAATCGCATATCTTATCACGGCCATAAAAGAGAAGAAAGTGAAACAATGGTGGATTGCCACAGGTGTTCTCGCTGTTGCCGCACTGCTTGCGACTGGTGCCAATCTGCCGTCGCTCTACAACACCTACGAGTATTCGAAAGAGACTATGCGCGGAGGACATTCCGAGCTCACTCCCCTTCCCGGCGAACAGAGCAACACTACTTCCCGGGGACTTGACCGCGACTATATCACGCAATACAGTTACGAGACGTCAGAAAGTTTCTCGCTTCTCATCCCCAACATCAAGGGAGGCGCCACATCGCGTTTTGTCGGTGGCGGAGGCGAATATCTCGGTCTCGGCAAACTTCCCGAGGCCAAGGAAATGGTTAACAAGGGCGTTCTTTCCCAGGAGGAGGCGATGTATCTCGACTGGCTGCCGCAATATTTCGGCGGTCCTGAAGGGACGAGCGGCCCGGTATATGTCGGCGCGCTCATAGTCGCGCTGTTCCTGCTCGGCTGTTTCGTGGTAAAGGGACCCATGAAGTGGGTGCTGATAATCCTGACGATATTCTCCATCCTTCTCGCTCTGGGGCGCAACTGCATGTGGCTCACTGATTTCATGATCGACCACTTCCCGATGTACAGCAAGTTCCGCACGGTGGAAAGCATCCTTGTAATAGCCGAATTCACGATGCCGCTTTTAGGAGCGCTCGCCCTGCAGCAGATCCTCTCTGAAAAGCCTCATGATGGCTGGATCAAATACAAGCGGCCGATACTCTGGTGTTTCGGAACAGTGCTTGCAGTGTGTCTCACCGGCATCATAGTGCCCGGAATATTCGGTTCGGCCGTAACGGAAGCTGACCGAGTGACTGATGCCAACATAGCCGAGAGCCTTACCATGCAGGCGAGCCAGGGAGGTTTTGATCCGGCGCCTTACCTTCAGGTGCTCACCATCAACAACCCGCGTATATATCAGGCTGTAGAACATCTGCGCCATTCCATGGTGCAGGCCGACGCACTGCGCAGTTTCTTTATAGTGGCTCTGGGCCTCGGCGTGCTGCTACTTTATTTCCGGGGCAAGCTGACGATGCCTGTTGTGGTGATCGGAGTCGGGATAATCATCTGCGGAGACCTGTTCATGATCAACAAACGCTATCTCAACACGGAGAGTTTCGTGCCCCGACATAAGGTGACGGTTGAGCGCTTCGTTGAAACGCCGGCCGACAAGGTCATTCTGGCGGACACGGCCATGAACTACCGCGTGCTTAACGTTCCGCAGTTCTCGGCAGCCGCGCCGTCATATTTCCACAAGGCTGTAGGCGGTTACCATGCGGCCAAACTGACCCGTTACCAGGACCTCATAGACCGGCAGATAATGAAGAACAACCAGGGCGTGCTCGACATGCTCAACACCCGTTATATCATCACCAACGAACAGTCGGCTCCTCAGCTCAATCCCGGCGCCTTGGGCAACGCATGGTTCGTCGATAAGGTGACATACGTCAATGGCCCGGACGCGGAGATGGCGGCCCTCGATTCGCTCGACGTGGCCCGAGTGGCGGTCGCCGACAGCAAATTCTCGCAGGTTCTCGGCACTTCCTCTCCCAAACAGCCGGGTGACACCATTTTCGAGACAACGTATGCCCCTGACCGTCTGACCTATCACGCACGCACGGCCAAAGGTGGTGTCGCAGCCTTCTCCGAGGTGTTCTTCCCCTGGGGTTGGCAGGCGACTGTTGACGGCAAACCCGCCGAGATCGGCCGCATCAACTATTTGCTGCGCGCCATAAAGATACCGGCCGGCGAGCATACCATAGAGATGGTTTTCGATCCTGCATCGCTGCATTCGACCACAACTGTGGCCTATGTCAGCATTATCCTTATCTATCTGGCCTCGGCCGGCGCCATCGCCTGTCTGTTCGCAGGGCGTCGCCGCAAGGAGGGCTCCTCCCCTCTTCCGGAGAGCGGTTCGGAGAAATGAATTTCCGGCGGTTATATGATTTCCTGAAGTCCCCGCGGCGCGAATACCGCAGTCGGGGATTCGGAATCCATTCGCCTTTCGCATTCCGGTTCGTGCGCGAAGTGCTCAAGCAGCCGTGTGCGTATTACGCCTACTCTTCCCTCGATGCTCTCGCGCGTAAGGAGGGGGTTGACAGCCGTGTGGTCAGAGCAATCTTCCGGATAGCCCTTGCCGTGAGGCCCGGACGTCTGGAGGTCAGAGCTCCGGAATCGTATGCCATAGAGACAGCCTTACGCCTCGGGAGCGCGGGCGAGAGCAAAACGCCGCTGAAAGCCGTTGCGGGGCTTTATGGCGAAGCTTCGCGCGTGGCCGAAGAATGGGCCGGATCGAACCGCGGAATGCTCTTTGTCGCTCCGGAAATGGCTGTTTTCGTCATTTCCGACAATCTTCCCAAGCAACGTTTTGACGTGGCCATATCGTAGGAGTTCATGCGTTCCATCGATTCAATACCTGCTGTCATCGACGCTTACGAGGCCTATCTTATTCTTGAGCGCGGGCTGAGCGACAATACGCGCGAGGCTTACGTCAGAGATGTGGGCAAACTCGTCAGATACCTCGAAACCGAGAAAGTCACTCTGCGCGAGGTCACGACCGATACTCTGAGAGCCTTTGCGGCAGATCTTTTCGACCTCGGAATCTCGCCCCGAACGCAGGCCCGAATCGTTTCCGGCATAAAATCTTTTTTCAGATTCATGAAGCTTGAAGGCTATCTCGACAGCAACCCTTCCCTGCTGCTCGAAAGCCCTGCCCTGAGGCGCCATCTTCCTGAAGTCCTGCGAGTGGATGAGATCGACGCCATGATCGGGGCGATCGACATGGAGAAAGCCGAGGGCCAGCGTAACCGCGCAATCATGGAGACGCTCTACGGGTGCGGACTGCGTGTGTCGGAGCTGATAAATCTGGAGATCTCGAAGCTCTATTTCGACGAACAGTTCATAATGGTCCACGGAAAAGGCGACAAAGAACGTATAGTTCCGATCTCTCCGCAAGCGATCAGGGAAATAAAGGATTATCTTCCGGACCGGGCTCTGCTCCCCGTCAAGCGCGGAGAAGAAAACATCCTTTTTCTGAACCGCCGCGGTCACCGGCTGACCCGCGTCATGATTTTCTACATCATCAAGCAACTTGCCGAAGCCGCCGGAATCCGCAAGGAAGTGTCGCCGCATACCCTCCGCCACTCCTTCGCCACCCATCTTCTCGAAGGAGGGGCCAATCTCCGCGCCATCCAGCAGATGCTGGGCCACGAGGACATTTCCACTACAGAGATCTATCTCCACATAGACCGCTCGATGTTACGCGCTGAAATTCTCGCCCATCATCCGCGAAACGCCCGATAGAAGAGAACTCCGACAAGAGCCAGAACCGTCAGCGCGATAAATTTCCAGAACCGGCCGGTTTCGGCAGGAATTTGTTTCGATGCTGTTTCCCGGCGCAGAGCGACCTGTGACCGGCTGACAACGGTTGATGTATCGCGGCCGGTGAAAGTCTCTCTACGGGCCTCTCTGCGGCTGTTTTCGAAGTTTGTCAGCGCATAGCGCTTCCCGACAATGCGCTGCGCCGTGTCAAACCTGATTTCCACCACGAGGCTGTCGAATCTCAGCCTGCCGGACGTTACGACGGAGTCGGCCAACACCATGTCGGTCCGCGACTGAAAAGAGAGGCTCGAGATAGAATCGGTTGTGATTTTCCCGACGGTTTTCTCGGCTGAACGGCACCCCGCTGCCAAGGAGCAGAGAATCATAACGGGAATCAACAGTTTTTTCATAACAGATTAAAGATTAAGGTTCGGTAAATAGATCCGGCGTGTCCTTGACATCGTCCGGTAAAAAAGAGAACATTGACAGATGCAAAGTTAGGCTGCTATTTGCAGGCCCGGTCGCCTGTTTCTAAAAACGAGGGAAGGTTAGTCAAATTAGTCAAATTAGTCAAATTGGGCGAATTGGGGTTACGGGAAAGGACGGGTCGGACATTTCGGACAAGTCGGACGGCCGCTTCGCTCCATGCCCGGTTAGGACACAGCGCGCCTTTCAGGCTCGTTCATGAAACCTTTCGCCTTAATTCAACCGCATTGATTTGGTGAATTGGGCGGATTGGGAGATTTGGCGGGAGTGAAAAAGTCGGAAACTGCAAAAGAAATGACGTAAAAATGCAAAAAAGACAGGGGTATAATGTTGTAACTTTGCATCGGTTCATTTATAAATCATTTTATACCGATGCTTAGATCAATCATTATATCACTGTTATTATTGAATTGTGTGGGTGAAGTCGCTTCTCAGGAAATAGCCCCCGGGAAGACGGATTCTCGACTTACCGCAGCAATCGCATAACGGACTATGACATAGAGGTGCTACGCGGTGGGGAATGGCGGCTCAGGCGTGGAGGGCGGAGAAGAAGTGCCAGATGGCTATGCCGGTGCTGACGGAGACGTTGAGGGAGTGTTTTGTGCCGAACTGGGGTATTTCCAGGCAGACGTCGGCTGCGTTGACTACGTCGGGATCCACGCCATGAACCTCATGTCCGGCGACAATGGCGTATTTTTCACCGGCAACGGGACGGAAGTCGTTGAGTCTGACGCTTTCCTTGACCTGTTCGAGGACACAGACCTTGAATCCGCGACGATGTAGCTCGCGGACACATTCCATCGTGTCGGGGAAATATTCCCATCTGACCGACATTTCGGCTCCGAGGGCGGTTTTGTGTATTTCGGGCGAGGGGGGGACGGCGGTTATTCCGCAGAGCATTATGGAATCTACCAGAAAGGCGTCAGATGTGCGGAAGACGGACCCTATGTTGTTGAGCGAACGGATGTTGTCAAGCACTACCACCAGCGGCAGTTTCTGCCGCCGGCGATATTGCTCGATCGTATCGCGGTTGAGGTCCCGGATGGTCTTCTTTTCCATTCGGGGCGGTTGTCAGTTGATGATGGTGAATCCGGTGTATTTGTGCAGGCATTCCGGCACGAGGATTCCTTCGGGGGTCTGGTTGTTCTCGAGGAGAGCAGCCATGATTCGGGGCAGGGCGAGAGCTGAGCCGTTGAGGGTGTGGCAGAGACGCGTTTTCTTGTCCTCGGCGCGGTAACGGCATTTCAGACGGTTGGCCTGATAGGTCTCGAAGTTGGAGACTGACGATACTTCCAGCCAGCGTTTCTGGGCTGCCGAGAAGACCTCGAAGTCGAATGTGATGGCCGAAGTGAAGCTCATGTCACCGCCGCAGAGACGGAGGATGTGCCAGGGGAGTCCGAGCTCTTCGAGAAGATGCTGCACGTGGTCTTTCATCTCTTCAAGGGCGGCGTAGGAGTCTTCGGGACGTTCGATGCGCACGATCTCGACCTTGTCGAACTGATGGAGACGGTTGAGTCCGCGCACGTCCTTGCCGTAGCTTCCCGCTTCGCGGCGGAAGCAAGCCGAGTATGCGCAATTCTTCTTGGGCAGATTCTCGGCGGGGATGATGACGTCGCGATATATGTTTGTCACGGGGACTTCGGCCGTAGGGATGAGATAGAGGTTGTCCTCGTTGACGTAATACATCTGTCCTTCCTTGTCGGGGAGCTGGCCTGTGCCGTAGCCGGAAGCCTCGTTGACCACGTAGGGGGGCTGTATTTCGGTGTATCCGGCTTTACCGGCCTCGTCGAGGAAGAACTGGATGAGTGCGCGCTGGAGTTTTGCTCCCTTTCCGATATAAACGGGGAATCCGGCGCCCGTGATTTTCACACCGAGGTCGAAATCGATGAGGTTGTATTTCTTGGCAAGTTCCCAGTGGGGCAGGGCGTCGGGGCCGAGGTCAGGCATGGGGCCTCCGGTCTTTTCGACCACGTTGTCGGCGGCGCAGGTTCCTTCGGGGACCATCGCGCAGGGGACGTTGGGGACAGTCAGGAGGAGGTCGCGGATCTCGGTCTCAGTGGCTGAGAGCTGCGAAGCGATCGTTTTCTGATTCTCCTTGATCGCAGCCACGGCTTCCTTTACCCGGGCGGCCTCTTCTTTTTTGCCCTCCTTCATCAGGGCACCGATGCGTGCGGCGAGTTTGTTGAGTTCGGCAGCTTTGGTGTCGTTGTCGAGCTGCAGGCGTTTGCGGTCGTTGTCAAGCGCTATGACACGATCTATGACTTCTTTACCGTCGAAACCTTTCACGGCGAGGCGAGCCACTATTTCCGACGGGTTTTCTCTGATTTGTTGAAGAGTAAGCATTGAACTGATTTAAACTTATTTCAAAATGTTAATTCAGAACTGACGGAAACCTTCGGCTTTACCCTTTCGGCAGGATTCCGGCCGCTTTCTTCCCTTTTTTCAATCACAATGGAACCCCATTGCTCTTTCAAAAAGGTCGAAATCATCTCGGAATCATACTCGAAATGTTAAATTGCAATAAGTTTAAATCAGTTCATTGTTCCTGTTTGGAATTATAATTATCAAGCGAGAAGTTCGCGTACTTTCGCCGAAATGGCTTTGCCGTCGGCGCGGCCGGCGAGAGCCTTTGAGGCTACTCCCATCACTTTGCCCATATCTTTCGCGGATGTGGCGCCCGTCTGTTGTATGATTTCCTGAAGTTCGGCTGTAAGTTCGTCTTCAGAAAGCTGGCGGGGGAGATATTCTTCAATCACGGAAGCTTCGGCCAGCTCGTTTTCGGCCAGTTCGGGGCGATTCTGAGAGTTGTAGATCTCGGCAGTCTCCCGGCGCTGTTTGGCCATTTTTGCAAGGATCTTTGTTGCCTGATCGTCGGTCAGGGTGCCGTCGGCGCCTTTGGCGGTCTTTGCTTCGAGAAATTCTTTTTTAATGCCGCGGAGTGTTTCGAGACGCACTTTCTCGCGGGCAAGCATAGCCGACTTGATGTCGGCTGAAATCTTATCGAATAAATCCATTTCAGTGGCTTTTAATTTATTTTCGCAAAGTTAATCAGAAAAATCGAAACACAGGCTGAAAAACGAGTGTAAATTTGCACCGGGTCAGGCGTTATAGCGCCGGGTGAAGGAGAAGAGGATTACGGTTGCGGTCACGGCAAGCGGAATTCCGACGAGGGCTGGGGATTCGAGCCCGAATCCGAGATGGATGGCGGCGCCTCCGAGGAAGCTCGCTATGGCATTGGAGACATTGAACGCGATCTGGATGCAGGCTCCGCCGAGCATTTCCCCGCCTTTTGCAAACCGGACAATGAGATACTGCAGCGGTCCGCCGATGCCGAAAAGGGCGGCCGTAGCGAGGAACATGAGCAGCAACGAAGCTGCTTTCCACTGGGCGCAGAAAAAGATCAGGGGCAGGATGACAATGATCGATGCCGCGGTGAGTGCGGCGACTTTACCGGCCTTATATCGGTCGCTGAGACGGCCGTTGACATAGTTTCCGACGACCATGCCGAGTCCCGCGAGCATCATGACCCAGGTCATCGAGGCCGGGGAGAAACCTGTAATGCCAGTCATGGCCGGCTCGACATAGCTGAACCAGCAATAGACGCTTCCCTGGCCGAAAAATGTTCCGAGAAAGATGAGCCACGGCGCGCGGTCCTTGAGGAAACGGAACTGCGCCTTGAAATTTGTGGCGGGCAGGGGAGCGAGGCGGGGCACCCAGGCGCGGACGAGAACCCACGTCAGGAGGCCGGAGACGGCCACGATCGCAAAGGCATAGCGCCATGAAATCAGGTTGCTGATGAAAGTGGCTGCGGGAACGCCCAGCAGATTGGCCACGGTCATTCCCGCAATCATGGCGGCGACGGCGCTTGCTCCCTTGCCGGGAGGCACGAGCTTCTGCGCCACGATTGCCGCCGCGCCGAAGTAGGCGCCGTGGGGCAAGCCGGAAATGAATCGCGCGCAGAGGAGCATGACGAACCCTTGGGAAAGCGCGGCCAAGGCATTTCCCAAGACTATGAAAGAGACGAGTAGAAGCAAGAGTCTGCGGAGCGGAAAGCCTCTGAGCCACAGGAGTGAAGGCGCTCCGGCGCAAACGCCGAGGGCATAGGCTGAAATGAGATGGCCGGCTTTACTGACGGAAATGTCGAGTCCGGCCGATACATCCCCGAGCACACCCATCATGGTGAATTCGGCGATTCCGAGTGCGAATGTGCCGCAGGCAAGTGCAATGAGTCCTTTGTTCATCTGTCTTTTCTTTTTCGGAGCGCAAAATTATCAAAAGCGTGAAACATGTCAAACGTCCGATCGTAAAAAGAAAACTTTTTTAACAGGGTAAATGTTTTGCCTACGTTCCGCATGACGCCGTTTGCCCATGAATCCTTTCAATCGCATATCCCATCTTTTGTTGCCGGCAGTGGCCGTTTCGGGCCTGTTCGCGTCGTGTATATACGATTATCCGGGAGATTGCGACGAGAAAACAGGTTTCGAGATTGTCAACGACTGGAGTCTCGCGCCCGCAGCCGCTCCGGAAGGAATGGCCTATCTGTTTTATCCCGAGGGGAGCGGGCGCCCGTGGCGTTTTGATTTTCCCGGGCGCGAAGCGGGCGGTGTGAGTCTGCCTCCGGGGGAATATTTGTTCGTCATGTTCAACGATGACACCTCTGACATAGATTTTGTCGAGGAAGGTGACGGACTGGGCGTGACGACTGAAAAAGTTTCCGTCGGTTTTGACGCGGGCTACGGGGAGCTGCGGCGTTCGCCCGACATGATGTGGGGCGACGCGAGCGCGAGAGTGGTTCTCGGAAATTCTTCGCTGGAATATGAAAGCTCGACATACTCCCCGCACCGGGAAATGGTCAGCAGTCCGGATATGCGGATGGTGACTTATCCCCGTCAGATTGTGGCAACCTACAATGTTAGAGTCAAGCATGTGGCTAATCTCCACGGAGTTGCAGCGATGAAGGGGATTTTAGGGGGGCTCTCGACCGGTATGGATCTTTCGACTGGCCGTCATTGGGATGAGGTTGCCGGAGTGCCGTTCGATTTCAGAATAGAAGCCGATTCGTCGGTGAGCGCCAGATTCCTGACATTCGGATTGCCGGAGCAGGGGAGCCGGAAGGCCGACAACGCGCTGCTGCTTTTTTTCAAGCTGTCAGACGGAAGGACGGAGCGGCGGGAGTTTGACGTGACGGAGATAGTGCGCGGCGCGGCGGATTCTCTGAATGTCAGCATAGAGATAGATTCAGTGACGCTTCCCTACGCTCCGACGGTGGTCGGAGGAGGCGGTTTCGATCCGTCGGTTGTGGGCTGGACTACGGTTACTGTAAACTTTAATGTGTGAATCAATGTTTTAAAAGAAAATATATAAGAATATGAAAAAGTCAGTTCCAATAATGATTCTTTCGGCGCTCTGTCTTGCCGGGTGCTCGGAGAATGAGGATATGCCGGCGCCCTCCGGCAATGCGATAGGTTTTTCGGCTACAGCGCCGAAGGGTTCACGAGCGTCAGCCACGACGACGGCCACGTTGCAGGATTTCGTCGTGTATGCCTACAGCGACACGGAACAGATAATGGATGGCGTCGTCGTCAGCCGCAACGGGGGATCGTGGACATATTCTCCGCCGGTCTATTGGCCGGCATCGACTGTCGATTTCTATGCCATCAGCCCGAAGATTGACGGACGTGAGGGCGAGACTTCCACATCCACGGCGGACGACAACATAATCCGCGGGATACCTTACGGCAGCACGGATCTTCTGTATGCCGTCAGCCTCAATCAGCATGAGCAGCCCACGCCGGTCAATCTGACGTTCAGGCACGCGATGAGCAAGGTCGCCGTGATGCTTTCGAGCACCAACAGCAAATATGACGTGCGCGTCCAGTATGTTTTGCTGAAGAACATCTATCTCAAGGGCGATTATTCGCTGCCGAATCAGACGACTTCTGAAACGGGCGCCGTTGGTCAGTGGAGCAATGTGACCCAGAACGCTGACGCAATGATTCTCTATGCGGCCGAAGAGCCCATCTCGCTGACGACCACTCCGACCGATGTTACCGAGAACAACCTTGACGCATCGTTTTTCGTGCCTCAGAAGCTTGAGCCTTTCGTGTTCTCCAAGACCGGCAATTTCTCGGGGTCATATCTGGAGATCGACTGCGAGATTATCGACAAGGCGACCGGCGAGCGCATCTGGCCGAGTGAACACACGCCTGATTATCTATTGCTCCAGTCTTCCTCTTTCGGAAGGATGCTCTTCCCGCTTTCAACACCCGAAGTGGCTTCATGGGAACAGGGTTATTCCTACGTCTATAATGTCGTGATAAATAATTCCTATATTGTCGATACGATCGAATTTCAGCCCGGAGTGATCGATTTCACCACAGTCACGCCCTACTGATCCGCAGCTTTAACGTTAATCTCTATTCATTTTATAAGAACGGTCGCTTATCCATCGGGAAGCGGCCGTTTTTTGCATAAAATATCAGAATAAAAATAAATTGCTAAAAATTTTAAGAAACGGAGGAAATATTGAAAAATATTTCGTAATTTTGTGAACGAAGCTTAAATCTATACATGCTCGATCTATTTGGTCGTAGAAAATAATCAAATACGAAATCTTATATACAATCATCATTACATTTCACAAAAAAAGTAATTTTCTATGAAAAGAAAGTACCTAACAGTTATTACTGCGCTGATTCTCAGTAGTTTAATTGGGGGGGTGCTAAAGCGTCGGAAACCGGCGCGGAGGCTCCGGCGCAGAGTTCAGGCATGCAGGCCGCTGTGGCTACTCTTTCCGGAATCGTTACTGACGCTGACGGTGAGCCTCTGATCGGCGCGTCGGTCATGGTAGAAGGGAGCAAAATCGGCGCCTCTACCGATATCGACGGTAAGTTTTCGATCGCCAATGTAAAAGTCGGTTCCAAGTTCACGGTCAGTTACGTGGGCTATTCTCCCGTGACCAAAGTCTGGAACGGCAAGCCTATGACCATCATTCTGAGTGAAAACACCAGTATGCTCGACGAGGTTGTCGTAGTTGGTTACGGTGTTCAGAAGAAAGTCAATCTGACGGGCGCTGTCAGCGAAGTCAAAGGTGCTGAACTGGCGCTTCATCCCGTTGGCGACGCCGCCCAGCAGCTGCAGGGTCTCGTGCCGGGTCTTTTTGTCAGCAACACCAATTCGGGCCGTCCGGGCGGAAGCGCGTCGCTTCAGCTTCGCGGTCAGGGAAACCTTTCCGGCACAGGCACACCATACGTGCTTGTCGATGGTGTGGAGATGGATCTTGCCGACGTCAATCCTAACGACATCGAAAGCATCTCGGTGCTGAAGGATGCCGGCGCCTCGGCCATTTACGGTGCCCGCGCAGCCTACGGTGTCATCCTTGTCACCACCAAACGCGGTCAGGACGGCAACATGCGTGTCAGCTATCAGGGAACCGTGGGCTGGTCCAAGCCTACCAAACTGCCCGAAATGGTTGACGGCTATGAGTTCGCCAAGTTCTGGAACGCCGGCTGTACGAACGCCGGAACGACCCGTCTCTACAGCGACGAGAAGCTCGAACTGCTCAAGAAATTCCGCGATGATCCCAGCAGTGTCGATCCCTGGTTCGAGATGAATCCCAATTCGATGATGAACCCGCAGTTCGAGAACTCGGAAAGCGGCGTGGGCAACACCGACTATTTCGATCTCCATTACAAAGACTGGGCTTTCAAGACCAACCATAACCTCAGCATGAGCGGCGGCGGCAAAAAAGCCACATATTATATTTCTCTCGGTTATTATAGCGAGGACGGCGTGCTGCGTTATGCCGACATGGGCTACAAACGCTACAACTTCGCAACCAATATCCGTTCGGAGCTGACAAAATGGCTGACGGTCCGCGCGAACACCAAGTTCGTCCACAACGACACCGACACGCCTTTCGGCACCGGCGGTCTCAGCGAAGGATTCTATCACTCGCTCGCCCGCTTCCGTCCGACAGTTCACCCGATCGATCCCAACGGTCATTTCACCGAACTCAGTCTCGCGCCCTATCTGCAGAGCGGAACCTACACCGACACCAAGCGCGACCGATTCGCCATCACGGCCGGCGCCGACATCAATCCTCTGAAAGACTGGTACATATTTGTGGATTACACTTACAAATACAATGCCATGAACTATGAGGCCAAAAACATAGCTCCCGACATCTATGCCGCCGACGGCGAGCGCACCTCGAAAGGCGTGCGCGGTGAAATGGGCGTGCAGCGCGACGGCAGCTACACGCGCCGCAAAGCCGACACTCGCTATCAGAACTTCAATATCTACACCAACTACAGCCTGACCATCGCCGATGTCCATAACTTCAGCATCATGGCCGGCTATCAGTCGGAAGAAAGCCGCTACTCGCTTCTCGGCGCCCGCGTTACAGGTCTTTATTCGACCACCAATCCCGGCATCAACCTCGGCAGCGGTGCAACCACCAACGAGGACACCCGCAACTCCTGGAGCACCCGCGGCTACTACGGACGTTTCAACTACAATTATGACGGTCGCTATCTTATCGAATTCAATGCCCGTTACGACGGCTCTTCACGTTTCGCCTCCAACAACCGCTGGGGCTTCTTCCCCAGTGTCAGCGTGGGCTGGAACATTGCCAAGGAAAAATTCTGGGAAGATTTCACCAATATAATGCCTCAGTTCAAGCTTCGCGGATCGTGGGGTAAACTCGGTAACCAGAGCGGCGCTGCCCTCTATACGTTCGCTTCCACCATGGGTGTTGCCTCGCAAGGCAACTACTGGTTCGGTGATGACCGCACGGGTTACATCGGCACTCCCGGCGTGATAGACCCCAATGTCACCTGGGAAAAGGTGGAGAGCAAGAACATCGGTGTTGACTTCGGTTTCCTCAACATGGCTCTGACCGGATCGTTCGAGCTGTTCCAGCGCGACACCCATGACATGCTCGGCCTGGGCAATGACTTCCCCGATTTCTTCGGAGCTGATGCTCCTCAGGCCAACAACGCGAGCATGCGTAACCGCGGCTGGGAATTCCAGGTCAACTACAACGGCCGAATCGGCAAAGACATCAACTTCAGCATAGGCGGTTCTATCTCCGACGCTACGGCCGAGGTTACGGAATATGAGAACCCGACGGGCAACAATCCCGGCGGCAGCTGGTACACCGGCCGCAAAGTCGGTGAAATCTGGGGCCTCCGCTCAGGCGGCATTATCCAGACTCAGGATCAGGCCGACGCATTCAACAGCCTTGACCGCAGTTATCTCAACGGTGGCACATGGACCATCGGCGATGTCAGCTACATAGACATCAACAATGACGGCAAAATCAACCGCGGCACCAACAAACTCGGCGATATGGGCGACTTCACCGTCATCGGAAACACGACTCCCCGCTATCAATATACCATCAACGGCTCTATAGGCTGGAAAGGTCTCAATCTGCGTCTCATGTTCCAGGGCGTGGGCAAGCGTGACTGGAATCCCGGAACCGCTCCCTATTTCTGGGGCTGGAGCTCTTACGCACAGGCGACAGTGTTCACCCAGCATCTGGACTACTGGACTCCGGAGAACACGGACGCTTATTATCCGAAACCCTACATGCACACGGCCGGCGGTATCGGAATCTATCAGAACCGCAACATGCAGACCTCTGACCGCTATCTTCAGAACGCCGCATATATCCGCCTGAAGAACGTGACGCTGAGCTACGATCTGCCGAAGAGCATCGTCAGCCACGTGGGTCTCGACAAGGTTCAGGTGTTCTTTACCGGCGAAAATCTCTGGACAAGCACCAAGCTTGCGAAGATGTATGATCCCGAAGCTATCTTCACCTCCAACACATATACCGGCGAAGGTGGCAAGAACTATCCCATGAACAAAGTGATTTCATTTGGCCTTATCGTAAACCTCTAAACAACAAAACGAAATGAAAAAATCCAATATATTGTTTGCGGCGGTCATGCTCGGGGCAATGAGCACTCTGACAGGCTGCTATGACCTTGACCGGGAGCCGGAGGGCGTGCTTGCCACAACCACTCCCTTCACGAGCACCGGCGAGATGCAGAGCTACCTGAACCAGTATTATCAGGGAGCCGGAATCAGAACCCAGGGATTTGACGCCGGTGGCGGCCAGTACATAGCCGGCGCCGACACCCACAGTGACAACATGGCCTCTACCGCCGTGTGGACCCGCATGGACGGCACGCTTTCCATAGCTTCGGCTTCCAAACTCACCCAGTACAACAATATCCGCAGCGTGAATTTCTTCCTCAACAATCTCGACAACTGCAAGGACCAGAGCAGTCCCGACTACAAGCAGGCCGTCGGCGAGGGCTACTATTTCCGCGCATGGTTCTATTATCAGCTGCTGATCAACTACGGCCCCGTGGCATGGACCGACAAGCCTCTGGATCCCGACATGGAAGTGATGAAGCTTCCGCGCGAACCGAGAACAGTGATTGCCGACCATATTCTCGCGGACCTCGACAACGCCATCCTCAACCTGCAGGAACGTAACAACTGCGCCTCATTCCGCGTGCACCGCGACGTGGCCCGCGCGCTGAAGAGCGAGGTCGCTCTCTTCGAGGGAACATGGGAGAAATATCACAAGGCCAAGAACACCCCCTTCTTCGATCCTTCGGTTACCGACGCTAAAATCAACGATTATCTGACTCAGGCCGTCAATGCCGCCAAAGAGGTGATGAACCGCGGATGCTGGCGCATCTACAACACCGGCAATGTCAACAATGACTACCGCATAATCTTCCAGACTACCGATCTGAGCGGCAACCCTGAAATACTCTGGTTCAAGAAATATGACGGCAGCGAGATAGGCAACAATGTCAACCGTTACCTCAATCAGGGCGGCGGCAGTATGGGCATCACCGCTTCGCTCGTCGATGACTATCTGACAATCGACGGCCGTCCCTTCGTTGGAGCCGAGAAACTTGAGGCCAAGAAGGTTTATGGCAACGAACTGCTTCCTACGGTGCGCGATCCCCGTCTGGCTCAGACAGTGGCTACTCCGGGACAGGTTCTTCGCCCCGACGAGCCTCAGGGCTTCACACTGCCTCCTTTTGTCGGCACATCGGCCTATAACGCCAATCCGAGCGGCTATTCTCTTCTTAAACATGTCCAGATCGACTACACCGGCAACCTCGATGCCGAATGGGCCGGCGCTACGCCCGCTATCCAGTTCCGCTATGCCGACGTGTTGCTGAACTGCGCCGAAGCTCTCGCTGAACTCGGCGGCGCTGCAAACGCTTCGGAGATCATAAGTGTGCTTCATCCGCTGCGTGAGCGTGCCGGAATGCCTGACGTGAATTTCGACCGCGAATATAACACCGATCCGGAATATCCGTTTGCAACGCTCGACAAATATATCCAGGCAGTGCGCCGTGAACGCCGAGTTGAGAAGGCTTGTGAAGGCCGTCGCTTCGAGGATATTCTCCGTTGGGCTGCCGCCGACGTGCTTATCGTGGGCAAATGGCCGAAAGGCGCTCTCTTTACGGGCAGCAATCTCGAAGCCGCTTTCCCCTCGCTGAAATATGATCAGGCAAGCGGAAACCAGATTTTCCTGACCGGCAAGCCGGGCGATCCCTACCGCTATGTGATCCCGACCAATCCTACAGGCCACGAGAACGGATGGGGCTTCAACGTGAACCGCGACTATCTTCTCCCGATCCAGGACCGCATGCTGACGCTTACCGACGGTCTCTGGCAGCAGAACCCCGGCTGGTAACTTCCGGCCATACCGATAGAATCCATAATGGCGTTCCCATCCCCGGGAGCGCCATTTGTTGTATTTAAAAGCTTTTTACTCCGAGCCTTATGTAAAGACGGTTACTTAATCTCTCAAGGCTTTGGAAGAGGCACAAATTATATTTTGAATAAGAGTGTTGGAAAGTTGGGAGGATTGTTCAGCAATAGCTCAAATGATGGAGAAAGCTATGGAGAAAGCTATGGAGAAAGCTATGGAGAAAGCTATGGAGAAAGCAAGGATCGATTACGAGAAGGACAAGTGCGTCGTAAACGATTGTCATATTCGGAATTAAGTGCTGAGATTGCGGCAATATGCGATACGTGGAAAAGCTGTAGTGAGATAGCTCGGATACTTTGTTATAAATCAAATTACATAAGTACGAGGTTGCTTCCAAGGATGCTTTCGGAAGGATTGATAGAATCTTTGCATAAAGATTCGCCAAAGCATCCCGGACAAAAATACAGGGCGATAAAGAACGGGAGCAAGAGTAAATAGATTATCCTGAAGCTATGACGCAGGATTATATTCATAAGTAGAAAGGGGGTTGCTATATCGCTTTTTTTGATTAACTTTGCCGCGCAAAATCAATAACTTCAACTAAAGTTTAAGAAAATGTCAACATACAATGAATCGGCGGCTCCCAAAGTCACCACTGTGCGTCTTCAGGCAATGAAGGATGCAGGGGAGAAAATAGCATGTATCACTTCCTATGATTTTACGATGTCAAGACTGGTGGATGCCGCGGGAGCTGATTTTATTCTCGTGGGCGATTCAGCCGCCAATGTGATGATGGGCTATGACACGACCCTTCCGATCACACTCGATGACATGATAACGTTTGCCAAGGGCGCGGTGCGTGGCGCACGTCGCGCGCTCGTGGTTGTGGATATGCCGTTCGGCTACTATCAGGGAATGCCCGACGAAGCTGTGCGTTCGGCGGTCAGAATCATGAAAGAGACCGGCGCGGCTGCCGTCAAGATGGAAGGGGGAGAAGAGATTCGCGAGTCAATAGCCAGAGTTCTTGCCGCCGGCATTCCGGTTTGTGCCCATCTTGGACTGACGCCCCAGTCGGTCAACAAGTTCGGAGGCTACGGAGTGCGCGCCAAGGGCGATGCCGAGGCCGACAGGCTGATTTCCGACGCCCTGATGCTTCAGGAGTTGGGATGTTTTGCTCTGGTTCTCGAAAAAATTCCTGCTGCGCTTGCTTCCGATCTCACCCGGAAACTCCGCATCCCTACCATCGGCATAGGTGCCGGCTCTGAAACCGACGGCCAGATTCTCGTTGTTCAGGATATGCTCGGTATGAACGAAGGCTTCAAGCCTAAATTCATGCGTCATTTCGGCCAGATAGGCAAGGCTATAACTGAGGCGGTCGGGACTTACGTCAGCGAAGTGAAAACTGTGACTTTCCCTTCGGCAACGGAACAATACTGATTTTTCCCTTCCTGACGGATGGGCCATTCGCTCGACTACAAGATAACCCGTCTCGGGCTGCCTATACTGATAGGGCAGCTCGGGACGATTGTCGTCGGATTCGCCGACACCGCGATGGTCGGCCATCATTCGACGGCGGAACTCGCGTCGGCCTCGTTTGTCAACAATCTTTTCAATGTAGCCATATTCACGCTGCTTGGATTTTCCTACGGCCTGACTCCAATAGTTGGAGCTCTTTTCGGCGCGGGCAAGCGTAACGACATAGGCGCCATGATGCGCAACGCCATAGTGGCCAACCTGGGATTCGGGCTGCTTGTGGGTGCCATAATGCTTGCGGTCTATTTCAATCTCGGACGTCTCGGGCAGCCGGTCGAACTGCTTCCGCTGATACGGCCCTATTATCTGATATATCTGTCGGGAATCGTGCCGCTGGCTCTGTTCAACGCGTTTGCCCAATGGGCCTACGCCATCAACCGCACCCGCATGCCCATGTGGATCATACTCATTTCCAATGTGGTGAACATAGCGGGCAATTACGCTTTCATCTATGGTCGCTGGGGAATGCCGGAAATGGGGCTGAACGGCGCGGGGGTATCGACACTGTTGGCGCGTGTGTTCTGTGCCGTGGCGATAATCGTGATTTTCTGCACGCGCAGAGACTACGGCATCTATCGCGCGGGACTGAAGTCGGGGAAGCTGACGGGCCGGTCGTTGAAAGAGATAACGTTCACATCGGTCCCGGTTTCGCTCCAGATGGGCTTCGAATCAGGCTCGTTCACGGCCGCAGCCGTAATGGCGGGATGGCTCGGGGCGCTCGATCTGGCCGCCTACCAGGTGACAGTGATTCTCGGGACTCTCGGTTTCTGCATATATTACAGCATGGGTGCGGCTACTTCCATCATGGTCGCTAACGCCGCCGGAGTGAACGACCGGAAACTCATGCGGCGCACCGCTTATGCCGGCTATCGCATAATCCTCACTCTCGCCACTATTTCTTCGCTAATCTTCTTTTTCCTCGCGCGGCTTATCCTGACTGTGTTCACATCCGATCCGGCTGTGATAGCCCTCAGCCTCACACTCATTTTTCCTCTGATACTCTATCAGCTCGGTGATGCCACGCAGATAACGTTCGCAAATGCGCTGCGCGGCACTTCGAAGGTGATGCCTATGATGTGGATCTCGCTGATTTCCTACGTGGTGATCGGCATGCCTGCCACATATATCCTCGCTTTCCCCTGTGAAATGGGGCTCTACGGGATTATTCTGAGTTTCTCCGTGTCGCTTTTCGTTGCCGGGGCTCTGTTCCTTTACTTTTTCCAGCGGGCAACGCGCAAAACTCAGGGGTGAGCCAACTTTTTGGCACGGAGTTTGTTGTGACTGCTGTGAGACGATTGGCAGCGGTTTTTGCACCAATTAATATTTTTTTATCAAAAAAGTGGCGCAGACCGCAAATAAAAATCTATCTTTGCAGACTGTATCAAGGTATATCATAAAAACTTATAAATATAAAAATGGAAAATAACGAACTCGACCGCATCAGCTACGCGCTCGGCCTCAGCATGGGAAACAACTTCCGCAGCAGCGGAATAGAAAAAATCAATGTGAAGGACTTCGCTGACGGTGTGGCCGCTGTCTTTTCAGGAGAAACGCCCAAAATGACTTACGACGAAGCCAAAGAGGAAATCCGCAAGTTTTTCACTGAAATGGAAGAACGCCAGAAGGCGGAGGCAGCCAAAATGGGCGAAGTCAATGCTAAAGCAGGCGAGAATTTCCTCGCTGAGAACGCAAAGCGTCCTGAGGTGAAGACGACAGCCACCGGGCTGCAGTATGAGATAGTCAAGGAAGGGGACGGTCCCACTCCTAACCGCGGCGACCGTGTCACCGTGCATTATACCGGCAAGCTTATCGACGGAACCGTTTTCGATTCGTCGGTTGAACGCGGCGAACCCGCCACATTCGGTGTCACCCAGGTGATCCCCGGCTGGGTCGAGGCCCTTCAGATGATGAAGACCGGTTCACAGTGGAGACTCTATATTCCTTCGAAACTCGCATACGGTCCCAACGGCGCCGGCGGTGTGATCGGTCCGAACGCAACCCTCATTTTCGACGTGGAACTCATCAAAATTGAAAAATAAAATAACGTAAAGAAACACAGTTAGAAAAATTATGAAAAAAATTATCGTAGCCTTTGGCGTGGCCGCCGTGGCATTAGGTTTCGCAAGCTGTAACAAGGGCGCAGAGAACACATCTGCCGCTTCCGACAACGGAATCCAGGCCGACTCTCTCTCGATGCTTCTGGGCGATGTCCAGGGCGCAAGCTATCTCGGATACTGGGACCAGATGCCCGACACCATGAAGGCAAAACTCAGCAAGGACGAGTTTCTCGCCGGCTTCAAGGCTGTCATGCAGAAAGATTACAACAAGGATCAGGCCTATCTGATGGGTATGAGCACAGCCATGCAGCTTCTTGGCAACGTCAGCCAGATGGAAGATGCCGGCGTGAAATTCAACCGCAGCGAATATATCTCCCATTTCAGCAACGCATTCAAGCAGGATTCTGTTGATCAGGCCGGCATGACCGCTAAGAACGAGCAGCTGACCCTCTACATGAACGAGGTTCAGGGACTCATGATGAAGAAACAGCAGGAAATGCAGCAGCAGGCTATGAAAGAGGCCGAGGCTAAGGCTCAGCCCAACATCAAGGCCGGCAAGGAATATGTGGAGAAGCAGAAAAAAGCAGATCCTTCCATCAAGACGACTGAATCAGGCGTCAGCTACAAGGTTGTCAACGAAGGCAGCGGCGCCAAGCCCGGCAAGACCGACAATGTCAAGGTAAAATATGTCGGCAAACACATCAACGGCGAGGAATTCGACTCTTCGAGAGGCGAGGCCGTGCAGTTCAATGTCAGCGGCGTTGTTCCCGGCTTCGGAGAAATCCTCCAGCTGATGGCTCCCGGTGCGAAATACGTGGCTTATATCCCCGCAGACAAGGCCTACGGCAACCATGGCACCAACAACATCGAGCCGGGTGAGACCCTCGTGTTCGAAATCGAGATGGTTGAGGTTGTTCCTTCAGCCAGCGCTGCCAAATAAAGCGAGCCGGTTCGTCTGAACTTACACGGTGTCACCCTCAACGGTCCGTGGCTCATGCCGCTGGGATCCGACGGGTGACACCTTTTCTTATCTCTGGAAACAAAATAGAAATATATGAAAAAACCTCGACTGGTTGTGCTGACAGGGGCCGGAATGAGTGCTGAAAGCGGAATATCCACCTTCCGCGACAGCGGTGGTCTCTGGGACAATTATCCCGTGATGGATGTGGCGAGCCACGACGGTTTCGTGCGCAATCCGGAGCTGGTCCACAGCTTCTACAACACACGGCGCCGTGAGCTGATGGCCGTAAAGCCCAATGCAGGCCATTCTGGCCTCGTAGAACTGGAGAAATGGTATGACGTGGATATAATCACCCAGAATGTTGACAATCTTCACGAGCGTGCCGGTTCTCTCAAGGTCCTTCATCTCCACGGAGAACTGATGAAGGTCCGTTCGATGACCCACCCGGAGCGCGTCTATACGCTGACGGAGGAGAACCCCGACACATCGACCGCTACCCGCGACGAATATGGCGATCCCGTGCGTCCGCATATCGTGTTCTTCCAGGAAGCGGTCCCCAATATCGGACCGGCCATGGATATAGTGAGTCAGGCCGACGTGCTGGTCATCATCGGGACCTCAATGGCGGTTTATCCCGCGGCGGGGCTTGTCGATTATGCCCGTCGAGGAATACCTGTCTATTACATTGACCCCAATCCGGCGCCTGTACGCGACGGAATAACCGTTCTGCGCACCACTGCGACCGAAGGGGTGCGTCAGCTCATAGAAATCCTCAGACCTTAACACACATCATTATGAAGAAAATAGCTTTAGGACTCATGTTTGCGCTGGGCGTAACCGCTGTTTCGGCCCAGACAACCGCCAAGGCTCCCGTCCTTTCCTCGCTTGCCGACTCTGTTTCCTACTACGTCGGTCAGACCGAGGGAATGTTCGTCAACGCTCAGGCAGCCACTCTTCCTGACGCTGCGGCGCAGAAATATAAAAAAGCTTATACATCAGCCATGTCATACGTTTTCTCCGATCCTGACGTGAATATGGAGACTCTCGACGCATTGCGGCGCGCAGTCGAGATGCGAGCCATGATGCTCGAGATGGAGAAGAGCGGGGTGGAGACCGATCCCAAGCTCTTTATGAGCGCTTACAACAGCGCTCTTGAAGCTCCCGCGAAGACTCTCGGCGAAGTTCGCTCCGAAGCCAAAGGAATAAATGAACTCGTCAGCCGCGCCTCGCAGGTCGCAAAGCAACGCAAGGAGGCCGAGGCCGCAGCCGAGGCTGAAAAGAACAGTCAGGCGGGACGTGAATTCGTGGCCAGGCTGAAGAAGGCCGACAAAAAGATCGTGACTACCCCCTCGGGGCTGTCGTATAAGGTTGTCAAGAAAGGAAAAGGCGCAACTCCCGGGCCCGATGACAAAGTGCTTGTCCATTACACGGGCAAGACGATTGACGGAACGGTGTTCGACTCCTCGGTTGAGCGCGGCGAACCTGCCGAGTTCGGCGTAGGCGACGTTATAAAGGGATTTGGCGAGGGCCTGCAGCTTATGTCGCCCGGAGCGAAATACACGCTATATATACCCGCCGAGATAGGTTATGGCAACCGTGGCGCCGGCGATCAGATCAAGCCGGGCGACACCTTGATTTTCGATGTGGAACTTCTTGAAATAAACCCTGAAAAATGAAAAAGCTCATAATAACTTTCTTTGTGGCCGTTCTGGCTGCCGTTTCTGTGTCGGCCATGGCGGAAGAGCCGGAAAAGAAAGATGTCATTGAAATAAAAGCCGGTCAGACGTTGCCCGAACCCACAGCCTCGAAGGCCGTGGTAATCGATTTCAACGCGTCATGGTGCATGCCCTGCCGCATGTTCAAGCCTGCCTTTGACCGTGCAGCAAAGGATTATTCATCGAAAGCGGTGTTCGTTTCGGTGAATATTGATGAAAACGAGGAATTGGCGAAGGCTTACAGCGTCAGGTCGATACCTTATGTGGTTGTGCTGCGCAAGGGCGAGGAGCCGGTCACGCATCTCGGCGCGATGTCCTACGACGATTTCCGCGCATTCCTGAACGATGCTCTTAACTGAGGAGCCGGTTCAGACCGAGCGGGCGAAGTCGATCATGTGGATTGCGGCCTCGGCAGCCTCGCGTCCTTTGTGGCCGTGAGGCCCTCCGATGCGTTCGTAGGCCTGGGCTTCGTTCTCAACCGTCAGCAGACCGAAAATAACCGGGGTGTCACAGTCGGCGTTGAGCTGTGTGACGCCCTGTGTCACACTCTGGCAGACGTAATCGAAGTGGGGAGTGTCCCCGCGAATGACGCAGCCGAACACGATTATGGCGTCATATTGCGACGATTCTATCAGATGTGATGCGGCGAAAGTCAGCTCTACGGCTCCGGGAACGTAATATACGTCGTAGGATTCGTCGGAGAATCCCTGTTCGCGTAACACGGCTATTGCTCCGTCGCGCAGGGCGTAGGTGAATTCAGAGTTCCATGTGGCCACGATTATGCCTATTCTGGCATTCTTGACCTGGGGGAGCGGTATCGAGGGTGCGGCTGTTGACATTGTTGTTGAGGTTTTTATACGGTTATGAGCGGGGAAAAAGTTTGTGCCAGAAATTGAAGATGTCCAGCGAGGGATTTTTGGCGGCTACAAGTATATCGACGATGCGGCGGTGTTCTTCGTCGGCGTTGATTTTCGAAGACTTGTAGAGCATGGTGTTGAGGAGGTGGATTCCTTTCTCGCGGGTCCCTTTGACCGACAGGAGAGCGTGCCCGAGGTCAATCGAGAGCTGAAGCTGGAGCAGATCGAATTCCGGCGATATTTTTGTCAGATATTTAAGCGCGCGTGTAAAATATTGCACGGCTTCGCGCTGACGGTTCATTTTCACGAGAGTCCGCCCTTCGGTGGCGAGGGATTCTATCAGGCGCATTCCGGCGTCCTCCATTCCCTCGTTGAGCATCTGAAGATATGTGGATGTGGCCGACTGATACTGTGTGAGCGCATTGGCTTGCTTTACTCTCGACTTATAGACCGAAGTCGAGGCGTTAAGGGCGAGAAGATGTGCAGCTCCGTAGCGGTCGGGATTCTGCCGGGCAAGACGCTCGAAGAGCTTCATCGATTTCTCGATCTCGCGCTCGGCCTGTTTGTTTTCGTCGCGGGCGCTGTGGATCAGGGATATGTCGTAGAGCAGCGACGCAAGCACGGCCAGAAACGGCTCGTCTTTGCGCTTTGGGCTCTGCGCCAGCAGATTGAGGGCGGTGGCGGCAGTGAGCAGCGCTTCGTTCATGTTGTCGGCGTGGATATATAGCGCCGTCAGGATCTGCATGAGGGCCGTGTGGATGTTCAGGAGTGTTCCGGATTCCTCGCCCATGCGTGTGACAACGGCATCGAAATCGCGGATAAGCGTGATCGCTTCCTCAGTGCGTCCTTCGGTCAGCATTGTGTAGGCAGCCATGCGGAGAAAATCATAGACGGTGTTGAACGGGAAGACTTCTATCGTGTGGCGGAGCTCGATGGGGTTTATTTCCCCGCGCAGCAGATCGCGCGATATTCCCGAGATTTCTCCGGCCGGTATGAAAATAGGATCGAGTGATATCTGATTCATGATTGAACGGGCTATTTATTGAAGGCCTGACGGCTGCTCATGCCCACGCTGTCGGCGATGTTTTCTGTCACGACAGTCGGCAGCGAGCCGATTGAGGCGGGAGTGATTCCATTGCGATTCAATGCGTCGATAAACAGGGCGACGGGCATTGACCAGGCGGAAATTCCGTTGACTCCCGCTGTCTCCGCCAGTGTCCGCGAAGTCCTGAAGCCGTTGGTGAATACCTGCGCCGAATGCGAAAGAGGGTCGATATTGACCATCAGTGGAGTATAGAAGGATATTTTGCTCCTGTAACATTCTTCAGGCGTCATCCCTGGAAAGAGGTGATTCAGGTCATCTGTGGCCGTCATGACGGCATCGGCCATTTCGAGGTTTTCGAGCAGAGCGGGCATTATACGGGTGACGGCAGGGGCCATCGCCGGGTTGAATCCGGGCAGATTCACTATTAGAGCGCCGCGCTGGCGCGCATTGTCGATGAAATCCACCAGACCTGAACGCACGCGCTGCTGGAGCGAGAAATATCCGCCGAAAACCACTATGTCTCCCCGGTCAACACGCGGCCATCTCGAATCCCACCGTTCGGCGAGTTCCGAACGATAGACAATGGATTGCGTGGGCTTCTCTGGATTGCCGGAGGGAAATATAAGGACTGAAGGCGTGGAGGCTCCGTCGCTGTAACGGTCTATGCATGACGTATCGACGCCGCCCTGTTCAAGGCGTTCGACCAGAAGATTGCCGAGAGGGTCACGCCCGGCCTCACCCATCATGAAGACCTCGCGCCCGGCCTCGCCGAGAAGTATGGCGGCTCCGGCCAGACGTCCTCCGGCGACAGCCGTGGTCTGTTGGGGCAGACCTGCGGCACCGGCCTGAAAGATTATGTTGGCTGAACAACCGTCGATTATTATAATGCGGCTCATAGGAATCAGGCGTTTGTCAGTCGCGCGATTTGACGCCGAGGTATCCGCCGTGGTGGCGAAGGGCATAATCGGCGCGTGTAAATCCGGTCGCACGCATGACGTTGACTACAAGGATGTCTCCGATGACGGTCATCATTGTGGTGGAAGTGGTGGGTGTGAGTCCGAGGGGGCATACCTCGGGAGCTCCGCCGGTCAGCAGAGTGGCGTTGGCGACATTTGCAAGGGGGCTGTCGGGGTTGCCGGTGATGACAATCAGGGGAATGTCGGCGTAGAGATTTCGCGCCAGCTCCACAAGGTCGATTATCTCACGTGTGCGCCCTGAATTTGAGACAAGGAGCAACACATCGAACGGCTGAAGGACCCCGAGGTCGCCGTGCTGTGCTTCGGAGGGATGCAGATTGATTGCCGGAATGCCGGTGGAGGAAAAGGTTGTCGCTATGTTGAGTGCGATCTGGCCCGCTTTACCCATTCCGGAAGTCACGAGTTTGCCACCCTTGCGGTGCACGTGCTCAACGATAAGTTCAACGGCCCGGTCGTAGTCGGGCCTGTAGGGAATTTCTGCAATGGCCTTGCTTTCAGCTGCAAGAATTTCCTGCATTGATTCGGATATGCTCATCTTTGTCTTGTTTATTGTAAACATGGCAAAATTACAAAATTATCACCTATAAAACAAAAATTAGACGTTATAGAGAAAGCGCGGGAGATAAAAGGTTGTGTTACAATTATATGACAAGTGGCCGATTAGTCTTTTTTTAGAAAAAAACTATGAAAACGGTATTTGAAAAGTCAATTCAAAATATTAATTTTGCGTTGAATATAGAAACAACGGCATTTATCCCAAAATGCCTGAGCAGACACCATCAACTGACATCCGGTGAAACGTTTTCCTTTAATCGCAACATCCTGTCAGGGTCTTCAAAAGGAAACACTCCGCCAATAATCCGGATGGCTGGCAATAAGAAGTTTGTCAGTCCTTGATCGGTTGTCACAGGCCGGAGAATGCACGTGGTTCAAAGACATAAACGCCTACAACGCCATAAGTGCCGCGGCATTGATGATCTCGGGAGGAGTTAATGAAGTGTATATAGATTTCATCGGTCGCGGCACTTTATAGTGTTGTCTCCGCATGAATGCCGGAATAGCCTAAGATTTTTGTTAAATGTTGACACCGCGCGAAAGCAACTGCGGGGAGCCGGAAATATCCTCCACGGTCTGTTGCCCTGTCATGGGTGATTTATTAAATATATTTGCTAATACGGGCTAAAAATCTTATATTTGCGAAGTAAACACAATGCTGACAAGCGTTTCTACAACCAATCGTTAAACAACCTCTAACATTTTAATACTCCGGAATTCCATGAATGGAAATTTAAAGAACCTTATTCTTCCCGTGACGGCCATTGTGGCAGGCGGCTCTGTTTTTACGGCAAAGGCCGATGTTTCAAAGGCTAAAACAACCGATGGCCGCAAACCGCTCAATATCGTCTATATAATGACTGACGACCATACGGCTCAGGCTATGAGCTGTTATGACAAACGCTATACCGTAACCCCCAATCTCGACCGCATCGCCGCAGAGGGAGTGCGTTTTACCAACAGTTTCGTCGCAAATTCGCTGAGCGGTCCCAGCCGCGCATGCATGCTGACGGGGAAACACAGCCATAAGAACGGCTTCACCGACAACACGACATGCGTTTTCGACGCTTCGCAGCCTACTTTCCCGCGCTATATGCAGAATGCCGGATATCAGACGGCCCTCTTCGGCAAGTGGCATCTCGAAAGTCTGCCTCAGGGCTTCGACCGTTGGGAGATAGTTCCGGGCCAGGGTGATTATTATAATCCCCGTTTCATAAAGATGACGGGGGACACGGTAGTGGAGGAGGGATACCTCACACATCTGATCACAGACCACAGTCTCAACTGGCTGGAAAACGAGCGCGACAAGAGCAAGCCTTTCTGTCTGCTCATACATCATAAGGCTATCCATCGCAACTGGATGGCCGACACCGCCGATCTCCGCCTCTTCGAAGACAAGACTTTCCCGCTGCCCGACAATTTCTATGACACCTACGAGGGCCGCGATGCCGCCGCGCAGCAGGAAATGAGCATAGGAAGCGCTCACGACATGGATATCATCTACGACCTCAAGATGTATAATCCCGAGCTAGAGACGCGTCTGAAAGCCCAGTATGAGGATTTCGTCGGACGTATGAATCCTGAGCAGAAGGCAAAATGGGACGCTTTCTACAATCCTATAATCAAGAAATTCTATAAGGACAAACTTACCGGTAAAGAGCTTGCCGAATGGAAGTTCCAGCGCTATATGCGTGACTATCTCAAAGTTGTCAAGAGCCTTGACGACAACGTAGGGCGTGTGCTCGACTATCTTGAGAAAAACGATCTGCTTGACAACACGCTCGTGGTCTATACGTCGGATCAGGGATTCTATATGGGCGAACACGGATGGTTTGACAAGCGGTTCATGTATGAGGAATCTTTCAGGACTCCTCTGGTGATGCGTCTCCCCAAAGGCTACGATCGCCGCGGTGATATAACCGAGATGGTCCAGAACATCGATTATGCCCCGACATTCCTCGAGATCGCCGGAGTCGAGAAGCCGGCCGACATCCAGGGCATATCGCTCATGCCGCTCCTTCGTGGCGAACATCCGGCTGACTGGCGTCCGGTGCTCTACTATCATTTCTACGAGTATCCCGCTGAACACATGGTTAAGCGTCACTACGGAGTGCGCGACAACCGCTATAAGCTCATTCACTTCTACAACGACATAGACCGGTGGGAGCTCTTCGATCTGGAAAAAGACCCGACAGAGATGCATAACATTTACGGTCAGCCCGGAACCGAGGAAATCACACGTTCGATGATGCTTAAGCTCAAGAAGGCTCAGGAAGATTACGACGACCCCATACGCTATGCTTATCCAATAAAAGTATCGGAGTAAATCCGAGGCCTACGGCTTTCCCTGCAGGGCCGGCTGCCGAAACCGCCAAACTCTCTCCTTCTCTTTTTCGTCTGCTCCTCACCGTTCCGACCGACACACTATGCAGGGACGTTTACAGGGACCAATGTGAGCTGAGAAGCAGCGTAAATACAGATAAACTAACCATTATACAGAGATAAGATGTTCTTGATAAAAATACCAGAAGCGGACTCCACAAACCGACAGATACTGGAGTTCGCCGCCGAGCGGGAAGCACCTTTCGCCCTTATGGCTTACAGCCAGACAGCAGGCCGGGGCCAGAGAGGTAACAAATGGGAGGCCGAACCGGGGAGAAACATAACTCTCTCAGTGCTTTTTCATCCGCGTACTGTAAAAGCGTCGGAGCAGTTCATAATCTCTCAGGCTGTCTCGGTTGCGATAGCCGAGACCTTGCGTCATTACATGCCGCAGTATTCGTCGTCGGTGGCCATCAAATGGCCTAACGACATATATGTGGGCAACAGCAAGATCTGCGGAATACTGATTGAAAACGTGATCAACGGCACCGAGATCGTCAGGTCGATAGCCGGAATAGGCCTTAATGTCAATCAGAGCGTCTTTCTTAGTGACGCTCCCAATCCGGTGTCCATGCGTCAGCTCATGGGCAAGGAGTATGATATCGATGTGCTGGCGCAGTATCTGTGTAACGTGATAGAACGTTTCGCAAAGGCATTCTTCGTTCCCAATCATTATCCGCGGCTTCGCGGACGATATTTTTCCATGCTTTGGCGCGCACAGGGATATCATTCATATTTGGATACTGCCTCAGGCGAAAAGTTCCAGGGCATGATATCGAACATAGACGCTTCGGGATACATCACGCTGACCGACGACAACGGTCGTCAGCGGCGTTATGCCTTCAAGGAGGTAGAGGCTATCAATATCGACGAGCCGTAAGGAGGCTGCGGGTGTCAGAGCAGCATGATGCCGGCTTCCTCACACTGACGCCGTTGTTCTTCGGGCCAGATGGAGGCCTGCACCTCTCCGACGTGGGCTTTCTGCAGCAGGAACATGCACAGTCGGCTTTGTCCAATGCCTCCGCCTATCGACGGGGGGAGTTCGCCGCACAGAAGCCGCGAGTGGAAAAGAAGTTCGGCGCGGTCGCTGCACCCGGTGGCTGCGAGCTGCCGGTCGAGTGATTCGGGGCTGACGCGGATGCCCATGGAGGAGAGCTCTACCGCCAGTCCTAAAATATTGTCCCAGACGAGAATGTCGCCGTTGAGCCCGCGGAAGCCGTCGGAGTTCAGGCTGCTCCAGTCGTCATAGTCGGGAGCGCGTCCGTCGTGGGGTTCGCCGTTGCTCAGAGGGGCGCCTATGCCGATGAGGAAGACGGCTCCGCACTCGCGTGTAGCCGCGTTTTCGCGTTCTTTTGGCGACAGGTCGGGATAGCGTTGCAGAAGTTCTTCGGAGTGGATGAAAGTAATCTCGTCAGGCAGACGCGGCGTGATGTGCGGAAAGTGCTCATAAACTATCTGCTCGGTGCGGCGGATGGCGTCGTAAATCTTCTCTACCGTCGCTTTAAGATAGTCGAGGTTGCGGTCAGTGTCGGCGATTGTCTGCTCCCAGTCCCATTGATCGACATAGATGGAATGGAGATTGTCAAGCTCTTCGTCAGCGCGGATGGCGTTCATGTCGGTATATAGACCGTATCCGGGCGCTATGTCGTAGGCTTCGAGTTTCACGCGCTTCCATTTGGCAAGCGAATGCACCACTTCAGCGCGGGCATCGCCGAGAGCCGCAATGGGGAAATTCACTGCTCTCTCATAGCCGTTCAGATCATCGTTGAGGCCTGTGCCTGAGAGAACGAAAAGCGGCGCAGTCACGCGGCGCAGTCCTAAAGCTTTGGCAAGAAGCTGCTGGAAGTTGTCTTTGACAAGCTTTATGGCCACTTCCGTTGTCTCCGGAAGAAGTTTCTGCTTGTATCGGGGAGGAATGATAAGTGACATGGCGGTTGGAGTTGAGGGTTAAGTATATGAAGTGATTTTATTTTACCTGTATTATTCTGTGGTCAGGAACATACCAGATGAATCCGCGCACTCCGGAGTGGCCCATATTCCTGAAGCACTCGGCATATCTCGCCACCTGTCTGTGGTGGCTTCGTTTTTCCTGGCCGAATTTGTAGTCTATGATGTCAATATGCCCGTCGGCAGTCCAGACTACGCGGTCGGGCCTGAGGGTTTCGGCTGGTGGCAGCATGAGGGGTCTTTCGGTGACCGCCTTACGGAATCCGGAGAACCACGGGGCTATTTCCGGGCGCTTCAGCTCGTCCGCGAGGAACTCTTCGATTTCCCCGCTCTCAGCCTCGGGAAGGATCAGGGCGTGGACGCAGGAGGCTACCGCATGGCTCAGTCCGTCGGCCTCATGAACCCGGGAAAGAACCTCGTGGAGGATTATGCCGCGGTCACGCGGACGCGAGAAATCAGGCAGATCATCGATGCGGGTGTTCGCCCATAGGTCATTTCGGTCAGCCGTGGAATATGCGGGCATGAAGAATAATCCCGCGGGGTCGAGTGCAGTGGTCCTTTTTGTTTCGCCCGTTCCGGCCATTGTCGGCTCTCCGAAAACGTATGTCTCCGAATCGTCCGTTTCATTGACGCGTTCCGCGCGCTGCATCAGAGGCAGCTCCGGTATAAAGCCGGAAAGAAGCATTCCCACCGGGATACACTCGCTGTTTCGGGTGGTGTTGTAGTATGTGATGCAGAGTTCGTCGGAAGCGCGGGTCAATGCCACGTAAAGCACATTGAGTTCGTCGAGCAGCTGTTCACGGCATCGTCTGTCATATTGCGGCGCAAACGCGGTGCGTTTCAGTGAGCGGGATGGTTTGATGGAGAGGAGGGGGGGAATCACATCGGTGTCTATGAGCGGGACAGGGGCCCGCTCGAACCATTCGCTGTCGCCGAAACTTATCATTTCCCTTGAAAGAAGCGGCACATGAACGCAGCGGAATTCAAGGCCCTTGGATTTGTGGATCGTCATGACGCGGATGGCGTTCTCGTCGTCGGGGGCGCTGACGGTGACCGATGACCCTTTGGTTTCCCACCAGGAGAGGAATGATTGCAGATCGGTGTTACCTGACGAGCAGAAATCAAGCACGGTGTCCTGAAAGGCGGAGAGGAACATGTTTTCAGATTCAAGCTCCTCAGCCGTGAACATGCGCGAGATTATGCGTTCGACAAGCGAGGGCAGACTGAAGCATGCCATGTCGCCGACATCTTCCCTTATGTCGAAAGTGTCGTCGCCGTTGACAGCTTGTTCGAGAGCCTCGGCAGGTGCGAGGCCCCGGCTTCGCCGGTACTCGTAGCGGTTTATCATTCGTTTTATCTCGGCGAGCCGTCTTCTTTTTCCGGCCTCGCTCCCGTCACCGGTCGCCTCAGGCTCGTCGAGGCTTCGCAGATAATTGAGCACGCTTATGATCAGTCTGACGGACGGAGCCGAGGCAAGAGACATGGCATCGTCGGAAACGACACGCAATCCTTTGAAGTCAGGGTCGGCCCCTATAAGCCCCGAGAGGCGCCCGATGACTTCCGCCCCGTCACTGCGCGATCTGACAAGCACCGCAATCTCGTTGCCGCGATAGCCTGACCGCAGTTGCCTCTTTATCTCGCTGACCATTCCGTCAAGGGCAAGTTCAGCAAAATCCTCCTTGTTCTCGGTAGTTATCTGGCGCGCGAGAACATAACCCTTGTGCCCGGAATGTTTTGGCGCTACCTGCTGGCAGACATTGGAATATACCTCGCCGAGATCGAGTTTCTGCGCGAGCGTTCTGAAAAGCGAGTTGTTGAAGGTCACGACGTGGAATGAGCTGCGCCAGTTGGTGTTCTCTTCTTCCATGTTGCCTTTTACGGTCGCTTTCTCCCCGAACTCGCCGATGACCTGATACTGGAGGAGGGTGGGATCGGACGAGCGGAAACGGTAGATGCACTGCTTCTCGTCGCCTATTATAAGGCTGTCGGAGTCGGTGGACTGCCCCTGGTCAACGAGAGGTTTCATTATCTCCCACTGCATGCGGGAGGTGTCCTGGAATTCGTCGATGAGAAAATGATTGAGCCAGACACCGAGACGCTCGAAGACGAAGGGGGTATCCCCTTCGCCGATTATTTCTTTCAGGATGGAGTTGGTGTCGGAAAGCAGGAATGAGTTGTTCTCCGCGCGGAATGAGTCGATATGGCGATATATGGCCCGGAGCATCCCGAGTGTGTAGAGCTGTCGGGAAAGAGAGAGCCACAGGGGTCGGTACACGCGGCCCTCCTTAAGCAGAGAGAAGGCCCGGGCTATGTCAAGGTCAAGCCTGTCGTCGGGATTGTCCGCGAGATGTTTCTTAAGGGCTGCATTGTAGGCCGAGGAGCTGTCGCCGAGAACCGAGTCGAGGGTTTTACCCTCGCTCTTGGCCGTGTCATAGCCGTTGATGGCGCCGTTTTCGAGAAGTTTAGTCACGGTGGCGCTCACTTTGAGTTTTCCTCCGTTATAGCCGCGCGATTCAATGGTGGCCAACGCTTCTCGACACGCTTTCGATGTCATAGCCTTATGGCGCTCGGGTGCGGCGGCAAGCTGCGACCGGAATTTTTCGATGAGTGCGGGGGACGACAGATAGTCCATCATATCATCGTAACGCCGCTTGAATTCCTCCGTATCGGTGCGGCGCACGAAGTCGAGAAGTTGGGAAAAAGCTCCGCTGCGTCGGTTGAACAGGGCCACTCCGTGGCCCTCTTTTAATTCGTTGAGAAGAAATTCCGTGAGCCAGTCGATCATCCGTGCGTTCTCCGGCGATTCTCTTTCCTCTTTCAGGGAGTCGAAGAGGCTTTTTACCCCCGCTTCCATCGCCCTGTCGTTTTCGAGATCGACCTCATAGTTGCCGGTGAGTTCCGCTTCGCGCGCGAATGTGCGGAGGATTACCTGGAAGAAAGAATCGATCGTGCTGACCTGAAAGAAGTTGAAGTCGAAGAGCAGATGGAGCAGAGATGTCTTCGCAGCTCCTTTAAGCGCCTCGCCGTCGCAATGGAGTTCTTCCATCAGACGGTTGCGATAGGGGCTTTTCCCCGTCCATCCCGGCTCCACTTCACCCAGCACGGCAAGCTCGTGGATTATGCGGCGCTTCATCTCATCCGTCGCCTTGTTGGTGAAGGTCACGGCGAGGATAGAGCGGTGGACGGCGCCCGGACTTTTACGCAGGGTGTAGCGCCCGCGTTCATCCTTGTGGCCGAGGAGGAGCTTTATGTAATTGTAGGTCAGAGTGAAAGTCTTGCCTGAACCGGCAGAAGCCTTGTAGATGGTCAGCATGGCGCCTTCTGTCAGATTATACGCGCTTTGTAACCCATGGAAGTCAACAGCGCGAGGATATCCTTGCGCCTGTCGCCTTGAATCAGGATGTCGCCTCCGCGGGCCGATCCTCCGGCTCCGAGTTTTTTCTTGATTGAGGCGGCAATCTCCAGAAGGGCGTCCTCCGGAATATCCCATCCTGAGATTATGGTGGCGGTTTTTCCTCCACGACCTTTCCGTTCCATGATTATGTCCAGACGCGATTTTTGCGCGGGTGCAGTCCTCTCTTCGCCGCTGACGGGAATGTCGGGTCCTTCGGGAAGATCATGATTGGAATCGCGGAATTGCTGGAGTTGATCGAGCCAGTTCATGAGGGGGGAAAGCAAGGTGTCAGTGGATCGAATCGGCTATCTCCGGAAAATGATCGTCATGGATCTCGCCGAGACTGTCGGCTTCCGGATTGTAAGGGTTGTCGAGATGTCCCACAAGTGTTTTAAGCATTGTCACGTAGGGGTAAAGGTCTGGATTGACGTCGGCATAGAAAGCGGCGGCGCTGTCGGGATTGCTTGCGAAAGCGCGCCGGTAGAGGTCGGCCGCCTGGGCGATGCTGCTTTCGCGCTCCGTGCGGTCGGCGATCTGCATATAGACTATCGAGAGCCGGGCGAGTTCCGTCGCGGAGAGATTGCTCAGATTCTCGGGGCCGATGACTTTTGTCGCAACACTGCTGGCCG
The DNA here is from genome assembly GCA_910587185.1 of uncultured Muribaculaceae bacterium. Taxonomy (GTDB): domain Bacteria; phylum Bacteroidota; class Bacteroidia; order Bacteroidales; family Muribaculaceae; genus Paramuribaculum. The sequence goes on from CAJULY010000005.1 coordinate 56,810, forward strand.
CTTCCATGTCGCCCAGCGCTACGGCCGCTTCCGCTTCTCTCAGACATTCGGCAGCCTCGTTGCGGGTCGATCTTCCGCAAGAGGCGACGATTAAGGCCGTGGCGCAGACCAGCGTGACTATAAATATGTTTCGTATCATAATCTTAGATTTCTTCATTGTGTCCCCGGCGCACGTAAGAGTAATCTGTGCCGCCGCGGTTGAGGGTTAATGTAAGGCCGTTGAACGAGGATATTGCGTAGCTGACATGGGTGGGGATGGTGCCTACGCGGACAACCGTGGTGTCGCCGGTAACGCTGGCGGCTACTCCGTCAGTGTCGATGACGAGCGAATCGTTTTCCACATTCCATTCTCCGTTGACGGTGTAGCTCATCACGTCTGGCTTTATGGCGTGTATGGTGCATGAGCCGTCCTCATTGAGTTCCATGACGGGCTCGGTTTCGGAAATGGCTGTCTGGTAATATGTTCCGACCATCTCTTTCGCCTCGTCGGAAAGATGGCTGCAACCTGTTGCCAAGACTGCAGCAGCAAGCAGAACAGATGCTTTTGATATGGTTTTCATTCTTCTCAAGTTAAGCTAAATGCAGTTTGAATTCTTCTATGAGCGTTTTCAGGGCCGGGGTCTCGGCTTTCATTTTTTCGAGCAGTTCGGTGTCGGTCAGGGTATGGCGGGGAGAGTCGGAGGTGTCTATCCTGACCTCGAAATCAACTTGGTCGTTGGCGAGTGAATCGCGGATATATCCGATTATGTCGGCGTGGTTAGCGTCCATCATGTCGAGTTGGAGCGAGTTCTGGACCGTTATGACGAACTGCGTGCGGTCAAGCATTGTCGGCCTCGCCGAGCGCATGGTGTTGATGAGTATATGGGCCTGAGGATGAGTGGAGATATAGGCGTTCCATGCAGTCAGCAGGGCGTCTTCCGAGAACGGGTTCGATCTGTTGCCGGCGGCAGAGGAGACAGGTTTTTCGCCCGCGTTCCCGGGCACACCGCCTCGAATTGAAAGATGGGGGACTTTCAGCGACGATTGCTGGGCGCGTGGGTGGGGCGTGGCTGTCGGGGGCGCGGAGACGCGGATTGGCGCGGCAGCCGGAGAAGAGGCGACGGATGGCGCCGCAGGGGTCTTGCACTCCTTGTTTGCGTTCTCGCTGATTACCGGTTTCTGTTTGTCGGGAGAGATGTCAGCGGCAGCGATAGGTCTCAGCTGCCCCTCTCCGTCGCTGCCTTTATTGGGGGAGGGGCTGAGTAGTTGGCATATCTTGGCGAGCGTGAGCTCGATGAGGAATTGCTTGTTGGAGGCGTTGCGGTAATTCAGGTCGGCATCGTTGCAGAGACACATGGCTCTGTAGAGGAAGTCAGGCGAGCACTTTGCGCCCATGGCGGCCATGGCTTGCCGTGTCTCGTTGCCGGCTTCGATGAGGGCGAGGGTCGAGGGGTCGCGCGCAACCATCAGGTCGCGGAAATAAGAGCCGAGGCCGTTGATGAAGAAAAGCGAGTCGAAACCGTTGTCGCGGATCTCCTTGTAGATGGTCCATGAGGTCAGGACATCGCCTTTCAGGAAACAGGCGAGAAGCCGGTTGTAGTATTCGTAGTCAAGTACGTTCAGGCAGTCGATGGCCGACTGATAGGTTATGTTGCCCCCCGACGAGGCCGCTACCTGATCGAAGATCGACAGGGCGTCACGCATGGCGCCGTCGGCTTTTTTCGCAATCACGTTGAGAGCGGCTGTTTCGGCCGTGATCCCTTCCTGCGACGCCACGTAAGTCAAATGGTCTATCATGTCCTGGATCGTGATCCTGTGGAAGTCATAGATCTGGCATCGCGAAAGAATGGTCGGGATGATTTTCTGCTTTTCCGTCGTCGCCAGGATGAAAACGACATACGACGGCGGCTCCTCCAGAGTTTTCAGAAAGGCGTTGAAGGCCGCCGATGTCAGCATGTGGACCTCATCGACAATGAACACTCTGTATTGCCCGCGCGTCGGGGCAACCTGAACCTGCTCCACGAGGTTGCGTATATCTTCCACTCCGTTGTTGGAGGCGGCGTCAAGCTCGACTATGTTCATCGATGTCCCCCGGTTGAATTCCAGGCATGACTCGCATTCGTTGCAGGCCTCGCCGTCGGGCGTGGGATGCTGGCAGTTGATTGTCTTGGCGAAGATACGGGCGCAGGATGTCTTGCCGACACCCCTTGATCCGCAGAAGAGATAGCTGTGGGCCAGACGATGGGTGGCAACCGCGTTTTTCAACGTGGTGGTCAGCGCTTTTTGCCCGACCACCGAAGCGAAGGTCGATGGACGGTATTTTCTGGCCGATACGAGATATTTTTCCATACCCACAAATGTATGACTTTTTCACGATATTTCCAAATCTGCCGACGGCTCTGCGTGGCGCTTCAACGGGCGCGGCTTTATTGAAAAGAAATTTTGTCGGGATGGGGATTTTGATTAATTTTGGGAAAAGTTTAAACAATCAAAGAGATTCATAAAGATTCCGAGGCATGGACTATAGAATACTTCCTCCGGAGGAACTGCCGGAGGCCGAGATAAAGCTTCCCCTGTCAAAGAGTATGAGCAACCGGGCGCTGGTCATCAACGCCTTGTCGGGACTGATGCCGGAAAACCTTAAGATTGCCGGATGTGACGACACGCGTCTGCTTGCAAAGGGTATTGTGAGCGGAAGCGACGAGGTCGATATAGACGGCGCCGGAACGGCGATGCGTTTCCTGACCGCATATTTTTCCATTCAGCCCCACCGCAAGGTCCGTCTGACCGGCAACGAGCGTATGTGTCAGAGGCCCATACGTCCGCTTGTCGATGCGCTGCGTGCGCTCGGCGCCGACATAACCTATCTCGGCGAGGAGGGATTTCCTCCCCTTGCCATTAAGGGGGCTTCTCTCGAAGGAGGGCGCCTCGTGATAGATGCGTCGATGAGTTCACAGTATGTCTCGGCTCTTCTCATGATAGCGCCCTATCTCCGGGGCGGCCTGACTCTCGAGCTTGCTTCGGAGATCGGATCGATGCCCTACGTTGACATGACGCTGGAAATGATGCGCCGGGCAGGCGCCGCCGCTGAGCGCGACCGACTTTCGATCGAGGTGAAGGAAGGCGGCTATACGACTCCTGCGCTGGATATTGAAGCCGACTGGAGCGCCGCATCCTACTGGTATGAGATAGAGGCCGTTTCCTCCGGGTTCATAACCCTGCTGGGCCTATGCCGCGACTCATGTCAGGGCGATGCCGTGACTGCCGAGATATACAGGCAGATAAGCGTCACGACCGAATTCAATCCCGATTATAACGGGCAGGGACCGGCCGCCGAGCTTTGCGCGTCGCCTGACCTTTCGCCGCGTCTTGTGCTTGATCTTTCCTCCTATCCTGACCTTACGCCGGCCATCGCTGTGACGTGTGCTCTTGTCGGGATTCCGTTCCGTCTCAACGGACTGGAATCGCTGCGCATAAAGGAGTGTGACAGGCTCGCGGCTATAGCAAAGGAACTTTCGAAACTCGGTGTCGAGGCAGAGATCATAGGCGATCATGCGCTCGAGTGGACCGGTGACCGCCGCCCGATGACGGCTCTTCCGGAATTCGACACCTATGGAGATCACCGCATGGCTATGGCTTTCGCTCCCGTGGCGATATATGTGCCGGGAATAAAAATCCGTAATGTCGAGGTGGTCAACAAGTCCTACCCCGAATTCTGGGAACATCTGACAGAGGCCGGTTTCACTCTTGTTGACGGCGACACTCCCTACGAGTCGCTTTTCAATGACGGACGGCAGGAGGACGGCGCCCGATGATAGTCGCGCTCTATATTCTTCTGGCTCTTGTAGCGGTTGGAGCGGTGCTCTATCTGTTTCATCGCCGCGATCTCCGTAATGGGGGAGACGTCACGCCTGAAGCGGATGCGGGCGCCCAGGAGGAAGAGCCGGTATGCTGCGGCATGCACATCACGTGTGAGCGTGACTCTCTGCTTGCGGCGGTAAGCGAGGAGATCGAGTATTATGACGACGAGGAACTCGACCGGTTCAAGGGAACCGCGCCCGACGAGTATTCCGATGAAGCGATAGAGGAGTTTCGAAATGTTCTGCTGACGCTTCTCCCGACGGATATTGCCGGCTGGGCCCGCAGCATCCAGTTGCGGGGAATAGAGCTGCCCGCTTCGGTTCGCGAGGAATTGTTGATGATAGTGTCGGAAGCGAGGGCCGCTTCCCATAAATGAAAAGATGGATAGCATTCTGCAATATGAATTTTTCCGCAATGCCCTTTATGGAGTCACCATAATCAGCATAGCGGCGGCGGTGATAGGAACATACATCGTGACCCGCCGTCTCGTGGCCATCAGCGGAGGTATAACCCATGCTTGTTTCGGAGGGCTGGGTCTCGGTTATTTTCTCGGTGTCAGCCCTGTGCTGACGGCGGCTGTATTCGCGATAGGATCGTCGGTGGGAGTGGAATGGCTTTCGAGGAATCAGCGTATGAGGGAGGATTCAGCCATAGCGGTTATCTGGGCTCTCGGAATGGCTGTCGGTATAATATTCGTTTTCCTTACACCGGGATATGTTCCCGAACTCAATGTTTTTCTCTTCGGCAACGTGCTGACGATCTCCAACGGCGACCTTTGGGCGTTCGCGGTGTTTACCGCGGTGTTGCTGCTGTTTGTCGGAGTGTTCTACAAGCAGATACTCGCCTATTCGTTTGACCGCGATTTCGCCAGCGTCATGCATGTCCCCGTGCGTTTCATAGGCTATGCCATGACTGTGCTGGTGGCCGTTTGCATAGTGCTGACGATCAGGCTTGTCGGTATAATGCTGCTTATGTCGATGCTGGCGCTGCCCCAGATCATCGCTGAAACTTTCTGCAAACGCTATCCGACTCTTATGGCCGGATCTGTCGTCGTGTCGCTGTTCTGCTGCGTGGGAGGTCTCTTCCTGAGCGCATGTATAAATGTTCCCTGCTCGGCGCTGATTGTGGTCATTATGGTTGCGGCCTACATTATCGCCTCGTTGGTGAGGTCGTTTCGCTCATCACGCATCAACCGATGAGATTGCGCCTTTCCATATACATTGTCTGTCTGGTCCTGATGATTCTTCCTGCCGGGTGTAGCCTTAAGAAAAACACGGCCGCCACCCGACAGTATTCCGAATTCATAACCCGCTACAATGTCTATTTCAACGGCGACGAACACTACAGGAAAACCCTTTCGGATATGGAGAAGAGTTATGCCGACGACTATCTGCAGACCACTCTTTTCATGCATCCCGCGGAGGCCTACGCCGACCCTCGCGCCCCCAAGCCGTCGGGCGATTTCACCCGGTCGATCGAAAAGGCCCAGAAAGCGATCCAGCTGCGCTCCATAAAGAAGAGACCTCGCAGAAAGAGCAACAAATCGTCGGCTGAGAACCGCCGGTGGCAAGGGCGCAGCGAATACAATCCCTTTCTCCATAACGCATGGCTGATGCTTGGGCGAAGCCAGTATATGGGAGGCGATTTTATGGGGGCATCATCGACATTCGCCTATATCGCAAAAAATTTCCGCTGGTTGCCCGAGACCGTCGTCGAGGCCGATCTCTGGCGTGCGAGATGCTTTCTCGCGATGGGATGGTTATTCGAAGCCGAAACCATTCTTGGTTCTGTCAGAAAAAAAGATCTGACAGATTCGGTTCTTGAAAATCTTTATGATTTCGATATGGCTGATTTCTATGTCAGGTCAAAAAAATATGAGGAAGCCATCCCTTATCTGAGAAAGGCGACGCGCACGGCCGCTTCCACTCAGAAACCGCGGCTGATGTTTCTGCTGGGGCAGCTCCTGCAGCTGACAGGAAAAAACGAAGAGTCCTACGATGTCTTCGGCCGCATTGCCGGCATGGGGGAGTCGTCACACAGAACGCGTTTCAATGCGCGCATAAAGCAAAGCGAGGTGTTCGGCGGCAATGATATTTCCCGCGAAGTAAAGTCTCTCAGGTCGCTTGCCGGGTATGGCGCTAACCGCGATTATCTCGACCAGATATATTATGCCGTGGGAAATCTGTATATGTCGCGGAAAGACACTGTGCAGGCTTTGGAAAATTACATTAAGGCTGTCGGAGAGTCGAAGCGCGACGGAGTCGAGGCTGCCCTTGCATCCCTGGCCATGGGAAAAATCTATTATGCGCAAAGAAAGTATGACAAGGCGCACCCCCGTTACACCTATGCCGTCACCCGCCTCCCGGAAAGTCACAGAGACTACGCGGCGATCAAGGCGACATCCGACATTCTTGACGAGCTGGCCGTCTATGCCCGTAATGTAAATCTTCAGGATTCGCTGCTGCGTCTCGCAGACCTGACGCCTGAAAAAAGAGAAGCGGAGATAGCGAGGATGATTTCGGAACTCGAAAAACGGGAGAGAGCAGAAGAGGAGGCGCGCCGCCGGGAGGAATATCTGGCGCGGCAGGAGGCTGTGGGAACCAATCTCGATCTGTCGGGGACGCCGGCCCCTGCATCGTTTACGCTGAACACCGACAAGTCGTGGTATTTCTATAATGAAGCCACCCGAAACGCAGGACGCGTCGAATTTCAGAAACGCTGGGGCAACCGCAAGCTGGAGGATGACTGGCGCCGCCGTAACAAGGCTGTATTCAGTCAGTTCGAGGATATTGCCGAGGAAGAGGACCCGGAAGAGGACCAGTCTGATGAAAACACTGAATCACCTGAGGCGATAAACCGCGCCTCCGACCCTCACTTTCCCGAATACTATCTGCGGCAGATTCCTATGACTCCTGCGGAACGGGCCAATGCTCTCGATATAATTCAGGACGGAATGTATAATCAGGGAATCGTGCTGAAAGACAAGCTTAACGATTTCGACGGAGCGAGAACGGCTTTCAGCGGACTGCTCGAGCGTTTCCCGGACAATGTCTATCGGCTGGATGCATACTACAATATGTATCTCATGGGTTTGCTTTCCGGGCGACGGGATGAGGAACGTCTTTACAGGAAGCTCATCCTGGAGGATTTTCCGGAGTCGAAATATGCAGTCGCGCTGGCAGACCCTTCATATATGGATAAATTGCGCCGTATGCCGCATGTCGAGGACAGTCTTTATCAGAAAGCGTTTGACGCCTACTTCGCCAATGACAACAATCTCGTGCGCCGACTCTGTTCAGAGGCGCGCCGCGATTATCCCATGAGCCGGCTAATGCCGAAATTCATGTTCCTGGAGGCTTTGAGCTATGTCCCTGACAACGATACGGAAAAATTCTCCTCATTGCTTCGGGAACTTGCCGCCCGTTATCCGGAGGCTGATGTGGCGCCGCTGGCCTCTTCCTATCTGCGGCTGCTTGCAGAAGGGCGTCGGTTGAATTCGGGTGGCGACAATGTCAGAGGCATCGTGAGGACTACGCGGTTGCTGGCGGATTCTACCGCGGTCACAACCGGTCAGCCGGCCCGATTCGGCCTGCGACCCGATACTTCCCACGTGGTTCTGCTCGTATATGAGATCGCGGATGTGGCTCCGAAACAGATGCTTTTCGACGTGGCCCGACATAATTTCATGACTTATTCGGTTCGCGATTTCGACATAGGGCAGCTGCAGTTTGGCGGACTGGGGATAATCATGGTTTCCGGTTTCAGAGACAGGCGCGAGGCCGAGGATTATCAGGAACGCATAGAGAATTCTGGTGTGATCCGTCTTCCCGAGGAAGTAATGACCGTGGTTATCTCTCAACCTGATTTCGATCTGTTGCAGAACGAGGGACGAACGCTTGACGAGTATTTCAACGCTGTGGGCGACAGTAGGCTGGAGCGGGTAAAGAAGGCTATGCCAGATGATGAAATGATTGATGAGGCGATCCCTCCGGCCGGACCGTCAGAGCAGGACGTGCCTGACGAGCTTGAACCTGTGCGGCAAACGGCTCCCGGAATTCCTGTCGGAAGCGAGGGCGATGACCCGTTGTTGGATTAGAAAATGACTGTTATGGCAAACGATTACAAAATACTTTGGGCTGATGACGAAATAGATCTGCTGAAGCCTCATATCCTTTTCCTCAAGGCCAAGGGATATGATGTGGAGACGGCCAACAACGGCGCGGACGCCCTTGAGGCGGTGGAGATGCGACATTTCGACATGGTTATTCTCGATGAAAACATGCCCGGGTTGACCGGCCTTGAAACTTTGCAGAGGATTAAAATGATTTCTCCCTCTCTTCCGGTGGTCATGATTACCAAAAGCGAGGAGGAGAACATAATGGATATGGCGGTCGGAAGCAAGATTGCCGATTATCTCATAAAGCCTGTCAACCCCAATCAGATTCTTCTTTCGATAAAGAAGATCCTGCATTCGTCAAAACTTGTGTCGGAGGGCTCGACAACGACCTACCGTAGAAATTTCGCTTCCATAGGTGACGCCATTGACCGGGCGTCAACCATTGCCGACTGGATGGAACTTTACAGGACTCTTGTCCACTGGGAGATGCAGCTTGAAAACGCCGACACGGCCATGGCGCAGATTCTCGAACAGCAGAAAAGAGAGGCTGATGTCGCATTCGGCAAGTTTGTGAAACGTAACTATTCCAGGTGGATTGGAGGTGATGACGCGTCCGGCCCGCTGATGAGTCCCCGCCTTGTCAGAGAAAAACTGTTGCCGTTACTTGATGGAGGAGAAAAGGTGTTCCTTCTGATTATCGACAATTTCCGTCTTGACCAGTGGCGTGCGATAAGTCCGCTTCTCGCTGAAGATTTCATTGTGGATGACGATTCGCTCTATTGCTCTATTTTGCCGACGGCAACTCAATATGCCCGAAACGCCATTTTTTCCGGCCTCATGCCATCGGAGATAAAGAGGCGCTATCCCGATCTGTGGGTAGAGGAGGAGAGCGAGGAAAGCAAGAATCCCAACGAGGCCGCATTGCTGCAGTTGCAGTTCGAGCGTTTGAGACGTCGCTATCGGTTCTCCTACAATAAAATCAACGACTCGGCCTCGGCCGAAGACTTTCTGCGTGATTTCTCCTCATTGGGTGGCAATGACCTGAACGTGGTTGTCCTTAATTTCATCGACATGCTTTCACATGCCCGCACTGAATCGAAAATGATCCGGGAACTTGCGGCCAACAACGCTGCCTATCGCTCCCTGACAGAATCTTGGTTCCGCCATTCGAAAGCTCTCGACATCTTCCGCGCCGTCGCTTCGAAAGGATGTAAAGTAGTGCTTACGAGCGATCACGGCACAGTCCGGGTCGCTAATCCTGTGAAAGTCACGGGCGACCGCAACACAAACACCAATCTCCGCTACAAAACCGGCCGCAATCTAAAATATGATCCTTCGGAAGTCTTCCGCATGGCCAGACCCGATGAATTCGGACTTTCGGCGTCGGGCATTATGACGGAATATATTTTTGCCGCGGGCGACGATTTTTTTGTCTATCCAAACAATAGCAATCATTATTCACGTTATTATGACGGAACATTCCAGCATGGCGGCATATCGCTCGAAGAAATGCTTGTGCCCGTCATAACGCTTGATCCCCGAAAATAAATCAACAAATTAAAAAACAAGTTATATGTCACGACACATTATTGAAATTCCCGATCTGGAGGCGCTCCCCGAAGCCGCAGAGAAATTTATCGGACTGATGGGCGACCACACTGTCTTTGCCTTCAACGGCGAGATGGGTGCAGGAAAAACTACTTTCATCTCCGCACTGTCGCGGGCATTAGGCGTCACCGAAGATGTCGCTTCCTCCCCGTCGTTCGCCATTGTCAACGAATACCGTTCGGACACCACGGCGGAGCTCATCTATCATTTCGATCTTTATCGGCTGAAAAATCTGGAGGAAGCACTCGAAATCGGCATAGAGGATTACTTTGACTCGGGCGCCCTCTGCCTGATCGAATGGCCTGACCGCGCGGCTGATGTACTCCCGCTTGACACGGTAAATGTCACCGTTGAGGCCGATTCGGCAGGCGGACGCCGTCTTGTGGTGGACATTCCTGACGAGGAATGATCCGCTTGTAATTGCCGTTTTTTTCGTCGCTTTTCAGATTTGGCGAAAAAATCTGCATGAAATTGTTGGCTGTTTGAAAAAAAGAATGTAACTTTGCAGCGCAAAAGAGAGAAAGATTATATTCTTTACAAGGTGCCAACATTAAAAATGACTCCGTAGCTCAGTTGGTAGAGCAAGTGACTCTTAATCACTGGGTCGAGAGTTCGAGCCTCTCCGGGGTCACAAAGTAAATAAGCCAAATTGCTAACCTACAGCAGTTTGGCTTGTTTCTTTTCTCGAAATTGTCTGCAAAATCATATCATCACCTCACGTTATTCCGAAAGAACACAATTTATTCTCGCTTTTACGAACTTTCATATCCATAGATTTGTTTTGCAACTAAAATTTAGTTACTTTTGTGTCCATATAAAACCGCATGGGAACAAAAGAAAAACTGATAGCCCGTTTCTCGGTACTCCCCAATGGTTTCACATGGGAGGAAATGAGGCGTCTGCTTGTTGCTTTGGGATACGTTCCGGGCAACAAAGGTAAGACATCCGGCTCTCGCGTAATTTTCAAAGGTGAGGGAATGAAGCCGATAATGCTTCACAAACCGCATCCGGGAAATATCATCAAAGGGTACGTTATGAAACAGGTTTATGATTATCTAAAAAACGAAGGACTGATATGAATACATTGAAATATAAGGATTTTATCGGCTCAGTTGCATTCAGCGAAGCCGACGGCGTATTCTTCGGTAAAATCGAAGGCATTGACGGTCTTGTGAATTTTGAGGGCGAAAGCGTTGCCGAACTCACCAACGCCTTTCATGATGCCGTTGACGATTACCTTGCCTATTGTGCAGAGGAAGGTATCGAACCCCACAAAAGTTATTCCGGATCGCTTAACGTACGCCTTACTCCCGAAATACACACCCGCGTGGCATATCTCGCCAAACAAGCCGGAGTTTCAATCAATTCTTTCATTCGTACTGCCGTTGAAAAGCAGATTGCCGCCATGCTCTGACGGTCGGCTTATGTTATTTACAGGATTCTGCCTCCTATTATTTTATTTGATGTCTCTTTAAGAACTTTGACGGTGCCATACCTTCGATTCTATTGAATAGCCGGGTGAGGTGTGTCGGATATCCGAAGCCAAGAGTATAGGCTGTTTCTGCAATGGAGTGTCCCTCCATCAGCATACTTTTAGCCCGATTGACAATGTATTTACCTATAAATCTTATTGCTGACTCCCCGGTTTCCTGACGGATTAAGTCACCGAGATAGTTCGGGACTATACAAAGTCTTTCGGCACACTCCCTGACTGTGGGCCGTCCCAAAGTAAGCTGCTCCGAATTTGTGTAATAGTCATTCAAGATTTCTTCAAACCTGCTGACGATATGACTTGATTTGCTCGCCGGAAGATTGAAATGGCGATTGAAAAACAACTGACAATAGGATAGTATCAACTCTATGAGCTTTCTTATGACAACTTCTGCATTAGAGCCGGAGATTTCTTCCTTGAGCATGGAAAGCAGACATACGAACTTCTCTCTGTCATTCCCGTTCATAGGCAGAGCCTCGTTGACATGATAATGAAAGAACTCATATTTCAGTAAAGTCTTTTCAAAGTCCGTACCGTGGAAAAAGGACGGGTGAAACAACAAAGCCCACCCTTTGCGTCTGAATGTCGTGCCGTCATCGCTTGAGCCTCCTATCTGCGAAGGAGCCACGCAAACCAGACTTCCACAATGATAATCATATCCGCCACTGCCGTAACCGAGTGATTCGTCAGTGTCGTCAAGCAGGAATAATCCATACACTCCCCATAGTGTACGGGAGTGTCTTATCTGTCCAATCTCGTCGTAATGCACCACACTGACTGATGGATTGACTGTGGGAACACCGATGTATCGGTTATAATCCCCGACACATCTTACTTTCAAATCATATCGCCTGTTGTCCTCTTTCATGTGAACTGTATGTACCGCAAATTTAATCATTATTTTCGACAATCAGTAAAATTGGCAATTATTTCGGTAATTGCCGACGGTCGGAGCGATTATCCCTCTGTAATTTTGCATCAAAAAATGGACAGATGAAAAAGTATGTTACATGCCAGACAAAGTGTTAGCATAACAAAGAATATGTCCGCGCATCACTAATTAAATGATTATAGTCAGAGTTCATGAAATACAGAGTAATGATGATCATTGCCGTAATTCTTTCATCGGTAACGGCAATCCATACATACGCGCAAAAGAGCCATAATACAATAGACAATATGGAAAAGAAATGCATAGGCAATCAAATTGCACTTTATCCGAAACCTATGACGGTTATCGGAACGGAAGTAGATGGCAAGGTCAACTGGCTTGTCGTGGGACCTACCGGCATTATAGGCCACGACCGGATTTTCGTTAGCATGAGCAAGAGCCATTATAGCAACCAAGGCATACAAGAGTCAAAAAAGTTATCAATCAACCTCGTGAGCCGGCAAATGCTTCCGAAAGCCAACTATGTGGGTAGCGTAAGCGGTTCGTCTGTCGATAAATCGGAGGTTTTTGAATATCATTGGGGTGAGAACGGCACTCCTTTAATAGATGTGTCTCCGTTGAGCATGGAGTGTGATGTGGTGGATATATACGAGACCGAAGGCTTCGACAATTTTATATGCTCCGTAACCCACACCTATGCTTCTCCGGATGTGCTTGACGGCGAAGGAAAACTTGACTATACGCGGCTTAAGCCGGTATTGTTTGAATTTCCGACTTACTCCTATCTCGCGACAGGTGAGATAATCGGGAAATGTATGAAACTGGACAGCACGCGGGGAATGTGTGCGAAAGATCCAATGGGTGCTGACGGTTTTGTCCGGCTGTCTAAAATAGAGGTTTTCCCGCAATTCCTGGAGGAGTATATGAAATACGCAACCGAAGTGGGCGAAGTGTCACTCCGTACAGAGCCGGGGGTATTGACCATGTATGCGGTCGGAGAAAAAGATAATCCATGCAAAATCACCATTCTTGAAACCTATGCAAGCAAGGCTGCTTACGATGCGCATATCGCTTCGGAGCATTTTCAAAAATACAAACAGGGAACGCTGCACATGGTCAAGTCGCTGGTCTTGTCAGACCAGATGCCACTCAACCCGGCAAATCGGATTGAGAACTACATTCAGTAACATCAAGAGACAGACGATGAGCCAAATAATAAAAACGATGCTTGCCATAGCCTTCATATTAGGCATGGCAGGTCAACCAAAAGCACAGAATATGAGCAAAGTACCCACAATCAGACTGAACAACGGCACCGAGATGCCTCAACTCGGTGTCGGGACATTCCTTGTTACCGGAAAAGACGCCCCAGGTAAAATCTTCTATGCCCTCCGTCATGGCTATCGCCTTATCGACACCGCACAGGCATACGGTAACGAAAAAGAGGTCGGAGAAGGAATCAAGACAAGCGGAGTGGAAAGAGACAGCATCTTCGTCACCTCAAAAATTTCGCCCGACGCTATGCGTGGCGGCGCAGAGGCAGTCCGCGAGTCGATAGAAAGAAGTCTTGCAGACCTCGGCACAGGATACATCGACCTGATGCTCATCCACTGGCCCGTCGCCGGTAAAATCAGGGAAATATGGCAGATTATGGAGGAATTTGTGGATAGCGGTAAAATCCGTTCCATCGGATTAAGCAATTTCAATCCGAGCCATATCGACGAGGTTCTTTCTTTCGCCCGCATACGCCCTGTTCTTAATCAGATAGAGATTCACCCGTACATGACGCAGTTCAATGTGTCGGGATATAACTTCCGAAACGGCATACAGACCGAGGCATGGGGCCCGCTTGGACAGGGAGTAACAGGTGAACTTGAAGACCCTGCAATATTGGAGATTGCAAAAAGACATAACAAATCGGCGGCACAGGTCATTCTCCGATGGCATATGCAACGGGGACTGATTACCATGCCACGTTGCGACAACCCCGAATACGTCAGTGAGAACGCAGACATATTCGATTTCGAGTTATCGCCTGCAGAAATGGAGATAATAAGCGGACTGAACAGAAACCAGCGCACCAACGAGAAAAACGATCCGGATAAATTCCCGTGGTAATCAAACTCTATGTCTGTTCGCAATACGCGATTTGAATTTACAGAACTCTCATAATAAGAGGCAGGAACAAACCTGCCTCTTTGTATATCATAAAATAATCATTCAAAGAACAAGGTTTTAATTGTCGATACCTCCGAATCCGAGAGTTGTTAGGATTATGGAGGTGGCAAAACTGCCGCCCGGTGCCGTCGTGGTAACAGCGATGAAATTCACCCACGGTACAGCGCAAAAGTTAATCAACTGGCAAAAATGCGAGGGATACAAGTTCCCCGTTATTATCATAATAGATAACATTAACGCTGTAGATCTTCTCTCGGTGATGCGCGACGGTGGCGCTGTTGACATTATCCAACGACCGGCCATCGACAAGCAACTAATTGAACCCGTCAGAAAGTATGCGAAGCCGGAAAGCATTGTAGCTCAGCTTGACAATGCGCTGATTCCACGACGCAGCAAGAAATTCAAGGAGATTGAATAGTCTATCGGGCGCATAGACCAAACCAACGCCAACTGCATCATCTTTGGCGAAAGCGGTATGGGCAAGAAGCAGATTGCCCGGCAAATCTATCTCTAAAGCTCCCGGACACAGAAGCCAATAACGGTAATCGAGGCAGGAGGCGCGGAGCTTGTGGGCCTGCACGACCCTAAATCCGACCGCAACGAGATGTATAACCGCATCAAGAGCTACTTCCATAACGCTGCCGGCGGCACTATCATCCTAAAAAAACATCCAGTTGCTAAACTTCGAGAAACAATCTGTGTTCCTCCACATTCTCTCGTAGGAACACCCAGATGTGAGGATGATATGTACCGCCAATGGAACACTGATGAAAATGCTTGCTGAGGAAGATTTACGAGACAACCTTTTCTATATGTTGCGCCAGTCGGGTATCACTGTGCCTCCATTGCGCGAGATGACCGAGGATATTCCGGACATTGCCGATTATCTTCTCGCAGTATATGCGCATAAGACATCCCAGACGAGAAAGCGACTCGACGCATCGGCAATCAAGGCTCTGAAACTTTATTCCTGGCCGGGCAATATCCGTGAACTGAAAGATTCCATTCTAATGGCCGACTTTCATGCCGATGGTGACGCCATATCTACCGATGGCCTTGTTTTCAGCGACATCCAACCGGAAACTGCCGAATGTGTCCGAAAAGACACTGATTCAGCTCCGTAAGAAGCACCACGCATTTCCCACTAAGGCAATACCAGAGACGTCACTAAGAAGCGTGAATTGCACGCTTTTTGTCAATAATTCATAGTTTGCTGAATAAAATAAGCCCTATTTTATTCAATACAATGATTTGATTGAATAAAATCGCTATATTTGCAGTCTAAAACGGACTGTAATGAAAACAACGATACTCAATCAGCGGGCAGAGCGCGACGAATTGTTGTCGCGCCCTTATCAGCGACGCCATACCAAGTATGACGCTGACGAACTTTTGCAGAACCCGCTTATCAAACTTATAACCGGCCCTCGTCGCGTAGGCAAATCCGTTTTTGCCCTGCTGATGTTGCAAGGCAAGAATTTTGCCTACCTCAATTTTGACGATAGCCAGTTGCTTGAAAAATGGGACGAGGATCTGGCAATGTCAGCACTTGATGATGTCTATCCCGATTATGACTTCATGCTGCTTGATGAAATTCAGAATCTTCCTGATTGGGATTTGTGGGTAAGCAAACTCTACCGTCGTGGAAAGAATCTGATAATAACCGGCAGCAATGCAAAGATGTTGAGCAGTGAAATGGCGACGGTTCTGACCGGTCGTTATTTACAGATTGAGATGTTGCCTTTCAGCCTTGAAGAAACCATGAGTTGGAAAAACATCCGCCCCGACCGGGAAGAACAGGCGGCACAGGCAATAATGCTGGCTGATGACTATATGCGAAACGGTGGGTATCCTGAAACAATCCCTGCCCGTAGCATAACCAAAAGCTATCTTTCCACACTGTTTGATTCAATCCTGCTGAAAGATGTCGCACAACGTCATAAAGTGAGAAATACTTCTGATCTATATAATCTTGCCTCCTATCTGTTGTCAAACTTCTGCAATCCGATTTCTGCCAACGAACTTGCCGGCGAACTGAGTTTGTCAAGTGTAGCGACAACAAAGAAATTCTGCGACTATCTCAACGAGCCTTACCTGTTCTTCTATTTGCCGCGCTTCAACAACAAGCTGAAACTGATGAACAAGGCTCCGAAAAAGGTATATGTTGTTGACAACGGTTTTGTGCAAAGTACAGCGTTCAATCTGAGCGAAAATCTCGGCAGACTGTTGGAAAACCAAGTCTTTGTAGAACTCCTGCGCCGTGTCTATATCCCCGGACAAACGCTTTTCTATTATCGCACCCGCAACGATAAAGAGATAGATTTTGTCACCCGTAAAGGCACGAAAGTGGAACAACTAATCCAAGTCTGTTACGACATGACCTCCGAGAAAACCCGTAAACGCGAACTCGACGCTCTCGTCGAAGCCGCCGAAGAACTCCACTGCGACAATCTCCTTGTCATTACTAACGCCCACCAAGTAGTAGTTGAATGGAGAGATCTAACAATAAATATAGTCTCAATCAATAAGTTTTAAACAAAGGAATTATAATAAAAATGTCAAAAAAAGAAAATAAGGATTGCTTTGTAATTATGCCTATTGCTGAGTGTGAGGGCTACGAACCTAATCACTTTGCACATGTATATAATGACATTATAAAACCGGCTGTTGCTAAAACGGATTATATAGCAACGAGAGCTGATGAAGTAAAAGAGACAAACTTAATTCATTTGGATATTCTTAAAAAGCTAATAGATGCACCTATTGCAATATGCGATTTAAGCACGAGAAATCCTAATGTCCTATTTGAATTAGGTATTAGACAGGCTTTTGATAAGCCAGTCGTTTTAATTCAAGAGAAAGGCACACCTAAAATTTTCGATATTGCACCCTTAAGATATTTGGAATACTCTAAGGATATGCGCTATCATGAGGTTATTGAAACTCAAAATAAATTATGCGAGGCTATTAATGCTACTAAGGGGGCAGAAACAGAAGCCGGCAACATAAATTCAATAGTTAAATTAATGGCTTTAAGTTCACCGGCTCTTATGCCTAATTTGGATAATAACAATAAGGAGTTGCTATCTCTTGATGTCGTTCGGTCTCAAATATCTGATTTAAGAATGATGATGGAAATGATGATGCATGAAAGTCGTCGTCCATCGGCAAAGCCAGTATCAATGGTGGCAGTTGAATATGAACGAATATCCAATAAATTGGAAAAATTAGCTACGGGCAAATTAAGTTTATCTCAGGCAGACATGGAATACTCAAAGTTAATGCAAGAAACCGAAGCGTTAATGATGAATTGCTCGAATGAAAATGAACATATGATGTTAAAATTTTTAATGGATAGGGTTTATCGTCAAAGAGAAGAGTTTTTCAGAAATAGATGAGAAGAGTAGTTTAATTTCAAATAAATTACTCTCTTTGTAATATCCCAATGAAACAATGGGGAAGAACATTGAAATAGTGTCGTGTGCAATTCGTGAACAACGGATAAGACAGCATTACAATATTCTGAAATCCACTTAGTTACAACGATATATCCCGGCTTCTCCGGGGTTACCAATCGATTAAGCCAAATTGCTAATTTACAGCAGTTTGGCTTAATTATTTCTATGAAATGTCTGCAAAAATCATAAATTATCTTGCAGCGGAAAGGGAGTAGATTATAGAAAACCGCAGAAGCTGAGAGGCGCCCCAAGAGGGTGGGCTCCTGCATCCTTGACTAAGATAAACGTGTTGAACTCCAATTAGTTAATGGGGCAGGTGTAATTTCATGCTGATTTCGGGGGGATGTCTGAAGGATGCGTTTGCAGACTCAGGAAGCGAGAGCTTTGGAGAGGGCGGCGATGATGAGGCCGAGGAGGGTGAGGCCAAGGGCGGTATAGCGGAGAATGTCGATGGCTTTCAGGAGCGACGTGGAAGCGTGAAGGCCTTTATGTAGCCTGAAACCGACCAGTGCACGGATGGTCCATGCGGCGCAGAAGCAGCCAATTGCGCAGATGAAGATGATTATTATAGCCCAGAGCAGCATATCAGAAGAAGATATAAGTGGCGAATCCAAGAATCAAGAGAAGTATGACCCCCATGATTATCATTTTCTTTAAGTATCGCGTCATTCCCTGTTTCCGCGCATAGTAGCAGCGATATCCCATGACTGTGAATGCAACGAGGGAAATGGCCCACAGAAGGATTATGTTCAGCCTGTAAGAAATGACAGAAGAGGGAAGCAGGATCAGAATTGTGATCGCTGCAGCAAGCAGAATCGAGATTACGCGTATCGCTTTGTCATGAGGTGTTACGGGTTGCGGGGTCATAGACATATAACGCCTTCTTTCCTGAAAAGGTTGTCAGGGTAATTTGATTGGGAGCGCAGGAAAGAACGCGTCGGACAGGGTCGGACGGGTCTTTTTCCGGAGGAGGGGGAGGAACTTCGGGCGTATCTGATAGGGAGGTTCAGCGGCGCATCAGGCGGTTGATGACGAGCCATCCTCCGAGGATCTGAAGAAGCATTCCGGGAATGCCTAAGCGGAAATCCTGACAAGCGAGGAAAAAATCGCCTTTCATGATCCATTCTCCAAGGGTGCCGACAACCTGATAGGAAAGAACAACCAGCGCCAGAAGCGTGAGTGAGGCTTTTTTGAAATGCGAAGCTGCATAACCGGCGCCCACGGCGAGCAGTGCCGATTTAAGCAGGATAGCCGGCAATGCGGCCGCATGCGGCATTCCGAAGAGCAGGGAGTTGACAACCGGAGAAGCGATGGCTGTCAGAAGTCCTACGCGCCAGCCGTATTTGTAGGCACCGGCGAGGGTGAAGAAATAGATGGGCAGCCATATAATTCCGCCCTGAGGGATGAGGTGGACGAGCTGAGGCAAGAAGATGTTGCCGGCAATAAAGGCCAAGGCCACGAAATAGGTAGCGGGACTGGAGAAGGGAAGTGAATGAAGTCTTATTGTTGTCTGCATAATATCTTCTATTGGATGATGTTTTCTTTGTTGTTGCTTTTTACGAAGTCCACTATCAGCGGGAGGCAGGGGGCTGCATCCGTGCAGTCGCGGCAAAGAGTTTCGACGGGACAGATTCCGGTGCCTGCCCTGTTGATTATGTTTGGGACAAGGACGCCGTAGCTGGCGGTGATCGATGCGTCCTCGAGGAATTCAAAGGCGGGACGGCTCATAACGTCGGCATAGACTGACCGGACGCCGCCGAGCATCATCAGGGCGGCCGCACCTTTGCCTACGACCTTGTCGGCGATTTCAGCGCCACGAAGCGGAGAGGATTCATCGAGGACGAACCGGAGAAGGTCCTTCACTCCGCGCAGGTGTCCGAGGATGACGGCGCCGTCGGTGCGCCGAATGACGCAGGAACAGTTCTCGCGATGAAGTATTCCGATCAGTTCTTCCATCTCCTATATCTTTTCCTGTTTGAGATCCTCTACAAACCGGTCGATGCGGTGAAGCTCGGCGGGGATGTCGATTGCCTGGGGACAATGGGGCGCACATTGGTTGCAGCCTATGCAATGGCTTGCCTGACGAAGTTTCGGCACTGAGCGGTCGTAACCGACAAGGAAAGCACGGCGCGCCTTCCGATAGTTCTCGCTCTGCGACGATTCGGGGACATTGCCTTCGTTAATGCATTTGTTGTAGTGAAGGAGAATGGCAGGGATGTCGATTCCGTAAGGACATGGCATGCAGTATTTGCAGTCATTGCAAGGCACCGTAGGATACTGCACCATCAGGTCGGCGGTAGAGTAGAGAAAATCCAGTTCTTCGTCGGTGAGCGGTTTCAGAGGGCAGAATGAATTCAGGTTGTCGATGAGGTGCTCCTTGTAGGTCATGCCGCTCAAGACGGTCAGGACTCCGGCGGGAGTCCCCGCATAGCGGAAGGCCCATGAGGCAACGCTTCGTTCCGGTTCCTTCTGGCGGAGACGTGCCATGATGTGGTCGGGCACATTCGCCAGACGTCCTCCCAGAAGCGGCTCCATTATAATGGCGGGAATTGCGCGTTTTTCAAGCTCGGTGTAGAGATACTCGGCATTCGTGTTGCGGGGATTAATCTC
Organism: uncultured Muribaculaceae bacterium; assembly: GCA_910587185.1. Lineage (GTDB taxonomy): Bacteria > Bacteroidota > Bacteroidia > Bacteroidales > Muribaculaceae > Paramuribaculum. The sequence continues at coordinate 77,005 of CAJULY010000005.1, forward strand.
TTTCGCGTGCTTCCAGTCGATGTAGTTGAGCTGTATCTGGACGAAATCCCATTTGTATTCATCGTGTTTCGACAGCAGATAGTCGAACACCTTGATGTCACCGTGGTAGGAAAAACCGAGATTGCGGATTCTGCCGGCCTCCCGCTCTTTCAGGAGGAAGTCGAGGACTCCGTTGTCGATATAGCGTTTGTTGAACTCATCCATTCCGTCGCCCATCCCTACGCCGTGGAGAAGCATGTAGTCGATATAGTCGGTCTGCAATTCCTTCAGAGAATTACGGTACATTTCGATCGACGCCTCGCGACTCCAAGTGGCGGGTGCGAAATTGGAGAGCTTCGTGGCGATGAAATAGGTGTCGCGGGGATGACGGCTCAACGCTATGCCGGTCGCATGTTCGGAGCGGCCCTTGCAGTAGGCGGGCGATGTGTCGAAATAATTGACGCCGTGGGCGATGGCCGTATCCACGAGATCATTGACGGTTTCCTGGTCGATAGCGTCGTCGCCGTTGTCTCTCGCGCTGTCGCCCGAGACGGTGGGCCAGCGCATACACCCGTAGCCGAGCAGCGACACTTTCTCGCCTGTCTTCGGATTCGTGCGATAGGTCATCTTGCCTTTTGGCAGTGCAGCCGATGAGGTTCTGTCGCCTGTCACTTTGTTGTCGGAGGAGTTGCATCCCGCCAGCGCGAGGCCCGTTACAGAAGCGCCGAGTCCGAGGCGTTTGAGGAAACTGCGGCGGTCCATGTTATCTTTCATATTGTCGGAATTCAGGATTTTGTTAGACATTTCTGTGGCGTTCATGGCCTTCGACATAGATGGCGCTGAACGGCCGCGAGGGACATAGATTCTCGCAAGCGCCGCAACCGATGCATCGTTCGGTGTTTACCGCAGGGATTTTCGGCGCGTTCTCGTTTTTAGGATCGGAGGATACCATAGTTATGGCTCCGACAAGGCAATGTCGTGCGCAGTTTCCGCATTCCACGCCATCGGTCAGCGGAATGCAGTTTTCCTTAACCCAGACGGCATGTCCGATCTGGATGGCCGATTTGTCGGCAGCGGTTATCGGGAGAATCGCACCGGCCGGACATACTTCCGAGCAGCGCGTACACTCTGGGCGGCAGTATCCGCGCTCGTAGGATGAGACGGGCTGCATAAGGGTGGCGACGTCGGTCGAGGGACGGAGCACACCGTTGGGACACACAGAGACGCAGAGCTGACACGCGGTGCAGTGAGAGGCAAGATGGCGCAGACCCTGAGCTCCGGGAGGAACGATGGGGGTTACACGCTTAGGAATCTTCTTATCTTCAATGACCGCGAGCCCCCCGTCGATTTTCTTTTCCTGGGCGTGGATAGCCGCAGTCGTGGCGATGACAGCTGTGGCAGAGAGGAATTGGCGGCGTTTGCCGTCGATCTTTTCTTCCGGGTCACGGGACGCGTCCGGTTTCTTTGCCGAGGGTCTCAGCCGGTAGGAGATCGCTCCCTTGGTGCATTTGCCGATGCAGTCGAAGCAGGTTACACAACGGGAATAGTCGATGGCGTGTTTCTTGCTGTTGATGCATGAAGCCTTGCAGTTCCTCGCGCAGAGACCGCAACCGTTGCATTTCGTTGTGTCTATGACAGGACGGAAGAGCGAATAGCGCGAGAGGAAACCGAGAACGGTGCCTACGGGGCAGATGGTGTTGCAGTAGGTGCGGCCATTGCGCCACGACAGGACTGCGAGCGCCACAAGGGTGACAACGGCGACAGCGAGGGTGACACCCCCTTTAAGCCATACATCGACCGAGTAGAACATGTAGTCGCCACGGGCTTCTGACCATCGGGCCAGAAGATTGTTGCCCCATTGCCAGAGAGGCGAGAGGAGGCTCTGCACAATGCGGCCGTAGGCACTGTAGGGAGCAAGCAGAGCCACAAACGCGCCTATGCCCGCTATGATGGCGGCAACCATAAGCAGCAACATGACGTAGCGGAGCGGGTTGAGAGCTTTCGAATAGGAATAATGGTTCTTTTTCCTTTTCTTGCCAAGCCATCCGAAGCCGTCCTGCATTATTCCGAGAGGACAGATTACGGAACAGTAAAGTCGTCCGAAAAGCAAAGTGAGGAGAACCAGGGCCAGAATCACCCCGACGTTAAGAGCGAGGAGGGCGGGCAGGAACTGGATCTTGGCCATCCATCCGAAAAACCGATGGACCGTTCCCGTGAAATCAAGGAATAGAGCGGTGACGAGCAGGATGCTGATGACAGCCAGGATCTGTCTTGTTTTTTTCAACATGGATTGTCGCATAATGAACTGGTTTAAACTTGATTCAAAATGTTTGCACTTGTTTCAACTTCGCAAAATTACAGCAAACCGACGTAATGTATATTAATCAAATTACGGATTGGCTTACCTTAATTACAGATAATTGCCGCGTGGCACGACAGCCGGCATTTGCAAAGTTAATGATTTGCCAGAAAGATTCCAACAGTCAGGCAACAGTGAGGGATATTTCTCTGTAGTCCAGCGGACAACATGTTTTACCGAATGATTAACCAATCTTACCGATATGACCCGGAGAATGTTGGTTTTGATTCCATGAAATGATATATTTGCAAAAAAAACCGTTATATGGCCGACGCCGATATCATCAGACTTGACACAATCGAAAAGTACAACCGGCTGCTCGGGGCCGAGACGCTGCATCCGCTGGTCTCCATGACCGATCTGTCGAAACTTAAAAGCATTCCCCACTGCCGCAAGGAGTTCGGGTTCTATTGCGTATATTACAAGGAACTCGACTGCGGTCCCATCCAGTATGGCCGGAGCAAGTATGACTATCAGGAGGGGACGATGCTTTTCATATCTCCCGGACAGATCGCCGGGAGCAATGACGGCGGCGAGACTCTGAACCCGAAAGGTCTCGCTCTCATGTTTCATCCCGATCTGCTCTACGGCACTCCGCTTGCCCGCAGGATGGGAGATTACAGCTTTTTCTCATACGATTCGAACGAGGCGCTCCACATGTCGGAACGCGAAAAAAAGATAATCCTTAACTGTTTCCATGAAATCGGGGCAGAACTCGAGCATGCTATCGACAAACATACGAAGCAGATAGTGGCCTCGACGATAGAGACTATGCTGAATTACTGTTCCCGTTTCTATGACCGGCAGTTCATCACGCGCGAGGTGGCCAACCGTGGAATCCTTAGCCGATTTGAGAAAACCGTCAGGGATTGGTTCGAATCGGGTAAAGCCAGGGAAAGGGGGCTGCCGACGGTGCAGATGTGCGCGTCGGAAGCATTCTCGCCCAATTACTTCGGTGATCTCATAAAGAAAGAGCTCGGCAAGACAGCGCAGGAATACATACAGCTCTATGTCATAGGGCGCGCGAAAGAACTGATTGCCGAAAAGGTCATGAACGTGAGCGAGGTGGCATACGAACTCGGATTCAAATATCCCCACCATCTGACCCGCGTTTTCAAGAAAGTCACGGGCATGACTCCAAACGAATACCGGCAGACGGTGAACTGACCGCTTCCCCCCCTCAGCGAGGATTGCCGTATAACGCTGAATCAATCAACCAATCAGAGAAATATTGAGATATAGATATGAAACACATTTCATCCATTATGTTATCGTGCGCGCTCGCCGTCGCTTGCATTTCGTGCAACAGTCCTGAAAACAAAGAGGCCGTGACTGCCAACGATGAAACACAGGGCTTGCCCGTGTATAACATCCCTTTCTCCGCGACTTCGACAATAAATAAAGCTCAGAAAAAGGTGCTTGTCATCTCTGCAAGCCCACGGCGGGGCCGGAACACCGATCTTCTCTGCGATGAATTTGTCAGAGGTGCACGCGAGGCCGGCGGCTCGGTAGAGAAAATTTTTCTCGATGACTATAAAATCGACTTCTTCCATGAGGAACATTCTGAAAACCCCGACACCGTTATGACGGAGGGAGATCAGGCGCCTATGATTGTGGAAAAAATGACGAAGGCCGATATAATAGTGTTGTCGAGTCCGGTCTATTACATGAATATCGACGGTCAGCTTAAAACGCTCATGGACCGCTGTTATCGCAACAAAGGGCTGCAGGGCAAGGAATTCTATTATATCACGGCCTGCGCCGACCGCGAGGAATCAACAGCCGAAACCGCAATTTTCGCTTTCCGCGGGTTTGTTGTCTGTCTGCCCGACCCTGTTGAGCGCGGAAGTATCAAAGCCATAGGCATGGGTCGCAAAGGGGGCGTTGAAAACACTTCCTATCTGACGGACGCCTACGAGTTAGGCAAGACTATCTGATTCATTTCGGACTTTCAGTTATCGCAAAATTTGCGACAACTGCCAGCGACGGCAAGACATACCAAGTTGAATATTATAATATAGAAATGATTACCTCTATAGGGTGAAATCACAACGCGGTATTTCGAAATATTTTCAAGGAGGGAGAATTAGAAAAATCTTCAGTATGTAAGGAATCCTTACTAACTGCCACAGATGGCAAACGATACAAGACTAAGCTCTATTCTCTTGATGTTATAATATCGGTGGGTTATCGCGTTAAATCCCTACGTGGAACCCAGTTCCGTGTCTGGGCGAACAAGATCTTGAAAGATTATCTGTTGCGGGGCTACAGCGTGAACCAACGTCTCCTTTACATGGAGAGCCGAATTGACCATAGACTTGCTGAACATGACTGTCAGCTGAAGGAATTATCAGATAAAGTCGATTTCTTTCTTCATACAACGTTGCCTCCGAAGGAAGGAGTCCTTTTTGACGGACAGATATTCGATGCCTATGTATTTGTATGTGATTTGATCCGGCGTGCAAAGAAGCGTATCATACTCATAGACAATTATGTGGATGAGACAGTATTGACGTTGCTTGATAAACGGGCTGACGGCGTTAATGCAACAATCTACACAAAACGCCCCGACCGAATGCTGAGACTTGACATAAGACGGCATAATGATCAGTATTCACAGATCGACATAAGAATAACATCGAATATCCATGACCGTTTCATGGTGATAGATGATATATTATATCATATCGGGGCTTCAATCAAAGACCTCGGGAAAAAGTTGTTTGCTTTTTCAAAAATGGAGATGCCCCCCTCGATTGTACTCAATACTCTTTAGTCCTTTCCTGAGGCAGTCTGCTGCATGGCTTTCTTGGGGCATTTGCGGATACATTTCCCGCATTCGATGCATAGGGTGTAATCTATGACCGGAAAACCTTCGGCATTCTGGGAGATTGCGCCTACGGGACAGGCCTTGATCAGGGGACAGACGTGGTTGTGTGGGCAGATATTTTTGTTGACAACTATCATGGTTCTTGTTTTTTTGTTGCAAATTTAGGATAACTCTCTTGTTTGACAAAACAGATTTTGTCTATCTTTGCATCGATAAAACCGAACAACAGAAGGAATTCGTATGACACTACAGCAGATGGAATACATCGTGGCGGTTGACAAGTATCGCCATTTTGCAAAGGCTGCCGAATCGTGCGGCATCGCGCAGTCAACGCTGTCGTCCATGATCCAGAAGCTTGAGCTGGAGCTGGACGTGACAATTTTTGACCGCAACAGCCATCCGGTCAAGCCAACGGCTGTTGGCCGGGAGATTCTCACCCGGGCCAGGAAGCTGCTCTTCAATGCCGCTCAGGTCCGCGAACTGGTCGCCATGCGCAAAGGCGAGTCGATCGGGGCTGTTTCGCTCGGCATTGTCTCGACAGTGGCACCATATCTGTTGCCAAAGATGCTTAAATTCCTTTCAGGAAATTATCCTGACATACGTGTGCATGTGGAGGAGGGCCGGGTGTCGGCGCTGGTTTCGCAGCTTGAGCGCGGAGATATTGACGTTGCACTGATGGCCACGCCGGTCGGCAACGGCGAATTGCTTGAAATTCCAGTCTATCGCGAGAGGCTTTTGGCCTATGTTGCTCCCGGGGAGCCGATCTACCGGCAGGAGGTTCTCAGGGTCGGGAATCTGCCGGCGGAAAGTGTCTGGATGCTTCGCGAAGGTTATTGTCCCAACAACGGCGTTTTTCCTTTCTGTGAGCGTAGAGGAAGCGATCGGGCTGTCTATGAGGCGGGGAGCGTTGAGACTCTCATAAAGATTGTCGATGAAAACGGAGGCTATGCCATAATTCCGGAGCTTCATGTTCCGCTGCTGAAAGAGAGTCAGCAGAGAAATGTCCGCGCGTTATGCGACCCGGAGCCTACGCGGGAGATCGCACTGGTGGTTCACCGCAATTTCGTGCGCGAACGTTTGCTGAACGTTCTGGCGGAAGCTGTCAAAACGATAATTCCTTCGGAGATGGTGGATGAGCGGCTAAAAAAGTTTTCAATCAAACTGTAATAGATAAAAGCGATTGCCGCATCTGTTTTATAGTTTGTGTCTATAATCGGGGTTGTATAACTTTGCGGCTGAAAACAAAACCCGAACAAATGGCAACCAAACGATTTTTCCGCTCACTCCCCAAAAAGGGATTTTCACTCTACTGGATTCTTCTGGCTTATCTCGTGGCAGGATATTTCTATCCCGTCGTCGGCTTTCTTGCGCTTATCTGCATGATAGCGCCGGTGGCTTTCGCTGTGAGAAAAGGAAGGTGGTGGTGTGGTAACGCATGCCCTCGCGGCAATTTCTATGACAAAGTACTGGCGAAGTACTCACCCCACAGAGAGATTCCGGCTATAGTGCGGACAACGGGGTTCCGTGCCTTTATGGTTGCGTTTATTTTCACAATGTTCGGGATCCAGATGTATCTGGCCTGGGGCGACTGGAACGCGATGGGGCGCGTTTTCTGGACAATTATCCTGATAACAACAGTGGTTGGAGTGACACTTGCGTTCATATTCGCGCCACGCTCATGGTGTTCCTTCTGCCCGATGGGGACGTTGTCGGCCTGGGCGTCGCCCCGCAGCGGCCGTTTGCTCGAGAATTATCGCAGGGTGTTCGTGGGCGACAGATGCACTACCCGTTGCAAGCTCTGCCACGCCGTCTGCCCCATGCAGCTCAAGCCCTTCGAGAGCAAGAACGCCGAAGAAGGTTTCCTGCATCCCGACTGCCTTAAGTGTGGCCACTGTACGCTTGGCTGTCCCCTCAAAGTTCCGGTCCTGCGATCCTGAGGTCCGTACTTCAGCGCATGAATGCTCGGCAATAAGTGAGATACAGGGGCTTCTTTAATAAAACTTTTTTTCTTGCTCACATGTAATTATCTGTTCAATATCGCGTCTAATAGTAAAACTAAATATAAGAATCATCATGATCGCTCATTGGTATGTCTATCTAACACTCGCGATAGTATCAGTATTCCTGCTATGGATTTGTGACAAATTTCAAATTATAAAGTCGAAGCCTTTGCGCACCCTCATAGTTATTTTTGTATCTGTCTTTATCTGTTGGGGAATTTACGATATTATCCTCGGCACAAAATAATAAAGAGTCAAATTAGAAGTGTGCCAACCACCGGACAAACCCGATTTTGAGATCTCTAAAAAACAGGGATTTTTTCTCCGCGCACTATGAAAGAGCCGGGCGATAACGTAGCAATACAGGGAGTGGGTTGTTAGAATGGATTGGGAAGGTTGTGTTTGTCGGTGCCGGTTCTAAAGATGGTTTACTTCTATAAAACAGATTTTTGGACGCTTGGAGAAACAATAGCGGTACAAAAAGAGGGAAAATGAGCCTTGAAACGCTGATTTTTACCTGTCAATAAGAGACTTTTACGAGATTTTCATTACTTTTGTATTCGGATAGAGGCAACTCTTTCCACGACATTTTGAAATAATAAGAAGCGTTATGCTTATCTTGTGAATTGGAAACGTAGGAATTTCACAATTACACACAAGGGTGGCATAGTGGTTCTCACGCTATAGCGTGGGCTGCTACTACTACATTCGTGTGTACGGGTTTCCTACGACCTCCAATTCAGAACGTGGCATTTGCAGTTCCACGCTTCTGCGTAATTAACGGTAACGGCTCAATCGGAACTAAAGGGCCATTTTAATAAGAAGGATGAAAAAATTCTTAATCACTTTAATCATGCTCTTTGCTGTAATAAACATTAAGGCACAAGAGCATCTTTCTTTCAAGGGTATTCCAATCGAAGGAAGCATGACAACATTCTGTCAGAAACTCAAAGCCAAAGGATTTACTTCGATTGGTCGTGATAACAACATAACGTTGTTTACAGGAGATTTCACTGGGCGTAAAGCTACTGTCGGCGTGACAGCAACGGATGACGGTAAAAACGTTTTTTCCGTGGTCGTTTTCTTTGACCCAAGCGGTGAATGGAACACCCTTGTTAACACCTACGATTATTACAAGAATCTATACACTCGTAAATATGGCGATCCTACAATTTCAAAAGAAAACAATCCAGCACATTCAGATTCCAATACTGCTTTAATGGCGGAAGTTTATCAGGGAACTGTCGTGTATGGCAGCGCATGGGAAGTGACAGGCGGTGACATACAACTTTCAATCGAAAAAACTTCAGGTATCTATGAGGGTATGGTGATGATACGCTATCGTGACTCGCAGAATGTTGAAGCAAAAATCAAAAATGATTTAGACGATATCTAAAAACGACGTGTTATGAATAGATTTGCATTGCCATTTCTACTGTTGCTTCTCTTTGTGATGTTCGGGTGCACGGATAAAGCACCGAAATCATCTACAAAAGAGGATGCAAAAGAGCAGTTTGCACAAACTTATGATATAGAACGTTTCAAACTCTTTCCCACCCAAAATATGTGAACATTCATCAAACTTGACACTCAGACTGGACAGATGGGGCAAGTGCAATATAGTATCAAAGGAGATGAAGAACGCTTTGAATACGACTTAAATCCTAATCCACTGATCGCGAATGGCAAGAAAGCTAATGGGCGTTTTGAGCTTTATTCCACCCAAAATATCTATAATTTCATTCTCCTTGACAAGATTGATGGTAAAACATGGCAAGTCCAGTGGTCGTTCGATGAAGAAAATCGTGCTGTAGTACCTATCAACCTTGCTGTCCCAGTCACAAATTAGGGACGGGTATAGCTAAATTTATAACAAACTGTAAAGATGGCTCTATTGCTCACTTTTGGTTTATGTATTGCTGCTATCGCCATTGTCGGAATAGTAGCGATACGCCTATTGTTAAAAAAGAAGTCAAAAGAGCTAACTTTACAAGTAGAAAGCATTACTCCTTTTCAAGTCGCTCATAAAAGCAGGGATGAAATACTAAAACAAGAACACGATCGCTTTTTCAAAGATATTGAGTCTGATTTGGAACAAACCTTCAACGGGCAGTACATAACATATCGGGAAGAAAAACAGTTTACAGAATATTATACAGAGTTATTCCATGAAGTAAATGATTTTCTTAAACGACTTGAAACATTCCATGTAGAACCGTCAGAAACAATCATAAAATTTGTATCTGATTTTGAGAACCTACAGTGGTTCATCAAAAGTCATAACGATAGGTTTATAAAAGAAGAATTGGACACCTATAAGGATTTTTTTGACCATTGCCTGAAATATCCATTAGACAATCAACAAAGACGCTCCATTGTCTCAGGCGAGGACAACTGCTTGGTGGTGAGCAGCGCAGGAAGTGGAAAGACATCATCCATTGTCGGGAAAGTGAGGTATCTGATTGACATTAAACATGTCAAACCACAAAACATTCTCCTTATAAGCTATACCAACAAGGCGGCAGCCGAACTGACAGTGAGGATGGGGATTGAGGGATTGCGCGGTTACACATTCCATAAACTTGCTCTTGATATTATAGGGCGAGTGACAGGGCAGAAACCGTTAATATACAGCAATACGGACGCACTGTTCTTGAAAATATATCAAGAGTTACTGAATGATGAGAATTTCAAAAAGAGTGTGGTCGAATATTTCTTTGATTACCAAATTCAAGAACAGGATTTGGAACGGCAAAAGAACGAGCGCAGACAGCAGCTCTCAGAACAAAAAGACACTCGGTTGAAGGCTCAGTTTCCGGATATGGACGGAAAGACAGTTTATGTACGAAGCAAACAGGAGCAGAAAATATGCCTTGCTCTGTCGTTGCTTGGCGTGAAATTCAGATATGAGGAACCTTACGAGCATCCATTGGCAGATGAAATGCACTCGCAATACATGCCGGATTTTTCCATTTATTATGATTGTGATGGAGAAACCAAGAGAATATATCTTGAACATTTTGGTGTGGACGAACACAGTCTTGTCCCAATGTGGTTTGCCAAAGACCGGGGTATTACTTATGAAGAAGCCAATCAGCAATACAATGACGGCATAACATGGAAAAAGGCTGCACATGAAAAATTTGGCACGACACTATTGACAACCTCAAGTGCTGATTTTCATTATTACGATATCAGGGACAAACTGAAAATACAACTAGAAAAGGCAGGTGTTCCTGTCAAAGAAAAAACGGACGCGGAATTATATGATATGGTTCTGCCTCCAAATAGTAAACAGGAAAAATCGTTTATCCGGCTTATCGTCACCTTTGCAACATTAATAAAGACAAGCTGCAAATCAATGCATGAGGTTATAAGGCAAGTAAAAAGTATAGGCGATGAACGTAACGAGTTTATTATAAAGAATATTTTTCAACTTGTTTATGAGCGATATATTGAAGAATTAAAAAAACTCCATCAGATAGATTTCACGGATGCGATACTGCAAGCTACCGAGATATGCAATTCACTTCACCCTGTGAAGTATGATTATATTATAATAGATGAATTCCAAGATATATCTGTTGACCGATATAATTTTTTGAAAGCTCTTCGGAAAGGCAATCCCCCTGCGAAATTATACTGTGTTGGAGATGATTGGCAATCTATATATCGTTTCTCAGGCAGTGATATGGCACTTTTCAATCAGTTCACGGACTTTTTCGGTCGAACAGATATCAACAAGATTGAAACGACATACCGCTTTGGCGAACCATTGGTTAGCTTGTCATCGAATTTTATACAGCAGAACGGGACTCAAATAAAAAAGGACATACATCCATTTAACTCAGAGGCTAAGACCGAACTGTATTTTTACGAGTACGATCGAGCCAATTATTGCGACGTTATCGAACAGTTGGTTTCGTCAATTCCTTTGGATAAATCCATTTTCCTATTAGGACGATATTCATTTGACGATTACTATTTGTCATACAGGTATCAATCTACGAAAGAGGGCGACAGATTTTACTATTTTGTCGGAAACAGGAAAATAGAGTTTTTGACAGCCCACAAATCCAAAGGTCTTGAAGCAGACTATGTGATAATTCTCCAATGCAATAAGGACACTTACGGATTTCCCTCTCTTGTCAGTGATGACCCTGTACTAAATTATGTTTTGACAAGGAGTGACCAATATCCTTATGGAGAAGAACGGAGATTGTTCTATGTTGCGATTACAAGGGCCAAAATAAAGACTTTCGTATTATATGACAAGCGTTTCCCATCTGTGTTCGTTGATGAATTTTTGCACCCTGAAAAAATAACTGAAAAAAGTTATGAAAAACACCCAAATGCGAATAAACGATGGACATGTAATGCCGATAAATATCTGATGAAGCTTTATAATGAGGGAAAAAGCATAAAATATATTGCCGCAAAAATGGGAAGGAGCCAAACATCAATAGTGATGCGCATAGGGAAACTGGAAGGTAACAAATAACTAAAGGCCATTGTCTATTTATAATCCTACATGTCCTTGGTCACTATCAATCTTCCAATCATATCGACCTTCCGCGATATCTCCAACCTCATTGAGTGTGTGGTGATGTTTTATTTCCGTCCTATGTTTTTTGTTCGCTGCGCTATGAAAGAGCCGGGCGATAACGTAGCAATACAGGGAGTGGGTTGTTAGAATGGATTGGGAAGGTTGTGTTTGTCGGTGCCGGTTCTAAAGTTGGTCTGATTGGATGGATTGGGGTTGCGGGAAAGGACTTGTCGGACATTTCGGACATGTCGGCCGGCCGCTGCGTTCCATGGCCGGTTAATTATTGCACGCACCCGGGGCTTGTCTATCATGTTTTCTTCATTAATTCAACCGCATTTAAAAGACATATTAGCCGGAATTGGGACAGGTCTTCAGGCAGGATATAGCATGGGCTGTCAGAAGAGGGGGAGTAGCCGGGCGGTAAGGAGTAGTCGGACCGGGGTCAACGGCCTTCCGTTGACTGGTAAAAGTTTTCCAAAATTTCAATGTTCTCTTTGCCATGATTGGTTCCGGGGGAAGGACGGGTCCGAGGGGGGCCATTTTTCCCGGGAACTCCTTTTACATCGCAAAGCGATGTCCGTACAAGTGGGTGGAGGGTTCCGGGGGGAGGACGGGTCCGAGGGGGCCATTTTTTCCAGAGACTCCTTTTACATGCCGAAGGCATGTCCCTACAGATGAGCGAGTTGCGGGGGGGGGAGGAGGACGGGTTCTTTTTCCGGAGGAGGGGCGGTCATGGCGCCGCTTAGAAGAGCGGGACTGACGGGCAGTCTTCTGGTTCAGGGAGATAGATCTGATTTAGGATTGAGAGGTCGGGAGGGATGCCGAGCAGGACTTCCCTTTCGATCAGCTCTTCTTCGGGAGGCGGATCGGGAGGCTGGGCGAGGTCGAGGTTGGGCCACGGGCGCGATGGACGCCGGATCTCGTTGGTGAAGACGTTGACGCGGGTCTTGGGTCGGTAGGTTCCGTGGACCACCAGCAGCGACTCTTCGCTCATTGACAGACACGGGATGACAGAACGCCAGACGCGCGACAAATGACGTCCGCGACGCGGATAGGCGTCGCCGTCGAGAATAAGGGCCATGGGAAAGCTGAGACCCCGGCAGTATTCGGGTGAACGGGCTGTGGATAGTATCGGCTGCCACTTGGGGTCGGGCAACGCTTTGCGCGACCGGCGGGGCAGAAGACGGTTCAGCTGCTTGCGGTTCTTGCCGACGATACAGAATGGGGCGCCGGGACGCACGACCGTGGCGAGCCAGCGGACATAGTTGACCAGAGCCTGCTTGAGGGCTTCCTTTTCGGCGTCGGCATCGCAGAGATAGAGGCGCTGCGGCTTGCGCTGCGCGCGCTGACGCTCGAGAACGGAGATGGCTCGCCGGGCATCGCGGTGAAGCGGGTAGCCGAGCCAGCGCTCGAACTGAGCGGCCCAGTTGCGCTGCCCGACGGAGCGGGGACGGCATTTTATTTTCTTCGCGGTCAACATGCCGCAAAGTTAGAAAGGAATCGGAGGGAAAGGAGGTCTGTTTCTATTTTTGAGAGGGAGGAATTCGGACGGGGCATTTTGGGGGAAGGCTCCTTTTACATGCCAAAGGCATGTACAGGTGGGGGGGAAAGCAAAAGACAGGGATTCTTTCTTCGCTGTGCTACGAAAGCGCTGCGCGATGACGAACCTTCGGGTTCCCTTCTGTCTGTCCGAAAAATTTAAGGAGCCTCCTTTGGGGGGAAGCTCCTTGAATTTTTTGCGGAAAGACAGGGATTCGAACCCTGGGTACCCGTAAGGGTACAACGGTTTTCGAGACCGTCCCGATCGACCACTCCGGCATCTTTCCTTGAGTGATTTCGATGCAAAGGTACGATTTTTAATTCAAACGTCAATTATCAGGAGCGGGTTTTTTATTAAAGAGGGGCGTTTTTCAGCGTTTTTTCCGGTAAAATGCAACGGTTAAAGATTACGCACGGCTGAAAATCATGGTGAAGTGATGGCTATGCGACGTGCTGCGGAGTCGGTGTGGCGTCCGTCGGCGATTATCGTGGCTCGATAGATGTAGATGCCTCGTGGGAGCCGTCGCCCGGACATGTCGGTCAGATCCCATTTTATAGGAACGGCGCCGAGGAGGTCGGACCGTTCGTTCACGGATGTGGTCCAGACGCGATGTCCGAGAAGGTTATACACGTCGAGTGTCACGCGCAGCATCGCGTCAGGCCTGTTGTGGATAATGCGGAAGTTGGCTTCGGTGGTGGCGGGGTTTGCATCGACTGAGATGTCGAAAATTCTCGGGCCGGCTGCGTTGCTGACGATGAAGTCGATAGTCTCGGAGGCGGAGTTTCCGGAGGTGTCCCAGACGCGGAAGGTGAGGATGTGGACGCCTTGACTCAGCACAGGGAGGGGGTATGCTACAGTGCCGGAGGGGGAGCCGTCGGGATCGGGGGTGAAGTAGAGTGCCACGTCGTTGAAGCTCCGGTTGTCGTCGATTCTCAGCGACATCTGATGGCCTATGCCTGCGGATGAGAGGTTTATGGCTGTGTCGTCGGTTACACGGGCTATGAATACCGGGCTTTCGTTGACAGGCTCATGAGGCGAGAATGACGGGTGGTTGAGACAGGCATATTCGATAACGGGTGCGACGGTGTCGGGGAGGGCGGAGTCATCGACTCCGTAGAGGTAGAAGCTGCGGTTACAGCCCGAAGCTTCCCGGCCGTCATCGGCGAGAGCGTACATGTTGAGCGTGGCGGGACGGAAATTGTGGGCTATTTCCGCCGGAATGGGGATAGCCACGGAGAAGCGTCCGTTTCTCACGGAGTCGCGTCCGAAATAGAGCCTTTCGCCATGCTCGTCGAAGGTGACCGGCTCGCCGGGGGTGGGATTTGCGCCTCCGGTCGGAGCGCCCTTGGAGGTGGTGGATTGCTCTGCATCGAAGAGGGATATAGTGACGGTTCCGTTGAAATCGTCCAGTATGTTGCCGGCGGCGTCGCAGACTGTGCCGGAAAAGCGAGGCCGCTGACGCGCCATTACGGTGCACTGGTTCTCGTCAGTGACAGTGGTTCCGTCGATCTCTTCCAGCACCGCTTTCGAGGCGGGGAGAGCCAGCCGGAGAGCGGGATCGCCAAGAAGGACGTAATAGAGTTTCTGCCGGTTGGCGTCGGATGAGGAGGAGGTCAGAAGTCTGTTTTTTGCGCGGCGGCAAATTTCGCCTATGGTGGGAAACAGTCCACGGTCATCGCGCCGGAATGCCTCGGTCCCGAAAGCGGCGGCTATCGTGCCGTTGTGGGAGATCATGGCCTGTCGGGTAGGGGCAATGGAGGCTATTGTTCCCGCGCGAGGAGTCAGGAGTAGGGTTTCGGCTCCTGACGGGGTCGTTCCGTCGTGCATGGCGAAAGAGCATGTCGCTCCGAAAAGCACGGGCCATCGACGGTTTGACATGTGGGTTATGTCATGGGTGGTGAACACGTTTTCCTCCGAAAGGATGTCGCGGTCGCCATGGCCGATATAGTTCAACCAGAGAAATCCTTCGTCGAGGAGCCGGTGGAGGCGTTTGCGTCCTCCCTCACATTCGCCGCCAATCACATCGAACGCGTCGATATAGACCTTTGAGAAGAAGAGGTCGGGGCATGAGGCGAGCAGATTGGCATACTGGCGTTCGGAATCTTTCATGAAAACGCCGGAATCGCCGTTGTCGGCCATCATGACCACGTGGTTCCTCCAGTCGGCGGGGGCTGAGGGAGTCCGGGAGTATTCGATGACCTTATCCACGAACGTGCGAGCGTCGGACAGATTGTGGACCGGGGCGCGTCCCACGGCTATCGAGAGCATGGAGGATGCGAGATTGGCGCCAGAATCGTCCTCAAGCATGGCGAGGATGTCGTCGGTTGTAAACGATGATGTGACGGAGAGACCATCGTCGGTCTGCCATGTCGGGATGAACGGTTCGCCGAGCGCCTGCATTTCAGCTGTCAGGCAACGGTTGTCGAACGTGGCGCGACCGAAGAGAAGCGCATAACGCAGGGGACGGCCGCTTTCATTTCCCCGGTCATAGAGCATTTTCAAAAATCTCCGCAACGCGTTGACATCAGGGGCGCCGGAGGCGAATTCGTTGAAAATGTCATCCTGACAAACGACGAGCACCTCCAGGGGCTCATCTCCGGAGCGATGGAATTCAGCAAGCCGGCTCGCTTCACCGAGCCAGTCGCGGGGAGAGATTATAACCATGTCGGGGCTTTCCCGCACCCCATGAAGATTCTGATTCCTGACAGTCGCCACAAAGCGGGGGACGGGCAGAGCCGCTCCGTCGTTCCAGGCGGCATATAGCCTCTGGCCCGAATAGGTGTTTTTCCAAGCTATTCCTCCGGGAGAGGCGACGGTTTTCAGGGCATGGATGTGGAGCGGGTCGGTCACGTCCCAGACGGTTGTCGCTTCCCCGCCTCCGGAAAGAACCACGGAGGAATTTCCGGCAGTGAAATGCAGGTAGCCTCCGGTCAGGCCGATGCGTCGGCAATAATTGACGGAAACGGCGTCGAGAGCCGCGAGCGTAGTGACGCCCTGAGTGGCGAAGAGGATGCCGAGCGACAGTTTATCTCCCGACATCTCGAATGGTGCCGTTATGGTCGCGTCGGTCGCATGGAGGTGGGAGCTGACCGCACTGAGAGTTGCTGACTGAGGGAGGGGGAGTCCGTTGGCGGAATAGGTCACGGTCGAACGTCCGGAGGAAGCGGCGACAAATGAGGCCCTCAGCCATAGGGGAGAGTCCTCGACGCGGCCCGGCAGATCGAAATGCAAGGTTTTTTCGCGCGCAATGCGGAAATCTTCGCCCACGAGCCGGTGGCCGGTCTGTCCGGGGGATATGCGGTCTGTTTCGTGAAACAGTCGTTCGGTGAAAGTGGTCTGGGGGTCGGGCGAAGGGGCGTCGAAGCCCTCCACGGGGACGGAGGGGCCGGAAGAGTCCGCCTCGCAGTCGGAGAGAAAATAGAATCCGAATGAAGAGAATGGATTCAGCGAATGATAGAAGTTCCCGGCAGAGGTGCGTGTCCATGTCTCGGGGCCCGAGGCATAGAACCATATTCCCTCGGGGGAGCGACGGATCTGAAGCCGGGGCAGGTCATCGACATAGGATGAGAGCGACAGACGGTCGGGGAGACGCCGGCCTCCGTAGCCGTAAACGCTGACTTTCTCGGGGGAAGGGAATCCCCACTCGCGCAACGAAGAGGCGGGAATGAAGTGTATGCCCGATTCGCTGACGCTCACCTTGACCCAATGCCCCTCGGCGAGGACCGAGGCCGGGGCATAGCTGTCGGCCGGAAAAGCCGAAGCGATCCGGGGAAAAAGGAGAGCAGCCAGAATCACGCAGAGATATAGCGTATGGATAGAGAACCGGTTCATCCCTTAACAACGTAAACAAAGTCCGTTTTATTGCGTCAGAAGAGAGTGAGCTGCCGGTCGATCAGGCGGAACGACATGCGGTGATATTCCGTAGGGCCGTGGGCTTCGATAGCGGCTCGGTGGGCCCGTGTGGGGTAGCCCTTGTTGACATCCCATCCGTAGATCGGATAAATCGAATGAAGCCGGCGCATTTCCTCGTCGCGGTGAGTCTTGGCGAGAATGGAGGCCGCGGCTATGTTGCCGAAGCGGCCGTCGCCCTTGACGAATGTCTTCCAGGGAATTGTCGAATATGGCGAAAAGCGGTTGCCGTCAACTATTATTTCCTCGGGTCGTACCGACAAGGCGTCAAGCGCCCTGTGCATGGCGAGAATAGAAGCCCGCAGAATGTTGATGCTGTCTATTTCGTGATTGTCAACGATGCCTATTGCCCAGCTGACAGCCTCGCTTTCTATGATCGCCCTCATCTGGTTGCGCCGCTTTTCCGAGACCTGTTTCGAGTCGTTAAGCCAGGGATGGGAGAATCCCTCAGGCAGAATGACTGCGGCGGCATAGACGGGACCTGCCAGACATCCGCGTCCGGCTTCGTCGCATCCGGCTTCCACGGCTTCGGGGTTGAAAGATGAAGGGAGCGGGTTCATTCTACGAAACCATACCCGAACCCCTTGCGGTTTACGAGGTTACGGCTGTAATCACACAATTTTTTACGCAGTCGGGATATGCTCGTATCGACTGCCCTGTCGCTGATGTCGGAATCGTTTTTCCAGACTTCCTCGCGAATCTGCTGACGGTCGAAGAAGTGATTGCGGTTACGCATGAACATAGTCAGCAACTTGAATTCCATGTGGCTCAGGGAGATTTCCATGCCATCGATGAAAGCCGTTCCGGCGCCGATGTCAAGCGTGAGGTCACCGAAACGGAGCACGCTTGCCAGCCTTCGGGCGTTCATCATCTTCCGGCGGCGAAGCACGGAGCGCACGCGGGCCATCAGTTCGCGGGTTGAAAAAGGCTTTGCAATGAAGTCGTCGGCTCCGGCTTCGAGTCCATCGACAATGTTGTCTTCGGAGCTTTTCGCCGACATTATGATGACGGGTATTCCGACGGTATCGGGGTTGCTTTTGAGGTCATGTATGAAATGGAGGCCGTCGTAAGGCTTGTCCATCAGGTCAACGAGCACAAGTGAAAAGCCGGCAATATCCAATCGGAAGGCGTCGTGTCCGTCGTGAACCACGGTGACGGCGAATCCCTCCTCTTCGAATCTGAGCTGCAAAAGTTCGCACATCAGAATCTCAGTATCGGCAACCAGGATCTTACCCGATTGCCCGGCTTGTGATGAAGAAGCAGTGCCCTGCATAGATGACAGCATTGAACGAGTCGCAAAAACTCTTTATTGTAATGAATGAGGCCGGCGCTGAAGAAATCGCTTTCTTATCGGCTATGCAAATATAATCAATCAACGATAGAAATAAAAGTGTGACGCATGATTTGTGTCGGATTTGTAACGATTTTTTAACAGTCGCACGCTGCTGAAAACGGCTGCCCGTCATGGAATGACGGCAGCCACAGAGCCGTTAAGCCGTCTTTATTCGCAACTGTTCCTTGACAGCATCGACCACGTTGATGATATAGTCGCCGGTCTTTTCGAGATTTGCCACCATGTCCATGTAATAAATACCTGCCTGATAGGGATAGAGGCGGTTGTTTATATTCTCTATGTTTCCTGAACGGAGCTGGTTTCTGTAGTTGTTTATCTCGCGTTCCTTGTTGTAGGCCGAGATAATCTCGTTGTCGCGTGCATGTTCGGGATCCTTGAGCATGTGGAGCATCAGTTTCATCGACTGCTTCACGAGAATGAACATCGAATCGATGTTGGAATATATCGTTTCGGTGAACTCGACATGTGCCTGGTTCTTGCGGACCAGAATCTTTCCTGCGCCCAGACAGCAGTCGGCGATGCTTTCGATTTCGCTGACAATTCGGAGCATGGCTGCAATGTGGAGCTTTCCTTCATTTGAAAGACGACCTTCGGAACAGCGGTTCAGATAGTGGGCGATCTCTATTTCCATGCGGTCGGAGATGTCCTCGTATTTTTCAAGACGCGAGAAGAGGTGGGCATATTCCTCCGAGTCGTG
The DNA here is from genome assembly GCA_910587185.1 of uncultured Muribaculaceae bacterium. Lineage (GTDB taxonomy): Bacteria > Bacteroidota > Bacteroidia > Bacteroidales > Muribaculaceae > Paramuribaculum. The sequence goes on from CAJULY010000005.1 coordinate 96,219, forward strand.
GTCGGTGTGGATCAGAGTCTGCGCCATGCTGATCATTCGTTCCACTCGTTCTCCGAAGACTGCAATCTCCTTCTCGGCCTGCGCTATGTTCAGTTCTGCAGCGTTCATCAGACCGCCTGAAATGAACTTGAGCTGGAACTCCTCGTCCTCTTTGTGCTTGGCCGGGACAAGCCGTTCGACGATTTTGACGTAGAATCCTGTCAGCCATATCATTATGGCGAGGTTGATCAGGTTGAAGACGGTGTGGAACACGGCCAGACCGATCGATACGCTCTGCTGCAGCGACTCGACTTTGACCTGAGCCGCGGTTATGTCCTTGGCACGGGGGTGGTCTGACGGTATGTTGTTGAAGAGATTGTTATAGACCTCCGGATCTTTCTTTTCGATTTCATTGACATAAGCCGAGAGTTTCTCGGGGTCGCCCTGACCCATCCATTGGGTTATATCGACGTTGAGGCGCACGAACGGGTAAAAAACGCAGAGCACCCACGCGCAACCGAGCACGTTGAAAAGCAGATGGCCCATGGCGGTTCGTTTTGCCGCCACGTTTCCGCTCATAGAGGCGAGAATGGGGGTGATGGTGGTTCCGATATTGCTTCCGAGCACCAGCGCACACGAGAGGTCGAAGTCAATCCATCCTTTGCTGCACATGATGAGGGTTATGGCGAAAGTGGCGGCCGAGGACTGGATGACCATTGTCACCAGAAGACCGACGAGCATGAAGATGACCACGGAGCCGAATCCCATGCTCGTATATTGCTGGAGGAACGCAAACATCTCGGGATTGCTCTGGAGATCAGGCACATATTTGCTGATCATGTCGAGTCCCATGAATAGGAATCCGAATCCAATCAGGAATTCGCCGATGGATTTGCTGCGGCTCTTCTTGGAAAAGAGCAGCGGAATTGCGATGCCGATGAGCGGCAGGACGAAAGCCGAAATGTTGACCTTGAACCCGAACAGCGAGATTACCCATGCCGTGAATGTCGTGCCGACATTCGCACCCATGATCACCGCCATTGACTGCGCCAGAGTCATGAGACCTGCATTCACGAAACTGACGACCATCACGGTCGATGCCGAGGAACTCTGGATGAGAGCGGTGATGAGGAATCCGGTCAGCGTTCCGGTGAATCGGTTGCGTGTCATCGCTCCGAGAATGTTGCGCAGACGGTCTCCGGCCGCTTTCTGCAGGCCTTCGCTCATGACTTTCATTCCATAGAGGAACAGACCGACGGAACCGAGGAGGCAGAGGAAATCTAAAAAGCTGTAGTTCATTGTGATGCTTTGTGCACGGGTGAGGTGGGTGAATTTGCGATGTTCTCTAAGTGGCGACACCGCGGGAGAGCTGCGGGGTTCCGTTCACAAAGATATAACATTTTTTTAATATTCATGATTGAAGTTAACGAAAAAATATTTGCCGTCTGTCTGCAAAAATAGAAACAGGCGAGTCGAGGGGGAGATGGAGAGTTAATTTTGCATTACAATCCAACCGATAAACCTGAATCACCATGAACACATCGAACACATCCGACAATGAAAAAGAAGTCAGGCCCGATCTCGAGGCCGAAGGAGGCGGGAATGCGCCGGACACCACACATGAGAGGCAAGAACCTGAACAGTCATCAGAGGCGGAAGACCGTAGCGGAGAGGCGGAAGAGGGCACGGTTTCCGCGGAAGAAGTGGCGCGCCTCGTGGCCGAAGCGGAGCAGAGGGGGTATCTGCGAGGCCTCAACGAGAATGCGCGGGAGATGATGGGGCGTCCCGCACTTCTGGAGAATCCGCGCGTCAGAACGGCGACGGAAAAGGACCGAGACGCGTGTCAGACATTCGCATCGCGTTTCCTCACCCGGCTTCCGCGCGGGGTCTGGGATTGAGTTCCCGCAAAAATCAGTCATCAATCAAACCATCATTAATCTTTTAAACAAAAACTATGGAAACGAACACAGTCGTAACAAACGAAAACGGAACCGTCAGAGTGACGGACGGACCGCTGACCACACCCGCCGTGCGCGAGGGTTCGCCGGCGCTTCTGCTTAATGAAATCGACAGCCGGGTCGTGAAAGTGCGCCCCATGGCCACACCGGTTGACCAGATCTCACGTATGGTCGGCGCACGTCCCGCCTCTTCGATGATAGTGGATTATTATCTTGTGGATGCAAAGGTGCCTGAAACCGAGGCCAAAGAGGGTATAAGTAAAATTCAGGGAGGCGATTACGGCGGTTTTCCCACCTACAGGCTCGTGGCTGAGAACAGCGACGCCATAGCTGTCACCGAAACTCTTCTGCTCCCCGCAGTGAAGAATGACCGCGAAGAGCCGCTCGTGCTTTATGTAGTTGCCGTAGATAGAAGCGGCGAGACTCCCGCGACCGTCATCTGCCTGAACGGAACGGGACTCGAGGGCTCTACTCTTTGCGACGCCGGGGCGAGAATCGTCAGAATGGGCCGTGCGGCGGGAGAACTGGATGTTCAGACTCCCCAGTTCGAGGCGCTTCCGGTCAAGTCGTCAAACTACTGCCAGATATTCAAGGCTCAGGTCGAGCAGAGCATTCTGACGAAACTCTCGTCAAAGGAAGTAGGGTGGACGCTGTCGGATCAGGAGGAAGTCGCCATTATGGACATGCGTCTCGGCATGGAGAAAAGCTTCCTTTTCGGAGTGAAAGCGCGTCTGACCGATCCGCGCCGCTATGACGAGGTGCTTTTCACGGGCGGCATCTGGAATCAGGCCGGAAACCGGTTCTCTTATCCGGGCTCCGGGTTCAGCCACAAGACTCTCGTCTCGATGATGCGCACGGCATTCACGGGCGACTGTTCCGGATCGGCCCGCAAGGTGCTGATGGGGGGATCGGGCCTTATCGAGCAGCTCAACAATCTGAGCTTCAGCAAGGTCGTGGGCGCTATGGATACGGTCACTTACTGGGGTATAGATTTTACGGAGCTGCGCTCAAAGTTCGGGACTCTATATGTTGTTCTCAACGAGGTCTTCGACCAGTGTGACCATGCCAACGACGGCCTGATAATCGATCCGCAGTATCTGACCAAGTATTCCCATATTCCCTTCAAGGTAGAGCATCTCGATTTGAAGAGCAGCGGCGTCAGAAACACGGACGCACTCGTGGCCACCGAGGCGAGTTGTCTTGTGTTGCGTCATCCCAACGCGCATGTCAGAGTTGAAATGGAGTGAAATATCATAGATGATGAGAACAACAGAAATGACGGCAGAGGAAATGACTGCCCTGTGGAAAAAGCGCCTGGGCTTTGACGAATCACGCACGGATTGTGAGGCCGTGCGCTGTGACGGTTCCGACATTGACGCCCTTGTGCTTGAGGACGCAAAAGCCTGGTACAGCAAAGCGCTGCGCGACATGCCTCTGTGTTGTCTTCCGATGACCGAAATATCTCCGTTGCCCACCGCGGCCGCCTCCCCTGAAGGGGCGGCCCGGTTCCTGCTGCCTGAAGGTATTGTCAGGATTGGGGCGGTCAGTGCGCCCGAATGGGAGAAAGAGGCTTTTATCGTGACAGAGGCCGGAAATCACGATGCCGACGCGCAGTCCAATCCGTTTGCCCGTGCAGGTCTGTGCCGCCCGGTCGCTCTGGTGTCAGGCCGCCGGCTGACAATCTATCCCGCTACGGAAAATCCGGAGACTGTGACAGTAATGGCTGTCATGGAACAGGATGAAAGCGGCTGCTTCAGGGTTACCGGCGAGATGATGGCGCATGCGCCTATGATCAGTATCCATCCTGAAAAAACAAAATGAAATGACACATCTTGAACTTGCTCTTAAGGCATGGCGCGAGTGCAGCCGGTTACGTGAACGGCGGCGCCGCTGCAAGGACTATACTTTCGGGCGCCAGTGGGGCGACATCACCACTGATCCGAAGGGAAACCGGCTGACGGAAGGCGAGCTGGCGGAGCGCGGCGGCATGAAGCCGCTGACCAACAATCTGATCCGGCAGCTTGTGAAATGTGTCGTGGGCAACTATCGCGCGTCGTTCGAATCGTCAGACCCTGCGGCAGCTCGGTGCCCCGTCAGCGAGTCGGTATCCGCGCGCAATTCGTTGCCCGAACTGGATTGCCGGATGCTCGAGGAGTTTCTGATTTCAGGCTGTGCGGTCCAGAGGGTGGTGACCGAATGCCGCATAGCCGGAACGGGAGTATGGATCGACAATGTCAGTCCTGAGAATTTCTTCATAAACCGTTTTACGGATCCGCGCGGTCTTGACATAGAGTTGGTCGGTATGCTCCATTCCATGAGTCTGCGCGAGCTGCTGATGCGTTTCGCGCCCGCGGGAGGGGCGCATGCGGTGGAGCTGACCCGCCGTTACTCCGAGGAGAACATGAGGGAGAGCGGAATGCCGATAGGCGATGCGGTCAGTCGCGATTTTTTCAATGCCGAGACAGGGCGCTGCAGGGTCATAGAACTGTGGACTCTGGAGAGCCGGTCGGTGTTGCGATGCCATGACCCGGAGACAGGCGAGTATTTCCATGTTCCGGAACCGGACCGCGAGGAGCTGCTTCAGGAGAACCGCACGCGAGCCAAGGCGAAAAGGACCGAGATAGAATTTCGGCCCGTCACCACCCTGCGCTGGCATTGCAGGTTTCTTACGCCTGACGGGGATGTGCTCGACGAATATGATTCACCCTACGCCCACGGTTCACATCCTTTCGCTGTCAAATTCTATCCGCTCATCGACGGCGAGGTCCATTCGCTTGTGGAGGATATCATAGACCAGCAGCGTTTTGTCAATCGACTGATAACGCTCGTGGATCACATAATGGGAGTCTCGGCCAAAGGCACACTTCTCGTTCCTGTGGAATCGTTGCCCACGGGATGGACCGAGAAAGAGGTGGGACGGCTCTGGGCCCAGAGCAACAGCGTGATTCCCTATCATTACGGAAAAGGGGAGCCGCGTCAGGTCATAGCCAACGGTGACAACGCAGGCGCCTATCAGCTTCTGAACCTTCAAATGGAGCTATTCCAGCAGATTTCAGGCGTCAGCGGAGCGTTGCAGGGACACTCGGCCAACGGCTCGGTTTCAGCAGCCCTTTTCGATTCACAGGTGCAGCGGTCGGCCACGGCGATCCTCGACATGATAAGCTCTTTCCATTCGTTCCGTGAGATGAGGAACCGCCTTATAGCCTCATCCTGAGGCGATTGGAATCCCGTTAACATCTATTAATCCAGCAGTGCCCCGTTGGAAGCCCATAAGGACTGTAATTTTGTGAAGGTAAACAGATCACTTTCCCAACCTGATTATTATCTTAATCCTGATAAAACAACCATGAAAAACACCATTAATCCTAATCCCCTGAAAAGAAAGCGTGACCGAGACTTCATGAATGTCTGCCGACGCATCATCAGAAACAACGACGGACCTCTGCGGGCGGCCGACGTGGCTGTGGCCGCTGCCCGCGAACCGGCTCCGGAGTTTTATGTAAGTTTCGGCCAGGCGTGCAAAAAGCTCGGCGATCTTCGCCGTCGCGGACCGGCGGCTATAGGCAAGCGTAATGTCGCCATGTATCTCGACATCAATTCTCGGGTTGAAGAGCTCCAGCGCAAGAGGGGCTGTTCGCTGTCAGACGGAATAGCCATCGTACTCGCCGAAGGAAAAGCGCCGCGTTTCTATCTGACGGAGAAATCGGCCGTTTTCCTCTACAGCATCCTCCGCTCGCGTTCGCGGAAAGAGCGGCAGGCTACTCATCGTCATCGTCCTCTTCCCCGTCAGGGAAAATAGTTATCCTATAATAATCAAATGACAGAACAGAATGAAAATCACGATAGCACTTTCAAAAGCGGAGATAACCGCTGTCATCATGGCGCGCTCGGCCTTGAAACATCTTCTGGATCCTCGGCGTCCTCCCGTTCTCACTCCCGACAGGCGCCCGGCCCTCGACCTGCTGATCGAGAGCGCCATTTCGGGGCTGGCTCTGAAAATGAACGCGGAAGTCGATAAAGACGAGGACGGAGACCTGATATATCTGCGCGGTGATATCAGCAGCGGAAACAAGATGTCGGCCCTGAGGCGCGTGATGGAGACGGCCATTGCCGACAAGGTGCTCGCCGAAGCCTACAAAGGAGTTGACAGCGAGTTTTCCGAAGCGTGCAGCGAAAACTGCTTCATTTCCGAATTGGGCCTCCGGGCCGTCGCGACCGGTGACGCCCGCATTCTCGCTACATATTACTGAATCCGAAAACCCTTGAAAACAAAAGGGAGGCAACCGCTTATACGGCGGTTGCCTCCGATATTTCATTAGGGGTTACCGGTCTGTCAGTCGGCTATGCGCGCCTTGATGGCGGCTGATTCTTTTTCATAGCCGGGTTTGTCAAGGAGGGCGAACATGTTGCGTTTGTAGCCTTCCACACCGGGCTGGTCAAAAGGATTGACGCCGAGAAGATATCCCGAGATTCCACAGGCTTTCTCGAAGAAATAGATGAGTTCGCCGAGGTATTTCTCGCGCAGCGCGGGAACGGTAACGAGGAGATTGGGAACGTTGCCGTCGATGTGGGCTATGCGGGTTCCGAGTTCGGCCATCTTGTTGACCTGGTCAACGCGCTTGCCGGCGAGGAAGTTGAGGCCGTCGAGGTTGTCGTTGTCAGTGGGGATGAGAGTCTCATGCTCGGGAGCGGCGACTGAGATGACGGTTTCGAAAATTGTTCGTTCGCCGTCCTGGATCCACTGACCCATTGAGTGGAGGTCGGTAGAGTCATCGACAGCTGCGGGGAAAATACCCTTGCCGTCTTTACCTTCGCTTTCGCCGTAGAGCTGTTTCCACCATTCGCCGAAATAGTGGAGCTTGGGATTGAAGTTCACGAGAATCTCTATTTTTTTGCCGGCGCGATAGAGAGCGTTGCGCGTTGCGGCATAGAGCATCGAAGGATTTGTGGCGTAGTCGGTAGAGCGGGTTGTCTCCTCCATAGCCTTGGCGCCATCAACAAGAGCCTGAATGTCATATCCGGCAACGGCGATGGGGAGCAGTCCGACGGGAGTCAGCACTGAGAAACGGCCTCCTACGTTGTCGGGAATTACGAATGTCTTGTAGCCCTCTTCGTCAGACATCTGGCGCAATGCTCCGCGGCTGGCGTCGGTCACGGCCACTATGCGTTCAGCTGCGCCCTCTTTGCCCACGCGCTCTTCGAGTTTGTTCTTGAGCAGGCGGAAAGCGATGGCGGGTTCGGTAGTGGTTCCTGACTTGGAGATGACTATTATACCGAACTTCTTGTCGGAAAGATAGTCAAGAAGCTCGAAGAGATAATCCTCGCCGATATTCTGGCCGGCGAAAACGACTTTTGTTTTCTTGGGTTCGTGGCGGTAGGCGGCGAATGAATCGCTGAGAGCCTCGATCACGGCCTTGGCTCCGAGATATGAGCCGCCGATGCCGATGCAGACAACGACCTCACACTTGTCCTGAAGCTTGCGTGCGGTTTCGTTGATGTCGGATATGAGCGAGGCGGAAATTTCCGAGGGGAGATTTACCCATCCGAGAAAATCGTTTCCCGCGCCGGTGCCTTTCTCTACTTTTTCGAGTGACTGACGTGCTTCGTCAAGCATGGCGTCGATCTGCTCGTGGCCGACGACCAGCGCATTGGCATTTGAGAATTCTAATTCTTTCATGAATTTCGGGTTTTGGTTATTTGTTTTTATCGTTCATCTGAAAGTATCGGCCATGCGTGCAATGGCTCGGGAAGGCTTTACCTTCCGGTAAAGGATGTCATAGACTCCTTCCATGATAGGCATCTCTATGCCGTGGTCGAGGTTGATCTCGTGGATGCATTTGGCTGCATAGTAGCCTTCGGCGGTCTGCACCATTTCCATGCGTGCGGTGTTGACGGAATATCCTCGCCCGAGCATGGTGCCGAAGTTGTGGTTGCGGCTGAAGCGCGAGTAGGAGGTCACGAGAAGGTCCCCGAGATAGACGGAGTCGCAGATGTCACGCTTCTGAGGAACAAGCGCGGAAACGAAACGGTTCATTTCGCGGATTGCGTTGCTGACGAGCATTGCCTGGAAGTTGTCGCCTGCGCCGAGTCCGTGGATTATGCCTGCGCAGATGGCGTAGATGTTCTTCAGCACGGCCGCATATTCTATGCCTGCGACGTCGCGGGAGATTATTGTGGTGAGGGCCGGGCCGGAGATCGCAGAAGCGAAGCGGGCGGCAAGCTCCGTGTCCTCGCATCCGACGGTCAGATAGCTGCGGCGCCCGAGGGCCACTTCTTCGGCATGACAGGGCCCGGAGACCACGAGGTTTCGGCAGTGGGCTATTCCGTAGCGGCGTTCCATGTAGTCCGAGACGGTCAGATTGTCTTCCGGAACTATACCCTTTATGGCGGAGACTATCGTTTTTCCCGATATATCGACGGTCAGCGGTGCCATCTGCTCCTTGAAATAAGGCGACGGCAACGCAAGCAGGAGGATGTCGGCTATGGAAGCGGCCTCGTTGATGTCGGTGGTGAAAGTGATTCTGCGCAGATCGAAGAGGACGTCGGTCAGATAGGCCGGATTGTGACCTTCGCTCAGAAATTCCTCGATACGGTCCTGACGGTGCATCAGCCACACTATCGACGGGCAGTTGTCAAGAAGCAGTTTCGCAAGCGCCGTGGCCCAGCTGCCTCCTCCAATAACCGCTATTTTGTCAGGCGATTTCATTGCTCGGTTTCGGCGGCGGCAATCCATCCCTTGACTTCGTCAACCGAAGGATTGGTCAGTTCGAGTTTGAATTTCTTGTTGAGACCGCAGAGATCCTGCTGTAGTTTGCCTGCCGAGCCATAGGCGGGAAGCTGTGCGACGGTGAGCACTCCGAGCTTGTAGAGGGGAGCGACCCATTCTTCGGCTACACCGACCTTGGCGAATGTGGCGGCGTCGTCGCGGCGGGGTTTCTTTTCGGGACGCATCTGGGGGAAGAAGAGCACTTCCTGGATCGTTGTCTGCCCGGTCATGAGCATGACGAGACGGTCCATGCCGATACCCATGCCCGAGGTGGGGGGCATGCCGTATTCGAGCGCACGGATGAAATCGCCGTCGATAATCATTGCTTCGTCATCGCCTTTTTCAGCCAGGCGCATCTGCTCGACAAAGCGTTCATACTGATCGATCGGGTCGTTCAGCTCCGAGTAGGCGTTGGCAAGTTCCTTGCCGTTGACCATCAGCTCGAAACGTTCGGTGAGTTCCGGATTGTCGCGGTGTCTCTTTGTCAGCGGCGACATCTCGATGGGATAGTCGGTGATGAATGTCGGCTGGATATAGTTGCCTTCGCATTTCTCGCCGAATATCTCGTCGATGAGCTTGCCTTTGCCCAGCGAGTCGTCAACCTCTATGTCGAGTCTGCGGCAGACGTCGCGGAGCTGCTCCTCGTTCATGCCGGTTATGTCGATGCCGGTGTGTTCCCTGATGGCGTCGATCATTGTCACGCGGCGGAAAGGCGCTTTGAAGGATATGACGTTGTCGCCGACTTTCACTTCGGTAGTGCCGTTGACGTCAAGGCATATCTTCTCGAGCATGCGCTCGGTGAAGTCCATCATCCAGTTGTAGTCCTTGTAGGCCACGTATATCTCCATGCATGTGAACTCGGGGTTGTGGGTGCGGTCCATTCCCTCGTTGCGGAAATTCTTGGAGAATTCATAGACGCCGTCAAATCCGCCCACAATGAGACGTTTCAGATAAAGTTCGTCGGCTATGCGGAGATAGAGCGGAATGTCGAGCGCGTTGTGGTGAGTGATGAACGGACGCGCGGCAGCTCCGCCGGGAATCGACTGGAGGATGGGGGTCTCGACTTCCATGTAGCCGTGGCTGTTGAAGAATTCGCGCATGGAGTTATAGACTTTGGTGCGCTTGATGAATATCTCCTTGACACCCTCGTTGACCACGAGATCCACATAACGGCGGCGGTAGCGGAGCTCGGGATCGTCGAACGCGTCATATCTGACGCCGTCCTTCACCTTTACGATGGGAAGGGGACGGAGCGACTTGGCAAGGACGGTGATCTCTTCGGCATGCACGGTTATCTCGCCCATCTGGGTGCGGAAAACATAGCCTTTTACTCCGATGAAGTCACCGATGTCAAGAAGTTTTTTGAGAACGACATTGTAGGCGTCCTTGTCTTCGCCGGGACAGAGATCGTCGCGGCTGACATATACCTGTATTCTTCCCTCGGGGTCCTGGAGTTCCAGAAAAGAAGCCTTGCCCATGATGCGTCGGCTCATGATGCGTCCGGCGATGCTTACTTCGCGGCGCGGCGCGTCGTCATTGAAGGTCTCTTTGATTTCTTTCGTATGGCCCGTAACCGTAAATTCGGCGGCGGGATAGGGGTCTATTCCGCGCCGGCGCATCTCGTCGAGACTGCCGCGGCGCACTATTTCCTGTTCGCTGAGTTCTAAGATGTTTGTTGCCATGACAATTTTCATGAATTTAATGTGCAAAGATAGCAAAAAATCCTGTAATCCGGGCCACGTCAGCCACAATCCTTGCCTTAGATAAAGAAAAAGGGCCGCTTGTGGCGGCCCGGATGTGGAGGTCAGTAGCCTTTAAGGCGAATCTTGATGTTTTCGGTGTTCCTGATTTCGGGATGTTCGCGGATAAATTCGAGCAGGGCAATGCGGTTGGCGGTCGAGGGATGGTCGGGGTAGCCTGCGTAGGCCGAATCGTTGTCGGCACCCATCAGCTTCAGCGCTTCGATATAGGAATCGGCGTTGCCCATTTCCTCCATGAAGCGAAATGCGGCGATGTCTGCCTCATAGATCTGATCGGGGGTGAAAATTGTCGCATAGAGGGTCGGGCCAGATGTCTGTTCGGGAGCGTCGTTGACTATGACGGTGTTGTTCTGGATATTAACGGAATTGTCGGTGTAGCCCCACGGATTGTTGTTGTATTTGTAGTCAAGATAGTCCGACGTCACGGCAAGTCCGAGTTCTCCCACGACCAGAGCGGCTCCTATCCAGCGATTCCGGCGCTTGTCCTTGGCCGCTTTGTAGAAGTTGCGCAGTTCATGCTGCAGAGCGCCGTGGGCATATCCGTAGGCGGCGATGCCTTTGAGCATGTCGCGGTTCAGTCCCGGACGGTCGAGGAGTCCTGACGTGACGCATATTGCAAATCCGTCGTCGGTCGCGACATTGAAGGCAGCCGGCTTGGGATCGTAGATTATATACATGGCGGATTTTGCCGGCGTTTCCGGGAGGCCCATCTCACGCATGAGGGAATCGCAGTAAGGCTGCATGCCCCGGTCAACCAGCATGCTGTAGCGGGGATAGAATTTAGACAGCCTCTTCAGCTCGTTTAAAGCCTCTTTTTCGGCCCCTCGGTTTTTACGCATGTCTTTTTCAAACTTGCGTAAGGCATCGTTGTTTTTCAGCATAGTCTGCCAGAATACGGTAGCTGTCGGATTTTCAAGATCGCGCACTTCTACGGGAACATCATATCTCTCGGTGATTTTCCTGTATTCTTTTTCATGATTGGCAGCGATCCCGTTCAAGGATAGCGCTGCGGCGATAACCAGCAAAAAATGTTTCATGAGAGTCGAAGTTTAAATGATGTTACAAATATAATACCGTCAGGAGAGTTTGTCAAGAGTCAAAGTTTTCCGTAATGGTCAGAATAGTGGAGGATTTCGGGACGGAATTCAAAGTGCATGGTGTCAAAATGGTACCATGCCCCGCCCCATATAAATCCGTGTCGGCGGAAAATCTCGACTATTTCGCGAGGAAATCGGTTGGCATATTCTATCCGGTCGGTTTCTCCGGCGTTTTTGTTTTTCCAGAGCCAGTAGTCGGAATAAGGCACCGCTATGTCGAAAGCTATGCCGTAGGAGTGGGCGCTGAGGCGTTTAGCGCCGCGGACAGGACGCCAGTAGAAAGTGCCTGAAGATGCGAGATATTTTTTCAGTTGAGGATAATGCTCAAGTTCTGCAGCTACTTTGCGCAGAGAGTCGGCGGCGCCGTTGATGGCCGTAAAGTCCACGGTCTTGCCGAACCAGGCAACCTTGACGAGATTCTTGCGCACTGCCGCGGCGGAGTTACCATACATTTTTTTGAAAAGCGCCTCGTTTCTCGATCGCCCCGCGTCGTGGAGATATTCGGGCTGATTGCCTGACGGATCATAAGGGACGAAAAACATATCCTCTATGTCGCCGTCATCGAGAAGAGTCCCGAAATCTTTCACGCGGCCGTCATCGTAGGTCAGGGAGGTGCCGTCGTTGAAAATGACGCGATTGTCGGCTATACGTTCGATAAAGTCGGGATACGCAGCCACAAGAGCCTGCGAGGCGGCTTTCATGTCGGAGGGAAGGCGGTTTGCCGCGCGGGGATCTATGTCGTGGTGAGCCGGAAGCGCGGCGGAATTTGCGGAGGCGTCCGATATCACCGTGTCAGCGCTCTCTGATTCCGGCTGAATGGATGAGGCATCGGGAGCGCTGTTGCGCTGGCCGCATGACAGAAGAACGGTTCCGAGCAGGAATAGAAGCGTTGCGGGTCTCATTATTCCATGCTCTGAATCACGCTGACATTATGGCGCTCGGTTTCGGAGAGCTCATAGACGGATACTTCGTCGCGTGTGGGCGAATACCAAGGAAGAGAGTTGAAATAATTCTGCAGGGCCGGGTCTTTGAAGCGGCGTCCGTGGCGCGCATATACCGAGTTGCGCAGCAGACGGAGTTCATCGGAAGATAATCCGAGAAAATCGGAGGGTTCAAGCTGAATCCGGCAGACATTGTCGATAAGCCAGTCGAAACTCTGATAGTCGGGACGCTCGTCGGTTATTTCACCCGCAGGAATTTCGGTTTCGGCAACTTCTTCTATTTCGGGAATATTTATGTCCTCCTCGCTTGATTTGTCGCGGTTTATCAGTCCGAGAGCGAGAATCACCGCTCCGATCACTATGGCGCCGCCTATGATCGAGGCTATGATGATTCCGGACCGGCTCCGGGTGGATTTCGGTTCCGCATATTCATATTCCGAAGGTGATGGAGGAGGGGGCGGAACGGGAGCAGCCGGTCGGGCGGTTACGGGTTCTTCGGCTGAAGGAGCGTCCACTTCAGGAGAGACGGGAGGCGGCGCGGCAGCGGGTTCGGAGACTACCGGCGCTGATGGCGCGGGAGGCGGCGCAGGGGTAGATGGAGAGGCATTTGCGGGAGTGGAGGACGGAGTCAACTTGCATCCGCAGCAATCGCAATAAGTCGCATTGTCGGGATTTTGCATCCCGCAGTCCGGACAGATCATGGCAATAGAATTATTAAAGGGTGATAAAGTTGATATATTTGTCGATAGTCAAGATTTCACGATAAGTACGGAAGCGAGCGACGCGATTCCCTCGCGGCGTCCGGTGAATCCGAGGTGTTCGGTGGTTGTGGCTTTCACACTGATGCGGGAAATGTCGATTCCGGTGTCTTCGGCCACTCTTTCGCGCATAGTCTCAATATACGGCATCAGTTTCGGGGCCTGCGCTATGATCGTTATGTCTGCATTTACGAGAGAGAATCCTCTTTCGGTGAGCAGCGCGATCACGTTGCGGAGCAGAAGTCGCGAGTCGATTCCCTTGTAGCGGGGATCGGTGTCGGGAAAATGGCGCCCTATGTCGCCGAGGGCGGCAGCGCCGAGAAGGGCGTCGCATAGAGCGTGGAGCGCTACGTCGGCGTCGCTGTGGCCGAGGAGTCCCATGTCGCTCGGAATTTCAACACCGCAGAGGAAAAGTTTGCGGTCACGGGCAAAGGCATGCACATCGAAGCCGTTGCCGGTACGTATGTCGGGAAGTGTCATCATTTTTTACCTAAGAGTTCTTTAATTCCGTCCATGTCGAAGGTCAGGGTGAAGCGAAGTGTCTGGTCGAGCGGAGATGTCTGAGCGGTTGCAATCATATAGGAAACATCGAGCCTTACCGGTTTGAGCGAGAAACCCGCACCCATTCCAAGATACTGGAGATTCCCTTTCATGGCATTCTGGTAGAAATAGCCGGCCCGAAGGAAAAACTGCTGGTTATAGGCATATTCCGCGCCGAGTGACCAGGTTATCTCTTTCAGCTCTTCCGAAAAACCGCCGGGGGCGTCGGAGAAGGATTTGAATATGCCGGTAATAGGCGACATGTTTTCCCAGTCCTCGAGAGCCCGGGCGTATTCGCGTTCGGCCTCGATCTCTGTCTTGTCTTCGCTTTCGAAGTCTTTCAGACGTGGACGCGTCGGCACGAGAAGTTTGTTAGCGTCCAGCGAGAAGGAGAGGTTATGGTAGTCGGCAAGGGGGAATGTGAATGTCGTTCCGAGCCTCAGGTTCGTGGGAAGAAACGCCGGATCGTCGCCGTGGTTATAGGATATTTTCGTTCCAATGTTTGAAATGTTCCAGCCCCACGACCACTGACATTCGTTGCGCCCTATTATGGGATAAGTCGTGTAGTAGCCCGAGATGTCGGCAGAAAAAGCCGATGCTCCGGTTGACTGGTCTCCGGCGTAGGAATCGGCGAATCCGAGGTCGGAATATATGTAACGGAACACGATGCCCATCGAGTATTTCTCGGAAAGTTTTCGCGAGTAACCGATGTCAAACGACATTTCATAGGGATTGAGTGTCTGGGAGGCCTGTGTGTCGCCCGGATAGCTTGTCGTCACTTCGCCGAGGGAGAAATATCGCAGGGAAGCTGACAGAGCCTGGTTGTCGCCCGATCCTATTTTCCAGTATCCGGCGATATCGGCGAGAAAAATGTCATTGACGAGTTTATGGAGCCAGGGTGTATAGTTGATTGCGATCTCGGCGTTGCTGTATCCGAAGGCATATTTGGAGGGATTCCAGTATTGTGAATTGGCGTCGGGATCGGTAGCCGCTCCAATGTCGCCCATGGCGGCTCCCCGGGCGTCAGGGGCTATGTTGAGTGAGTTCGTGCCGGTCTGCACCGGGTTGAAATCATCTTTTTCCTGTGCGCATACACAAGTGGCCGCTGACAGAACAGCGGCCACGGATAATATGTTGCGCAGAAGTGTGGTCGTAGTCATATCATTCATTATGAATATATAACTGCAAACACTGCGTTTTATTGCGTCTATCTTGCGAGATTGTATATCTCGGCGGTTTCTTTCGCTCCGAGCGGATAGTAGCCGCCGATAATCTCGCCTTTGTTTTCATGGAGTTTCCTGACGAGGAGTTCCACGTCGGGATTCTCGATTCCGAGCTGACTGAAAGTAAGGGGCAGCCCGAGTGAAGCGAAGAAAGTTTTCAGCCTTTCGATGCCTTCGAGCGCGGCTTTGCGGTCATCGGTCTCGACGACGTCAAAGACCCTTCGGGCAAGCTGTGCGCCTTTGGCTGGCGCATGTGCGGCCATGAATGTCATGAACGCAGGCATTACGACTGCGAGTCCGGCGCCGTGGGTGACTCCATAGACGGCGCTGATCTCATGCTCCATGGCGTGGGAAGCCCAGTCTTCCTTACGTCCGGTGCCGCAGATTCCGTTATGGGCGAGTGTGCCGCTCCACATTATGTTGGCGCGGGCCTGATAGTCGCACGGATCGGCCATGACTTTCGGCGCTTCCTCGATAATGGCTTTGAGGACGCCTTCTGACACACGGTCGGTTATCTCTACATCGGCAGTCGGTGAGAAGTAGCGTTCGAAGATGTGGGCCATCATGTCGGCGATTCCTGCCGCTGTCTGTTCGGGAGGCAGTGTGAAAGTCAGCTCGGGATTGAGCAACGCGAATTTCGGGCGCAGCCAGTAGTCTGTCCGGAGGCTGATCTTGTGGAGACCGTCAAGCAGCGTTATCACGGAATTTCCGGAACCTTCGCTTCCTGCGGCGGGAATTGTCAGTATGACGCCTACGGGCAAGGCTTCCGTAATTACGGATTTTCCGGCCCAGAAATCCCAGAAATCTCCATCGTAAGGCACGCCGGCGGCTATGGCTTTCGCCGTGTCGATTACCGATCCACCGCCCACTGCAAGAAGTCCTTCGATTTTGTCACGGCGACACATCCCGATTCCTTCCCTGACTTTGGGATCGGTTGGATTCGGCTGTATGCCGCCGAGTTCGCGATGGAATATCCCGGCATTGTCAAGAACAGAGATGACGCGGGCGAGGAGTCCGCTGCGGATAACCGAACCGCCTCCATAGACCACGAGCACACGGCCGATGTTTATGTTTTTCAACTCTTCGGCTGCGTGAGATTCGGCGTCGCGGCCGAATACATATTTCGTCGGGGTGCAATAGGTGAAATTTTCCATATCGGATGAGATTGTTGCGTGATTATTCGTAAAGATCGGGTGCGCAGAGATCGGCGATTACCTGAGCGAAATCGGCCGCGCAGACTGACGCGAAACGTGCTCCTTTCTCAGCTGTGGCCAGAGATGGATCGCCGATACCCGTGTCGGAGGATATGCGGCTCCAGTTACGGGGCACCCAGGCTACTCCACGCGACAGCGCGGGCCCGGTGAATCCTCCGTCGCCTCCGTGACCCGCTTCCGCGAGATTCACGAGCTCGGGATGATAGTGCATCATGACAGAGGTCTCAAGCTCGTCGGCGTGGTCGCCGGGCTGATCGAAATAGTCCTTTGCAGGCTCCGGCTTGTACCATTCGCCGGCCGCGATCAGCATGTCGGGCATATCGACGGCGAGGTCGCGGATCATGTTCTTGAAGGAGTTGCCTCCATGACCGTTGACAATCAGGAGCCTCTTCATCCCCTGATGACGGAGCGAAGCCACGATGTCGGTAAGCACGGCGCGCTGGGTGTCGTAGCGGTAGTGGATGCAGAAAGTGAGTTCACGCTGACCGGGGTTCTGAGCGCCCAGAGGCATAGGGGGGAGCACCATGGCGCTGATGCCGAAGCGGTCACGTGCGATCGCGGCGGCATCAACCGCTATGTCATGGCTGAGGATTGCATCGGTCAGATAGGGCAGATGCAGATTATGGGGCTCGGTAGCTCCCCAAGGCAGAAGCGCGATGTCATAGGAACGGTCACGGACCGTTCCATAATTGCTCACGCTAAGATCTATTGTCTTGTCCATTCTCCTCTATGTTTATGTTGAAGTGTCAAAGGACTACGTGGAGAGTTCTGGGTGTGCGGATGCGCGGTTTCAGTTCTCCTCCGAAAAGATAGAGATCGTTGTTGTCGCCCGCTATCATGGATGCACCCGCACGGGCGTTCATCGCGTCGGGATTACCTGCGGTCCATTTGCCGGAAGCGGGGTCAAAGATGAATATGCGGGGATTGAAACGATACCATGCTATGGGATGGAGAAGATAATCGGGAGCCTGATTCTTGAGCGCGTCAAGGAAGATGTCCTTGTTGACACCGCCGGCAACGGCGATCCGTCCGTCGGAAAGGGTGGTTGCAGCGCCTCCGCCGGTAGCGACTTTCTCGCCTTCGGGAGTAGCCGGACCCTGGATTTCGCTCCATTTGTCCTTGGCGGGATCATAGACGAGGCCTCCAAGTTCGAGCGAGGGCTCTTTTCCGTCATGACGTCCTGCGAAACCGCCCCAGAGCCATAACTTTCCATCCGCAGCGGCCATGACAGGCTGCACGCGCGGATTGCCGGGCATGGATTTCAGCTTTTTCCAGCCTTTGGCGGGATTGCTGAGGTCGAGTGCAAAGAGATCCTTGGAAGGTTTCTCGTCGATATTGCCGCCGGCCACATAGATTGTGTTGCCGATGGCTGCAGCGGCCATATTGTCGATTGATTTAGGCAGAGCGGGCAATGAAGTGACTGTCATCTCCGGGGTGAGGAGCATGCATTCGGTCAGGTTGCCGTTGTCGGCAGTGCCGCCTATGATGACTATTCCGGAAGGAACAGAGACTGAGGCTCCGTAGGCGGCAGCCTGAGGCAGTGAACCGACGCGTGACAGTTCGAGAGTGGTCGGGTCAATGGAGTAGATGCCCTTGTAGAATTTTTTCCGGGCTCCTGCTGCGAGCGGTTCGTCGCAGGGGAAATTGCAACCGCCGGCTACAATTATGGTGCCGTCGGCGAGGCGGCCGGCATAGGCGGCTGAAACGCCGCGTTCATATCCCGGTTCTATTTCATAAAGATCTTTCATATTGTCGATGGTTAATTTGAATGTCGTTGCCGGCAGGCTGTCGGCGTTTATAAGGTTTGAGGTCGAGTAGGGCTGCCATCCGTAGCGCACCAGACGCGGACGGGCGACTTTATCGGAGGAAACGGTGACAACGCCGTCGCCTATCGTCGCTTCGGCCGGGAAATACATTCCTTCAGTCTCGGCAAGTTCGAAAAGCGTGGGGGCTTTCCCGTCGGAGGTAGTCATTCCGTTCGCGTTTTCGAAGGTTACGGTCACTGTGCCTTTGGCATCGGCTGTCGCTTTCACCGGAACAGGACCGGACGGAACGAGCGATTCGAAGCCATAGACATTGTGGAGTGCCTGACGGGCAACGCGAAGCCCGACGGGACGTTTGTTACGGGGATGGACATCTGTGGGATTGCCCTGGTCGGAGCTGACCGCCATATAAGCGTTGTCGATTTCACCGGCCATGCGGCGCTGGCTGTCGCGGAACGTAGGCCATGATGGACGATTTATGCTGCTGAGCTGAACGAAACAGAACGGGAGATCCTGACGGCGGAATTCCCGGCGCCAGCTGTCAACAAGCAGGGGGAACATCTTGGCATGCAGGTCGGTGTTATGAGCGTTGGATTCTCCCTGATACCAGATGACACCGGCAATGTCGGGGCTGCCAAGCGGACGGATTCCGGCCGAGAACAGATAGCTCGGCTCATAGGGATGGCGATGGGGGGCAGGGGCGTTTTTGTTGGCTCGGCCCTGTGCCCAAGGCTGGATATAGTCGTTGCGGCGCCAGTTGATCAAAGCCTCGGGCATCTCGGCTTCGAGAGTGTTGACATCGATCCAGGATTCCGTAGGCGAACCGCCAACAGCATTGCTGATTATGCCGACAGGCACCTTCAGCGAGTCGCGCAGCTCTTTTGCGAAGAAATAGGCCACGGCGGAGAGACGGCCTGCGTTATCAGGTGTAACAGCGGCCCACCGGGCGGGATGATAATGTCCGAGAGTATCGATGGCTGCCAGTTGCTGAGGGGTCCATTCGACATTGTCGGTGCGCGCTATGGCGCGCATGTCGTAGAAGCGCAGCAAGGGATCGGCGCTGGCCGCTATAGCCTCTTTTCCGCCAACGGCAGAGGCCAGAGGAAATTCCATGTTGCTCTGTCCGGAGGCTACCCAGACTTCGCCTGCGAGGATGTCGGTCAGCGTAAGGGTCTTTTTGCCGTCGGTGACGGTCATGGTGTAGGCACCGTCGGCCAGAGGCGCTGTGGTGACCTGCCAGTTGCCGGCTATGTCGGCTACGGCGGAATAGGAGATGCCGTCAAGGGTCAGGGTTATTTTCGATCCTGTGTCGGCGGTTCCGCGTATTGTCAGGGGACGGTGGCGCTGGAGGACCATGCCGCTCTGATAGTAGGGGGCGAGTTTCAGTCCGCCATGTTTGCCCGTGATGGCTCCATAGACTGTTTTGGCCAGAATGTTGTAGCCTTCGGCATTGGGATGGACACCGTCATGGATAAGGTCCTGGCGATCACGCAACGGGGCGTCGAAGTCAATCAGCTCCACGTTGTTGATACGGGCCACATCCTCGATGGCTTTCTGTTCGAGCAGACGCCAGTCGCGTGTTCCGGTGCGGAACCGCGGATGACGGGCCACGATCGGAGTCAGACGCGCGATGATGATCCTGCGGTCGGGACGTCCCGCGCGCAGACTGTCGATCAGAGCGTTGTAGTCGGTCACGAATTCATCACCATACTCGGGCCAGTCGCGGGGATCGGTGTCGTTGATGCCGAGGTGGATGACCACAATGTCGGCATCCATTGCCAGCGCTTCCTTGAATTCCGGGACGTTGAAATAAGGTCGGTGTCCGTGGCGCATGAGCGTCGATCCGGAGTGCCCGAAATTACCCACCTCGTAGTTATCGCCGAGCATAGTCTGCAGACGTCCGGGATAGGACAAGGCTTCGCGGGTGGAGTCGGGCAAAGTTAGTCCGAACGTTATGCTGTTACCTACGCAAGCTACCTTTATTTTAGCATGCAGGCTCACCCCCAGAAGGAGGAGAGCCGCAAAAATCAGATGTCGGAATCTCATATTTCTATAGTTTGTTGCAGCGGCAGAAGAAATCTATTGCATCAAGTTCAGCACGCATCGCCTCTTCTTCCTCGTCAGTCATGTTCTGGAACGGAACACGGTTGGGACCGAGGTCAAGACCTATGAGTTTCATTATCCGTTTTCCGGCAACGATGTTGCCGCGATAGTGGCAGATTACGTTGATGACCTCCTGGGCGTAGTTCTGATGTTCACGCGCACCTTCGAGATCACCGTTGTTCCAACATTCGATGATGGCGTTGAGTTCGCGGCCGTTGTAGTTGGTGGTACCTCCGATGCCGCCCTGAGCGCCTCCCATGGCGAGAGAGGGAAGGATGGTTTCGTCCTGGCCGTGGAGCATGTCGAACTTGCCGTTCTTGTAGAGGCGGCACTGGTTGTATTCGTAGATGCTTTCGTAGGTGTATTTTATGCCTGCGAAGTTGGGTACGCGGCCGTCAACTTCCTCCAGAAGCTTGATCATGGGGAGATATGCGCCGTTGAATGCGGGGATATGATAATAGTAGAAGGGAAGTTCAGGAGCGCCTGCGGCGATATATTCGATATATTTCACGAGTTCCTCAACGCGGTTGATTTTGGGGAAGGGGGGAGCCATCGCTCCGATGCCCCATGCACCGATTTCGGCTGCGTGACGGGCGAGTTCGCGGCTTTCACGGGCGCAGCAGCTGCCCACGTGGACAATCACCTTGAATCCTTCGGGAGCGGCTTTGACCCAGGCTTCGGCTATGGCTTTGCGCTCATCGGGTGTGAGCATGTAGCCCTCGCCTGAAGAGCCGTTGATAAAAACACCTTTCATCCCGTTGGCAACAAGCATGTTGCAATACTGGGGAATCGGTTCTACATTGATGTCGCCGTTTTCATGAAACGGAGTAAAAGGAGCGTCGATCAGACCTTTGATTTTTTCGAATTCCATTGTTGTATGAAGCATGTAATTAAAGTAATCTTTTTAATGTTGACTGAGGAGAGGGATCAGACTGTTGCGGTTTCAGCAGCCTCGTTTGTCGCTGACGAAGCTTCTGTCTCCATGTCCTTGTCGTCATATTTAGGCTTGAGAAGAGTGAGCTGAAGGGCGAGGGCAATCAGGAGAATTCCACCCATGAGGGCGAAGCACATTCCGAGACCCACCGATTCAGCGAGCGAACCGAGCAGCTGAGTGGTTATCGCACCCATGATTACTCCGAGAGAGTTCATGAAGCCGTAGGCCATTGCGCGCTGGCGCGAGGAAACGAACTGGCAGAGGATAGGCATGTTGTTGGCGTCGAACATTCCGTAGCCGATACCGAAGAAGAGTCCGGCGAGGATCGAGAGCCATGCGTTGTGGGCCAGACCGATGAACACCAGTGCGGGAATCATCATGGCCAGACCGATGGCGCTCGTGTATATTCGTCCTTTGACATTTTTCCTGACCCAGCGGTCGCTTATGGGGCCTCCGACCATAACTCCGATGAAGCTCGAGACTGCGATTGTCAGCGTTGCCATCGGGCCTGCCCATTCCATGCTCAGGTTGAGATTGTCGTGGAAAAGAGTGGGGAGCCAGTTTTTGGTTGCCCATCCGGGTATGGAGCTGCTTGCGAAGAAGAAGAGGATGACCCAGAATGCCATAGTGGAAAATACGACGGCGAAGGAGCGGATGACCGATTCCTTGTTGGGGGTGCGGGCGTTTTTGCCGGAGGCCGTAGCCTTCATGGTTCCGTGGCCGCTCTTTTCATGGAGGAGGAATATGAGAATTACGGCGTAAGCGACACCGATTATACCGAACCAGTGGAATGTTTCCTGCCATGACCAGGTTGAAGCCACGAGAGAACCGAATCCGCCGAGAGCCTGTCCGCAATAGAGACCGGTCATGTGGAGACCGATTGCGAGAGAGCGCCCTTTGCCTGTGAAATAATCGGCGATCAGCGAGAGGGCTGAGGGTATGTAGAGAGCCTCGGAGATTCCCATGATTCCTCTGAGCCACATGAGTTCGTGGAAATCGTCGCAAAGTCCCATGGCGTATGTCACGCCGGACCATACGCCCAGAGATCCTACGATCAGCCACTTACGGCTTATGCGGTCGGCGACGGCTCCGGAGAACGGGCTCGATATGCCATAGACCCAGAGGAAAATCGCCATCAGAGCGCCGAACGCCTCGGCGTTACGTAAGGCAGGAATGTCCAGGGCTATGTTGCTTTGCATTGTGGAGAGCATCTGGCGGTCCATATAATTCAGGAGCGCCACCACCCAGAGTAAGCCAACGACTACCCAGGGATAATAAGTGCTTTGGTTGGATGTTTTTGTCATGATAACTAAGGTAAGACTGTTAAGCGAAGCAAATTTAATAATAAATATTGCAATAAACAACGAAAATCCGCCTGACTTTCACAAAATAAAAATCAGACGGAATATGGAATGCGGCTGCGCAGCTTTAAAAAAAGCCGTTTTATGTCATAAGCCGGCGAGCGCCTCCTGCAGCTTTTCCAAAACGGGATCGCGTAAAATCACTTTTCTGTCGCTGTCAAGCAGATATATTCCGGGCAACTCGGGGATGTCATAGAGCTCGTTGTCAAGAATTCCCGAGTCATCGATTCCTACCGTCCATTCCCGGGGCATAGCTTTTTCCGTGCGGCTCCACAGATCCCTGTCGCCTTCAACACACACGGCCACGACTTTTATCCGGTCTTTCTCAATGAGATATGCCAGCGTTTCGTCGTTTCTGAGTTTCGCTATGACTTCCATGCAGTGTTCGCAGTCGGGGTCATACAACAGAAGTAGGGTGGGAACCCCGGGCTGGGAGTAAAGACTCGTGGCGTTGCCGTGGCGTGTGATGAAATCGAAATCCGCGGCAATAGTGCCCGGGCGGTTTTTCAGGGCAGCCGCAAGTCTGTAGCGGGGTTCTTCAAGCTCGTAGGTGTCGAGACCCGGGAGCCGTGTCCACTGCGAGAGGAATTCGATATAGACATCGTCGGATCTGACAGGCGACTGCGGGTCGGAGAGGTACATTTCGATCAGTTCATAGATCAGCGCGCGCGTCCGGGGGTCGGCTGTAACTCTGGTGAGGAAGGAAAGTGTCGGTTCATGCCAGCGCGCGGAGTCGGCGTGCTGATACAGATTTACGAAGTTGACAAAATTCTGTTCCATGAACCGGCTGTCGTGAAGCCGCGCTGTGTCGGCAGGGTCGAGGGAGTCCCAGAAATGTTCCATCAGGTATGCGGCACGTTCGCGCGGGGTGCGTAGCGTGGCCGGAATTTCAGGCAGGGGCAGTTCGGCCACCGAATCGGCAACAGCCATGTCAGTGTCGGTATCCGCTTCTGCGTGACACCATGAGGAAAGAAACAAGAGGAAGGAAAGGAAAGCAGTCATGTTCACTCCGGCATATTGGCTTTTATGTAGTCCTTGATTGAGAAATCTTTCTGATAGGCTCCGCGTCCGGGGAGGGTCACGGTTGTCCATGAAAATTCCTTGCGTGAGCCTGAAAGTACATGGTTAAGGAACCCGGCTATGTCATAAAGGTTGTTTTCCATAGGGCTCAGGGCTATTTCATGACCTGCGCCGAGCTCCGTCCAGAATGCACCGGCTCCTCCTCCGTTTCTGACGGCGGTAGCTATGTATTCCGATCCGTACAGGCCAATAGGTCCAAGCACAAGACTGTTATAGGGAACCTGCCGGTCGGCGTCGCCCTGAAAAAGCATCACGGGACAGAGATTGTCGGCAATCGTCGGCGCCCCTTGCGAAAGAATCGCGCCTGCAAATGTGACCGCGGCCGCATAGTTGAACTGCGGAGGAAAAGCCGCAGGGCGATCCGTCACGAGAGTGTATTCGGCCTGAAGGGCTGTAATCGCGCCTGCGCTTGACCCCGAGGCGATTATCATGGAGGGATTTATGTTCCATTCGTCACTGTGGGCAATGACGAATGCAGTGGCTGTGAGGTAATCGGCAGTGGCTGTCTTAATGGCCGATACAAGCGCCTCGCCGAATCGGTTGAGGGCTTTCGGGGCCGAGGGGTTGAAGCCGGCCAACGTAGTGCGGTAATCTATTGAAACGACAACATAGCCTTGACGGGCCATGAAGTTGAAATAGTCGAGATAGCGTGCGTCATCGCGCGTTCCGTGGGTGAATCCGCCTCCGAATGCGAAGATGATAGCGGGGCGACGGCCCCGTGAACTGTCGGATGCGGTCTCGTAGCGGTCAAGTTTCAGTTCCGGGCTTACGCTGTAGGTGAAAGTGGTTTTGGTCACCTTCGAATCCGCTGCGGAAACGTGCATGGCCAAAGCCGATACAAGTCCCACGAACAGCATGGCGAGGCGCCGGTGTAACGATTTTGAATCCATGTCTTTAATGCGGTTTGATGTTTCATTCCGTCTCCGTGAAATCCGATTCGTCATAGTTTTGGTAAAGGAAGTCATTATAGGGGAAACGGGTAAGATGGATCTGTTTTGCTTTTTCATAGAGGAGATGTTTGAGTTTATCTATACCGATCCCTTTTTTTGCGGAGATGAATACCGCGTTGTCGCCGAGTCGTCCCATCCAGGTGTGCTCGAGTTCCTCCAGGGGGATGTTCTCGCGCGAGAACGGTGTCAGGTCATCGGGATCTTTAGGCTTATACGTGAAGGCGTCAATCTTGTTGAATACCATGATCATGGGCTTGTCGGCCCCGTCGCAGACCTCGGCGAGCGTGCGGTTCACGACCTCTATCTGTTCCTCGAAGTTGGGGTGTGAGATATCGACCACATGGACAAGTACGTCGGCTTCCCTGACTTCATCGAGCGTCGATTTGAACGATTCGATCAGATGAGTCGGAAGTTTGCGGATGAATCCGACCGTGTCGCTCAGAAGGAAAGGCAGATTGTCTATGACCACTTTGCGCACCGTGGTGTCAAGCGTTGCGAAGAGTTTGTTTTCGGCGAAGACGTCGCTCTTGCTCAGGAGATTCATCAGAGTCGATTTGCCGACATTGGTGTAGCCGACGAGAGCCACGCGGGTCAGTTTGCCGCGGTTTTTCCTCTGGACGGCTTTCTGCTTGTCGATGTCGCGCAGCTCGGCTTTCAGTCGCGATATCTTGTCGAGGATAATCCGTCGGTCGGTCTCGATCTGAGTCTCGCCGGGCCCGCGCATGCCGATACCGCCCCGCTGACGCTCAAGGTGAGTCCACATTCTGGTCAGGCGCGGCAGAAGATACTGATATTGGGCAAGCTCAACCTGTGTCTTGGCATTGGCAGTCTGGGCTCTTTTGGCGAATATGTCAAGGATCAGGCTTGTGCGGTCGAGAATCTTGACTTTCAGCTCTTTCTCTATGTTGGCAACCTGTTTTGCGGTGAGGTCGTCATCGAAAATAGCCATGCCGATCTCGTTGTCTTCGACATATTGGCGTATTTCCTCGAGTTTTCCTTTACCGACGAACGTACGGGAATCGGCCTGATTCATTCTCTGGAGAAACCGGCGCTCGGTGACCGCTCCGGCCGTGTCGGCCAGAAAAGCGAGCTCGTCGAGATATTCGTTTGCTTTCTCTTCGCTCTGTTGCGGAGTGATGAGGCCCACGAGCACCGCGCGTTCGGAACTCTCATTCTCTATGATCAAATCTTTCATGCGGGATAATCTTGTTTTATCATGCAAAGATAGCTGTTGCGACGGAGAGTTGCAAATCAATTGAAGCGGTCCGTTTCACCGGAGACTATCGGACGGTGCCTATTACGGCGGCGCGTGTGCCTCCGTAATAGCGGCGCACCGCCTCGAGGACACCGGCGCTGTCGGCCGGACTGACAGTCAGAAGCATGACGCCGGCCGTCATCAGGTCCAGAGGATCGAGACCCATGATGTCACAGGCGCCTGCCACAACTTCGTCAACCGGCACCGAAGGGATCTCAATGTCGGCCTCCACGTCAAGTGTGGCCAATGCGCGGTTTATTCCGTAAAGAGGATAATATACGGCGGAAAGATCCGGATCATGGACATAAACGGCGCGCATCACGTCGGTCAGCACCATGCCGTCGCTTTCGGTCAGTACCTCCACGCCCCGGCCGGCACCTTCGATGGCGGCGCCGGTGGCTGCGACCGGCCCCGTCACTATAATCCTGTCGCCTTTTCGCGGACATGAGAAACGGGAGGTCACGTTGGTCATGCGTTGGCCTATCCCGAAAACGGAGAGGTTTATTCCTGTGGAAGGTCCCGACGATATGATCCGCTCTTCTACGGCGGTCCATTCCATTTCCGCCTCCACGGCCGCGTCACGCATGCCGAGGGCAACGCTTTCGATCAGATCCTTCGGAGTGTCGGAGTCAATTGTGAGAGTGGCGCCAAGATAGCGGGGATCGGCTCCCGCAGCGAGAAGACGGTTGGCTATGATGTTGACGCCCAGACGCCCTATGTTGCCCGAGCCGAATGCAGCCGGAATGTCGGAAACGAGGGCAGTCGCCATTACGGGACTGTCGGTCAGCGACGGCTTTTCAACTGCGCGGTCGGCGCCTGAGGCTCCGAGCAGACTGTTGATTATGGTTAGTTCGCTCATTATTCTCAATGTTATGTTTTACATTGAAAATAACGCGTCGGTGAGGTTGCAGGTTCAGAGCCTTTTCTCAAGTTCGTTCTTTATGTCATCGATGGAATAGGACGAAACCAGGATCTTTCCGTCATCGCCGACAAGGAACAGGCCGGTGCTCGCCACTCCGTGTTTGGGAAATATTCCGAATCTGTCGTCAAGGTCTATGAGCGTCGGCCACGGATGCTTGTCGGTTTCCACTACGTTTTTCGCGTCATCGGCCGTCTTGAACTCCCGCGCGAGGCCGAGGGCGTCAAGACCTTTTTCATGATATCGGTTGTAGAGCGGAATTATATCCATCGCTTCTTTTCGGCAGGGACGGCACCATGTGGCCCAGCATATCACGAGTGTCAGCCGTCCGGTTTTCACATAGTCGGTGGAGCTGACAGTGTCGCCGTCAAGAGTGAGGGCGTCGTAGGCATTGTATTTTCCGCCCATCATCTGGTAACCGGCTTTTTCTCCCTTGGCAATGGAGGCATGAACCGAATGTGACGGGTAGATTCTGTCATATCCTTTGTCATGATATATCTCCAGCATCTCTTTCACCGAAGAGTCGATGATGAGGAAAGATTTCAGGCGGTTGTTCAGCTCTATGAGAAACCCGAGCATCGGATGTGTCGCATAGTATTCCAGCTGCCATTTACGGTATTCCTTAATCATATCGTTCCATGCCTGCTGACGGAGGCTGTCGGGAAGATTCTCTATTTCCTGCGCTCTGTCGCCGAACTTTTCCCGCGCGATTTTCTCGACGTCGGTCCACTTGTTGAATTCTTTTCCTGTGGAGGTCAAATCGATTGCTGAACCCGAAACTCGAGCGTCGATGACCGCACCGTCCTCAACGAAAAAGTTTCCCACCCGCGTGGTGGAGCCTTTTTCCTGAATCTCTCCCCAGTCATATATCTGGAATTCTTCTATTTCATCTGTTTCTATCTCACATTCCATGGGGGCTGCACCCGCTTTCATGCGGTAAGGACTTTTGGCCGGATCCTCGCCGGAGCGCGTTATGACGATTTCGTTTGTGGTGGTGTCGGCGAGAGAGACTCTTACTTTGCACTTTTCCCTGGCATTGCCCGGCAGGGAGGCGACGGTCATGGCTGCGGCAACAATCAGAATACCTGTTTTTCCCATTGACTTGTGATTAAGAGGTTGTTTAATAACAAATGTGAAGCCGGAGTGGATGGATTTTTGAACTAACCTGTTCATAATCTGAAGGAGCAGTGCTGTGGCACTGTGACTGAAGATTAGGGACAGGGGAGCCAAAAAGGCATCCATGCGACTTATAGTAACACAATTTTTCTTTTTTATACATTTAAATTTCGGTTTTGCGGTTGTTTAAAATGCTTCTTCGCATCCATTCTCCCGGGCGTCTTTCGTGCTGAATTTCAGTCATAATGCTACAGCATTACTCCTTCAATTCATTTCGAAATCCACCTCCGGAGAATGGACTCCAGCTTTCACATTTGTTTTTAAACAACCTCTTACACCTGTTTACTGCCCAAAATTAACGATTAATTTCTGAAAAAGAAATAAAAGGTTGGAGATTACGGTATAAAAAGTTAACTTTGTAGAAATTTAACAATCCATTAATCTTTAGCCAAACTCAATCGACACAATCATGAAAAAACTATTTCTGCTTTTGGCGGTGGCTATACTGACGACTGTCGTCTGTCACTCCGAACAGTTCGTGAATCTGACTCCTGCTCCGGCCAATATGACCGTCGGGACGGGTGTGTTCAGAATTCCCGCCGGGATGAAAATAACCGCTCAGGGCCTGACGCCGGAAATGCAGTCGGAAGTGACGAAATTCATCTCCGATTTCAATAAGTCAACCGGTCTTGGAATCGGGGAGGGAAAGAACGGCCGTATGACCGTGCGCCTTAATAAAGAGATCGCAACCGAAGGCTATAACCTCGATGTCACCGCAAAAGGCATCGTTCTTGAGGCTTCGAGCCCCGCCGGCCTTTTCTACGGTCTTCAGACAATCAAAAAGATATTGCCTGCCAACGTTATGGCCGGCACCAATTATCCCCGTCAGAAAAGCTATGAGCTGCCGGTGGTTTCCATTCAGGACCGTCCGGCCTACGGTTATCGCGGATTCATGCTCGATGTCAGCCGTCACTTTTTCACGGCCGATGAGATAAAGCGTATGCTCGACGTGATGAGCTATTACAAGCTCAACCGTTTCCACTGGCATCTGACTGACGACCAGGGATGGCGTCTGCCGATGGACAAATATCCCCTTCTGACAACTGTCGGCGCCACGGCTCCCGACGTGGTCATCACCGACTACCGCGCTAAAAAGCAGTATAAGGCCGGCAAGCCTTACGGCCCCTACAGCTATACGAAGGAAGAGATAAAGGACATTGTGGATTATGCTAAGAAACTGCATATAGAAGTGGTGCCCGAAGTGGATATGCCGGGCCATTTCGTGGCTGCCATGGTGGCTTATCCCGAATTGAGCTGCGATCCTAAGGCCGACCGCAAGGTGTGGGATCACGGCGGTGTTTCACGCGACGTGCTGAATGTTGCCAATCCCGCAGCGGTCAAACTCGGCGAGGACGTGATCGATCAGCTCGCGGAGCTTTTTCCTTATCCTTATATCCACATAGGCGGTGACGAATGTCCGACTGTCGCCTGGGAGAACAATGCCGACTGTCGCGCGCTTATGGAGAAAGAGGGCATGAAGAATCCGCGTCAGCTCCAGAACCGTTTCATCAAGCAGATGGCCGACCGCGCCGCCAAACACGGTAAGAAGCTCTACGTCTGGAACGAGGCTCTGACCGAAGAGGGAGCTGACAGCGCCATGCTGAAGAATATCGACGCTACGGTGTTCTGCTGGGTAGGAGTGCCTCAGGCTGTGAAAAAAGCGACTTCCAACGGCCTCGGCGCCATCTTCACTCCTATCGGTCCGTACTACATCAACCGTCGCCAGAGCCGTGACGCCGCTCCCGGTGCAGGCCCCGGAAACGATGACGTGAAACGCACATACACTACCGTTCCTTTCACTACAGCCGTAGGTTCAAAAGACAACTGCCTCGGAGTACAGGGAACTTTTTGGACCGAGCATGTCAGCGATCCGGATTATATGGAATATCTGGCGCTGCCACGTCTCATCGCCATAGCCGAAGCGGGATGGACGCCCCAGGAAAAGAAAGATTTCGCAGATTTCCAGAAGCGCATGACTGCCGACGCGCAGCTTCTTGATCTGGGCGGTTACAAATATACGCGCCTTTACATGCTGCAGCCCGTGGGCTCATCCACAGGCCCTGATTCACCCGGACGGGAATAACACGTAGTCTGACATACATATCTCATACCGGCTCCTTTCCAGATCTTCTGAGCGGAAAGGAGCCGTGTCTTTTTTGTGATTCAAGCGGTGATAAACTTTTTTATATGTCAGGCGTTTATTATTTACTGACAAAAAAACAACACTACTATGGCAAAGAAAAGCATCAAAGGCACACAGACCGAAAAGCTCCTCGTAGCTTCCTACATAGCCGAATCTACGGCTTACACGCGCTATATGTTCTACGCACAGGCTGCCCAGAAAGAACAGTATTTCCCTATTCAGAAAATTTTTGAGGAAACGGCTGATAATGAAATGCACCATGCCAAGGTCTTCTTCAAGATGCTTGAAGGAGGACAGGTTGAGGTCTCCGGAAAATATGACGCAGGTGTAATCGGTTCCACTCTCGAAAACCTGAAGATCGCCGCTGAGGAGGAAAAGAGCGAAGGTTACGAATTCTATGCCGAGGCCGCCAAAGTCGCCGAGAAAGAAGGTTTCGATGATATAGCCTCGCATTTCCGCGCTATAGCCACCGTGGAGATGCACCACCGCCGCAGATTCGAGCGCTACATCCATCAGATCGAGAACGGAACGGTCTGGAAACGCGAGCATCCGATAAAATGGCAGTGCCTTGTCTGCGGATACATTCATGAAGGAACTACTCCTCCCGAAGTGTGCCCCGGATGCGACCATCCGTATCAGCACTACATGGCTCTGGACATCTACGATGACTGAAAGCACATTCTTCCTTTACCCATAACGTATTGATATTTACAGCAAGTCGCCTGATCCGGACACCGGAACGGCGGCTTGCTTGCTATATGGGCGCATACGCCGGAGTGTCGGCCGGAAAAGGATGAAGGATGACTTTTCCTGCAGGATGGAGTGAGAGCTTGCGGGTTTGGACGATTTGAAGCGCATTGGTTTGGAAATTAGCGTCAAAAAGCGTATCTTAGCCACACGATAATCAATCAACCGAAAAAGATGATCTTAACACCTTCTGATACCCACAGATATTGCGTCATAATGTGCGGAGGAATCGGTAGCCGTTTCTGGCCCTACAGCCGTACCGACAAGCCGAAACAGTTTCTGGATTTTTTCGGAACCGGCCGTTCGCTGCTGCAGATGTGCTATGACAGGATATTGCCCGTCGTGCGTCCTGAAAATATTCTTGTTGTAACCAATCGCCGTTATGTGGATATGGTCAGGGAACAGCTGCCGGAAATTGCGGAGGAGAGGATTCTTCTGGAGCCTGACCGGCGCAACACGGCTCCCTGCATAGCGTGGGCAGCCTATCATATAGCCGCGCTCGATCCCGAAGCATCGATGATAGTGACTCCGAGCGATCACCTGATAACCCGTGACAATGTTTTCGAACAGTGTGTGCGCCGCGGATTCGATTTCGTGGAACGCCACGACGCATTGCTGACTCTCGGAATAAATCCCACGCGACCGGAAACCGGTTACGGCTACATACAGATAGGCAAGGAGGTTGAGCCGGGTCTGATGAAAGTGAAGACCTTTACGGAAAAACCGGACAAGGAGCTGGCCCAGGTATTCATTGACACCGGCGAGTTTTTCTGGAATGCGGGAATTTTCCTTTGGTCAGTCAAGTCTATCCGTCAGGCCATCCGCAGGTATGCTCCGGATCTCGCGAGTGTCTTCGATGCGGGTATCGACGATTTCGGAACGCCTCGCGAACGCGCTTTCATCGACGCGAATTTCGGAGGATGCCCGTCTATTTCAATCGATTTCGCGGTCATGGAAAAGGCCGACAATGTGTATGTCGAATGCGTGAATTTCGGATGGAGCGATCTCGGGACATGGGGCTCTCTCTACGAGAATTCCCGCAAGGATTCCAACGACAACGCTTACGGACACGCCAATGTCATAGCCTACAATTCCACAGGCAATATATTTCTGGCGCCTGAAGGAAAGCTTGTCGTTGTTAACGGGATGCATGACTGCATTGTTGCCGATGCTGGCGATGTGCTTCTGATCTGTCCGAAGAGCGACGAGCAGCATATAAAAGTCATGCTGACCGACGTTCAGCTCCGCAACGAGGACCGTTACCTTTGAACCTCTTCCCGGCCTCGCTACCGACATGGCGGGGCATTGTCATATAAAAGAACAAACAGTAACAACCAATCAATATCCGTAAAGCAATGGCAATAATAGATTTAGTGAGATGGCAGCCTCAAGGAGGACCGACCATCTACGCCTACCGCTTTCCCGAGACCAATCTGAGCACCTACACGCAGCTGCTCGTCTCTGAGTCGCAGGAAGCCGTGCTGTTCTCCAAGGGACAGCTGATGGGCAAGTTCGGGCCCGGCAAACACACACTCAACACCGAGAATCTGCCTATTCTCCGCAGCCTTTTCGGGCTGCCGTTCGGCGGCAAGAATCCTTTCACGGCCGAAATATGGTATGTCAACAAAGTCCAGGTGTTCAACATTGACTGGCGCATAACCCGCCTGCCGATCCATGATGTCGATTACAACACCCAGATTCCTCTTTTCGCTTCGGGCCAGTATGGCCTGAAAATCACGGATACCGAGAAATTTCTGGTAAATTTCGTCGGCACCCGCCATCTGTTCACTCAGGAGGACATGACCGAGCAGTCGCGCGGCGAGTTTACATCCAAGGCCAAATCGACAATCGTAAAGTTCATGATACAGAATCGTGTCGGCTTCAAACAGGTTGCAGCATATCTCGATCAGATGTCGGATTATCTGCGACAGCAGATGGCGCCTTTCTGGTCGGAACTCGGTCTGGAACTGACGAAATTCTACATCAACGAAATAGACATAGACGACTCGGCTCCTGACGGCAAAAGCATCCGCGAAGCCATCGCCAAACAGAGCACAATGTCGATCACCGGCCACAGCTGGCAACAGGAACAGATGTTTGACACGGCCAACAATGCCATCTCCGGCATGACAGGCGCTTTCGGCGGCGCCGGAGGTGACGGCAGTCTCCTCGGAGGCATCATGGCCATAAACATGATGAACGGAATGATGGGAGGCGGCAACCGCCAGGGCCAGGGAGGCGGCGTGGCTTCCGACATGATGGCACCACAATATAATCAGCCGACCTTCGGCGGTTCGCAGTCATCGCCCGGATTCGGCGCTCAACAGCAGAGTTTCACTCCTCAGCAGGGATTCGGCCAGCAGAACCAGGGATTCTGCCAGCAGGCGCCTCAGCAGGGCGTAAAAATGGTCTATTGCTCCAACTGCGGCAAGAAATATCCCTCGACATCGAGCTTCTGCCCCAACTGCGGCAACAAATACAACCCGTGTCCGCAATGCGGCACCGACAACAATCCCCATGCCCGGCGCTGTGTCAGCTGCGGCGCGCAGCTCGGAGGCACCCCCGGCGGCGCAACCTGCCCCCACTGCAACGCGCCTCTGGCTCCCGGCACTGTTTTCTGCGGAAACTGCGGACAGCGCGTGGCCTCTTCCGACGTGTGCACCCGTTGCGGCGCTCCATTCCCGCCTAATGTTAAATTCTGCCCGAAATGCGGCAACAGACGTTCCTGATCCGACACCATGAAAAAAATCAGCCCCATCAGCTGGATTGTTTTCGCCATAGGCGAGATAATCCTTATTCTCTGTTTTTTCCTTCTCCTCGATAATCTGGCCCGAGATATTTTCTGGCTGGATCTGGGAGTGGCGACTCTGACCTATGTCCTTCTCTTTTTCCGTTCGGTCAGGCCTATGGTCGATCTTGACGACAAGGCCGGCCGCGACGTGAGCATTCTCGGCCTCAGCTGGGTGTCAGTGATAGTATATTCCGTTGCGGCCATAGGCCTTATGATCGGCATGCAATATAACGACGTCGAGTTCAACTATCAGCTCATGGCTCAGATTGTTCTTGCCTTCATCCTTCTCCTCGCGCTGATAGCCGGCTCGCGTATGAGCGCCAAGACGGTCGAGGTCTTCAATGAACAGCGCCAGATGGTCAGCGACCTTGACAGACTTCGCGGAGACATGCGCGATCTCGAGCGCACCGTAGCCATATCGTCGGGGCTGCCGGCCGGTTTCAAAAGCGATGTGGCCGACATCAGCTCGCAGCTGCGTTTCCTGTCGCCGTGCAACAATCCTGAAGCCACTAAAGTCGAAGGGATGCTCAGCAACGAGATTATCCGCATAAACTCTCTTTGCGGCGATTTCGAGGTCAACGCCGAAGAGATTGACCGCTGTTTCATGGCATGCCGCCAATTGCTTAAAGAGCGCAAATCCATTTATTCACGCTAAATTTTAATCCTCAAATCATACATCTTTACCATGGAAGGAAAAATTTTCCCAACGTCCGGTAACATTTATCAGGACCAGGCCAGGATTCTTTTTAATTATTACAAGACGGCGGCCGACAGAATTGTGACAGAAGAAGAACGCCTCGAAGCCGACATCGAGGAGTTGCGTGCCGAACGTGCCGTCTATGAAGAGAAACTATCGAAGACGTGGTACTGGTATCTGACCATCATCCTCTTCTTCATGGCTTTTGTGAAGAAAAGCGAATTCACCAAGAAGATCGAGGAGATCGACGGCCGGATCGCGGATGCCGAGAAGGCCCATGCCGACATTTTCCGCGATTACAGAATAGATAAGCTCGGGGTCGCATACGTGCCTGTTGCCGACCGTGTGAAATATGAAGACAAGAGCTTCATGGTTGATTTTACCGGCGATGTGCCTGACAGCGAGGTCTCGCTTCAGATACCTCGCCAGAACGAGCTTCTTGCAGAGACTATAAAGAAGATCGACACACTCTCGACCGAGGCTCCGCTCATAGAGACTTCTCAGGATACGGAGACTCTCGAGACGGATGAATATTCCACTTCCATCCAGGAAGTGCAGGAACACGACTATCTCGGAGCGCTCGAACGTTCGCTGCGCACGGTTTCCTATTGCATGGAGGATGTCGATACGGTTTCAGTGTCGCTTCCGCTCGTGGAAAGAGGCAGCGAGTATCTCAACTTTATCGGGGAATATGCTACGGATAAAGTGCCGGAAGGCGCTCCGGTGCTTAACGTTTTCAATGCGGAACGCTATGCTGAGCGCATCAACCGGTTCCGTGAGCTTAACCAGCTTAAGGATTCTCTTTCCAACGAGACCCAGCAGTTTGAGGATGTCATCAAGTCCCTCATGTCAACGATGGCAATCTCCGTGCAGGCCATTTCCGCTCTCAAGGTAGCTTCGGTTGACAAGGTTGTCTTCGAGTCTAACCGCCTGCTCTATCAGATTCTCAAAGCACCCTACAACCACTATTCTCCGATTCTGGAATATGACGAGATCGAACGCATACGCAACGAGAAGTTCGATTATTCGCAGGACGTGGAGGACTATGAGCCGTTCAATCTGCGCCAGAGTTCCCGCATGAAATTCAACCTCATGTCGGGCATGTGGACTTCGGAGGACGGAAATGTCAGCGCTATGCCTTTCGGCGTGCATCAGATAATAGAGGAGATCATGGCGCCCGTGGTGCAGAATCTGATGGCCGAAAACCGCATAGAGCGCCTGAAAATCTACAACGGCATAAAGGATCAGAAAATATCCTATCTCAACAAATGGCATCAGGACACCGACGCTTTCTATCGCGCGAACCGCGCCGAAAGTTCCGATATCATAAATCTGATGCAGGAAAGCCTGCGCAACTATGTGGCCGCCTTCAATACACTCGCTTCGCTGCAGAAGACCGAGGATTCGATGAGGGTTGGCGGCGAGAATCTGGAGAATACTGTCGTGGAGACTGTCACCAATACCGAAGAGTCGCTGGCGGCTTTCCAGTTGCAGTCGCAGGAGTTCGAGCGCGTGCAGCTTGAGTTCGAGGAATACATGGAGCGTCTTCAGGAAGACATAGGACGCCGCGCCGAGGAGTTCGGACACGTGGAGTATTACGACGCCAAGCTTCGCGACGGACATTCCAACGAAGCCGCCGTGGCCGCCAACGAGATACATTCGCTCGACAGCCGCCGTCAGCCTCTTGCCAATGTCAATCCGCTCTTCGCCAAATCATCCAACCTGCCCCCGCAGCCCAAGGTCGAGGATATAGCCTACGAGCACATGGCCCTGAATCTGCCGGCCATAGCCCGCGAAGCTCTCGCGTCGCTGTGCGAGATGGAGAACATGGCTCGCGCCACCGGAGCCGAGGCTGCCGCCGACAATGCGCAAAACGACAACGAGAACCAACCCTCTAATCCCGAATAAGCCATGGCTACGATAGATTGTCTGGTCGATACCTCTCCGATGGCGAGAGAGATCGACAAAGTTTCAGCCCATGTTGACGGAACCACTACGGCGGTCGTGGCCATGCAGACGGCTGTCTGCAAAGCCCAGAAGGATGCGGCCGATGATGTCTGCGCCAATGTCAACCGAGGTTTTTACGCACTGATGCATTCGCAGCTCTCGCAGAAGATAGCCAAATGGAAAAGCGATGTGGATGCCACGCTGATGCAGCTTAACCAGCAGCGGCGCCAGCTCACGGGAATAAGAACCCGCATGGAGCATGACTACGGTCTGCTGACAGCGCGATATTCCAAACTGTTCGGGACCCTGAACCGCGCTCTGCGGCGGCGTGTATATGAGCTTGACAAGGCCGCGTTCAAGTTTGCGGTGACGGAGATCGACACTATCGAGAACCGCGGCAAGCAGCTGACGGCTACAGTCCCCGTTTCGCAGACAGAGTCTCTTTCCACCTCCCAGAAGATCATGGCCTCGAACCTGAAACATCGTGCGGCCCATTTGCTCGAGGTCATGAAGACATTTCTGACAGGTCTCGGCGAACAGAAAATATTGACTGCTAAAGTACTGATAAACCATGGCATCGACCAGCCCGAGAAAGCCGAATATATTCCGGTGATAATCTGGGAGGGAGTGGCCGGTCGCGACGAAGGCTCGCTGCAGCACATAGTCATGTCGCGCTCAAAGCTTTCGGAACGTTCCTGTCAGACAATAACCAATTCATTGACCATGACTGACATCCGGCTTCCGTGGACTCAATATCCGGCTCCGGTCGATCCGCGCGTCCGCGAGAGTTTCAATTCGCTTATGGCGAAATTCGATGCGTCGCCACGCGTCAAGGAGACAATGGCGCGCCTTTTCTCGGGCACTTCGTTTCAAACCCTTCAAAGCCGATGATGCATCATGAGTTACACTAAGACTTATTCCCAGCTCATTCAGATCCCTTACAGCGGCTACGCTTCCAAGGGCGATGTCACGGTCCACTACAGCGGCGTGGCCGAGGAGACAGTCTATGTCAACATCCATGTTGACACCGATGACTTCGATGACTCCGTGAATGACTGCGGCAAACATATCGGTGCGCTGACCGGTTCGGTAGTGGCTACGAAGACGGCCCATGCCGCCTCTATAGCCGAGAATTCACGAAAGATTTCCAAGACCATTATTTCAGGTTTCTTCTCGACGGTCAAATCGGAGCTTTCGCAGCAGATAGCCGAGCTGAAGAGTCAGGTCGATGCCACTTTGCTGCATCTTAACGAAATGGCACGGCGATGTCGCGATAAGCGGCGCCAGATGGAGACCGATTACGGCAGGCTCTGCGAACGATACACCAAGGTGTTCACAGATCTGAACACCGAGCTCCAGCACCGCGTGTTTGAACTTGACCGGGCGTCGTTTAAGCTGGAGGAACAGACGAAAGAGTGCGCCAACCGGGCTCTCGCTTCTGAAAGCGTGGGCGTGGCTTCCGTCTCTTCGGGAGAAAACGCACGGGTACAGAGCCAGTTGCTTGCCTCAATGGCTAAGAAACGGGCGCTCGACGCCATACACAGGGCCAACGGCTATCTCGTTTATCAGCAGGAAAACCGCAATGTCATCAACCGCTCGCTCTATGATGACGATGAAGAGCGTCACTATTATGTGCCTGTCTGCGTGTCAGAAGCATTGGACGGAGAAAACCGTTCGGAGATGAAGACAACGCTTTTCAAGCCTTCGGTAGTCCCCAACAGTGCTCGCCGCCGAATGACTGGCGACCTGATGCGCCGACCGTGGCATGAGATGGATCCAGCCACGCGCGAAAAGATAGGAAAAGAATATACGCGCACCGTGGCTCAGGCTTTTCCGTCGGACTCGGAGCATGACCGCCGCGTCAAGGCTTATCTAAACAAATTTTTCAACCAATCAATCAAGACTCTCTGATGAAAGAACTAAAAGAAATCCGCATCAACGGAACCGACATACTTCTTGAAGACAATCTGGTTCACAGCTCCATACTTCCGGAGCGGACTTCGGAACTGAACCGCAATATAATATTCAAGGGCGACACCGTGGTCGAAGGCCCTATTTACGGTCACCGCATCGAAGTGCGCAAAGGCGACATAGATGTCCAGGGGGCTGCCTTTGCCCAGAATGAGCTTTATGTGGCCAACGACGCTACCGGAACGATCAATTTCCGCAAATCGGTCGGCTCGGCCAATTCCGTCGTGTCGCGCGGTGCGGCGCCGGTAATTAATTTCCACGCCGATATAAACGCCAAGAGCGTCGAACTGACGAATGCCTTTGTTGCGGGGAGCATTTACGCCGATGAGATTGTCCTGACGAATTGCGTCGTTATAGGGGGCGTTTTCGCCACTCAGGAAATAGAGATACGCTCTTCCATGGTCGGGACATTCAACGCGCCCGCCGTGCGTATTTCCGGAATCAACTATCTTCTGTTGCCGACAGCATTCTCGATAGAACCGCTCATAAAAGCCGAGGGGACGCGCCTCATAAATCTGAGCCTCGCCGATCTGGGCGATCTATTCAAGGGGCTGCCGCAGGCGCCCGATTCGGGAGCGATAGAGATTGACCTCAATATCGATGAACTCCGATCGACGCTTGCCGACGAGGAGGTGACCAAGACATTGCGCAGCTATTCAGTTGTCGGTAAAGTGCTTGCCGCCGATCTGCTCGATACGGATAAATTCCAGAATCATTTCCTGCTGACAGCGGCCGCTCTCGGTCCGCAGCTGCTGCGTACCTACGATCTCGGTCCCGATGCTTCGGGGCGTCCTTCGAATCTGTCAACAGAGCGCATCCGCACATTCCTCTTCGACGTGCTCGGCGGTAAGATCCAGGTGCAGCCTCTTTCGGGCAACTTCAACATCTCCGACATCACCAACCGGTAAGCGAATATGAAAAAATTATTAGCCACATTGTCTCTCCTGTTTCTTCTCGTAATGCCTTTGTCTTTCGAAGTCAGCGCGCAGACAACCAATCTGCCCGTGATGGAAGGAGCGATAGGAAAGTACAAGATCAAAATGAAACTTTCGTTCGATAACGAGAAACAGACCGTGACCGGATGGTATTACTACAAATCAAAAGGCGCTGCAAATAAAATCAGGCTTAAAGGTAAATTCAAAGGGGACACCGAGTATGACGGATTCACAATGACGGAGACTGTCGGCGGTAAGGTGACCGGAACTTTTGACTGCGAATACAGCTGGGGTACGGGAACTATTGCCTACGGCGGCGAACCGTTCATCTCGGTTTCGGGAACATTCACCAATGCCTCCGGCAAGGAGTTTGATTTTGAGGTCTCCAATTTCTGAGAATGAAGACAGCGATTTTTCTTGATGCGGAATTCGTTGAGGGCGACGAGCTGATAGAGCTTTCAATCTATTCTTTCGAACGGGAGGAAATCTATCACAGCCTTTTCAAGCCGGTCCGTTATACTGAATGGGATTCGTCAGTCCACCATATCACCCCCGATATGGTGGCTGACGCTCCTGCGTTTTCCGCAGAGTTGCCGGCAGTCCAGCGGCTTATTGATGCAGCATCCCACATCGGCGGTTTCGCTGTGGAAAACGATATATTTCATCTGAAGGCGCAGGGAGTCGCCGGTATTGATGAAAAACCGGTCATCGAGTTGCGCAACTGGTTCTGGATAAACTATGGCCGCGACAATGGCCTCGATCTGTTTCAGGGTGTCAGCCTTGCGACAGTGGTCGGGAACATGGGCGTCAGTTTCGGCGAAGAAGGCATGCATAGCGCCAGCGGCGACACTCTCGCCACTCTCGATGCTTTTCGTCTTCTTTATGATAAGTATGTTGTTTCTCGCACTCTTGCAGGTGCGGATTTTGACGCGGTCGTCGGCAGGTTCAATGAGGAATATGCGCGCGAAAAACTCGAGTATGACCGAAATAATGCCGAGGGATATGTGGTGCTTGTGCGTGTCGGCGCCGGATACGCTTTGCGCCTGAAGAGAGAGGAACCGCGCGAAGGAGGAAAGAACGTTGCCGTTATCCGCGTCGCCGACCGACAGCGTGCGGCTATCGAACTCCACAACATGATTGCTCGCCGTCCGATGATCGCAAAAGGAGTCTATCGATTGAATGAAAACGACATAGAGCGTTTCCGCAATTATTCCAACGGATTCGACACGGAAGACCACGCCTATTTCAAGAAGCTGCAGGGGCTTTCGTCGCGTTTCAACATCTCTTCCCTGAAACGTCGCTGAGCGGGCTCGTTTCTAACGTGTAAGCCGACCGTCGGCTGATATGACAAGCGGTGACGAGGGAAAATCCTCGGCCGACAGACGTTTCATGAGCCGGGCCGCATTGTTGGCACGGTCGCGGCGAGGGCCAATGCCACGTTGCTGAATGAATGAGTGGATTTTTCCGTCAAGGAACCGTCCCGAACCGTCCACGCGTACTTCTGCCAGCGGAGCATAGCCTGATACGTCCGCAATGCTCACGCGGTAGGGCGTGCAGAAATTGCCGAGACTGTAGAAAATTATTCTGTCCTTATATAGCTCTGCGGCCCGCGGGACATGTGGGCCGTGGCCGAACACAACGTCGGCGCCGGCATCAACCGCCGCATGTGCGAAAGCTTCGACATTCCCTCGGTTTTCGCCGACAAAACTTTCCTGACGGTGGGGAACATGGGTCTGATCCTTTCCTTCGGCCCCTCCGTGAAACGAAACGACCACTATGTCGGCCTTCTCTCTCAGTTCCTTGACCACCCGGCGCAATTCTGCGAGATTCGTTACGTCAAGATTGTTGGCTCCGTGGCCGAACTGAGTGACGCCTATCTTCAGTCCCTTGCGCTCTATTATCGCCGTCTCGCATACGCCCTTCAGGCCCACGGGCGGCAAACCTGCACCGCGCAGAGTCGCCATGGTCGATTTGCGGCCCGGATGTCCGAAGTCGTTGATGTGGTTGTTGGCGATTCCCATGAAGTCGAATCCGGCATTGACGAGATTGTCCACATATTCCGGCGGCATGCGGAATATGTAGTAAGTCTTGGGATTGCGCATCTTGCGGCGCTGGCCCGGACCATTCAGAAAACTGCCTTCGAGATTGCCACCCGCAATATCGACACTCCGGAGGATGCTGTCGGCGTCGGCAAACAGATTGCGGCCCCCGTTTGGCGGCAGGTGCGAACCGTGGATTGAGTCGGGGAAAGTGGTACCCATCATGACGTCGCCCACGAACGCTATCGTGAGGCTCACGGTGTCGCGCGAAGGATCGGCGATTGAGTCGGCGGCCGTAATGATTTCGGCCGTGTCCCTGCTCGGTTTCTGGCTTGCGGCGCTGTGACCGCATGACCAAAGCAGGACTCCGGCGAATATAATGGTTAAAAATTTCATCGCTTTCAACGTCTTAAATGATTTTTCAGCTGCAAAATTACAAAAAATGCCCGCAATTCTTGTCTAATTCAAAAAAAGCTGATAACTTTGCCATGCAAATCATACCTAATGGGGTATTAGCTCATCTGGCTAGAGCGCGACACTGGCAGTGTCGAGGTGAGCGGTTCGAGTCCGCTATACTCCACCAACAGCGAATCCGGAGCGTAATCCGGGTTCGCTTTTTTCTTGTCTTATACTTCTTATAAACATTTGGACAGCGAAAAAAATAATCGTATATTTGCATAAATCATATTAATTATTCCAGCATGCCCACTCTGTTTATTCTTTTTGGCTATCGGTTCTTTTTCAGAAGCAAAATTCAATGTGGAAACCCTTGAACTAACAGATAATTATGGGTTTAAAAAGAATGAGATAAAAATGATCGAATCCATATTGGAAGAGAATAAAGATATAATCATAGAACGCTGGCATGAATATTTTAAGAAAGGATCCAAATGATAAATAAGAACGACATAGCGCGGATTTGGTTGACAGACTCCGCCGTTTGGCTGCAGCTTAAAGACGAACGTCAGGCCAAGGAAATGTTTTCCGATTATCCACGTTTGGCTGCAGCTTCCGAGAAGCAACGCAGCAATTACAAGGTGTCGTATTTCGGGCTGCACTGGCCTGATCTTGACGAGGATTTGTCATTCAACGGTTTCTTTGATAAGACTGATTACGTCAGTAATATTTAGAGGCCGAAGGCGGGGGAATAGCTGACGAGGCCTGAGGGGAGTGCCTCGGGGGAGAGAGTCAGAGGGCTGACCATATAATATTCATCGGGAACGTCGAAGGACGCCCTGATGCCGAATCGAGAGGCCGTGATGTAGCCTGATTGCGAATAATAGGCCGGTGAACCTAAGACCACGCAGCATTTGAATCCCATTTTTTTTGCTCTGCGATGGGCTTCTTCTATAAGCCGTCGGCCGATTCCTCTGTTTTGATAAGCCGGAACGTAATCCGGGTTCGCTTTTTTGTTATATCCGATAAGATTGAGTATATTTGCATTTGTATGAAGCTGATAGAGATGAATATCGACAAGATTGTGGCCTTATGTAAAAAATATAAGGTCGCAAAGCTATGGGTTTTCGGCTCAATACTTACACCCCGTTTCAATGATAGGAGCGATGTGGATTTCTCTGTTGTCTTCCATTATGACCAGATTCAGGATTTATTTGTCACTTTCTTTGACTTCATTGAAGAACTGCAGGCCCTGTTAGGCCGTAAAGTTGATCTGGTTGATGAGACTGCCATACGAAACAATTATTTCCGCGCGGAGCTAAACAATACAAAAAAGTTGATTTATGGATGATTCGATTCGAAAATGTCTTGAAGACATTATGAAATCCATTTCTAATATTGAACTATTCTGTAATTCTCGACCTAAGGAATTTAAGACTTTTTGCGAGGATATTTG
Organism: uncultured Muribaculaceae bacterium; assembly: GCA_910587185.1. GTDB lineage: Bacteria > Bacteroidota > Bacteroidia > Bacteroidales > Muribaculaceae > Paramuribaculum. The sequence goes on from CAJULY010000005.1 coordinate 139,118, forward strand.
CTTCCGAAGTGCAGTACAATGGGAAATCGCCATTATCGGTGAAGCTATGAATCGTATTCTGAAGACATGTCCTGAAATACCGATTACCTCTGCACGTAGAATTGTTAACACGCGAAATTATCTGATTCACGGATATGATAGTCTTAGAGAAGATTTAGTATGGGCGCTCGTGATTAATCATATACCCATATTAAAATCGGAGATAATCCAAATCCTTGAATCATCAAAATGATAAGGTCATTATATTGACCGACAAGCCGGATTGGATTTAGAGGCCGAAGGCGGGGGAATAGCTGACGAGGCCTGAGGGGAGTGTCTCGGGGGAGAGTGTCAGAGGGCAGACCATGTAATATTCGTCCGTGACGTCGAAGGGTGCCCTGATGCCGAATCGCGAGGCGGTAATGTATCCTGACTTGAAATAATAGCCGGGTGAGCCTAAGACCACGCAGCATTTGAATCCCATTCTTTTTGCTCCGCGATGGGCTTCTTCTATAAGCCGTCGGCCATTCCTCTGTTTTGATGTGACGGAATGACAGCGAGGGGAGCGAGGGCGACCGCTTCAGTCTCTCCGATCATGATTTTTGACAGCATGACATGGCCTATCGGCTTTCCGTCCCTAATGGCTACGAGTGACAGTTCCGGGATGTATTCCGGCGCGGCACGGAGCCGGTCAACGAGGTTGTGCTCGTCTCCGTCGGTGTGCTCCGCCGACCTGAAAGCCGATTCTACGATTTCTCTTATCGCTCCGAATTCATCGCGTGATTCTTCGCGCACTGTCACCCCTTTCAGGGCTCGCCCGGGCGGCTCCGTTATTCCTTGTCGCATTTTTCAATCTTTAACATGATGCAAATGTAGCGAAAAATCGTGACTAATTTGTAACTTTGCGAATCGAGAGAAAAATGAACTGATTTAAACTTATTTCAAAATGTTAATTCAGAACTGACGAAAACCTTCGGCTTTATCCTTTCGGCAGGATTCCGGCCGCTTTCTTCCCTTTTTTCAATCACAATGGAACCCCATTGCTCTTTCAAAAAGGTCGAAACCATCTCGGAATCATACTCGAAATGTTAAATTGCAATAAGTTTAAATCAGTTCAACATATAATACCCCGTCTTATGATAGAACCGGTCTATAGAGCGGCTGATGACCGCTACGAATGCGGAATGAAATATGCGCGTTGCGGCCGCAGCGGCATCCTGCTTCCGCGCATCTCGCTCGGGATGTGGCAGAATTTCGGCGAGACCTCTCCCTTGCAGCGAAGCAAGGAGATGTTGCACTACGCGCTTGACCACGGCGTGGTTTCCATAGACCTTGCCAACAATTACGGACCCGGCTACGGGACTGCGGAGGAGACCTTCGGCTACGTCATGCGCAAATCGCTTTTTCCATATCGCGACGAGCTTTTCATAGCTTCCAAAGCCGGTTACGACATGTGGCCCGGCCCCTACGGCAACTGGGGCTCGAGAAAATATCTCATGACGTCCGTCGATCAGAGCCTTCGGCGCACCGGGCTGGAGTATTTCGACGTATTCTATTCCCATCGCTATGATCCTTCGACTCCCGAAGAGGAAACTCTTCAGGCGCTGGTCGATATTGTCCGTCAGGGAAAAGCGCTCTATGCCGGAATCTCGCGCTGGCCTGCCGAGGTCGCTGCGAGGGCCTTTGACTATCTGAGACGCCGCGATGTGCCCTGTCTGCTTTTCCAGGACCGCTACAATCTGGCTGACCGGCGCGTGGCTACTGACGGAACCCTTGACGAGGTAAGTGCTGCCGGCTGCGGGTTCATCGCCTTCTCACCCCTCGCCGAAGGAGTGCTGACGGGCCGCTATCTCGACGGTATTCCCGCCGGCTCGCGTGCCGCCCGTGGTTCCCACCTGACCGCCTCGAAGATAACGCCCGAAATCGTGGAGAAGGTGCGTCGGCTCAATGAAATAGCCGTTTCGCGCGGACAGTCCATGGCGCAGATGGCGCTTTCGTGGGTGCTGAACGATCAGAGGGTGACGTCGGTTATCGTGGGCTGCAGTTCTGTGGGCCAGCTTGCAGACAATCTACGCGCGGTCGCCGCTGCCGTGTTCTCTACCGAGGAACTTGCCCGCATAGCGGAGATAATGGCATAAAAAACGAGATGCACTTCTTCACAGAAGCGCACCTCCCTCATAACCAAAATTCAAGTATATTATTGTCTAACAAACATTGTATCTCAGACATGTGGCGGTTTTCACCGCAATCCCTACCGGAAACGGAAAACATATCGGACCTCTGAGGCCCGGTGTCACGTAAAAAATCAAATAAAGCTGGAAGTTGTTTTGCCTGTGTTCGGCCGTTTGTGATATCTGATTTTCTTCGGTAAGTGGTGCAAAATTACTCATAATTCGTTGAATGGCAATGAGATTATTGTAAAAAGTTTTTAAAAATTCTAAATACGAAATTTAACATTTCGGTTTTCCCGAAAAAATATTACTTTTGCATTCAGGGCTGCAAAAGACGTCGGCCGCCGTTCACGCCCTGCTCCGCAGGGAGCCGTTGGACGACGTCGGCCCGTTGCTGCCCCTTGTTTAAATTTCTGACTCTCAATTATAAACATAATCGAAATGAAGACCCCTCTTATCGGCATGACTCTCGAACAGCTCCGCGGCGTGGCCGCCGAGATCGGGCTGCGTCCTTTTGCGGCCGGACAGATGGCCCGCTGGCTCTATCAGAAGCGGGTGACTGACATCGGCGCAATGACCGACATCCCCGCCGCCGGGCGTCTGCGGCTCGAAGAGAACTACGCGACAGGCCGCGAACTCCCCCTTCTGCGCACTCTTTCCTCCGACGGAACGGCAAAATATCTTTTCCGCGGAGTAGGTGACCGCGATGTGGAGGCCGTCATGATTCCCGATGCCGACCGCGCCACGCTCTGCATCAGTTCACAGGCCGGATGCCGTATGGGCTGCACCTTCTGCATGACGGGGCGTCAGGGTTTTCATGGCCAGCTGACAGCGGCGCAGATAATCAACCAGATCCTGTCGGTCGATGAAAGCGAGGCTCTGACCAATGTGGTGTTCATGGGCATGGGCGAGCCCACCGACAATCTTTCGGCCGTCAAGGAGGTCATCGGGATTCTGACCGCCCCCTGGGGTCTCGCATGGAGTCCGAAGAGAATAACAGTCTCCACCATAGGCAACATTCCCGCCTTGCGCGACCTGATCGAAACCACCAAGGTCCATATCGCTCTAAGCCTTCATTCGCCGTTCGCTCCCGAGCGCGAGGGCCTCATGCCCGTTCAGCGCGCCTGGGCAGCGGCCGATGTGCTTGCTCTCGTCCGCCGATACGACTGGTCGCATCAGCGGCGTTTCTCCGTTGAATATATAATGTGGGAGGGTCTCAACGATGACATGCGCCATGCCGAGGCGCTTGCACGCCTCCTGCGTGGAATACATTGCCGGGTCAATCTGATACGCTTCCACGCAATCCCCGGCTCGCCGCTGCACACGGCGCCCGAAGCGCGCATGGTGGCGTTCCGCGACCGTCTCAACGAGCTTGGAATCACAGCCACCATCCGCGCATCGCGCGGCGAGGACATAATGGCTGCCTGCGGCATGCTTGCCGGAAAGAAACGCGACAACTCCTGAGCCGGGAACTCAAAACAGTGCCGGCTCCCAATCAATGCGGTTGAGTTAAGGACAATCAAGTTTTTCCCCCTCGGAGCCCGTCAGGGCATGCTGAAAATTGGGCCGTCTTTGTCCGTGCACTCCGCTACGCTTCATACACGGTTACTTGTTGCACGCCCTGCGGGCTTGTTCATCCAGAGCTTCTTTCTTGACTCAACATTATTGATACTTCCAACGTACCCCTCCGATCATTCTTTCTTCAAATTTGCGATCCAACTGCAGATGTCCTGAATCGCCTCCTTATTGGCTTCAGGAAGCGCTTCTTCGCAATAGCTTCCAATCAAAAGTATCGGCATATATTTTTCAATTGATTGCAGCATATAGCCTGTTTCAGGATAAGCTTTGAATACGCTTTCGGATGCGGTCGGGATTAGTTTGTGCATATTGGAGAGATTTTCAAACCAATCTATAGATGAATCATTAACACCGGAAAGGGCAAATACCGGACACTTGACAGACGGAAGTATATCCTCCGGCTTATATTGCAAGATGTCATCAGAAGATGTACTTTGTCCCGAAATCAAGGAATCAATCATAGGTCTTAACTGTAATAGATTCTTTCCATCTCCGTCAATCACATAAAAAGAACTCATCAAAAGACGATCATGGTATTTCTCTCCGCTAACCCCAAGAGCGGAAATCAAGACGAGATATGACGGATCAGACATTCCGGAAACAATTTTTGCCGCCGCTATTCCTCCGGGAACTCCTAATCCGAGTATTCCGACTTTCTTATTAGAATATACTCTCATAAGAGAGTCCGCCATTTGATTGATATTACTCGCAGAAACAGTATATAACTCAACGCATAGAAAACCGATATAATTGGATATGGCTAAATATGAAGAAT
>CAJULY010000006.1 GCA_910587185.1 uncultured Muribaculaceae bacterium
ATAAATATCCAAGTTTTTGACTGAATTTTTGCTAAATCTCATGCGCTAGCCCTGGTTTATCTTAATGATCCGTATAAACAGTCTAATCATTTTAAACAGGAAGCTATATGGGGGGGAGTACTTCCAAATCCAATCGAAGTTATTACGGGGTTGGGGGATCTGTCTAATTGGATTTTAGATGTTGTTCTCGATGGAGAAGTATATCCTCATTACACTCCTCCTATAAAGATGCCTGATGGATCGATAAAAAGAATTGACATAACTCCAGAAAAAAATGTATTGATAAATTTAAACAATATCATTACACAAATATTATCTTCTAAAAAAATAGGAGCGTTACGATTTGCAATTAGTAAACGTAATAACAGCGGCCAGCGAATAAACATTGTTACTCATGATGGAAGCTCTGCTGTTGTACCCAATATTCACTGTCTTTCTTCGGGGGAAGCGGCATTATTATGTATTTTTGGAGAGATCCTGAGACAGGCTGATAATTTAAATATTAATATTGAGCCATCGCATATAAAAGGTATTGTATTAATTGATGAAATCGAGAAACATCTACATATTTCTCTTCAAAGAGTAGTGCTTCCTCAATTATTCAAAATATTTCCAAATGTGCAATTTATAATCAGCTCCCATTCACCCTTTTTTAATATGGGTTTAGCTGAAATGATAAAAGACAGAAGTATATTGATAGATTTGGATAATAATGGAATTTCTGTAGCGCCAGAAGAAAATGGCCTTTATAGAGAAGTCTATGAAATGATGACCCAAGAAAACCAAAGATATGCGACACAAGTCGCATCTTTGTCAGATTCCATAAAGGATATTAAACGCCCAATAATAATTACAGAAGGTAAAACTGACTGGAAACATCTTAAGGCTGCATTAACCTCTTTTAAAGAGAATGGGGAATACACTGATCTTGATATCGAGATTGTTGAATACGAATTTGATTTCGGAGATTCTAAGCTACATAATTTGTTAAACCAATATGGTCAGTTCCCGCAACGTTATCCTATAATAGGGATATTTGATTGCGATGAAGCAAATGGTAAAAATATTCATAAGGAAGGGGGGCAAAGAGATTATGGGCATAATGTATGGGGCATATCAATAGACATCCCTTCATATAGGACTTATAATACATTAGGAATTTCAATTGAATTCTTATATCAGGACGCAGATTTAAAAAAAGAGGATAGGAATCACCGTCGACTTTATGTTTCTTCAGAATTTAATGAAAATGGTAGATTAGAAGCCAATTTACAGATTGGAGTTAAGAATATCCATGATGTAAAAAAATACATAAATCCTTCTCAAGAAAAAATCCAATGTGATGAGGTTATCGACCTTAATGGGAACAGCCTTGCTCTATCAAAGGAGCAATTTGCGGTCAATATTTTAAATAAGACTCAGCCTTTTGACAGAATGGATTTTAGTGCATTCCATTGCGTTTTTGACAAAATTAAGGATCTTATAAATAAGGGATAAACAAAATATTAAGAGGGTTTTATCTAAACTATGGACTTGTTAACGAGCATGTTTCTAATGTTTATATGGCGAAGAAGTTTGAGATACGAAATAGCACGACGGAGTTCCTGATTTTTCAGATTGAGGGGAAAGAATCGGGCGTACAGGTCATGTACCACGATGAAACACGAGCAAGAAGAATGATCGTTTATCACAAAAGGAAAGATAGGTTGAGACTTTTTCGTAACTTTGCGATAGGTTCAATTGCCGTTGGCACTGCGAACCGACCTTTGGTCGATATTCGCTATTGACCTATCGCGAGCTAAAGGTTGGCGTTGAATAAGAAAAGATTATACTATGTCGGAAGAGCAGATGAATAGTTATCGACTGACGTCGATGGAGGAGCCGGGCGACGAGCGCATGGCTCAGATTATGCGTGAAGTTGCCGAAGATGCCCGCAAAAGCACCCGCCGGGCTGCCGAGCGTGTGGCTGCCGGGATTGAAGCAGCTGCACAGGCGGCTCAAGAGAAATGGGGCGATGCCATAAATAGAATAAAGAATGGCAGCAAGTGAATTACATTCCGATCTTGGCTGCACTCGGAATAGCCGAAACGAGTTTCGCTCTTCACTCGCTCGCACAAGAAGTAATCATCGCCCCGTCTCGATAGTTATTGCCGGACCCAATGGGTCGGGCAAGACTTCCGTCACCTCAATAGATAATGGGCTATCAATTTGTAGCTTGCAAAATAACTGACAACCAGTCATCATAAACTCATGAAGAATTTAGTATCTGAAATACGCTCGATTATTGAAACCTCTCGGTCTAATGCTGTCCGATCAGTTGACTTTTGTCGCGTACAGATGTACTGGCAAATAGGACGACGTATTGTCGAGGAAGAACAGGGCGGCCAAGCCCGTGCCGAGTATGGTAAAGGTCTTATAAAGAATCTTGCTCAAGAGATAGAACCCGAATACGGAAGTGGTTTTGGACAGCGCCAATTGGAACGTGCAAGACAATTTTATATTGAATTTCCAATTGCGTCCACACTGCGGACGCAATTCAACTGGAGTCAATATAAGTTACTTATAGCAATCTCTGACAAAGACAAGCGCGAATATTACGAGCTTGAAGCGGCAAATAATTGCTGGACTGCACGCCAGATGCAACGTCAGATTAATTCAATGCTCTATGAGCGGTTGCTACTCAGTAACGACAAGGAATCGGTTCTTGCCATGGCAAGGAAAGAGAAGAAGCCTGAAAAACCGCAGGAAATTGTCAAGGATCCTATGGTTTTGGAATTCCTGGGTTTGGAAAAGAAAGCACATTACTACGAGAGTGATCTTGAAACAGAATTAATTAATCACTTACAAGAATTTATTCTTGAACTTGGAAATGGGTTCACTTTTGTAGCGCGTCAAAAAAGGATATTACTCGAAGATGATGAGTTTTTTATCGACTTAGTCTTTTACAACCGTCTTGCTCGCCGGTTCGTGATTTTGAGTTAAAGACAGGCGAGGTAACTCATCAGGATCTGGGACAATTGCAGATGTATGTCAATTACTACGACCGTACGGAGAAACTCCCGGAGGAGAATCCCACAATCGGAATATTACTATGCACTGCCAAAAACGACACATTGGTTAAGATGACCCTTCCCTCGGACAATAACACAATTGTTGCATCTAAATATCAACTCTATCTTCCCACAGAGCAGCAGCTGATCGCGGAAGTCGAGCGAGTTAAAAAGGAATGGGAAGAAACAAGATAAGACCCAAAACGACAAAGTAACCGATGTCATTCCTATGAACTTGAAATCACATATTTGTATCATGCAACACTAAATGTTGATAATCAGATATGGTTAGATTTGAGGAAGTGAAATAAGCTCCATAATAAACGATAATAAAAGAGAGTGCAGCTCATCGGGTTGCACTCTCTTTTTGTGTATGATTGAGATATGACCTCTTAGGTTCGCTAATTACACCCTCGGAAGGCCCTGATTTGCCTCGCTCCGAAGGCTGAAAACAAGATAATTGCCATGATATTTCGTAATCAGGATTTAAAGTTGTAATTTTGCGGGCCGAAATCATCACTTAAGTAATTATAAATAATGGCCTACAAAAACAATATCATGATAGTGCGTCACCGTCTTCTCACAGAGCTCGTGAAGCTTTGGAAAGATGGAATGCTGGTGGAGAAGATCGACCGGCTGCCTATTGAGTTGAGTCCGCGTCACTCGAAACATCCCGGACGTTGCTGCATACATAAGGAGAGAGCGGTGTGGAAATACAAATCCCTTCCGTTGCTCGGTCTCGATATGAGCGACGAGACCGATGAACTCACCACGCTGTCGGAATATGCGCGGATCGCGCTTTCCCGTCAGGATACCGAGCGTCCCGGCAAGGAAAATATCAAGAAGAATATAATGTGTGTGATCGACGAGGCTTGCTCCTCGTGTGTGCAGATCAAATACGATGTTACCAACCTTTGCCGGGGATGCGTGGCCAGAAGCTGCATCCACAACTGTCCGAAAGGTGCCGTAAGCCTTGACGAGCATACCGGGAAAGCTCACATCGATCATAACAAATGTATCAGCTGCGGCATCTGCCACAAGAGCTGTCCTTACCACGCTATAGTCTATATCCCAGTCCCGTGTGAGGAGGCGTGCCCAGTAAACGCAATCTCCAAGGACGAGCACGGCATCGAGCATATCGACGAGTCGAAATGCATCTATTGTGGAAAATGCTTGAACGCATGCCCCTTCGGCGCCATCTTCGAGATTTCGCAGACTTTCGACGTGCTTCAGAACATCCGCGCCGGCCGGAAAGTGGTGGCTATGGTTGCCCCCGCGGTCCTCGGCCAGTTCGAGGCCACGCTTCCGCAGGTCTATGGTGCCTTGAAGAGCATAGGATTCCACGAGGTGGTTGAGGTGGCGCAGGGCGCTATGTCCACTACAGAGAATGAAGGGAAGGAACTTCTCGAGAAGATTGAACAGGGACAGCCATTCATGACCACCTCCTGCTGTCCGGCTTACATCCAGCTTACCGAGAAGCATCTGCCCGGATTGAAGCCTTACGTATCGTCAACAGGCTCGCCTATGTATTACACCGCACGCATTGTCAGGGAGAAATATCCCGACGCGCTCACCGTTTTCATTGGTCCCTGCATTGCCAAGCGCATTGAGGGCCGAAGAGATGAAGCCGTTGACTTTGTGATGACTTTCGAGGAACTTGGCTCGCTGTTTGATGCCTACGACATAGATTTCAAGGCCGCGCAGCCATCCGATCCGGAGTTCGAGTCGGTGCGCGAGGCCCATGGTTTCGCCCGCAGCGGCGGCGTGACGGAGGCGGTAAAGTCTTATCTGAAACTCGATACTGAGGCCGTGAAGGCAATGCAGGTTGCCGACATTAACAAGAAGTCGATAGCCATGCTGGGCGCTTTCGCTAAGACCGGAAAGGCTCCAGCTAATTTCATCGAGGTGATGGCATGCGAGGGTGGCTGTATCACAGGTCCCAGCTCAGGTACAACTGTCACCGATGGGAAGCGTCGCTTCGATCGGGAACTCCTCAAGAAGGATAAGACCTACTGACAGTTGTAAGGTAACGGTTATGACCGGGGCGTACAAGGATTTGGTTGACAGACTTGAGGAAGAGCGATGCCTGTCCGCTACAGACGGATATCGGCGTCTGCTTGCTCCTGACGCGTCTCCGGAAGACATTGCGTATCTCCATGATGCGGCGCGCCGCGTTGCGCGCGCCGTATTCGGAGGCAAGATCTATGCCCGGGCGCTCATAGAGATTACCAACCGTTGCCGAAACAACTGCCTTTACTGCGGTCTGCGCCGCGATAACAGCAGTCTCAGCCGCTATTCGCTCGACACTTCTACGATAGTGGAATGTTGCGGAAAGGCATACGAAGCCGGTTTCCGAACGTTCGTGCTCCAGGGGGGCGAGGATCCTGCCGCCACGGTGGAATCGATATGTTCCATGGTCGCGCAGGTCCACGGGCTGTTTCCCGATGCAGCCATCACCCTGTCGCTCGGTGAATGGCCGGATGCCGCGTATGCGGCGTTTTATGAAGCAGGAGCCACGCGCTACCTACTGCGGCACGAGACGCGCAATCCTTATCACTATTCAAGGCTGCATCCTCCGGGTATGTCGCTCGACAACCGTCTGCGGTGTCTGGAAACTCTGAAGCAACTCGGCTATCAGACAGGCACCGGCATAATGGTGGGAAGTCCGTTCCAGACCTATTGCGAAATTGCGGAAGACCTGGAGTATATGGCTGCTCTCCACCCGGAGATGATAGGCATAGGACCCTTCATTCCACACAGCGCGACGCCTTTCTCCGGTTTTCCCTCAGGAAGCGTCGATATGACGCTCAGACTGATATCTATCCTGCGGCTTATGTTCCCGAACGCCAATATACCTTCGACGACGGCCCTTGCCACGGTTGGCAAAGAAGGGAGGGTGAAGGGAATACTTGCCGGAGCCAATGTGGTGATGCCCAACGCCTCCCCGCCGGAGGTGAGAGAGAGCTACTCACTCTACAACGGCAAGATGTGCCGGGGACGAGAGGCCATCGAGGGGCTGGACGCCCTGAAGCGGGAACTCGCTGGCGCCGGTTATGAACTTAGTTTTGAAAAAGGAGATTTTAATTATCAATATGTATGATCCGAAATCATCGGTAGCCACCGACTTTATAGACCATGGCGAGATTCTCTCCTCCATGGAGTATGCGGCTGCCAATGCCGCCGACAGAAGTCTTGTGGAGTCTATACTCCGCAAGGGTGCTCTGGGAAAAGGTTTGACCCACAGGGAGGCGGCAGTGTTGCTTGAATGTGAAGACCCGGAGCTGTGCCGACGTATGAAAGAACTGGCGCGTGATATCAAGCAGCGGTTTTACGGCAACCGCATAGTGATGTTCGCACCGCTGTATCTGTCAAACTACTGTGTCAACAGCTGCGTATATTGCCCTTATCATGTGAAAAACCGCACGATACCGCGTCGCAGGCTCACTCAGGAGGAAATACGCCGGGAGGTAATCGCGCTTCAGGACATGGGCCATAAGCGCCTTGCTCTCGAAGCCGGCGAAGATCCTGTGAACAACCCCCTCGAGTATATTCTCGACTCCATCAGGACAATCTATTCCATACATCACCGCAACGGTGCCATCAGGCGTGTCAACGTGAATATCGCTGCCACCACGGTCGATAACTACCGCCGGCTGCGCGATGCCGGCATAGGCACCTACATTCTTTTTCAGGAGACCTACAACAAGGCCAACTATGAAAGGCTTCATCCCGCCGGCCCGAAGAGCGATTATGCGTGGCACACCGAAGCTATGGACCGGGCGATGACGGCCGGTATCGACGATGTGGGTATCGGGGTGCTATACGGGCTCAACACCTACCGCTACGATTTCATAGGACTACTGATGCATGCCGAGCATCTCGAGGCACGGTTCGGTGTCGGCCCGCACACAATCAGCGTGCCCAGAATATGTCCCGCCGATGACATATCGACCGCCGACTTCCCGGACGCTATCTCCGACGACCTCTTCTGTAAGATTGTCGCCGTGCTCCGGATCGCGGTGCCTTACACCGGCATGATTGTGTCCACACGTGAATCTCCCGCGGTCCGGGAGAAGGTGATCGACCATGGTATCTCGCAGATAAGCGGAGGATCGCGCACGTCGGTGGGAGGATATGCCGAGGAGCCGGAGAATACTCAGCAGTTCGATGTCTCCGACACGCGCACTCTCGACGAGGTGGTGGGATGGCTACTCGACATAGGTCACATCCCCAGCTTCTGCACAGCTTGCTATCGCGAGGGACGCACAGGCGACCGGTTCATGACCTTGCTGAAAAACGGCCAGATTGCCAATTGCTGCGGGCCGAACGCGATGCTTACTCTCATGGAGTACCTGAAGGACTATGCATCGGAATCGACACGCCGCAAGGGTCTCGCCATGATAAGGAACAGTCTAGACAGCATCCCGAACCCGAAGGTGCGCGAGAAAACGGAGGAGTATCTCAGGAAAATTCAGGAAGGACAGCGTGATTTCAGATTCTGACAGTGAAGTGAATATGAATCAGACAGTGGCTTCGGCCAACCGAATGCATATAATCGTACTCGGGGCGTGCAACAGCGGCAAGTCGTCGCTCGTAAATATGCTCACGGGACAGCACACCTCTTTGGTTTCGGATATTCCCGGCACCACTACCGACCCGGTATTCAAGCCTATGGAACTGCCCGGGCTCGGAGCGTGTGTACTGATAGACACCGCCGGCTTCAACGATGTCTCCGAACTTGGCGACCGGCGCATTTCTTCTACGCGTCAGGTTCTCGACAGGGCTGACATCGCCATTCTCCTTACAGGTCATGACACTATCTGTGAGACTGAATGGCGGCAGGAATTGGATAGAAGGAAGATACCTGTGGTAGAGATCGTATCGAAGGCCGACCTGCGCGGTATGGTGCCGGAGGGAACCGTGGTCACTTCCATCAATAGGCCAACGGAGAGCCGTGACTGTGTGATAGAGGCGTTGTTGAGGGTTATGCCGTCGGATTCGGGTGATGTGAGCCTGCTTCGCGGGCTTGTCGATGCTGGCGACATTGTGCTTCTGGTGATGCCGCAGGACTCGCAGGCTGCGGCGGGACGTCTTATCCTGCCGCAGGTGCAGACCATCCGCGAACTTCTCGACAGGGGATGCGTGCCGATTTGCTGCACTCCCGCCACTATGCCATGCGCGCTTGAAGGATTGTCATCTGCGCCCGCGCTGGTCATCACCGACTCGCAAGTATTCAAGGAAGTATATGCAATGACGCCGCCCGGCAGCCGTCTCACGTCGTTCTCTATACTGATGGCGGCCTACAAGGGTGACATCGACTACTTTGTGGAGAGTGCATCGGCGTTAGACGCTCTCGGTGACGGTAATCGTGTACTGATAGCGGAGAGCTGCACCCATGCTCCGAAAAACGAGGATATAGGTCGCGTAAAGATCCCTGCTATGCTGCGCCGCAAGGCAGGGGAGGGGCTGGTGATAGATTTCGTCAGAGGCAAGGATTTCCCGGACGACCTGACGCCGTATTCGCTGGTGATTCACTGCGGAGGGTGTATGTTCAACCGCCGGCATATCCTGTCGCGTGTGGCGCGTGCCCGAGAGCAGCGCGTGCCGATGACGAACTACGGCATCCTCCTCGCCCGTCTCTCCGGCATCCTTGACAAAGTGGTCTATTAGACTACTATATATTATGTCTAAGGTCGCAGAGAAGGACCGCGATAATGATTCCGGTGAACATTGAACGACTGAAGATGGTTATTATTTACAAACTTTAATCATTAATAGAAATGGACGAAAAAAACATCGTACTTGAGGCAATGCGTAAAGCCGGTGAACCAGTGAATGCCGGTAAGGTCGCAGAATTGACCGGTCTTGACCGCAAAGTTGTTGACAAAGCTTTTGCTGCACTGAAAAAGGAAGGCGCAATCGTCTCTCCGGTCCGTTGCAAGTGGACGCCGGCATGACATTGCATAACAGACAGACGTTAAAAAGCGGGTTCCGATAAAGAATCCGCTTTTTAGTTATCAGTGACTGTCAGGCTGAAAATTCAGAATTGAAGTTTGAAACCTCCCATAGCGGTAAAACCGGGCATCTCATAACCACGGTTGATTGTGTAGCGGGCGTCGGTAATGTTTTCAAGGCGCGTGAACAGAGATACGTAATCACACACCTTCCATGTCGCCTTCAGGTTAAGCAGCGCGTAATTCTGATGACGCATGCCTTCAGCCACATACAATCCTCCCGTGCCTTTCAGATCTGTCGCCAAGTCGAGAAATTTCCAGGGACTCCATTCCAATCCGATATAATACTGGTTTTTGGGAGCGCCCACCAGATTGTCGAGCGATGTGTGGAGGTAACTGTATGTCGCCGAGATCCGAAGGTTGTCAAGAGGCCGGCTGTGGGCCGAAACTTCTATGCCCTTGTTAATGAAACGGCCCGTGTTCTGGTTTTTCTGGTCAACCGTCTGGATCATATTGTCGCCTTTGCTGTAGTAGGCGGTAAGTTCGGCTGTGAAATATCGAGAGAAAGCCTTGGCAACCGATATCTCGTAATTCATCATCTTTTCCGGCTCAAGATCGGGATTCGCCATCCTGTAAAGATAGAGTTCACGGAAAGAAGGATTACGGTAGCCCATAGCAAGGTTCCCTTTTACAGTCCATGCTTTACCGAAATTCATGGCGAAGCCAATCTGTGGAATCCACCGCGTGTCGAACTTGTCGCTGTTAGCCATTCTCAGACCTCCGTTAATATTGATGAGATTTTCTAAAAACATCTGTGAAAGAGTGAGATATGGCGAGTATTCTTTGATTGTCTTGCGTCCGATGGTGCTCATGGAGCCTTCGGTATGGTTATTTCCACCCGACACGGGTATTTCTCCCGAATATGAGTCGAAATCGAAACCGACAGTAGCCGACGCGTTTTCCCAGGGTTTGAAATTCTGATAGAGAATCAGTCCCAGGCGGTCATCTTTGCTGTGGAAATGGCGGGGATCATCGATGAAATGATTGCCGTAGCTGTAATAGATTCTCCCGGTTCCGGAGGTTGTCCCGTAATTGTTTGAAATGGTCAGGGCCGCTTCTCCGCGGATTATGTTCTGCCGGTAGATGTCGGTAGATACCGGATTTGACAGAGTAGGGTAGATAGGGTCCTTGCCACGGAAATTCATGAGAGTGTAATCGAGATAGCCGTGCCATTTGTCGGAAAAATCATACCCTATTTTCGCGTAGCCGTCTGCCTGTTTGAAGTCGAAGTTATCGACGGTTCCGTCCGTGCGGTTATAAGAGAGGGAAACGAGAGATGAGAAGAGCCCGAGTCTTATGGTGTTGGTCGCTGATGAAAGCCATGTGTTGTAGGACCCGTATTGCGACCGTATTGTTGTGCGTACGCCGTTTCCCGGGGCATTCTTTGTAATAACGTTTATGGTTCCGGCCATAGCGTTTGAGCCGTAGAGAACCGATCCGGGGCCGCGAAGCACCTCTATGCGCTCGACATATTCCTTGTCGTAGAAATCGGCTATATGGTGGGAATAGATTCCTGCAAACTGAGGCTGCCCGTCAACCATCATCAGCACAGCGCTTGCACGGTCGCCGCCAATCCCTCTGAGCTTTATGTGGCCTGATCCTCCGTTGCTGACTCCGAATCCGAAAATACTGCGTTGTGAAACAAAAAGACTCGGCACCATTCCTGACAAAGCGGACAGTACTTGGGTCTGTCCCGTAGCCTCGAGCTGACTGTTGTCTATGACGGATACGGTATATGGCAAGAGCCTTTGAGGAACGGCATTGTTCGTTCCCGTTACCACAATTTCGTCAAGAGTCCTGACGGTATCAATATTTTCGGCTCCTGAAGATTCAAGAGCCGAAAAAAACGATACAGAAATCAATACGATTGTCGATCTGAATGTCATCGTTTATATAGAACTGATTTTAACTTATTTCAAAATGTAATTCAGAACTGACGGAAACCTTCGGCTTTACCATTTCGGCAGGATTCCGACCGCTTTCTTCCCTTTTTTCAATCACAATGGAACCCCATTGCTCTTTCAAAAAGGTCGAAATCATCTCGAAATAATACTCGAAATGTTAATTTGCAATAAGTTTAAATCAGTTCATTATTTGGCTGATTTAGAGTCAAGATTTACAATAACATATTTCTTTGTTCCGAGGCCTATTTTTTCGGCATAATCGACAGTGTGTGTGCCATGACGGGTGTTGATGCGTTCGATAAGCGGCGCGCTGTCATCTCCTTCAGCCGAAGTGTGGTTGAACACCATGTCAAGGCAAGCCTGATCGAGAGCTACGGGGTCAAGCGATGCCAGAATGCCCATATCCTTGAGCATAGGTTTGTCGGGGTGTCCGTTGCAGTCACAGTCAACCGACATATTGTTCATTACATTGATATAGACGATGCCTTTCTTGCCCTTGAAATAATTGTGGACCGACTGGGCTGCGCCGGCCATTGACTCGAGAAAACCGTCCTGCCCGTTTTTTGGCTTGTTGAAAGCTTTGCTTGCATCGGCAAAAAGACCTGCGGTGTGGATGAGTCCTTTTCCGTCGGCCGAAGCCACACCTATGCTCTGATTCTTTATGACACCTCCGAAACCGCCCATAGCGTGGCCTTTGAAATGTGCAAGGTTGATCATAAAGTCATAATTGGCAAGATTCTTGCCAACGAGATTGTCGGCGAAATATGTAGTATCCTGCATTGGCAGCGGCATGCTGCCTTCAGCGTCCATAATATCCACAACGGCTATCTTTCCGTAGCCGCGCTGCTCGATGGCGCGTCGGTGTGATTCAGTGTCCGAACGGTTGCCCTTGTAGGCTGTGTTACATTCAACGATGGTGCCTTTGACTTCTTTCACAAGCGGAGCGATGAGTTCGGGGCGCAGATGGTTGCTTTCCTCCGATTCTCCCGTGCTTATTTTTACAGCTACATTGCCTTCGGGTTTCACTCCGAGTGATTTGAAAATATCAAGAAGCGATTCCGGAGTTATTTCTGATGTGAAATAAACCTTAGCCGGTTCCTGAACAGTCTGAGCCATGCCGGATCCAAGCGCCAGACTTAATGCTAATGCTACAAATGTCTTTCTAATCATTGTCTGTGTTTTTTTGTTTACAAAATTATAAAACTCACAATATTCAGGCTTATATAAAATACGGTAATGCCTACCAAAATTACCGATACGGCACCGGGTCAATCAAATAAGCTTGCCTGGTGACGACGTATCAACGAGGAATCTTTTTTATCTCGCGGGCAGGATTTCCGGCTACAAGTGTGAAAGGCGCCACATCTTTGGTCACTACACTTCCGGCGCCGATAACTGCTCCTTCTCCGACTGTAACTCCGGGAAGAATCACTACATTAGCGGCGATCCAGACATTATCTTTAATCCTAACAGCTCTGGCACGCATGATCCCTTCGTTGCGTTCATGTGGATCAAGAGAATGAATGATTGTGCAAATAGTGACATTGGGACCGATAAACACATTGTCGCCGATGGTTACCTCCGCTTCGTCAAGAATGGTCAGATTAAAATTGCCTACAAAATTCTCACCGATATGGATATTGAATCCGAAATCGCAGCGGAACGGGGAATGAAGTACGTACTTTTCTCCAATGGAACCGAACAGACCGCGTAGGATTGTCAGGCGTCGTTCTTTCTGAGAAGGCGGAAGAGAGTTGAGGATGAAACACTGTTCCTCGCATTTCTCAAGTCCTGCGGTGATATTGTCGGTAAAACCGTTAATCCAATTTCCTGATTTAAGTTGCTCTATGTCCTCAGGTATTTTCATGAATGTGATGTTTTATCAGATGATTCAAATAGTTTATGCGGCAAAAATACGAAAAAAAGATCAATCGAAGTCTATTTGCAGGATTACCAGTTTCGCTGAGTGCTTACCAATTTTAGCATTATGTTGTGAATTATGGAAATAATCGGCTAACTTTGCCGATATGAAAAAGATTCAGAATAAAGTAACCCTATCTTCGGTTGACGACTATAATAAACTGTTCGGCATCGAGACCCAGCATCCGCTGGTATCTGTCGTGGATCTCAAAAAGGCAACGAAATCCGTCAATCATATCGTGATGACCTACGGAGTTTATGCGCTTTTCCTTAAGAACGGGACTAATTGTACTTTGAAATACGGGCGCCGCGAATATGATTATCAGGAGGGAACCATAGTCAGTTTTTCGCCGGGGCAGATTGTCGGAATAGATATGGAAGTCGAGGAGTTTGCTCCCGATGTGATAGGTCTTCTTTTCCATCCTGACCTTATTTTCGATACTCCGCTCGGTGCCACGATTGACAAATATTCCTTTTTCGATTATTCGCAGATGGAAGCGCTTCATCTGTCGCAGGAGGAAAGAGAACTTTTTCTCGATTGCCTTGAAAAAATAAAGTGCGAGACTGAACATCCTGTTGACCGCCACTCAGCGAGTCTCATCTCATCAAACATTCAGCTGCTCCTTGATTATCTTTATCGTTTCTATGACCGCCAGTTCATAACACGCCATCGCGTAAACTCCGATGTCGTCCGGAAGTTTGAGAAATCCCTGCAGCATTATTTCGACAGCGAGGAGTGCAAAAGTGGGCTTCCGTCAGTCGCCTATTTTGCCGATCAGGTCAATCTTTCGCCGGGATATTTCGGAGATCTGGTAAAGAAAGAGACCGGAGTCAATGCCAAAGACTTTATAGCCAACCATATCATCAGGATAGCGAAACATCGTTTACTGTCGTCATCCGATGATGTAGCTATCATAGCCTACGATCTCGGATTTCAGTATCCTCAGCATTTTACCCGTCTGTTCAAGCGCATTATCGGGCAAAGCCCTTCGGAATTCAGAAAAACCTCCTTTGCGAACAACTGAAATATCATTGTCGCCTAAAAGGGGGTCATAGGTTCTCCAGTAGCTCTATTTTACCATTCCTGATTGCGTGGATTGCCTTGCGGATTTTTTCCTCCGTCTTAGATTGACGGGCGCGTGACAACCGATTTCAGATACACCGTCTGTGTGTCGCTCGAGCACGGATATATTTTGTGTTTCATTGTTCTAAGGCTTGTTTTATAGTCCGTCGTACAAATTCGGATTTTGCTTCGGTATATCCGTCGCGGTCATTTTTGTACTTAGGGATTAGCGATAGTTTCAATAATTCATATTCTTCAGCTACTTCCGGATGTGCAATCAGATAATCGCGGAAAAGTATTTCATCATTGTCACCGATTCTATGAAAATGGATATGAAAAACTTTGTCGGCATACCCGGCGGAGGTATATCCTTTGTTGAAACTCATGCGGTTATTGGAAACTGACATACAGATATATCCCGCCGTTTCCATTTTTTCTTTGATTCGCACCCAGTCGATATCGGGATTAAACTCGACAAGAATGTCAATTATAGGTTTTGCCTGAATATTCGGAATAGCCGTACTTCCAATATGGTTGATAATCGGACAGTAATCTTTTAGCAATGCTGAAAGATTAATTATTTCTTCATTCGCCCATTCCGACCAATCAGGATTATATGCAGCCAGCACTATTGGGAAGAGTTCCCATAGTTCTGCCAGAGTCATATCACTAAGATTCCTTTGGCTCATGGTAATAGTTCCATCTCGATGCAGTTCCATGTTTCGCCCAGACATTCATAGCTCTCGGTATCATGCCTTAAAACACTATGGAATCCAGACGCTTCATAGCAATGGATGGCGGACGGATTATTTTCAAAGACACCGAGTGACACTTTCATAGCCCCAAGAGTTTTAAAAGCATACTTGACTGTCATTGTAACAAGTGCCTTGCCTAACCCGCAGCCACGCCGAGAATCATCGACAATGACAAATCCCAGCCGCTGTTCCGCCGGGTCGTCTGTCGGAGTACGCAAGGTGATGTACCCGACAATGTCATCGCCATCCACCATTGTAAATGCGCGTGAACGTTGTCCGTCAATGTATCGTTCGTAATACTCGTTCATATCTTCGGGCATGACAGGATAACGCTCATATCTGTCGGCGCACCATTGCCGCATAAGATATTCGCTTTTAAGCCACGATGTAATCACTGCGGCATCCGAAGGTTGATATGGACGTAATGTGAGGCTCATCCTTTGTAGTTGCGTTTAATCTCATCAATGGATTTGCCGCCTATGCCGTCATCGCTTTAGCGCTTTGCACAGCAAAGAAATTCTCGTCCGGCAGTTCCTTGATTGTAACCGTGAAGAACTGCTCCGGGATATGGGTTATCTCGGAGGCTGTTGCTGTCAGCCGTTCTATCAGTTGTTTCTTCTGTTCAGAGGTGAGCTGTCCGCTTTCAATCGATATGTATGGCATATTAGTCGTCTTAATGTGGAATTTCCTTCAGTATCTCTGATGGAATTTCAATGTTAAAGGTTTCACAAATTTTTAAAACATCCTTTATGTCATTAACGTCACGCTCATAGCCTAAATGGAATTGTACTTGATATTCGGGAGGTATACAAACTACATCTATATCCCCGATTTTCCCTTTTCCTGAGAAAACCTCTCTTGGGTATTCCTGTCCTTCAAATATAAAATTGAGATTGGAGCTATATGAAAATATATGTAAATCGATGAGGCGTTCTTTCTTGTCTTTCCAAACGGAATGATCCGAAGTAGTATAGTCCGTTTTTATTTCCTTATATTCATTGGCGTATAGTATTTTGAGTGCGCTATCTTTATGGGAAGATTCTATAAATATATCAATATCACTATGTGCCCGGGATTGATAGCCAAGCAACGCATCGACTCCCCAGCCTCCATCAATAAACACTTTGATTCCTGCATTCTCAAGCGCAGATATTATTTCAACAGCATCCTCTAATTTTACCATATACCAACAAATTACAATAAGAAATTTGAAAGAACAGCGTCACAGAACATTGTCGGAGTAAATTCCACAATCTGATAGTCGGCGATGCCGTTGATGTTAAAAGGGTCTTGTGCGATTATAGCCTCCACCCCCGTGCGATTTTCGGCTTTAATCATAATCACACCTCCAACGCGAGGAGTCTGTGGGCCGGAAGCGATGAAATCACCGGCGGCATAATGCTCGGCAAGATATTCGCGATGCGCCTGAAGGAAGCGGTCAACCTCGCTCAACGGTTTCTTATACTTTAGAATTGCGATAAACATGATTTATTTCTTTTTAATTGTCTGACATTTACGTTTAGTCATTTCTTCGGCGAAAGCCTGTTCGCCATGCTCGCGGATATAGCGGATGCAAGCCGGGCGGTCTGACCTGAAAATAAAGGCGAATATCTTTCCGATGAGATTGGAATACGTATTGCACTCATTTACATCCTTGGAGCATTCGGCGCAAGAGTGATAACCATTACCTATAGCGCAAGACCTTATCTTGCACCACGAAGCCTTTTCGTTATTATGGCAACCGGGGCATTTGTCCGACAGATACTTACGGCATGCGCCGCAGTAAAGGCCGCATGCCGCTATGAGTTCTTTGTTTGCTTCGATTGTTTTCATGTATGGAGGATTAATTAATATTTTATTAGCTTTCACGTCATGTCGATGATGCCATCCTAATCAAAGCATATAGCCTACTCTGTGCATTAATTGGGAAGCTGCACAATTGAAATAGTACCTTCATTCCTGACAGATCCTTTTGATACCACAAAATCGACATTATCCTTTCGCACTGCTCCGGAGTTGTTTGCAAGGATGAGGATACTCATGGATGAATCTCCAATAGTGACCATAGACCAATCGCGAGAACTGTAGGGAGGCAGAAGGCTTAAGTCATCGAAATCGCCCGAAAGCGTGACATGAACATATTGCTGTTCTCCATTGACCGTTACCTCACATTCGTGCTTGATGATATGAACTTCACCTCCTTGTTCATCCAACTCTATGGCAATTGAAAACAGGTCTGTGTAGGGTTCGTCTTTATCTCCGCACGAAACTAATATAAACGGTAAGATGAATAATATGTATCTAAGTAACTTCATTTTGCATTTTATTTTTTGAATGTGACATCCTTATATCCTCCCAGAAGGAAAGCATTTTCAGGAATTATCCTAACTTTTTGCATTTGTCCATTAAGCATGAAAGTTAGATAGCAGTTTTCAAAGGTCTTAAATTTCTTAAACCCTGCCGCAATGGTGAATTTACTACTGACAAGAGTAGTCTTTAGCTCTTTGCATTCATAGGCTTTCCCTGCGTTATGAAACACTACATCTTGAAGGACTGGTGTTGAAGATACTGAATCAACTTCAACAATCACAGTAGTTTTGTCATTGAAATTATCGAGTGACTTGAACACGGAGGAAGCCGTAGCCATACCAATAATGCCAATTAACAAAAGAATTGAAAAAAAGAATCGTCTCATACTATCTTATCGCCCTCTATTGGCTCGTTGGAGAGATTAATTTATAATGCAGAAACGTGAGCCAACTATGCCACGTCTTAAGTGAAGGTCGTAGGAAACCATTTGAGCAGATGTAACAATAGTAGCCCACGCTATATGCGTGAGAACCACTATGCTATCCTTGCTCGGTCGAAAATTTCCTACGTTTTCACTTACAAGATAAGCATAACGCTTCTATTATTTCAATATGTCGTGGAAAGAGCACTCTCAATCCGGATGCAAATATAATATAAATCACGTGAAAAAACTTATCGAAAGACAAAATTAACGTTTCATGGTTCATCCTCTCTCTCTTTGTAACGCTATTGATCCGTCAAACGTCCAATGTCCCGTTTATATAGTGAAAAACGATCCTTGACATACGCCGGCTATTTTAATCTTGTTTCAATGGATCTCTGAAAAATCGGAAAATAAAAAGAGGCGCGATTGCGCCCCCTTTTGGATCAATTCAGGTCAATTGTTTTCAGAGTTTTTCGTATTCGGCATCGGAAACAGGCTCTAGCCATACGTTTTCCGTGTTCTCTCCCGGAACTTCAAATGCAAGATGAGCGAACCATGAATCCCGTGCTGCGCCATGCCAGTGTTTGACATTGGCCGGAATGTGTATTACCGTTCCCGGGAGGATCTCCTGCGCGGTTTTTCCTTCTTCCTGATACCAACCGCGTCCGGCAACACCGACCAGCATCTGTCCTCCGCCTTTTGAAGCCTTGTGGATATGCCAGTTGTTGCGACATCCGGGTTCAAAGGTGACATTGGCAAACGGAATCTGATCGGCCGATACGCGTGCCAGATAGCTGTTGCCTTTGAAATAGCGGGCGTAGGCGGTGTTGGGTTCTCCGATCGGGAAAATCATTTCGCGCTGGAATGCGGCTTTGGCGTCGTCGCCTTTGATGTCGTCGTTCCAGACATCTTTAGCGAGCCGGAATGCTGCCCATGCTTTGGGCCACCCTGCATAGAACGCTATGTGAGTGATGATCTCGGCAGCCTCTGTGCGGGTTATTCCGTTCTTTTTGGCTTCCTGAAGATGGAATGTGAGTGACGAGTCGGTGATTCCCTGGCTTATAAGTGAGGTTATTGTGACGAGACTCCTGTCGCGCAGTGACAGAAGATCATTGCGGCTCCATACCTCTCCGAAAAGAATGTCGTCGTTGAGATGCGCGAACTCGGGCGCGAACTCTCCGAGCTGCTGTCGCCCTGCTGTCTGGACTATTTCTTTCTTCACTCCGTTCCGAAAGCGATTCTCGATAATCTGTTGTGCCATTGGTTTAAATGTGAGAAAAGGAATAATTAATGAGAATAATATCAGTGTCGAGGTCTTTTTCATAAAACTTGACAGTTTAAAAAATTTCAACTTACCATTGGCAAAATTATAAAATCCGGATAACAGGCTATAACCTTTTTTACATGAAATAATACCAATTTCCCCGCAGCCGGTTATGACCGGGCGGATGAAAACTTAGCGCAACACAAAGAGGCACCGGATTGTTATAAAGAGAAAGTTGCCGCAGTCAGCGGTATCTTATGGATTATGACTTACAATAAACCTTCCCATGCGACCGATAATAACTCATTTCACGGACGATGACCTATATAAATTCACCATGTGTTGCGCGGTTATAGACAATTATCCCCGCACGCAGGTGAGATACCGTTTTATGGACAGAAACAATACCGTCTATCCTCCGGGCTTCGCCGGAGAGCTTGCGGAACAGATCGCCATGCTTGAAAATGTGGTCATAACCGATGAGGAAGTGGATTTTCTGAAAACGAGGTGCCGCTACATTCCGGCCTGGTTCTGCGAGTATTTGCGTGGTTTCCGATATGACAGGCGTCTTGTCAGTGTAAGTCAGGATGCCTCAGGCCATCTCTCTGTGGAATTCGAGGGTTGCTGGAGCAGCACCATATTGCTCGAGGTCAAGGTGCTGGCGATTATCTCCGAACTTTATTACATCATGACCGGCCAGTCGGAAGGTATGGATTACGATGCTTATTATGAGAAGACCTTCGAGAAAGGGAGGCGCCTGCTTGAAGCAGGTTGCAGTTTCAGCGATTTCGGGACACGGCGCAGGGCGTCGTTCGCGGCTCAGGAAACTGTCATAAGGGCTTTGAGGGACAGCGGCATGGAAGCCGAGGGAGATGGACGCTTCGTGGGCACAAGCAATGTTTATTTCGCCATGAAATACGGCCTGACGCCGGTCGGGACCATGGCCCATGAGTTTGTCTGTGCCATCGCCGGGATGTACGGGCCGCAGATGGCCAACCATATCGCGATGCGCAAGTGGTCCGACACATACAGGGGCGCGCTCGGAACGTTTCTCTATGACACTTACGGATGGCGCATTTTCAGCCTGAATTTTTCGGAGGATTTCGCAAACATGTTCAAAGGGCTAAGGGTGGATAGCGGAGATGACTTCGAACAGCTTGACCTGATTGTCGATAAATATCGTTCCCTGAAGATCGATCCCGCAACCAAACAGGTAGTGTTCAGCAATGGACTTGATGTTGATTCAGCCATAAGAATCCAGAAGTATGCGAGGAACAAATGTATTCCGTCGTTTGGAATAGGGACTCATTTCACCAATGATTTCAAAAACGTCAGGCCGATGAACATAGTCATAAAGCTGACCGATGTCAAGATCACGGAATCGTGGCCGTTTTATTGCCCGACATGCAAACTCAGCGAGGACAAGGGTAAATATTCGGGAAATCCGGAAACAGTCGATATATTCCGGAAACTTATCCATCTTGCCTGAGAGTGGCAGCAAGGCTTTTCCTGCATCGGTCAGGCCTTGAAAAGGCTGTTACATGTTGGTATTCGGGGTTTTTTATGTAACTTTGCATGTCTTTTTAATATCAAATAATAATCAAAACCCCTATATATGGCTCTTCAATGCGGAATAGTGGGATTGCCCAATGTCGGGAAATCCACTCTTTTCAATTGTCTCTCAAACGCTAAGGCTCAGTCGGCCAATTTCCCTTTCTGTACAATCGAACCCAATGTCGGTGTCATCACAGTCCCCGATGACCGCCTGAACACGCTCGTCGATATGTGTAAGCCGAAGAGTGTGGTTCCCGCTACGGTAGAAATTGTCGATATCGCCGGCCTCGTAAAAGGCGCCAGCAAGGGCGAAGGTCTCGGCAACAAGTTTCTTGCCAACATACGGGAGACGGATGCGATCATACATGTGTTGCGTTGTTTCGATGACGATAACATCACCCATGTTGACGGTACAGTCGATCCTGTCCGCGACAAGGAGATCATCGATTACGAACTTCTCATCAAGGATCTTGAAACAGTTGAGAGCCGCATGGCCCGCACTCAGAAGCAGGCGCAGACCGGCGGTGACAAAGTCGCAAAGATGCAATATGAAGTCCTTAGCCGTTATTATGAGGCCCTGAAAGAGGGCAAAGCGGCACGCACGGTTGAATTCGACACTATCGACGAGCAGAAATTCGCGCGCGACCTCTTTCTTCTGACCAATAAGCCGGTCCTTTATGTCTGCAATGTCGATGACGCTTCGGCTGCCACAGGCAATGCTTACGTGGATGCTGTCCGCGCAGCGATCGCCGAGGAGAATGCGCAGCTGCTTGTGGTTGCTGCTCAGACAGAGGCTGAGATTGCCGAACTGGACACCTACGAGGACCGCCAGATGTTCCTTCAGGAAATCGGTCTGGAAGAGTCAGGTGTTGCCCGTCTGATCCGGTCGGCCTATTCTCTCCTTGATCTGCAGACATATTTCACTGCGGGTCCCGACGAAGTTCGTGCATGGACTTTCTTGAGGGGGTCGAAAGCACCTAAATGTGCCGGTATAATCCACACGGATTTTGAAAAGGGATTCATTCGCGCCGAGGTAATAAAATATGACGATTACGTGACGCTCGGATCGGAGGCAGCAGTGCGTCAGGCGGGGAAAATGAATATCGAAGGAAAGGAGTATGTGGTTCAGGACGGCGACATAATGCACTTCCTGTTCAACGTCTGATTCCACCTTTCAACCAATAAACTGATTTGAACTTATTTCAGAAAGTCAAATCAAGTTCAATAAAAAAATCCCGGAGCGATCCGGGATTTTTTTGTCGGTGGTATGTAGGGAAATTTATTCTGCTGAAAGAATAGAAGGAGCTGTATATGTGCGGGCGGCCAGTTCCTGATCCAGCATGTAGAGGCCCATTCCGTTGTCGCCGATGAGTTTGAATTTGTCGATGAGCTGGCGGGCGTTGTCTTCTTCCTCGACCTGTTCTCCAACGAACCAGGCGAGACGGTCGCGTGTAGCATAGTCTTTTTCAGCTTCGGCAAGCGCATAGAGATCGTTAATCATAGCGGTTACTTTCTTCTCGTGCTCGAGAGTTGCAACAAATGCGTCAAGAGGGGTAGCCCAATCTTGAGGAACAGCGGCAATAGGCTCGAGTTTTACGCGTCCGTCGCGCTGTACAAGATAATTGATGAAGATTTCGGCGTGAGCCTGTTCTTCCTGAAACTGGATGCGGAACCAGTTTGCGACTCCCGGACGGCCCATGGCTTCGAAGTTCATGGCCATTGAAAGATAGAGATAGCCAGACCAGAGTTCTGCATTGATCTGCGCGTTGATAGCGTCTTGTACTTTGTTTGAAATCATATTATATTGATTTTTAGGGTTGAATTAACGTCTGTTCGCGCCATTGCGTTTGCCGCGCTGCTTTTCCTGCTCGCGAAGCATAGCTTGCTGTTTGCGCTGGGCTTCCTCGAGACGTGCCATGAAACCGGATTTCTTTTTCGGTTTCTTCGCGTTCTCGCGCATTGTGGCGCCCACTTTCTCCTCATTGACGACCTGACGGAAAATGTAGGTTTGGATGATGGTGATGAGAAGCGAGAGGAAATAATAGTAGCTGAGGCCTGCGGCATAATTATTGAAGAAGAAGAGGAACATCACAGGCATCAGATACATCATCCATTTCATTCCGGGCATAGAGTTTCCTCCGGGCTGGCTCTGCATGTTGATGCGCGTGTAGAGGATGTTGGTCACTGTCATGAGCAGGCAGAACAGCGAGAGACGGTCGCCGAGGAAGGGGATGGAGAAAGGGAGCGAGATGATATAGTCGGGGGCGGAGAGGTCTGCTACCCAAAGGAACGACTGGCCGCGGAGCTCAATGGCCGAGGGGAAGAACTTGAACATGGCGATGAGGATAGGCATCTGGAGCAGCAGAGGCAGACATCCCGACATGGGCGATGCACCTGCGCGGCTGTAGAGTGCCATTGATTCCTGCTGGCGTTTCATTGCGTTCTCCTGGCCGGGATACTTTTCGTTTATTTCCTTTATTTCGGGAGCGAGCACGCGCATCTTTGCCTGCGACATGTAGCTCTTGTAGGTGAAGGGGAAAAGTATGAGCTTGATGAAGATGGTCAGAATGAGAATGATCACACCGTAGGAAGCGATATATTTTCCGAGCAATGTGAAGACCGGAATCACGATGAGGGTGTTGATCCAGCGGAAGAGGCTCCATCCCAGCGGAATGAGTTTCGTGAGGTGAAGGTTTTCGTCGGGAGTGATGTTCTCCTCGAGGTCAGAGAGAAGAGGATAGGAATTCGGACCGATGAATATGGTGAATGCGGCCGGCATTGCGTGGGTGGACGAATAGTCCATTTCCGCGTTCGTTGTCATTCTCTTCAGATATGCTGCATTGTCGGGGAGGGGAACCGAGTTAAGATCTGCGCCTGTGAAATTGGTGTTCGGAATGAAAATTGTAGAGAAGAACTGGTTTTTGTAACCGATCCATTTCAGACGTTGCGTGACTTCTTCTTTCTTTTCCGATGTTTCGCTCAGGTTCTCAACGTCGCCACCGACAGTCATGTAATAGAGGGCCGAGTTCTGTTCCTCGAACATTCTGCCTTCTTCATTTCTTGCCATTGTCTGATCCCAGTTGAATTCCATAGTCGTGACAGAGGCCGGAATGACATTCTGCATGCCTTCCTGCACGATCTGCATGTCAACCAGGTAGCTGTCAGGCGCAAGGTGATAGCGGATTCCCCACGAAGAACCGTCGCCGAGCTGAAGTTTCAGGGTTACGGTAGAATCTGTCTGCTCCACTATATCAAAGTAGAAGTCGCGGGTGTCAAATCTCTGGCTTGCGGAAGTCAGTGTAAATCCGTATCCGTCGGTTTTTGGCTCAATAGGGCAGACTTGCGTTGAATCGAATCGCTGGTATCCTTTTACCGCAGCACGTGATATAAGTGCACCTTTGTTAGAGATATCAAGTGCCAGACGTGAGTTCTCGAGGCGCACGGTGGCGGAGTCGCCCGCAAGATGGGAAGCAAACCCGCGGTATCTGGCCACATCGGCAAGCGCTTTTCTCAATACCGCACATGCTTCAGCGGCTTTCGTCTTGGGAAGATTGCCGTAATTTGAATTGAGGATTGATCTCATTTCAACCTTCGATCCGTCGGAAAGAGTGACATTGCCTCCGATCACGGAGTCGGGAGCCATTGTCATGTATGCGGCCGGAGCGTTAAGAACGCAGAGACCTGTCGAATCTTTTTTTCCGAATTCCCGGATTGTCGATGCGATTATCGCTTTTTCCTGCGGAGTGACTGCAGTGTCGGTGAGCTTGGCCTTGGTATCGGTGCCTGAAGCTTGCGCGTCGATCTGTTCCTGACGTGCTTTCTCTGCCATGCGGGCCTGTTCTTCTGCTGAGGGCTGGTTGAAGTACATCCATAGCATGAAGATGGCCCCGATCAGCAGGATACCCATAATGTTGGTCTTGTTCATCAGTTAGTTGGTTGTTGGTTGGTTCTTTCCGCCTGATAATCGATGGCGGCTTTCATGAAAGAGAGGAAAAGAGGATTAGGATTGAGGACAGTCGAGGTGTATTCGGGATGATACTGGGTTCCCATAAACCATCTCAGGCTCGGTACTTCCACAATTTCCACAAGATGGGTCTTGGGATTTTCTCCCGTGCATTTCATCCCTGCCTGTTCGTAGCGCTGACGGTAGTCGCTGTTGAACTCGAAGCGATGGCGGTGGCGCTCGCTGACAATGGTCTTCCCGTAGGCTTTCCCGGCAATGCTTTCCGGCTCGAGTTTACATTCGTAGGCCCCGAGACGCATCGTTCCGCCCATATTGGATATGCTTTTCTGCTCGTCCATAAGGTCGATGACGTTGTTTGGAGTGGAAGGATCCATTTCGGTGGAGTTGGCGTTGGTGAGACCGAGGACATCACGGGCGAACTCGATCACCATGCATTGCATGCCCAGGCAGATTCCGAACGTAGGGATATCGTTTTCCCTGCACCATTTGAGAGCCGCGAATTTTCCCTCTATGCCGCGTTGGCCGAAACCGGGAGCCACAATCACTCCGTCCATCTCTTTCAGAAGCTCGGCGGCATTGGCATTGTTGACTTTCTCGCTGTGGATATAACGCAGGTCAAGTTTGCGGTC
Organism: uncultured Muribaculaceae bacterium; assembly: GCA_910587185.1. Classification (GTDB taxonomy): domain Bacteria; phylum Bacteroidota; class Bacteroidia; order Bacteroidales; family Muribaculaceae; genus Paramuribaculum. The sequence goes on from CAJULY010000006.1 coordinate 24,852, forward strand.
GCAGTAGGTGGCAGCCTGAAAAAGGGCTTCGTTGATGGATTTATATGCGTCCTGAAGCTCGACGTATTTGCCTACAAGCCCTATGGTGACGGTTTGCTTGGCAGAGTGCATTTTGTCCAGGAAGTTCATCCACGGTGTCATGTGGGGTTCGCCTTCGGGATTAACCCCAAGTTTTCCGAGCACTACTTCATCAAGATGTTGGGCGTGCATCGCAACGGGCACTTCGTAGATCGACGGAAGATCTATTGACTGGAATACAGCATTGGGAGCTACATTGCAGAACTGTGCTATTTTGCGGCGCATTCCGGCAGGTATGTCATGTTCCGTGCGCAGAATAAGGATATCGGGCTGGATTCCGAGCTCCTGCAGCTTCTTGACAGAATGCTGGGTCGGCTTGGTCTTCAGTTCTTTTGCCGCGTGAAGGAAGGGGACATAGGTAAGATGCATGCAGATGCTGTTGCCTTCCATTTCCCAACTCAGCTGGCGCACGGCCTCCAGAAAAGGCAGCGACTCTATATCGCCCACCGTTCCTCCGATTTCGGTAATTATGAAGTCGTAGTCTCCGGTGTTGCCAAGGAGCATTATGTTGCGCTTTATCTCATCGGTGATGTGGGGGATGATCTGTACGGTTTTTCCCAGATAGTCTCCCCGACGTTCCTTGTCTATGACATTCTGATAGATGCGACCGGTGGTGACATTGTTGGCCTTGGTTGTGCAAACGTTGGTGAAGCGTTCGTAATGTCCGAGGTCAAGGTCTGTCTCGCGACCGTCAGTAGTGACGTAACATTCACCATGCTCATAAGGATTCAATGTGCCCGGATCTATATTTATATACGGATCATATTTCTGAATGGTCACTCTGTAGCCGCGGGCTTTGAGAAGACAAGCGAGCGATGCGGAGATAATACCTTTTCCCAGGGAGGAGACGACGCCTCCGGTGACGAAAATATACTTGGGTTCCACGCTTTGTAATTTTTTTCAAGTGGCAAAATTACAAAAACTAATCGGAATATCCCATCTCTGTCTGCGGCTTTTTTATGCCGTCAGGTATTATTTTTTAGATGTCTGGGGTGTCCACTTGAATCCTGAACCTGCAGGGGGTAACTGAATACCTGGATTCGACCCTTTTATGTTGGGGAAGGTCGAAGCTCCGGGAGCGGGACGCAATAACCCCGGACGCCCGTTATTGGAATTGCCGGCACCCTGCCCGGGCCTGATGTTGCCGATTGAATTTCCGGGACCGGTGACGGGTCTTGGCGGTCTTACATTGACAGGACCGCCCCAAGGATTATCGCCGGGCCGATATACGGGACGGTAATTGCCAACAGGAAATGCCGAACCTCCGTAATAATATGGAGAAATCAACGGAGCGCCTGCAAGAGTGGGGAGCCATTCTCCGTCCCAGCCATAGTATCCGTTGCCGTAATAATAGGGATCGTTATAGGAGATGTCCGCGTCCCACAGTGCGTCGCATGAATTCAATGACACGGAACCCGTCAGAAGCGCCGCCGTCATTAATGAAAGTTTCCTTACCGTCTTCATAGTCGTGTGTCTTTATAAGTACTGACCGATAATATTGAATCAGCTTTATATATAAGACAAATTTGACTGTCCAAAGGTTTTAAACAATTGGATTGAAATAACATTCTCCATGAATGAAGATTCGGAACTCCGGCCGGGAAATATAAAATGGAGAATAAAAAAAGTCGATAATTCCGTATGTTAAAATCTGTAATTAAGATATGTTTTGAAGCTATTCGCGGGTTAACGCGCAAAAGCTTTATCGCAGGGTTAAACCATTGCGTTTTTTTGTTGTCTGAAATGTCGTGAAATAAATAATCCAATAGGTTTCAACTAATATTTATATCAAGAATGCAAACTTCTTTAAGAAAATTGTTTTTCATTGCGGTCCTTCTGGCTATATCAGCTACAGCCTACTCGATGGTGATTCGTGGAACTGTGGTGGATGAGGATGGAGTTCCGGTCGAGGGTGCTTCGGTTCGTCTGTTGCAGGCGCGGGATTCTTCATTCGTAGCCGGGGTCGCAACAAATTCCAAGGGAAATTACAGTTTCCCCGATCTGAAATCGGGCCGTTACATCGTCCAGACCAAATTCATAGGCTATCAGGACAATTTCACCAATGTGAATCTTCAGAAAAGCAATGTGAAACTCGACACGGTACGCCTGTCATCAGGAGGTGTGCTTCTCGGCGAGGTCAGTGTTGTCGGTGTCAGGACTCCCATCAAAGTAATGGAGGATACTATCGAATATAATGCCGACACCTACAAGACTCAGCCTAACGCGGTTGTCGAAGATCTTCTGAAACGCCTCCCAGGAGTTGAAGTAGGTTCCGACGGCAAGATTACAGCTAACGGTAAGGAAGTCTCAAAAATCCTCATTGACGGAAAAGAATTCTTCTCCGATGACCCTAAGGTCGCTTCCAAGAATCTTCCCGTCAACATGATAGACAAGCTTCAGGTCGTGGACCGAAAGAGCGATCTCGCACGTCTGACGGGAGTTGACGACGGTGAAGACGAGACGGTCATAAACCTTACTGTGAAGAAGGGTATGAAAAACGGTTATTTCGGCACTATCGAAGGCGGTTACGGTACTGACAGCCGATACAAGGGTTCGTTCAACATCAACCGTTTCTGGAACGAGAACCAGATTACGCTTCTCGGAAACTTCAACAATATAAACGAGCTCGGCTTCACCGACAGCAACGGAAACCGCTTCCGCCGCTTCGGAGGGTCAAACGGTATCAACACTTCCAAAGCGCTCGGTCTTAACTTCAATGTAGGCAATGGCGAGAAGCTTCGCGTCGGCGGCGATATAATGTACAGCAATACAGACCGCAAAAGCTATCAGACGCAGAACCGGCAGTATCTTTTCGCAGACTCGACGTCATTCCAGGATTCCTGGAGCGCCAAACGCGACAAAGGCCACAATGTGCGCGGCGATTTCCGCATTCAGTGGAATCCCGACTCATTCAATACGATCGATTTCCGCCCCAATTTCTCATATAACATGAATAAATCGGCATCAGTCGATTCAACCATGATCTATGCGGGCGACGCATCACGTTCCCAGGTCAGCAAGACTTTCAACGACAGCCGTTCACGCGGAAACTCGTTCGAGTACGGGGCCTCGCTTATCTACAGTCACAAATTCCGCAACAAGCCGGGACGTTCATTCTCAGTCAATCTGCGTTACAGCCATTCGAACGTGCGTGAACATTCCGATGCCTATTCTTTCTCTCGTTTCTTCCTGCTTAACGATTCTATCGACCTTTATGACCAATATGAGTTCGGTCACACATGGAGTGACAATGCGAGCGCTCGCCTGACATGGACCGAACCGATCGGAGATGTTAAGAAAGGCAATTTCCTGACGTTCGCCTATCGCGCGCAGTATCGCTGGAACAATTCCGACCGCATGGTCTATGATCATCCGGTCACTTATCCCGATGACCCTGCTGCAGGCTCCATGCCCTGGATCGACTATGAGAATCTGGTGTTCAATGACTCGCTTTCCAACCGCTTCCGTAACGATTATTTCAATCAGGATATCCGCGTGGGATTCAAGCATGTCTCATCTACCCACAATATCGATGTCGGACTCTCTCTCGTGCCCCAGATGTCGAAAAGCGAGAATCTTATTTCCGATGCGAAAAGCATTCCGACACGATGGGTATGGAACTTCGCTCCGTTCCTGAGATACCGCTACAAGATGGGGCGCAGCCGTTCGATAATGCTGAACTATATGGGTCGTTCCTCACAGCCGTCGATGACTCAGCTTCAGCCTGTGGCCGACTATTCGAATCCCATGAATATCATCGTCGGTAATCCGAATCTTGATCCTTCCTTCACCCACAGTCTGCGCCTGCGTTTCCAGGATTTCAACATGGCCAGCCAAAGATCCATAATGGTGATGGGCGATTTCTCGGCAGTCCAGAACAGTATCGTTTCCAAGACAACCTATAATGCCCAGACGGGTGGTCAGACAACGACCTACGTAAATGTCAACGGCGCCTGGAGCGGCCGCCTGATGGCGATGCTTTCGCAGCCGTTGCGAAACAAGAACTGGCAAGTATCGGCCCATACGTTCGCAATGTACAATCAGAGCATAGGTTTCAATAACGGCGACCGTAACCGCAGTTCCGCTATATCAGTGAATTTCATGCCTGCAATAGCTTTCCGTCCGGAAAATCTCGAACTGGAGCTTCGTCCGCGTTACACTATCCAGCACACAATGAACTCCCTTCAGACGAAGAATTCCGGAAATATGACGATTCATAATTACGGAGGAACATTTTCAGGATATTACTACACTCCGATAGGGATCATATTGAATACGGATCTCTCATATACTGCCACAAGCGGCTACTCCCAGGGATATGACAAAAAGGAGTGGATGTGGAATGCATCGATTTCCTATCAGTTGCTCCGCAACAAATCACTGACATTGTCGCTCAAGGCCTACGACCTTCTTCAGCAGAAATCCAATATATCCCGCACGGCTACCGCAAACTATATATCTGATATCTCCTACAATGATCTGACCCGTTATTTCATGTTCACCGTCAGCTATAAGTTCAACACCTTCGGAAAAGGAAAGGAGCCGGCCTCTCGAGGCGGAGGATTCGACGGCCCGGGACGTCACGGCGGTCACGGTGGACCCGGCGGACCGCCTCCCGGTGGCGGCGGTCGTCCTCCGATGTGATGCAACGGCATTAAATCTGAGTTTGGATAAATAATAAGACTGAAAACAGAGCGGTTTAGACTTTTGTTAAAAGTTTAGACCGCTTTTTTCTTCGTTTAATAGAAAAAATTCATATTTTTGTCAAAATAAATTTCAAAATTTACAACATGCAGTATTACATCATGTATCAGGGGCAGGTCACAGGCCCTATGACAAAGGAGCAGATTTTTGCTTACGGAGTTAACCGTGACACAATGGTGAGTGCCGAGGGTGGGGCATGGCGTCCGCTTTACACCTATCCCGACCTGATGGAAATCCTCTCTTCCGGCTCTGCTGCGGTGGCCTGCGGTTATCAGCGGCAGATAGGTTTTGGCGAAGCCATAAAGCGCGGATTCAGCAAATATGCCGTTTTCACCGGGCGCACTTCGCGATCCGAATTCTGGTGGTGGCAGCTTTTTGTGTTCATTCTGAACACAATCCTAAGCTCGGTCTCGATGCCGTTCATAATGCAGGATTTCGATCCGTCGTCGGGAATGCTGCCCATGTCGTGGTACTGCACCAATGGAATACTGTCGCTGATCCTTTTCCTTCCCAATCTCGGCATGGCTATACGCCGCCTTCATGACACCGGCCGCTCCGGATGGTGGGTGCTTCTGAATCTTGTGTGCTGTATAGGATGGATCTTCCTGCTTGTATGGTGGTGTCAGCCAAGTCAGGAGTCTGATAACAAGTACGGTCCCGTTCCAAATGTAGAATAAATAACCCGGTGATATCAATCACGTAAAAAGAATAATAAAATGGAATATTACATTCAGTTCAACGGCCAGACAATCGGCCCCATGACGAAAGAACAGATAGGAGCCTACGGAGTCACTCGCGATACCCCCGTCAGTGCCAACGGCGGCGACTGGAAACCGCTCTTCACTTATCCCGAACTCATGCAGTACGCATCAAGATACGACAATGTCTCCTCGGGCGATTCTCGAAAACTCGTATGCGGAATCCTCGCTCTTCTAATCGGCGGCTTCGGAATACAGTATTTCCTCATTGGAAAAACTACGGCCGGAATAATCAATATCCTTCTCTCTATCGTAACCTGCGGATTGTGGACAATCGTGAATTTCGTGCAGGGGATAATGATTCTCTGCATGAGTGAGGAAGAATGGCGCCGAAAATTCGTGGATTCGACATCCACTTTCCCCGTATTCTGAAATATCGACTGAGAAAACCGCAGCCTTAACCCCTTTCTTACTAAGAAGCTCCGGATTTTATGAGTTAAAATCCGGGGCATTATATTGAAGATACAGATAGACTAATCCCCGTGGAAAGAGAAAAAGACCTTATAAATCGGCTGAAAAAAGGCGATAAACGGGCTTTTGAAAAAATCTATGGTCTCTATGCCTCCGAAATCCTGATTTTCGTCGGCAGACATCTTGATTGTGAAGAAGACGTGGAGGAGGTCGTGCAGGATGTTTTTGTGGCTTTATGGAACGCACGAAACAATATAAGGGCCGAATTTTCGCTCAGAAGTCTGCTTTATAGATCGGCCAGAAACCGAATCATCAATTGTTATCGTTCGCGTATAAGCGTCGAATGCTGTCTTGACGAATTGCGTGAGGGTGACCTGTCTTCGATCCATTCCACAGAAACCGACATTGAATATAATGAATTCCGCCGACATGTCATATCGGCTGTTCTGGCGTTGCCGCTGACGCAGAGAAAGATTGTCATACTCTCGCGTTACCGCGGTTTATCCCACCGACAGATTGTGGAACAGACCGGATTCAGTCTTCAGACTGTTAAAAACAATCTTTCGCAGGCTTTGAAAAAACTGCGTGAGGTGTTGGATGTCAGATCTTTTTCGGTCGTCTTGTTGATTTTGACTGCAAATCAGGTACATTTTTAGAAATTCTGTGTCTCTATCAGAGATAATAACCATCGCAATAGCCAAAGTTCACTTGAATGAGAGAATTGTTGAATAAATACAGATCCGGTGAGTTGAAGCCTGAGGAACTCCGGAAACTCAGGGACAGGCTTGAATCCATGTCGGAGGATGAGGCGGTAGAGCTCATGCCTGAAGAGACCGATTCAAATGTAAGGATCGGCCGCTATGACTCGGAGGCTCTGTCGAGAATAAAAAAAGAAGTCGATTCCAGAATAGAATTCAGCGAAGGAAACGACGAAGACAGAGACGTCAGGTCCGCAAGATTTTTCCGAATTTTCTCTGCTGTCGCAGCGGTAGTTGTCGTGTTCCTTCTGGGGGCTGTCGCATATTTATGGATCGGTCAGCATTCCGACAGCGTTGACATGGAGACTGTTGTCAGCACTTGCGGGTCGCAGAAAGCGGTGGTGCGACTGCCTGACGGTTCGTTGGTGACCATGCGCGGCGACTCAAAGATCAGTTATCCGAAGAATTTCGGCGACGCCGAGCGTGATGTGAATTTTGTAGGCCAAGGCTATTTCGAAGTTGTGAAAGATCAGGGACATCCGTTCTGTATCGCCGCTAACGGTTTTTCGGTCACAGTATTGGGAACTTCTTTCAGCTTGCGGTCGAATGACCTTAATGAAGATGCTGAAATCATTCTTGACAGCGGATCGGTTTCTCTTAAAGCTGAAAAATCGAATGAGTCGGCCATGATGAAAGCGGGAGAAGTAGCCATAATAAACAGAATGACGGGCAAGATGAAGATCATGAAAAAAGCTGATGCCATTTCCGCCGACTGGAAAACCGATGAGCTTGTCTATACGAATGTTTCTCCCGATTCACTGATAAACAGTCTCGAGACAGCATATCAGATAACTCTTTCCCCGGCAATCAAACAAAGCATACGCAGTAATTTCACCGGCACTCTACCCTGGAATGATCTCGCTACAACTCTTAAAATACTCAGCCGTATTTACGGTTTTGAGTTGCCTTACTGAAATGTTTCAGGTGTCATCTGTGCAAAAAACATGTTATAGAACATAAAAAATATCAGGTACGATAGAAGGTAATCGGTGTCTTTAATGTCAAACAATCATTAAAATCACAAAAACAAACAACCTTGACATGAAAAGAACCATTTCCGTCTTTCGATGTTTTATGGTGTTGCTGTGCCTATTCGCGGGATTGCAGACTCTCGAAGCCAGGCGAGCCTCCAATGTAACCATCAGTGCCAAAAATCAATCTTTACAGAGCGTTCTCAAAGAGATAGAACGCCAGTCAGACTATCGTTTTTCCTACAAGGACGCGGATTTAAAGGATTTCCCGGCAATAAGCGTCACTTTTAAGAATGCTCCTGTCACGAGCGTTCTTGACCGAATCTTTAAGAATTCGCAACTAAACTATGAGATAGTTTCTCAGAAATCCATCGTTATTGTTCCGCGCAAGGATGGTTCGGGCGCAGTTTCGTCACGAACGGAAAAATCGGGCGGAAACACAGGTGGAGCTTCTACCGTCTATCGTAATGTTTCAGGAGTAGTGATGGATTCGGATGGCGAGCCTGTTACCGGTGCGTCGGTCCAGTGTGTCGGCGTAAAGGGAATAGGAACGACGACTGATATCAATGGAGCCTTTACCTTGAAAGTACCGGAAAATGTTACCCGACTCCTTGTTTCATACATAGGAATGGATCCTACTGAAATTTCCGCTACAAACGGCGCATCCGTCACTCTGAAAGAGAAAGTTAACAGTCTTGACGAAGTAGTGGTCGTTGGTTTCGGAACGCAGAAAAAAGTAAATCTGACCGGGGCGGTGAGCAATGTCAATGTGGCGGAAGCCCTCGGAGACCGTCCCGTCGTATCGGTCACACAGGCTCTTGAGGCGGCTGCCCCCGGTCTTGTGGTGACTTCAAACGTTCAGGGAGCTCCCGGTGCAACAGCATCTTTGAACATCCGAGGAACGAATTCAATCAACGGAGGATCTCCTCTTGTCCTGGTCAACAATGTCCCCATGGACATCAACCTTATCGATCCGCAGGACATAGAGACCATTTCGATTCTCAAAGACGCAGCTTCTTCAGCGATCTACGGAGCGCGTGCGGCTTTCGGTGTGATTCTCATAACGACGAAACAAGGTAAGAAAGAGGGTCGTCCACATCTTTCATATTCAAATAATTTCTCTTTCTCCAAGGCTGCGGAACTTCCCGACAAGGCTTCGCCGCTCGAAGAGGTGCTTGCGTATAAGAAGATGGGCTGGGCCAACGACACATACGTCGATGGCAAAAACATAACGGAGTGGGAAGGCTACATCCGCGACTATATGGCCAATCCTTCCAAATACCCCGAGGGGTATTACTTCGATGAAGGCGGAAACCTGTTTCTGATGCGCGAGAATGATATTTTCGCCGATATGATGGACAGCCATGGTTTCCAGCAGAACCACAATGCGGCCGTCACCGGCGGGACCGAACGCGTCAATTACCGTATCGGTTTCGGTTACACGAATGAAGACGGTATCCTCGTGACAGACAAGGATAAATACCGCCGTTCTAATTTCTCTGTCTCTCTCGGAAGTGACGTTACCAGCTGGCTTAATACATCGGTGGATGTGAGATATGCCAATGCGAAACGTTCTGTCGTCGAACAAGGCGGTCGAAACGGAATCTGGGGCAGCGCCATAGCATTGCCTTCCTATCAGAACATCTATCCTTATGAGCAGAATGGCGTGGTTTATCCGGCGGAATGTTCCACTACCTACGTACTCTATTCAGAACCGCGCAGAATCAAGACAACCGATCTGCGCATCCTCGGCCGGGTGGTGCTCACTCCTCTCAAGGGGCTTCGCGTAACGGGTGAATATACCTACGACCGCACGACATCCAACAACACTATATACGCCAACCAGTATAAGTATATAGGGATGAATTTCAACGGAATCATGAACAGTACAGAAACGACCAGCTATTCCGTGACCAATGGCGCTACAAATTACAATGCGTTGAATATCTATGCGAACTACGATTTTTCTATCGGCAGTCATAATGTAGGACTGACAGCGGGTTATAATCAGGAATCGAGTCATTTCGAGCAGCACTATTCCAATAAAAAAGATGTGCTTCTTGAAAATCTGCCTTCACTTTCCGGTGCGACAGGTACCGCCACTACCAACGACAGCTTCTCGGAATATGCCGTGCGCGGCGCGTTTTATCGTGTGAACTACAACTATGACAACCGCTATCTTCTGGAGGCAAACGGACGTTATGACGGAAGCTCACGATTCCCGAAAAAACATCGTTTCGGTTTCTTTCCTTCTTTCTCCGGGGCATGGAGAATTTCTCAGGAAAAATTCATGGAATCATTACATCCGGTTCTTTCCGATCTCAAGCTCCGTGCTTCATGGGGTTCTATCGGAAACCAGGCGGTTACAAGCAACTATCCCTACATCCCTTCAATGAATATATATCAGACTACATGGCTTGTTGACGGCCAGAAACCGACCACTCTCGGCGCCCCCGGTCTTGTCAGTGCCAATTTCTCATGGGAAAAAGTCTATACCCTTGACTTCGCTGTCGATTTCGGCCTCTTCAACAACCGTCTGACCGGTACAGCCGAATGGTATCGCCGCGACACTAAGGATATGCTCGCGCCGGGCATGGATCTGCCATGGATCATCGGCGCCACACCTGCACGACAGAATGCAGCGGATCTCCGCACAAAAGGTTGGGAACTCAGTCTTCGCTGGCAGGACCGCATCGATCAGGTGAACTACTTTGTGGGATTTAATATTTTCGATTCAACGAGCAAAATCACAAAATACAGAAACGAGACTAAACTGCTCACCACCTATTACGAGGGTATGAATATCGGTGAAATCTGGGGCTATACTACGGATCGCTTCTATACGGCTGACGATTTCAACGAAGACGGGTCGCTTAAGGATGGTCTTCCCAAGCCCTACGGCGCAGGCACAATGAACCCCGGCGATATACTCTATGTGGATTATGACGGTGACGGTAAAATATACAGCGGCGAAGGTACTGCCGATGAACCGGGCGACAGAAGAATTATAGGTAACACCACTCCACGCTACCAGTATGGAATCCGTGCAGGATTCAGTTGGAAAGGTTTTGACTTCTCAATGTTCTTCCACGGGGTAGGCAAGCGTGATTACTGGCGAACGGACCAGCTGGCTTGGCCTACAGGCGACTGGGGAACCAATTTCAAGGAAACGCTTGATTTCTGGTCGGAAGAGAACCCCAACGCATTTTTCCCCAGAACTTATGCCAACAACCGCGTGAACACAAGCTACAACCGCTGGACGCAGACAAAATATCTTGCCGACGCATCTTTCTTCCGTCTGCAGAATATAACACTTTCCTATTCTCTTCCCAAAAACATCATTTCACGTCTGTTTATAGAGAATTTGCGAATCTATGTGACCGGTGAAAACCTGAAGACCTGGGATCATCTTCCCAAGGGCCTTGAGCCTGAAATGCTTTCCAACGGCGCGTGGACCTATCCCTACTTGCGCAAAATATCGTTCGGCATCAATTTAACTCTCTAAATTATTTGAAGAAATGAAAAAGCAGATCATATATTCGGCGGTTATGTTGGCCGCTCTGACATCCTGTAATGATGATTTCCTTGAAAGGACTCCGCTGAGCGAGCCTACCGCGGAAACCGCTTTCGCCACCTATAATAACTTCAAGGCTTACGCATGGGGACTCTACGAAACTCTTGCGGTGCCCGGCTACGGAGAAACCAACTCCGATAATATTTCCTATAACTCAACTCGCGGAAGCGGAGAAAGTTCATGGATCAGAGGAACATTTGTCGTTCCCGATTCAAGAAGCGGCGCCCCATGGGATTATTATTCCTACATACGCCGCGTTAATATAATGCTCGACCGCATAGACGGTTCCGGCATGACTGACGCAGAGAAAGCCCATTGGCGTAGTGTCGGTTATTTCTTCCGGAGCTACCGTTATTATTCACTTCTCAGCGCCTACGGCGATGTGCCCTGGATCGACCATGTTCTCTCCGATGACGAGATGGATATTATCGAAGGTCCCCGCACGCCACGCGATCAGGTGGCAGCGAATATCCTTGCAGACCTGAAATATGCTGAAGAGAACATAAAAGTCGGTGGTGACGGAAACAACACCATAAACAAGGCTACTGTCCAGGCACTCCTTTCGCGCTTCACTCTTTTTGAAGGAACATGGCGCAAATATCATGGCTTGCAGAACGCCGAACAGTATCTTCAGGAATGTGAACGCGTTTCAAGGGAACTCGTGCAGTCAATGCCCGATGTGACTCCCTGTTATGATGATCTTTTCACCAGTCTAAGCCTCAGTGGAGTAGCCGGCGTGATACTGTATCGTGAATATTCCGATGCCGCAGGTGTGACACATGCTATTTCAATCGGAGGAACCACCGCCCAGTCTTTCTACAATCCAACCCGAGACATGGTGGACAGCTATCTGTGTTATGACGGCAAGCCCCGCTGGACAAGTCCGGTGTTTATCTCTGACCGCAATATGTATGATGAGTTCGCAAACCGCGACCATCGTCTGTGGTTACATGTAACTCCTCCCTACGTTGTCGATCGTTCAGGCGCACCCGATGCCTGGAGCAACAAATGGAAATTCACCGACGATCCCGCTGACCGCGCATATATCGACAGTCTCGCTCAGCGCGTCGGCATAGGTTACGGAACTTCCAAGGAACGTCAGAAAACACTTCCTTTCCGTCAGGGTTTCAGCGGCGGTGTGCTGGGCCAGGTTCCCCACTATGATTTCTTTCTCAACAATCAGCCTTGGTACAAGTCGGCGTTCGGCTACAACAACTGGAAATTCTTCGCAACCTATCTTGAGCAGGGAGCTCAACGAAACGAAGAAGTAGATATGCCTATTTTCCGTATTGAGGAAACCATGCTCAACTGGGCTGAGGCTGCATGCGAGCTGGGCCATTTCGATCAGGCGGTCGCCGATGCCACCATTAATAAGCTCCGTCCTCGCGCAAATGTAGCTCCCATGAAAGTCTCGGAAATAAATTCTTCTTTCGATCCGAAGAGAGATCTCGGCGATCCGGCTTATCCGAATGATTATGAAGTCTCGCCTCTGCTCTGGGAGATCCGACGCGAACGCCGAATCGAATTGTTCTCCGAAGGGTTCCGTTTCGATGATCTTCGCCGCTGGAAGAAATGCTCCTACATGATGAAGCAGAAACTTGGCCAATACGTGAGGAAAAGCGATTTCCCCGCAGGAACCAAAGTGACGGTCTTTGGCGATGGTGCCGAAGGTTATCTGACCTTCCATCCCGCTCCTGACCACACATGGCCGGAGCACTATTACCTCTATCCGATTCCGCGAAACGAAAGAGTGCTTAATCCGCAACTTACACAGAATCCCGGCTGGGATGACGGCATAGGTGCTGAATGACTTCTAAAGATTGGTTAGTTTAGTGTTAGGTAATGAGACCTCTTCATGAACTCTCATGAAGAGGTCTCTAAAATAAATCAGGTCAAAACAGGATTTTTGTCATAAAAAGATTTGTCGGCTGGCAAAAAACTTCATGATTCTTTCTGAAGATGTTAATTCTTCGGATTACTTCGCTAATTTTGTAACTGTTTGTTTCTCGAAATATAAAATGATGAGATCTCCAGTCCTTTTACTATTCATGTCGATGTTCTTGGTTATGTCGGGCGCAAATGCTCCTGCGATTCTGCCTGTCCCGTCGGAGATAGAGTGCAGTGGCGCCGCTGTCAGGCGCGATCCCGGCAGGCTGAAGGTTACTGTCATCTGTCCCGATTCGGTCAGAAAAACGATAGAGCGTTATTCCGTGATCTCCGAGATCATAGGAAATGATTGCCGCGTGTCGGCATTCCATAAACTCAGGGAAAAAATCGCGCCTGAATCATACAGGCTGACAGTTAAAGAAAACAATGTCGATATTCGAGTCTCCGATTACCGTGGTTTCGTATATGCCCTCCAGACACTCGGCCAGTTGCTCGGTTCATCCGAGGGATTTCCATGTAATGTGACCGTTGCCGACGGTCCGCGATGTGGCTGGCGCGGGTTCATGCTTGATTCTGGTCGTCAGTTCCAGACCGTTGACGGCATAAAGAAATATATCCGCATGGCTTCGATGTTGAAGATGAACGTTTTCCACTGGCATCTGACCGAAGGACTTGGCTGGCGGCCGGAAATTGAGGCTTTCCCCCGCCTGACTAAGGTAGGCGGTTATGTCGCCGGTGGCGTCCAGCAGCAGGGCAGCTATTCGAAAAAAGATATCCGTGATGTCGTTGCATACGCTGGCGCCTACGGGATAGATATCATGCCGGAGATAGATCTTCCTGGACATTCCGAGGCAGCTCTCAGGGCCTATCCTGAATTAGGGTGTTTCATGGATTCCGTCAGGATTCCGGAGACAGGATTTACCGACCGGATTTTTTGTGCCGGGAAAGACACGACTCTCGCGGCTTTGAAAATCATACTTGATGAGATTTGCGGGCTGTTCCCCGGAAAATATATCCATCTCGGAGGGGATGAGGCTCCCAAGGGGCAATGGGAAAAGTGTCCTGATTGCCAGAACCGAATCCGCACCAATGGCTTGAAAGACACCCATGACCTCCAGCTGTGGCTGTCGGCGCAGCTTGCCTCTCATTTGAAGACTCATGGCCGTAAAGCGGTTTTCTGGGGCGATGTCGTGTATTCGCCCGGTTATCCGTTGCCCGATAATTCGGTCATACAATGGTGGAACTACCGCGGCCACAGGGATCTGGCAGTGAAAAACGCTCTTGCGGCAAATCATGAGGTGATATTAAGCCCCAACTATTATTGCTATCTGAATTTTCCTCTCGAGCCTTGGCGCGGTTATGGACCAGAACGTACATTCACAATGAAAGAAGCCTATCTTTCCAATCCGGCCGACGCAGCGCTTGCAAGCGGTGACAGGCGCATCATTGGAGTGACATGTGCCCTCTGGACTGATTACAACCTGACTCAGGAAATGCTTGACAGCCGGCTTTTCCCGCGTATTTTTGCAATCTCAGAAATTATGTGGCACAAAGGTGAGCGGAAACAGTTTGATGAATTCCGGATGCTGACAGAAAAGACCCTCGATTATTTCCGGTCAAAAGATTTTGACATCGATTACTTGCAGACCAAATGATAATGATTATTTGAAGATAAAACCAAATACGATGAAAGTGAGAATTAGATCGATCCTTGGTTGCGCCGGTTCAGCGCTGGTGACGATTCCGGCAATGGGAGCGGGCGAAAAGCCAAATGTCGTATATATAATAATGGATGATCTGGGTTATGGAGATCTGGGTTGTTTCGGTCAGGAGAAAATAGAAACGCCCAACATAGACCGTATCCGGGCCGAGGGCATCAGGTTCACCCAACACTACAGCGGTTCGCCTGTTTCGGCGCCTTCGCGATGTGTGCTTATGACCGGACTGCATTCCGGACACGCGCAGATACGCCACAATAATGAAATGGCATCACGAGGTGCAGTCAATAACCATGATTCCATGTTTGTCCATCCGGAACTCGAAGGTCAGGCACCGCTCAGGGCCGGAACGATGACACTGGGACGCATGATGCAGAACGCAGGCTATGTCACCGGATGTTTCGGCAAGTGGGGGCTCGGCTATCCCGGTTCGGAGGGTGAGCCTAACAGGCAGGGCTTCGACCGTTTTTACGGCTATAACTGTCAGCGGCAGGCACACACATACTATCCACCGTTCCTCTATGCCGATGACCGGAGAGTGATGCTCGACAACAAGGTCTTCAATCCCCACTACATGCATCTGCGCGATGGTGAAGATCCGAATGACCCCGCTAATTATGAGCGTTTCTATCAGAAAGATTATGCCAATGATTTCATATTCGATGATCTTGTCAGATTTGTGGACGCCAACAGAAATAAGCCGTTTTTTGTCATGTGGACCACGCCTTTGCCTCATGTTTCGCTTATGGCCCCAAAAAAATGGGTTGATTATTATGTGGAAAAGTTCGGCGACGAGAAACCCTATCTCGGTCAGAGCGGATATGCTGCGTGTCGATATCCGCGTGCCACGTATGCCGCTATGGTCAGTTATTTCGACTGGCAGGTCGGAGAACTTTTGAAAAAGCTTGAAAAAGATGGAATTCTTGACAATACCCTCATATTCTTCACCTCCGACAACGGACCGACATTCAATGGCGGAAGCGACTCTCCGTGGTTCAACAGCGGAGGCCCTTTCAAGTCGGAATATGGCTGGGGAAAATGTTTCCCTCATGAAGGAGGCATAAGAGTGCCGGCGGTAGCGATGTGGCGCGGTCATATAAAGCCCGGTTCCGAAACGGATCATATATGTTGTTTCCAGGACATGATGCCGACACTGGCCGAAATCGCCGGCATAGACTCGCCCCACACTGACGGCATAAGTTTCGTCGCCGCGATGTGTGGTCAAGCATCCTCCCAGAAAGAGCACGAATATCTTTATTGGGAATATCCTGACCAGATAGGACACATTGCGGTCAGAATGGGGAAGTGGAAAGGTATCATTTCCGGAACAAAAAAGGGAAATGATAAAATCAGGCTTTACGATCTCGAAAAAGACATTCAGGAACTTGAGGATGTTTCCGCCTCAAATCAGGAAACCGTAGCCCGGATCAGAGCAATAATTCAAAAAGAGCATACCCCCTACGAATACTGAAATTTTTCGTGATACTCAGGGGAAAAAGAAGCCCCGGTGCAGGACTGTCAACTGCATCGGGGCTTCATATTCTGTCATTTAAGTACTTCTTCGACGGCCTTGACAAGATTGTCGCCGCGTAGCTGCCGCTTGAGAATGGTTCCGTCAGGCCCGAAAAGAATGATCATCGGGATAGCCTGAAAGCCGTAAAGGTTCATGGGCTCTTGGCCGGTGCCGATTATCTGGGGCCAGAGTGTCAGGTTTTTGTTGAGAAAAGCTTTCGTCTGTTCGGCGTCTTCCCAAACTCCGACACCGAGAATCTCGAATTTCGGGTGAGACGCGTATTTCTGATAGAGGGGCTTCAGAACGGTTTCCGCTTCCTGCCGGCATGGACCGCACCAGCTGGCCCAGAAATCCACGAGTACGTATTTCCCTTTGCCGACATAGTCGGATAACTTCGCGTCTTTTCCGTCAAGAGTAAGACCCATGAAGTCGATAAAGGGTTTGCCTTCGGCGGCTTTTGCCATCTGTGAATATGTTTTGTTGAAATGTTTAGTGACTTCCAGCCCTTTCAGATAAGCGGGAAGGCGGTTGTATAGGGCGTTCCATTTTTCGGGAGTGACAATGAATATCTGATTTCCGTATGTCATTATAGCGCTTTCGCCGACACCGTCGGGATTCTCAACGATAAAATCTTCAAGCCAGTCAATGTAAGAGCCAATTATGGGTTTGGATTTGGGCTCGAATATAGCGATCTTCTCCTCTTCGGGAATCTGCAGTGCCATGATGGAGTCGCGAAGCGCTCCTATTTTTACGTCGATCTCGCGCTCTTTCTCTTTCGGAATGTTTAGTTTCATGTTAGTTTCCGATCCCGATGAGGGGAGATGGGTGGTGAAGTCAACCACGACCGGAGCGGGATCGATGACACAGTTTGAAAAATGTTGTCCGTTTTCTATGCGGACCAACGCCGGACGCGGATATGAACCCTTGAAGGTGAAAGTACCGTCGCTTATGAGCGCAGAGTCTATGTTTTTCTTGATGTCATAATCGAACATATACATTTTCTTCCCGTCAAGTCCGGAAATCTTACCCGTGACATTATAATCGATAGCAGAGGCAGAGAAGATTGCCGCAACAGAGGCCGCTAAAGGCAGTAAAAGTTTTCTCATGGATGTAACTATAAAAAAAACAATTAGTTAGTGTTGCACAAAGTTAAATAAAAAATCGGATATAGAAAACAGATAGCGGGAGAAAACCTGAAAGAGAGGGAAAATTAGTATATTTGCACTTTCAAACAGACCAATGAATTCACATATATGTCCAGATTATATTTCAAGCTCTTTCTTCTCGTTCTTTCCGGGATAATCTCGGTTTCCTGCAACAAGGATGATGTGATCACCGGAGAGGAAGTAACGCCGGGCAACGCACCTGAAATCATCATAGACAGCGAAACGGGTGTATATACCATAAAAAAAGGGCGTGAGATAACTATCGCCCCCCTGTTCCGTAATCTTGACGGTGGTTCTGTATCATGGATTATGGACGGTGAAACGGTTTGCCGCACAGAGATCTATAAGACTTCATTTGCGGAGACAGGAGAATATTATGTCACTATCGTAGCGGAGAACCGTAACGGAAAAACGGAAGAAGAGATCAGAATAGATGTAGTCGAACTGACTCCGCCTGCAGTGGAACTTAAAATTCCTGCTGAAGTTCTGAAGGTACTCGTAAATACTGACTATAGTTTTGATCCGGTATATCAGTTTGACGATATCGACGGTTTTTCCGTCGAATGGATTCTTGACGGGAAGAAAGTGGGTACGGAGAAGAAATATACTTTCCGGGCCGATCGTATCGGTCGGCAGACCCTGACGCTGAAGGCGTCAAATGATGATGGCGTTACCGAAAAGAGTATTGAAATAGAGGTCGTGGAAAAGATGCCTTACTCAGTCGAGTTCCCTAAGACTTATTTCGCTGCGGAAACAAATACCCGCTACACTTTTGCCGGACGGCAGGTTCTGCTCGTTCCGAGACTTAAATATTTCAATTCACCTGAGTTCAGCTGGGCTGTCGATGGAGTTTCTGTCGGATGTATATCCGAAGCATTCGGATTTACACCTTCATCGCCGGGCAGTTATGAGATAGCCGTGACCGTGACTGAAAGCGGCACCGGCGATTGCGTCACAGCTAAAGTTACGGTCGAATGTGTTGCCGCAACAGAACAGAGCCGCTACCGTGCCGCTGTTTCCGCCTCCAGCCCGATGCAGTCGGAAGTATTTGAATACACTGCGGCCCCGGGACAGTTCATAGGAGACAAGCAGGATTTCACGGAACCGGTCACCACCCGGAGTGAGGCAAGGGAATGGGCGCTTAAGCGTCTTGAGGACAACAAAAGCGTCTCGCTGGGATCTTTCGGCGGATATATTATTGTCGGCTTCGATCACAGTATTCCGGCAGGTAGGGGAGACTATGATTTCGCCATAGAAGGAAATGCCTACGACACTTCCAACGAACCGGGAATAGTGTGGGTCATGCAGGATGTCAACGGAAACGGGCTTCCGGATGACGAATGGTATGAACTCCGAGGTTCAGAAAGCGCTCAGCCGGGGACATTGCATGACTACAGCGTTACCTATTTCAGGCCTACGGCTCCGCGTCAGAATCTGGTATGGTCCGATTCTGAAGGCAACTCCGGCATCATTCCTGTCAACACATCGCATACTCAGGACTCTTATTTCCCCGCATGGATCACTGAGCCGAATTTTACGTTGTACGGAACGCGATTATTGCCTCACAACAGTTTCAATCAGGTGACAGGCCAGTGGAGCAATACTCCCTACGGCTGGGGATATGCCGACAATCTCGGCAGTGACACTCTTGGTGGAGACGGCACCACTGGAGCCGGTCAGCGAAACGGTTTCAGAATCTCCAACGCCGTTATGGCTGACGGAACTCCTGTCAGACTGCAATATGTGGATTTTATAAAAGTGCAGTGCGGGGTTCTGGCTGTCAGTGGCGCTATTGGTGAAGTCTCGACGGAAGTGTTCGGCTTTGAGGATCTTTCGGTGAAGAAATGAATTTGGTATATCAGGAAAAATAATTATCTTTGCGCCTGAAACGGTATGCTCTGTCCGAAGAGTCGGGCGATATGGAGCTTTAAAAGGGAACAGGGTGAGAATCCCTGACAGTACCCGCTGCTGTAAGTCCCCATTATGTAACGGTTTTTTGCAATAAGTCATTGCCCCTTGCGGCGAGAAGACGCGAATGACCGGGACGAGTCAGAAGACCTGCCGTGTTCACCATACTGATGTTTGTCTCTGCGGGAACTTACAGAGCATCCGGAAATTCAGCTGATAGAAGTTCGTATAACTTCATTTTGCTATATAGAACAGACCGTGATTCTTTGAATTCCTACACCGTCACCGGTATGGATATTTACAGGAAGTCACGGATTTTTTGTGTCAAATAAGGTCGTGACATCTGCATTGGAGACAATTTTCCTGGCTGCAAAGTCAGGAAGATCATAATCGAATATTTAGACAATAAATGAAGTATAAAACAAGAAATAACTCTTTTCTGTCAGACATCTCCGGGCCGGTAAACGAGAAGGGCCGTCCCGGAGATTGCTTTGAAAATTATCATATCAGCGGAATCATGGATTGTTTTAGAAAAATATTGATGTCAGTTTGCGTCATGACGCTTCTGACAGGGTGCATGAAATGGGATTATGGTGATGATCCGGAAGATTTTGACGCTTCGGGCCACGGACTGTTTATTCTTAACGAGGGTAATTTCCAATATGGGAATGCCACTCTTTCCTATTATGATCCGTTGAATAACAAGGTTGAGAACGAAATCTTTTTCCGGGCTAACGGAATGAGACTTGGCGACGTGGCGCAATCGATGACCATGCATGACCGCAAAGGGTGGATCGTCGTGAACAACAGCCATGTCATTTTTGCCATAGATCCCGTGACATTCAAGGAGGTGGGTCGCATAGAGAATTTAACGTCTCCGCGCTATATCCACTTCGTGAACGATGAGAAAGCATACGTCACTCAGCTCTGGGACAACCGTATATTTATAGTGAATCCGAAAAAATATGAGATATCAGGCTACATCCAGGTCCCTGATATGGCAATGGAAAGCGGTTCCACGGAGCAGATGGTTCAATATGGAAAATATGTGTTCTGCAACTGCTGGAGCTATCAGAACAGGATAATCAAGATCGACACAGAGACGGACAAAGTCGTAGGGCAGCTTGAGGTGGGAATTCAGCCGACATCCATTGTCCTGGACCGATATGGTAAATTGTGGACAGTGACCGACGGAGGCTATGAAGGATCGCCTTACGGCTATGAGGCTCCGTCGCTCTACCGGATAGACGCGGCCACTTTCAAGATCGAGAAAGAGTTCAGATTCCGTCTCGGGGACTCTCCGAGCGAACTTCAGCTGAATGGTTCCGGCGATCGGCTCTATTGGATAAATGATGACATCTGGAGCATGGATGTAACGGCAAACAGAATACCTGTGCGCCCTTTTCTGGAATCACGAGATACGAAATATTACGGTCTGACGGTTAATCCCGGCAACGAGGAGGTCTATGTCGCAGATGCGATAGATTATCAGCAGCAGGGTATGATTTACCGTTATTCACGCGAAGGAGATCTGCTTGATGAGATTTATGTCGGAGTAACCCCGTCTGCGTTCTGTTGGAAATAATGCATGGTCTGAAAATGAAAAGAATAGCGACAATTGTTTTGAGTCTCGGCATTATTATGCCTTTCTATGCCCAGAATACGCCCCGTGTCAATAAACTCCGTGAGATTGTGGTGTTGGGTAAACGCCCCATGAAGGAGATCGGAGTACAGAAGACCGCATTTGATTCAGTCGCTCTGAAAGAAAACATAGCCCTTTCAATGGCTGACATACTGACATTCAACTCGTCGGTCTTTGTCAAGAGTTACGGGCGAGCCACTCTTTCAACAGTGGCCTTCCGCGGAACCTCCCCCAGCCATACTCAGGTGACCTGGAACGGTATGCGCATAAACAATCCCATGCTCGGAATGACCGATTTCTCGACCATTCCGGCCTATTTCATAGATAACGCGTCATTGCTTCACGGAACTTCATCGGTCAATGAGACGGGAGGCGGCCTCGGTGGTCTCGTCAGGCTGGCGACCACTCCTGATGTAGGCGAAGGTATAAACGCCCAGTATGTGCAGGGGATAGGTTCATTCAGCACCTTTGACGAATTCGGGCGATTCACATACGGCGACGATCATTGGAGTGTATCGACGCGAGTGGTTTATTCTTCGTCGCCAAACGACTACAAATATGTCAATCATGACAAAAAAGTTAATATCTATGACGATGATCACAATATCATAGGACAATATCATCCGACGGAACGCAACAGAAGCGGAGCTTACAAGGATTTCCATGCCCTGCAGGAGATATATTACAACACAAACAAAGGCGACCGGTTCGGTTTGAACGCATGGTTCATAAAGTCGAACCGCGAGTTGCCCATGCTGACAACCGACTACGGGGATGAACGGGATTTCGAGAACCGGCAGCGTGAAAACACTTTCAGAGGTGTGCTGTCATGGGATCATAACCGCAGTAGCTGGAAAGCGG
Source organism: uncultured Muribaculaceae bacterium (assembly GCA_910587185.1). Classification (GTDB taxonomy): domain Bacteria; phylum Bacteroidota; class Bacteroidia; order Bacteroidales; family Muribaculaceae; genus Paramuribaculum. Next base: position 46,801 of record CAJULY010000006.1, read on the forward strand.
GAGCCAAGGCCGGATATATACACACATGGATGGCCTACGACTACCGCAGAGAAATCACTGAAGGAAACTGGGCGGAGATGACGCGTTCAAGGAGCAAAGTCAATACCGTTTTCGGTCAGCTGGAGGGTGAATATACTCCTGCGCGCCGCTGGTATTTTACCGCCAATCTCTCTGCCCATCAGCATTTCGTGCGGTCGGAGGATAAAAATATCATTCTGCAGGACGGTGACAAGGCCATAGTGGGATATGACAAAGGACGCATCGAGCTTTCGGGTGCATTTTCGGCAAAATGGCAACCCGTTGATCCGATAGGGCTGTCGGTCGTTTTACGCGAAGAGATGTTCGGTGACAGATGGGCTCCGCTGATCCCCGCTTTTTTCATTGACGGACTTATCTCTCGAAAAGGAAATGTGATGGTGAAGGCATCCGTTTCCAAAAACCATAAGTTCCCGACACTCAATGACCTTTATTTCCTCCCCGGAGGTAATCCTGATCTCAGAAGCGAGAATGGCTGGAGTTATGATGCGGGGGCGAGTTTCGACACAGGATGGACACGACCGTTCCCTGTATCGGTAGGCGGAAGTGTGACATGGTTTGATTCCTACATAGACGACTGGATTATGTGGCTTCCAACTACCAAAGGGTTCTTTTCGCCCAGAAATGTCAAGAAGGTGCATGCTTACGGCATTGAAGGGAAACTGAATCTGGCCATGGAGCCGTTTAAGGGATGGGTTGTCGATCTAAACGGTTCATATTCCTGGACTCCTTCCGTCAACGGGGGCGAAAAAATGTCGCCTGCCGACCAGTCTGTCGGGAAACAGCTTCCTTACGTACCGAAACATTCGGCCTCGCTTACCGGACGTCTGACATGGCGCTCATGGGGATTCCTTTATAAGTGGGCCTACTATTCCGAACGTTTTACAATGTCAAGCAACGATTATACTCTGACGGGACATCTTCCACGGTATTTTATGAGCAATATATCGCTGGAAAAAGGATTGTCGTTCAAGCCTGTGGATCTGCAGTTGAAATTTGCTGTAAACAATCTTTTCAACGAGGATTATCTTTCAGTGCTTTCACGGCCGATGCCCGGTATAAATTTTGAGTTCTTCATAGGAATCACTCCTAAATTCACTAAACATAAAAAATAATTCAGGCCAACTATATTTTTTATAAAATCAGTTTTATTATGAACAGAAAACTATTATCATCAATTCTTTTTGTCTTAGTTTCAACTTTCTTTTTCTCATCCTGTTCCGACGATCCCGTCTATGAGGATCCGACCGTAGCGGTAACTACAGAGGCTCAGGAAATATTCACTTATGGAGAAAGCCGCGATTTCCCGGTAAATATTTCCGGAGATTATGTTGCTTCGGAAGTCACTGTCCCTTCAGGATGGAAAGCCGTGCTTGACGGATCAATTCTGACAGTGACCGCTCCCGCCGCTGATGACCGCAACAAGGAAAACGAGGGCATGATTACTCTGATGCTTGAAGGTCACAATGATCTGGACGCTACCGCTGCTTTCGAAGTAAAAGCTTATCATCTGATTACCTTCGAAGATGTTGCCGAACAATATCTCGCCGGACCGACAGCCTATGGCGAAAATCTTTATAACGGAGACTATTCCGGCTATCTTGATCCGGTCAGCAATCTGTTTTTCCACACAACCACTGAAGGTTATGGATTTGCTTCGGGCGGAATCGCTATCTCGCAGTGGAACGACATGACAACTGCCGGTTATACTAACCAGTGCAGCGTCTATTTCGGCGACAACAACATGAAGAACGGCGGTTTCGATCATTCCCGCACCTTCGCCGTGTCCTATTGCCCGACATTCGGTTCATCAGGCGCTTACATGTATTTCCGGGATGACAATGAAGAACATATAATAGACCACGCCTATTTTACCAACAACACCTATGCCGTACTTTCAATGGAAAATGGCGACGGCTTCGCGAAAAAATTCTCTTATGAAGACAAAGACTGGTTTAAACTTACCATTACCGGAGTCAGCGCTTCGGGAGAAACTACGGGCGAAGTCGAGGTTTATCTCGCTGATTTCCGCTCATCCGACGCCGGGGGAATTCTGAAAGAGTGGAAAAAGGTCGATCTGACTCCGCTCGGGAAAGTGAACCGAATAGACTTCTCGATGTCAAGTTCTGACGGCTCGGGGATGTGGATGAATACGCCGGCTTATTTCTGCATGGATAATGTCGCCGTCACTTTGTGATATTGTCTCGACATATATAGTTTGATATCATTGGAGAGAGAGGGTCAGTGCATCCTTTCTCTTTCCGGCATAATAGTATTCCCCTCTGATTTTATAAAAAGTAAAAAAGTTGGCCTGATACGTTGCTGAAAAACGTTAACTTTGCACCGGAGACAATAAAAACATTTACTATCACTTTTCATCAAAATGAACGACAGACTTGAAAAAAGCCCGAGAATAGAGGTTGTCGATGCTCTAAGAGGCTTTGCCGTGATGGCGATACTTCTGGTACATAATCTTGAACATTTTATTTTTCCGATATATCCTCTCGAGCCGGCGGCATGGCTGGCGACTCTGGACAAAATAGTGTTTGACACTACTTTTTTCCTTTTTGCAGGAAAAGCCTATGCAATCTTTGCCCTCCTTTTCGGTTTCACGTTCTATATTCAGAGCTATAATCAGAAAATCAAAGGAAAAGATTTCGGATACAGATTTCTGTGGCGTCTCTTGCTTCTCGCAGGTTTTGCCACTCTGAATGCCGCTTTTTTCCCGGCGGGAGATGTGCTGATGCTGTTTGTCGTTGTCGGAGTGATTCTCTTTTTAACACGTCATTGGAGCGACGGGTGGGTAATGGCTTTAGCCGTAGTCTGTCTGATGCAACCTATTGAGCTATATCACTTCATAGCATTGAAAGTCAACCCTCAGTATATGCTTCCTGACCTGAATGTCGGCGCTATGTATGAAGAGGTCGCACAAGTTACGAAATCGGGTGATTTTTGGGATTTTATCCTCTGCAATATCGGTCTTGGCCAGAAAGCCAGTTTCCTGTGGGCTGTCAATGCCGGGCGAATGATGCAGACGGGAGGGCTTTTCCTTCTGGGCTTTCTTCTCGGCCGACGTCATCTTTTCCTCGGGACTCCGGAAAATATCCGTTTCTGGAAAAGAATTCTGGTTATCGCCGCGATAGCTTTTATTCCGCTGTATATTCTCGGAATTCATTACGCAGGAACTGAGGATGCTGCTCTTTCGCAGGTTGCAGTGATTTTTGACATGTGGCACAAACTTGCTTTTACCTTTGTACTTATTTCCGGTTTCGTTCTGATATATTACGGAACCGCCTTCCGGAATAACGCGGGCCTATTGCGCCTTTACGGCAAAATGAGTCTGACCAACTATATATCCCAATCCATCATAGGCGCTCTTATCTATTTCCCGATAGGTCTTTATCTCGCTCCCTATTGCGGTTATACAGTCAGTCTGCTCATAGGCATTGCTGTGTTTATTCTTCAGCTCATATTCTGCCGCTATTGGCTCTCCTCTCACAAACAAGGACCTCTTGAAGCAATCTGGCACCGTCTGACGTGGATTAATTCGTAATGAGATAGACATAATGAAAAGGCTACACTTAGTCATCGGTCTCTTTGTACTGGCAATAACAATTGTTTCATGCGGCGGTAACGGAAATTCATCCGTGTCAACGTATGCTGATTCGATCTATCTCCCGGAATATGCTTCAGGTTTCCGCATTCTGGGAGCTGAGGGCAGGTCAAGCGTGATTATAGAATCCGTCAATCCATGGCAGGGCGCTGACAGTGTGGTCACGCGCCTGTTCATAGCCCGCGACGGGGAAGAGCCTCCCCAAGGATTCGAAGGACAGGTAATTGAAGAGAACGCACGACGTATAGTAGCCATGTCTTCAACACACATAGCCATGCTCGACATTATTGGCGAGACCGCCCGCGTGGTCGGGGTTTCCGGTATGGATTTCATCTCTAATGACGCTGTCAGAAGTCGTCGTGACAGTATAGGGGATGTCGGGTATGACGGTAACGTGAATTATGAACTTCTCCTTTCGTTACAACCTGACATAATCCTTCTCTACGGGACTAACGGAGCCAGCGGAATGGAACCTAAGTTAAAGGAACTCGGAATACCTTACGTATATATAGGGGAGTATCTTGAAGATTCCGCGCTTGGAAAAGCAGAGTGGATCGTCGCGGTCGCTGAGATCGTGGGTAAACGGAATGAGGGGATCAAAGCTTTCTCTGCCATTCCAGAGCGCTACAATGCCATTCGTGAGAAAGCGGCTGATTGTCTGAAGCACACCTCCAGGCCGAAAGTGATGATAAATCTTCCCTATGGCGATTCATGGTTCATGGCTCCGACGGGCAGTTATTTAGTGCGACTGATTGAGGACGCAGGCGGAGATTATATATATAAAAAGAATAATTCCAATGAATCCAGACCGATTGATCTGGAGGAGGCGTTCATGCTTGTCTCCGCTTCCGACAAATGGATTAATGTCGGACAGACGCGATCGCTTGATGAACTCAGGAAGAATTATCCGAAATTTGCGGCCACGAAGCCGGTATTATCGGGCGAAGTCTATAATACCACCGGACGTGTCGCCGCCAACGGAGCCAATGACTACTGGGAACGAGGAGTTGTGGAACCCGACGTTGTCCTTCGCGACATGGTCATGATTTTCCATCCCGAACTTGCAGACAGCGATCTTGTCTATTACGAAAAATTGAAATAACAGCAGGTTTGAAATCACGCACGGGCATATTATTCGCGGTTCTCGGTCTTCTGACCCTTTTCCTGTTCCTTCTGGATATTTCGGCGGGAGCGGTTGATATTCCCCTTGCTGATGTGTGGAAGTCATTGACCGGCGGGGACGTTTCCGATACTGTTGCCGCCATTGTCATCGATATAAGGCTTGTAAAATCGATAGTGGCGCTTTTGGCCGGAGCCGCGCTCTCTGTCAGTGGCCTTCAGATGCAGACTCTTTTCCGCAATCCGCTTGCCGGTCCTTACGTTCTCGGCATAAGCTCCGGCGCCAGTCTGGGAGTGGCGCTGGTTGTGCTGGCAGGTGTCGGGTCAGGTTTCGGAATAGTCGGAGCTGCCTGGGTCGGGGCAGCAGTGGTTCTGATTGTAATCGCAGCAGTAGGTCAGCGCATCAAGGATATTATGGTCATCCTTATCCTCGGCATGATGTTTTCTTCGGGGGTGGGGGCTGTTGTCCAGATACTCCAGTATCTCAGCAATGAAGATTCACTGAAAACGTTCGTGATATGGACCATGGGATCGCTTGGAGATGTGACGCGTCAGCAGCTTTTGATTCTTGTACCCTCCGTTGTCGTCGGACTGCTTCTTGCAGTGCTGACCGTAAAGCCCCTCAACATGCTCCTTCTCGGGGAAGATTATGCCATATCCATGGGGCTGAATATAAAACGTTCCAGAGGACTTCTGTTCCTTTCGACCACATTGCTTGCCGGTTCGGTGACGGCTTTCTGCGGACCGATAGGCTTCATCGGTCTTGCAATGCCTCATGTCACCAGATTTATATTCGGTAACAGTGACCATCGTATTCTCGTTCCGGGCACTTTTTTGACCGGAGGATCGGTCCTGCTGGTCTGTGACCTGATATCCAAAGCGTTTACGTTACCTGTCAATGCGATAACGGCATTGCTCGGTATTCCGATAGTTGTCTGGGTTGTCTTACGCAATAAATGAAGGAAGTTATGATTGAGCTACGGGATTTTTCAATAGGTTACGGCCAAAGACAATTGCTCGAGGATGTAAGGGTGACGATCCCTTCACGCAATCTCACGGCTCTTATCGGACGTAACGGAACCGGTAAGTCAACACTGTTGCGTGCCGTTGCCGGTCTCAATAGAAATTACTCCGGGCATATAGATATCGACGGGAAAGATATACGGTCTGTCGCTCCAGATGAAATGGCACGCATGATGGCTCTGGTGACGACTGAACGTGTGCGCGTAGCGGCTCTTAAATGCGAGGATGTCGTAGCTATAGGCCGGGCGCCTTACACTAATTGGATGGGGCGTCTTCAGGAACAGGATCGGGAGATAGTAGCCGAGTCGCTAAAGGCTGTCGGCATGGAGGCATACGCCCGGAGGACCATGGACCGGATGAGCGACGGCGAGTGTCAGCGGGTTATGATAGCCCGTGCTCTTGCACAGGACACTCCCGTCATGCTTCTCGACGAACCTACTTCATTCCTCGATCTTCCAAACCGTTATGAACTCTGCACTTTGCTTTCAAAATTAGCTCATGAGCAGGGAAAATGTATCCTTTTCTCTACCCATGAGCTTGATATTGCCTTGACGCTCAGCGATTCGATCGCCCTGATTGATCCTCCCCGGCTTCATTGCCTGCCGACTGAGGAAATGCGCCATAGCGGACATATCGAACGGCTGTTCAATAATCCGTCTCTATGGAGTGCTTCTCTTTGTAGAACTTAGGAGCTTTGCGGCCTTCTCTGTTTTGCACTTTTACCGCACCTCCGAAGCGGGCCTGCAGCATTGCCTCGCGATTGTTGTTGGTATAGTCTTCGTCAGCCAATGCTTTTTTGCGTTCGGTTTTAGAATATGAATCGGTCTTATACATCGGTGGAATTTTCTCGTCGGTGGTCTCTATGCCGGTCGCTTCAAAGCGGAAAGGAACTCCGTCGGTTTCGGCGAGAAGAATCAGCCCGGGAAGTCCGTGAAATTTCCAGGGGCCGTCCTGAACCGGTATTTCGGGAGAGAACCAGGCCTTCCATGTACGTCCGTGATAATCTGTCAGCCCGAGAATACATTCATAGCCAAGTATGTTTTTAGTGGAATCTTCCACGATTTCCCATTTCATTTCATCGAATGGTTCGGTATAGACTCTCGGCTCCATTCCCCATTCGTCATAGACGGTGATGACGCCTTTGGCTATGTCTTTGTTGACATAAAGATTGACCTTCTTGTTTGGTACGTTTCCTTTATTCATGTTGACCGAGATCGACCCGTCGGGATTCTGGGTTACCCATGCTTTCATCTGAATTTCCTGAAGCTGTTTTTTCCCTTCGGGAGTTGAGGTCATTGAATCGACATACTGGCTCATAGTGTTGAAATATCTGGAATATTCCGGCCCGGAAAGAAGAAGCATGGTTGTAGAGGAGGTTTCTCCCGGTGTCATCCAGAAAGGACTCGAGGCCTTGTACTGTACTTTAATCTGGGCATTCTGTCCGAAAGCTACTGCTGTGGAGAGAATGCAGAAAAGAAATAGAACGCTTTTTTTCATTATGTTGTACTTTTAGAAAGGTTAATAGTCGGTTTCGATTGCGTCCTTTTGCCGGTCGAATTTACGCTGCTCGACAACCTTTCCATTGTTGTCAACCACGATCAATCCGGCCTTAGGTCCATATTGCGCTTTTAGCTGGTTTTCGAGATTATCCAGATATTTTACGTGTGCCGCAAACGCTTTCTTTCGGTCAACGCGCTGATATTCTTCCCGGTCGTATAACTGCGGAAATTTTCCTGTCAGATTCTCGATCCCAGTGGCCTCGAATGAGAATGCGCCGTCGGGAGCTTCAGCCTTGAGGATAAGTCCGGGCAGATTGCGGAATTTCCACGGGCCGTCGTGCAGTGGGATCTCGGGGGTAAACCAAGCTTTCCAACTACGTCCATGATAATCTGTTGTTGCCATAATACACTCGTAGCCCAGAACTTTTTTGGTAGAATCCTCGACGATTGTCCATTTCATCTCGTCAAGGGGCTCACGGTAGGTTCCGTCTTCGTTATACCATTTGTCGAAAACAGACAGGGAGCCGTCGGCAAAGTTTTTTGCGACATAAAGAGTCTCTTTTTTGTGGATATTCTCGTTGATGTTCATTTTTACCTGTCCGTTTTCATCGATGCTTACGCTCTCCATTCCGAGAAGTCTTTTAAGTTCAGCCTTACCTTCGGGAGTTGATGACAACGAGTCAACATACATGCTTGTCGTGTTGTAATATAGAGACTTGTCGGCTGAAGAGACAAGGGTCATTTTACTCTGACTGATACCCGATTGCATCACAATCGGTTTAGAAACATTATAGCTGACTTTCACGGTATGTTGCGCGCAAAGGGCAGTCACTGTCAGTAACAGTGATAAAGAAAAAGCGAATTTGATCATGACTATCTGTTATTTTTGTTTGTAATCCGGCTCAAGATTTTCGATAAGTCCGTCGTATTTCGGTGGCTCTACCACGTTGCCGTTTTCGTCATGGTAGGTGATTTTCACTTTGTTATTGCTCGAAGCTGCCATCATGCTTGCCTGATTGTTCTTTATCTGCTCATCTTCTTTTAGGATTTTAAGACGTGAAACTTTAGTGTATTTGTCTGACATAAACATTGTCGGGACCTTTCGAGTGGTCGATGCAAGTCCCGTAGCGATAAACATGAAACCTCCCGGGGCTTCAGCTTTCAGTATCAGACCGGGAAGACCATGTAATTTCCAAGGACCATATTGCATGGGAATTTCAGGGGTAAACCATGCTTTCCAGTGCCGTCCGTGATAGTCTGATTCTGCAAGAATACATTCGTAATTCAATATGTTACATGTGGAATCGGGAACTATTTCCCAGACCTGTTCGGAATATGGCTCAGTATAGTAACCTTGATTTTCGCTCCAGTTGTCATAGACAGTCAACATGTTTTCCGCAGGATTGTTGAAAATATATGTATGAATCGTTTTTATATAATCGTTAGGCATACTGATTACTTTATACCCGTTCTCTACAGTGGTGAATGTGTTGACGATCTCATTATATTTCGCTTTGCCGCCGGGCGTTGACAGCAAAGAATCAAGCCATAGACTAGAGTTGTTGAAATATGCTGATCCTTCAGAATTCCCAAGGAGTCTCATGTTGTCAATGCGGTTCGATGTAGGATAATGATAATCATAGCTGACTTCAATGTCCGCTTTTTTCTGAGCACTGACTGCGAGAGTCACCGCGATAGCTGTTAAAAATAAAGTCCTTCTCATATTGATTTGGAGTGTTGGCGTTAGAATTTCTGTAAGGTTATTTGCGGAGAGTGATTGTCAGGAGTAGTTCGCGGCCGCGTATGTAGCGCAGTGACTCGAAAGACGATAGCTGGGAATAAGAGATGTAGCTGTAGGTCTTTTTATTGATTATGTTGGAAAGATTTGCTGACACTTCGATGCGTTTGCTCGGACGGAAAGATATTTTCGTGTCAAGGAGAACCATGTTTTTATAACTGTTCTCTATCAGCTCGTTGCGGTAATGCTCGCCTTCTATTGTCCATTCCCATTTTCTGAACGGAATAATGGTTAGGGAGAGCTCGTTGGTCATTGAAGAGAGCCATGACTGTGATTCTGCGTTCATCGTCAGCCGGCTTTCCGAGAAATGTGAGCTGACGTCAAAACTCAGCCATCTGACTGGCGAGCCGCTCAACTTGCATCCCATTCCCCAGCCGGTGCTGACTGACCTGACAGCTTTCTGCTGGGAAATCAGGTTGGATTCACTGCGGTTGAAAGAGCCGTTCAGATTTATGCCTCCGCGCATGAAATCCAGAGTTTTGCCCATGTTTGCCATTGCCGACAGCGATTTGCCGTCGTTTTTAGCATCGGAGTAGGAATAGACGGCGTAATCTCCAAATAACTGCTGTGACATGGTGTAGGGGATATGGTTCCATGAGTGAGACACAACGCAGTTGGCGAAAAGACCGTGGCGCGTATGCTTATAGCTTAGATTAGCGGAAGCACTTTGCGACGATGAGTTGTAGAAATTATCGACACCGGCGTTGAATGTGCGGTAGTCTGTCATTATCAGTCCGGGATGTATTAGTCTCAGACTCATGGGGGAACGGCCGAGGCTTCCACGCAATGTTCCCGAGAATCGGTTGTTAGGTTTCCAGTTGACACTCAGTGAGGGCGAGAAATAGGTTTCGTTATGGTTGGCTATGGCTTTGTCGAATGTATAGCGCGAGAAGCTTACGGGCAGCATAAGGTTCAGATTAACCCGTTTTACCCAATATTCGAGGTGTGGTCTGACATAAAGGGTCGCATAGTCCGTGCTGACAACATTGTGGGTAAGGCCCGGCAATTCCGCCGGCAGATCTGGCAATTCGCTGTTCATAGAGCGGAAATATGCCTTGATGCCCCCATCCAACCCTATTGTGACGCCTTTAAGGGTGAAAGCGTAGGATGCGCTTTCATCAGTGAAAAATGCATGGTCACCAATATGTTCTCGGAATGTCTGTTCTCCCATAGACAGGTTTAGAGTCTGGGGAAGGGATTCCCATTCGTTGCGGCTTTCGAAGGTGACCAGATGTTTGCCTTTGAAGCGTTTGATCATTCTGAAATGGTTGGAGACATAGTAATCGGGCAGTTTCACGGATTGTTCGTTTGGAATCGAGCCGGATGTACGCAATCCAACCTTATCCCAGTCGATGCTGGTTTTCAGGGTATTGTTTATATAGGCGGTCTTTGCATTGAGCTCATAGATGAATTTTCCGCTGAGCGAGTTGGTATATTGTTTGCCAAAACGGTTTTCGGTTACGATGCGGTTTCCTTCATCAAGAAAATATGTAGTGATATTATCGGCCGATGATTCCGTGCGGTTATATGAATAGTCTATGTTTGCTTTGAATTCTCCGCTTTTGAGTTTTTTCAGGTTGTTTGTGGAAACAATCAATGAACGGTTCATCAGAGTGCGACGTCGGCTTAAGGAAGGAACCGAGGGGAGGCTTACGCCGACATACTGGCTCAGTCCGGTGCTGCGTCCGGAGGCGAAAAAGTCTGTTGCGGAAAGGTTTACTCCCGTATTGTTGGTGCGGAGGGTAGTAATATGCTGGAAAGAAGGAAGGACAGCCATGACAAATACCTCGCCGTCCCACAGGGCGCCCTCCGGCTGCCATGAATAACCTCCTCCGACATTGCCGTGATATGACCATGTCGCTTTGGCTTTTTCCTTGAGCTTAAGGTTGATTGCGGCTTTATCGGAAAAGCTTATACCCGAAAGCACCTGCATGGGCTGATGGTTTTCCATAACCTCCACCGCGCCTACATCCTCATGATTGATCCCGTTAGTCGCTATCCCGTATTTGCCTCCGAGCAGATCCGAGCCTTCGATATAAAATTTGTTTATATCCTCGCCCTGATACTGGATCTTTCCCTGCTTGTTTACGTCTATGCCGGGCATGCGTTTCAGCACGTCGCCGATAGAGCGGTCCTGAGTCTGGGCGAAAGCACCGACGTTGTAGGTTATCGTATCGCCCTGTTCGCGGATACGGTCAGCTTTGACGGCGACTTCCTTGAGTTTGATACCTCCGGGCTCGAGACTCACGCTCAGAGGGAAACTGACGCTGTCAAGAGGAAGAGATTTTTTAACGTAGCTCATCATTGCGACTTCGAGGCGGCAACCGTTGACAGAAGGTACGGAAATCGAGAATGTGCCGTCAGGCTTGGAGGTTGAGAATTTCTTTATTTTACCGTTGGAGCCTTTGATAATGAGTGACGCGCCGGCAATAGGTTCCTCCGTGATTCTGTCAAGAACAGTGCCGCGGACATTTACCTCTGCAAGAACAAGCAAAGGCAAAAGGAGAAGGGCAATTGATGAACATGTTTTTTTCATGGGAGGAACTTTCTATTTTTTCAATTTTATGCTGACAATGGCCTTCTCACCCGATTTATTTACACTTATATTGTCTATCTTGTCGGGAGAGATGCTTTTGAGCTCTTCTGCCGTAATCACCTTGTCCTCCAATAAATAGATTATATCTTTGGAAGTCGATTCGTTTTGTCCGTTGAGGATTACAACAGGAGTTATTTTCTCGGCGTCCTCAGGTTCTTTTTTGACGGTAGAGGCACCGATAATCTTGATGTCATCAACCTGCACCTGCTCGCCTTTCTTTGTAGTGACATCGACTGTCCGGTTATCGCGGTTGACGGTGATTGACTTGATTTCGGCGGGATCCATTTTCTCAAGACTGTCCTTGGAGATCTTCTTTCTCGTTGACATCCCCGTGATCTTAAGCCCGGGAATGGGGCTGACGAATTTGGTGCCTGGTTTGGGCTGCGGGTTCTTGATGACTGTATCAGGCTCGGACTCGGGGAATCGGGCCGATGCCGAAGCATTGAGGGCTGCTCCTACTTTCGGTGAGGCAAGCAGGAGGGCGGCAATAACCATAGCCACCAGCGGGGCCGCATAACCGAAGCGTAATGAAGATGAACCGGAAACAGATTTCTGCATCATGACAATGCGTTTTTTCAGACGGCTCTTGTTGAGGTTATTGCCGATGGTCGGGAAAGAGGAGCGGGCAGCTTTCATGATCAGAAATAGCTGATAGTCGTGCATGTCGTTGCCCATGTCGAGCACGTAGCGGTCGGCCTGATATTCATGGATGGATTTTAGCTCCTTGCGCAGCAGCCATGCTGCAGGATTGTACCAGCACAGGATGACGAGGGCCTGCGCCAGCAGCATGTCGTGGGTGTGATGAAAACTGACGTGGCCCTTTTCGTGTGAGAGAATGATGTCGGCCTGATCCTCTATATCTATATGGTTAATAACGATGATGTTGCCGAAGCTGAAAGGTGCGATACGAGTGTTGGCGGTAATATATACTTTCCGGCCGTCTATTTCACGTTTCTCAGCGCCGGCTATTATAGCAAGAATACGGATAACAGATGCAACGCTGAGGATAAGTGCAACGAGGGTGCCGGCAGACCAGATCGTGAGCAAAAGGCCCCATATATCAAACCTGTTGTTTTCAGCCACTATAGCCACGTCCTGAAGAATGACCGAGGAGGCGGAGGCTGAAACTGCCGAAGCCGAACCGGAAGGGAGCAGGAGAGTCAGGGGAAGTAACAGCGACGTGAAATATATAGCGATGATGGTCAGACGGTTTATGGAGACCCTGTCGGCTTGCGAGCAGAAGAGTCTGAAGGCGCCCCATGCAATGAGGAGCGTGATCGAAACGGCCAGAGAGAATGAGAATATTATTGACATGGCGACGAGAAAGTTATTTGTTCTTGTTTTCAATCATTTCGAGAAGTTCCTTCAACTGTTCAGCGTCCAGCTGGTCATCTTCGACAAGTTGCGATACCATTGAAAAGCAGTTGCCGAAATATTTCTGAACGAAACGGCCCGTGGCACTTTTGCGGAACTCTGAGAGAGGCTTGACGGCATAATAGTTGAATCCTCCGTGTGAACCCGGAACATGACCTACAAAACCTTTCTTTTCAAGCATTCTGACGAATGATGACAAGGTGTTGATGTGGGGCCGGGGTTCGTCGAAATGTACGAGAAGATCCTTCACACTGCAAGGACCGTGTTTCCAAAGCAGAAGCATTGTTTCTTCTTCTTTCGCTGTCAGTTTTTCTGAAGATATTTTCATATTTGTATGATATGATTGGTGTTTGCAAATATATAACGAAAAAAATCGTTAGACAAATTTCTAACGATTTTTTTCGTTAAAAAAGAGGGCGAAATATCAGACGATGAAAATAAAGAGTTGAGGGATAGAGGGTTTGAGCGGTCGCTATTTAGAGGGTTGCAACTATGTTGTTCATGAAATAGTCGAGTTGCTTACGCCACCATGGCCAGTCATGATCGCAGTCAAATCCCCAATAGTCAAACCAGTGTGGAACGTTTTTCTGAGCCAGAATGGTGTCGAGACAGCGTGTCGATTCCAGAAGGTCGTCTTCCCATTTCCCTTGTCCCACGCAGCATATAATACGCCTTTTGCGATATTCGTTCCAATAAGGATGGTCGTCAGGCATCAGGCTCAGAAAATCAGTCACGGAATTATCATAAACCGTCCCGTCGAAATAATTCCCCATGAAATAGCGCGCGCTATAAACGCCGCTGAGCGAAAGAAGAGTATTGAAAAAATCGGGCCGACGGAAAAAAATGGTTGCGGCATGGAACCCTCCCATGCTGCATCCTGTCGCTATGAACGTTTCCTCGCCTCGGCGTACTTCCGGAATCAGTTCGTCGGTAATGTAATGATACCACTGCTCGTGGCGTTCAATACGTTTGCGCGGGTCACCCGATGAGTTACTCCAGGTTTCCCAATCGATACCATCGACACATATCAGACGGATCTTGCCATCTTCGATATGACGGGCGACGGTGTCGATCATTCCGAAGTTTTCGTAATCGAAAAATCTGCCGTCCTGGGAAGGGAATACGAGCACGGGGACTCCGGTATCGCCGTAGGTTTTATATTCCATTTCGCGGTCAAGCGATCTGCTGTAATGTTTTATGTATCTGCAATCCATTTGTGATGAATAAGTTATTGTTTATAACGGAAAATCAGCCGGCTGATTGTTCATCTGCGGCCTTTGTCTGTACAAAATCTATGAATTCGTCTTTTTCTTCTATTGTCTTGAATCGGGCGGTAACCATTTGGTTGCCCATAGCACCTGCCATGATGTCGGGCATCCTTTCACACATGACGATGTTCCGGCCGAAGCGTTCGCGGATCTCTTCGAGACTATGCCTATAGTTGTACCTGTCACGGCGGGAAGCGAACGCACAATAATATTCGTTTTCCGGTTGAGGTTCGGGAAGAGTGGAGCGGTCGAAGACAATCATGTCGGCCCAAATCTTATATACATCGGTTGAGTGGGCGAAATTCATCATGTCAGGAGTGTAGCCTCCGGCCGGACGCATGTTGACCTCAAGAGCCACGAAGTCGCCGGTAGAGCCGAGAGATCCGTGATCCTTGTCGAGCCTGAAAAATTCCAGATGCACGAACCGGCTCTTGACTCCGAAAGCTTTCACGCTTCTTCGTCCAATCTCTTTAAGGGGCTGCGGCGTTTCTTTCTCGACGTAATAGGCGAGATCAAGCTGCTTGTTGACAATTTCCATGATGGACGGGGGGCATACGGTCATGGATTCAAATATGGGCTCCCCTTTGGAATCGACAATCGCATCGTAGGAACAGATATGGCCTGTGATGAATTCCTCAAATACGTAATGGGCTTTGTCGGGAGTCGTACTGCAGAATGTTCTCAGTTCTTCCTCGTTGTGAATTTTGCTTGCGCCTTGCGCTCCGACTCCGATATCGGGCTTGGCTACGAGCGGATAACCTACAGTGCTCGCAAACTCAATTATCTCATCAATGCTGCGGGAGCCTTTTATCTGGCGAGCGGTCGGAATATCGGCGGAAAAATAACATTTTTTCATCTCCGATTTTTCTTTTATGGAGAGAATGGAATCATTGCGTATTCCGGAGGTTATGTTGAAGTCCGTGCGCAGACGGGCGTCCTGTTCAAGCCAGAATTCGTTATTGGACTCAAGCCAGTCTATTTTCCCGTATTTATAGGAAAGATAAGCCACGGCCTTGAACATATCACCGTAATTGTTCATGTCGTCAACACGGTAATATTCAGTCAGGGAATCTTTCAATTCGGGAGAAAGAGAGTCGTAGGGCGTATCGGCAATGCCAAGCACATTGACGCCGTTTTTCTTCAAACGGTTACAAAATTCCCAGTAAGTTCGGGGAAATTGTGGCGAAATAAAAATAAAATTCATAATTTCCTGACGTTTTTCTTGATGTGTCTGCAAATATAATATTAATATTTGAAAAAAGTCAAAGGATTTGGTTTATTTTCCCGAATGCGCCGGCAATTTTTTGTGAAGTGATACATCGCGTGATTCCGAACCAAGCCGCTTGCACCGATGTTATTCTGACATAGAAACAAAAATAAAAGATTATGATAAGACTGAACGTATTCTTTCTGCTTGAAGAGGAAAAGAACCGTCAGCCGCTGATTGATGCGGCGACTGAACTTGTTGAACTATCGCTACATGACAAAGGTTGTGTGGCCTACGACGTCTTCGGTTCCCTGACGGTCGATAATCACCTGATGATATGTGAGACATGGAAAAACCGTGCTGATCTTGAGGCTCACATGGCCACGGAGCATTTCAGACGTATCGTGCCTCGTCTGCAGGCTCTCGCCACCATGACGACTGAAGAATTCACTTTCTGATTATTCGGTCCGCTAATATAATGCGGCCGGAAAGCCATCACAGGCCTTTCCGGCCGTTTGCCGTTGACAGAATTTATTCCTATCTTTGAAGAAAAATAATATTCAAGGATAAGAATAATGACAGAAAAGATTCAGTTCCGGGGACGTCGCGCTATAGGATGGGTTGACGCATTGAGGATTCTGGCGTGTTTCATGGTGGTGCTTGCCCATTGCTGCGACGGTTTCGTGGCTCAGTTCGACAGTGATCCGACGGCTTTTTATGCCGGAGTGACGATAGGGAGTCTGATGCGTGCGAGCGTGCCGCTTTTTGTAATGATGACCGGTGTCCTGCTGTTGCCTGTTCCGCAGACAGTGACGCTTTCTTCGTTTTATCGGAAAAGGGTGGGTCGTATCATCCCTCCGCTGGTATTCTGGTCACTTGCGCTTCCTCCTATCGCCTATCTTTATTTTACCGGCTGGGGGAGCCATTCGCTCAATCCTTCGGTTGATATGAGCGCATATACTCCTGAGGGCCTGACAAACCGGCTGTGGAACTGGGTGCTCAATTTCAATTTCGACACCACTCCTCTGTGGTATCTCTATATGCTTCTGGGACTTTATCTGATCATGCCTCTCATCGGTTCATGGTTGCATGAGACTTCCAAGAAGGATATAAGGAATTTCCTGGGTGTATGGTTCATCACTCTTTTCCTCCCGTATGTCAAACTGTTCGCTCCCGCCATCGGCTATACCGGCAATTATGGCAACATGGATATTCTCGGGGCTTGTGACTGGAATGCATTCTCAACATTCTACTATGTTTCCGGTTTTATCGGATATCTCGTCCTGGCCTATTATCTTAAGACATATCCCCTGCAGTGGTCGGCTTCAAGACTGGCAATGGTGTTCGTTCCTCTGTTTGTTGTCGGTTACGCCATAACGGCAGGCGGTTTCATCTGGATGCAGCTGCATCATCCCGGAGATTACGCGTTCCTCGAGATTATATGGTATTTTACAGGAATAAATGTCTGGATGATGACCGTAGCCATGTTCGTTGCCGTTCAGAAAATCAATTTCAAAAGCCGTCGGTGGATGTCATGGCTCGCCTCGCTGACTTTCGGCATCTATCTTTGTCACTTCTTTTTTGTCATGGTGGCATACGATCTGTTTGATATCGCATGTCTTCCTTTTGCAATCCGCATCTTGCTGATGGCAGTCTCAGTATTTGCCGTATCGGCGCTGGTGACCTGGGCGCTTGCTTCCAACAGGTTGACGCGTGTTCTTGTCAGATAATTCAGAAATCGAAAAGCAGGATGGCTGAAAGATGCCATCCGGAAGTATGAAGCGTGGCGTCATCGGCTCCGTCCAGGGAGCGGAGACTGTTGCCGATTCCGAATCTGTAGCCTGCCTGCAGCTGGAGGAAGTTTATCACGTCAAGTCCGATACCGACGTTCCACCCCGGCTGGAAACGTTTCTGCTTCAGCAGCGTCGGTTTCGAGGAACTGACATTGAACATGAATGATGGGCCGGTGAAGATGAATGGCGCTGCCAGATTATTTATCGAACTTATCCAGAATTTATATTTGACATTCAAAGGCAATTCAATGAAATTCCGTCCAAAAGCTGATCGCGCAGCATTGCTGTGCTCTATCAGCCTGGTGTCATAGCGGTGATAGAGGACAGAGCCGTCGAAGGCCACTCCGGAAGATGGAAGCTGATATTCAAGTACAAGACCTCCGCGAAATCCGCTCCTGTTATCGAGTGAGAATCCGGAGGCATCGGAAAGTCTCGCATCGGCGAAGCTGCCGCCGAAATTGAATCCGTAACGCAGCTGGGCCGAGGAAATGCCGCTGCATGCAAAAATCAAGGCCGATAAGACCGATAGTTTCAGGATTGAAATTTTCATGATAAAGCTTTTTGGCAAATATAACTCAAAACCGGAAATAATCAAATCAAAACCGGAAAAAGTTATTGCTGCATATCGTGTCTCTTGCCGGATAAAATAAAAACCCGCCTGAAAAGACGGGTCAAAAGGGAAATGGAACAATATCAGAAATGATGATGCTTACGTTCACAATGACGACCACACAGATGGCCTCCGACGAAACCTAAGATTGAAAGAATTCCGAGTCCGGCAACCAAAAGATGATTGATGCGTTTGCGGCGTTCCTGTTTCTCGATTTCGCGTTCTACCTTCTGTAACATTTCTATTTCGCGTTGGTCATGAGTCTTGATAAGTGCCATAGTATTATAATTGTTTTTAAGTTCATTACTCCTTATAAACATACTGATGATTTAAAAGTTCTCTGTCGCGGAACCGATTTGCTCTGTATAACGTTCTATAAGAAAATATAAGATATTATGGATTCACAAAACAGACTCGAGAGTGGCGGTGAGCCCCAGCCTCGCAGGAAAAGTCCTGCCATACTGATGATTGTGATTTTCGTTCTCGGAGTGATTGTCGGAGTTGTCGGGCTTTGTGCCGCCTTCAAACTGATTTTCTACATTGGGCTGGTCGTAATCATTTTGGCCGCTATAGCCATTCTGTGGCTATTGTTGCGTAAATAGAAACGGACAGACGACTGTGGCCGTCTGTCCGAAGATGTTGTCAAAAGGTGGAATTGTCAATCAGCCGATTCCGCCAGCTTCTGCAATATTGTTGTCTTCAACAGGTTCAGATCGCGGAGTTCGGGTTTGGCAATCAGGTTCCCTTTGCGGTCGGCAACGATGAAGAAGGGAATTCCGTCAACGCGATATTTCTCATGCACTGCATCCTTCTGTTCCTCTGTCAGCAGATAGTGAAGCCCGTGGATCGAGGGGATCATTTCATAATAGGAATCGAGAGAAGAGGATTCATCGCCGATATAGACCCAGACCACGTCTTTGTCTGCCAGTTCGGCTTTGACCGGTTTCAGACTCTCCATGGTCATCCGACACGGACCGCACCATGTGTTCCAGAGGTCGATGACCACGACTTTACCAGGATGCTCTGCAACGATTGTCTCTATGATTTTTCCCGGTTCGACATCAGGCGTCTTCCTTATATTCGCTTTCGGCATTTTCTCTATTTTGGCTTTCAGAGAATCCTGAACCCCTATGCAGATGTCGGCAAGATATCCGTAGGGTGACGAGCGGAGCGTTTCGATATCTTTGTCGGTCAGTTTCAGATGCCGGGCATTTGTATATGCCTGTGCGTATGCGGTCATGGTGTTGTATAGACTGCCGGACTTTGGAGAAGGAGCATATTTTTCCGTGTAAATATCTCTGTAAGCTCCCCCGACAATGAAAAGCAACGGGTTGTCTATATCGATTTCATCAGCTATCATTGCATAATGTTTCGGACCGTAGTCGGTGTTCAGCGAGTCTCTGGGGATTGAGGGGTCGCCGGGCCACACGTCGAGATTATGTTTTTTTATGTAGTCTTTTTCCAAGTAATACCGAGCCCACCCTAAGAATCCGAAAAGAGAATTGTCTATCATAGCATTGAGATATTCTGTTTCCATCAACGGGAGTTTGGAATCGATTACATATTTTTTTGCAGAGCGACAGGAGTCTATGAGTGTCCGGGTGACATCATCGGGCTTCTTCCTGTAATCATAGGCCGGCAGGATAAATCTTTCATTGATGAAATCGAATTTCAGGTCTGTGGCAACCATGTTGTCATAATCTGTGTTCGGACCTATGGCCCAGCTGCGGCGTGGCTTGGATCCATTGCGTCGGGAATCGGAGGCGGCCATCAGATCGAGATAGAACGTAACGGTGTCACCGGGATTTACTGTGGCTGGCTGCCAGATGTTGTGAGGGCAGTCGATTACTGTCGGTCTGATTATGTTGGTATGATGAAGATCGCAGGTAATCGATGCGAATCCTGTCGAATCGACAGTGTGAAATGTGGCCACATTTTCCTGCGACGGTATGGCACATACATTTGACGGCAGCCCCGGTCGCCAGTTGAGCAACTGGAAGTTTATGACGGCAGGCTTATGCTCGAATACGGGTCGCGGCATAGGTCTGTCAAGATCCGGCGCTTTCATTTCCGGCAATCCGGCGGCAACGGTATAAGGATCAGTCTTCCCGGTAAGGTCAATGCCGTAAAAACGCCAGTCGTTCTGGCCGTCGCCTTCCATGAAATTGAAGAATTCCGTGTCGAATGGGAGCGGGTCAAAGGAGACCGTGAAAGTGTCACGTCCGGAAGCAGGCATCGTGTGGTGTGTGTCAGGAATGATCCCTTCAGCACTTCTGTAACCATAGTCTTTTCCGGCGGCATTCAGTCTGGACTTTGAATTGAACTGAATCCACCACCCGGGACGGAATTTGGCGGAGAATGTGACGCGGGTGGCACTGTCGGTTAGTTCCACTTTCTCTATGTCAAGAGTTGTCTGGTTTGTGACGACATAGACCGGACGTTCCACGGACTTTGTCCGGCTATTCGCGGACAAGGCACCCAGTAATGTTACGAGAATTAAAATTTTTTTCATCAGCGACATGATATGATTGAGATTATTTTATGTTTTTTGCAAGCCTTTCTTTGATGGAACCCTTTCCGTAGCCGGACCAGATGTCGATTACTTTTCCTTCAGGATCGATCAGGGCATAATGGGGAAACCCGGTCAGCCGGTAGCGGGCGGCCAGTCCGGTATTGCCTGCGCGAAGTTCATTCCATTGCAATCCATTCAGGTCAAGCTTTTTCAGCGCCTCGAGCCATTCTTCTTTTACGTCGGAAGAAATACTTACCAGATACATCCTGTCCTTGTAGATTTCTTCAACCTCCTTGATCTCAGGAATAGACTGACGGCATGGACCACAGCCGACATTCCAGAAATCGAGCATGATATAACGCCCCTTCAGCTCGGACAGACGGTGCTTTTTACCCTCTATGTCATAGAGATCGCCGTCGGCCATATAGTCGCCGACATTGATAGGCTCTTCAATGCTGATATATTCGGTGATAGCACGGCCGATAGGGGTCTGTTTCATATTGTCGGGAATCTTGCTGTAAAGTGCGCGAATCTCTTCAGTCCTTTTTGCCTTCGGCCTCCCGAGGCGCCATGTGAAGACATAATATTCCTGAAGCCATGCCTTGTCAACAGGTGCCGACGCAAGAAAATCGAGAGTCTTGGTTTCCTGTCGGTCATCGTATGGGGCCGCTATTTTACGGATATCTTCGATTTTCTTCCATATAGTTGCGGCAGAATCTTCCCTGCCTTTGAGATCGACATAAAGATGAGCTATAAGCTCATTCTCTTCGGCTGAAAGTCTCAGTATTTCCTCAAGTTCAGGCATCTGAACCTCAATTTTTTTTCGCTCGAATTCCTGTTCGGGTATGTTGCTGATGACTTTCCAGAGCGGAAAATTCAGGTCTTTGCCCGTAATTTTTATTTTGGCTCCGGGAGCGACCCATATTTTTGCACTATGCCCGGGCGCTTTTCTGATGTTGGCGGAAAGGTAAAGCAAAGAGGTGTCGGAGACAGTGTCGCGCAACATGAATTGACCGTTTCTTAGCGTGTCGCTGCAAATGGTCTTGAACATGTTATTTTTCAGTTGTGATACGTATATCAGGGTTCCGTCAGGAATGTTTTCCAACTTGCCCTTGATTATGAATTCTCCGGGGGTGGATTCCGCTGCAAAAGCTGTTGCCGATAAAAATGTCAGAAGAAATGCGATGATCTGTTTCATTACGATGTAAAATATAACTGGTTCTCCATTATGACGTGTTTTTTGACGCATTTGTGACAGTGAACGGCAAAAAATAGCGCTTCCGGTTCGAAGCGCTATTGATTTCTTACGATTGTTCCTACGATTATTTTTTTGCTACTTTGGTATAGCGCTCGTTCAGACCCTTTATGACTTCATCGGTGATGTCAAGCGCCGGATTGAAATAGACACCGGCAGCCTTGAAGAGGATTGCATCGTAGCCTTTGGTCTTGTTGTATTCCTTGATGAACGCCTGGATCGAGTCGTTGAGCTGCTGCTGCTGCTGTGCAAGCTCCATCTGGGTGTTACGTTCCATGCCTGCGAGATAATTTTCGGCGTCAGACTGCATTTTCTGGAATTTCATCACGTCGGCTTTGTAGCTCTCTTCTGAAAGATACCCGTTTGTCTTCATTTTCGAGTCTATGCTTTTGCCGAACGTCTGGAGATCATTCTGGCGAGACTGCTGGGCGGCCTCAAGTTTGCTGTAGGCTCTGACTGCGGATTCCTGCAGATCCTTGGCGAAATTGTATTTTGCAGTGATGGAGTCACCGTCGATATAACGTATATTCAATGAAACCGGGGCATCGGATTCCTTGACTGCGGCACCTGCTTTATCGGTGGCGTTGTCAGATGATTTTTCATCGGAATTAGAGCATGAGGCCATGGATGCCGAAGCGAAGATTGCACAAAGTGAGAGAGTGGCAAAGATGAACTTTTTCATTTTAAAGTGTAAAATAGAATAGACTTGCTTTAGAAGTTTGTATTGTCTGTTGGATAATGATAATTAGGTTCTGTTTTCAGAAGCGCAGCCGATTCCCTTTTTGCGGAGAGCGGGAATATCATGAACATGGCCTGACGGAAATTTGCCGTTTTTAACAAACAGCACTCTGACGCCGAGTAAAACCACGGCGAGACCGATAAGAATTATAGTTAAAAATACCGTTTGCATGTTCATTATTGGCTTTTGCAATGCAAATATAAGAAACATGCCGAAATTTTTTGCTATAAGTCAATTTTATTTTGTAACTTGTGGTCGTCTTTGAGGGTTATTTAACAAATTTTTTCCTTTCAGCCCGAAAAAGCAATTGTTGAAAATATATTAACTAACTTCATAAAACCGAAAAATTCAAAATCCCGAAAAATGAAAGTATCAGAACTTCAACCGCGCGAGGTATTCACGATTTTCGATGAAATCACCAAAATACCCCGCCCTTCAAAAAAAGAAGAAAAAATCAGAAACTACATTCTCGAGTTCGCAAAAAAACATGGTCTGGATGCCAAGACTGACGCTATCGGAAACGTTGCCATCAATGTTCCTGCAACGCCGGGTCACGAAAATGCTCCCAAGGTTATTCTTCAGGGCCACATGGACATGGTCTGCGAGTCAAATGACAAAAGCTTCGATTTTACCACCACTCCTATCACGACTGTCGTTGACGGAGAATGGGTGAGAGCAGAGGGTACAACTCTCGGTGCCGACAACGGTATCGGTGTGGCTGCATCGCTTGCCGTTCTTACCGATCCCAAAGTGGTACACGGACCGGTAGAGGCTTTGTTCACAATGGACGAAGAAACCGGAATGACAGGCGCTTTCAATATAGGCGACGGTATGATTGACGGCGATATTCTGGTCAATCTTGACTCGGAAGACGATGCGGAGCTTTTCGTAGGATGTGCCGGAGGCGTTGACACTGTCTGCACTTTCAAATACAACCGCACCATGGCTCCCAAAGATTTCCACTATCTGAAGATAAGCGTGGAAAAAGGCCAGGGAGGTCACTCCGGCGGCGACATACATCTTGGACGCGCAAATGCCAACAAGCTTCTTTGCCGTTTCCTTTTCGATGTTTCGAAATCACATGAGGTCGTGCTTTCAGAAATAGACGGCGGAAACCTGCGCAATGCAATTCCCCGTGCAGCCCACGCTATTGTCGGAGTACATTCATCCAGGAAAGAGACCGTGGTGGCCGACTTCAACAAATATGCAGCCATGATTAAAGAGGAGTATGGTGATCTTGAACCGACTCTCGAACTCAAGCTCGAAACCGTAGATATGCCCGATTTCTGTGTCGATTGCGAGACTTCCGCTGCTGTGATACGTTCGGTTTATTCGGCTCCTCACGGAGTGGTTTCCATGAGCCGCGATCTTGAAGGACTTGTCGAGACATCCACTAATCTCGCTTCTGTGAAGATGGGTCAGGATAACACAATCGTGGTTACGACGAGCCAGCGTTCGTCTGTCGAAAGCCGCAAATGGGATATAGCCAATCAGGTTGAAGCCCATTTCCTTCTCGCGGGCGCAGATGTCAAGCATGGCGAGGGTTACCCCGGCTGGAAACCGAACATGAACTCACCCATAATGAAAGTGGCAAGCGAAGCCTACAGAGAATTATATGGAGTGACTCCTGCGATAAAGGCTATACATGCCGGTCTGGAATGCGGTCTTTTCCTTGAAAAATATCCTCATCTCGACATGGTGTCCTTCGGCCCCACTCTTCAGAATGTCCATTCTCCATCAGAACGCATGCATATTCCTGCAGTCGAGCGCTTCTACGAGCAGCTTAAACTTACGCTCGCCAAAGTTGCCGATATGAAGAAATAAGATCCAACCGATTAAACTTTCAGAGGTCGTGGCTGTCTAATATAGACATGTCACGACCTTATTTCTTCATTATGAAACATTTATTTGTAGCTTTGATCGCGTTTATGTCGATAATGTATGTGTCCTTGGGATGCAGCGCCTCGCGTCAGAATACGCGTCATGCCGTTCCGAAAACTCATTCCGTGGAAGAAAATGATACAATCCATGAAGCCGCTGAGGGAAAAAAGACCGACCATGAGACAATCCATCGCCTGACTGAGCAGGATTACAAAGAGGTTGCTGAAGGACTCGGAATAGAAATAGCTACAATCAAGGCGGTAGTGGAGATTGAGGCCGGCCCCGGGCATGAAGGGTTTTATAAACCGGGATTGCCGATAATTAATTTTGACATGTCGATGTTCAGAAGATTTGCAGGGAAAAACGGAATCAACCTTTCGAAATACAATAAAAGCCATGCAGTCGTATTCTCGCGTCCTAATGCGTCGCGTTACGGTTCGACTCAAGGAGTGCAACAGGCCAGATTCAAGGCTGCACGTACTATTGACGAAACCACTGCAATTCAGGGCTGTTTCTGGGGAATGTTCCAGATAGGAGGTTTCAACTGGCGCAAAACTGGATGCTCGACAATACAGGAGTTTCTTCAGAAAATGAGCATGTCGGAGCGGGAGCAGCTCGAATTGTTTGCCAGGTTCATAACCAATTCGGGAATGTTGAAACATCTTCAAAACAAGAACTGGGCGGGTTTTGCAAAAATGTACAACGGGAATTCCTACGCAAGACGGGGCTACCACACGCGTCTCGCCAATTCTTATGCCAAGCATAAGCGTTCAGGAAACTGACCTGTCCCTATCTTATCCACTGCATGGGATTGAGCTTCGCCCGTTCCCGGCGCAATTCGAAATGCAATACAGGCTTGTTGTCATATTCCGGATCGCGGTAGATTGTACCCAAGTCCTGGTTTGCCCTTACTTTTTCTCCCATTCTGACATTTATGCTTGAAAGATTGGCATATATCGATATGTAACTGCCGTGGCGCACCATGACCACTTTGTTATAGCCGTCCTGAGAAAAAATACCGCTCACGGTCCCTTCGAAAATGCTTCGCGCTTTAGCTCCTTCCGATGCCGCTATGTCGATGCCGGGATTGTCTGTCACCACATTCGGGAGATCGGGATGTGTCTGGCGCCCGAATCCTTTCACTATGGTGTAACGACCTCTGACAGGAAAGAGCAGTCGGCCACGGTTGCTTTCGAAACTGCCCGACAGAGCGCGCGATTCGGCATTGCCGGCGGTGATGGCCGCCATTTCGGAATTTCCTTTTGTTGATGCTGAAGGTTTCTCCACAGTCTTGCCTTGCGATTTTCTTTTGTTTTTCGATGCCGTCTGTTGTTTTTTCTGTCGGGCTGCCTGTTCGGCCTTACGCTGGGCTTCGGCTTGTCGCTTCTGTTCGGCAATTATCATGCGGTCAAGCTCATTTTCAAGTTTCTTCAGTTTCCGCTGATTGTTGTCGATGGTTTTCTGCAGTTGGGAACCTTCTTTTTTCAGCTTGGCTACGACTTTGTCGGTTTCATCTCTTTTGCTGCGCAGTTGAGATTCGTTTTCGGTCAGAGAAGAAAGCGTTTTACGGCGCTCCGACTGCAGCGATCCGAGTTGCCGGCGTTGCGATCCGAGCAAATTGCTCGCCTTACTGATTTCTTGCATTTTTCGTTTACGCCAGTCGCTGAATTCCCTGAGATAACGATAGCGGGCCGTCACATCGCTGAAACTGCTGGCCGAGAACAAAAACGTAATCAGGTTTTTTGATCGGAAATTTCCCTGCATCTTGCGCAGAGCCGCAGCATATTGGGTCTTGAGCGCCGCGAGATTCTTTTCCAGAACGGCCAGCGAGTCGCCGGCGACTTTTATGTCGGAATCGATCGCGGAGAGCGACGTGCGTATATTGTCTATTTCGCGGTTTTTCTCTTTTAGCTCACCTTCGAGCTGGTTGAGGCGAACGAGTTCCTGCTCAGTGCGCCGGGTGTTGTCGTTGAGCTTTTTTCCGGCGTCTTTCAATGTTTTCTCTGCTCTGCGCTGTTCCTGCTTAACTGTTGACATAGTGCGTGCTGTCCGTTTTTTCTTGGCCGCAATTATGTCATCCGGACAGAAAATGACCGAGATTGACAACAGCAACGAAAACAGCAGAATTACTTTTTTGAACATTGAGACTGACGGGTGTTTCTATTCTTACAGGGAAGGAAGCATTTTCAGCAGCTTCGAGGCCGGAATACGTTCCGCGTTGCGGGGGATTGTCGGTTTTTTGACATCGATGTCAGAACCCCATCTCGCTTTCTGGAAATTCCATTTGATCGAGGCGTCGATGGCTGTCTTGCCAACCTGAGTCTCTATATTCACTGCCGGAGCCATCGGGCCCGAGGGGGTAGAGATGGCTTGTGTAAAATAGACCGTCACGGGGCCGTGTTTCCCTGCTTTGACTGTCAGGGATGAGAGTGAGGATATGGGGTGGAACGCGAATTCATATTCCATTCCTGAAGGAAACGACTTCGGTCTCAGAATCCATGAATCGGAATCAGCGTTGGCGTTGCACTCGAATTTATTTATCACTGATGAAAGAGTGTTTTCATTGCCGAGCAGGAAAGGGCGTCCGAGAAGTAGGTCCTGGACATTTGAAATGTTTGCGGGGAAGCCTCCCAGCAAAGGCTTGAGTGGTTCGTTGACATAGACTTTGTTGAATTTGTCGATGGCAAGCAGAGAATCGGAAGTGAGATAAAGCACTCCTACTTCCATCCCTAAGAAGCGCAGAGAGATAGTGATGCTTTTTCCTCTCTCCATAGTAGCAGTCGCCGAGAGGGATATTGACTTCGGCTGTCGGAGATTGACGGTGACGGGCAGTTTCACGCGCGTCCACTCGTTATATGCCCCTAAAACATTTTTACAATAGGTTTCCGATGCCGAAAATCCGGTCTCCGGCGTCTGCTGATATTGTCCGGCAGTTCCGGTCTGTTTCTTGGTGCCGCAACCGCTAAGAGCAAAAGTAAGGATAATTATGGCGAGCGCCGGTAAGAAAGATTTTTTATACCATTGCATAGAGATTATTTTTATTTGTAGAAGAATGTCTTGTGTTTTACTTTTTTCTGCAGAAGTTCATTTTCCGGATCGAGTTTAAGAGCTTTTTTCCAGAAGTCAATGGCTTCGTCAGGTTTGCCGTCCATGAAATATATGTCTCCCGCATGTTCATATATCTCGGGCGAGTCATCGTTTTCGTCATTGTTTGCCAAAGCACCGTCGATGATTTCGCGGGCTTTGTCATATTTTTTCTGTTTATAGAGAACCCAAGCGTAGGTGTCGAGAGAGGTTGACGATTCCGGATTTTCCTTAATAACCTTTTCAATCATGGTGAGGGCCTTGTCCAGATCTCTGTCGGTGAGAGCAAGATTGTAGGCGTAGTTGTTGAGAGCAAGCAGATTGTCCGGATCCAGACTGAGGGCGCGCTCATAATAGTTGAATGCCGTGTCCTGACGTCCCATCATATTATAAGCGTCGCCTATGGAGGTGATCATTTCGGAGAGGCCTTTCGTATCCGCGGAGTCGATGTGCGACAATCCTTTTTTCAAATAAGAGAGGGCCTCGTCATATTCTTTCTTTTTTAAGAGAGCGGAGGATGCGATGTTGTAGAGAGCTGTGGCGGCCGGATGATATTTCAGCGCTTTTTCCGCAGTTGCCAGCGATTTGTCATAGTCCTTGTCAAGATAGTACAGAGAACCGAGCTGTTGCCATCTTTTGACATTGGATGGGTCAGAGTCAAGAGCGTAACTTATCTGTTCGGCTGCCGGCCCATATTTCTTTATATTGATGAGATAGTCTCCATAAAGGTTACGCACGTTGGCTTCGTGGGGATATTGCCGTATCATGGAGAGGAACATGGACTCCACAC
Source organism: uncultured Muribaculaceae bacterium (assembly GCA_910587185.1). Lineage (GTDB taxonomy): Bacteria > Bacteroidota > Bacteroidia > Bacteroidales > Muribaculaceae > Paramuribaculum. The sequence goes on from CAJULY010000006.1 coordinate 74,998, forward strand.
GCGGTTGCTGAAGAGTGTCGGTGGCGAGTTTGGCCACGTAATTGTAGAGGATGCCCATTTTCGATTCAAGCTCAAGATCGGGCAACTGAAGCGCTTTCACAACCTCCGAATCATATCTTGCGCTGTCGCCTGTCTCGTCATAGTATTTGGCTCTGCTGAATACAGCGGCTCCGTTGGTCGGATCAAGCTCTACGGCCCGGTTCAGGAATACAAGCGCCGAATCCCGGTCTCCGAGCTGGAGATACAACTGACCGGCAAGAGTGGCGATATCGGATGAACGCGGTGAAGTTGCTAACAGGGCTCTCATCTCCCTTTTCACGGCGAGCGTGTCTTTCAGCGCGTAGAAAAGGCTCATTTTGCGAGTGGAGATGTTGGAGTTTATACCCTCGCTGCGCTCGATATCGTTGTAAATATCGATTGCTTTCTGAATATTTGCTGTATCGCCGGTCTGGGCAAGGGTCTGGGCATACATACCTCCAACTTCGGGGCGGTCAGGGTTGCGCCTGTAGAGATTATCCCATGCCAGCAGTGCTTTCTCCTCGTGGCCAAGCTGGGAAGAGAGCGAAGCGTATGTCAGGGTGTTGTATATGTCGTCGGGATTCTCGGCGAGAAAATTCTCCATCAGTCCAAGACCTCTGAGCACTTGAAGAGAATCTCCGTTTGACTCATAAATCTGCTTTATGCCGTACTGCAGTCCCAGGTAAAGATCAGAGGGATTCAGCCGGTAGGCTTCCTCTATGAGAGTGAAAAAGGCGTCAGGTTTGTTTTGCTGCTGATAATTCAGGGCCTCAAGGAAAATATAATCCGATTTTTTTTCATCGCGTTCGGCCTCCGACCGGCGCAGACGAGGGGCGGCATCGACTGTCGAAGCAATAAATGAGAACAACACTAATAGTGTCGTGGTGCGGATTATTCGATTAAGTGTTGTGTTCACTCTTCCTGATTTTTTAATTGTTGCCGGTGTGTCCGAATCCGCCGTCGCCACGCTGCGTAGAGGACAGTGCGGAGGTTTCATCCCATTCCACGGAGGAGTAAGGCGCTACAACCATCTGGCAGATACGGTCTCCGTCATTTAAAACAACGGATTCCTCGGAAAGGTTGATGACGATGACGCCGATTTCACCACGATAATCGGCATCAATTGTGCCGGGAGCGTTCAGAAGAGTCAGCCCTTTTTTCAGTGCAAGTCCGCTTCTGGGGCGCAACTGACACTCATAACCCTGCGGCAGTTCAATGCGAATGCCCGTGGGGATCAACGCTCTCTGCATCGGTCGAAGACTGACAGGGGCATCAAGCGAGGCCCTCAGGTCCATGCCTGCGGAAAGGGGAGTTGCGTATGCGGGAAGGGGATTGCGTGATGAATTTATGATTTTGACTTTGACTGCTGACATGATTCAAACAAAAAGATGCTGTTACAGAATGAATTTCCGTAAACTTGACAGTCTGCTGACTGACCATGTAGGTTCGCGGAATCATAACCGGTTTCAGCCTTGGTTAAAGGCAAAACGGATTGACAACGCAAAGTTAGATATTTTATCGGGAAAAACAATCTAAAAACATTCAATATGCAGATTATTCATTCCCCCCTAACATTGTAACAGGCTATAGTTCCTATCCCCACGAGGTTGCTTATAATATTACCCGGGTCGTAGTGGCGTTGAAGATAAAGCTACAGATTACGATTGGAAGTATTGAAAACGAAGTCAGTAAATTCTTTTACTCCCCAAAAGCAAAACAGCCCACCCGATTTAAGTGAGCTGCCTGATTTATTAATCTGCTTATTTAGAATTAATCGCTGAATATGCTTCTGAGGCCTGTTTCAATTGTGAGGTGATTTTATAGTCAGACCATCCCCAGTGAGAAGCTCCGGGATCAAGAAACATGTACTGGAATGTGAAATTTCCTCGATCAAGAACTGCAAGAATAGTAGATATTTCATCACTTGAACTGATTGCAAATGTTTTCCCATGACGACTTCCGATTATTGTATGCTCGGAGCCATTTACAATTAGCTTCATCTCGTATTCTGCCTCAATCCGTTCGCTAAATACAACCTCGATTTTGCCTTTTGATAGTATGAACCTAACATTGTTTTGACCATCATATTCTTCCTTAATGATATGGGAATCGTAATGAGAGTCTTTCAGAGACCAACTCCCTATTGACTTTTTGACAACTTCTGATTGTGATGTAATTGAAGAGTTAGAGGTAGATGGTAATATGAACATTTCTGGAGGCAACGCAAGAATGCTGTCTCTTTTATGCATATAATTCTCTATTCTCTTAAATGAATATGTGAAGGACGGTTGATCGCGTAAGATGAACTGAATACGTTTATACGTATTGTTCATTAAGATAGACATCCTAAAGGCTGTGATTTCTTCCTTTTCAATCGGAATTTCCTTTTCATATTCAAGGATACGATTTTCGCAATCGACCAAATTGAGGAATGTCCCTACAAATGGAAGCGGAAGTATAGAATTACCTTCCTCAGCATCCGTCATGCCTTTTTGACAGATATTTTGGAAATGTTCACTGAAGGTATCAATACCATAGATTCTTATCATATTCCTCTCTAAATATTCCTTTAAAGGGCGACTATATCCCGTGGATTTCTCCTGACGATAGCGTACTCCCAGAGCGTAAGCGAGTGTATCTTCCCAATTAGAAAGAGTCACGGGCGCAGATTCAATTTCATTTTGAGTCTGTTTTCCAGTCTTGTCAGAATTGCAACTGCAATTTAGTATCAATAACAATGAAAAGATGATGGAGCAAACTTTGGTATTAATAGTGGATGAATAGATCATGTTATTCATTTTAATTGAATTTTTATAGGCAACGATATAGACCATCCCTATTAATCTCAGTTATCCGATTCGCTCTACATCAAGATAGGCCATATTGAGGGCACCCGCCTTTTTGATGTCAATGCCGTAGATTCTCATAAATGCGTCTGCTACTGTTTGACCTCCATTGACTGTTACAGGGTTGCTCATGGAGTTGGACGGAACATCTACTGTCATTCCGCGTTCGATACGAACACCATTGGTGTTCTTCGATGTTTTTACTGTTACTCTAAAAAGTGGCATATTGATATGTATTATGATTTATTTGAATAGACGTTTGAAAAACGAAGTTTTATTTTCTTTTGGATCTTGCTCTACTCTCGTTTGAGCATCGTTCTCTTTAGGTTGATGCAGAGGGAAAAACTCAACAGTTATCGACAGTGAAGCATTTTGCGTTGTTTGCAACCTGTTCGACAATTCAACCGAAAAGTTAAGTCCCATATCAGCATATACTGACTTAATCTCTCCGCTTAATTCAAGTAAAGCATTCCCTTCAATCAATCTACTCTTGGAAGTGCTGATTACTTCTCTATGTCGGCTCAGGTTGCCCTGCATACGTTGTTGAATAAGTCTTTGCCATGATGGTTCTTTTGCAAGCCAGACTGTATGTTCGGGAATATGAGGAGTTACAGGAGTTGAAAAACTCTGCTCGAATTCCATCGAGTTACGCAATTGATCAACAATATTCTCTGAAGATTTACCATGCACATTAATATTGCCAGAATATGCACGATTACCCCCGTTTATACCAATAGAGCCATCAACAGCACTCTTATTGTCCTTTGACTCTTCATTTATGGCTTCAATTTTAATAGAAGAGGCTCCAAGGCATTGGGCTATCTCACAAAACTCTCTGATTCTATCTTCTATGAATTCCAGTTCATAGTTATCGTATGGGATAAACTTATTTTGGCAGAATGGATGGCAGACATAGAGTTGCTTTGCAACCGGATGGCCCATTGGAAAATCAAGATTAGCGTCTCTTAATGTTTGCAACGAAACGACCATTATTTGGTTTTGGCTGAGAGTCGAAAGTTGGGATAAGTCATTTACCGGGTAGATTAACTTGTGGTCTGCATACTGATGGCTGTTTAGAGAAGAAAAATACCTCGCATCAGTTTCATAGAGGTCATTTAGGGCTAATTGCGTAGCTGGAAGATCTTCCCCATTGAATTCAAGTTCGCTCGAACCCTTCGAAGCCGCAAGTCTTCGGTCTCGTGACTGTTTAAAGTCGGACTCTTCAAAAATATCTCCCAATATGGTATCTAACCATGTTTGATAATGGATAGAGATATTTCCATTATCCGCTTCAAGAAGATATCGCTTTGCTTTTTGATAATCGTCTAAGCGATAATAGTTTCTTCCAATCTCAAATTTAAGATAATCTATAATTGATGGATACTCATCTAAAGCGTCAAGGGCAATACGGATAATCTCTTGCGGATTATCTTCATTTGTTTCGATTTCATTGATTATTGCATCGGCGGGATCCTCCTCTTCGATTGGAGCTGCTAATTCTACAATTTTGTTGAAAAATTTAAGTAGATTGTTGATAAGAGCGGTCTGAGGATTTGATGCTTTTATAAAATTCTTTTGCGGAATAACATGATATTCTTGCTCCCCCTGTTCGTCGGGATACGAGCAGAATATAAAATTTGTTCCCTTAAATTCCACCTTACAAATCAGTTCCCAAGGATAAAGGAGACATGATTTACCAGATAAGAGACTATCTGAAAATATATAGAATCCCTTCTCTGTTATTATAGTGCCCGAATCTAAACCATTGAGACTTGAGGTATCTCTTACAAAGTATAGTTCTTCCAATGCACTTACGCCATATCTTTTTTTTACAATGGGATCATAGAACTTTAGTTTTTCTTCGTTTCCTACGCAGTCAGAGCCATTCAAGTCTTTGCCCCAGCAACGAACGATACTTTTGCGTAAAAATGATGCTATTTCAGAAGAAGCCATAAGACTCAATCGTTTTGCCTCCTGACTCCCTAATTCGGCGTTTGTTGTGGGTAAAAGAAAAGAGGGGAATTTATCGCACCTCTATCATAGCAAGACAGGCTCGCCAAAGCCTACAGACTGAATGATATATGAGGGTAGAATAAACTGCCCCTCTGAATTGAGTATGCTAAGATACGACGGCAATGGCCGCATCAGCAGGTACTACAAAACAGAAAGAGCGTCTAATCTCACTCTATCTCAGTCTGTTATTGAATTGGCGATTCGTCTTGCTGAGAAAGAAAGCTTGACACTTTTCTTTTCCAACGGCATTTCTCTTCCATCGGATAGCGCAAAGATATAAAAAATATCCGGATTAGACGCTCTTGGTGAGCAGATTATTCTACGAATATAAGGAACGGACAAAAATCGATGATACAATCCGGAAGTCTCAATGGGGCTCCATATTTTATCAGCAGCCCCCGGCAATCATTGCCGAGGGCTGGAATGAGGATGTGTCAAAACTGTTTTGTCGCTATGTGATTGTTTAGAAGGGCCTGAATCTTCCTCCGGCTACCTATAGTCCGTTTCTATCAGGTCAACGACTTCAGAAGATGCGAATATCTGATCGCCTGAATTTTCTGAAATCTTTATATCACCTCCAAATTGTGCATTGATGCTTCCTAACGGATTGTCGAGAAATGCCCGCTTGGCTTTCAAGAAGTTCTTGCGGTCTGTCTTCTCATATTTTTCGGCAAGATAAACGGGGCCAATAGGTTTGGATGTCTGCTGAATGCCGTTGGCGAAGAAACTGTATTTTCCGTCATCACTCGACGCTTCCAGAATCAGGCCGGGAAGGCCGCCGAATTTCCACGGTCCATTGGAAACGGGAATGTCTGTTGAAAACCATACACTCCATTTTCTGCCATGAAAATCCGTGTAGGCCTTTACACATTCATAGCCCATGATGGTTTTTATAGAGTCAGAGATTTCCCAAGACCAGTCTTCAGGTGTTTCTTCGTAATAATATTCATCCAGCCCGGCCGAGTCATAATATCTGAGAGTGTTGGATTCTGCGGATTTCACAATGTAATAGCTGCCGTCTTTTCTCGGCATGTTGTCAAAGTCGCCTTTCATTGCAGCAGACCGTGTCATTTCACGCCATTTGGCAGCTCCTTCAGGCGTCGAGTTCAACGAATCAATATAATCGGTGATTGGCGAAAAGAACTTCGATTCTTTTGCATTGGCAAGCAATACATATTGGTTACTCACATCAACTTCTCCATTTTTGAAATTTGGAGATAGAGCAGTGTAGCTGACCTCGATCTCGGCAGTCTGTCCTATTGCCGTAGCCGTCAAAAGGCATATAATAATTGTGGTGAATATCCTTCTCATTATCTGTAATCCGTTTCAATAAAATCGAAATTCCCTTTGTAATCGGCTTTGACATTTACGGCTCCATTTGTCATTGCGGATATCCACGCACTTCTGTTGCGTCGGCTATAATCACTCATCTTCAGGAATGTTATCCGTTTGGTCTTGAAGACCTTGTCAGGGTTCACAAGAGTAGGTTTGAATGGTTCATTACATTTTTGGATTCCTATGATTTCAAATCCATAATCTCCGTCATCAGTTTCAGCTTTCATTATAAGGCCGGGAAGTCCGCATAATTGCCAAGGCCCATCATTAACGGGGATATCTGTAGTAAACCATGCTTTCCATTTCCTCCCGTGATAGTCAGCGGTTGCAAGATTACACTCATAGTCGAGAATTGTCGTTGTAGAATCGAGCAATTCCCATGACAGATCATTCATATCCACATCATACTGATACAAATCGCCACTCCTATCCCAGACCGTTATTAGTTGTGACGCGAAATTTTTTCTGCATTTATAACTGCTTCCCGACATTAACCCTTTAGCTTTCAATATCTCGAAAGGATTCCTGCCGTTTTCAATGGTTTGCATGAAAGCATCTCGAGTCGCTTGCTGCAAGATTGCACGTCCCGTGGGATCGTTATTAATAGAATCAACGTAATAGGACTGGGGATCGTAATAATATGATGAGCCCTCTCCTATTTGCAGAATGTATTTGTTTTCATTCCTCCGTGGATTTTCATGATTCTCGCCATGATAATTCTTCCACGCAGTATATTGGGCCTTCAGAATTGCCATGTTTTTTTCTTCTGCTGAAACAGAAGAAAAGGACAGAAACAAAAGCGTTATATAAATAAATCTTTTCATGTCAGTTTTTCTAAAGCAGGAATCTTCCTGATAATTTATTTGCGAAATTTCCGTGCGAATGATTTTTTCATCGGTTAATGCCTTTTTGGCAGAAAATAAATGTGTTGGTTTTATGCAAGTGTTCAGTGTATATTATTCAGCCTATGAAGTATTCAATGCAAAGATAAGTCAAATATATATCTTTTATATCAATAAATGTTGAAAAAAGATAGGGACGCGCTTTTTTTTTCGGAGAGGGCTGAGGTGTGTAGGAGTAATTATGAGTTGAACTGCGAAGATTTATTTGTGTTCAAAGCGGTTGTCTCTAAGAGATTGTGGGCTCGGAAATCGCAAGATCATTTGGCTTTGTAGTCGGGTTCGAGGCTGTGTTTCGCGGCATCATAGACCGGCGCGGCGATTTCATTGCCATCTTCGTCGGAATATGTGATTTTGGCCATTCCTCCGTTTTGCGCTTTCAGGATCGCTTCCTGATTGTTGATGAAATATTCATTGTCGGCCTGAGCTTTGCGTCGGTCTGTCTTTTTATATTCTTCAGCGGAATACATTGGCGACATTATCCTGTCGCTATGCTGGAGGCCTGTCGCGTTGAATGAGAAACCGCCATCTGCCTCAGCTTTAAGAATCAAACCGGGAAGACCGTGGAGTTTCCAAGGTCCGAAGCACAACGGAATTTCCGGCGCAAACCATGCTTTCCAGTGACGGCCATGATAGTAGGATTCAGCCAGATTGCAGTCATATCCGAGAATGAGATTTGTCGAATCGGGGAGGAGCGTCCACTGCATTTCATCGGAAGGTTCTGTGTAGAATCTCAGCTCGTCGCCCCATTGATCATATATTGTCAGCGTATTGTCGGAATTATTGTTGAAAACATAGGTATAGATGTTTTTGACCGGACCTTTCGTGAGATCCCAGTATTCATATCCTTCGGGGGACTGGACAAGACAGTTCGCCCTGATGATTTCGTCCAGTTTGGCTTTGCCTTCCGGTGTTGACTCGAGTGAATCGGTCCAGAGGCTGATATCGTTGAAATATTTTGATCCGGCAGAATTTGCGAGCAATGTCATCTTGTCCTTGTAAGAGCTTCCGGAGAGAGAAGGCCTCGTGTATTCATATCTGACTTCTATATCAGCGGTCTGAGCCATTGCGGCTATGGCGGTGAAGCAAAGTATGAGGATAGTGATCCGATTTTTCATTTTTGCAGGAGAATTTACAATGAAAAATTACCCTGTAAGTAAGTTGCTTACAGGGTAACGTCAGGTTTGTCTTGGCGGAGAGGACGAGATTCGAACTCGTGGTAGGATTGCTCCTACGTCAGTTTAGCAAACTGGTGGTTTCAGCCACTCACCCACCTCTCCGTGGATTTGATTTCCGAGTGCAAAGTTAAGGATTTGTTTTGACTTGTCCAAACTTATGCGATGGTTTTTTATGTTGTCGGGGTGAAAGGATTCGAACCTTCGACCCCCTGCTCCCAAAGCAGGTGCGCTAACCGGACTGCGCTACGCCCCGAATGCCTTTCCGTCCATGTGTGGGCCGGATTGCTTTGCAAAGTTACGATTTTTATCCGATAAAACAATGTGATGACATGTTTTTTTGTCAGCAGAAATAATGCCGCCGAACTCCAACTGGAATCCGGCGGCAGGTAAACTGCGGACAGGAAAGAGGATAGTTTCCTGTAAATTTTTTTAATCCACTACGATTTCATCGACGAAGATGAACGAAGGTTTGCCTTTGCCTACGTGCCAGTCAGGTATGTTTTCAAGGTGACGGGCCTTAAGGCGGACATAGCGGGCTGCCGTGGGTTCGAAAGTGAGTTTGTGGTTGACTATTTTCCGGGCATGCTCGGTGGGCTGGGGATATGTGTCGGCTGCAACGCGAGTGAAGTTTTTGCCGTCGTTTGACACTTCCACTATCGCTTCGGGGCAGTCGAAAATCCAGTCGCCTGTAGTGATCAGGGCATTGAATGCGACACTGGTGATTGTCTCTTCTTTTCCCAGGTCAATTGTGGCGTCAAGGTCATCGGAAACGAATCCGAGCCAGTTGCCCGAATTGAATGCCATGTCACCGAAGCGTCCGTCAGTGAGAACGCCGGGACCCGAAGATGCGTAGCGTGAATGGGGAGCTGCAGCGAGAGTTACTTTGGCGGAAGTGGCCTTGTTGAACGAAACTTTGTCAGACCAGACGCGGCTTTTGCCTTCGGGACGGATTACGGCAGCCTTGATGTCGGCGCTTTTGCGAATCTTGACCGGAGCGGTGTAGAGATTGCTGCTTGTGGTGGGTTCGGTTCCGTCGAGGGTATAATATATAGGAGCGTTGTCTATGGTCGAGAAGGTGGCTATGATCGAATGGTCTGCAGGATCCGGAGTCAGAGTGCCGTGTACGTCAAAAACGTGCTTCGCATAGTTATAGCCCTGATTCTTGTACTGCTCGATGAGTTGCGGCAGACGGTGGTAGAAGCTGTCGTAATCGCGAAGCTGAGGCTGGGTCCATGCGACCTCTGCCAGGGCGGCGAGTCGGGGGAGTTCCATGTACTGGACATGTGAGAATGTGGGAATATATTCGGTCCAGAGGTTTGCCTGGGCGCCAATGATATGTTTGGCCTGTTCGGGGGGGAGTTCCGAACTTACGGGTTCGAGACTATATACTTTTTCAACGGGAACATAACCGCCGATGCTGAGAGGCTCTTCTTTGGGGTAGCGGCTCTGACAGTAGTCGAAATAGCAGAAATTGGTAGGGGTGAGGATTGCGTCATGACCCTGTTTTGCCGCTTCAGCGGCGGCATCGGACCCACGCCATGCCATTACGGTTGCGCCGGGGAAAAGACCGCCTTCAAGAATTTCATCCCATCCTATCATTTTGCGGTTACGAGTGGCAAGGGTTTTTGCGGCGTGTTCCATCACGTAGTTCTGGAGTTTCTGCTCGGCTGTGCTGTGGCTGTCTTTAACAAGCCCGAGTTCTTTGATCTTAGCCTGGCATTTCGGGCATTTCTCCCAGCGCACTTTGGGGCATTCGTCACCTCCGAGATGAATGTATTCCGAGGGGAAAATGTCCATGACTTCTTCCAGGACATCGTCGATGAATTTCAGCGTTTCGGGGTTGCCGGCACACAGGACGTCGTCAGCAACACCCCACTGCTGCCACACTTCATACGGCCCTCCGGTGCATCCGAGTTTGGGATAGGCGGAGAGGGCTCCGAGCATGTGGCCGGGAAGGTCGATTTCGGGAATGACCGTTATGTTGCGGTCAGCAGCATATTTTACAATGTCACGTGCTTCTTCCTGCGTGTAGAAACCTCCGTAAGGAATGCCGTCGTATTTTCCTGAGTTGTGGCCTATGACTGTGCCACCGCGTTTTGAGCCGATTTCGGTGAGTTTCGGGTGTTTTTTTATCTCCAGTCTCCATCCCTGGTCATCGGTGAGGTGCCAGTGCAGACGGTTGATGTTGTGGAGAGCGAGCATGTCGATGAATGATTTAACAGAATCGGCCGGGAAGAAATGGCGTGACACGTCGAAGTGGGCGCCTCGGTAGCCGAAACGTGGCGCGTCGGAAATTGAGACTGCCGGAAAGATCACATTGTCGCCTGCAGTGGCCGGTTCTGAAATGGATTTTCTGAGGGTCTGGACACCGTAGAATGTTCCTGCGGCAGACGCGCCGTCGATTGTGATGAAGTTGCTGTTCACGTCGAGCGTGTAGGCTTCCTTGTTGCTGTCGGCAAGGGATGCCTTGAGGATTATGGCGTTGGAGGCGGGTTGTTTTGTGACTATCTTAGGCGTTTTGCCTGTCATATCCTTGAGATAGGCTGCAAGAAACTGAGCGTTTTTGCGAAGGGCCTGATCGTTTTTTGGAACAACGATAACCGTCTTTGAATTAAGCACAAAGGGGAGTCCGCGTCCCGGCATGACCTTCTGTGGCAGAGGTATGACCTCATAGTTGGCCGCTATTTCGGCGGCATGCACTGCTCCAAGACTGAGAGCCATGACGGCTGCTGTCGTAATGGTGCGTTTGAGAAATGGAATCATATACAGAATTTAAGGTGAATAATTATTATGTTACAAAATTACAGTAAATCCTGCTCAAAAGCAATTGTCATTAAAAAATTGACTATTTTTATGAAAAAAAACTTTGTTGGAATAAGGAAAAAATTCTAACTTAGCCACATAAATAAATCGCGCTATCAGGAAAACATTTTTTCGTGCATGAGCGTTTATTGTAACGGAACTTAATTTTAATAATCCAAATAATCAATTTATTGAAATGAAACCTCTACACATTGTTTTAGCAGCGCTTGGTGGCGCTTTCGTAGGCGCAGCAGCCGGCCTTCTTTTTGCTCCCGACAAAGGTGAAAACACCCGTACTCAGATTGCAGATTTCCTACGCGAAAAAGGTATCCGCCTGAAAAAAAGCAAAGTCGAGGAACTTGCCGACGCTATCGCTGAAGACCTTGAAAGCAAATAAGCGTATTCTGTTATTCTGAAAATACAAGAAAACATGAGGGGGAGGAGTCGCCGCGATGTTTCTCCGCCCCCTTTCTGTTTCATTGATTTAATCAACTTTTTATCCCGGATATTGCAATGAACAATCTAAGCCTTTTTTACGCATTTCTCGGCGGTGCCCTCATAGGCGGCGCTGCGGCAGTTATGTTTGCCCCAGCCAAGGGAAGCGAATTGCGTCGTAAAATTAAAGATACTCTTCAGAAAAAAGGTATCATCTGCACTCAGAGTGAAATCGATGCTCTTGTAGAGCAGCTGACCGCTGATATCGACTGATAAATCACTAAGCAGGGACAGGAAAAACTGTCCCTGCATTGTAATTATCAGACATTTTTCATTACGTTTAATCTGTAACTTTTGCTTTGACGAGGGGATGCCTGTCGGCAGGTTACATTTCTATAGACATTGTATGAGTGAACAGACCAATCAGTTTAAAGAAATAATAAACGAAGGCAAAGAATATCTTAAACTTCAACTTGAATACGGCAAGCTTACCGCCACGGAAAAACTGACACTTCTGCTATCGAATCTTGCGATAGGGCTGATTTGTGTTTTTCTTGGAGTCATAGCTCTGTTTTTTCTATCAATGTCAGTCGTGGATCTGATTGCCGCTTCCCTTGGCAGCGCGTGGAGCTGTTTGATAATGTGTGGATTCTATTTCTTAATTATAGTGCTGCTTTATGTTCTGAGAAAGCCTCTGGTCATAAACCCAATGGCACGCATGATATCGAGAATAATTCTTAAATGATCTGACGGAGATGAGAGAAGAAGAGAAAGAAATAATAACTGATCTTCCGAAATGGAAGGGATATGATATAGATGAGCTCCGTTACCGGCGTGCATATATGCTCGCGCGTTGTGAAATAGAGAAGATGAGAATTATGGGGAGAATAGATTCGATGCGATCCTCGATACCGTCGATAGCTTCCGGCGGAGGAATTGCCGCAAGAATCCTCAAAGGTTTGTCCTATTTCGATTACGCTTTCATAGCCTATAGAGTCGCAAGCAGAACTACTAAACTTCTAAGTAAATTCCGCCACAAGAAATGAATGATTATACCGAGGTCAGAATCGAATTCTCTCCTTGTTCCGAAACCATAACCGACACTGCGGCAGCTTTGCTTGCGGATGCCGGATTTGAATCCTTTGTGCCTGATGAAAAAGGCCTGACCGCCTATATTCCTAAATCAAGTTATAATCCGGCTCTCCGAGACTGTCTTGAGGCATTGCCGTGGACCGACATTTCATTCTCATGGTCGGCGACAGAGATCGAAGGCCAGGACTGGAATCACGAATGGGAGAAAAATTATTTCAAACCGATAATAGTAGGTGACAGATGCGTGATCCATTCGTCGTTTCACACGGACATTCCTGTTTGTGAATATGATATAGTCATTGATCCGAAAATGGCCTTCGGAACGGGACATCATTCAACCACTTCTCTTATTCTCAACCGTCTCCTCCAGATGGATATGTCGGGTAAGAAAGTCATAGATATGGGTACCGGAACAGGTATCCTTTCTATTCTTGCGGCCATGAGGGGCGCTTCTGAGGTCGCCGGAGTGGAAATCGATGAGCCGGCATGGGAGAACGCTGTCGATAACTGTCGGCTGAATGGAGTGGAGAACATCGTGATGATTCATGGAGACGCCTCTTCGCTTGCTGCCATTCCATACAAGGCCGATGTTTTTCTGGCCAATATAAACCGCAACGTAATTACGCATGACATTGCATCCTACTGTGCCTCTATGGCTGCAGGGGCGACTATACTGTTGAGCGGTTTCTATGAGCAGGATGTAAAAATAGTTCGTGATGCAGCCGAAGCGACAGGTTTGTCATATATCGGCTATACCACGATGAACGATTGGGCGTGCGTTGAATTAAGAAAATAACGCGTGCCTGTGGTCTGACGTTATCTGTTAGACACGGAACCGCCGCTGGATTTTGAAATTCCGGTGGGCGATTTGATGGAACACTTTATTGATGCACCGGAAGATGCCGTAGCTTTTCCGGTGCTTGCTTTGAGATTGGCTGCCGAGATGCTTGAACCGGAAGATGCAGAGAATGACACTGCTTTAGCGGTGCCGCTTAATGACATGCTGGATCCGCTCGAAGAGGAGAAGGCAGCCGATTCGGCCGTTACATTGAGGGAGATGGAGGAGCCGCTTGAAGTTTCAGCGCCAAGTAATTTTGTTTTTAAGCCGTTGCCTGATATTGAAGCCCCGCTTGAAGTCTCAACCTCTAATTCTCCGTCTTTTGGAGAAAAAGCTGTAGGCAGGGTTATGCTGGATCCCGACGATGCTTCGAACGATATGATGTCAGGCGACATGACGGTTATCTTCGCTAACTGATGGATATTGCGGATGCTTTCCGTGACTCCAAGTTTAAGTTCGTTGCCTCTCGATTTTACCGTTATCTTATTCTGGATATCTTCAGGCGCAGTGATGACTACTTTGTTCTCGTCTGAAACCACGTACGTCACGTTGAGGCCCGAGGAGGTCTGTATTTCATTGACCCGGCTTATCTTTATGCTTCGGGTAACGTTTTTCGAGTTGGGATTGCTTTCAAAGCTGGATGAGTTTCCGAAATTGATTCCGGCTATGGCACTTGAAGAGTTGCTGCAAGAGACAGATGATAATCCTATAACTGCGGTTATCAAAAGAGAGGTGAAGATTCTGTTCATATTCACGGGTGTTAAAAATGGGTTTACAATGATAAGACGGAAATAGTGAGTGAAAAGTTACAACAAAGAAGAAATTTTTTTCTCGTAAAGCTATAAATACGTAACTTTGTGCTTTATTCCATAATTAAATTTGTAATATGAAAATTCATTTCCGGATCGGACTCCTTGGTAAAATAATCATAGGAATGATCGCGGGTGTGTTGGTCGGTTTTTTTGCACCTGACTGGGTCGCACGGCTCTTCGCGACGTTCAATTCTGTCTTCAGCCAGTTTCTCGGATTCCTCATACCGTTGATTATCCTCGGATTCGTCAGTCCCGCAATCGCCGATCTTGGGTCGAGAGCAGGAAAGATGCTTGTTGTGACAGCCGCGATTGCCTATCTTGCAACAATAATGGCTGGATTTGGCTCCTATCTGACGGCTGACGCGTTGTTCCCTTCGATGCTTGCCGGACAGATAATGCCGGGAGAAACAGGAAATGCCGACGTGTCTTTCGCGCCTTATTTTCAGATAGCCATTCCGTCGCTGATGCCTGTCATGACAGCGCTCGTCCTCTCTTTCATGCTTGGTCTCGGATGCGCGTATATTGACGGCACGGCACTCAGAAGTCTATTATTCGATTTCCGTGACATAGTATCGAAAACGATTAATAAAGCGGTTATCCCTCTGCTCCCTTTCTACATTTGCGGTATTTTCCTGATTATGACTATGGAGGGAAAGGTAGGGACCATCCTTGCGGCATTCTCAAAAATAATACTTGTCATATTTCTGCTTCATATTCTTTTGCTGCTTTTCCAATACTGTCTCGCATCTCTGTTTTTTGCCAGAAATCCTTTCAAGATGCTATGGACAATGCTACCGGCCTATTTTACTGCGCTCGGAACACAGTCTTCGGCAGCGACTATTCCGGTGACTCTCCGTCAGACCATAGCTATGGGGGTTGACCGTGACGTGGCAGGCTTTGTCGTTCCCCTCTGCGCCACAATCCACATGTCGGGCTCTACCCTGAAAATCGTCGCATGTGCCGTGGCTCTTATGATTCTCCAGCAGATACCTTTTGATTTCCCGACGATGTCACAGTTTATCTGCATGCTCGGAATCACCATAATCGCCGCGCCGGGAATTCCCGGTGGTGCCATTATGGCTTCGCTGGGGCTTCTTTCGGGAATCCTTGGGTTCACCGAAGCGCAGAATGCAATGATGATAGCGCTCTACATTGCTATGGATTCATTCGGAACGGCATGTAATGTGACCGGTGACGGTGCGATCGCGGCGATAATTGATCGGTTTTTCGGCAAAAACAAAAAAATCTCTGCGTCGGTGTGATTATTTTGTAATTTTTACGTCTAATGGTTCAGAAACCATAAATAATTACTAAACAAAACCATATCCATGGACTTACTTGAAGTCAGAAACGTGACCAAAAATTATGTCGGTCACAAAGCACTCGATGATGTGTCGATATCGGTGCCTCAGGGCAAAATCTACGGATTGCTTGGCCCAAACGGAGCCGGCAAGACTACTCTTATAAGGATAATAAACCATATAACCGCTCCCGATTCAGGAGCCGTGCTCTTCGAAGGTCACCCGTTGACTCAGAATGATGTGGCCCACATAGGCTATCTTCCCGAAGAAAGAGGCCTCTACAAAAAGATGAAAGTCGGGGAGCAGGCAGTGTTTTTCGCCCGACTGAAAGGCCTTTCACGCAATGATGCCACGTATTCGTTGAAAAAGTGGTTCGACAGGTTTGAAATTTCATCATGGTGGAACCGTAAAGTCGAAGAACTTTCCAAGGGAATGGCACAGAAAGTGCAGTTTATCGTCACTGTGCTTCATGAACCGAAGCTTCTTATCTTCGATGAACCGTTTTCGGGATTTGACCCCATAAACGCCAATCTCCTCCGCGATGAGATATTAAGGCTGAAAGACAATGGAGCCACTGTGATTTTCTCAACCCATAACATGGCATCCGTCGAAGAGATCTGCGATAATATTTCTCTGATCAACCAGGGCAGGAATATACTGACGGGCAATGTTGACGAGCTGCGCAGGGAGTTCACGCGTGGACGCTATTCGCTTGACTTCGAAGGAGACGCGAGAAGTCTTGCCAATGCCGTCGATCCGCTCGTGTCATCAATTTCTTTCGCCGATGCGCCTTATGGCCGTAATCGTGCGAATGTCACACTGAAACCGGAGGCAGCCCTCAAGCAGCTTATTTCCCTTTCTAATGAAGCCGTAGGGCTCACGGCGGTCAACGAAGCCATAGCATCGATGAATGACATTTTCATTCAGGCAGTAAATTCCAACAATCAACAATAAAACCTGAAACGCAATGGATTCAAAAATCTCCATAATAATAAGACGCGAATACATGGAGCGCGTCACTAAAAAAAGTTTCATCATAACTACGCTTCTCATGCCGGTGATAATGCTCGGGCTGATGATGGCTCCGGTGCTGATCGCCATGTTCTCAGAAAGCGACAACCGGAATATTCTTGTGATAGACAATTCTGCCGACACAATATCCTCCCGGCTTCAGAATACTCCCACTCTGACATTTCTTCCTCAGAATATTTCCGTGGATTCGGCCCGCAGGGTTGAAAGTGTGGATGCAGTTCTTGTCATCCCCGAATCCATTTATGACAACGGCGCAACCTTGCAGATTTATACTAACGGAGCTTCTTCAATGGAGGTTGAATCGGCGATAACCGGTCAGTTCAATGACATTATAGAGTCACAGCGTCTGAAAAACTATAATATCGATGACCTTGACGAAATAATAAGCGCGGTCCATTCAGATGTAAAACTCCAGTCGCTGCGCAATGACGAGGATGCAACCGAATCTTCCACAATGCTGAGTTATATGCTCGGCCTGATTCTGACGCTGATGCTTTATATGTGTCTGCTGCTCTATGGTCAGATGGTCATGACAAGTATCATCGAGGAGAAAAACAACAGAGTGCTTGAAATCGTTGTCAGCTCAGTCAGACCCACTCAGCTTATGCTCGGCAAGATTTGTGGAATAGGACTCGTTGCAATAACCCAGATAGTTATATGGGGTGTGCTGCTCTCCGCAATGTCGGCCTTCGTGCTGCCTGCAGTCTTGCCGGCCGGGGTCAGCGCGGATATGGCAGCCCTGAGCGCCGAAGGCGCTTCCGCCAATATCAGCACGGATCTTGAACTTCTTCAGGCTTTGTCCATGCTTGGCAATGTCGCATATATCATTCAGTTGTTCGGACTTTTGCTTCTGTTCCTGATCGGCGGATTCATGCTTTATTCGGCAATATATGCGGCGATAGGATCAGCGGTTGACAATATACAGGATGCCGGACAGCTTCAGTCGATTGTCGTATTCCCTATCATCATAGGCATTGTGGTGGCAATGCAGGCCGCTTCAGATCCGGGATCATCAATGGCAATGTGGACTTCAATGATACCTTTTACGTCACCTATGGTTATGATGGCGCGCATTCCCTTCGGAATTCCGGCCTGGGAGATTGCAGTGTCGCTCATTATACTTGTGATCTCGTTCTTCATTGTGGTATGGTTTGCCGCCAAGATCTATAGGGTAGGTATTTTCATGTATGGAAAGAAACCCTCTTTCAAAGAGCTGATACGCTGGATGAGATACAAGTAGCCTCTGGCACGGTATTTGCGGCGAAAGGTAGTGATTTAAAATGTCATAAAATTTGTCCGAGTACCCACTTTTGTGGTTCTGACTTGTTATTATTGACAAAAATTACTACCTTTGCACACTTTTTGCCACAGATATAAATGAGACAGCTAAAAATTATTCGCTCTATAACGAGCCGCGACACTGCGTCGCTTGACAAATATCTTCAGGAAATTGGCCGCGAGGAACTTCTCAGCGTTGACGAGGAAGTTGAACTTGCCCAAAGGATTCGTCAGGGTGATGAACGAGCTCTTGACCGTCTTGTGTGTGCCAATCTCCGATTTGTGGTCTCCGTCGCCAAGCAATACCAGAATCAGGGCCTGAGCCTTCCCGATCTTATTAATGAAGGAAATGTCGGGTTGATCAAAGCCGCTCAGAAATTCGACGAGACCCGAGGGTTCAAATTTATTTCATACGCCGTCTGGTGGATTCGCCAGTCAATTCTTCAGGCTCTTGCCGAGCAGAGCCGCATTGTGCGCCTGCCGCTGAATCAGGTCGGTTCGCTCAATAAAATAAACAAAGCTATCAGCAAATTCGAGCAGGATTTCCAGCGTAAGCCTTCTTCCGAGGAGCTTTCTGAAATTCTCGATATTGATGTTGACAAGATCTCGGAATCGGTCAGTGTCAACGGTCGCCACACTTCTCTCGACGCACCTTTCTCGGATTCAGAGGACAACAGTCTCATGGATGTTCTTACGGATGCCGACGCTCCCAACACTGATTCTTCGCTCAATCAGGAATCTCTTTCAGTGGAGGTCGATCGCGCTCTTAGCCAGCTCAGTCCCAGAGAACGTGACATTCTCAAGATGTTCTTCGGGATCGGTGGCCAGGAAATGACACTTGAAGAAATAGCTCTTAAATTCGATCTGACCCGTGAACGTGTCCGTCAGATTAAAGAGAAGGCGATCAGGCGTCTTAAAGGTCAGCGAAGCCGTCATCTCAGAGCCTTCCTCGGCTGAAAATTCTCTATAAACGATATCAAGCATGTCCGTATTGCGAAATTTCGCAGTGCGGACATGCTTTTCTTCGTTGTATTGGTTGGAAATTGACTGAATTTTAATATCTTTGCACTTTATCCCCCTTTCGGCCGCTAATTTTTCCATGAGACAGCTTAAAATTAATAAATCTATTACCAATCGCGAAAGTCCCTCTCTTGACAAATATCTTCAGGAAATCGGACGAGAAGATCTTATCACCATTGACGAAGAGGTTGAGCTCGCACGCCGCATACGTGAGGGTGACGAACGGGCTCTTGATCGTCTGACGCGAGCAAATCTCCGGTTTGTCGTTTCAGTCGCAAAACAATATCAGAATCAGGGACTCAGTCTGCCCGATCTCATAAACGAGGGCAATCTCGGTCTTATTAAAGCTGCGAGAAAATTTGACGAGACCCGAGGCTTCAAGTTTATTTCCTACGCTGTCTGGTGGATTCGTCAGTCCATTCTTCAGGCTTTGGCGGAACAGAGCCGCATTGTGCGTCTGCCGCTGAATCAGGTTGGTTCGCTGAATAAGATTTCCAAGGCTCTCTCCCGTTTCGAGCAGGATCATGAACGCAGGCCCTCGGCTGAGGAACTTGCAGAAAGTCTTGATGTCCCTGTCGATAAGATAGCTGACACACTTAAGGTCTCAGGCCGTCATATATCTGTAGATGCTCCGTTTGTAGAGGGTGAAGACAACAGTCTTCTGGATGTGTTGACAAACGATGATTCTCCGATGGCTGACTCATCGCTTAACAGAGAGTCACTTGCAATGGAAGTCGATAGGGCGTTAAGTCAGCTCCATGAGCGTGAACGTGACATCCTGAAAATGTTTTTCGGCATAGGTTGTCAGGAGATGACCCTTGAAGAGATAGGCGATAAATTCGATCTGACGCGTGAGCGCGTGCGTCAGATCAAGGAAAAGGCAATACGCCGCCTGAAAGGACAAAAGAGCCGTCTTCTGAAATCATATCTCTGTCAATAACTGAGTCATAAGACATAGTGTTTGAAAAAAATGCGCTACCCACAAGGGCAACGCATTCCATTCCAACATTTATGCTTATGAATTGAATTACACTCTGTTAAAGTCCAGAGGCTTTATTTTGCTTATTATCTGCGGGATTTCTTTCTGCTTGATTTCTTTTTGGAGGATTTCTTGGAAGCGAGAGTCTTCGATTTCTTTGATTTCCAAGATTTGGCAACAGCCTTTTTGGATGTCACGCGTTTGGGACCATAGACCTGAGCGCGTTCGTAAGTGCGTTTGTCAAAAGTGAATACGTCTTTGTGTGTGACTTTATTCTCGAAATCAATAATAGCCTCGGGATTGATGGCGAGCCCCATGAAACGGGTTTCAAAATGGAGGTGAGGACCGGTCGAGCGTCCGGTGTTACCGCCTTTTGCGATAAGCTGACCGGCGCGAACGCGCTGTCCGGGGCGCACAAGAGTGCGGGAGAGGTGTCCATAGACAGTTTCGAGTCCGTTGTCATGGCGCACTACGATATAATGTCCGTAACCTCCGGCTTGGTATTTTACAACACGTACTTTCCCGTCAAAAGCCGAGACTACAGAGTCGCCGACATGGAGGTTCAGGTCAACACCGCGATGCATGCGGCCGAAGCGTGGACGCCATCCGTAAGGGGAGGTGAGCTGTCCGCGAACGGGAACCACAAAACCGGTTACATCGATGTTCTGTGAGGCCGGAACTTCAAGGCCGGCGTAGGCGTTGACAGACTGTGATTCGAAATTATAGTTGAACAGCTCGTTGTCCTGAAGTGCCTCGCGACGGCGCACATCGTTTGCGAAGCTGTTGATTTTGGCGGTTTTTATGTCAATGCCGGCAGGGCGTTGGTCGGCAATAAGATCTTTATGCTGTTTGTTGTGTGACGCCGGCAGCCTGTATTGTGCTGAAGCGGTGTTGCCACCAAGGAGTATTGCTGTCAGTGATGCTGCTAAGGCAATTGTTTTTACAAAATTCATAGATGAGAGAATGTTTTTTTCGAGGAAAGAGATTATTCGGTTACGTCTTATTTATTGCTGTTACTGCGTTTATTCTTTTAGACTTCGTCGGGCGAATAGATGAATCTGACATTCTGAGGAGTCCAGTCGAAAAGCTCTTCCGGTTTGAAGAAGCGGGCTACTTCTGCTTTTGCATCTTCCGGGCTTGACGATGCGTGGATTATGTTTTCCTGACCGCTCATCGAGAAGTCCCCGCGGATGGTTCCGGGAAGGGCTTCGCGGCCGTTTGTGGCTCCTGTCAGGAGACGTACGACGCGGATTGCGTCGTTGCCTTTCAGACAAAGTGCTATTATCGGGGTCGCCATCATGGAAGCGAGGAGCTTGGGAAAGAAGGGGCGGTCAACAAGATGCGCATAGTGCTCACGAAGTATTTTTTCGTCGAGTTGCATCATCTTGATGCCTTCGATGATCAGTCCTTTCTGCTGAAAGCGGGTAAGAATCTGGCCTACAAGACCGCGTTCGATTGCAGAGGGTTTAAAAAGGATCAGTGTTCTTTCCATGATGAAATTTAAAATTTGTTTGCATTTGGCGTTTGCCGATATTCAAAGTTAAGCACAAATCCCCGTCCTGCCAAATTATCTTTGCCCTTAAGGTTGCAAAATGTCATAATAAAACACTTTGCCGAGTGGTTAAAGCGTAGATAAACAATAGCTTACGTGCAAGTATGGAAATTGGTTAAAATTTGTATATTTTTATGGTGGTTTTAATGCGCTGAAAAATAAGCGTTAAAGGGAGTTAATTGTCAGCTTATCATACTCCAATCAATTGTTTTATCGAAAATTGCATGCATTTCATGAGAGAGCATCCGATTCTCCGGAAGAGAAAGCGTCGGGTCTTCATCAAGAATTGATTCGGCTTCATCCCGTGCAAGCTGTATATATCGGCCGTCAGTAGCGAGATTGGCAATGCGGAGATCTATGGCCATGCCGCTCTGGAGTGTACCTTCAAGGTCGCCAGGTCCGCGTAATTTAAGATCAGCTTCTGCAACGAGAAATCCGTCGGTCGTTGATGTCATTATGGAAAGACGTTTGCGGGTATCGGCGGCTATCTGGGGTTTGGTCATCAGAATACAATAGCTCTGGTCGGCTCCGCGGCCCACACGTCCTCTGAGCTGGTGCAATTGCGACAATCCGAATCTTTCGGCATTCTCAATAAGCATTATGCTGGCGTTGGGGACATTGACTCCGACTTCGATCACGGTTGTAGCTACGAGTATATCGGCTTTATGTGACGCAAACCTGTTCATCTGAATTTCTTTTTCAGCAGGTTTCATCTGTCCGTGGACGTATGCGACATTTATCCCCCGGAAAGTTTCGCAAATCTGTTCATATCCTTCCTCGAGGCTTTTCAGATCGACTTTCTCGTTTTCCTTTATCAACGGATAGACGATATAGGCCTGTCGTCCCTGTTTTATCTGTCGCCATATCGAACGATATACTTCAAGACGGTTGTTTTCGTACTTCAACAGCGTTGTGACCGGTTTTCGACCGGGTGGAAGCTCATCGATGACAGAAACATCAAGATCGCCGTAGAGCGTCATTGCAAGCGTGCGAGGTATTGGAGTGGCGGTCATCACAAGGACATGGGGCGGGATCGGATTCTTTTTCCAGAGCCTTGCGCGTTGCGCTACTCCGAAGCGGTGTTGCTCGTCAATCACGACAAAGCCGAGATTGGCGAACGACACCGTGTCTTCTATCACGGCATGGGTCCCGATGAGGATATGGAGCGAACCGTCGAGGAGTTGCGAATGAATCAGGTCTCTTTGCTTTTTAGGCGTGGAGCCGGTCAGGAGTTTCACGTTGACTCCGATTGCCGAGGCCATTTCGGAGATGGTTTCGAAATGTTGGGTGGCAAGAATCTCGGTAGGAGCCATGAGGCAAGCCTGGCATCCGTTGTCAAGTGCAATCAGCATGCATAGTAAAGCGACGAGCGTTTTTCCGGAGCCGACGTCGCCTTGCAGCAGGCGATTCATCTGACGGCCTGAGTTCATGTCACGGCGTATCTCCTTGATGACTCGCTTCTGCGCGCCTGTCAGTTCAAACGGAAGGCATTGAGAATAGAACGAGTTGAAATAAGTCCCGATATGGGTAAATCTTCTTCCTCCGATTTTTAACGCTCGTTTTCGTGAATAACTCAGAATGTTGAGCTGAAGATAAAAAAGCTCTTCAAATTTCAGCCTTTCTTTAGCGCGGGCAAGCTGCTGGGCGTCCGCCGGATTGTGGATGGCGGTCAACGCCTCGAGTTTCCCCATCAGTCTTAGCCGCGAACGCAGTTTTGCCGGGAGTGGATCTGTAATCTCTCTTCCGTATGCACCAAGCAGATTTTGTACGAAAGTGAATAATGAGCGTGATGTTATGCCTCGGTTGCGTAGCTTTTCAGTCAGGGGATACACCCCCCGAAGCCCCAGCGTAAGGTCTGCGGCCTGAGGTGAGTCTATTTCGGGATGGACCATACTCCATCGGCCGTTGAATTCCGTAGGCTTTCCGAAAACGACATATTCCGTCATTGTCCTGAATTGCTCCCGAAGAGCTTTGATCCGTTTGAACCAGATGATTTCCATTGTGCCACGTCCGTCGGTAAAAAGTCCGACAAGGCGTGTCTTGGCTCCTTCGCCCTGAATGGTGAAGTTGATAAAGCGTCCCCGTATCTGGACGGATGGCATTTCATGTGTAAGGTCGGTAATACTATAGTATCTGGTGCGGTCCGCGTAATGGTTCGGGAAATGATACAGCAGATCGTGGAGCGAACGGATGCCGAGTTCTTCTCCGAGAAGTTTGGCGCGAGCAGGGCCCACACCTTTGAGATACATTATGTCCGTGTTCCTCAGACGATCCATCCGTCTATTGTCACCGGTCGAGATACAGGCCGGCGATCAGTATGTCGGCCGGACGGGTTATTTTCAGAGTTGCCTCGTCGCCATCGACGAGCCTTATGTCAAAATGTCCTGCGGCTTCCATGACGGAAGCGTCGTCGGTCATGGTGCCGCAGTAAGGCTGTCTGTATGATTCCTTGAGAAGGTGCAGCGGGAAGGCTTGGGGAGTCTGCACGGCCACGTAACGGCTACGGTCAACAGCATTCGAGCTGCCGTCGGGATTAAGCTGACGAATGGAATCCGTAAGAGGGATAACCGGAAGGGCCCCTTCCGCACCCTTATCGAGACAATCGATAAGTCGGCATAATACATCGCGGCTTACAAGAGGGCGCGCACCGTCATGAACCATAACGGTCTTTACTTCCTGATCAAGACTCTCAAGAGCGTTTTTTACGCTCTCCCATCTCGTTTTACCCCCCGAAACCACTTCAGGAGAGACGAAACCTTGTTCTTTGCATAGATTTTTCCAGAAATCAATCCGATCTTCAGAAAGCACAAGCACAATTCGTGCATCGGGCAAAAAGTGCCTGAAACGTTCGATGGAGTGCATGACGACGGGTCGGCCTCCGAGTTGACAGAATTGTTTAGGCAGTTCGGAGCCGAACCGTGAACCGTTCCCGGCTGCTACTATTATTATTGCGATATCCTTGGACATCATGATCCTTCACCCAGAAGTTTATGGTATTCCAATGGCGAATTTATCAGGCGAAGTGCCTCGCGATAAACAGGATTTCCTTCGTTTGCGACCCGGAAATAGGTTCCTTGTTCGAAAAGATCTCTTCCTATCAGAGCTTTCAGCACTCTCACGATTGTGGGTCGGGAGATATCCATCTGTTCCGCATTGAACTTGACGCCGTCTTTCTCTCCGGTCTCTTTCAATTGGTCAATCAGCGATTGCGGTACGGAAAAAGATTTGATAAATTCATCTTCATTGCGATATTTCTTTTTCAGCATGGTGCGGTTCTCGTCGATGTAGTTCGTGCAGATTTTATTTATCACTCCTTTGGCCACAAGGTCACGGTAATAATCGCTGTAGGTGGTCGTATCTATCGGAACGAATCGGTCGGGCATGATACCACCTCCGCCATAGACGGTCCGGAGGGTCCTGAGCGTGTAGTAGCGCAGAGAGTCGGGGAGATGGACGGAGTCGGCGCTTGAAAATTCACCGTGC
The DNA here is from genome assembly GCA_910587185.1 of uncultured Muribaculaceae bacterium. Lineage (GTDB taxonomy): Bacteria > Bacteroidota > Bacteroidia > Bacteroidales > Muribaculaceae > Paramuribaculum. The sequence continues at coordinate 99,911 of CAJULY010000006.1, forward strand.
TGATAACGCTTTACGAGATCAAGATAATACTCTTCCTCGTCTCCGGAAGAGTAGGGACGTTGAATGCAACGGCCGGATGGTGTATAATAGCGTGCCACAGTCAGACGGATCATGGAGCCGTCGGGGAAAGGGAAGGGTCTCTGCACAAGTCCTTTGCCAAAAGTGCGGCGTCCTACGACAAGTCCTCGATCCTGATCCTGCACGGCTCCGGCGAGAATCTCGCTTGCTGAGGCAGAATACTGGTTGACCATTATGACAAGTCGCCCATCGGTATATTTGCCGTCGGAGCGGGTGACGTATTGTGATTTTTTCGATTTGTCGCCTTGAGTATAGACCACCAGATCGCCGCGTTTCAGGAATTTGTCGGCAATTTCTGTAGCAGCATTGAGATAGCCGCCTCCGTTGTCCTCCAGGTCGATTATGAGATTTTTCATGCCCTGTTTTTTCAGCGCTTTGAGTGCTTTCTCCATTTCATCGGCTGTGCTTTCGGCAAAACGCGAGACACGTATGTATCCCGTCTCAGGGGAAGCCATATAGGATGCATCCACACTATAGATTGGAATGTCGTCGCGGACGATTTTGAATTCGATCAGTTGCGGTTCGCCTTTTCGCAAAACTTTGACGCGGCATGTAGAGCCTTTCGGACCGCGGAGCATTTTCATCACCGACTGTGTTTTCATCTTGACTCCGGCAATCAGAGTGTCCTGCGCGAAAATGATGCGGTCGCCTGGCAGTATCCCGACGCGTTCCGACGGACCACCGGCAACAGTCTGAATGACATACAGCGTGTCGGTCAGCATATTGAACTGAATTCCTATACCAGAGAAGTTACCTTGGAGGGGTTCGGTCAGTTCGCGGGTTTCTTCAGGGTTGGAATAGGTTGAGTGCGGGTCGAGATTCTTAAGCATCGCGACAATAGCACTTTCTACAAGCGAGTCCGCATCGACACGGTCAACGTAATATCCCTCGATAATCTGCTCGGCATAGTTGAGTTTCTTCCGGGCATTGAAGTCTATTCCGGCAGAAACGGTCAGAGCAATCAGGGATGATAGTAGGATTAGATATATTTTTCGCATGTTTCGTATGTTTTTGCTTTATGTTAATTATCGGTTGATAAAGGTGAGGCGGGGAGGAAAGGCGTGACATCGTAGCCATAGGACCGGAGTTCCCGCACAATGGAGGAGCTTATTGCCCCATAGCGGGGTTCGGCTGTCAGTATCACGGTTTCTATACCGGAGATGTCACGGTTTATGTCGGCCATGTTGCGCTCATATTCGAAATCGGCCACGCTACGCACGCCACGCAACAAAGCGACCGCTCCGAGGGCTTTAGCCTCTGGAGCCACAAGTCCTGAACAGATCCTGACTTCCGTACGCTCCCCAAAGGGGGCAAGGAGACGACTTAGCTCTTCGACGCGTTTTTCTGCGTTTTCGCTGTCGTCCTTTTTCGAGGCGTTATGGCCGATCATCACAATGACTTTGTCAAATATCTCCAGTCCGCGTTTCAGAATAGAAAGATGTCCGACCGTGAAAGGATTGAATGATCCGGCAAAAACGGCTGTTCTCTGTCCGTCTTCAGGAAATCTGTGAGTCATCTTCAACAACGAGATTATCAATTATGAAATTCTGGCGTTCAAGCGAGTTTTTGCCCATATAGAAACGAAGCATCTCTGCAACGCCGTCCTGTTTGTGGAGGCTAACCTGATCGGCCAACATGTTTTCACCGATGAAATTGCGGAATTCTTCGGGCGAAATTTCTCCGAGACCTTTGAATCGGGTTATTTCCGCGTTGGCCCCGAGTTTTTCTATTGCGGCAAGGCGTTCTTCGTCGGAATAGCAGTAATATGTATCTTCAGCGACCTGTCTGGCTTTTCCCGCCGAACGTTTGGAAGTTTTCTTGTTCCTCACGCGGAAGAGCGGCGTCTGAAGGATGTGGACGTGGCCTTTCTTGACCAGATCGGGGAAGAACTGGAGGAAGAAAGTCAGGAGCAACATCCTGATATGCATTCCATCGACATCGGCATCCGTGGCGATTATCACTTTGTTGTAACGAAGATTGTCGATTGAATCCTCTATGTTAAGGGCAGCCTGAAGCTGGTAGAACTCATCGTTCTCATAGACCATCTTCTTGGTCTTGCCGTAGGTGTTTTTAGGTTTTCCTCGCAGTGAGAACACTGCCTGAGTCTCTACATTTCTGATTTTTGTGATTGAGCCGGCGGCTGAATCTCCCTCGGTAATGAAAATGGATGACTGGAGTTTCTTTTCCTCGTTTCCACGTACATCGTTTAGATGCACTCGGCAGTCAAGAAGTTTCTTGTTGTGGATATTCACCTTTTTGGCTTGCTCGCGCGCTTTTTTCGTCACGCCGGCCATGGCCTTGCGTTCGCGTTCGTTGTCCTCGACGATCTTTTTGATCGTGTCGGCCGTCTCCGGATTGCGGTGAAGGTAATTGTCAAGATGGGTTTTGACGAAGTCGCTCATGGCCTTGGCGATCGTCGGTCCATCCTTGTCCATCAGCTGTGAGCTGAGTTTCGTTTTTGTCTGGGACTCGAACATTGGTTCCATGACTTTTACGGAAACTGCTGCCACTATTCCGTTGCGTATGTCGGAATATTCATATTGCGTTTTGCCGATGAATTCCTTTATGGTGCGCGATACTGCCTCTTTGAAAGCGGTCAGATGCGTACCGCCCTGAGTCGTGTGCTGTCCGTTGACAAACGAATAATATTCCTCACCATATTGCGGCGCGTGCGTGAGCGCTATCTCGATGTCTCCTTCCTGAAGATGGATAATAGGATAGCGCGGATCGTTTGTCATCGTGTCGCTCAACAGATCGAGCAATCCGTGGCGCGACTGAAACTTCTGGCCGTTGAAAACGATGGTCAGTCCTGTGTTGAGGTAAGTGTAATTCTTCAGAAGGGGAATGATGTAGTCGTCACGGAAACGGTAGTCGGTGAAAATCATCGGATCCGGCGTGAACTCCACGAGAGTGCCGTTAGGCTGGTCAGTGTCTTTCAGCTCTGATTCCTCGAGGAGGTTTCCGGCGGAAAAACGGGCCTCTTTCATTTTACCGTCGCGGAACGAGCAAACACGGAAATCCGTTGACATGGCGTTGACAGCTTTGACGCCGACACCATTCTGACCGATAGATTTTTTGAACACCTTTGTGTCGTACTTGCCGCCCGTGTTCATCTTCGACACTGCATCCACCAGCTTTCCCAAGGGGATGCCTCGGCCGAAGTCCCTGACTTTCACCGAGCTTTCGGTAACTTCGACATCCACTTGCTTGCCAAACCCCATCATGAACTCGTCGATGGTGTTGTCAAGTACCTCTTTCAAAAGCACATAAATGCCGTCGTCGGCGCTTGAGCCGTCGCCGAGTTTGCCTATATACATTCCGGGACGTTCACGAATGTGATCGTTCCAGGAAAGAGTCACTATATTGTCTTCGGTATAATTTATTTCCGCGGTTTCAGGATCTGATGGTAATATCTCGTTTTCAGTCATTTTGCCTTTCTGTATTTTGCAAAGTTACAAAAAATGCCTAACATTGCCAAGAAATCATTCTCACTCCACTGCTAAGATATATAAGAATTATAAGATTTATAAAAAAGAATCCTTATCCCTCAGTAGCCACGAAACTTACGGCGTTCACGCGACATAGCCTCTTTTATTCCGCCTTCTCTGATGAATTCAGCCTCGACTTTCTTCATCACTGAGGCAAGCATCGAGTCCATTTGCCTTATTTGCGTCAGCATGATGTTGGCGACCGTCTCGTCATTACGTTCGCGACATTTTGCCGTAAATAATCTCGCATCGTCGTTTTTGATGCAGTAGGCACGTGTTTTCAATGTCCGTGCATCATCTTTGTTCCAGATTTCAAGATCATGCTGACGCAAAAAGTCGGAATAATCCTCAAGTAATTCCCTGACCGAACCACGAGCCACGCCAAGAAGCTTTATACACATTTCAGCAGAAACAGTGCTATCGCTGACACCCTCCACGATATTCTGTTTGCAGGATCTTGCCGCTTGTCGCATCTGATCGATAGTACGTGAACCACGCGGTAGAGCACGTTTTATGAACATCTCGGTCACATCGCATATTATCACGGACTTACGATAGACGTTCCATGATGTATAGTCCCCTGCGATTTTCAGAAAACCGTTCATCTCTTACGATTTATAAGATTTAGACGAATTATATGAATTATTTCTCTCTCAGACGCGGACGGTGCGCGGAGCGCCGGGGAGAAAACGTTTGTGGGCCATGTGGAAGTAGGCGGCGACTACCATCAGGCCGGTCACCACCCAGGTTATGGGGTAGATTACGAGGAGGATCTTGAAATCATGGTAGTGGGCGTTGACGGTATAGATCCATGCGAGGCGAAGCACACATGTTCCGAACACGGTCAGAAGCATAGGTGTGAGTGAGTTTCCGAGACCGCGCATAGCTGAGCCGGTGATTTCATAGCTGCATGCCATGAACTGGAAAATGAGAACCGTGTGGAAGCGGATAAGCCCGTATTCTATTACGGCAGGATCGGAGGTGAATATTTTAAGACAAGGCACTCCGAATAGCGTAATCAATATATTGGCCGCCAGGCAGAATGAGCAGCTCAATATCATACATTTACCGACAACTTCCTTGCATCGCCTGAAGTTGCCTGCGCCATAGTTCTGACTCATGAAGGCAACAGTGGCCTGAGAGAAAGCGACCACGATGAAATAGCAGTAAGCTTCATAGGTGAGCGCCGCTGATGAACCGGCAATGGCATCTGCTCCGTAGGCGTTGATGGCGGCCTGAATGAAAAGGTTGGCTCCGGAAAAGACCATTCCTTGCATGCCTGCGGGGACGCCTATCTGAAGCATCTTTTTCAGTTCGCTGCCCGATACCTTCATCTCACGCGGAGAGAAGCGGAACGGCTCGGCCTCGCGTAACAGCCACCAGACTATGAAGGCCGCGTTGACGGCCGAGGCAACGACTGTGCCTATTGCCACACCAGCTACTCCCATGTCGAAGACCGCAACCAACAACAGGTTGAGGGCGACGTTGACCACGGATCCGACGCAGAGGGCATAGAACGGGCGTTTCGTGTCGCCCATACTTCGGAGTATTGCAGAACCGAAGTTATAGACCATCATGAAGGGCATCCCGAGAAAATAGATGCTGAGATATTCCGTTGCAAGGTCAATGACATCATGTGGCGCTCCCATCCATTCGAGTATCGGTCGGGAGAAAAGAAGCCCGAGGGCAAGCAGACAGAAGCCTGAGACAAGTGACAGTGTGGCGGTTGTCGAGACGGCTTTTTTGATACCGTTGCTGTTACCACGGCCTATGTAATTGGCTATGACGACGTTGGCTCCGATTGAAATGCCTATGAAAAGATTGACGAGAATATTTATCAGCGGACCGTTGGATCCTACGGCCGCAAGGGCCTGGCTGGTCGAGTAACGGCCTATGACAGCCACATCAACCGCGTTGAACGACTGCTGCAGCAGTCCGCTGGCGATAAGGGGAATGGCAAACTGCATGAGCCGCGGGGTGAGCGGTCCATGCAGCATGTCAAGTTTATTATCCTTTTCTCGGGAATTCATCAGATAACAGCGTTTTCGCTATTGTTCCTGAGCTTCTGAGCCTGCGAATTCCATAAGATAGGCTTTGATGAAACCGTCAAGGTCACCGTCCATTACGCCGCCCACATCTGATGTCTGATAGCCTGTGCGGTGATCTTTTACTCGGCGGTCATCGAAAACGTAGGAGCGTATCTGCGAGCCCCATTCGATTTTCATTTTGCCGGCTTCGATCTTGGCCTGTTCCTGCATGCGGTGTTTAAGCTCCTTGTCATAGAGGATGGAGCGCAGCTGACGCATGGCGTTCTCCTTGTTCTTGGGCTGGTCGCGTGTCTCGGTGTTCTCGATCAGAATCTCTTCTGATTCGCCGGTATAGGGATCTGTGAATTGGTAACGGAGACGGACTCCGGATTCAACTTTGTTTACGTTCTGGCCACCCGCGCCACCACTTCGGAACGTATCCCATGACAAGAGGGCCGGATCAACCTTGATTTCAATAGTGTCATCGACAAGGGGGGTGACGAAAACAGACGCGAAGGAGGTCATGCGCTTACCCTGGGCATTGTAGGGTGAAACGCGGACAAGTCGGTGAACACCATTTTCGCTTTTCAGATAACCGTAGGCGAAATCGCCTTCGACATTGATCGTACAGGATTTTATACCTGCCTCGTCGCCGTCGAGAATGTTGGCTATCGAAGTTTTGTAGCCATGGGTTTCACACCAGCGCAGATACATGCGCATGAGCATCGAAGCCCAGTCCTGACTCTCCGTTCCGCCGGCGCCGGAGTTGATTTTAAGCACAACACCGAGTTTGTCTTCCTCGCGGCGAAGCATGTTGCGCAGTTCGAGATTTTCAAGTTTCTGGATTGCGTCGGCATACATGGAGTCGATCTCTTCCTCTTCCATTGCGCCCTCTTTTACGAAATCCCATGCAAGCTGCAGTTCATCCACGGCTGTTTCCACTTCTTCATAGCCGTCGATCCAAGCCTGCAGATCCTTTATTTTTTTCATCTGGCGCTGTGCCTCTTTCGGGTGTTCCCAGAAATCGGGCACATGCGTGCGGAGTTCTTCTTCTTCTACCTGGATTTTCTTGTTGTCGATGTCAAAGATACCTCCTTAACGCGAGCTTGCGTTCTAAAGTCGTCTTAAGTTGTTCCTGAGTGATCATGAGAAAAATTTATGATGTGATGTTTGAGTGAATTCTGAGAGGGAAACGGCCTTCTGTCATGCATACATGGCTTCGATTTCCGAAGCGTAGCGATTGTTGATGACGGGACGTCGGATTTTCAATGTGTTTGTCAGTTCTCCCGCTTCCATGGTGAACTCTTTGGGCAGCAGAGTGAATTTCTTGATCTGCTCGAAGTTGGCGAAATTGGCCTGAATGCGGTCGATGCGCTCCTGAAGCATCTTGCGGATGTCAGCGTTGCGTATGAGTTCCTCGATGTTGCGATACTGAATATGTTTTTTACGGGCATATTCCTTGAGTGCTTCGAACGCAGGAATGATTATAGCAGTGACATATTTGCGCTGGTCGCCGATTACCGCAACCTGATCGATGAATTTGTCTTCGCCGAGGCGGCTTTCAAGAGCCTGAGGAGCGATATATTTGCCATTCGAAGTCTTGAAGAGGTCTTTTATGCGTTCGGTAAGAATCAATGCGCCGGTCTCGTCGAAGCGTCCGGCATCGCCCGTGCGGAACCATCCGTCGGGTGTAAACGCTTCGGCTGTGGCTTCCGGTTTGTTGTAGTAACAACGCATCACGGTGGGTCCTTTTACGAGAATTTCGTCATGCTCTCCAATCTTGACCTCAACTCCGGGAAGGGTCGTGCCTACCGAACCGATCTCATAGCCAACTTCAGGGAAACAGGTGACTGTGGCCGTTGTTTCGGACAGACCGTAACCGATCATGATGTTTATTCCGCAGGAGTGGAGAAATTCCACTATGTTGGCCGACAAAGGCGCGCCGGCAGTCGGGAAAATATTGGGATTTTCTATACCGATCACATGACGCAGAGCGCCAAACACGTGTTTATCAAAGAACTGATACTGTTTTTCAAGCAGCCAGGGCGCTTTTTTGCCGAGCCGCACATATTCAAGATTGCGTTTGCGTCCGACTTTGAGAGCTCTCGAAGTCATCCAGCGCTTTATACCTTTCAGATCGGCCAGACGTTCCTGAACAGCCGTATAGACCTTTTCCCAAAAGCGGGGGACAGAACACATGCATGTCGGATGAAATTCCTTGACAGCCTGCTGCACTTTGTGGGGATCGTTGTTGATACCTACGATCATGCGGCGGTGCAGACAGAAATATGTCCATGCTTTTTCGAAAATGTGGCTCAACGGCAGGAAACATACTGAAGTGTCATTGTCTGACAATGTAGTCAGTCGTTCGTCATGCTTGAGAAGCGCGGCGTTGAAACAGGAGTGAGGAAGAACAGCACCCTTCGGCTCTCCAGTGGTGCCTGAAGTGTATATGATTGTCGCAATGTCATCTTCGGTTGCCCGAGTTGTGCGGGCAGCCACCTCTTCGCGGCAGTTTGCCGAGGCTTTTTCTCCGAGATGCAACAGATCGTCGAACGTGAGTGTTGTTGAGTCTTCTCCGTCGCGCACGATGTCGTTGGAGTAAGTGATGATCTGTCTTAAGGAGCGACATGTTTTCTGTGCTTCGCGCGCCTTGTCATATTGCTCCTGAGTCCCTACGAAAATAATTGTGGCAGAGGAATCGTTTACGATATATGCCACCTGATCGACGGTCGAGGTCGAATAGATGGAGATTGGGACAGCTCTGTTTGCAAATGCTGCGAAGTCAGTTATAAGTATCTCTGAACGGTTTGCGGAAAATACGGTTATGTTTTCAAGCTCTCTGAGGCCGAGAATTTCCATGCCGAAAGCCGCCAGATCTCTTTTGTGGCAGACTTCTTCCCACGTGGATGATACCCAGGTCCCGGAGGTGTTGTCACGATATGCTTCGCGGCTGGAATATTCCAGAGCGTTTTTTGTCACTAATTCTGTGAGGATATTCGTCATAATCGGATCGTTCTTTTTAAACGGTATTATGAAATCTCAGGCAAAGTTAGCCATGACCTCTCTATATCGGAACAAAACAGCGGTTAAAACACATTAGGCCTTAACAACCATTATAGGATTGTAAAATGAGTTTAACCACATTTAACCAATTTCAGCCTGTTTTTCATTTTCTTTAATGGCCGGGAACATCCATAATGTTAAGGCGCTTCCACCGCGTCCCGCCACTTTTTGAAACGAATATATTGAACGAAGTTTCAAAATTTCTCTAAAGGATCGGCCATCGAGGGCTTTTTTCAGTTCGCGCGCGCTCAGGTCCGCTGAACCTTCACGCCGATATTCGGCGGCAAGGATGGCCCTGCGTGCATCTATTATGAGTCCAGACCTCTGATCATCCCCAATATTTTCTTTGATTTTTTCCAAACTCCTTGTGTGAGCTTCGGATCTGGATGAAAACGTCTTTCCGGTCAGTGTGTTTTCTCCGGTTATTGCAATTACGCGTGCCGGTCCGTTCAGACGGTGGATTTTCCCCGGCTCGATGTCGTTTATCAGCCTGACCCCGAGTTCCAGATCATCCCACGTAGAAAGATCCTCGTTCCATGCGCCCGATTTACGCAGTGTTTCCTTCCGTACGCAGAAACGTGCTGTCGCAAGCGTCCCATAAAGAATATGTTCTGCAAGCAGGTCGTTATCATGGCGTGAAAACTTTTGTGTGGTCCATCCGTCAGAGTCTCTGATTGCGATGCCCCAGTGAAGCAGTTCGGTTTCAGGAAATCTGTCGAGATGTTTCATGATCCTTTCGAGATGGTCGAATTCCATGATGTCATCCGAATCGAAAAACATAACGTATTCGGTTTGTGCGGCTTCCAGTCCTCGGTTCCTTGCTTTAGAAGCCCCGGGTGCCTCTTCTTTTATGATTTTTATATCGAAATCATCTGAACGATGCCTTTCGGCCCAGTTCGCGATTATTTCCGAAGTCCTGTCTGTTGAGCCGTTGTCAGTTATGATCAGAGAAAAAGGTCTGTAAGACTGACTGAAAATGGAGTCAAGGGCTGCAGCTACTGACTGTTCGCGGTCTTTTACCGCCATTATTATGGTCATTTTCTTTTCCATGTCATATATAACGGAATATGGGCGGATTTTATTATCTTTGTGCTATGAGCGGAGATAGACCTGAAATAACAATCTGTTCCTGCGGAAGTCGGGAACGTAGCGAAGAGCTGGTTGAAGCATTGCGAATCGCCAGACCCGGCACCGTTTTCAATCACGTCATTTCGACGACAGGAACCACTGATGTAAAGTATGACTGGTTCATGATGCTGGATCCCGATTCCGTATCGGTATTTGAAATGATGCGATGCATGAAGAACGGGATTCCGGTAATAACTGTAGAATCGGAAACCTCCGACAGAATGCTTGATGATGATTGTGCAGTCATTTTTGGCCCTGATCCGCAGAATGAAGAGTTCGTTCGCGGGATGTTGCCGTTTATTGAAAGCGATGTCCGCAAGCAGCAGTTGAACCGCAGTGCGGCGGAAAAATTTCAAGGAGATGCATGCGAAAGCAATGAAAGAAAAGAGCCTCTTGTCAGTATCCTGCTTCTGACTTATAATCAGGGGGAGACAGCCGGGAGGGCAATTGAAAGTATTCTCGGACAGCAATGTGATTTCCCTTACGAGATCATAATCGGTGATGACTGCTCGACAGACGGAACCTCGGCTCTCTGCCGTTATTATGCCGAAGAATATCCCGGCATTGTGCGTCTTATGCCTGATCGGGGACATAGAGGGCTGGTGAATAATTATTTCGATTGTTTCAACTCAGCCCGTGGTGTGTTCATTGGCGATTGTGCCGGGGATGACTACTGGGATGATCCGTTCCGACTTGAAAAGCAATGCAGATTCCTGTCGGAGCACTCAGATTGCGTGGCGGTTATGAGCGACTGGACCATTTCAGAGAACGGTTTTATGGTCAAATCAACCGAGATAGAGGAGTGCCCGGAGTTTAGAAAAGGTTTTACCGGTCAGGAAATGATAAATTTCATAATAGGTTTCCGACGTTACTTTCCGTTTCTTTCGGCAATGCTTTTTCGCAAAGATTGTTTGACGGATATATACCGAATGAATCCTACGTATTTGTGCAGGGAAGAATGGGGGTGTGAGGATGTGCCGGTATTATTCACTCTTGCCACAAAAGGAAACATCGGATATCTTCCGCTTTCGGCAGCGGTTTATAATATCCGGAACGGAAGTGTGAGCAATAATAAGGATAATGACGGAGGATATGAATTTATCAAAGGGCTGACCGGATGCATTCGTGATCTGTGTGAACTTCACAAAGTGGATTGTTTCGGCACTAAAGAGGCAAAAGGGATGAATGCAAGGCTGCTTTATCTTGCTTCTCTGATTCTTGAACGACCAGATTCTGAGAAAATTTCAGATTTTGAACAATTGTGTGCGAAATGGCCGGTTCCGTTATCGTTAAAACTCTCTCTTTACAGGTTATCTTTTAAGTCTCGTCTGGGGATCAAGTCGTTGAGAGGGGTAAAAAAGCTCTTAATCTTACTTTTCAAGTAAATGACGGATCTCGTCGGCGAAACTGCGCCGTAAAGATTCGGCATTGAAGTGCCTTTCCCAATGTTCGCGTGACGCACGCCGTCTGGAGTGCGCTACATTCAGCGCTTTATTCAATATGTCCGCCCCTTTATTCACATCATCTGTAAGGGGCATGAGAAATCCGACCTCTCCTACAGCTTCCGGAATGGCCTGTATGTCAGTTGCGAGAACAGGCACTCCGAAACTCATCGCCTCGCAGATAGCGACGCCAAGCCCTTCAGTGGAACTCAATAGAAGCGCGAGATCGAAATGATTGGTTGCAAGCGAATTCCGCACTTCTTTGTTCTCAATCCTACCTGTCAGCTCGATTTTAAGGTTTTTCGGTGATTTTTTCGTCTCTCTTTTTAATTTGTCCATATCCGGCCCATCGCCTATGTGGAGCCATCTTACAATTAACTCAGGATGATGTGCGGCATATTCCTTGATTATCTTACTGAGGTATAGGACTCTCTTTTCAGGGCTGACGCGAGCGCAGCTGAAAAGACTGACTGTTTCTTTATCGGTTGTGTCAGGATTGAGCTTTCCCGGATTTTTTGTGCCGAGATAGCGGCAACGGATTTTTTCTTCAAAGTCGGGATACAGATTTCTGAGATAGTTGGCGGAATACTTCGAGACAGTGAAACATCGTGTCAGTCTGCAGAATGTTTTTTCTCTCCAGTAGCGGCTGATAAAGGGTTTGGTTTCTTCGTAGAGGTCTTGTCCGTGGGCGCGGGTAATGAATCTGAAACCTTTTGCAGAAAATGCAAGTGCAGCCGTGGCATAGTCAAACCAGAAAGTATAGAATAGGGCTGTTCCGTTTTTTAGTCCGTATTTTGCAATCAGAGCATTGATTAGATTGCTGTAGTATAAAGTATAAGCCGAAAAAGCCACTTCCGATCTCAGATCGGATAATGACTTGATTCGGCGTAGATCGTTGAAAAGAGCTTTGTATGTTTCTCTATGAAAAAGACTTTTGAATTTTGAATATATTCCGGGTCTTTTCAGAAAAGATCTCTCAACTATTATATTTTCGGGCAGTATTCCGGTCTTGCCAAAGTCCAGAACGGGGACTATTATGACTCTTTGAAACTCTGCAGCGAGAAACCCTATTTCAGGTTCGATGAATACATCCTCGCCACTGCCACCCAAAGGATAGGATTCTGTTATCAGAATCAGAGTAGGGGTGGATTCTGAATTTCCGGGTGGAATCACATGTATTTGGCTACAGCCTGATCCAGGTTGGTTTCATTCACCCGTTCACGGATTTCCCCGTTGCTGATAAGGTAGGTAGCGGGAAGAGCGCCGATATTGTAGCTGCGCAGAATGAATGGGCCGTCGGCATCGGAATTATAAACGGTCACCCACGGAAGATTGCGGGCAGTGTTTCTCCAGCTGACTTCATTTCCGTCAAAACCGATCTGATAAATTTCAAGGCCGTTGGCGTGATATTTGTTGTAAATCTTGTTCAATTCGATATTGAGAGCCGGGGAGTATTCGTCGCCGTAGGCCGTGAAGTTGAGCAGCACGACTCTGTTTTTGGATGCAACTTCAGTCAGGCTGTGTTTCTTACCTTTGAGATCATAGAGGTTGACCTCTATAAGGGAGGTCTCAGGAGCCACAAGGGTATCGGGACGGCTATAGGCGCGTCGGTTGGAAATATACAGGTTTTTCAGATAGTTGGTTCTCGGGTCTGTCGGTCGCTTGATATCGAAAGCATTGGCCACAGCTCCGATAAGACGCAGGTCGCTCTTGTTTTCAGGATTGAAAACCGGCACCCCGCTTATTTTTTTATTTATGATATAGTAGGAAACTATGCCTGACGGGTTTTCGAGGAGCAAGTTTGACAATTCACGCTTCAGAATGGAATCGCTTGCGATACCTTGGGCTCCTTCCTTGCTGACGGCATCCATCAGTTTCTTTTCCACCGCCATGAGTTTTTCGGCAGTATCCGTGCCTGAAATCGTATAGTCGCTGTCAAACGCACCGGCTTTCGATACGACTGTCACTGTTTCTATGCTGTCGATAGGGAAGTACAGGGATTTGTCGCCGAGACGGAGACGGTAAATGTCAGGATAGCCGGAAGCGGGCGCAGTGACTGTAAAATCGCCTGCACCTTTCAGCTCAACTGAGTCAAGCACATACCAACGTCCGTTGTCGGAAGCTTCCACATACATGGTCTGGCCGTCGGCGCCTTCTATGCGCCCGTCAACTTTCCATTCCGGTTTATTGTTGCAGGAGAAAAGAATCGAAGCACCTGCAACACACATTATGTATTTTGATAGGGATTTCATTGTAAGATCATTTATAATTTCTGCAAATTTAAGCAAAAAGCACGGATTATGCATGCATATAGTGAAAAAAAGTCAAAAACCAAACCTTATCAGCCCGGCTTCGGTCAGTGTGAGTGAGGAGATTCCGAGTCCTGTACGGGGTCAGCGGCGTGCCCGTTCCTTAATGATGCCGTGGCGGAAAGCATAGAGGAGTTCCATCAGTTCGTTGACCTGCGACTGCAACTCGCGACCTTTGTCAGTGTCGCGTACCCGCATGCGTCGTTGGCTCATCTCTACAATCTGTATTGTGCTGACAATGTCTGTGCCATGTATGATAGCGTCTTCTGCCGAAGAGAACGGTTCATGTTGCACAAGCTGGAATCCTCGGCTATGATATACAAGCGTATAGCCGGCTATGCCGGTTGTGTCATGATAAGCTTTAGCGAAACCTCCGTCTATGACCATCAGTTTTCCGTTGGCTCGTATGGGAGACTCACCTATATTCGTTCTTACGGGAACATGTCCGTTGATTATATGGCGGTGTTCGCCTTCGACTCCGAACGCATTAAGAATCATGTCGCATATCTTCTCGTCGTTACGCAGCTGATAATAATAGCCTTTTTCCTCCTGATGCGTCGATGTGTCAGTCAGGAAATAACGCTCGAACGTGGCCATCTTCGATTTGTCGAACAGAGGCGAATCGGGACCGCACCAAAGATACCAGTAATAGTCAGTTGCGTAAAGGCGCTCATCCTGCGGGGAGTCGTCATTGAACGCGGATCGCATCAACATCCCTATCTGATGGAATAACTCGCGTCCCTTGAATTTCTTGCCGTGAACGTCAACTTCTTTCAGAGTCCCGTCGGAATTAAGGGGCATTGAAGCATGGAACAGGAGATTGGAGTTATAGACTCCGAACATACATCCGTTTGAAAACAGGCAGTCGATATGTTTTTTCAGACGGGTCGAGATGACAAACGAGTGATGCAGTTTGTTGACAAGATCTTCCTCTTCCGGAGTAAGTTTGATTGGATCGGAGGGATCGACGGTCGGGAAAAAAGTATCGCGCATCGTGTATTCTTTCCCGTCTATGAGGCACACTCCTTTTTCCTTATCGATATGCTCTATAAGCTTTCGGTCATCCATTCCCCACTCTGGATGGCGGTCGGTCATCTGCGCCTCAAGTTTGAACTGTATGACGCTGATAGCCTTGTGCATCTTCGCCAGAAGCCGGCGAGTCTTCTCGTTGTGGGTATTGTCGTCAGGATCAAGATGCGGTCCGAAATTGTCACAGGGATCGTTTCCGTAGGTTTCCATGGCGAATGTGGCCAAAGGCACGAGATTGATTCCATATCCTTCCTCAAGAGTAGCCATATTGCCGTAGCGCAATGAAAGACGCAGCACGTTGGCTATGCAGCAGTCGTTGCCGGCGGCGGCCCCCATCCATAGCGCGTCATGATTGCCCCATTGGATGTCAAATGTGCGGTACTTGCACAGCGTGTCCATAATCAGGTGCGCTCCGGGACCACGGTCATATACATCCCCGAGAATATGGAGCTGGTCGATGCTGAGTTTCTGAATGACGTGACATAACGCGACAATGAATGCATCGGACTGCCCGGTAGATATGATAGTCTCTATGATACGGTTGAAATAGGCCTGTTTGTCGTCGGCTGACTGCGATTCATGCAGCAGTTCTTCAAGAATGTACGCGTATTCCTTCGGCAATGCTTTTCTGACTTTCGAACGGGTGTATTTCGATGATACGGACTGACATATTTTTATGAGCTGATTAAGTGTGACCCGATAAAAATCGTTTAGATTCTTTTCGGAAGCTCTTATTATCTGAAGTTTCCGCTCAGGGTAATAAATGAGCGAACAAAGCTGACGTATTTCTGATTCGCGGAGCGAAGAGCCGAAGCTTTCGGTCACTTTACGCTTTATATTTCCGGAGGCGTTGCGCAGAATGTGCTGGAAGGCCTCATATTCTCCATGAAGGTCAGCGACAAAATGTTCTGTACCCTTGGGCAGACTCATGATCGCTTCGAGATTCATTATTTCGGAACTTGCGCTCGAGATATCGGGAAATGACTGGGCAAGCAATTCGAGTACACGGCGGTCACCCTCTATTTTCTCCGGAGTCATATTATTTGTCTGTGACATATTCTTCAGATCTATTTCTCCACAAAATTACAAAACGAAAGCTGAATTGCAATGCCGCGGGGTTAAAATACTTTGAAATATGCGGCATAATCTTTAATTTTGTCCAAGATAATAAAAATGTAAATGATTCTTAGAATTGATCTACGTCAGTTCATAATTAACATTTTGGAATAAGTTTAAATCAGTTCATTATTATGCCAGTTTCAGTGAATGCAAAAGCTACGGATTTGACAAAGTCAGGCCGCTTGTCGTCGCTTGATATTTTGCGCGGCCTCGATCTGTTCCTTCTCGTTTTTCTTCAGCCGGTGCTTTTGTCGGTGCTCTCCCATTTTGATTATTCGTGGGCCAAAAGTATTTTATATCAGCTTGACCATGAAGTGTGGGAGGGATTTCGATTCTGGGATCTTATCATGCCCCTGTTCCTCTTCATGGCAGGTACATCGATGCCTTTCTCTTTTTCCAAATATTCCGGTCAGGGCGCGAAGAAAAAGGCTTACAGTCATGTACTCAGGCGTTTTTTCATTCTGTTTTTTCTCGGAATGGTCGTGCAGGGAAATGTACTCGCATTTTCTTGGGAGGCCATAAATATTTATGTCAATACTCTTCAGGCTATTGCAGCGGGTTATTTGATCTCGGCTGTACTGATTCTGGAGTTCAATACACGCGGGCGCCTGTTGATGACAGTGGTGTTGCTACTTGCCTATTCAATTCCAATGTCGGTTCACGGGGACTTCTCGCCGGAAGGCAATCTCGCCAACATTATTGATGCCGCCATACTTGCCGGATTTCGCGGAGATCCCTCCTATACGTGGATTCTGAGCACGTTGACATTTGCCGTGACAGTGATGCTCGGAGTTTTCGCAGGTCAGATAATCAAGGAAGGAAGAAACAATCCGTCGCTGGTTACCAAGAAATTATTGTTGATTGGTCTGGCTCTTGTTTGTGTGGCGTTTGTATGGAGTTTTGAAACGCCGATCATCAAACGTATATGGACAGGAAGCATGACGTTGCTTTCGGGCGGCTACTGTTTCATCCTGATGGGACTTTTCTATTACTGGATAGACGGCAAAGGCCACAGTCGCGGCCTCGAGTGGTTGAAAATATACGGAATGAATGCCATAACGGCTTATATTCTCGGAGAAATAATCAGCTTCAGATCCATAGTGCGTTCGCTGACCTGGGGACTGGAACCTTATCTCGGCGAGGAGTGGTATGCTACCGTGATCACCTTCGGTAACTTCCTTGTGCTTTTCTTTATACTGAAATTTATGTATCGTTACAGGATCTTTCTTAAGATCTGACAAGCAATTTTTGAAAAAAGAGCGCGTCGGAATAGCTTTCGCCTCTGCGTATCCATGACCTTAGACAGCCGGCTGTGTTGAATCCTGCCGACTCGAACAAAGAGAGTGAAGCGACATTAGTCCGTGAGATTATCGCCCAAAGCTGATGGAGTCCCAGTTCCTCACGGCAATATTCCGAAAGGAGCAGTAGTGCATCTTTTCCGTAACCTCTGCGCCTGAAAGAGCCGTCTATGACGATTCCGACCCCGCTTTTCCGGTTCAAGGCGTCATAATCATAGAGATCGATGCAACCTAACGCTTCTCCCGTAGCGTTAAGAGTAATTATCATTCTCAGTTGTCCTGAGGCGTTTGGATCAGGGTTATAACAGTTGACATAGTCCTGAAGCAATTTTTTCGACATTGGCGCACGGACAGCGCCGTCGCTCCATATTGTGGCGTCGTTTTCCCACAGATACATGCTTTCGATATCGGCAGGCTCGGGTGCACGGAGTGAAATAATGTTGTCTGTAAGCATCATTTTAGACTGAGAATGATTCTGAAAACAGTGTGCGCTGGAGCAGTGAGCGTCCGAGCGTTATTTCGTCCGTGTATTCCAGATCGTTTCCGACGGCCACTCCACGGGCAAGCTGGGTGATTCTGACCTCGGGGAAATCAGATAGTTTCCGGTAGATATAGAAGTTCGTCGTATCTCCTTCCATTGTGGCCCCGAGAGCAAGAATGACTTCCTTTACTTCTCCGGTGGCTACCCTTTCAACAAGAGAATCTATATTGAGACTTTCCGGGCCTATGCCGTCCATCGGGGAGATAACGCCTCCGAGTACATGATAGAGACCACCGAACTGACGGGTGCGCTCCATGATCATGACATCATTGACATTCTCGACAACGCAGACCGTAGAGCGATCGCGATGAGGCGACGAGCATATCGGACAGATATCTGTTTCCGAAATGTTATGGCAGGTCTTGCAGTATCTTATGCCGCGGCGCAGATTGATGATCGCTTCCCCGAGGGCGACTCCTTCCGATTCATCACGCCTGAGAATATGTAATGCCAGGCGTAAGGCTGTCTTGCGCCCTACGCCCGGCAGATGGGACAGTTCAGTGACCGCCTGTTCGAGAAGCGACGACGGGTATTGTTCGTTGTCCACTGTCTATGGTTATTCGGTGAGAGTTGAATAGTCGCTTGAATAGCGAAGCATCTGAGGCAGATAATCCTCGGTATAGCTTACAGTCACATCGGTAATTTCGCCCTTGTCGTTCTTGACAGGAGTATAGACAGGATTGACGAATCCACGGTAGGGGGCGATGTCAAGGTGCGAGTAGCGGTCGAGAATCTCCTTGTGGAGCTCCGGATTGACTTTGACGGCATATTGCTCTACAAGCTGACGGCCCGCTTCATAGTCACCTTCGCTCTTGATACGTTGTATTTCTTTAAGCAATTCGCCGAAGAGCTGGCGCAGACGGGGATAATCGTTTATCTTGACATAGGTTTTGCCGTTCTCTTTGACGAGTTCAACTACATTTTCAGCTTTTCCCTTCTCCAGAACCCATTCTGAAATAAGTTTGCGGTTACGCATGTGGGCTTCCTCGACATCTTTTCCGGGTTCGATTCTCATGAGCTGGGTCATCAGTCCATTGAGAAGATACTTGTAATATTCGGCTTTGTAGGCTTCAGGATTGTCAAGCAGTCCCAATTCGATGAGCTTAGGATCAGCGAGATAATACAGCGCGAAAAGGTCAGCGCGAGCCTCTTCCAGAGTGGAGCCATGGGCTTTGAGAGCATCCGGATCAACGCCCGGAAGCATCCGGCCCGAGCCGTGGCCGAGACACTCGTGGAGGTCCGTGTGGAGATTGTCGGTGATGAACAGGTATTTGTCAAGAAGGTCGCGCGTAGCTGCGTCAGGCACAAATTCGTCATTGAAGCCGTTGCCATGCGAAGCCTCATCGTAGGCCTGAGTGATGTTCTCAATGGTTACGGATTTCGAACCGTGGGCCGCGCGTATCCAGTTGGCGTTCGGCAGATTTATTCCGATAGGAGTGGCGGGATAGGCATCCCCTGCAAGAATAGCGGCAGTTATGACTTTTGCTGTTACGCCTTTCACTTTGTCTTTACGGAAACGCGGATCAACGGGGGAGTGGTCCTCGAACCACTGGGCGTTGGCCGATATTACTTCCGTGCGGTGCGAAGCCTCGTTGTTCTTGAAATTTACTATCGATTCAAAGTTGCCTGTCATGCCCAACGGATCGTCGTAGCTCTCGATGAATCCGTTGATGAAGTCAACACGGGAATCGGTATCATCCACCCAGAGAATGGAATAATCGTCGAAATCTTTCAGATCGCCGGTCTTGTAATACTTTATGAGACTTTCGATGACTTTTTTCTGTTTGGCATTCTCGGCATATTTTGACGCTTCCTCAAGGTTCTTGACGATGCGTTCGATAGCCGGCGAATATAAGCCGCCGATTTTATATGTTTCTTCAACTACCTTTCCGTTTTTCTTTGTGACGCGGCGGTTAAGGCCATAAGATATCGGTGTGAGATCGGTAGTGTCTTTTACAGCCGCATAGAAATCTTCCACTTCTTTCTGGGTCACTCCTTCATAGAGGTTGGTGGCGGAGGTGGCTATAAGGTCTTTACCCTCTTCCTGATTAACCTTCTTTGCCATGAAAGATGGATCAAAGATGACTTTTTTCAACACGGACAGATTCTTTGGCTGTTTTTTAGCGGGGAGTGCCTTGACCTGCGCGTCAAGGAATTTTTCCGAGAATTCAGGCACGAACTTATCCATTGAGTAGTGGTGGTGAATTCCGTTGCCGAACTCAACTTGTTTCAGATATTTCACGAAGGCCTTATAGTCGGAAGTCTCTTTTGATCCTTTGTAGTTCTTATAGATATTCTCGAGAAGCGAGCGGATCTGAAGATTGTAACGGTTATTCTGGTCCCAAAGAATGTCGCGACCTGCAATAGCGGCCTCTGTCAGGTGATAGATAAGCTTTTTCTGGTCGAGTGTCAGCCGGTCAAACCCGGGAACCTGGTAACGGAGTACTTCGATGTCAGCGAAGCGGTCCACGACATAATTGAATTTCGAGCTCTCTTTTGCCATGATTGATGAGGTGCCGATAACAAGAGCAAGTCCTGCTGAGGCGGCGGTTTTGATAAAAGTCATTATATTGATCGACAGTTTAGGATTGTTTTTATGATGGGAAAGTTTATTCGATATAAAGTATGAGACCTTTGAGGTACTCGCCTTCAGGATGGTAAATGTTTATGGGGTGGTCAGCCGGCTGGGTGAGTTGATGGAGAATTCTGACACGGCGACCAACCTGGGCTGCCGCGGAAAAGACAGCCAGCCGGAACTGTTCCTTAGACACAGCCTGGGAACAGGAGAAAGTGAACAGAATGCTCCCTTCGGGCATTTTTTCCATTGCGCGCGCGTTCAGTTTCTGATAACCTCGCAGGGCGTTTTTAATCGCTCCGCGATGTTTCGCGAATGCCGGAGGGTCAAGAACCACGAGATCGTATGCTCCGTCTTTCATTTCTGCCAGATATTTGAACGCGTCCTCGGCAAAGGCTTCATGCGGAGCGTCATCGCCGAAATTAAGCCTGACATTGTCGCGGGTCAGAGAGACGGCTTTTGCAGAACTATCGACAGAATGCACCAGAGTGGCGCCCCCTGAAAGGGCATACACTGAGAATCCGCCGGTGTAACAGAACATGTTCAGTACGCGCCGACCTCGGGCGAAGTGTCGGAGCAGACTCCGGTTGTCGCGTTGATCCACGAAAAAACCGGTCTTCTGACCTTTCAGCCAGTCAACACGGAACTTCAGGCCGTTCTCGACAGCTATGTCCGTGTCATAGGAGCCTATGATATAATCGTTCTGCGGATCAAGACTCGCTTTATAGGGTAACGTTGTCTCAGATTTATAATAGACATTTCTCAGCGATGCGCCCGGAAGGCTGACAAGGCACTCGGCTATTATGTCGCGGGCATAGTGCATGCCGACAGAGTGGGCTTGCACTACGGCCGTTTGCCCATAGACATCTACAATAAGTCCCGGCAGGAAGTCGCCTTCGCCATGGACCAGACGAAACGCGTTGTTGTCATCTCTGAGAAGTCCCAGAGCTTTGCGGAGTCTCAAAGCGTTGTTAAGCCGGTTGAAATAATATTCTCGGTTTATTTCGATTATTTCATCGGAGAGCATCCGGACTGCGATACTCCCAATCTGATAATGGCCGACTCCGAGTGGAGTGCCGTCGGATGATCTGACTTCGACTATATCTCCCTCTTCGAGGTTTTCCGGTGCTGACGCAATAGCCCCCGAGAATACCCAGGGATGAAAACGTCTGAGCGATTCTTCTTTGCCGCGGCGCAAAGTTATGACTGGATAATTCATATCTTGTTATTGGTTAGAATAGGGCGCGGACTATGTCGGCGCCGTTGGCATACAAGAGGAGAGCCAAGAGGAAGAACATTCCGGCAACCTGTGCGTACTCGAGAACTTTCTCTGCCGGTTTACGCCGAGTGATTATCTCGTAGAGAAGGAAAAGTACATGGCCGCCGTCAAGTGCAGGAATAGGAAGGATGTTCATGAAAGCGAGAGCAACGGAGAGGAAGGCCGTGATTTCCCAGAACGACAGCCAGTTCCAGCGTTCGGGGAACATGTCGCCTATGGCGCCGAAGCCGCCTATGCTTGTCGCGCCTTCTTTGGTGAACACGTGTTTCATCGAGCTGACATAGTTGGTCAGCATCTTTGTTCCGTTCTCAACTCCCTTGGGAAATGAACGGAAAAATCCATAATTGACAGTGACGGTAGGATATACATCGGTTATACGCTTCAGCTGGAAGCCGAGTTTTCCGCCTTCGTTAGGCGTAATGGGCATAGTGATCGCTTTCCCGTCGCGTTCAACGGTGACTGTCGTTTTTTTACCAGCATATTTCTGCAACGCAGATGTCAGTTCTGAGTAAGCGCGGGTGGAGAGTGTGTCAATCTTTACTATCCGGTCGTTTTCCTTTATCCCGGCTTCGCTTGCGGGACTCATTCCCTGGACTTTATCCACAACCACAGGCTGGCGGTAGGTCATAAATCCGTCTTTGCCGAGTCTGACGAGAAAATCTGACGGCAGATTGATTTTTACGGTGTCTCTACGGTTGCGGAGCACCTCTACGGTTTTGGCCGAGGCGGTCGTGTAGAGAAAATCTTCCTTTGAGGCATCTATTTTCTTGCCGTCGGCTGTAAGGGGAATGTCTCCGTTGCGGAATCCCGCCTCGATAGCCACCGGAGAGAAATCCATGCCTTCCGTAGCCTGATCGAGAGGAATGAATTTATTCCCCCACCAGAATGCTATGCCCGCATAGATGAGAATTGCAAGAATGAAATTAAAGAGTACTCCTCCTATCATCACGAGGAGTCGCTGATAGGCCGGTTTCGAACGGAATTCCCATGGTTGAGCCGGCTGTTTCATCTGTTCCTTGTCCATGGACTCGTCGATCATGCCGGCTATTTTGACGTAACCGCCGAGGGGGAGCCAACCGATACCATATTCGGTGTCGCGCCATGTGGCTCTTTCATTTCCGTTTTTATCATATTTCGGTTTCCCTTTCTTCGGTTTCCATTTGAAAAGAGAAAACCAGGGGTTGAAAAAAAGGTAGAATTTTTCTACTTTGATGCCGAACATACGCGCTATTATGTAGTGGCCGAATTCATGTATGATGACCAGAAAGGCGAGTGCTACAATAAGCTGCAGGGCTTTCATCAGGAATGGTTCCATATTCTGTCGTTAGAGTTGTGGATGGGATATTTTGGATGCTGCCACTCGACGTGCTTCAGCATTCGTGGCAACGTATTCATCATAAGAAGGTTTTTCTATGAAAGTGATGTTTTCAAGAGTGTGAATGATGATTTCAGGTATCTGGGTGAAACGTATGAGACCCTTTAGAAATGCATCTACGGCAATCTCGTTAGCTGCGTTTATGACACACGCTGTGTTGCCGCCTCTTTCGAGCGCGTGGCGCGCGAGACCAAGGCAGGGGAAGCGGTCATAATCGGGCGCTTCGAAAGTCAGGGACGCATAGTCGGTAATATTCAGGCACGGCTCGTCGGAGAGTAATCTTTGCGCTCCCGCAAGCGCATAGCGGATCGGGAGATGCATGTCGGGGAGGCCGAGCTGGGCTTTGACGGCTCCGTCGCGGAACTGCACCATTGAATGGACAATGGATTGGGGATGGACCACCGCTTCTATTCGTTCCGGTTCTATACCGAACAGCCAGCGCGCCTCGATGATTTCGAACGCTTTGTTCATCATGGAAGCGGAATCTATTGTTATTTTCGCCCCCATATTCCAGTTGGGATGTCGGAGAGCATCGCTGGCCGAGACGGTTTCAAGATCCTTTTTTGAGTATTTTCTGAATGGACCGCCCGAAGCCGTTATGATAAGTTTGGAGACACTCTCTTTATCCTCTCCGGCCAGACACTGGTAAATGGCGGAATGTTCTGAATCGACCGGTATGATTTTAGATGTGGAATGAGACAGCATTTCCGTGATCATCTCTCCGGCAACCACAAGGGTCTCCTTGTTGGCGAGGGCTATTTCTTTTCCCGAGGAAATGGCTGCGATTGTCGGTGCGAGACCGCTGTAGCCCACCGTTGCAGTGACGACCGTGTCAGCGTCTTCGCGAGCGGCCGCGTGGGTTAGGGCGACGCTGCCCGATGCGACTTCTATTCCATGGGGGGAGAGGGCATCACGAACCTTGCCATAGAGAGCGTCATCGCCTATGACTGCAAGATTCGGCCTGAATCGGAGGGATTGCTCAATGAGGAGGGGGGCGTTGCGGTGAGCGGTAAGTACAGTCGCTTTGAACATGTCAGGATAGGCTGCTATGGTGTCA
Source organism: uncultured Muribaculaceae bacterium (assembly GCA_910587185.1). Lineage (GTDB taxonomy): Bacteria > Bacteroidota > Bacteroidia > Bacteroidales > Muribaculaceae > Paramuribaculum. The sequence goes on from CAJULY010000006.1 coordinate 123,722, forward strand.
AGCGTCTGGGTGCCTATGCTGCCCGTGCTTCCTATTATTGCTATTCGTTTGGGTTGTGTCACTTTCAAATGGTAAAAATACGTGCAAAGATAAGAATTTTAAAGCGAAAAAACATTATTTAAGGTGTCATCTTAAATATAGTTTTGAGTTTTTGCAAAAATAATTAAAAAAAATATCAGATAGCCAAAACAAAAAAATAAAGCCTGATGTTATAAAGTCACAAAGAGACAGAAAAAAGATTCTAAAATCCGTTTCTAATAGTAAAAAATAAAAATTAATTGTTGTATATTTTAAAATTAAGAGAGAATGAAACCTAAATTTTTATTGACAGCTTTTGCTTGCGCAGGAACGCTCTTCGCAGCAACTAATGCAAACGCACAGGAAACAGTGATCGTTGAGCAAGAAACCGTCAGCCTGGTAAATCAGGTGGAGTGCAAGACCCATTATGCCTCGTCATGGCGCGACAACTGGTTCATTCAGTTAGGTGCCGGCGTACAGTCTCCGTTTGTGGACAAATACATGCCCGGTGACAAGCACACCCGCAAGGTCTCACCCGTATATAATATCGGTTTCGGACATTGGTTCAGTCCTTATCTGGGCTTCCGTATTTCCGGTATGTACGGTAAGATGCGCTGGGGTTATGAAAAATACAACAAGGCAAATATGGCTACCGCAAATGCCGACCTTATGTGGGACATGACCTCTTCGATCTGCGGCGTTAATCCTAATCGTGTTTTCTCGGTAATACCATTTGTCGGTGTCGGCGGTACATATACATGGGATTTCAAATATCCGATGTTGGGCAACACGCAAACCCAGGAAGGCTACACCAAGACCAAGGAATGGACGCTTCCCGTTTCAGCCGGTATTCAGTTCCGTATCCGTCTCTGCAAGTATGTTGATTTCTTCGCAGAAGCTCGCGCTCAGTTCTATGGCGATAACTTCAACGCTTTTGTAGGCGGTGATCCTATCGAAGCTAACCTTACCGCAATCGGCGGTCTCAGCTTCAACATCGGCGGACGTAACTTCGAAGCATACAATCCCTGCGATTATCTCGGATATATAAATGATCTCAACGGTCAGGTCAATGATCTCCGCGGACGTCTCGCCTCGACAGAAGCCGCACTTGCAGCAGCCAATGCTCAGCTCCCGTGCCCCGAAGTGACCGAAACAACCGTTCAGGTTCAGACCCCGATGCTCGCTACCGTAAGATTCAAGATCAATTCGGCCAAGATTTCTTCTGAAGAAGCAGTGAATGTATATAACGTGGCACAGTGGATGAAGGCTAATCCCGATGCAAACGTAGTGATTGACGGATATGCAGACCGCGACACCGGTACAGCCGCTTACAATCAGGAACTCTCTGAACGTCGCGCCAAAGCAGTCTATGACGCTCTCGTAAACGATTACGGAATCAGCGCATCACGTCTTTCGACCAATGCTTACGGAAGCTCTACTCAGCCCTATCCCGAAAACAACTGGAACCGCATCGTAATCTTCACCCAGCCGTAAGATTGACGTAAAGTAAAATAAGGAATAATAAGGCAATAACAGAATAATCAATTAGAAACCTAACCGCCGCGGGCTCCCGATCAAAGGGGCCCGCGGTTTATTCGTGTCCTGACATTGACAGACTATTATAAGAACTGATTTAAACTTATTGCAAAATGTTAATTCAGAACTGATTGAGACTTTCGGCTTTACCCTTTCGGCATGATTCCGGCCGCTTTCTTCCCTTTTTTCAATCACAATGGAACCCCATTGCTCTTTCAAAAAGGTCGAAATCATCTCGGAATCATACTCGAAATGTTAATTTGCAATAAGTTTAAATCAGTTCATATAATTAAATTCTCCGGGATACAAAAAAGAGCCCATGGCCGGATGGCGGACATGGGCTGAGAAGGTTATCGATAAAAGGGGTATGGCTTTTTAATAACGCCAACAAAATGCCTTCTCTTTGACATATAAACATTGTCGGATATCTTTTGGTTCAAAAGATTTGAAAAAATTGCAAGTTTGGAATAAAAAAAGTAATTTTGTCGGAAATACCTGAGATATTAAAAACATACCTTATAATCATAATCTTATGCAGTCAATAGATATTCCGCCGTTGAAGTTTCGTCCCATACTGAAAAGTGTTATTTGGGGCGGTGAGAAAATTGCTCCTTTCAAGGGAATTGTTACCGAACAGGACCACATTGGCGAGAGCTGGGAGATTTCCGGTGTGCCCGGGAGCCCGTCGATTGTGGCAAATGGTCCAGATGAAGGCAAGACCCTTCCTGAAATCCTTGAAAAGTACAAGGGCGCGCTCGTAGGAGAAGAAAACTATAAGCTGTATGGAAACACCTTTCCTCTTCTGATAAAAATCATAGATGCGGCCGGCGATCTTTCGGTGCAGGTGCATCCCGATGACGAGCTCGCAAAAAAACGTCATAATTCCCTTGGTAAGACTGAGATGTGGTATATCGTTGACACGGAACCTGACGCAAAGATATGTGCCGGCTTGACACAACATCTGACTCCGGAAGATTATGAGATCAAGGTCAAGGACAATACAATAATGGATGCCATTGCGTGTCATGAGTCAAAACCGGGCGACGTATTCTTTTTGCCGGCTGGTCGAATACACAGCATCGGTGCGGGAAATCTTCTTGTGGAAGTACAGGAGACTTCAGACATTACATATCGTATCTATGATTTCGGTCGTGTAGATGCCAAGACAGGCAAGCCCCGTCAGCTGCATGTCGAGGAAGCCAAGGATGCCATCGATTACACTGTCTATCCCAGCTATGTGACTGCTCCCGGCAAGGAGATAGAAGGGATAGAGAAATTGGTTGAGTGCAGCCATTTCCAGGTCTATCGTCTGAATATCGACGGGAAGAAGAAATTTTACCCGACGATTGACACCTTCTCGTCATTCACCTGTATAGAGGGAAATCTGACTGTCGTTGACGATCGCGGAAACAGTCTGGAATTCCATAAGGGAGAAACGGTTTTAATACCGGCAATGGCAAAGGAATTCACTTTAACCGGAACCGGCGTCATAATCGATGCTGCTTGTGGACAATAGCGTCCTTGTGAATTTTTGGCTGCGACTTTTGCCGTAGCAGGAAAATATTTGTGCGCCGCAACACTTTTTATAAGGTGTGCGGCGCTGTTATTTCCGCCGATTTTGTAACTTTGCACCCATGAATTTTAAATTACAGGCCACAGCCCCCAACTCAAATGCCAGAGCCGGTGAAATAACCACCGCCCACGGTCAGATACTCACTCCCGTGTTTATGCCCGTGGGTACCGTCGGGTCCGTCAAGGGTGTGCATCAGCGCGAATTGAGTGACGATGTGAAAGCACAGATAATTCTTGGTAATACTTACCATCTTTATCTGCGCCCTGGAACCGCTACACTTCGTCAGGCCGGCGGTCTGCACAGATTCATGGACTGGGAAAAACCTATTCTCACCGACAGCGGAGGCTTTCAGGTCTTTTCCTTGTCTGACCGACGAAAGCTGACAGAGGACGGGGCGCATTTCCGTTCCCACATAGACGGCTCAAAACATCTCTTTACTCCGGAGAATGTTGTCGATATCCAACGTGTTATCGGTTCCGACATCATGATGGCTCTTGACGAATGCCCTCCCGGAACGGCCGATTATACTTACGCCCGCAAATCTCTTGACTTGACTCAGCGATGGCTTTTGCGAGGATGGAAACGCTATCGGGAAACGGAAGGGCTCTATGGTTACAGTCAGGCATATTTCCCTATTGTTCAAGGCGTCACTTATCCTGACCTCAGGCGTGAGGCGGCGAAGTTTATCGCTGATCTCGGCGCTGACGGCAATGCAATCGGAGGGCTTGCCGTGGGAGAGCCTACGGAAAAAATGTATGAAATGATTGAGGTCGTCAATGAGATTCTTCCAACCGACCGTCCGCGCTATCTGATGGGGGTAGGTACGCCTGCAAATATTCTTGAGGCCATTGACCGTGGTGTTGACATGATGGATTGTGTCATGCCTACACGAAACGGCCGCAACGGAATGCTATTTACCGCCAACGGAATCATGAACATGCGAAACAAAAAATGGGCGGATGATTTTACCGAATTAGATCCTTGCGGAACTTCTTTCGTGGATCATGTGTATAGCCGCGCTTATCTTCGCCATCTGTTCATTTCGGGGGAACTTCTCGCCATGCAGATAGCATCAATCCATAATCTCGCTTTCTATCTTTGGCTGACTTCCGAAGCCCGTCGCCATATAATTGCAGGTGATTTCGCCGAATGGAAGCCGAAGATGATCGAACGCGTCACAAACAGACTTTAGTCACAAATGAAACTGATAAAAAAACTTGACATTTACATCATAAAGAAGTTTCTCGGAACTTACATTTTCGCCATTATACTCATTCTGGCGATCGTTGTCATGTTTGATATCAACGAAAAACTCGACGCTTTTCTTAAAGCGCCTCTGAAAGCCACTCTTTTTGACTATTTCCTGAATTTCCTTCCTTATTTCGCCAATCAGTTCAGCCCGCTTTTTGTCTTCATTACCGTAATATTCTTTACCTCGAAACTTGCGGACAATTCTGAAATCATAGCCATGTTGTCGGCCGGAATGAGTTTCCCTCGCCTGTTGAGGCCTTATATGCTGAGTGCGACCGTCATCGCAATCGCCGGCTATCTTCTGAGTGCCTATGTCATTCCTCCGGCAAATGTCAAACGAATTGATTTCCAGAATACCTACGTGAAGAACAAGAGCGTGGAGTACGGGACCAATATACAGCTTCAGGTCAAGAAAGGGGAGATTGCCTATATGTCCCGTTACGATAACGCTACTAAAACCGGTTATAAGTTTTCGCTCGAGTCATTTAAGGATAAAAAGCTTGTGTCGCGTCTCACGGCTCAGACTATCCGATATGATTCACTATATAACTGGCAGGTTCGCGACTATATGATACGTGATTTCAAAGGAACCCGCGAAGTGATTCGCCGGGGAACGAAACTCGACACCGTCATTCCAATCGAGCCACGCGATTTTCTCATTGCCAAGAATGACGAGCAAAAGCTTGCGACGCCCGCACTTGACGAATATATAACCCGTCAGAAAACCAGAGGAGTCGCCAACATCAAGGCCTTCGAGGTTGAATATCACCGTCGTTTCGCCATGACGGCCGCCGCATTTATCCTGACGCTTATCGGCATGTCTCTGTCCGCCCGCAAAGTGAAGGGAGGCATGGGCGTCAATATCGGCATTGGCATTGTGTTGAGCTTCAGTTATATTCTGTTTATGACCGTGACATCCTCTTTTGCCGTTTCCGGTCTCACGTCACCGATGGTGGCCATGTGGATTCCCAATATCATATACACTGTTATTGCCATAGTCCTTTACAGGCGCGCGAGCAAGGGATGATCCCTGAGCGTTCTATGGTGAGTTCACGATGGATCCACATCGTAATATATCACAGTTCCTTTCGCAGCCTGCATCCTTGATGCGTGCATTTCCTCAAAGACGTTCCGCAGAATTTCCTTCACTTTTTTCATTGAAGCGTTAAGCTCGATTTTCAGCATTATTTTTCGTATGTAGTAAGTCTGGATGCGCCCTACCGGCGGTTCTTCCGGGCCGTAAACCCTGTTGCCGAACAGTTCCCGCAGGCGTTGGCTATATGCGGCCGTCAGATCATCGAGCGCTCTCGGGTCGCGATGTTTGATATAAATGTAAATCAAACGTGTGAAAGGCGGATAGTTGTATTTGCGGCGCTCTTCAACTTCCATTCTGTAGAACCCTGTATAGTCATGATTGAGGATGAAAGGGAAAAGCGGGTGTTCGGGCTGTCGCGTCTGAATGATTACGTTTCCCTGTTCATTTCGGCGTCCTGCTCGTCCGGAAACTTGAGAAATCATGTTGAAAGCTCTCTCGGCAGCGCGGAAATCGGGCTGGTTAATCATTGCGTCGGAATTTACTATGGCAACGGTCTTGACTCTGTCGAAATCGAGGCCCTTGGTCACCATTTGTGTGCCGACGAGTACCTGAGCCTCTCCTCGCGAGAACTCTGAGATGATCTGCTGGTAGCCGTCTTTGTTGCGCGTGGTGTCCAGATCCATTCTAAGAGTCTTCACATCGCCAAGAGCGGGAGCTATCTCATCTTCCATCCTTTCTGTTCCGTAACCGTGGACCTCCACCGCCGGTTCCTTGCATGCCGGACAGATTGAGGGGAGGGGATACATGGCTCCGCAATAATGACAGACAAGTCTGTCGATACGCTTATGATAGGTCAGCGTCACATCGCAATGTTCGCATTTCGGTGTCCATGCGCACTGGCTGCATTGTGCGACGGGAGCATATCCTCTTCTGTTGAGAAATACAATAGCTTGTCCGTTGTTCTCGGTTGATTGACGGATCGCTTGCACGGTCTCGATGGCGAGTGCGCCTTTCATGAGTGACGCTTTGCGCGCTTTTAGGGTGTCTATGATGTCGATTGAAGGCAATTCAACGCCTCCGAAGCGTTCCGAGAGAGTGACAAGTCCGTATTTCCCGGAAACGGCTTTGAAGTATGTATCGATTGCTGGGGTTGCAGAGCCGAGCAAAGTTTTGGCGCCGTGCATGCGGGCGAGCATTATTGCAGTGTCGCGTCCGTTGTAGCGTGGGGCGGGGTCCTGTTGTTTGTAGCTTGATTCGTGTTCTTCGTCGATGATGACCAGTCCGAGCGTGGCGAAAGGAAGAAATACTGCCGAACGCGGACCTATTATCACTACCGGGTCGTTTGAGGATAGTATGCGCCGGTATATATCGACGCGCTCATTGTCGGAAAATTTCGAATGATATATGACCACTTTTTCCCCGAATACTTTCTGAAGACGTTCCGTAAGTTGTGTCGTCAGAGCTATCTCGGGAACGAGATAAAGCACCTGACGACCTTTTTGAAGCACGTAGTCTATCAGATGGATATATATCTCGGTTTTTCCCGAAGATGTCACTCCGTGGAGAAGCGTGACTTCATGCCCTTTCCATGTCTGATGCAACTGGCTGACGGCATTTTTCTGTGCCGGAGACAGAACCGGCAGTTCTCCGGTGGTGGTTCCGGAAAAAGCGAAGCGGTTTATCTCATTCTTATAGACCTCGACAATCCCTTTCCTTTCAAGTTCCGTTATTACGGGACGTGTGAGGCCGGAGCGTTCAAGCAAATCGTTCAGACCGACTTCATTCAATTCTTTTCCCTGCTGCATGAAGCCGCTCATGTCTATCAGGGAAAGAAGAGCCTGTTCCTGTTTCCTTGCCCGCGAAACCTTGTCGAACATCTCGTGAAGGCGACCGCTGTCGCCGCGTTCACCTTTGATACGGAGATAGGTTACTTTTCGGGGAACATAGCGCTCCACAAGTTTCTCAGAGACTATAAGCTCTTCTTTTTCGAGCATCCTCGAAGCCAAAGCGCTGACATTGGCAAAGCCGGTGGCCCGTTCAATCTCCGCTACTGACATGCGTTTACCGGAATGAGAAAGAACCTGCAACACGATGCTCTCTTTTTCGCCGAGCCGGCAGTCAGGGTTCTCTTCAAAGTCGGGATTGAGTTCAAGAAATGTCTCGCTCTCTACCTTGAGGGCGGCAGGCAGCGCCGCTTTCATGACCTCGCCTGTCGAACACAGATAATATTCCGCAACCCATTCCCACAGTTTAAGCTGCGGATAGCGGAGAATCGGTTTGTCATCAAGAGCGGCTATTATTGTCTTAAGCTCATATCCTTCGGGCCTTACGGTTGTAAGAGCGGCAACAATGGCGGTGTAAAATTTCTTTTTGCCGAAAGGTACAAGAACACGATGGCCCTGACGAAGAACCGGCACAAGCTCTTCAGGAACCTCGTATGTGAAAGTCACGGCAAGAGGCAGAGGCAATATTACTTCCGCATAATGGCTCATCGGCAACTGTTTCTCTCCTGAAGGTAGAAGTAACGCCAGAGAGGAGCAAGCATAAGCGATTGTTTCATCTCATCTGCCATCATAAGCTCCAGAAGTTCATCGCGAGTCATGACAAGTACTTCGATGTCCTCGGTCGCGTCAAGATGTTGCTGCTCGGTCTGTTTAACTCCTTTCGCAAGAAAGCAATAGCTGAGGTTGTTGGTGGTTGATGGATTGCCGGAAATAACGCATTGCAGTTCCCATTCGCCGCCGGTATAGCCTGTTTCCTCGCTCAGTTCTCTTTTGGCAGCATCTATCGGGATCTCCCCCTCCTCAACCACTCCGGCGCAGAGTTCGGTGGAGATCGTTCCGAGACCATGGCGATACTGGCGTACCATGACGAATTTCCCGTCTTCGGTCAATGCGATGACATTGACCCACGAAGGATATTCGAGGACGTAGAATTCAGGGTTGATTCTTCCGTCGGGAAGTAAAAGCTTGTCACGGCGTGCTGTGAGCCACGGGCGCCGGATAAGATACTCGCTCTCGATGACCTTCGGTTTTTTTATTTCATGCTTTTCCATTTTTCTGAAACTATTTCCACAAAGTTATGTAAAAAGAATGATATGTGCAGCCTGTTGATGAGACAAACTGGATATAAAAAAAGCACCGGAGTTATTTCCAGTGCTTTTTGTCGGGGTGACAAGATTCGAACTTGCGACCACACGCCCCCCAGACGCGTACTCTAACCGGGCTGAGCTACACCCCGAATCGGTTTTGCGCTGCAAAGTTATGCTTTTTTCATAACCTCACCAAATAAAAATGAAGATTTTTTCTCAGTAAAATGAGAACGAACGGTTCAAATGACCGAGTGACAAAGTATTAATGTTTTGTTAAAAAATGTTGTGGGTTCAAATGCTCAGACGCACACTTTCGTCGTCGGCTTCTTGCATCTCAGGTTTTTCAATATATTCCATGAATTCCTCCAGCGGGAAAAATTCCTGAACCTCCATTTCGTTCCCAATGTAAACAGATATGGAAATTTGCATTATTTCCGGAATGAGGGGCAATATTTCCTTGTAGGACGGTGCATAAAGATCAAGTAGAGTTTCGCGGCTGAATACTTCGTCTCCTAATTCTCCATATTCGTCCTCATCGGCGAACCGTATGCTGATATGCAGTGTTCCCCCGTCGATCAGATGTGACTGTGACCAGGGCAGACCTTCTTCATTGAATGAGGTGGTCATGGTCGTGTCGATAAGGCTGAGAATCTGCTGGGTTCTCTCGTCGGTTGCTGCTTCGGGGCCTTTTGCAAGAATCTTTTCCAGTTCATACCACTGGTATGTATAGATTTTCTGGCGTCCGGTAAGATCGCTGTAGTCAAGTTTCAGACCTGCCATGCCTAACTCGCGGGCCACATTGAAGACCGATTGCATGAGCATGGACGATTTTCCGGTTTCCGCGATGATGGATATAAGCAAAAGTTTCCTCATGTCAAGCCCCGGCGTGTCGTCTTTAAGAAAATCCTGCGGCTCGGAGAAAGTTGTCGCCAGCGTGATATATTTCCCGTCTATTCGCGCTTCGCCGTTGAGTACTCCTTCCTCCGGCTCTTTCATTGTCGAGTCGAGCATATCGATAAGTTCGGTTCGCAGTTTCTGAAAGTCGAAACCGATACTGCTGACCGGCTTCGTCCTCAAATCTATGAGCTCCTCCGGATTCAGGGATATGTCAATGGAGTCGCCTCTGTCGTTCCTGTAGCGATATACCAGCGTGCTCTCAGCCTTTCTAAGCAGCTGAGCGAGACGCATTGACGACTCAAGCTGCTTTTCATCACGGTTACAGGCATAGAAGAATCGTCCCATTTCCTGGGAAGAGGGCATGATTTCATTGCTGTTGAGCTTTACGGTCAGGACGCCGTTCTCATATATGGCGTTCATCTCTATCCTGTCGCCCGTGATTTCGGATATCCGGTCGTTCATCGGCTGATTCCCGGATAGAAAAACGGCTATCCGGCTGAGCGCCTCGCGTGCTTCCTCTTTTGAAAGATTCTCTATGTCGGGCAATGTTTGGGCGCCGGAGAAGAGGCCGGCAAGCCATAGAAAAGCTGATAAAATCAATCTTGATTTCATATAAGAACAGGTTTATCGGATGAATGTTGAACGGGGATAATCGGTTTGGCGCCGGTTGCCGTCAGTATTTATCAGAAGAGTACGGACTGTGGATATTTCAGGCATCATCGGCAGTAATTGTTTCATAGCTTCCGTGTAGGTCTTGAGAATATTCTCCTCGGGAGTATTGTCAAGAATTTTGGCGAATGTTTCCGATGGAAAATCATAATTGATGACAAGGATCAGTATCGGAGGTTCTGTACTGTGCGTGAAGGTGATTCGGTCAGTGGTTTTGGCGACGTCATGAGTCAGAAAATCATCGATTATTTTCAGTTGAGCCTCGGCGGGAGTTGTTTTAGATGCTTCGAGTGCGAGTCCGTTTAGCTCTTTCCAGTCAAGATTTATGATCCGCTGGTTGCCGACAGGATCGGAGACATTATACTTCACGCCTTGCAGATTCAGTGCGGCCGCTCCCTTTGCCAGACATTTGAAGAAAAAACTGTTAGGGCTGTTCATGAGAAGATTGGCTATCTGCAGTTTTATGTCATTGTCGAGCCGGGAGTCCGCCAAAATCGGATGTTCCTTGTCAATGACAGCTTTTAGAGTCAGATAGCGTCCCTCGACGGTCGCTTCTCTAAATCTGTATTGTTTTATGTCAGGACCGTTGTTCATGTTGCGGTTGAAGATTTCTATGAATTCCGTCAGAATCGCGCTCCTGTCGAAGTTGAGCTCTTCGATGGGTTTGGTCATCAGATTGAAAAACTCTTCCGGCAGCATGACATACTCCGTGGATCCTGCATCGCCTTTATATCTGTAACCTATGCGATAACCCGCTTTACTGAGAAGGAGCATCAGCTCACGGATGTTTTCGGTCTGGCCGGTCTGTCTGTTCGCAGCAATCAGGAATCGGCTGAGTTCAGTTGAGGTAGGTGAGAAATTAGCAAACGTCATCGTGTAGATCATGGCGTCATTCTCTATCGCTATCGACATGTTCATTTCAACTCCTGTCTTGGCCTTGATGGAATTGACGATTGATTGCTGCATGTTTTCAACGATCATTCCGAGTATTTCTCTTGCCTGCTCGGGTGAGAGCCGGTCGAGATCGGGGGACTGCGCTGACACGGCTGGAAATAAGACTGTCAGGAGAATGATGGTGACGATAGATCGGAAATGTGACATATCAATGGCCGTTTTTTCGAATGGATTGGAGTGGTCATCGCAAAGATAGACAGAAATTGTTGCCCATGCAAGAACCGGACTTGCACAAACCCGAAAAAATTAGTAATTTTGTTTGCTTTTTTACATGCGCTCAGACATGGAAAAATGCTTTCCTATCTTAAAAATAAGAAAATAATATGTCAGAAAAAGAAGAAGAGTATAGCGCCAGTAATATTCAAGTGCTTGAAGGTCTTGAAGCCGTACGCAAGCGTCCGGCCATGTATATCGGAGATATATCCGTGAAAGGTCTTCACCATTTGGTGTATGAGGTTGTTGATAATTCGATTGATGAGGCGCTCGCCGGTTTCGCTACCCATATAGATGTGACAGTTAATGAGGACAATTCGATAACTGTTGTTGACAACGGGCGAGGTATTCCGGTAGATATGCATGAGAAGGAGCATAAAAGCGCCCTTGAGGTCGTGTTGACTGTGCTTCATGCCGGTGGTAAGTTTGACAAAGGCAGCTATAAGGTTTCGGGCGGTCTCCACGGCGTAGGTGTTTCTTGCGTTAACGCCCTTTCAACCTATCTGCGTGCTGAAGTCCACCGCGACGGAAAAGCATACGTTCAGGAATATTCCTGCGGTAAACCGACCACCGAACTTCGCGTCGTGGGTGACAGCGATCATACAGGCACAATGATAACATTTAAGCCGGATGCCTCGATTTTCACCGTAACTGTCTATGATTACGGAACTTTGGCAAACCGACTGCGTGATCTGGCATATCTTAATGCCGGCATCACCCTGACCCTTAAAGATATGCGCGAGGTCAACGAAAAAGGAGAACCGCGCAGCGAAACTTTCTTTTCCGAAAACGGACTCAAGGAATTCGTTCAATATATCGACTCCAACAAGGAACCCCTGATAGAGGATGTCATTCATCTGAACACCGAGCGTTCCGGAATTCCTGTCGAGGTTGCTTTGACATATAACACATCCTACAACGAGAACGTCTATTCTTTTGTAAACAACATAAATACGATAGAGGGCGGTACGCATCTGACCGGTTTCCGCCGCGGCCTGACGATGACGTTGAAGAAATATGCCGAAGATGCCAAGATGCTTGAGAAGGAGAAAGTCGAGGTAGCCAGCGATGACTTCCGTGAAGGTCTTACGGCTGTGGTTTCCGTCAAGGTTATGGAACCTCAGTTCGAAGGTCAGACGAAGACAAAACTCGGCAACAATGAAGTCATGGGTGCAGTTCAGACTGCTGTCAGCGACGCATTGAGAACTTATCTCGAAGAGCATCCCCGTGAGGCCAAGACTATTGTAGAAAAGGTTATTCTGGCAGCAAAGGCCCGTTACGCAGCCCGCAACGCCCGCGAGAAAGTCCTTAGAAAATCACCTCTTACCGGAGGCGGTCTTCCCGGCAAACTCGCCGACTGTTCGAGCCGTCACGCCGAGGACTGCGAGCTGTTCCTTGTCGAGGGAGACTCGGCAGGGGGAACCGCAAAACAGGGTCGCGACCGTCAGTTCCAGGCTATCCTTCCTCTCCGTGGAAAAATCCTCAACGTTGAGAAAGCCATGGACCACAAGATTTTCGACAATCAGGAAATCACATCTCTTTTCCGGGCGATGCGAGTCAGCATTGGAACGGAAGATGATCCCAAGGCTGTCAACATATCCAAGCTCGCCTATCACAAGATCATTATCATGACTGATGCCGATGTGGACGGATCCCATATCGCCACGCTGCTCATGACATTCTTCTTCCGCCGTATGCGCCCCGTCATAGAAAACGGTTATCTCTATCTTGCCACTCCGCCTTTGTTCAAATGCATGCGTGGAAAGACCGAGGAATATTGCTGGACGGAACAACAGGTTCAGAAGTTCATCATGGAACACGGTGACAAGACAAAGGTACAGCGTTACAAAGGTCTTGGTGAAATGAGCGCTCAGGAATTGCGTGACACCACCATGTCTCCTGAACATCGTCTGCTGAAGCAGGTGAGAATCAGCGATGCTGCTGAAGCCGACAGGATATTCTCGATGCTCATGGGCGAGGATGTCGCACCGCGCCGTGATTTCATCGAAGCCAACGCCAATTACGCGAATATCGACGCATAAATCACGAAAGGGCCTCTCTCCACTTTAAACTCTCTTCCCTTTATGGGCGTTATTGAATAGAGACCGTCTATATTTTATCTTATACCTTCACTCATGGCCAAAAAAAAATCCCCGGCATCATCACGGCGTGCAGCTTCAAAGGAGTTGCGCGAGGAAGTGCTTAACTATATTTCGCGTCAAGGATCGTCCACCTTTAATTATAAGCAGGTCGCATTTGCTCTTGGCGCCACAGGCTCGTCGATTCATCGTGCGATCACTTTGCTGCTCGCTGAGCTGGCGTTTGACGGAGACCTAATTGAGGTTTCTCCCGGCAAATATAAATCTCCTCAGCGCAACAATGTGACAACCGGAGTGTTCGTCCGCAGGGCGAACGGGAAAAACAGCGTGATAACCGATGCTGACGGAGAGTCCATTATGGTGGCGGAGCGTAATTCGATGCATGCTTTGAACGGTGACAAGGTCAGGATAAATATTGCCGCTCGTCGCCGTGGCGTGGAGCCCGAAGCCCAGGTGATAGAGATTATCGAGGAAAAAGACCAGACGTTTATCGGCACTCTTCAGGTTGACAGGCACATGGCTTTTCTTGAGACGGATTCTAAATTCCTCGCCAATGATATAATGATTCCCCGCGCAAAACTCAAGGGAGGCAAGCAGGGAGACAAGGCGATTGTCAGAATCACTTCCTGGCCCGAGGATGACAAGAATCCCCTGGGAGAGGTGGTTGATATTCTTGGAAAAACAGGCGAGAACACAACGGAAATGCACGCTATCCTCGCTGAATTCGGATTGCCCTACCGGTATCCGGAGAATGTTGACAAGGCTGCCCAGAAGATTGACGCCGGGATAACCCCGGAGGAAGTAGCCGCCAGGATAGACATGCGTGATGTACTGACCTTTACAATTGACCCTCGCGATGCGAAGGATTTCGATGATGCTCTTTCAATCCGGAAGCTCTCTGACGGGAACTACGAGGTCGGAGTCCACATTGCCGACGTCACCCACTATGTGCATCCCGATACGCTTCTTGATAAAGAAGCCCAGAAGCGGGCCACATCGGTCTATCTTGTTGACCGGGTTGTCCCCATGCTACCCGAGCATCTTTCCAACGGGATCTGCTCCTTGCGTCCTGATGAGGACAAGCTCACGTTTTCATGCATATTCACCATGGATGCTAAGGCAAATGTGTTGTCTCATAAGATCGCGCGCACGGTAACACGCTCCAACCGGCGTTTCACCTATGAGGAGGCGCAGCAGATCATAGAGACCGGCATAGGAGATTATGCTGAAGAAATTCTTACACTTAACGAAATGGCTCAGGCTTTGCGCAAGGCCCGCTATGACAACGGTTCTGTTGAGTTCGACCGCGCGGAGGTAAGATTTGATGTCGATGAGACCGGTCATCCTGTAAGCGTGTTTTTCAAAGAATCCAAAGAGGCAAATAAGCTCATTGAGGAGTTCATGCTTCTTGCGAACAAAACGGTTGCGACTGAAATAGGAAAACCGGCAGGACATAAGAAACCGAAAGCGTTTGTCTATCGTATTCATGACATGCCGGATCCGGGCAAGCTTGCCGATCTTTCAAAAATAGCCCGCACATTCGGGTTTAAGGTAAAAGAAACCGGTTCGTCACGCGAGGTTAACCGTTCGATAAACCGCATGCTCGCTGATGTCAAAGGTCGCGGTGAGGAAAATTTCCTTTCAACACTCGCCATACGTTCTATGGCCAAGGCGATCTACTCGACGACGAATGTCGGACACTACGGACTCGCTTTTGACTATTATACCCACTTCACGTCTCCCATCCGCCGTTATCCCGACATGATGGTTCACCGTCTGCTTGACCGTTATCTATCGGGAGGACGTTCGGTGAATCAGGCCAAGCTTGAAGAGCAGTGCAAACATTCATCTGATATGGAGCAGCTTGCCGCTAATGCCGAACGTGCATCGATAAAATATAAGCAGGTCGAATTCATGGGTGACCACATGGGTGAGGTCTATACAGGTGTCATTTCAGGAGTGACTGAATGGGGCCTTTATGTGGAACTTGATGAGAATCTCTGCGAAGGTCTTGTCCCTGTGCGTGATCTTGCCGATGATTATTATGATTTCGACGAAAAGAATTATTGTCTGATCGGACGGCGTCACGGAACCCGTTATCGTTTGGGAGATAACGTAAAAGTCAAGGTCGCGCGCGCCAATCTCGAGCGTAAGCAGCTTGATTTTCTGCTTGTTGATGACCGTGGCCACGGTCCCGGCGAGGATGATCTCGGTTCCACCGCATCTGTAAAGGAAACCCTCCGCAATGGAGGAAAAGGAAAATCTTCAGGAAACCGTAAGCAGAAAACCCGCACCCGTTCGCGCAAAAAATAAATAATGGTAACGATAGAGGTAGTGCGCCTTTCAGTCCATGCTTTCCATGGAGTAGGGGAGCAGGAGCGTCTTGTCGGAAACGATTTCGAGGTTTCTGTCTCTCTGGACTATGCGCCTGCTGAAAAGGCGGTTGTTACGGATGATTTGGATTCAACGCTGGATTATGGTGAACTCATTGAAATCATACGCAATGTGATGGCCATCCCTTCACGGCTGCTCGAACATGTCTGCGGACGCATGAAAGATGCGGTCATGGAGCGTTTTCCGGCGGTCTCCGGCGGAAAAATTAAAATAGCCAAGTTGTTGCCTCCGGTTCCCGGGACACAGTTGGGTGAAGCTGCTGTGATTCTTGTTTGGTGAATTGAAAAATTATTGCTAAGTTTGCGTAATGATTTAAATCAATTCACTCAAATGTAATTGGGAACCATGAAAATAACGAAGAAAATTGTTGAGTCGCAGCATGGCGACATTACTCTTTACACTTTGACGAACGTTTCAGGCGCCAGTGTTGTGCTTTCATCTCTTGGTGCAGGCATTGTCAGCGTGAGCGTCCCGGATAAGGATGGAAAACTTGAAAATGTCGCTTTAGGTTATGCGAATCCTGCGGATTATATGGCTGACGGACCTTGTGCTGGAAAAGTCCCCGGACGTTATGCCAACCGAATTGCCGGAGGAAAGCTGCGCGTTGACGGTAAAGATTACCAGCTTGCCATAAACAACGGACCTAATGCACTGCATGGAGGTCCCACAGGTTTTCAGAACCGCATCTGGAATTCGCGGATTGCAGGTGACACCGTCGTGTTTTATCGCACAAGTCCTGACGGGGAAGAGAATTTCCCCGGAACTGTTGAAGTGGAGGCTGCTTATACATGGAGTGATTCAAATACCCTTACTCTTGAACTGACAGCGACTACCGATGCTGCAACAGTTGTCAATCTGACCAATCACTGTTACTGGAACCTTGAAGGAGAGAATGCCGGCTCAGTACTTGACCATACTCTTTATCTTGCAGCCTCGCGTTATCTGCCGACGGATTCCACTCTTATTCCTACCGGTGAGATGGCTCCTGTCGAAGGAACTCCCATGGATTTCACTGAACCTAAGACTCTTGGCCGCGATATCAAGGAGGACTTTAAGGCGCTTGAGTATGGTAAAGGATATGATAATTGCTGGGTGATTGATTCATATACCCGTGGCGCGATGAAAACGGCTGCGGTTCTGGAGGCGCCTCATTCGGGGCGTGTCCTTGAAGTCGCAACAACTCAGCCTGCCGTGCAGATATATACAGGAAACTGGCTCGCCGGCTGCCCGAAGAATGTTGAAGGCCGTTCGTATGATGACTACGACGGAGTGGCTATCGAGTGTCAGGGAATGCCTGATTCTCCCCACCATTCAGATTTCCCTTCCATGCAGTTGTATCCGGGTGAGGTCTATAATGAAATAATAGAATTTAAATTTTCAACTAAATAACAATTTCAATAAACTCTTGCAATGAAACCTACACTTTACGTTCTTGCAGCCGGTATGGGCAGCCGTTACGGTGGTCTCAAACAGCTTGACGGCGTTGGCCCTCATGGTGAAACAATCATGGATTATTCTATCTATGACGCCATTCATTCCGGATTCGGAAAAGTCGTTTTCGTTATCCGTAAGGATTTTGAAGCTGATTTCCGCGATAAGATTCTTTCCAAATACGAAGGTCACATTCCGGTTGAGGTCGTTTTCCAAGCTATCGACAATCTTCCCGAAGGCTATACTTGTCCGGCCGACCGTTCAAAACCTTGGGGAACAAATCATGCCGTTCTCATGGCTAAAGATGCCATAAAGGAACCGTTTGCCGTTATTAACGCTGATGACTTCTACGGACGTAACGCATTCGAGGTGATAGCCAAAGAACTTCAGCGCGATCATGACGGTAAGGGCGATTACTGCATGGTAGGTTTCCGTGTAGGCAACACGATGACTGAAAACGGATCGGTAGCGCGTGGTGTCTGCACCACTTCTCCCGAAGGACACCTTACCTCTGTTGTTGAACGCACTGCCATCAGCTATGACAAAGACGGAAATATCGTGTTCACCGATGAAAACGGCGACGTTCAGACTCTTGATCCCAAGACTCCTGTCTCGATGAATCTCTGGGGCTTTACCCCCGACTATTTCGACTTTAGCGAACGCGAGTTCAAGAAATTCCTTGACAAGGATCTCAATACTCCTAAATCGGAATTCTTCATTCCGCTCTGTATCGACGCCCTTATCCGTAACGGTGAAGCAACCGTGAAAGTCCTTGACACTGATTCCCGTTGGTTTGGCGTAACCTATGCCGCCGACCGTCCCGGAGTGGTTGAAAAGCTTGCCAAACTTCATGAAGAAGGCGTTTATCCGGAAAAAATGTTCTGAAAACGGATATTCCTGTTAATGAAATAGGCTCAGAGCTTCCTTATTGGAGGCTCTGAGTTTTTTACGGATTATTAACTGGGTTCCTGCTAACCGGCCATCGCCACGTTTGTTCCTATTTAGGATGATTTGAAGATTTACCTCGCAAGCTCGAGAAGTCCAGGGACTATACCGGGCGCGATGTATGCAAGTCCCGGTTGTTAAAGCTAAACGTTATACTTTCCCGGGCATCGGGCTTGTGAAAGAATCCGATACCTTTTTTCACACAGACTCGACAGCCTCTCCCCGTTTGCTCTCAGAGCGAGGGAGAGGCTTTTACATGGAGTGGCTGTTCAATCGTGGAGGGTTCGGGAGGCGGACAGGGCTGGCGCATGAGATTTAACTTTCCTTAAAAACCTTGAGTAAATAGTCAA
>CAJULY010000007.1 GCA_910587185.1 uncultured Muribaculaceae bacterium
TTTCATTTTATTCTCCAATTCCGATCGTTTAAGTCTGTTTTGTTGACGGATGAATATCAAAACCGCTATTGAGACAATGATGAAAATTATAGCGACAACTATAATTAGCCGTCTCAGATTTTGCAACTCATGTTCGTTATCTTTGGCAATAGTCTCTATGTATTTTTTTTGAGAATTTACGACCGACTGTTTTAGGACATTGTTTGTTTCTCCACTAAATACATTAAATAGACTGTCGTAACATATTATTGCGGAGTCAAGATTATTCTTTTTCTTATGATAAAGCAATCTTGTATATAGCGCATTCGCATTAGATGTTGCCGAATTATTTGATAGGGGATATTTATTGATATATTCTTCAAAAAGCCTAAATGTGGAATCATTAAGTGAAATCTGAGTGTTCCAAGCCATATCCTGTAAGGATATTTCATAATAATCCCTATACTCCTTTAACTCATTAAAGTATCTCAAAGCATCGTCGTTTTTTCCGGAGAGAAACGACATAGCATATAACACATTGAGGCTATATGCAGTTAAATTGCTATCAGCTTCTTCAAGTGCGATATGGTAAATACTGTCGATTAATTTTATACTTAAATCATATTTACCAATATTTCCATAGACTGTACCTAAATCGACAATACAATATCTGTAGTTGGCTATCTTATCACTTTTTAAATAATTGGTTACGGCTTCATTAATATAGATAAGCGCAGAATCTTTTTGATATGTTAAAGATAGAATATCACCAATCAATTCGGAGGCTTTGGCGTGCCAGTAGGGGTTATCGGCGGATATGGCCATTTCGCGCGCTCTCATGGAGGGGATGATGGCTTTGGAGAATTCGCGGTTGTTTGAGAGGATTTCGCCCTGATAGAAGAGCGATTTCATCAGGTTGGAGTCGGGTCCGTGGTCCTCGTAGTAGCGGACGGCGGTGGAGACGAGCGAGTCGTCAGTCAGGACTTCGTAGGTCTTTATGCGTCCTTGGGTAAGGAGCAGGGCGTAGAGGGCGCGGTCGGAGGCATGGGTGAGAGAGGCGGTGTCGATGGAGTCAAGGATGGCGAGGGCCGAGTCGGGAGCCGATTCCATGACGGCCTCGGCGCGCTGCAGGCGCCGGGACTCGGGGCGGTCGCATGCGCCCATCATGCATATCAGCAGGGCTATGACTATGAATCCGGCTATCTTTTTCATCGGGGCTGAGAGGGACTATTCGTCGATGGAGTAGTTGAGGAAATCGCAGAGGGGCTTGAGGATGAGGAACATGTCGGCTACGCGGTCGGGCCACGAGGGGTCGAGGAAGAAGCGCTCGTCGCAGGGGTGGAACTTGCCGTAGTTGGTCATGCGGAGATAGAATTCCTGTGCGTGGCCGCGCGGCCAGCCTTTGGGGGCGGTCTTCAGCATGTCGCTGCACCACCCGGGATAGGTCAGGAGCATCTGCGGGGAGTTGACAATCTGCTCCCACTCCTCGATGTTGTCTATAATGGCGTGGCGCAGCTTGTTGAGGACGGGACGATCGACGCACCACAGGCCTCCATAAACGCCGGGATGGCGCTCGGCGAAGGGCGACATCTCGAGGTAGTAGCCGGCGCGCTCGCTCTTGCGGCCGAAGGGGCTGAAGGCGGCCGAGAAGAAGGTCTTGTAGGACGACTTGTCGGGGGAGAAGCGGATGTCGCGGTTAATGCGGTAGGCGGCAGTGCGGGCTGTCTGGGTGGCCATCGCGGGCTCCCAGAGAGTCATGCGGCGGATAATGCGGTCGATGTCCTCGGCCCAGAGGGCGCGGAGCTCGTCGTATTCGGCGCGGTTGGCCTGGAACCAGGCGCGGTCGTTGTTGGCCGCGAGGCGCCGCAGGAAATCGTAGAGGCGGCTGACGTAGTACATCGGGTTATTTTATATCCTCCCATTCGGCGTCGGTTATGCGTTCCTCGACGCGGACGGTGGTGTCGGAAGCCGACGAGGCGGAGGCGTCGGAGGTGCGGGAGGTGACTTCGGCGACTTCCTCCCATTCGACGTATTCGCCCTCGTCGCGGCTGACAACCTTGGCTTTGCGGCGGCGTGGAGCCGACCATCCGCCGGGACGGCGCTCCGCCTCGCGGCGGCGGGAGTCGTTGCGTGCCGAATCGAACGCCTCGCGATACTGACGGCGTACGTTACGCACGGTGCGGCCGACGCGAAACAGCGGAATTACAATGAAAAATATGAATAAAAAAAGTAGAAAGAGTAAAAATGCGGACATATCCTGTATGAGAGACTGATGATCCCAGAGGGCCTTAAACCTCTTTGCGGCCCACTGAGGAGACGAGAATGTAGAAAAGAATGGTCCATGCGAGACCACTGATTCCGTTGCTGATGACGAAAAGGAGGGCAGCGAGCAGGAGCATGTAGCGACGGAAATTCTCGCGGAAGCCGAAATTCTTGAATTTCAGGGAGAACATGCGCACTCCGCTGACCATCATGAGCGCCATCAGTATGATAACAACCGAGAGGATCCAGTTGTTGAAGGCCTCGGTGCGGTGGAGCCAGCCGACGAGCCCGATCCAGAAGATGGCGCAGGCCGGAATCGGGAGGCCTATGAAGCTGGTGGTCTGGCGTGTGTCGATGTTGAAGCGTGCCAGACGCAGGGCGCCCATGACGGGGATGACAAGCGCCACGAAAGCCCAGGGCGAAAGGGTGAGGGCGTCGCCGGTGTTGAAAAGATTGATTGTGTTGAACACGATCAGGGCCGGGGCAATGCCAAAGCTGACGAGGTCGGAGAGGGAGTCGAGCTCCTTGCCGAGGTCGGAATAGGCGTGGAGCAGACGGGCGGCGGCCCCGTCGCAGAAATCGAAGAGGGCAGCGGCGCCGATGCAGACGAACGCCCACTGGTAGCCGAGAAGGGCTCCGAATGTCTCGCTGTAGTGGAAAGCGAATATGCAGGCCATTACGCCCGAAAGGAGGTTGAGGCAGGTGATGGTGTTCGGTATGTTGGCTTTTATTCGATCAAGCATCTTCAGTTTATTTTGAGGGTTGTGCTTTCAGGGGCGCGAGCCGGGCCACTTCGGTTACGCCGCCTATGGTCTTGTCGCCGATGTTGACGAAAGTCTCGGTGTCAAGCGGGAGATATATATCGACCCTCGAGCCGAACTTTATGAAGCCGAGATGGTCCTCGATGTTGGCTTCCTCGCCGGGCTCGGCGTAGGTCACGATGCGGCGGGCCACGGCGCCGGCGATCTGGCGAACGAGGACGCGGCGGCCGCAGAGTGTGCGTATAAGGACGGTTGAACGCTCGTTTTCAGTGCTCGACTTCGGCAGATAGGCTGCCATGAAGCGGCCGGCGTGGTGGCGGACAAGCTCAACGGTGCCATCGACGGGAAACCAGTTGGCGTGGACGTTGAGAACCGACATGAAGACTGAGAGCTGGATTGTCTCGCACTTGAGCACTTCCGGCTCATAGACGCGCTCGAGGGCTACGACAGTGCCGTCAACCGACGAGACCACGACGCGCTCGCGGTTGCCGGTGAAGTTTCGGCGGGGCGAACGGAAAAAGTTAAGCACGAGCAGATAGAGCACGGCCGAGAGGGCTGTGAAGACAATGGAAATGACCTCGGGGCGGATGAATAACCACGCCAAGGCATTGATCACGGCCAACATAAAGAACAGAATTACGAGAATGTTGGTCCCTTCCCTATGTATCTTCACTTTCATTCGGGTATATTGAATTGCAAATTTAGCTGTTTTTTCCCAATAATGAATGACTAAACGGACTGAATTTTAGAAATTGCCCGGATTTCTGGTGAAATCCGGACAACATCAAGGCTTTATTTTTTAGCGGAAGCGGTCTTTTTCGGAGCGGCCGCTTTCTTGGCGGGAGTCTTTTTGGCAGCGGGCTTTTTGGACGGTTCCGGTTTTTCGTCGGTCTTCTTCACGGCCTTGGCGCGGGGCTTGCGTTCGGGAACGCGCCGCAGAACCATGGCGGAACGGGCCGGAATATAGAGCTTGAGCCATTCGACGCCCAGAGGCGAATAGAGCGGATCGTTGACGGTGAAGTGGACCACGGAGTCGTCGATGTTACCGTAGCCGCCGAATTCCTTGTCGTCGGAGGAAAGCACCACCTCATATTTTCCGGGAGGAGTCAGGATTCCATAGTCGGAGAAGGACTTGGAGGGATTGAAGTTATAGACAAACACAAGGTCGCCGCGTCCGTAGGCCAGAATCTGGTCGTCATCTTTCTCCCAGTATTTTCTGACGGGAAGCGCCTGGAAGTTATAGACTCCCGAAATGACTTCGATCATGGCGTTGTCGAAAGCGTTGAGCATTTCATATTTCAGCTCCTTGCGGTCAACCAGATCCCACTGGCGGCGGGCATACTTGTAGCTCCAGCCGTTGCCTTCGCGGGGAAAGTCGATCCATTCGGGATGTCCGAACTCGTTGCCCATGAAGTTGAGATAGCCACCGTTGATGGTGGAGGCGGTGACGAGACGTATCATCTTGTGGAGCGCCATTCCTCGGGCCACGGTCATGTCGTCGTCGCCCTTCATCATGTGCCAGTACATCTTGTCGTCGATGAGACGGAAGATCACCGTCTTGTCGCCCACGAGAGCCTGGTCGTGGCTTTCGACGTAGGAGATTGTCTTCTCGTCGGCGCGGCGGTTGGTCAGCTCCCAGAAAATCGAAGTCGGGTGCCAGTCCTCGTCTTTTTTCTCCTTGAGAGTCTTGATCCAGTAGTCGGGGATGCCCATGGCCATGCGGTAGTCGAAGCCGAGCCCTCCGTCCTTTACCGGAACGGCGAGGCCGGGCATGCCGCTCATCTCCTCGGCGATGGTGATGGCGTGGGAGTTGACCTGATGGATCAGGAGGTTGGCGAGGGAGAGATATGTGATGGCCGAGGTGTCCTCGTTGCCGTCGTAATAGTCGTCATATCCTCCGAAAGCCTGTCCGAGGCCGTGGTTGTAGTAGAGCATGGAGGTGACGCCGTCAAAGCGGAATCCGTCGAAGCGGTATTCCTCCAGCCAGTATTTGCAGTTGGAGAGGAGGAAGTGGAGCACCTCGTTCTTTCCGTAGTCGAAGCAGAGGGAGTCCCAGGCGGGATGTTCGCGGCGGCCGTCGCCGTAGAAATAGAGGTCATAGCTTCCGTCGAGGCGTCCGAGACCCTCGGCCTCGTTCTTGACGGCGTGGGAGTGGACAATATCCATGATGACGGCAATTCCGAGCCGGTGGGCCTCGTCGATGAGCTGCTTCAGCTCCTCTGGAGTGCCGAAGCGTGAAGAGGCCGCGAAGAAGTTGGAGACATGGTAGCCGAAGGATCCGTAGTAGGGATGTTCCTGGATGGCCATTATCTGGATGGCATTATAGCCGTCGGCGGCGATGCGGGGCAGAACGTTGACACGGAATTCATCGTAGGTTCCCACGCCTTCGCGCTCCTGGGCCATACCGATGTGGCATTCGTAGATGAGAAGCGGCTTTACGTCGGGCTTGAAATTATCGACCGTCCAGCTGTAGGGATGCTCGGGATCCCACACCTGGGCCGAGAACAGATGAGTCTTTTCGTCCTGAACAACGCGGGTGGCGTAGGCGGGTATTCGTTCGCCCTCGCCTCCGTTCCATTTCACCATCATCTTGTAATGGTCGCCGTGGTGCAGGCAATCGGCCGGAAGCGTCAGCTCCCACACTCCTGAGTCGGGCAACCGGCGCAGTTCGTAGCGTGCCATGGAATGCCAATCGGAGAAATCGCCGATAAGTGTTATGGCCGTGGCGTTCGGAGCCCATTCGCGGAACACCCATGTGCCGTCGGCATTGCGGTGAAGTCCGAAATAATTGTGAGCGTTGGCGAATTCGTCGAGAGAGCCGCCTTTTCCGGTGAGTTCCTTCAGTTTCCTGACCACGTCCTGATGACGGCCCTCGATGGCGTCGGCATGAGGCTCGAGCCAGGGGTCATTTTTGATCAGGGGGAGACGTGAGGGAGATTTTTTTGTTTTGGCCATGATGTTAGATATAGTAAAAATGATTGTTAGACTTCTTGAACTTTGAACCACAAACTTAATAAAAAACTTCCATCCCTCCAACCTTATCGTTCAAAATAAGCCCTCGTTTGCCGATTTTTGATTTTTTTGAGAATTATACATTGAAATTGGCATAAATGCCATTAACATATCAGTTGCCCTGCGTTGCCCGGCCAAGTCAAGAAAGAATCAGGTTATATTTGTCATCAAGAAAAAATATCGCTAAATTTGTCACATCATGAAAAAGACCCGGCTTTACGCATGCGCGGCGCTATTGCTCTGCGGTGCGACAGGAATCAATGCTGACGTTGTGATAGACATGGCGTCGGCCTACGGCATCAGGCCCGACAGAAAAGAGAACGTATCGCCCAAGGTGCAGCGCGCGCTGACCGACATAAAGAACCGCCATCGCGGCGAGAAAGTGACGCTGCAGTTCGCGCCGGGGCGCTATGACTTCCATCCGCGTGGCAGCATTCAGCGCGAGTATTACATCTCCAATCATGACCAGCCGAACCCGAAGTCTGTCGGCATAGCCATCGAGGACTGGGACAATGTCAGCATCTCGGCTCCCGGCGCCGATTTCGTGTTCCACGGACGGATGCTCCCGCTTGCCGTCGTGGAGTCGGAGAACTGCACTCTTGACGGTTTCAGCATCGACTTCGCCAATCCCCACATAACCCAGGTCGAGATCACCGCGAACAGCGAGACGGAAGGGATCACGTTCCGGACAGCTCCGTGGGTGAAATCGACAATCAACAAGAAGGGCGCCTTCGTGGCGTCGGGCGAAGGATGGGAACTCTCGCCCAACACGGGAATAGCCTTCGATCCGGCCACGCGCCATCTGATCTACCGCACGAGCGACCTGTGGTGTCCGCTCGACAGCGTGGTACGCGTCAGCGGCAAAGACCTTTACCGCGCTCCCAAGTGGAAGGACAGCCGTCTGCCCGCGGGGACGATAGTGGCCCTGCGCACATGGGACCGCCCCGCGCCCGGCATTTTCCTGAGCGAGAACCGTTCCACGGTCATAAAGGGCGTCAAGGTCCACTATGCCGAAGGAATGGGCCTTCTGGCGCAGCTCTGCGACGGGATAACGCTCGAAGGGTTCGGAGTGTGTCAGCGCGGCGACAACGATCCGCGTTATTTCACCACGCAGGCCGATGCCACGCATTTCTCGGGCTGCAAGGGAGTGATCCGCTCCTCGCGCGGCCTTTACGAGGGGATGATGGACGACGCCATAAATGTCCACGGGACCTATCTGAAAGTCACCGGCCGTCCCGACGCCAATACCCTTACCGCACGCTACATGCACGCCCAGAGCTACGGATTCAAATGGGGCGAGCCGGGCGACACGGTGCGCGTCATCAGCTCGCGCACGATGGAGAACGTGCCGGGCGAATACGTGATAGAGTCAATCTCCCCGGTCGGACAAGCGACTGTCGCCGGATGCAAGGATTTTCAGATCAGATTCACCTCCGCGCTGCCTCAGGAAGTCAGCGGATCGGAACCTTTCGGTCTGGAGAACCTCACGTGGAGCCCGGAAGTGTATTTCACCTACAACATAATCCGCAACAACCGCGCCCGCGGCTCGTTGTTCAGCACGCCGCGCCACACCGTGGTGGAGGACAATCTTTTCGACCACACTTCGGGGACCGCCGTCCTGCTCTGCGGCGACTGCATGGGTTGGTTCGAGACCGGCGCGTGCCACGACGTGACCATCCGCCGCAACCGTTTCGTCAACTCGCTGACCAACATGTTCCAGTTCACCGAGGCCATCATATCGATCTATCCCGAAATCCATGACCTGCAGTCGCAGCAGCAATATTTCCACTCGGGAATAACGATAGAGGATAACGAGTTCGTGACGTTCGACTCGCCGCTTCTCTATGCCAAATCAGTCGATGGCCTTCTGTTCAAGGGCAACCGCGTGCGCCACACCACCGATTTCAAGCCGTTTCATAAAAACCGCTTCAATTTCCGCTTTCAGCGCGCCCGCAACGTGACCATCGAGGAAAATGACTTCGGGGGCATCTCGCCCTCGGTCAGCTTCGAGTAAAAGCCCCGTAAGTCTGGAGGATAACAAAGGCCGGAGTCCATAAGGATTCCGGCCTTTACAAATAACATGTATGGAATATGTTACGGCTTATTCTTTGTTTTCGCGACGCGGTCCGCGATCACCACGGTCTCCACGGTCGCGACGCGGTCCGCGGTCATTGCGTTCGGGACGCTCGCGGCGTTCGCCACGGGGAGCACGCTCGCCGCGCGGTGCGCGTTCACGCTCCACATAGCCTTCGGGCTTCGGGAGAAGCGCGCGCATAGAGAGGCGGTATTTGCCGGTCTTCTTGTCGATTTCGATAAGCTTGACATTCACTTCGTCGCCTTCTTTCAGGCCGGAAGCGGCCATGTCGGGAAGACGATCCCAGGAGATTTCCGAAATGTGGAGAAGTCCGTCGCGGTTAGGCATGAACTCTACGAAAGCTCCGAAGTCGAGAATAGAGCGGACGGTGCCTTTGTAGGACTTGCCTTCTTCGGGAAGTTCCACTATAGCATTGATCATTTCGAGAGCGCGGTCGATCGACTCCTTGTTGGATGCCGCAACCTCGATGTAGCCGCCTTCCTCGATCTCGTCGATAGAAACGACAGCGCCGCTCTCTTCCTGAATGCCCTGGATGACTTTTCCGCCCGGGCCGATGACAGCGCCGATAAGCTCTTTCGGGATGAGCATGGTGACGATGCGCGGCACGTTGGGTTTGTAGTCCTCGCGGGGTGCGGGAATGGTCTCATTGATTATGTTGAGGATGTGGAGACGTCCTTCGCGGGCCTGGTTGAGAGCGTTCTCAAGAATCTCGTAGGAAAGGCCGTCGCACTTGATGTCCATCTGTGTGGCGGTGATACCGTCCTTTGTTCCGGTCACCTTGAAGTCCATGTCGCCGAGGTGATCCTCGTCACCGAGAATATCGGAGAGGATGGCATATTTCTCGCCGTCGGAGATGAGACCCATGGCGATACCGCTGACGGGCTTTTTCATCTTGACACCGGCATCGAGCAGAGCGAGCGTTCCGGCGCAGACAGTGGCCATCGACGACGAACCGTTGCTTTCGAGGATGTCGCTGACAATGCGGCAGACGTAGGGGAAATCATCGGGGAACATGCCTTTGAGGGCACGGTGGGCGAGATTTCCGTGACCGATCTCTCGACGGCCTACACCACGCACGGGACGGGCTTCGCCGGTTGAGAAGGGAGGGAAGTTATAGTGGAGGAGGAAACGTTCGCGGCCCTGGTTGAGCACATCGTCAACGATCTTCTCGTCAAGCTTGGTTCCGAGAGTGACGGTGGCCAGCGACTGGGTCTCGCCACGGGTGAAGACAGCCGAACCGTGAGGGCCGGGGATATAGTCAACCTCAGCCCAGATGGGGCGTATCTCTGTTGTCTTGCGGCCGTCGAGACGGATGCCTTCGTCGAGCACGCAGCGGCGCATGGCCTCTTTCTCTACGTCGTGGTAGTAGCGGCGAACCATCGGTTCTTTCTCTTCGCGTTCCTCTTCGGGAATTGTCTCGAGATATTCGTCAACGATAGCGGCGAACGAGTCGGCGCGCCAGTGCTTGTCGGCCGAACCGGTCTTTGCTATGGCGTATGCCTTGTCGTAGCATTTGTCATGGACATCCTTGCGGAGATCCTCGTCATTTGTCTCGTGGCAATATTCACGTTTGACAGTCTTACCGGCAGCCTCGGCAAGCTCGATCTGAGCCTTGCACTGCACCTTGATCGCATCATGGGCGGCTTTGAGCGCGTTGAGAAGATCGGTTTCCGAAACTTCCTTCATCTCGCCCTCGACCATCATGATATTGTCGTATGTGGCGCCGACCATGAGCTCCATGTCGGCCTCTTCGAGCTGCTTGAAAGTGGGATCGATGACAAATTCGCCGTTCACACGGGCCACACGCACTTCCGAGATAGGGCCGTTGAAGGGAATGTCGCTGACAGCGATTGCAGCCGAAGCGGCAAGTCCGGCCAGAGCGTCGGGCATATCCTCGCCGTCGGTGGAATAGAGAGTTATGTTTACGAAAGTGTCAGCGTGGTAATTGTCAGGGAAAAGCGGACGCAGAACACGGTCAACGAGTCTGGCAGTCAGTATTTCGTAATCCGAAGCGCGCCCCTCGCGTTTGAGGAATCCGCCGGGGAAACGTCCGAAAGAGGAGTATTTTTCCTTATATTCAACCTGTAGGGGCATGAAATCCACCCCCTCACCGGCCTCCTTGGCCGAAACAACTGTTGCGAGCAGCATTGTGTTGCCCATTCGCAACTCAACCGCTCCATCGGCTTGCTTGGCCAGTTTGCCTGTCTCCAGGGTGATTTCCCGGCCATCAGGCAGCGCGATGGTTTTCTTAATGGGATTTAACATTTTAATTTTTCTATTTGCAAATATTTCTCTTCTGGGAAAATCGCACAAAGTTAGCAAATTATTGTGAAAGATAAGCTACCCCGACAATATAATTTGCATATTTTTTCAAAATTCACACATCTATCACGCATATTTCAGCGTTATCAGAATAAATCAGAGATCAGAAAAGAGAATGTTTGGATACCGCATAACCCGTGACCCGCTGCGCGACCGGCCCTATAAAGTTGGGCTGGCGCTCAGTGGCGGCGGCGCCCGTGGCGTGGCGCACGCCGGAGCCATCAAAGCCATGCTTGAAGTAGGACTCAAGCCCGACATAATAGCCGGCGTCAGCGCCGGAGCCATTGTCGCGGTCCTTTATGCCTCGGGGATGTCGCCGGAAGAGATGGTCAGCATTTTCGCAAACGCCAAATTTTCCGATTTCTGCGAGTTCGCGGTTCCGAAGGACGGCTTTTTCCGCATGGACGGATTCAGAAAGCTGTTGAAAAAAGTCATCCCCTACACCAACATCGAGGATCTGCCGATGCCTACGGTTGTCACCGCAACCGACTTCGACCACGGCAAGCGCGTGGCTTTCGAGACGGGTCAGATCGCCGAACGCGTCAGCGCCTCATGCTCGATACCGATAGTGTTCAAGCCGGTCGAAATCGATGGAGTCAGATATGTTGACGGGGGCGTGCTCGACAACATGCCCGCATGGGCCATCAGGGAACGGTGCAAGTTTCTCGTCGGCATCAACTGTTCGCCCGCGCCGGCTGAAAGTTCGAAAAACAACATCGTCTCCATAGCGCTCCACGCCTACGAGCTCATGATGAAGAACAACTCGGCGGCTGACCAGTCGCTCTGCGACATGCTGATAACCACAGACCAGATAGCCGACTACAAGGTTTTTGACCTTCAGGGACTGCAACAGGTATTCGACACCGGCTACAACAACACCATGGCCTATTTCCGCGCACGCGGGATAGAACCGAAAAGCCAGCCGGCTGCCGACAGGTAGAACCGGACACTGCAAAATGACCGAGGGCGGACGCGATGTCCGTTATCGGACACTCATCAAGACAGACTCTCCATTGATTTCCAGCCGTTTATAAGTTTGGCATATTTTCTGCAAGAGTGATTGCGGAACAATGTCAACAGAAAAATGGACAGAAATCTTACAAAACAAGAGATCAACGCGCAGAAGCGCAAACAATTCATCAGAATAGGGATTCCGGCGGTCGCGGTCATAGCCGTGATCGCAGGCGCCATTATCTTTTCACGCGACTCGGTCAACCGCCGCGAGCTCAACATGGCGCTGACCGACCGCGGCACCATAGAGTCCTCAGTCACAGCCACCGGGAAAGTTGTCCCGGCCTTCGAACAGGCCATCACTTCACCCATAACGGCCCGCATAGTGGAAGTCTATTGCAACCCGGGCGACAGCCTCGAGGAAGGCACTCCCCTGCTGCTCCTCGACCTGCAGAGCACCCAGACCGAAGTTGACCGCCAGCAGGACCAGCGCCAGAAACAGGTGTACGAAATCGAACAGCAGCGCCTCGACAACGAAACCCGGCTGACCAGCCTCGAGATGCAGATACGCGTCAAGGAGATGGCCGTTGACCGCCTGAAGACCGAGGTTGCCAATGAAAAACGGCTCGACAGCATAGGCTCCGGCACCGGCGACCGCGTGCACGAGGCCGAACTCGCCTACCGCACGGGGCGGCTGGAACTCGAACAGCTCCGCAAGCAGCTCGCCAACGAGCGGAAGGCTCTCGCCGCAACCCTGAAGAGCCGCAATCTCGACCTCTCGATCTTCGACAAGAATTATTCAGAGCAACTGCGCACACTCGAGGACGCGCGCCTTCGCTCTCCGCGTGCGGCGGTGCTGACCTACATCAACAACAATGTAGGCGAACAGGTGCAGCAGGGTGAGAAGATCGCCGCCATCGCCGACCTGTCGCATTTCAGAATCGACGGTGAAATAGCCGAAACCCACGGCAAATATCTGACCCCCGGCGGCCGGGCCACAGTGCGTCTCTCGAAAGAGATCTATCCGGGCCGCGTCATCAACGTGACACCCGTCTCCTCGGGCGGCACCGTCAAATTCTCCGTCATGCTCGACAACGACACGTCGGATAAGCTGCGCTCCGGACTGTCAGTGGAAATCTTCGTCATAAAAGAGATGAAACCCGACGTGGTACGTCTGCCGATGGGCTCCTACTATACCGCCGGTCCGGGTGAATATGAGCTCTACGTCGAGGAGAGTCCGGGTGAACTGACCCGGCGCAAAGTCACTCTCGGCGACGCCAACTATGACTATGTGGAGGTCAAATCAGGCCTTCAGCCGGGCGAGAAAGTGGTCATCAGCAGCATGACCGACCGCAAAAAGAAGAAATACAAAATAAACGATTAAAAAACACAGAAATATGTCGATAATCAAAGTAAACGGAGTGGGCAAGCTCTACCGCACCAAGGAAATAGAGACCACAGCTCTTGAAAACGTGAATTTCACAATCGAAAAAGGTGAATTTGTCAGCATAATGGGACCGTCGGGATGCGGCAAATCGACACTGCTCAACATAGTGGGTCTTCTCGACAAACCGACCACAGGGACTGTCGAAGTGGCCGGAACCACCACCGAGGGGATGAAGGACGCCACCCTCGCCGCCTTCCGCAACGCAAACATAGGATTCATCTTCCAGAGCTTCCATCTGATTCCGTCGCTATCCGTCGCCGACAACGTCGAGCTGCCGCTGACCTACCGCAAGGGGGTGTCGGCCCGCGAACGCTCCGAAAAGGTCAGGGAAGTGCTTGAGAGCGTCGGACTGAGCCACCGCATGAAGCACTATCCCTCGCAGCTCTCCGGCGGTCAGTGTCAGCGCGTGGCCATAGCCCGCGCCATCATAGGCAATCCGGAAATAATCCTCGCCGATGAGCCTACGGGTAATCTGGACTCGAAGATGAGCGCCGAAATCATGGAGATTCTCCACCGCCTCAACCGCGAGGACGGACGCACAATCATGATGGTAACCCACAATGAGGCTCAGGCCGAAGAGACCGACCGCGTCATGCGCTTCTTCGACGGACGCCAGATATTTTAATAATACCCCAATCGAAAATCAATGAAATCCAACATCATACATCAGGCATTCTACGATCTGCGCCATCAGCCGGTAATCGGGACGGTGACAATGATCGGAACGGCGCTGTCGATATTCCTGATCATGATCATCGTCATGATGCACCGTATCGAAGTCAGTCCGTTCGCTCCGGAAAACAACCGCGACAGGCTACTCTACGGCCGAAACCTGCACATCACCGGGATCAATAAGCACAATGACTCGTCGGCGAGGCTTTCAGCCGCTCTGGCCAAGAGATTCTATGACAATCTCGCCAAGACCGAATGCACTACCATCATGACCAGCGACGCGGAGACGGTGGATGTCAGCGCTACCGGAAGCAAGACATTTCTCGCCTATTGCCACGCCACCGACCAGAACTTCTGGAAAATCTTCGACTACGAGTTCATAGCGGGCAAGCCCTACGACGAAGCCGCCGTGAAAGCCGGGCTGAAAGAAGCCGTGATAGCCGAGAGCGTAGCGAGGAAACTTTTCGGATCAGTCGATGTCATCGGCCGGGAGATTCTCATTCTGCAGACCCCCTACCGCATTGTCGGAGTGGTGGAAGACGCTTCTCCGCTTGCCAAAGCCTCTTTCGCGGAAGTGTTCTACCCCTACACTGTTGACGGCGGCAAAAAGTTCAACTGGGACGAAAACGGAGAATTCGGGCCGATGCAGGCGATAATCCTCGCCAATTCGCCTGACGATTTCGAGGCGATAACCGAAGAGGTGCGCGCCCGCATGAAAGTGTTTGACGGCGAATTGCGTCAGCGCGGCGACTCGCTTGTATATCACGGACAGCCCTACGTTCAGGAAGAATCAAATTACACCTCCGGCTCCAATCTGGACCCCACGGCCGACCATGAGAAGAAATTACGCTGGATACTCTACGGAATCCTCCTTCTGGTTCCGGCAATCAATCTGAGCAGCATGACCCAGAGCCGCCTGCGCCGCAGAGTTTCGGAGATCGGCGTGCGCCGCGCTTTCGGCTGCCGCCGCTCGCGGCTTATCCGCGACATCATAGCTGAGAATTTCCTCATCACCCTCCTTGGCGGCGTCGCCGGTCTGATTCTCTGCCTGATTTTCGGATATTTCTTTTCCGACATGATCTTCACCGATCTCAGTATCAACCGCGAGATAGATCTCTCGCTGAAACTGCTTATCGACTGGAAACTCTACGGCGCCGCTCTCGCGTTCTGCTTCCTTCTGAACATTCTCAGCAGCGGCATTCCGGCATGGCGCGCCTCGCGCATAAATCCTGTCGATGCCATCAACAGCCGAAACATATAATGAACTGATTTAAACTTATTTCAAAATGTTAATTCAGAACTGACGGAAACCTTCGGCTTTACCATTTCGGCAGGATTCCGACCGCTTTCTTCCCTTTTTTCAATCACAATGGAACCCCATTGCTCTTTCAAAAAGGTCGAAATCATCTCGGAATCATACTCGAAATGTTAATTTGCAATAAATTTAAATCAGTTCAATGAACTAATCTTCGAAACGATGAAAAGAAAACTTCTGAAACAGATATCGACTGAATGGCGCTCCAATCTGTGGCTCGGCATAGAGCTTATGATCGTCAGCTCTATCCTCTTCTTCATATTCGACGCCACCTCCACCATAGTCAGGATCAAGAACACCTACATCGGAGTGGATATCACCAATGTCTATCGGCTGACGATAGGATGGAAAAACGAATCGAGTCCTACGTTCGAGACCCCTCAGCCGCAGGCGGGAGAAACGGAAGATGACGCCTGGAGGCGCTACAACCGCGACAATTACAATCTCAGACTGCAACAGATCCGCAAGCTCCCCGGAGTGATCAGCGCAGCCTCCGGCTCGACATCGCCCTACAACTACAATTTCAGCGGCAATCCCGTGCGGATAACGGGCAATGCGCCCGATTCGCTGAAAAATCAGGAGAATTACGTCAACACGTATTCCGTCGCTCCGGATTATCCCAAAGTATTCAACATCCGCGGCATAAACGGCGAAACGCCTGAAGAACTCAGCCGAATGCTCGAGGAGGGAAAAGTGTTGCTGACCTCCAACGCCGTCAATACGGCTAAAGCCGGACTTAAGCCCGAGGATCTGATCAACATGACCGCGAGCTTCGATCTGGACAGTGCCGGTCAGACCTACGTGATCGGAGCGATCATCGAACCTATTCGCCGCGCCGACTATGAAGTCGCATTCGCGGGCACTGTCCTGATGCGCGACGGGTATCTTTTCCGAAACGTTTATGTCAAGGTTAAAGAGGGTTACGATGAACAGTTCCTCAACGCCCTGACCGCTACGGACTCACCCCTGAATCACGGCAACAGCTACATTGTGGAGGCGAAACCGTTCAAGGAAATACGCGATAATCTCCACCGCAACGACGACGCGCAGCTCCGCAACATGATCATCTGCATGGGATTCCTGCTTCTGACCGTCTTTCTCGGGCTGCTCGGCACCTTCTGGTTCCGCACCCAGCAGCGCGTACGCGAGATCGCCATGCGCAAGGTTACCGGCGCCGGCAACCGGCAGATTTTCCGGCGCCTGATGGGCGAAGGTCTTATAATTCTGGCGATAGCTACCATTCCGGCCTTGGGTCTTGACGCGCTGCTCGTCCATTATGGCATACTGATGTACTCGCAGATAACGACCGACATCTGGGTTACACCCCTGACAGAAGCCGGTGTGGTATTCCTGCTGATGGCGCTGATGATTGTCGCCGGAATCTATTTCCCGGCAAGGAAAGCGATGAAAGTGGAACCGGCCGAAGTGCTCCGAGGCGAATAAGCATAAGCCATGACAAAGAAAATAACAGCAATCATACTAATCCTGTCGGCTTCCGCCGCCCTCCTTCACGCGGGGGCGGCCGGAACCGTCAGACCGATAACGCTCGACGAGGCGATGGCCCGCGCCCGGGCCCGCAGTGTCAACGCGTCGGTGGCGCTCGACCGTCTGCGCTCGGCCTACTGGGAATACCGCACCTACCGCGCCGAGCTTCTGCCCGAAGTCAGCTTCACCGCAACCACTCCGGCCTACTACAAGCAATACACCCCCTATCAGAACCCGGACGGCACCTACAGCTTTGTCCGCAGCAACTACATGCAGATCAACGGGGAGATCTCCGTGAGCCAGAACATCTGGCTGACCGGCGGAAAACTGTCGCTGAACACTTCGCTCGACTATCTTCGTCAGCTCGACGGTGACAAGACCAACCGCTTCATGGCGATCCCCGTGGCACTCACTCTGAATCAGCCGATTTTCGGAGTCAACAGCATAAAGTGGGACCGGAAGATAGAGCCGGTGCGCTATTCCGAGGCGAAGGCGGAATTTCTGAGCGCCACTGAGGAAGTGGCCATGACCGCGATAAACTATTATTTCAATCTGCTGATGGCCCGCGAGAACGTGGCCATATCGCGACAGAATCTCGACAACGCCGTGAAGCTCCATGAGGTAGCCAAGGAGAAACGCGCCATGGGGCGCATCAGCGAGAACGACCTGCTGCAGATGGAGCTGAACGTCCTCGAGGCACGCTCGGCACTGACCAACGCCGAAAGCAATATGAAAGCCAACATGTTTCAGCTTCGCTCGTTTCTGGACTACGGCGAGGAGGAGGAACTGGAGCCGGAGGTGCCCGAAGATGTTCCGCAGATCGAGCTTACCTACAAGGACGCGCTCGAAAAAGCGCAGGCCTATAACAAATTCGCGAAGAACCTTGTCAGGCGCCAGCTCGAGGCCGATTACGCCATAGCGAAGGCCAAGGGCGACCTGCGGCAGATAGAGCTGTTCGCCCAGGTGGGTCTGACCGGCACAGGCAACGAACTGCGCCACGGCTACGAAGCCCTGAAAGCTAACCAGATAGTGGAGGTGGGCGTAAAGATACCATTGATCGACTGGGGTAAGCGTCGCGGCAAGGTAAGGGTTGCGGAAAGCAACCGCCGCGTTGTCGAGAACCGTCTGCGACAGGAGACGCAGGATTTCAACCAGGACCTGTTCATCCTCGTGGAACGCTTCAACAACCAGCAGCAACAACTCGACATAGCCCGCAGGGCCGACAGCATAGCGCGGCGCCGTTACTCCACCAACGTGGAGACGTTCCTCATCGGCAAAATCTCCACCCTCGACCTCAACGACTCGCAGGTCAAGAAGGACGAAGCGCGCCAGCAGCTGATCAACGAACTCTATCTTTTCTGGAACTACTATTACCAGCTCCGAAGCCTGACCCTCTGGAACTACGCCACCGGAACAGGAATTGACGCCGACATAGAAAAAATACTTAATGAACTGATTTAACGAATAAAAACATAACCATCAACCCAACGAATATTATGAAGAAAATAGTCAACATTATTCTAAGCGCGGCCGCGATAGCCGGCATAGTCACTCCGGCTGCCGCCTCCTCCAAAACCGAAGTCCGCGAGACCATAGAACTCGTCAGCGCTCTGGCGCGTACGGCCGATTTCAGGGAATACAAAATAAACCTCTATCCTGAATATACCGCCATGATCGATTCCGTCACGGCTCCCTACAAGAACCATCCGGCAGTCACGATGATTAAATCGCTGCGCGACAGCCTCGGTCTGGGCTATGACGCCGTGGCCGGTTTTGCCGGCGCGCTCGCCATCAAGGACGGAAACGTTGTTTTCAACCCGGAACTCGACTACAAGCCGATGATCGACCGCCGCTGGGGCGAGACGGGAGCTGAGGAACTCGTGCCGTTACTCAACGATTTCTACCACAAGACAAATTTCAACGAAGTCTATCGGAAAGGACAGCCGATCTATGAGAAAGCGATAGCGAACTTCAACAAGATGCTCGATGGCGTTGACATGAAATGGCTGTCGGATTACTATGGCAAGGAATTCACGGTACTGACCAATCTGAGCATGCTCAATGTAGGCAATTACGGTGTGACCCAACACTATCCCGACGGCAGGGAAGAAGCTCTCATGATCATAGGCCCGATAGTCCGTAAAGGAGAGCCGGACTACAGCGACTGCACGAGCCTCGTTGTCCACGAGTCATCCCACCCCATCACCAACCCGATAATAATGAAACATCTGAAGGATTTCAACAGCAACAGCGACTCGATAGCTTCCAGGTTCAACACAGAACTCAAGAATCAGGCATACGCCGGAGGTCAGACCGTGCTCTTCGAAACAATGGTCCGTCTGGCTGAGGTCCAGTATGCCAAAGCCCATGCCAAGACCGAGCGCGACTCGCTATTGCTGATGCTCAAGACCGTGGGCGACAAGTGCAACGGATTCCTTTTCCTTGAGGATTTCGCGAAAGCCACCGACCGCTACCAGGCGAACCGCGACAAATATCCCACACTGGATGATTTCATGCCCGAACTGGTGAAGCTTCACAACAGCCTTAATGTCGATTCGATCTGCAAGAATATCGAGAGCCGTCAGCCCAATTTCATAGGGAGCAACATCGAGGACAACGCCGTGCTGCCTGCTGGAGTGACTGAAATAACCGTCCGCTTCGACAAACCGATCCACATCGGTCAGGGGCTCGCTCCCTATCGCGCAGAAGGACGCGAATTCCCCAGGTCAAAAGACGGCAAGACCTCATGGAACAAGGAGAGGACCGAGTTCACCTACACCGTGACTCTCGAACCGGGCAAGAAATACGGCATCTCCTATCCGGGCGAATGGTTCAAGAGCGGCGAAGGCTATCCCACAAAAGGCTATTACATACTTCCTTTCGAGACCGCTCCCGAGGCCAAATAATTCCGAGGATTTTTCGTAAATTTGCAACATGAAGAGGATTCTGATAGTTGACGATGACCGGACGGTCAGGCTCTCGATGGGAGTCATGCTGCGCCACTGCGGTTTCGAGCCGGAGGCGGTCGATGGCGCGGAGGCGGCTTTGGCCTCCGTGCGCCGCGAAGCTCCGTCGCTGATTCTTATGGACATGAACTTCAGCGGGGCCACCACGGGTCAGGACGGTCTGGAACTGCTTCAGCGCGTCAGAATCCTATGCCCCGAAACTCCGGTGATTCTCATGACGGCCTGGGGAAGCATTCCGCTCGCCGTTGAGGGAATACGCTACGGCGCTTTCGATTTTCTGACCAAGCCGTGCAGCGGCCCGGTGCTTCTGCAGAGGATCGAGACCGCGCTGGCAATGGCCGAAAAAGGGACTTCGACGGCAGAGAAAGCCTTTGACCGGTCGGCCATCGTCGGGCGCAGCGCGGCACTTACGGAGATTCTCGACACCGTCAGGCGCATAGCCCCGACGGACGCGCCGGTACTCATCACCGGCGAAAACGGGACCGGCAAAGAACTTATAGCGAAGGCGATCCATGACAACAGCCGTCGCCGACAGGGGCCGTTCGTCATGGTCAACCTCGGCGGAATCTCACAATCGCTTTTCGAGAGCGAGATGTTCGGCCACACGAAAGGAGCCTTCACCGGAGCCGCGGGCGAACGCAAAGGCCGTTTCGAGCTTGCCGACAAGGGGACGATCTTTCTCGACGAGATAGGAGATCTCGATCTCAACTGCCAGGTGAAGATTCTGCGCGTACTGCAACAGCATACGTTCGAACCGCTCGGCGACAGCCGGACACGCACTGTGGATATCCGCGTTGTGTGCGCGACAAACGCCGATCTTCCGGCCATGTTGCGCGAACGCACATTCCGCGAAGATCTTTTCTACCGCATCAACGCCATCACGCTGCATCTTCCGCCTCTGCGCGAACGGCGCGAGGACATACCGCTGCTCATCAACCATTTCGCCCGACTGACGGAAACCGACCGGCGGCCGGAATTCTCGTCGGAAGCCATAGCGTATCTGACGCGCCTCCCCTATCCGGGCAACGTGCGCCAGCTGAAAAACATAGTCGAAAGGAGCATACTGATGTCGGAAGGAGCGGTAATCAGCCTCGACGACATTGAACGCGACACCCGCATGGGCCTCTCGGAGCCTAAACCGGAAACGGCGTCGGTCAACGGCATGACTCTCGAGGAGATGGAGCGCACGGCCATAGAGAACGCTCTGAAAAAACATTCGGGCAACATAACCAACGCCGCTCTCGAGCTCGGCATAACCCGCCAGGCGCTATACAGGAAGATCGAGAAATACGGACTTACGACGCAGACGAAATGAGGTGGCTGTTTTTCATAGTGACTTTGCTTACTCTGGCTGCGGGCATATCGCTGCCGTTCTACATCGCGTGGCCTTCCGTAGCCGTTCCCGAAGCCATTCTGCTTCTTCTGCTGATCTGTCTCATCATTCTCAGGATAACGACCATCAGGCCTCTCATGGCCGTCAGGACGGGAGTGTCACTGCTCAACGAACAGGATTTCAGCAGCCGCCTGACCCACGTCGGTCAGCGCGACGCCGACAGCATAGCGGCCACATTCAACCGGATGATCGAAACACTCAAGAACGAGCGCCTGAGGGTGATGGAACAGAACCATTTCCTCGACATGCTCATCAACGCGTCGCCGGCGGGAATCCTTGTAATGAACTATGACGGCACCGTCAGGACGGCCAATCCCGCTGCCCGGCGGATGCTCGGCACGCCCGACGTCACGGGGCATACGCTCGACGCTCTTCCGGGCGCTCTTGCCAAGGCGCTTGCCGGTCTCAGTCTCGGCGACGCCGTCACCGTAAGGTCGGACGACAACGGCATCTACCGCTGCACGCTGCTCAGTTTCCTTGACAGCGGCTTTCAGAGGCGCTTCATAATGATCGAGAGCCTGACCCGCGAAATCATGAAGGCGGAGCGCGAGGCCTACGGCAAAGTCATCCGCCAGATAGGTCACGAGGTCAACAATACGGTGGCCGGAATCATCCCGATGTTCGAGACAGTGGAGATGATCACAGATGACGAGGATCTGCGGACAGCCTCATCGAGCTGCCGCGAGCGCTGCGACTCGCTGTCGCGGTTCATCACACGCTATGCCGACGTTGTCCGGCTCCCCTCCCCCAGCTTGCGGCCCACTGATCTCGGATCGCTTTTCCGCTCTCTGATGCCTTTCATCGAGAGTCTTGCCGTGGGTCATGACATCGGATTCACTCTCAAGGTCGAAGAGGGTGCCACAGCGATGGCCGACTCGGTTCAGCTCGAACAGGTAGCGGTCAACGTAGTCAAAAACGCGATAGAGAGCATAGGCAAAAACGGGCATATCCTTATCCGCGTCACGGCGCATCCCGCCGGCTTCGAGATCACCGACAACGGCCCCGGCATAAGTCAGGAAATCTCGGCCAACCTGTTCTCGCCCTTCTTTTCGTCGAAAGAAGGAGGCCAGGGGATAGGGCTGACCCTCATAAGCGAGATTCTGCGGTCACACGGCTGCACCTTCAGCCTTCACACGTCGCCCGACGACCGGCTGACACGCTTCAGAGCCAACTTTCCCGAACAGGGTTAAATTTACATAATATTTATAAATTAACTGTTAATTTTGCATTACACTATCGCCCGGGGCCTCTGAAAACCGGCCTTCAGATTGCATATTACCAAATAATTGATTAACTTTGCCGTTGCAAAACCGCGTGACACGGAGGGGGCCCGAAGCTTCCTCCATTTTATTTACCCGAGCGCGAATAACCGAAACTCAGACAATGATAGACAAAACACTTATAGAGGAAACCGTCAGCAAAGCACTCGAAGGCACCGACTGCTTCCTCGTGGAAGTCAGCGAAACGCCTGACAACCGCATAACCGTAGAAATAGACTCGGACACGGGCGTCGATATCGACACCTGCGCCCGCGTTACCCGCGCCATAGAGGCGGCCGCCGACCGCGACGTCGAGGACTACGAACTTGAAGTAGGTTCGGCAGGTCTCACTTCGCCCCTGAAAGTCAAGCGTCAGTATGAGAAAAACATCGGAAACGACATGGAAGTGCTGACCCGCGACGGCCGCAAGATGACCGGCGTTCTGGAATCAGTGAGCCCCGACGGCGCAACATTCACCCTCGCGGTGACACGCAAGGTCAAAGAACCGGGAGAGAAACGCCCGGTGATGAAGACCGAAGCGATTGAACTCGCAGTCGCCGACTGCAAATATGTCAGATATTCAATAAAATTCAAATAACCCCCAACCAGAGACAAATCCAATTATGGCTAAGAAAGAGGAAGCTCCCAACATGGTGGAGCAGTTTGCCGAATTTAAAGAGCTGAAAAACATTGACAAGACCACGATGATAAGCGTGCTCGAGGAATCGTTCCGCAACGTACTTGCCAAGATGTTCGGAACCGACGAAAACCTCGACGTTATTCTCAACCCCGACAAAGGCGACGTGCAGATCTTCCAGAACCTGCAGGTTGTGGCCGACGGCGAAGTCAATGATCCCAACATGGAGATTGGTCTCACGGACGCCCGCGCCGAGGATGACCCCGACGTGGAGATTGGCGAGGACCACACCCGCGAAATCCACTTCGAGGATTTCGGACGCCGTGCGATCCTGAATCTTCGCCAGACCCTCCAGTCGAAAATCCTCGACCTTCAGAAAGAGGCGATCTACAATAAATTCAAGGAGCTCGAAGGAGAGCTCGTCAGCGGCGAGGTCTATCAGACATGGTCACGCGAGACCCTTCTTCTTGACGACGACAAGAACGAGCTTCTTCTCCCGAAGAGCGAATCTATTCCCGGCGACTTCTTCCGCAAGGGCGAGACAGTCAGAGCGGTCGTAGCCAACGTAGATAACAAGAACAACAACCCGAAGATCACCGTTTCGCGCACCAACGAGAACTTCCTGCGCCGTCTTTTCGAGCTGGAGGTTCCTGAGATCCATGACGGTCTGATCAACATACGCGCCGTAGCGCGCATCCCGGGCGAACGCGCCAAGATAGCCGTCGAGAGCTATGACGAGCGCATCGACCCGGTGGGAGCGTGTGTGGGCGTCAAAGGCTCGCGTATCCACGGAATTGTCCGCGAGCTGCGCAACGAGAACATCGACGTGATCAACTACACGGCCAACCCGTCGCTCTTCATCCAGCGCGCGCTCAGCCCGGCGAAAGTCTCTTCGATCCGTCTGGACGAGGAGGAGAAGAAAGCCGAGGTGTTCCTGCGCCCCGAAGAGGTGTCGCTGGCAATCGGCAAAGGCGGTCTGAACATCAAGCTTGCCTCTATGCTGACGGGTTATGTCATCGACGTCTATCGCGACACGGAGGAATCGTTTGAGGAAGACATCTACCTCGACGAGTTCAAGGACGAAATCGACAGCTGGATCATCGATCAGCTCAAGGAGATAGGCCTCGTGACAGCCAAGAGCGTCCTCAACGCTCCGCGCGAACTGCTGACGGACAAGGCCGATCTTGAAGAAGCGACCGTCGAGAACGTGCTCAACATTCTCCGCGCCGAGTTCGAGGAATAATACCTCACATCAG
Source organism: uncultured Muribaculaceae bacterium (assembly GCA_910587185.1). GTDB lineage: Bacteria > Bacteroidota > Bacteroidia > Bacteroidales > Muribaculaceae > Paramuribaculum. The sequence continues at coordinate 23,813 of CAJULY010000007.1, forward strand.
GACTCCCGCCGGGAGAACTCCGCGCCGGACGCGGACAACAGAAATCAGAAAGCGTTTAAAATCAATATATGGCGAAAACGAAAATAAGCAAAGCAGCAAAGGACTTCAACATTTCCATTGCCACACTGGTGGAGTTCCTGCAAAAAAAAGGAATCGAGGTTGAAAACCCCGAGAATCCCAACACACGCATCAACGAAACCGCTTACGAGCTGCTTGTGAAGGAATATGCCCCTGACCGCAAGCTCAAAAACCAAAGCGAGCTCATCTCCACCCAGCGCGCCAAAGTTCAGGAAAAACCAAAAGAGACACCGAAGGCGACCGACGAGGTGTATCGCACCAAAACGGCGTCGGCCGGCCCGAAAGTAATAGGCCGCATCGACCTTTCCACCGGAAAGCCGAAGCCCGCAGAACCTGTCAAGGAGGAGCAGCCGGCCGCCCCGGTGCAGGAAACGAAACCGGAAGCTCCCGTAAAGGCAGCTGAGGAACCCAAACCGGAAACGACACCCGCGCCTGTGAAAAAAGAGGAAAAGGCGGCTCCCGCAGTGGCCGAGAAGGAAGCACCCGCGCCTAAGAAGGCCGAGGAGAGCCCCAAAACGCCGGAAGCTCCCGCCGAAGTTCCCGAAAAGAAAGAGAAAGAAAAGAAACAGGAGGCTCCGGAAAAAACCGCTCCGGCAACCCCGGCGGCTCCCGCCCCCAAAGCGGAACCCAAAGCCGAGAAACCGGAAGAAAAGAGCGAACCTGCGAAAAATAATGATGAGACCGACAACTTCATCCCGACCAAGGTTACCGGCGGTCTGAACATAAATGTAGTCGGCAAAATCGACCTCTCGGCTCTGAACCAGACCACGCGTCCGAAAAAGAAGACGAAAGAGGAGAAACGCAACGAACGCCTGGCAGCGGCGCAGGCCAACGGCAACTCCCAGGGAGGCGACCGCAAAAAACGCCGCAGAATAGGCGGAAAAGAAAAAATAGACATCGAGAGCACCTCGAAACAGCCGGGTGGCTCCAACGGCCAGAACAATGGCGGCGGCCGCGGTGAACGCCCCCAGCGCGAACGCGGACGCAACCGTGAGCGCGAACGCCGTCCGATCCACACCGAAGTCAACGAGGAGGATGTGCAGAAGCAGGTGAAGGAAACGCTGGCACGCCTGACCAACAAAGACAAAGGTCAGAAGAAAGGCGCCAAATGGCGCAAGGAGAAGCGCGAAGCCAACGCCACCCGTGAGCGCGAGGCCTACGAAATGGAAAAGGCCGAAAGCAAACTTCTCAAACTGACCGAATTCGTGACCGTCAATGACCTCGCCTCGATGATGGATGTGCCTGTCAACAGCATCATCGCCACCTGTATGAGTCTGGGCGAGATGGTGTCGATCAACCAGCGCCTCGACGCGGAGACCATCAACATCGTAGCCGAGGAATTCGGCTTCCGCACGGAATATGTCAGCGCCGAAGTGGCCGAAGCGATCACGCAGGAGGAGGATTCGGAGGAGGATCTCATGGACCGTCCGCCCATCGTGACCGTCATGGGCCATGTCGATCACGGAAAGACATCGCTGCTCGACTATATCCGCAACGCCAACGTGATCGCCGGCGAGGCCGGAGGCATCACCCAGCATATCGGCGCCTACAACGTTAAACTTGCCGACGGACGCCACATCACGTTCCTCGATACTCCGGGTCACGAGGCCTTCACCGCCATGCGTGCCCGCGGAGCGAAAGTGACCGACCTCTGTATCATCATCGTGGCAGCCGACGACAACGTCATGCCCCAGACCAAGGAAGCCATCAACCACGCCACAGCGGCAGGTGTGCCTATCGTTTTCGCCATCAACAAGATAGACAAGCCGGCAGCTAATCCCGACAAGATCAAGGAAGAACTTGCGGCGATGAACTTCCTCGTAGAGGACTGGGGAGGAAAGTACCAGAGCCAGGACATCTCGGCCAAGAAGGGAATCGGCGTTGAAGAACTGATGGAGAAAGTGCTTCTCGAAGCCGAGCTTCTCGAACTGAAAGCCAACCCTCACCGCAAAGCTACAGGCTCGATCATAGAATCGTCGCTTGACAAGGGCCGCGGCTACGTTGCCACCGTACTCGTGCAGAACGGAACCCTGCGTCAGGGCGACATCATTCTTGCCGGAACTCACTACGGCAAAGTCCGCGCCATGTTCAACGAACGCAACCAGCGCATCAAGGAGGCAGGCCCCGCGGAACCGGCCCTCATCCTGGGCCTCAACGGCGCTCCGACCGCCGGCGACACCTTCAATGTTCTCGAGAGCGAACAGGAAGCACGCGAAATCGCCACGAAGCGCGAGCAGCTGCAGCGCGAACTCGGACTGCGTACCAAGAAGATGCTTACGCTCGAGGATATCGGCCGCCGCCGCGCCATAGGCAACTTCCAGGAGCTGAACGTGATTGTCAAGGGCGACGTCGATGGTTCGATCGAAGCGCTCTCCGACTCGCTCATCAAGCTTTCGACCGAAGAGATTCAGGTCAACGTGCTTCACAAGGCCGTCGGCGAGATCTCAGAGAGCGATGTGACTCTTGCCGCCGCGTCCGACGCCATCATCATCGGATTCCAGGTGCGTCCGTCGCAGGCCGCACGCCGTGAAGCAGAACGCGAGGGAGTGGAGATCCGCCTCTATTCCATCATCTATCAGGCCATCGAGGAGGTCAAGGACGCCATGGAAGGCATGCTTGCGCCCGAGGTCAAGGAAGAGGTCATCGGAACAGCCGAAGTCATGCAGACCTACCGCATATCGAAGGTGGGCACTGTTGCCGGCTGTCTGGTGCGCGAAGGCCGTCTGCGCCGCAGCGCGAAGGTGCGCGTGATCCGCGACGGTATCGTGCGCTACACCGGCGATCTGGGTTCGCTGAAACGCTTCAAGGACGATGTCAAGGAAGTGACCTCAGGCTATGACTGCGGTCTTAACATCGCGGGCTACAACGATATCCGCGAAGGCGACATCGTTGAATGCTTCGAAGAAGTGGAAGTAAAGAAAAGCCTCTGACAGGGCGCCGCGTCATAATGGCGACCGCCCACGTCAACATAGGATCCAATATAGGTGACCGCCGCGCTCAGATAGAGCTGGCGGTCACCCGCATTATGGAGCGGTTCGGAAGGTCCGTGCGACGGTCGGGCTATGTCGATTCGGCGCCGTGGGGTTATGACAGCCCCAACCGTTTTCTGAATCTCGGCGTGGCTCTCGAGACGGGGGATATGGAGCCGCTCGAGATACTGCAGCGTCTGCGCGAAGTGGAAGCCTCGATCAATCCCGCGTCGCACCGCACAGCCTCAGGAGAATATGCCGACCGCGTCATCGACATAGATCTAATAGCCGTTGACGACATGGTCCTGAACACGCCTGAGCTAACGCTGCCCCATCCGCGGATGCATCTGCGCGCCTTCGTACTGGAGCCACTTGCGGAGTTAGCCCCCGCCTGGCGCCATCCCCTGCTCCATCTCACTGCCCGTCAGCTCCGCGAATTGCTTGACTGACTGCGGGCGATAAATCACGCAAATGCCATAAAGAGCGCGGTTTATTTGGAATAATCCTTTCTTATTCATATTTTTGCGACAGAATCCAACGGTAATTTGCAGAATGGATAAGTTAGAAAAATTCGCGAGACTCATCTCGGACAAAAGGAGCGATATTCGCTTCGGCATCTACATTGTATCGCAAATAGCTATCATCGTAAAGGCAAAATATATGTTGGCCATTGTCAGCAGCCTCACGATTTTGGCCATTATGACATGCTGCTGCCAGATGTTCAGCATCCGTCACGAGAATCCGGAAGCCTCACTCTGCGTTGTTTTGCGAAAGAGTCTATACAGCATCGTTTTCACCACGGCCATGCTGGCAATATGGTTCCTGACCGCCTTCTATTCCGATAGCCCCGCAAATTCACAGTAATCCCAGGATTGGGAAGAGGGAGGACTGGTCTGACGATTCGGACAAGTCGGACGGGGCCAGGATTCACTGAGCACGGTCGGAAGCGCCTTTTACATCGCGAAGCGAGAGAGAGGATTAGACCGATTAGCCGAATTAGGCGAATTGGGGCGCGCGGTTTTCCAAAATTTCAAGGTTCTCTTTGCCATGATTGGTTCCGGGGGGAGGACGGGTCCGTGGGGGCATTTTTCCGGGGACTCCTTTTACATCGCAAAGCGATGTCCCTACAAGTGGGTGGCGAGTTCCGGGGGGAGGACGGGGTCTTTTTCCGGAGGAGGGGCGGTCATGGCGCCGCTTAGAAGAGCGGGACTGACGGGCAGTCTTCTGGTTCAGGGAGATAGATCTGATTTAGGATTGAGAGGTCGGGAGGGATGCCGAGCAGGACTTCCCTTTCGATCAGCTCTTCTTCGGGCGGTGGATCGGGGGGCCGGGCGAGGTCAAGGTTCGGCCACGGTCGGCTTGGGCGCCGGATCTCGTTGGTGAAGACGTTGACGCGGGTCTTGGGACGGTAGGTTCCGTGGACTACCAGCAGCGACTCTTCGCTCATTGACAGACACGGAATAACAGAGCGCCAGACGCGGGTCAGATGACGTCCACGACGGGGATAGGCGTCGCCGTCGAGAATAAGGGCCATAGGAAAGTTGAGACCCCGACAGTATTCGGGTGAACGGGCGGTGGATAGTATCGGCTGCCACTTGGGGTCGGGCAACGCTTTGCGCGACCGGCGGGGCAGAAGACGGTTCAGCTGCTTGCGGTTCTTGCCGACGATACAGAATGGGGCGCCGGGACGCACGACCGTGGCGAGCCAGCGGACATAGTTGACCAGAGCCTGCTTGAGGGCTTCCTTTTCGGCGTCGGCATCGCAGAGATAGAGGCGCTGCGGCTTGCGCTGCGCGCGCTGACGCTCGAGAACGGAGATGGCTCGCCGGGCATCGCGGTGAAGCGGGTAGCCGAGCCAGCGCTCGAACTGAGCGGCCCAGTTGCGCTGCCCGACGGAGCGGGGACGGCATTTTATTTTCTTCGCGGTCAACATGCCGCAAAGTTAGGGAGGATTGGGAGGGAGAGGAAGTCTGTTTCTATTTTTGAGGGAAAAATTGGACGGGTCCGACATTTCGGACAGGTCAGACAGGGTCGGACGGGGCGGACAGGGCGGACGGGATTTTGAGAAGATGGAAGGGGGGAGGGGTCAGTCGAGGAGGTCAGGGCGGAGGCGGCGGGTGCGTTCGAGGGCCTGGTCGTAGCGCCACTGTGCTATGCGTGCCTCATGGCCCGAAAGAAGAATGGGGGGAACTTCCCAGCCTTTATAGTTGGCAGGACGTGAATAGACGGGAGGTGCGAGAAGATTGTCCTGAAACGAGTCGGACAGCGCGCTCTGTTCGTCGCCGAGCACTCCGGGAATCAGGCGGACTATGGCATCGGTTATGACCACGGCGGGAATCTCGCCTCCGGTCAGGACATAGTCGCCGATGGATATCTCGCGCGTTATCAGATGCTCGCGCACCCGATAGTCGATACCTTTATAGTGGCCGCAGAGAATTATGATGTTGTCGAGCAATGACATGGCGTTGGCCATGGGCTGGGTGAACTGTTCGCCGTCGGGGGAGGTGAAAATAACCTCGTCGTAGTCGCGCTCGGCTTTCAGGGCCGATATGCAGCGGTCGATCGGCTCGACCTGCATAACCATCCCCGCTTCACCCCCAAAAGGATAGTCATCGACCTTCCGGTGGCGGTTGGTCGTATAATCCCGCAGGTTGTGGATGTGTATTTCGGCGAGTCCTTTGTCGCAGGCGCGTTTGAGTATGGAGCATCCCAGAGGCGACTCGAGCATCTCGGGGAGAACGGTTATTATGTCAATTCTCATTTTTGGAGTAGTTTTCAAGTGATTGCTTCAGATTGTCTATCATCATGGCGCGGAGTTCGGCGGGAGCAAGAACGGTCAGTTCGGGACCGTGACTGAGAAGCTCCTGGACGAAATCGGGAGTCAGACGCAGATGGTATGTGAATATGGAGTATCGGTCATGGATCATCTCGCTCTGGGTATGATGGAGAGGCAAGGCGCGGAAATATTTCGCCTGGCGCGGAGTGGCGCGTATTATCACCTTCTTCGTCTCTCCACGGGTGAAGACTATTCCGAAAGAATCGCGGAAATATGCTTCGGCGTCGAAATCGGGGGGCATGACGAAACGGTCGGAAGTGACGGTGAGGGCGCTTATACGGTCAAGGGCGTAGGTCTTGATTGTCTTTTCGCGGACGTTCAGTCCGGTGATGTACCATCGGAGTTTGAAAATCTTCAGGAAATAGGGTTCGAGCCTGACAGGTTTAGGCACTCCGGTGCGTGAGAAGGGGCTGTAGTCGAACTCGATGGTTTTCTCCTCCTTCATGGCGGAAATGATGGGCGAAAGGAACTGGCGCGCCGAAGGTACCTCTTCGAGAAACACACGGTCGGCCACATCGCGCGCGTCGGTCAGGACATTGCTGAGAGATGCGGTGTTCAGCATCCAGTCGGTGACGCTCTCGGCATGCGGATCGCCGCCGTCGATATAATACTCGAACGTCGAAGGGTTACACTCTATGTCGATCTTGAAAAGCTCGGAGATAGCGTTGCGGTAGTTGTAGAACGTGCGGCGCGGCAGAGGATTCCCGTCGCTTACCGACGAATCCATCCACAAGCGGTTGAGCTCCTCGCGGGTTATGGCACCGTGGCGTCGGATCGTATCGACAATCCAGATATAGCGGTTAAAGAGATTCTTCGGCATAGGCGGGTGATGGTTTTAAAGAAAGAAGATGAAGACCTATAACGGTCACAAAAGCGTTTATCAGAAGCAGTTCAAAGCCGGTCTGATAGGCGAACAGCGAATCGAGAGCCCACTGTATCACCCATGACAGCACGGGAGCACAGAGGCAGACCCACGGGACGAAGCGGTCGTTGACACGGCGGCGGGTGAAAAGGCCATAGATGAAAAGGCCAAGAATCGGGCCGTAGGTATAGGAAGCGAGAGTATAGACGGCCGAGATGGCATCATCGGTACTCAGATGGTAAAAGGCAATAATTATCAGCCCCATAAGAGCCGACATTGCGAGATGGACCCGACGGCGCACAGCGGCAAGACGGCGCGGATCGCCTGAAAAACGACTCTCGCCGTCGAGAAGATCGATGGTGAAGGAAGTGGTCAGGGATGTCAGCGCCGAACCGGCAGCAGAATAAGCGGCCGATATCAGGCCGAGGACGAAAAGTATGCCCACGATGACGGGCATGGATGAATGGGAGGCCACGAGGCCGAAAAGCTCGTCGCTTTTGGCAGGCATTTCGGTAGCGGTCCGTTCGACGAATATAAGCAGCAACGTTCCGAGCATCAGGAAAAGACCGATGACAAAAAACTGCATGACGCCGCTGAATATCATGTTCTTGCGCGAAGAGGCGGAATCGCGGCAGGCCAGATTGCGCTGCATCATGTCCTGGTCGAGACCGTTGGTGGCTATCGCCATGAAAACCCCGGCTATGAACTGCTTCCAGAAATAGGAACCTTCCATAGGATTGTCGAAAAACCACATGCGTGCCGAAGAATGGGAGGCGATTGCCGAAGGGATGTCGGCAAAAGCTATTCCGCAGTAAGCGGCTATATAGACGATGCAGAGGATGACGGAAAGAATCAGGCATACGCTTTTGATGACGTCGGTCCAGATGAGTGTCTTTACTCCACCTCCGGCCGTGTAGAGCCAGATAAGCGATATGGTGACAATCACATTGACCTCGAATGGAATCCCAAGGGGCTTGCAGACGAGCACCTGCAGGACGGCGCAGACGACGAAAAACCTGACGGAAGCACCGAGAATCTTGGAGATGAAGAACATCCAGGCTCCCGAGCGGTAGCTTCCCTCGCCGAAACGCTGACGGAGATAGCCGTAGATGCTGACAAGGCGCCGCTTATAGAAAACGGGGACGAGCACAAGAGCAATAACTATATAGCCCACGATGAAACCAAGCACCATCTGGAGATAGGCATAGCCTTTGGCCGCGACCATTCCGGGGACGGATATGAAAGTAACGCCCGAGATGGAGGCTCCGATCATGGCGATGGCCACCAGAAACCATGGCATGCGCCGACCTCCGGTGAAGAAGGTCGAATTGTCGGCGTTGCGTGCTGCAAGACGCCCTACTCCGAGAAGCACGGAGAAATAGGCAACGATTGTAAGTATAACTGTCAGCGGTGTCATTTTTCGGGATATAAGAGATATGGCTTGCGGCGTGCGCGGAAAGCTTTTATGTCATCCTGCCAGAGGGCGCGGATTTCCGCCGCGCTTTTTCCTTCGCGGATCATCGGAGCTATGCGCCGATCGCCTATCAGAAGATTGAAAAAGGAGGTGAAGAACTTCGGCTGCAGCGCCGGAGGCATGCTGCGGTAAGCGTCAATGACATAGGAGAGATCGACTCCCCGGGCTATTATGGAATCATCGTCGAGAGCGCGCAGATCTTTTCCGTGGCAGAGACGGCCATTCAACGGCGGGTTCTTTGCGCCGGGCATGGAACGCGGCGTGAAGGAGAAGGGAGCGTTCTTCATGGAAGGATGTCCGTAGATTTCAAAGGGCATCTCCGTTCCGCGCCCGAGACTCATCACAGTCCCCTCGAAGTAGCAGGTCGAGGGGTAGAGGTAGATCGCTTTCATTGACTTCAGGTTGGGCGAAGGGTTGACGGGCAGGCGATAACGGGTAGAACGGGTGTAATCCGCGCATGGAATGACTGTCAGGTCAACCTTCTTTGCTGAAGGGAGCCAGCACTCGCCGTTGATCATCAGCGCCAGTTCGCCGAGAGTCATTCCGTGGGCCACGGGCACAGGCAACGCACCGACGCCCGATTTCAGGCTCATGTCGAGCACGGGCCCGTCAACCATCATGGCCACGGGATTGGGACGGTCAAGCACGATGAAACGTTTGCCGGAGCGCGCCGCGGCGTCCATCAGCTTCATCATGGTGACATAATAAGTGTAGTATCTGACGCCGACATCCTGCAGATCGCAGAGAATCACATCGAAGCGGTCCATTGTCTCAGGCGACGGCGAAGAATCCTTCCCGTTATAGAGCGATGCGATCAGTATGCCGGTCTTGGCATCGACTGAATTCTTCACGTGGGAACCGGCATCGGCATCGCCGCGGAAGCCATGTTCGGGAGAAAAGATGGCGGTGACATTCACTCCGTTGCGCAGGAGCATGTCGAGAGTGTGTTCCTTACCGCCGTTGACCAGCCCCGTGTGGTTGCTCAACAACGCCACCCGGGAGTCGCGGAGGAGAGGAAGATATTCCGGGAGCCTCTCGGCGCCGACCACAATCTCAGCCCGTGCCATGACGCAGCAGGATAGCAAAGCAAGAAATGTCAGGATTGATAATAATCTGTTCATTTTGCAAATTTAATCCACAGAATGGGCATGAACGCCTCCGCACAGGTTAAAAATATATAAAGCCACTCCCGGGACTCCACATCCGCTCCATATCCGAGAATCGCTCATGAAACCGCAAATCGCATGAAAGATATTCTTTTAGTGGTGATTTTTGCGTAACTTTGTGGAAAATTTGTAATTACCGATCCCATGAAACGAATTGTCACATTTTTTGCCGCCGCCATGACGGTTGCCTTAGGGCTCAGTGCCGCCGACAACGGCGGGATCAGCCCGCAGATGATGGAGCGACTCCGCGCCAACTACACGAACGCTCCGGCCGACCGCGCCCTGCGCAACGCCCTCAACGCCACTTCCATCGACAAGCTTGCCGCCAACGCGGAAGCGCGTCCCGCCAACACCGACCACATGACCTACCGCGTCAAGAGCCGCGGCATCACCGACCAGAAATCGTCGGGCCGCTGCTGGCTTTTCACGGGACTTAACGTGCTGCGCTCACAGATGATGGCCAAAAACAATCTCGGCGAGCTGAAGCTCTCACAGAACTACAACTTCTTCTATGACCAGCTCGAGAAAGCCAATCTTTTCCTTCAGGCCATAATCGAGACAGCCAAAGAGCCGATGGATAGCCGCCGGGTTGAATGGCTTTTCAAGAATCCGCTGAGCGACGGGGGGCAATACACAGGCCTGAGCGACAACATAACGAAATATGGCGTGGTTCCCGCAGAAATAATGCCGGAGACCTTCAGCTCCAACAGCACGTCGCGCCTCAGCAACCTCGTCAGCCTGAAACTGCGCGAGGACGGTCTGAAACTGCGCTCCATGATAGCATCGGGCGCCAAGGCAAAACAGATCGACGAGACCCGTGAAAAAATGCTTGGCGAGATCTACCGCATGCTCGCGCTGACCCTCGGCGTTCCCCCCACACAGTTCACATGGACACGCCGCGACGCCAAAGGAAACACCGTTGATACGCGCACCTACACGCCTCAGGAATTCTACCGCGAATATGCAGGCAACAACCTGAAGGACGACTATGTCATGCTGATGAATGACCCGACGCGTCCCTATCACGCTCTCTACGAGATAGACCTGGACCGCCACGCCTACGACGGCCAGAACTGGACATACATCAATCTTCCGATGGAAGAGATAAAGGAGATGGCCATAGCGTCGCTGAAGGACAGCACCATGATGTATTTCTCATGTGACGTCGGCAAATTCTTCGACCGCGAAAAGGGCGTTCTTGACGTGGATAACTTCGATTACGAATCGCTTTTCGGCACCACCTTCGGGATGAACAAAGCCGACCGTATCCGCACGGGCGCCTCCGCCTCGTCACACGCCATGACCCTCGTGGGTGTTGATCTCGACAAGGCAGGCAAACCGCAGCGCTGGCTCATAGAGAACAGCTGGGGTCCCGGAGCTAACGGAGGCCATCTGATCATGACCGATCCGTGGATGGACGAATACATGTTCCGTCTGGTGGTGAACCGCAAATATGTACCGGCCAAGATCCTTGACATCCTCAAGCAGAAGCCTACAGTGCTTCCGGCCTGGGATCCGATGTTCGCTCCCGAGCATTGATCACGACTATCATAAAAAATAAGGCGCCTTTGAAGGGCGCCTTATTTTTATGGAATACGGAGTCAGATCCGTGTCACAGTCTCCTCGAGAGGCTTACGCGAGAAATGGTTGGGGAGCGGTCCTGCGCCATCGGCGGCGTAGCCGAGATCGAGCATCATCAGAATCTCCTCATTGTCGGGCAATCCGAGAGCGGCATGGAGCTTCTCGGGATCGAAACAGTTGAGCCAGCATGAATCGACGCCGGCGTCGGCAGCGGCGAGCATCAGATGGGTGGCGACTATAGAGGCGTCCTCTATGCCGGAACGGCGTTTTCCTCCGGGATAGATATAGACATTATCCTTGTCATAGGCCACGATCAGGACGAGCGGGGCTCCGTAGCGGTAGGGAGTGGCCTCGTCCACGCGGGCAAGAGCCTCGGGAGATGCGGCCACATAGATGCGTTGCTCCTGAAGATTCTTTGCCGTCGGGGCCAGACGTCCGGCCTGAAGGATATATTCAAGCTTTTCCTCTTCGAGGGGCTTGGAGGAGAACTTCTTGCAGGAATAACGTTTTTCAGCGAGTTCCAAAAATTTCATTTCTGTTGTATTAAGAGGTTGTTTAATAACAAATGTGAAGCCGGAGTGGATGGATTTTTGAACTAACCTGTTCATAATCTGAAGGAGCAGTGCTGTGGCACTGTGACTGAAGATTAGGGACAGGGGAGCCAAAAAGGCATCCATGCGACTTATAGTAACACAATTTTTCTTTTTTATACATTTAAATTTCGGTTTTGCGGTTGTTTAAAATGCTCCTTCGCATCCATTCTCCAGGGCGTCTTTCGTGCTGAATTTCAGTCATAATGCTACAGCATTACTCCTTCAATTCATTCCGAAATCCACCTCCGGAGAATGGACTCCAGCTTTCACATTTGTTTTTAAACAACCTCTAAAAATAGGCGACCCTTCCCGGCGATATCCGCCGGGAAAGGGACCGCGAAAGGTTATTTTACAGGGATAAATTCAAATTCAGCTTTTTCTTCGGGCTTGGAGGCTTTAGAAATGCCTTCGGCATCGGATTTCCAGAAAGAGTTTCCGGCATTGCCTCCGTTGCGGATCACATATCGGTCGCCGTCACGTTCGATTATGAACGTATGCCACTGGGCGTCAAACGGATTGGAATCGGGATTGACTGTGAAAGAGCCGTTCTCGTTGATGTAGCGTCCATCCTTGGCGTTCACGATCGAATAGCGGCCGGTCTCGGGGTCGTAGGTGACACGCCATATCTGACGGTCGGGGTTGACATCATCCTCGGCAGCCTGCCATACGGGGCGTCCGCCGGTCGTGCCTGCCTTCGGATTGCCGAGCCACTGTCCGTTGAGTCGGATGCGGTAGTTGCCGTTCTCGAGAGCGAGCTGCGGGAAGACATCGAGGCGATAGTCATTGTTGTGGCGGTAATAGTCAACCATGCGGTTCACCGACCGTTTCAGGAACGGTTCGGCATAGAGAGAGCCAACCATAGGATAGGCGACCTTTATGGAGCCGGGGAAATCACGCGAGGCAACTTTCGAAGCCTTGTCGGTGAGAGCTGCATAGGCCACGTAATTATCCACGAATCCCTTTGCATTACCGGAGAAAATATCGCCGTACATCGCGGCCACAAGCTGTCCGCGCTTGCCGAGCATCTCCGAGACCTCGATCCAGGGCTTTATTTCCTTGAGCATCGCGTTGGTGTCGGCAACAGACAGAAGTTCAGCCGACGATTTTTCCAGATTCGCGAACTCATCGGACAGCTCTTTGGCAGCCCCTGCCATATAGCTTTCAGTCATTGCGGGCTCATACTTGTCAATGAGCGCTTTCAGCGCGGGCGATTCGTTGAATCGGCGGAGACGGTGGGTGTTCTGGCCGAGATCGACATTATAGAGGCAGAATTCACGGAATGCGTCGCGGTGGGCCGGCATCAGACGCTCGAGAGCGAGCTCCCATGAACGGTCGGCGTCATACTTGTCGGGATTCCAGAGGAAATCGGCATTGCTGAAAAGGCTCAGCTTTGAGGCCTCGGCATATTCCATTGGATTGGCAGAGAATCCGCTGACCATCGAAGTGGCTTCGGCGTCATTGCCTGTGAATGGGCCCATCAAGAGATGGTTGATGCAGTAGTCGGTGACAGGATAGTTCAGCCAGATGAACGCCTTGCGGCCGATTTTCGGATTGATCCACTCCATGTCCTGAACGTTGATCATATCGACCACGGAGTTTCCGGTCCACATCACCTTTATGGAAGGATCCATCACGGATATGTCCTCGAGATATGAGGGCTGGAAAGATCCTTTCCAAGCCTTGTTGTAGAGGGCGGGACACATGATGAAGTTCTCGATGTCGGGGTGCTTGTCAACGAAGTTTTTCTTGACATAGTTCATGTATTCGGCATGTTTCTTGCCGTCGGCCTGCGCGCCGAAGACATCGTCGAAGAAAATAGAGAAATTCCGGAAGCCGAGATCATACATCTGCTCGAACTTGCGGATTGTCGCCTGATTGTCCTCTTCGTTCCAGCGGTGGTCGCCGGCGGGATGTATGCCCCAGACGAAATTGACCTTGTGGCGTTTGGCCGCTTCGTTGAGTGCCTTCATCTCGGCGGCTTTGTCGGCGGGATAAAGCTCACGCCATTTTCCACGGTGATAGGGGTCGTCCTTCGGGCCGTAGATGTAGGTGTTCATCTTGTTGCGTCCGTAGAATTCATACTGGCTCAGACGGTCGTCGAAACTCCAGGCGTTGCCATAGAAACCTTCGACGACGCCACGATTGGGAGTAGAAGGCCAGTCGGTTATCTCCACGCTCATCACTTCGGGCTGCGAGGCGATCTGGAGGAAAGTCTGGACACCATAATAAGTTCCGTTCGCGTCGTTTCCGGCGATTATGACTTCTTTCGGAGTCACTTTAAGATAATATCCCTCGGGCTTTGAAGGAATTTTTGACGCAACGGAAGCGACGGCTTTGTCGCCTTTCTCGCCGATCGTCACCTTGACGCCCTTTCCGGCGGGGATGGCATGTGTCAGCGCGGCCACAGCGTCGGCATCGGCCGTTGACGCGCCCTTGAGTTTAACGGCAGCCGGCTTGTCGAAAGCCTTCTGTCCCCAGACAATGTTTTGCGGAACGGGAGAGATCTGCACCTGCTGTGCCTGAAGGGGCAACGCGAGAGCAAACAGAGCGGGCAGAATAAAAGATTGTAATTTCATTGGAATCAGAGGTTAAGAGATTGTTGCTATGAATACTTCAGGAGAGGGCTTTTTTCAGGCAGTCAAGGGCCTTGATGAGTTCGCGGCGGGGGAGCCCGACGTTGAGACGCATGAATCCGGCGCCCTGCGAACCGAACATAGTTCCGCTGTTGAGAGCCAGATGTGCCTTACATTCAAATAGACCGACAAGTTTTTCCTGGTCGAGACCGAGTCCGCGGCAGTCGAGCCAGACGAGGAATGAGGCTTCGGGACGCACCGGTTTTATTCCGGGCAGATTTTCGGCACAATATTTCTCAACGGCCTCGACATTTTCCTCGATGTAGTCCATCATCTCGTCAAGCCACTCCTCGCCGTGGCGGTAGGCGGCTTCGGCGCCCATCCACGCGGTGAATGAGGGACGTGAGAACTCGTTGACCTCCATCCATTTGTAGAAAGGTTCGCGGAGACGCGGATTGCGCACGATCATCCAAGAGCTTTCCAGGCCGGCGATATTGAAGGTTTTGGACGGCGCTCCGAAGGTTATGGATACTTCGGCCGCTTCCGGACAGGAAAGGAGGAACGGGACGTGACGGGTGTGACGAAGCATCAGATCGCTGTGGATCTCGTCGGAAATGACGATAACCCCGTATTTCAAAGCGAGCCGGGCCACGGCGGCAAGCGTGTCGGCGTCCCACTGGATTCCGGCGGGATTGTGGGGGTTGCAGAGTATCATCATCTTCGGTTTTTCCTCGGCGAAAATCTTCTCGAGGCCTTCGAGGTCCATCGTATAGAACGACCCTTCGCCGGTGTTGTTCTCAATCAGGGGATTTTCCACGATCACGCGACCGTTGCCCTCGGGCACCAGACGGAAGGGATGATAGACAGGGGGCTGTATGACAATCTTGTCACCGGGTTTGGTGAAGAAGTTCAGCGCGTAAGCGATGCCGCGGACCACACCGGGAACGAACGTCAGCTCGCTGCGGTCGGTCTTCAGACCATGCCGGTGGTCAAGCCACTCAATGATCGACTGCCAGTAGGAGTCGGCGGCTGCGGTGTAACCATAGACGCGGTGGGCGAAACGCTGTGTCAGCGTCTGTTCGATTTCAGGACAGACATAAAAATCCATGTCGGCTATCCAAAGAGGGAAAAGATCGTCAGCGCCGAAATTTTCCTTAAGGCAGTCGAATTTCATGCAATTTGTCCCCGTTCGGTCACAGGGAACGTCAAAATTATATTTTGCCATTGGTGATAATTTTAATTTTCCACAAATTTAGCGGTTTTTTTCTTCATTCTCGCTCTTTTTTAGTAAGTTTGTAAATTAATCCAACAATCCGCCGAATGAGCCAGAACCGACATTTGACCACGGAAGAAGAGGAGCAGCTGATAAACGCCGAGTTTGCCGATCTGTTACGGGGCTATCTCGCGAGTCCCCACCGCAAAAAGGTGGAGATAATCGAACGCGCTTTTAATTTCGCCCGCATGGCCCACAAAGGCATCCGGCGCCGCTCGGGCGAGCCGTATATTCTCCACCCGATAGCCGTGGCCAAGATAGCCTCGCAGGAGATCGGTCTGGGCTCCACTTCGATCTGCGCGGCATTGCTCCACGACGTAGTGGAGGACACGGACTACACCGTGGAGGACATCCGGCAGCAGTTCGGCCGCAAAATCGCCGAACTTGTCAACGGGCTGACAAAGATATCCGGCGGAATTTTCGGAGACAAGGCCTCGGCGCAGGCCGAGAACTTCCGCAAGCTCCTGCTGACGATGAGCGAAGACATAAGAGTGGTGCTTATAAAAATGGCTGACCGCCTCCACAATATGCGCACACTCAGCTCCATGCCGCCAGGCAAGCAATACAAAATAGCGGGAGAGACCCTTTACATCTATGCTCCCCTCGCCCACCGTCTGGGACTTTTCTCCATCAAGACGGAGCTGGAGGACCTGAGCTTCAAATATGAGCATCCGGCCGTCTATGACCGCATCGCCGAGCAGATAAAAGCATCGGAGGCGAAACGGCTGGCGGTCTATTCCGACTTCTCCGCGCCGATCAAGGAACGCCTCAAGGGTATGGGGCTGGACTATGAGGCGAAAGCGCGCGTCAAGTCGGTCTATTCGATCTGGCGCAAAATGGAGACAAAGAAAATCCCCTTTGAGGAGGTCTATGACCTCTACGCCATGCGCATCATTTTCAACTGCGACGATCCGGCGAGCGAGAAGCGCATCTGCTGGGAGATATATTCGGCAATAACAGACATATACCGTCTGCATCCCGAACGCACACGCGACTGGATATCGACACCGAAGGCTAACGGCTATCAGGCCCTGCATCTGACGGTTATGGGCCCTGACGGCAACTGGGTAGAGGTGCAGATACGTTCACGCCGCATGGACGAAATAGCTGAAAAAGGATTCGCGGCCCACTGGAAATACAAAATAGGGAACGGCGAAGAGGAATCGGAACTGACCGTGTGGCTCCGCACCATAAAAGACATACTTGAAGATCCCAACCCCAACGCAGTCGATTTTCTCGACACACTGAAACTGAATCTTTTCTCGGCCGAAATAGTGGTCTTCACCCCCAAAGGCGAGCTTGTCACCCTGCCGCAACACTCGACGGTTCTCGACCTCGCCTACGCCCTCCACTCCGAACTTGGCAACCATTGCATAGCGGGAAAGGTGAACCATAAGCTTGTCCCGATTTCCCATCAGCTGCAGAGCGGCGACCAGGTCGAAGTCCTGACTTCACGCACGCAGAAACCGAATCCTGAATGGATCGATTTTCTGGCAACGGCCAAAGCACGCACCCGTCTTCGCTCGGCCCTGCGCCGCGAACAGGCTCCGATCATCGAAAAAGGCAAAGAGATTCTTGCGCGGTTTCTTGACGCCGGAGAGGTAAAGGAGACCAACGAGGTGATAACAAAAATAATGCGGTATTTCCACATTTCCACCCGCGAACAGCTTTTCTATAAACTCGGGAGCGAGGAAGTCACGCTCGACGGCTATATACTGAAGGATTCGCCCAAGACATCGCCGGGTCTGCTGAAGAAACTTTTCCGCATAGGCACGGGCCGCACCAGCTCCGCGCCTGCGACGGAGGAATCAGCTCCGGCCAAAATCAATCCCAAGGAAGTCTTCGAGCTGGAACTTGACGGCGACTCACAGAATTTCGTGTTTTCACCCTGCTGCCATCCCATTCCGGGAGATGACGTCATGGGATTTATCAACGACGAGGGAAAAGTGGAGATACACGATCTCACATGTCCGCGGGCCCAGGTGCTCAAAGCCACTTTCGGGCCGCGCATCGTGGCCACCCGCTGGAAAAAGGTCGATCGTCCGCTTCCGGCCGTCATAGCCATCGACGGAGTTGACCGTCACGGCATCCTTCAGGAACTGACGCAACTGATTTCCAATCAGCTCAACATCGACATACGTTCTCTCCACATCGACACCGACAAAGAGGTCTTCACCTGCAGGCTCGGGGTCCTGGTGCGCGACGCCGCCACCATAAAGAATCTATGTTTAGAAATTAAAAAAATAAAAGGAGTCCAGCGTGCCGTCAGAACCGAGGCCGCACCCGAGGCAAACGCCTCCTCCCAAAACAAGAATCTGCAATGATAAGCTTACGAAAAATAAGTCCGAAGGTCTGGATGTGGCTCGCTTTCGGCGCTGCAATCCTCCTGATGTTCCATCTCAGGCCCTCGACCAACGAGAACCGCTATGTCTATGAGATAAACCGTCCGTGGACCTACAACCTGCTGACGGCGCCTTTCGACATACCGGTGCGCCATGACACCGTTTCGGCCATCGCCATCAGGGACTCGCTCGAGGCGACCTTTCAGCCCGTGTATGTGCGCGATGCAGCCAAAGAAGGGCAGATACTTGCCAAATCGGCGAGCCGCATGATACAGAACATCACCTCCTCACTGACGCCTTCGCAACGCACCATTGTACTTGCACGTCTGAGAGACATCTATCAGACCGGAGTCATCGACATAAACAGCATTCCCAAGAGGGCTGACAGCACGAATGTCACCCAGATAAGACTGCTGGAGGGAGACCATGCCGATTCTCAGCCCGTGGGACGCTTTCTTTCGCCGCGCCAGGCCTACAGCCGCCTCGACAGCCTTATCTCTGATCCGACCCTCAGGGCGGCGGTCACGTCCTCGCGCCTGTCGGAACTGATAGAGCCCAACATAATCCTCGACAGCCTCACGACGCGCCGCTTCAAAGAAGAGGCTTACGCGACGGCGCTTACGCCGATAGGAGTTATCCAGCACGGCGAACGAATCATTGACCGCGGGGATATAGTGACTCCGCAGCTCTACACGATTCTCGACACATACGAAAAAATGGTGGAGGAACGCGGAGGCACCGTCATTTCGGAATCACTCTATCCGGCCCTGGGTTCTTTCGGATTCCTGCTGCTGATGCTCGGCTCCCTGATGTTTTTCATCTATGTGTTCCGCCGCGACTACTATGACCGACTACCGGTCATGCTCTTCCTGCTCTCCATGGTCA
Organism: uncultured Muribaculaceae bacterium; assembly: GCA_910587185.1. GTDB lineage: Bacteria > Bacteroidota > Bacteroidia > Bacteroidales > Muribaculaceae > Paramuribaculum. Next base: position 42,445 of record CAJULY010000007.1, read on the forward strand.
CCATGTTCACCCTGCTGACCTACGGCATGAACACATTCATCCGTCTCGGCATCTACATGGTTCCGCTTGCCATAGTGCCGGTGGTTGTACTGGTGTTTCTCGATTCGCGGACAGCCTTTTTCACAGGGCTGATAACGATCATCATCTGTTCGACAGTCGCCCAGAACCACTGGGAATTCATTCTTCTGCAGTTCAGCGCCATGCTGGCCACGGTGGTCTCCATAAAGGAACTCAGCAAACGCTCTCAGCTGATCCGCACCTCCCTGCTGGCCTTTCTCGCCTACGCCATGACCTACGCCGTCATGGAGCTGATGACTCTCGGCACGTTCAATTCGCTATTCCCCAAGATGATGGGCGCGTTCGCAATAAACGCCGTGCTCATATCGTTCGCTTATTTCCTCATTTTCCTGATGGAGAAACTTTTCGGGTTCACGTCGAGAGTGTCGCTCGTGGAGCTGGCCGATATAAACCATCCGCTGCTGCGCGAACTCTCCGAGGAATGCCCCGGGACGTTCAACCACTCCATGGCGGTCAGCAATCTGGCGTCGGCGGCTGCTCTCGCCATAGGGGCCAACGTGCAGCTGACCCGTACGGGCGCCCTGTATCACGACATAGGCAAAATCAACAATCCGGCTTTCTTCACCGAAAACCAGCATGGAGTCAACCCCCACGACGCCCTCACCCCGCTGCAGAGCGCGAGAATAGTCATAGGCCATGTGACCGACGGGCTCAAGCGCGCCGAGAGCGCCAATCTTCCGCGCACGATCCGCGACTTCATCTCGCAGCACCACGGCCGAGGCAAAGCGCGCTATTTCTACACAACCTACTGCAACCAGCATCCCGGCGAGGAGGTTGACGCGGCGCCTTTCACCTATCCCGGACCCAATCCCCAGACCCGCGAGACGTCGCTGGTCATGATGGCCGACGCCGTGGAAGCCGCCTCGCGCTCCCTCTCCGACCATTCGCCGGAGGCGATCAAGGCTCTCGTTGACAAAATAATCGACAGCCAGATAAACGAAGGACTGCACAACGACTCTCCGCTTTCGTTCCGCGATGTCAAAACCATCAAAAAGATATTCGCTTCGAGGCTCGTGACAATGTATCATTCACGCATCTCCTATCCGGAAGCAATAAAACCGGCGGAAAAGCCTCAGGCTGAAAGCCCGCAGCAAAAACAATAGAAAACCCTTATCCCCCCTCACATCACATGAAGCATCTATTTCTCATAATATCCCTCATGCTGGCCGGAGCGGCCGCCGTCAGCGCACAGCTTCCCTTCGAGCGCCTCAAGCGCGAGAAGCCCGACCTGGAAAAGATACAGAAGGAGATAACCGACAGGAGCTCGAAATATTTCTATCCGGCCCTCATGAAGGAGTATCTCAGCAACGATACGACAATGACGCTCGACAAATACCGGCGCCTATATCTGGGCTATATGTTTCAGGAAGACTATGATCCCTACCGTCCCTCCCCGGCACCGGAAATGAACAGCAATCTGTATCACACGACAAACCCGACCGGGGCCCAATGCGAGGAAATCATTTCGAACGCACGGACAGCTCTTGCCAACAATCCCTTCGACCTACGCCAGATGAGCGCCATGATAACCGCTCTTGACATTCTCGGACAGAAAGATCTCGCCAAAATATGGCAATACAAACTTAACCACCTGCTGATGACCATCGTCTCGACTGGAACCGGCGAGGACGAGGAGCGGGCATGGTATATAATAGAGCCGCAGCACGAATACGTGTTGCTCAACATGATGGGCTATCAGGTGACGAACCATCTCTTCTACGACCCGAGCTACGAATATCTGACGGTCGTCGATGTCGCATCGGAGAAAAAAGGAGGCTTCTACTTCAATCTGGAGCCTCTGCTGCAGGAACACTACCGCAAATTCCCCGACGAACTGTAGCGGGCACGTTTATTTGGCCGGTGCGGGAAGAGAGGTCAGCGCACGGGTGGATTCGAGAATGGGCAGGTTCGTTTCGGTGGGGACGTAGATGACTGTCTTGTCACTGAGATCGGACTGCTGGCGCACCCAAAGATACTGGATGTAGGTTGGAGTGATCGAACCGTTCTCTATGCGTATAGCCTCGGCCGCACCCTTTGCGCGCTCAATCTCGGCCTGAGCGTTGAGTTTCTCGGCCTCCAGATTTGCCTTGGCCTCCTCGATCTTTATCTTGCGGTTCTGCTCGGCTTTAGCGAACTCGGCCTTTCCTTCCATTTCCTGCGACCAGACATTATACCACGGACGCACGAAAGCCATGGCTACGATCAGAAGAATTATTGCCGCTACCGCCCAGAGAATCTTTTTCACCAGTCCCGGGGCTACATTGAAATTGTTGTTTTCGTACATTTCTTTTTCTTTTGGAGTTTTACGCTCAAAGATAGCAAATATTCGCGATTTTTCAGTAAATTTGTCGCGAATTGCATAAAGCGGCAACCTTATATATAATAATACCGAAAATATACCAATCATCATACAAATCATGTTAGCAGAAACAAGCATAAAAAACTTGGATAAAGTGGTGATCCGTTTCTCCGGCGACTCCGGCGACGGCATGCAGCTCGTGGGAAACATCTTCACCAACGTATCCGCCGGACTGGGCAACGAAGTTTCCACCTTCCCCGACTATCCGGCAGAAATCCGCGCTCCGCAGGGCTCGCTCGGAGGAGTCAGCGGCTTTCAGGTAAGCGTAGGAACCGACGTACACACCCCGGGTGACAAATGCGACGTGCTGGTGGCCATGAACCCAGCGGCACTGAAGCAGAACGTGCGTCACCTCAAAAAAGGAGGCGTCATCATCGTGGATATCGACTCCTTCAAGGAGGCCGATCTCAAAAAGGCGAAATTCGCCACCGACGAACCGTTCAAGGAACTGGGCATCAACGAAGAGCAGCTTCTGATGGTCCCCGTCACCTCAATGACCAAAGCGGCCCTCGCCGACAGCGGCCTTGACAACAAGGCGGTTACGAAATGCCGCAACTTCTTCGCCCTCGGCCTTGTCTGCTGGCTCTTCGACCGTCCGATGGCGAGCGTGGATCATTTCATCAAAAAGAAATTCGCCCGCAAGCCGGCCGTCTATGAAGCCAACTCCAAGGTTCTCCGCGCAGGCTACGACTACGGAGCTAACACCCATTCGTCGGTAACGACTTACCGCATCGAGTCGAAGGAAGCGCGTCCGGGCGTCTATACGGACATCAACGGCAACACCGCCACCGCATGGGGTCTCATCATGGCCTCTGAGAAGAGCGGCCGTCCGCTTTTCCTCGGCAGCTATCCCATCACCCCGGCCACCGATATTCTCCATGAACTCGCCAAGCGCAAGGACCTCGGAGTTAAAGCCGTCCAGATGGAAGACGAGATAGCCGGCGTGTGCTCGGCCATCGGCGCCTCATTTGGCGGAAATCTCGGAGTAACCTCCACCTCGGGCCCCGGCCTGGCGCTCAAGAGCGAAGGCATAGGCCTCGCCGTCATGGCAGAACTTCCTCTGGTAGTGATCGACGTGCAGCGCGGCGGCCCCTCAACCGGCCTCCCCACCAAGACCGAGCAGACCGACCTGATGCAGGCCCTCTACGGACGCAACGGCGAATCGCCCGTGGCCGTAGTTGCACCCGTTTCGCCCACCGACTGCTTCACCATGGCTTTCGAGGCGGCACGCATCGCCCTGGAGCACATGACTCCTGTCATCCTTCTGACCGACGCTTTCATAGGCAACGGCGCTTCGGCATGGCGCATACCTGATGACGACGAATATCCCGAAATAAAACCGCCTTATCTGCCGGCCGAACGACTGGCACAGGGCGGCTGGCAGCCCTACGAACGCTGCGGCGAGAACCAGATACGCTACTGGGCCATCCCCGGCACCGAAGGCGCCATGCACCGCATCGGCGGTCTTGAAAAAGACTACACGACCGGCGCGCTGAGCAACGATCCGGTCAACCACGAGAGAATGATCATGACACGCCGCGAGAAAATAGCCCGCATAGCCGACGACATACCCGCGCTCGAAGTTATCGGACCGGAGGACGCCGACGTTCTTCTGATGGGCTGGGGGGGCACATACGGCCATCTGCGCACAGCCGCCACCGAGCTCAACGCCCAAGGCAAAAAAGTGGCTTTCGCCCAGTTGCGCTACATCAATCCCCTACCCGCCAACACCGGCGAGGTCCTCTCGCGCTTCGGCACAGTCATAGTTGCCGAACTCAACACAGGCATGCTGGCCGATTATCTACAGGCCAAGTTCCCGAAAACGGAAATCAAACGCATTAACAAAATCCAGGGTCAGCCGTTCCTTGCCGAGGAAGTGGTCGAGGCCGTCAACAACATAATAGGAGAATAGCCATGCAAGACTCTATCACATACACAGCCGCCGACTTCAAAAGCGACCAGCCCGTGCGCTGGTGTCCCGGTTGCGGAGACCACGCAATCATCAACTCACTCCAGAAGACCATGGCTGCTCTGGGCGTTCCGCCCCATCAGACAGCCGTCATTTCCGGCATCGGATGCTCAAGCCGTCTGCCTTACTACATGAACGCCTACGGCTTCCACACCATCCATGGCCGCGCCGCAGCCGTAGCCACCGGCTTCAAACTCGCCAATCCCGACATGACCGTCTGGCAGATTTCGGGCGACGGCGACGGTCTCGCCATCGGAGGCAACCACTTCATCCACGCCGTGCGCCGCAACATCGACATCAATATCCTGTTGCTCAACAACAAGATCTACGGTCTTACGAAAGGCCAGTACTCACCTACGTCGGCCCGCGGTTTCGTCTCCAAGTCGTCGCCCTACGGAACGACTGAAGATCCGTTCATTCCGGCCGAGCTCGTGTTCGGCGCACGCGGAAACTTCTTCGGCCGGTCGATCGACGTCGAACTCGCCATCACACAGGAAGTGCTTCTCGCCGCCGGTCGCCACAAAGGCACCTCAGTGACGGAGATTCTCCAGAACTGCGTCATCTACAACAACGGCATCCACTCGCCCATCACCGACAAGGAATACCGCGCCGACCGCACGATTCATCTTGTCAACGGCGAAAAAATGCTTTTCGGCAAGGATAAGCGCAAGGGCCTCGTGCGCGACGGATTCCTGCTCAAGGCGGTCGATCTCGACAAGGACCCCTACACCATCGACGATGTTCTTGTCCATGACTCACACACCCCCTCCAACTTCCTTCATCAGCAGCTCGCAATGATGGACGGCATGGAACTTCCCCTTGCCATAGGCATCATCCGCGATGTAGAGGCTCCGGTCTATAACGAGGAGGTGGAGCGTCAGGTACGCGAAGTGCAGGCCGCCCACGGCTTCGACTCGCTCCGCTCGATGATTCTCGCCGGCGACACCTGGGAAGTGAAATAACTTTCCGCTCCGCCGCATAACATCCATAAAGTAACTGCGTCGTGAATGATTTCCATTCCGGCGCAGTTGTTTTTTATCAATCGGGAGCCAAATTAAGCAGATGAGTGAGGATCAGTAGTCGGAGAAGATACGGGGCTTGATGACGATGCCTACGCGAAACATGTTGTGGAATTTCTTGTATTCGAGGAGTCCTTCGCCATATCCGTTGTAATATTGGGCGAACAGATATTGGTTCTCGCCTTTGAAGAGACGATAGTTCAGTTCGACAATGGTATTGTAGTTGAGCGACCAGCCGCGCCGCTTCACCAGAATGACAGCCGCGCCAAAACGCCGGTTTGCGGAAAAAAACTGCGTACCCATCTGATATATGCCCGAATAGTCGAGAATGTCGCGGTTTTCGCCGCCATCGACTATGGGAATCCAGAATTTGCCGTGGACCACGAAGTTGGGGTCGATCATAATACTTCCTCCGAGGGAAATTTTGTTCCACGAGCGGGACTGTACGCCGTCGCGTCCGTTGCTTTCATGCTCGGCAAGAAGGCTGAGCTTGCCTATGAAACGGTTTTTCACGAAAAGCGGTTTCACCAGCCCTATGCCGGGGTTGAAGTTCATGTCGGTCATGGGCAAAGATTTCTCAAGCACGTTCCAGAACACCTTCTGTGTATAGAACAGAAACAGGTATGTTCCCCAGGGCAATGTGCTTTTGGTCAGTCGCTGGGCTATGGATATCTGGAACTTCACATTTGAGTTGTGGCGCGTCGGCCGGTGATTGACCGGGACACCGAAGGTGAAATAATTGTCTTTATATATACCGAAATAGGGCTGGTTGTCAAATTCGCGGCGCAGGCTATCGGTGTTGAACGTCAGGCTGTCGGGGGCCGCTATCTGAGCGGCTGCCGGAAGATTACATAGCAGAAAGAGGATGCAAGGAAGAATTCTGTAAAAGGCTATATGCTTCATGGGTGCAAAGTTAAGCACTCGCCGATGATTTTCCAAGAAGAAATTGTGTCACTTTCGGTGGTTTTTCTTGCTCATCTTGTCTGAGTTTATAATAACGGAAGAGGTTCATTTATCCACAATCAGTCCAATGGCATAAATCGGCACAATGGAAATTATGCGGGAAAAATCTCCATCGTCATACGTCAGGACACCGAAATTTTCCAGAGATGTCCTTATCGCTTTTTCAATATGTTTCCTGTTCATAAAGAGCCGCAGACTCTTCATTTTTCCGCTGGTACCAGATTTTACCTCAACCGGAAGCACTTGCATCTCACGCGCAACGATATAATCGACCTCCGATGTGGTTCCTTTATCGAGATTTTCCCAATAGTAAAGTTCATATCCGTGTCTGGAATTCGATGCTTTCACCAGTTCCCAGCCTACGGAGAGTTCCGCAAGCTTTCCTTTATTCACAAGATCAGCCTCGGATCCGGCCACAATCATCTCCGTCAGGGGCTTCGAACCACCGAAATCAAGATCAAGCACACGCAATAGAAGTCCGCTGTCGAGATACAGATATTTTGTGAATTTATGATTTACTTCCGCTCCAAGAGGCATGCCGTTAGCCGCAGTGTAGCGGACAGGCTTCACTATGCCAGCACTGACAAGCATGTCCAACGAACGTTTCACTTCTTCAGCGGGATAAGCGCCCGATACCTTACTGTACATAAACTTCTGACCGGTCTGGGCTATCACGCTTTGAAGAGTATTCTTCAGAACCTCCGGACTGATTTTTTTGCTGTATTTCGTGAAATCATCATAATAAGTCTGCTGTATATCCGACAGTTCGTCAATACATTCCTGATAATTCCTGGTCTCTACCCATGCCCTGACGCTCGCAGGCATGCCGCCGACCAAAAGAAATGTACGATAGGCACCGACAAGCTCCTTATGCAAAGCCTCGAAAAGGGGTTTCCGCGCAGATGCCTTTTCTATCGCTTCCACCCACTCATCTTTACCGATAGCGCTGAGGAATTCATTGAAGGACAAGGGATACATAAAAATCGAGCTGACACGGCCCACCCCATACGCCGGCATGTTTTTCAATGAGAACTCCAGAAGAGAACCGGCGGCAATCACATGCAATTCCGGCAGATTCTCTTTAAAAAACCACAGGGATTTCAACGCCGATTCACACGCCTGCACCTCATCAAAAAACAGAAGCGTCTCACCGGGTATTACAGGTGTTGAATACAGCACACTCAACCTTTCACACAACACGTCAACGTCATATTCCTGTTCAAATAAACTCGCGACATTTCTATGCATTTCAAAGTTTATCTCAATAAAGTATCTGAAACTTCGGGCAAAGTTCCGGATAGAACTTGACTTGCCGATTTGTCTCGCCCCTCTGACCAGCAGCGGTTTCCGGTTGCGGCTCTCTTTCCATTCAAGAAGACGCTTGTCTATATTTCGTTTAAAATATGCCATGGAATTATCCGTATTTCAATTCGCAACGCAAATATAGCCATAATCCGCATATTTACAATAGAATATAGACATAATTCGAAATAATAAAGAGGAATATTTTGGCCTATAAGCACAAAAACAAGAGGAATAAATCGCCTATTTTACAAAAAAGAAAGAGGAAAGTGGCAGAAAACATCAGGGATCACGCTTCTGGAGTTAAGCACTCGCCGATGATTTTCCAAGAAGAAATTGTGTCACTTTCGGTGGTTTTTCTTGCTCATCTTGTCTGAGTTGCCTATTTTTGTGGAAACAACTCTAATCCGTTTGAAAAGTGAGACATTTCAGAATATTTCTTCTTATTCTCGGCATATCGCTCCTCCTGCCGGGCTGCGGCAAAAAACATGATTTCATAATCCAAGGCCAGATAGAAGGCATCGGGATGCGTACGGTCACAGCCACCTATTATTCGGCCGGAGGTCTCAAACGAGTCTCGACTATGGCCATGGACAACAAGTTCGCTCTCAAAGGCGAAGCGCCACGGCCTACTCTGATCACTCTCGCTCTCAGCGACGGCACCCCGCTGGCAACCCTTATAGCCGAAAACGGCGACAAGCTCACGGTCACGGGCGACCTCGCGGCGCCATTGGCCATAAAGACTGAAGGGAACAGCGAATCGGAGGATATATCGGAGTGGGTCAACGACAACGCTTCGGTTATCCAGAGCCGCAATGCGGAAGCGATCAACAAGGCTGTGGCCGAATGGGTTGGGAAACACCGCTCAAGCAAGGCATCGACAGCGCTCATGGTGACATATTTCCAGACTCCGGGCTATGAACGGCTTGCCGACTCGCTGATGACTCTGCTCAGCAGCGGGGCCCGCGCGCCGGAGGTGGTGCAGAATTTCACCGGGGTGCTCTCCTCTCAGCTTGGCGAGGCGGCATCGATGGAGGTTCCGGGGCTGTACCTTTATGATTCGACGGATTCCGTCATAAATTTCAATCCTCACCAGTCGAAAGCGTTGCTGCTCTGTTTCATGAATGACAGCAGGACGGCCCGCGACTCCGTGGGAGTGCAGATTCGACGCCTCATGGCCAGCTACCCAGATGCGCGTTTCAAGGCCGTGGAGATTTCAACCGCGGCCGACTCGGCAAGCTGGCGCAACTCCATAGCCGGCGATTCGGCCACATGGAGACTGACCTGGGCTCCGGGTACTATAGCATCGGCCTCAATCAGAAAACTCGCGATACCGCGAATGTCATTCTTCATTGTGGCGGACTCAGCCGGCTCACAGATCTACCGCGGAGCGTCAATCACGGCGGCTGCGGCTGTCATCGACAAGAAATTCAAATAACAACCCCTAACCATACCGGCCATGCTTGTCAAGACCTACGGGGCCGCGGTGCAAGGCATCGACGCCATCCGGATAACCATTGAAGCCGTCGCGTCGCCCGGAACCATGTTCAACATGGTCGGACTCGCCGACACCGCCGTCAGGGAAAGCTACCAGCGCATCATGGCCGCCGTGGGCCAGAGCGGCTACGAGTTCCCACGGTTCAGAATAGTGGTCAATCTTTCGCCGGCCGACGTCAAGAAAGAGGGAGCGGCCTACGACCTGCCCATAGCGATAGCGATTCTCGCGGCATCGGGCCGCATATCAGTGGCCGGCGCCGGCGACTATATGATCATGGGCGAACTGTCGCTCGACGGATCGGTGTTGCCCATACGCGGCGTGCTCCCCATGGCCATTCTCGCCCGCAAGCTCGGATTCAAGGGAATGATCGTGCCGGAAGCCAATGCGACGGAAGCAGCCGTTGTCAACAATCTGGAAGTTTATGGAGCAAGTTCGCTGCGGCAGGTCATAGAATTCCTCGAAGGCACCTCGACGATGGATCAGACCGTCGTTGACACACGGGCGGAATTCGCGGCCGAATGCACTTCGTTTGACTTCGATTTCTCAGAAGTCAAGGGCCAGACGCTTGTCAAACGCGCCTTTGAAGTGGCCTGCGCCGGCGGTCACAACATTCTTCTCGTAGGGCCTCCGGGATCGGGTAAATCCATGATGGCCAAACGTCTCCCCTCGATACTTCCGCCGCTGTCGCTCTCCGAGGCTCTCGAGACTACAAAGATCCATTCAGTCGCGGGCCGGCTAAAACGCGGCGCCAAACTGATGACGCAGCGGCCTTTCCGGTCGCCGCACCACACCATTTCACCCGTGGCTCTTGTGGGCGGCGGCTCCAACCCTATGCCGGGAGAGATCTCCCTCGCCAACAACGGGATTCTTTTCATGGACGAATTTCCTGAATTCAGCCGCCCCGTCCTTGAGGTTCTCCGTCAGCCGCTGGAGGATCATCACATCTCCATTTCCCGCGCGAAATATTCAATCGACTATCCGGCCTCGTTCATGCTTGTGGCCTCTATGAATCCGTGTCCGTGCGGCTACTACAACCATCCGTCGAAAGAGTGTCAGTGTCCTCCGGGAGCCGTGCGAAAATACCTCAACCGCATCTCCGGTCCGCTCCTTGACCGCATAGACCTGCAGGTGGAGATCCAGCCGGTTCCATTCGAAGCGATCGCTTCGGCCGAGGACGGGGAACCATCGGCAAAGATACGTGAGCGTGTTGTCCGTGCAAGGCGCATACAGCAGGAACGGTTCAAAAACGAGCCGGGAATCCACTGCAATGCCCGCATGAACTCGCGGTTGCTCAAGATTCACGCGCCGCTGAGCGATGAATGTCTTGAAATTCTCCGGCAGGCAATGGAGAAATTCGACATGAGCGCCCGCGCATACGACCGCATCCTGAAGGTTGCGCGCACGATAGCCGACCTCGACGACTCAGCCGAGATTCGCCCGGCCCACATACGCGAGGCCATCTCCTACCGCAACCTCGACCGCTCCTCCTGGGGTGCCTCCTCCGCCGCTCCCCTCCCCTTCTGACACTCCTCGTCAATCCTCGCTGAAGCTCGGAGCAAAAACAAAAATTTTTGTCTCGGCTTTGAGCTTTAGCGAAAAACCTTAGTCTCGACCATGAACAGAATTTTGCGCGCACCTTGGCATGATTACACTCAGAGATGCATCTATATGATAACTCTCAATAAAAATCCGCTGATGGAAAATTTCGGCATCCTTCAAGGCGACTATCGGATCCAAACCGGGCAGAAAGGGGCTGCTTTTATAAGTTCAACGGCTCTCGGGAAAGCAATAAAGAATACTCTTCGCCGCTTCAATTCAACAGAGCCTAATGTTAGAGTCCTTCAATATGCCCTTATGCCCGACCATCTTCATATCCTGCTATTTGTAGAATATCCAACAGAGGATACTCTCGGAAAAATCATTGCGAGATTCAAAATTGAAGTCAACAAAGCAGCAGGGACAACCGGAGTTTTCGCCAAAGGATTCAACGATCAGATCCTGAAAAGTTCGCGCTCACTTGCTGTTCTCTACAGATACCTGCAGGAGAATGCGCGGAGGCTGGCGGTAAGGAGGGCGAGGCCGGAGTTTTTCAGGCGTGTCAACGCGCTGGAAATTGGAGGAAAGACCTTCCAAGCCTACGGAAACTTTCAGCTTCTTGACTGCCCGTTCAAGGAACAGGTCATTGTCCACCGCGCGGACTCCTCCGAAACAAGGCTGAAAAACCGCGAACAGTGGCTCTACACGGCCGCTAACGGCGGAGTCCTCGTCTCACCGTTCATATCCCCGGCAGAAAAAGAGATCCGCAAAGAGGCCGAAGAGTCCGGAGGACGCTTCATCCTCATCCTCAGCGAACCGATGGAAGAGCGCTACAAACCCGCCGGACGGGACTTTGAATTGTGCGAGGCGGGGCGGTTGGTCATAGTATCCGCTAATCTCCCCGGGGACCTCTCCCGCCAAACATGTATTACGATGAACGGCTTGGCGCAAAATATTATATTTAACTTAAGATAATATAAATAAATAAAATAAATATATAAATCACTTCAACATATCATAAACAAATTTTAAGTTTTTCACTATTTTGGCCTCAGATAAAAAGCTTAATATCAAATACTTACCACTATTAAGACGGTAAAATGGGTATTAAAACCTTATCTATTTAGTTTTGCTATCACAAATTAATATTTATCAACATAAATACACATTACACAACATTTGGAATTTATTTTTCTAGAATTTATTTTTGCAGCAAATCAATAAAATTATGACACTCTCAATACTTTCTATCCTTCTGGGTCTCGCTCTTCTTGCGAAACATCAGATCAAGCTTCTCCGGTATCATTATAAGCGTGCCGAAATCTGTCCAGAGAAAATTTTTGCTACCGGACCACAGTCTTATCGCCTTACCAAACTCGCGAAAGAGTATCCGCAACGTCCAACCACGTTTATTCCGCTTGTGGCATGTTGGACAAAGCGACCTCTATTCAGCGAGATTGCGGGCATTCTCATCATTTTCGGCAGCTTGCATTGGGCATGGATTTATTCCACTGATTTCCCCCTCCTTCTTTCGATTGCGCTCGGAGGAGTCTCATGGATTTTCGTTACAAAATTTGTACTGACTATCTTGCTGAAGTTATGCGATTATCCTTCGGTTAGGCTCGTTGCTGTCGCCATTATCTCCTATCCTGCTCTGCTTGGAGTCTTCTATTGCCTTTTTGGCCTGATGGACTATTTCGACATCTACAGATTACCCTTTAAAAATTAATAGAACATGATAAAGATTTTCACCAATGTCTGGCCGAACAAATATCTGAAGACAAGACAAGAATTCTCGGAAGAGTTTGTAAATAAACTCATGACCCATACTAATGTGGAAACAACTGATGCCTTTGCCCCGAATGATGCTGTAAGTCTGATACTCCTTGATCAAGCCGACGAGATGCAGGAGTTCATGCAGCTTCATAACCTCAATGGACGCGTTGGATTGATATACAACCTCTCTCATGCTTATCCGTGGTGGTCTCTCATAGTCGATACTGATAGCGGAAAAGGGTCAATCAACCTGCTCGTCAGCAAATTTTTCCGTTGGGACAGAATCGAATCGCAAAGCATTCTCTCCTTTGACGAGATTCTCGAGATGCAGTAACAGTATTTTTATTAACCTGTGGGCGTACTCGCGGCGCTCACTTTTAAAGATTTAACAACTATGACCATAGAAGAAAAAACAAAAGCTTATAAAATAAAGGTTAATAAATTGATTAAGGAAATTGAGGAAATACTCAATTCTCATTTATCCAAATCCAAGCAATCGGATAAGATAACGGCAAGATTGCGGGAAGAGTATATATTTGCCAAAAACAGCTACATTAAGAAATTTAATAACGCTTCTCTTGTAACGATTGACCCATATTCAGAAAATGTAAAACCTGAATTAGAGGAGGGGGATATTGAAGGAACTGAAGATGATGAATACAGCAAAATCCATGCTAACTCTTTTGGTCCGTTTAATCCTGTTGAATACTTCAAGAAGGGTAACTTTAGAATATTGTGGATTTTAAAAGAACCGTATGTAAAAAATGGAGAATACGAAGCTTTAATAGCCGGTTTGAGGGAATTTTTAGGATGGCATGATCAGGGATATGAATATTACAGAGCAGGATGGAAAACCATTAATTATGGAGAAGAAAGGAATCCGACAATTGCTAACTTGATAAAGATTTCAAAGGTGATTTTAGGAAAACAAGGTGAGATTTTCAATGAAAATGATGAAGGGAAAAATATAGAATTGGTCATGAATCACATATGTATTATAGAAGTAAACCATTTTCCAGGTTTAGCATTGAAAGGAACTGATTCAGATAATGGATTATTGAAAGATTGGCTTGAAATTAATAATGCATTAATTAATTTACTCATAGAATTCTATAAATCAAATATCTACATAACGAATAGAGAAATACTGAGCCTTTATGTCGAAGGGTATGATATTGATTACGATAAAATAACAGCGGTGGACATTATTAACTTCATGACTTCCAAACCTTTTGAAATAACTTCATCAAAAAATGGTTATCCTTCAGCTAAAATATTTGGTAAAAAAATCAAACCGTATTTTAATGAAGGGAATATTTCTATAAACGAAAAAAGGAATACAAAATATGGTCCAGTAGCAATTTATGATATTTTAAATAAGCTATGGGTTGGATGGTATCATACATCAGCGAGAAATGAAATGTCAGATATCAATATTCAATATATTGGATCATGGATAAATGAATTGATAAAAAACCAAAACAGGAAAATAAAACCGCTAAGGGTATAAACTTATAGGTGGAGATTCAACCGAATCTCTCGAGTGATCTCATGGGACGGGAGTTTGAGTTGTGTGAGGCAGGGCGACTGCTGATTATTTCGGCGAATCTACCGGGAGAGTTATCGCGTAAAACTTGCTTGGCGATGAACGAGCTTGCGGAGGGATTTGCAGGAATGGAAGAGATTGGCTAACTTTGTTTCATGAGTCAAGTTGAACAATCCAATACCTCAACCAAATGATCAAGACAATATCCGCCTCTCTGCTGACAATGGCTATGATGCTCACGTCATGCTCGTCTGCCACAACGACAAAATCAACCGACACTAACGATGACAAGCTGCTGCTTCTGACGGGAAGCTATTCGGATGCAGCCAATGAAGGCATAAATCTCTATGAGTTCGATCAAAACACGGGCGAAAGCCGTCGGCTGACCGGACTGAAAGGGATAAGCAATCCGTCGTTCGTAATTTTCAACGCTGACGGGACGAGAATCTATTCCGTAGGCGAAGATCCGGGCTCGTCATCGACTGTCAATACGATAGCATTCGACCGCGACTCGCTGACAATGAAGCTGATCAACAGCTGCCCGACGGGCGGAGGCGCGCCATGTCATGTGGCGCTCTCGCCCGACGGCACCCATGTGCTTACCGCCAACTATATGGGAGGGAGCGCCACCATCTATCCGCTCGACTCTCTCGGCGTTCCATACGGCGAACCGCAAGTGATCCGCTTTACCGGCACAGGGCCTGACAAGGAGCGGCAGTCGCAGCCACATGCCCATTTCGCCACCTTCACTCCCGACGGACGCCATCTCTGGGTAACGGACCTCGGCACCGACAGAATACATACTTTCCCTGTAACCGGCGGCAAATCGCTCATCGACACGACCGCCATGGCCGACATCACAGTCGCGCCTAAAGCCGGTCCGCGGCACGTGGCGTTTCATCCCTCGCTCAAGCGGGCCTATCTCATCGACGAAATCGACGGGCAAGTCAATGTCATAGATATCGAGAGCGCCTCGCCGAAGATCGTGCAGCGGATCGCCGCCGACAGCGTTGGCGCCGAGGGCAGCGGCGACATTCACCTGACTCCCGACGGACGCCATCTCTACGCTTCCAACCGCCTGAAAGCGGACGGACTGGCCATTTTCAAGGTTGATGGCAAAACCGGACTTCTTACACGCACCGGTTATCAACCCACAGCGCCACATCCGCGCAACTTCGCCATCACTCCCAACGGACGCTTCCTGCTCCTGGCATCGCGCGACGGAAACATCATAGAGATCTACAGCATAGACCCAGAGACAGGCGCGCTCACTCCGACCGACAAATCGATTTCCACATCCAAACCGGTCTGTCTCAAGTTCTTTCCACGCGGCTGAGTCATCGGTGAGGAGCATTGTTAAACTTTTATTAAACTTCGCGGACGGCAGACGCACAGTTGCATTTTTCTGTTTAAATTTGCCGCATGGAAACACCCCGACGTATTCTCGTCGTTGACGATGAGGAAACATTATGCGACACACTCGGCTTCAATCTTGAGGCCGAAGGCTATCTGGTCGATACGGCCTATAGCGCGGAAGAAGCGCTGACCCACAACCTGGCGGACTACGATCTGGTCCTTCTCGACATCATGATGGGCGAGATTTCCGGAACGCAGCTTGCCCGAATCATGAAATCCAATCCGGCCACAGCCAATGTTCCGGTAATCTTCTGCACGGCAAAAGACTCGGAAGAGGACATGATAAAAGGGCTCGACATGGGAGCCGACGACTATATCATGAAACCATATTCCCTGAAAGCGATTCTGGCCAGGATCCGGACGGTTCTCCGCCGCACATCGGGCGCACCCCGAGAAGAGCCTACCGTTTCCTACAAGGGTCTGGTTCTTTCGGCGCGCAACAGGAGCTGCACGGTTGACGGAAAAGAAGTCAAGATGCCTAAGAAAGAGTTCGAGATCCTTCTGAAACTGCTTTCAAACAAGGGCCGCGTCTATTCTCGGGCAGAACTGCTCAAGGAGATATGGCCAGACGAAGTCGTGGTCCTCGACAGAGTCGTGGATGTGAACGTGACCCGTATCCGCCAGAAAATAGGCGAATACGGCAAAAACATCGTGACGCGTTCAGGCTACGGCTATGCCTTTCTGGAATAGCCCCGTCAGTTGATGACAGCGAGTCCGCCCTGTGACGTCTCCTTGTAAAGCGAAGGCAGATCGTGGCCCGTCTGCTTCATGACCTCCACTATGCGGTCGAAGCTCACGGAGTGACGGCCGTCGGAGAACGCCGAATAGAGGTTTGCGTCCAAAGCGCGGGCAGCCGCATAGGCGTTACGTTCTATACATGGAATCTGCACAAGACCGCAGACAGGATCGCAGGTGAGCCCCAGGTGATGTTCGAGCCCCATCTCGGCGGAATATTCTATCTGGGCCGGAGTTCCGCCGAACAACTGCGAGGCAGCCGCGGCAGCCATGGCGCAAGCCACGCCGACCTCACCCTGACACCCTACTTCGGCTCCGGAAACGGAGGCGTTGTGTTTCACGACATTTCCGAAAAGTCCGGCTGTGGCGAGCGCACGCAGTATGCGCTGCTCGGAAAAACCTTTGGACGTGTGGAGATGATAGAGGACCGCGGGGACAATGCCGCATGAGCCGCAGGTAGGGGCGGTCACGATCTTACCGCCCGAAGCGTTTTCCTCGCTGACGGCGAGGGCGTAGGCATAGACAAGGCCGCGGCTCTTCAGGCTCTGGGCATATCCTGCGGCATGGACATAATAGCTTACCGCCTTCCTGCGCACCCCGAGGCCTCCGGGGAGGACGCCCTCGGCCTCGATGCCGCGCTGCACTGCCTCTTTCATGACCTGCCAGACCTCACGCAGATAATCCCACACATCGGAATCCTCGCAACGGTCAACATATTCCCAATAGCTGCCGCCGGTATCCTCACACCATTTCAGAATATCCTTTATCGTGCTGAGATCATAGACATCGCTCGCCTTGATACGGCTCTGACCCTCTTTCACTATGTCGCCTCCGCCGATGCTGTAGAAAGTCTCGTCGGCTATAACGTTACCCGCGGAGTCGAGCGCCTCGAAACGGACGCCGTTGGGATGGAACGGAAGAAACACTTCGGGCAACCATACGATCTCGCATGGAGCGTCAGGCTCAAGTTCATCGAGAATGGCTTTGTCCGTCAGGTGACCTTTTCCGGTGGCGGCCAAAGCGCCATAGAGGGTCACGCGTCTGCGCGCGGCGCCTTCCGACATTTTCAGAAATTCTATGGCAGCCTTTCGGGGCCCCATTGTGTGACTGCTCGACGGACCGAGCCCGATCTTATACAATTGTTTTATCGATTCCATAATGTGAACTGTTTTTCAGGGTTTCGGGATAAATCGCAAAGTTATCGATTATTTTCCGATTTTCTCCTTTGTCGGCGAATAAATTATTCCGTCAAGCGCATGCTTCCCGTCGGGATCGGTCAGGACGAAGGTAAACATCCACTTGTTCAGCCTAATGCCCGGGGTATCCACGTAGGGGAGCTTCAGCATGACCTTATTCCAGCCCTTTTTAAGTCTGACGGGCAGAGGACGACGTGCCGAGAAGTTCTCGTTGGCGAGATCCACTTCATTGGTTATCTTCTTGCCGGCATTCACCCAGGGCGCCGGTTTCAGTTCAGTGTCGTTGAGCCATACACGCGATCCTTTGCGGTCCCACTCCCCGTTGTCGGGTGCCACATCGGGCTCCGACCGGCTGTAGTTCTGGAACTCTATGAGCGCGCCGGCATCCTGATCCTTTGGAGAATATACGTAGGTATAGGCGTAGGCCTTCAGACCTTTTCCGTAATCCTTGCCGTAGAAGGTAGGGATTATGGGTCCCCACGTGTGACGCAGATATATTCCGGCGCCTCTGGCTTCTCTGACATTCGCGAAAGCCGAGGCTGAATCGGCGTCTAAAGCAACCGGATCGGTTATCATCCAGCGTACGTCGGTCTGACGCACGTAAGGAATCGGTTCTTCGCTAAGAGAATGGTCCTTGTGGAAGAGCAGACGGCGTTCGAAATCGGCGAATTCCTCGAATTCCTCGCCTTCAAGCGGAAGGGTCGTGCCTCCGTTCTCGATGTATTCCTTTCCGGCGCCCATCCATGCGCGCTCGGCCGAAGCAAGCGTGTTGGCTATCGTGCCGTTCTGGTTCACGATCTCTTTCTGGTCAGGCAATTTACGGTCATTCCACGGACAGGATATGGTTCCTGCGATTTCCGGAGTGCCCTGCGGGGAATAATATATGGAACTTTTATAGATTCCAACCGGATCAGCAAATACATCGAAATGATTCGTATAGTTATAACGGCAGTCAATATTTGGAATTCCGGAAACTTTCTTTCCTGCGGTTCCCCACATCTGTGTCATGTCAAAACCGTCGGCAGGAGTGATGCGGACGCCATATATGGGATTCCAGCACACCACTTTGCGGCCGAGATCATGGACTTTGGCCGTCATTGTCGGGAGGAAAGTCGAATCGGTTATTCTTTTCTCATCGCCTCCGATATGGAGATAGGGCGACTGCGGAAACGCCTCGGCCAATTCCTCAAGGACCTTCTTCAGGACTTCCTTACCCTGCGGAGTCTGCATCTCGAAACCCATGGCGCGCTCGAAAGCGGCGCTGTGGCCCGGCATATCCACTTCGGGAATCACCGTCACCCCATATTTTGCAGCCGCGTCAGTCACTCGTTTTATATCCTCGCGCGTATAGAATTTTCCGGGATAACGGGTCATTGATTCCGCGGAGGTCAGCTGAGGATAAGCGTCCACCGCGAAACGCCACGCCTGATTCTCGGTCAGGTGCCAATGGAACGTGTTGATCTTGAAACGACCGAAAAGCTCGATCTCCTTGACGAGTTCATCGGGTGTTATGTAGGAACGCCCCACGTCATGCATGAATCCCCTCAGTTTGAATGCGGGCCAGTCGGTAATCGATACCGGTTCCAGAGTCTTATCCTTGCGTCCTTCGGCCATCTGCATGAGGGTCTGTGTAGCACGGATCACTCCGACGGGCGTCAGAGCCTTTATGATTATCGATTTCGGTCCGACGCTGAGAGAATAAGCCTCGTCGGGATATTCGGGAAGCTGATGATTGAAGGCTCCCGGAATAGAATCCACTATTTCCACCGTTACCTGTCGTCCTTTCGATGAAAGGCGGCAACCATTGCCGGTCAGGAATTCCCGAAGCAGCAGACAGTCGGTAGGATCTGTCAGAACGACATCGCCTTTCAGAGAAAATGGCTTCTGGCCGGATTTGACATCAACTATTTTAGGCTTGGGAAGAAGATGTCCCACTCCGGCGTGGGCGCCCGTGGCAAGCATGAGGACCGAAAGCGCAAGCGTCAGTTTTTTGATCAGAGTTTTCATACAGAGCATATAATTTTTTTCAAAGTTATTCATTAGGTTAAACAAAACCGTCTATGTAACATATTTTAACTAAATGGGGGGGGTAATTTATCAAGTTTTGCTTACATTTGTAAAAAATAGATATATAAGTCTATATTCCATAAAAACATCGATAAGAACCAATCAAAACAGATACATCATTTTAACCTAAATTTAAACAATTACACATTTCAGACATGAGAAAAGCAATCTATCCAGCTCTCCTTGCCCTGACACTATGCGCTGCCGGAATTCCGGACGCATACGCAGCAGGGACCGAGGACGCCGCTCTATCTCCGGGGCAGACATTCCAGGGGAAAAAGGCGGTATGTTCCGGAACTGTTGTCGATGAGCAGGGCGAACCGCTCATTGGCGCTTCCGTCTTTGTTGAAGGCTCCAAAGCAGGCACATCGACCGACATCGACGGCAAGTTCAGCATAACAAACGTGACTGTCGGCTCCAAAATCAGAATCTCTTACGTAGGTTACAATCCCACAACCCTCGTGTGGAACGGCACTCCGCTGAATGTTACCCTCCAGCCTTCAGGCACCAACCTCGACGAAGTTGTGGTCGTTGGTTTCGGCGTACAGAAAAAAGCCGACCTGACGGGCGCTGTTTCCCAAGTGAAGATGGATGAAGTTCTCGGTGACCGTCCGGTCATCAATGCCGCGGCAGCCCTTCAGGGAGCCATTCCGGGTCTCTATATCTCCGGCGGTTCAGGCCCCGGCCAGAGCAAAAGCGTGAACATCCGCGGAACCCTGTCGCTCAACGGTGGCGGCCCGCTTATTCTCATTGACAACGTTGAAGGCGACTTCGACCAACTCAGCCCCGACGACATCGAGTCAGTAACTGTGCTGAAGGATGCCGCCTCGTCGGCCATCTACGGTGCCCGCGCAGCCGGCGGTGTTGTCCTCATCACCACCAAACGCCCCGGCAAAGACGCTAAATTCAGCGTCAGCTACGGTTTCAACCAAGGCTGGGAGAAAGCCCTCTTCAAACCTGAACAGGCATCTCTGCTCGAATACATCGACGCATATCGCGAAGCGGGCTTCTCGACCCAGTTCTGGGCAGGCGACGGAAATCTCGACACCTGGCAGGACCTCATAGGCCAGTATCGCGCCGGTCAGCTCGACGGTGTCCTCGACAACGGTATCTACCGCCATACCGACGGTCATATCTATTATCTCAAAGAGAGCGACATCCAGGGCAGTATCCTCGGAACAGGCGCTCTTTCCAACCATAACATATCGATGCAGGGCGGAACCGAGAGAATCCGCTTCCGTCTCGCCGCCAACTACTCGCGCGAAAACGGCCCGCTGATCACCGACAAGGACAAATTCACCCGCAAGTCGATCAGCTCGTTCATCTCGGGCGACGTCACCTCATGGTGGACCCAGGAACTCTCCATGTTCTACACCCAGACCCGCAGCAGCTTCCTCTCCAACAACATCCGCGACCCCTATGCGATGCGTCTGGTCAGCTGGTATCCGGTTGACGGCTATATGCCCGCTGAATATCTGTCCAACAGCGACGAGGACCTAATCATCGACTCGCCCTACAACTCCTACATGATCTCACCCTCGGGAAGAGACGACCGCTCCATTCCGCGCATCCAGGTGAAATCAATCTTCAAGCTGATGAAGGGCTGGACACTGACAGGCGAATATACCTACAACCAGACCGACTATCGACGCCACAGCTACACCGACATCATCACCTATGCCAACGTACAGCTCGCTAAAAAGACCTCTCCGACGGATGCCACGAAGGATGTCTATACCAACAACTCGTGGACACGCAAATACAACGCGCTGAACATCTACACCAACTACAACATAAAGCTGGGCAAGCATGACATCACCGCCATGTTCGGTTTCAACCAGGAACGTTACTCGCAGAGCACCCTCAACACCAACATCGAAGGTCAGGCCGTTCCGACAGTTCCCTCGTTTGGCGGCGGAACCGGCATCAAGAACATAACCGACGGCTACACCGAATACACTATCCGCGGCGGTTTCGGACGTATCAACTATAATTTCGACGACCGTTATCTTCTGGCTGTCAGCGGACGTTATGACGGTTCCTCCAAATTCCCCAAGAGCAACCGCTTCGGTTTCTTCCCCTCGTTCTCGGCCGCATGGCGCATTTCCAACGAAAAATTCATGGAAGGCACCCGTGGCTGGCTTAACGAACTGAAGCCGCGCGTGTCCTACGGTTCAATCGGAAACCAGTCGATCAGCCCCTACGGATTCGTAGCATCGATGGGTATCAGCCAGTCCAACATCTGGCTTGACGGCGGCGAGAAGGTTTCACTTATCGGCGTGCCGGGCCTTATCCGCGCAAACTACACATGGGAGAAAGTAAAATCGCTCAATATCGGTCTTGACTGGCGTATGTTCAACAACCGCTTCAACGGAACGTTCGAATGGTATCGCCGCTCAACCACCGGCATGCTTGCCGAAGGTGCCGAACTTCCTTCGGTTGTCGGTGCTTCCGCTCCTCTGCAGAACATCGCCGACATGCGCACCGACGGATGGGAACTCACCCTCCAGTGGCAGGACCGCATAGGTGACGTCAACTACCGCCTCGGTTTCAACCTCTATGACAACCTGTCGAAGATCACCAAGTTCAACAACAAGACAGGCGAGCTCGGCAAATGGGCCGAAGGTCGTAAAATCAATGAAATCTACGGTTACATTTCAGACGGCTACTACACTATCGATGACTTCGACCTCGAAAAAGCCAAAGGCGGCACATGGGTGCTCAAGGATGGCGTTGTCTCCGTTCTCGGAGTCACGGTTCGTCCGGGCGACATGAAGTACAAGGACCTTGACGGCAACGGAGAGATCAACACCGGCGAAAACACTCTTGACAACCCCGGTGACCGCAAAGTGATCGGTAACTCGACACCCCGCTACCAATATGGCGCCAACTTCGGCGTAAGCTGGAAAGGCATCGATCTTGACGTGCGCCTGCAAGGCGTGGGCAAACGCGATTACGCTCTTGGCGGCATAGCCCTCTATCCCTTCGGCGCTGCCGGTTCCGACGGCGTGTTCTGGCCGGTCTTCTACAACCAGACCGACTACTGGCGTGCAAAGAGCTACGATCCCGCAAGCCCCGACTATATGGTTGCCGAAAATCCCGATGCAAAACTCTTCCGCATCTACGGGCAGCTCAACAACTCGGGCTACAACACGCGCACGAACGACAAGTTCCTGCAGGACGCATCGTATCTCCGCATCAAGAATATCACTCTCGGCTACACCGTGCCTGCAAACTGGCTCAAAAAGCTCTCCATCAAGCAGTTCCGCATTTATGGCTCTGTTGAGAATCTCCACACCTGGACCAACCTCCCCAAAGGCTACGACCCTGAAAACCTCAGCTGGACATATCCTTTCTACCGCACATGGTCTATCGGTGCCAACGTAACCTTCTAAACACCTGACAACAAAATGAAACTATTCAAAATACTTCTTCCGGCTGCCGCAACCGCAGCCTTGCTGGGAGCTTCCGGATGTAACGACGATTACCTGGAGAAATATCCCCAGCTCAGCCTCACGGAGCAGAACGCCCTCGTGACCTACGACAATTTCAAGGCATATACCTATAATCTCTACAGTCTTTTCACCGACACGCGTATCTGGACAAACCATAATAACTCATATTATTATTGCACGCAGTGGAGCAGCGACGCCTACTCAGGTCTCATGACCAACCGCGAAGGCTTCCGCAATCCCTACGCCTTCCAGTCGATCACGCCGACCACAACCAGCAACGACTGGGGCTTCGGCCCGATCCGCACGGTCAACATAATGCTGAGTCACATCGATGACGCCAACATGACCGATGAGGAAAAAGACCACTGGCGCTCTGTCGGCTATTTCTTCCACTCATGGTGGTACATGGAGCTTGTCAACAAATATGGCGACGTCCCCTACATCACCAGCGTTCTCTCCGACACCTCGGAGGAAGCCTACGGTCCGCGCACTCCGCGCGAGGAAGTCGCCGACAAGATCATCGAACGTCTCGAATATGCCATCGCCAACATTGGCAACTGCTCGCGCGACGGCGACAACTGCGTGACTGCCGATGCCTGCCGTGCTGCTCTCAGCCGTTTCCTTCTCCGCGAAGGAACCTGGGCCAAATACCATCAGACCGGCGTGAATGCCAATAAATATCTTGAGAAATGTCTGACTGTATCGCAGGAACTCATGAACAAATATTCCACGCTCTACCATGGCAAAGGAACTAACAGCTATCCGGGCGCAGGCTATGACGAAATCATGACTACGGAGAATCTCGCCGGGGTTCCGGGCGTGATCATGTTCAAGGAATACGGCGATCTGAGCAAGCACCGCTACAGCGACCTCATTCACGTAGAGGCTCACCGCTGCGACGCTCCGCAACACACTGTCGATATGTTCCTCATGAAGAACGGCAAGCCAATCGAAAACGCCAATTCAGGCTTCCAGGGAGGCGAAGGCAAAGACCTCTACGACTACTTCGCCGACCGCGACCCGCGTCTGTTCATCAATATCTGCCCGCCTGCCCAGGCCAAGATAGAGAACTCGGGCGCGCCCGACAATGTCAACACATTCAAGAAATGGCGCTACTGGCGCGAAGGTGAAAGCCTCGGCGAATTCCCCATTGACGCCGAATATGCCGAAAAATTCGGCCGTTACATCAAGTATCTCGGCGAGAACGTGTTCTGCGAGAACGGAACCGGCGACGAAACCCTCGGATGCAAACGTCTTCCCGGCCACAACTGGGGCGGCTCGATGACCCACTCTTCGCCCAATATCTCCCAGTACAGCCAGACTGACAACTACATGCGCTGCCAGACCGGTTACTATTTCTGGAAGCACTACACGGCATGGGAAGTCGGCTCCAACGGTAATTTCCAGACTTCCGACAAACCCATCTTCACCATCGAGGAAGTTCTGCTCAATTATGCAGAAGCAGCCTGGGAACTCGGCCGCTTCAATCAGGAAGTCGCTGACCGCACCATCAACAAGCTCCGTGAGCGCGCAGGCGTCGGCCTCATGAACGTTGCTGAAATAGGCCCCGATTTCGACCCGGCACGCGACAAGGGAACCGCCGCATGGACCCGCGGATATGACGGCAAGACCAACTATGAGGTTGATCCCGTCCTCTGGGAGATTCGTCGCGAACGTATGATAGAGCTCTTCGGTCAAGGTTTTGCATTCTACGATATCCGCCGCTGGCACAAAGCACCCTACTACGTGAACCGCCAGCCGTGTGGAATGTGGGTTGACAAGAACCACTTCCCCTACGGTAACGGTAAATATACCGGTCCTTTTGTAGATTACAATCAGATCAAGTCCAACGGCCACGCCGAGTCAAAAACCAACGGATCGGCCAACTCCGGCTGGATATACACCTACGACGGACCTCTTGCAAGCGGCAAGGGATGGCTTGACACCTACTATCTGTGGATGGTGCCGACCTACGAAATCACCATGAATCCCAACCTCACGCAGAATCCGGGCTACGAAGCTCTCTTCGGAGCTGCCGGTGAAGAAGAATAATTCTTATCCGAATCATCTTTGATTCTTAGCTGCCGGGGGCGCGTATCGCGCTCCCGGTTTTTTATTGTGTTGATCTGAAAGTGCGATTTTTCTTAACTCGAGAAAAGAATTAACCTAATTTTTATTTGGCTGAACACCAGTAATATAGAAGCCATTGTAACAGAGGTGTAACTATTTTAACTGATTTTAACTTTAAAACACTTGCATCTGTGTTTTTATCCGTATTTTTGCATTGTCAACGTTTTGTAACAAGAACCTGACAACCGATTTTCAACTACTAATTACAACGCCTTATGACAACCGCCGCTTTCACCACAAGACTTATGAGCCTTCAGAGCAACATGCTCAACTTCGCCTACACGCTCACCTCAAACCGCGATGACGCTTACGATCTCCTGCAGGACACTACACTGAAAGTTCTCGACAACCGCGAGAAATATGTCGAGAATACAAACTTCAAGGGGTGGGTGTTCACCATAATGCGTAATATTTTCATCAACAACTACCGCCGGGTCGTCCGTTCGGCAACAGTCGTTGACCGCACAGAAGATCTCTATCACCTCAACCTCCCGCAGGATTCAGGTTTCGAGACTCCCGAAGGTTCTTTCGGTGTTAATGAAATAGCATCGGCTATCGAGGATTTCCCCGAAAAATACCGCGTTCCTTTCTCGATGCACGTGGCAGGATACAAGTACAACGAGATCGCGGAACACATGCAGCTCCCCCTCGGAACAGTAAAGAGCCGCATTTTCTTCGCCCGTCAGGCTCTTCAGCAGCGTTTCGCTGACTATCGCTGAAAAGCAGCGGACAAAATTAAAGGCGTAAAAAACATAGCCGCACTCAACGCGGCACTCTTTCCCTCATCTAACCGAAATTCAAGTTTTTAACTTCATAATTTTTGATTGTTTCTTAATCGATATTTGATCTGCACACATGTTTTTGATTGGTTTTAATGAATTTGATTGGTTTTAATTTAAAAAGCGCGCCGGGAGGTGCGCTTTTCTTTTACAGGTATCCTTCACATTGAAAAATTGTTATTTTATGTCGGCGCTTATGGGGTATCTCCCGGATTTTGGCTATTTTTGCACATTGACTTCTTTAAACCGGACATGGGAAAAAACAAACTGAAGAAATTTAAGGAAATGGAGGAGATAGACCTCGTGTTCCAGTATCCGTGGGCAGCGCTCCAAGACAAGGAGTTTCCGCTCCGCGGAAAATGGCACGAAGAATTCTTCCACAATGACAATCCGATAGTTCTTGAACTGGGATGCGGCAAAGGGGAATACACCGTAGGACTTGCCGAAGCCCATCCCGAGGCCAATTACATAGGCATCGACATAAAAGGAGCACGCATGTGGTCGGGAGCATGCAAAGCACGCGACAAAGGACTCGCGAACGTGGCTTTTCTCAGAACCGACATCGAACTGCTTCCCTCTTTCTTCGCGCCCGGCGAGGTCAGCGAGATATGGATCACGTTCCCCGACCCCCAGATGAAGAAAACGCGCAAAAGGCTCACGTCAACGCGCTTCATGAACCTTTACCGGAAAGTCACCGCCGACAACGCCCGCATCAATCTCAAGACCGACAGCCCGTTTCTCTACACATATACCCGCGAGATGGTCAGGCTGAACGCGCTGAAAACAGAAGCCGATACCGATGACCTCTACACCACCCATGCCGGCGACCCGATCCTGAACATCCGCACTTACTACGAACAGCAGTGGCTCGACCGGGGGCTGACAATAAAATATCTCGCCTTCCTGCTTGACCGCGACACCCTCCTGCAGGAACCCGAGGTTGAGATTGAACGCGACACTTACCGCAGTTTTTCGCGCGGCTACATACAGATGCCGCAGATGATGAGCAACGATTTACAACAGAAATAGCAGTCTATTATGGAACGATTATATCCCAATCTGATTCTTGACGCGCTCCGCACGGTGCGCTATCCCGGCAACGGTAAAAATATCGTCGAACTCGACATGGTCGCCGACGACATACGCATCGACGGCAACCGCGTCAGCTTCTCGCTTGTTTTCGCAAAGCCCACCGATCCGTTCATGCGCTCTCTCGTCAAAAGCGCCGAGGCGGCCATCCACACCCGCATCTCTCCCGAAGTAGAGGTCACGGTCAACACCGTCACCCCGCAGGCTCCCGTAGAGAAAGCCCCTCTGCTTCCGGGAGTGAAAAACATTGTCGGCGTATCGTCGGGCAAAGGAGGCGTAGGCAAATCGACCATAGCCGCGAATCTTGCAGTGGCTCTCGCCCGCGAAGGCTACCGTGTCGGGCTGGTTGACGCCGATATTTTCGGTCCGTCGGTTCCCAAAATGTTCGGTCTCGAAGACACCGAACTCTACATGCACGAAGTTGACGGACGCCAGCTGATAATACCGGCCGAACGCTACGGTGTCAAGGTTCTGTCGATAGGATTCCTCGTTGACAAGGACGCGCCGGTGCTCTGGCGCGGAAGCATGGCCTCCAACGCGCTGCGGCAACTCATAGAGGAAGCCGACTGGGGCGAACTTGACTATTTCCTCATCGACATGCCCCCGGGAACGAGCGACATCCATCTGACACTGGTCCAGACACTCGCCATGACGGGAGTCGTGGTGGTGACCACCCCGCAGGAAGTGGCTCTCGCAGACGCACGCAAGGGCATCGCCATGTTCCAGTCCGAAAAGGTGAACGTCCCCGTGCTCGGACTTGTGGAGAACATGGCGTGGTTCACACCCGAGAAGCACCCTGAAGAACGCTACTATATCTTCGGGCGCGACGGCGGAGTGCGCCTTGCCGAGAAGCTGCATATCAAGCTGCTCGCGCAGATTCCGATCGTTGGGTCGATATGCGACAATGCCGACGGCGGAACGCCCGCGGCACTCTCAGACTCGATCTCGGGCCACGCTTTCATCCATCTCGCCCACGAGGTTATCGAAGCAGTGGATGAGCGCAACTCGACTCTTCCGCCCACGGTCAAAGTCAACGTGACAAAGAAATAACAATGCAGACCATCCTCTTCCATTCGACCATATTCGGCCCGATCCATTCAAGGCGCCTCGGGACTTCGCTGGGGGTCAATCTGTCGCCTGCCGACGGAAAGGTTTGTTCGTTTGACTGCCTCTACTGCGAGGCCGGATTCAATGCACAAGGCCCCGGAAAAGCCGGTCTTCCGCCACGCGGGGAAGTGGCCCGACTCCTTGAGGAAAAACTCGCCTCGATGAAAGCGGCCGGTGAAAATCTCGATGTCATAACGTTTTCAGGCAACGGCGAACCCACGATGCACCCCGATTTCGAAGGAATCATAGATGACACCATAGCCCTGCGCGACAAGTATTTTCCCGAGGTCAAAATCAGCGTTCTGAGCAATTCCACCCGGCTTGACCGCGAGGATGTAGTCAGAGCTCTGCGGAAAGTGGATAACAATATACTGAAACTCGACTCGGCACTCGAAGAGAGCGTGCGCCTGATCGACCGCCCCGTCTCGCCCGATTTCACGGCAGAAAAAGCGATCAGCGGCATAGCCCGGTTCCCGGGGCAGGCCATAGTCCAGACGATGATCCTCAGGGGAGAGGAAAACGGCAAACAGATCGGCAACGACACGCCCCGGCATATCGACGCTCTGCTCGAGGCATGCCGCCGGATAAAGCCGCGCTCGGTTATGCTCTATTCGATAGACCGTCCGACGCCCTGCCGCACCCTTCACAAAGTTGAACGCGAGGAGCTCGAAAGGATCGCCGACCGTTTCCGTGAAGAAGGAATAGAAGTACAGGTCAACTGACGGCAAACACAAACCTGAAAGAATCATGGATGACGATCTGCTGATAATCCCGCCCGCGCTGAAAGAGGGCGACAAGATAGCCATAGTCTCGCCCGCAGGGATCAGCCGGGCGCAGAATGTCTATAACGCCCTGCCGGTGCTTCAGGAACTCGGATGGGAACCTTACACGTCGAAACACGCTTTCGGCCGCCACGGAACATATAGCGGAACCGACGACGAACGCTACGCCGATCTGGAAGAAGCGTTGCTCGATCCCGAAGTGAAAGCGATCCTGTGTTCACGCGGAGGCTATGGCGCGGTGCATCTTCTGGAGCGCCTCGACAAGCTCCCGCTGCGCGAAAATGCCAAATGGATAATAGGGTTCAGCGACATCTCGGCGCTCCACGCGCTGATGAGCCGCCACGGCATTGCCTCAATCCACGGCCCAATGGCCCGACACATAGCCACCCACTCGGGGAATGACGCCGACTCGCAGGCCCTCTTCGGCATCCTTCAGGGAAAACCGCAGACTTTTGAAATTGCCCCACATCCGCTGAACCGCCCGGGCGAGGCGACGGCTCCGCTTCTCGGTGGCAACATGGCAGTTCTCAACGGATTGATCGGAACACACTTCGACATGTTCAAGCCCGGGACAATCCTGTTCATAGAGGATGTCTCGGAACCGATCTACAAGATAGAACGCATGATGTATCAGCTTAAGCTGTCGGGAATCCTCGAGCAACTGAGCGGACTGATTGTTGGCGATTTCACGGAGTATTCTCCCGACATAGACAACGAGTCAATGGAAAGCATGATAGCCGGAATGGTCAGAGAATATGACTATCCGGTGGCTTTCGGCGTTCCTTTCGGTCATGCCAAGAACATAATGCCGCTCGTGGAAAGCATCGAAGCCACGCTGACGGTCACCCCCGAGGGGGTCACCATCTCACAGTGACAACGCTCTTATTACGGTTCAGTTGCGTGAATTGCCGAAGAAATTCAGCAGCATCAGGAACAGATTGATGAAGTCGAGATAAAGGGTCAGGGCGCCTACTGTGGCAAGCTTGCCCACGTATTCCTGCGGGGCCATCTGCGCCATTGTCTTGACCTGCTGGGTGTCCCATGCCGTCAGGCCGATGAATATTATGACTCCGGCCACGGATATGATCCATTCCATTGTGCTTGACTTGAGGAAAATATTGACCAAGGCTACAATGATAAGACCGAAAAGACACATAGTCAGGATCGACCCCCAACGGCTGAGATCACGGCTTGTAAAATAGCCATATACACTCATGGCCCCGAAAACGGCAGCCGTTATGAAAAACGTTTTTGCAATCGAGACGCCCGAATAAACATAGATGAGCGGAAAGATGACCACTCCGTTCACAATGGCGAAAAGATAGAAAAGCAGCGTGGCCGTCGATGAAGTCATGCGGTTAAGGGCGCCCGAAATGGACATGACAAGCACCATCTCCACTCCGAACAGCACCCACATCATCCATGAGTGCGTGGCGAAAAAAGTGATGAACCCCATGGATGCGCATATCCATGCGGTAAATCCGCTGACAATCATTGCCAGAAACATCTTGAAATATACGCGCTTCATCACCTGGGTGACACGCGCAGCCAATGCGTCGCCTCCGGGAGAGCCGCCCTGCAGGGAATCGTAGTATGAATTGTTCATAGGAGCATGTTTGTTAAATGTTACGCATTTATAACAAACATGCCGCCCGGATTGTTACAGCTGTTTTTTCCAGGCGCGTCGCCGGCGGTGCTGACGGTAGTTGAAATACTGCCACTGCTGCTGGACGTTCTCGTTTGTTTCCAGCTCGATGTTGCTTTCGGCGAACTTGAAGCCGCTTTTTATGTAGATGGGAAGCAGATCGGCAAAAATCATTGCGTTGACGCCCTTGTTCTGGTACTCCTTGGCCACGGCTATGAGCATCAGATCGACCACATCCGATTTCCCTTTGATCGATTTCAGGATATGATACCATCCGAAGGGGAAGATCCGCCCGTTGGCCTTGCGTAGCCCCTGAGACAGCGACGGCATGGAGATTCCCACTCCGACAAGCTTATCCTCGGCATCCACAATCACGCTCACGCAGTCAAGGCGCAGGAAATCGAGATATTGCGAAATGTAATAATCGATCTGTCGCTCCGAGAGCGGACAATAGCCGTAGAGCTTGTCGTAGGCCTCGTTGATGAGTTTAAAAAGTTCGCGGCCATATTCGTCCTTGATTTTTTTACGCGAAGTGTATTTGAGGACACGCAGATTATATTTTTTCTTGACAATCTCGGCTATGCGCGCATATTTTTCAGGGACCTTGTCGGGGACTTCGACCCTGAACTCAATCCAGTCGGCATCCTTGGTGTAGCCCATGCGCTCCATGTGGCGTGGATAGTAGGGATAATTGTAGATTGTCGCCATGGTGCCCATCTCGTCGAATCCGTCCACGAGCATCCCCTCGTGATCCATGTCCGTGAAGCCCATGGGACCGATTATCTCTGTCATTCCCTGTTCGCGGGCCCAGTTTTCGGCAGCGCTGAAAAGTTCATCTACAACTTCCGCGTCGTCGATAAAATCCACGAATCCGAAACGCGCCTGTTTCTTTTCGGAACGTCCGTTGGCCACGTCATTTACGATAGCCACGATTTTTCCTGCCGGTTTGCCGTCGCGATAAGCCATGAAAGCCTGCGCACGGCAAAAATCAAACGCCGGGTTTTTCTCAGGTAGGAGAGTCTGGATCTCGTCGATTCTCAAAGGAGGGACATAACAGGAATTGCCGGAATAGAGGCTGATGCCGAAATCGACGAAACGGCGCAGCTCTTTACGGGTGGGAACAAGTTTTTTTATTTCAACTGACATAAATATCGATAAAAGGGCCACGTACGACATTCTCCACGTGGGCCGTGACACCCGCTTTTGGCGCTTTCGATGAGCTTACCCAAAGAAGAATACCGATCATGACAAGCAGAAATATGATGATGTAGATATAGAATTTGTTGTTTGAACGATGGGCGAGAGCCATCCGCAGCTGATGAATGGAAGCATAGCGGTCCTTCGGATCGGGCTGGCAGCATTTATCGGCTATGCGTCGCAGATAAGCCGGGGCATCGGGCACTGCGTCAAGAGCCTCCGAAAGGATTTTGCCGAACGACAGGATGTCATCCGTAGCCTCGGCGGCAGTCAGTGTGTCACGCTGGTCGAACCCCACGTCAATCAGCTTGAGATTCTCGATGTTTTCGGTGAAGATGACAGTCTCAGGCCGGAGAGGAAAGTGAACGATATGGTTGTTCTGAATATAATCCATCGCCTCGACCATCTGGGTGCAGAGCTTTTCTATATGCTTCTCCGTCACTTCGCCTTTGTCGAGGAGCTTGCGGAGGGAAAGGCCATAGACATCGTCGGTTATGATGCTCATGCCCACACCCGGAACATCCTCGAAATCATTGATCATGACAATTCCCGGATGCGCCAGATTGTAACGGACATCGAATTCCTTCTCTATCATGGCTCGGAAACGGGGATCGTCCTTATACTCGGGCTTGAGAGTCTTCAGCATCACCCATTTGCCGAACTTCTTGCCGGTGTATATGTCGTAGAACTGCTCCCCCCATTCGGGCAACAGCTCCAGTTCGGTCCATTTTTCAGTTGGGGCGTTATCAGTCATCTGTCATTATATTGGCTCGAAGGTCAGGATATCTCCTGTGGCGAGATCGGTTAGCTCAAGCACCGGGTAGCGTCCGCCATAGGTGCGCATGAGATAATCCCACGTCTGGCCGTCGTTAAGATAGACAGACAGGTATTCGGCACCGCCTCCGGCAACCGAAATGTCCCACTGGATCGGCACCGTCTGCCAGTTGCCATACTGGTTGTAACGGCCGTAGGTGCCGTTGCCGTAATTGTAGAACTGGAATTCCACGACATCCATTTCCGAGATACCCATGCCGTTGACAGCAGTAAGTTCCCAGTCATAATCAGTCAGAAAATCACCGGTGTAGTAATCGTCATCGTCGTCACAGGATGAAAACGAGACAAGGCAGAGCATGCCTGCCAGGAATAATGC
This sequence comes from uncultured Muribaculaceae bacterium, assembly GCA_910587185.1. GTDB lineage: Bacteria > Bacteroidota > Bacteroidia > Bacteroidales > Muribaculaceae > Paramuribaculum. Next base: position 75,239 of record CAJULY010000007.1, read on the forward strand.
GAATTGTGGTAAAAACTTTTTCATATCTGATAAACCTGTCTGAGGCCACAGTTTGTTCGCAAAATTACGTATATTTTTTCATAAAAAAACGAATTCCCGGTTTTTCGATCCAAAATAATCGCTGAAAAGATAAAAATCATCAATTTTTGATGTAATTTTGTTAGATAAAAAACTCCGATATGAATCTGACCCCGCTCATACGCCCTTATTTCACAAGCCGGCTGAGGGATTTTGAAAAATATGCCTCGCAGACGGAGCGCCTTCAGCGCCGCGAACTGGCACGCATGCTGAAAGCCGGGCGCCGGTGTGAGTGGGGCGAATGTCACGGATTCGCGTCAGTCGATTCCTACGAGGGCTACAGGCGCGCCGTTTCGATAACGCCCTATTCGGAACTGCGACCTCTGATCATGAGAATGATCCGCGGCGAGCGTGACATACTGTGGCCAGGCCGCACGCGGTTCTTCGCCCAGTCGTCAGGCACATCCGACGGGAAAAGCAAGTACATCCCGATTACGGACGAGTCGCTGTCGCGCAACCATTACCGCGGCGGCTCCGACGTGGTCTCGCTTTATCTCGGACTTTACCCCGACAGCCGTCTCTTCTCGGGTAAGTCCTTCATTCTGGGAGGCAGCTTCGCCAACGAACTTGATCTTCCGGCCGGCTCCCGGACCAAAGTCGGAGATCTTTCGGCCACTCTGATCGATTCCATTAACCCGCTTGTGGAGCTTCTGCGCGTCCCTGACAAGAAAACGGCTCTGATGGCCGACTGGACAAAAAAACTCCCCGCCCTTGTGGAATCGGCCATGAATGCCGACGTCACCAACATTTCAGGCGTCCCTTCGTGGTTTCTGACCGTTCTCAGGGGAATTATGGAGAAGAAGGGCGCCAAGGAGCTTCATGAAGTGTGGCCGCATCTGGAAGTTTTCTTCCACGGAGGCATATCTTTCGCGCCCTACCGCAGTCAATATGACTCGATAATAGACCCCGGGCGCATGCGTTATCTCGAGACATACAACGCCTCCGAAGGGTTCTTCGCCGTTCAGGACCGACGTGACAGCCGGGCGATGCTCCTGCTTCTTGACGCCGGAGTGTTCTATGAATTCATCCCTCAGGAAGGAGGCGATCCCCTCCCCGCCTGGGAAGTGGGACCCGGAAGGATCTACGAGATGATAATTACGGCGGTCAACGGTCTCTGGCGATTCCCTATCGGCGACACCGTCAGGGTGGAAACCGTGAATCCGCTAAGAATCACGGTGGCCGGCCGAACAAAAAGCTTCATAAACGCATTTGGAGAAGAGGTGATGGTCCATAACACGGACGCAGCCCTGACAAAAGCATGCAGCCTGACAGGCGCCGAGGTGCTGAACTACACCGCCGCTCCGGTCTATACTACCGGCCGTTCGCGCGGACGCCACCAGTGGCTCATCGAATTCGCCGTCATGCCGCCAGACATGAACCGTTTCGCCGCGACGCTCGACAAGGCGCTCACCGAGGAAAACAGCGATTATCAGGCAAAGCGTTCAGGCAACATATTCCTTGATCCGCTCTCGGTAACCGTAGCTTCTCCGGGACTTTTCGACAAATGGCTCGCCTCGACGGGCAAACTCGGCGGACAGAGGAAAGTGCCGCGACTATCCAATGACCGCAGCCTGATCGACTCGATGCTTAAATTCAACCTATAGAAAACAAAACCAACAAAAAAAGACAATGAAACGTTTTATACTCCCGCTTCTGCTTTCCGCCATTCTTGTCATCCCCGCTATGGGCAGCGACAAGGGAACTGTTCCCTCCGACCGCGCGTCGGTATCGGCTGCCGTGGCCGATCATGGCAAATACAAGGCCCTTGCCGACAGATTTGCCGCAGGCCACAGTCTCGATCCTTCGGAGATAGCCTATATATATTACGGCACGGCATTGCAGCCCGGATTCAGCGCCGCGACACAATATCCCGACATAGCCAAGACCTATGCGGCCGGCGACTATTCCACCGCCCTTTCGCTGATCTGGAAAGCTCTCGCAAAAGATCCAGCCAATCTTTACCTGCTCTTCACAGGCTACGGCTGCGCCCGCAGCCTCGAGAACAAAGAAGCGGCCGATCTTCTTCAGGGGCGCCTGATGCAGGTCTGCGACATGATATTCAAGTCAGGCACCGGTGTGACGCAGGAAAGCCCCTACATCATCCTGCGACCTTCCGACATAGACGAGTTCGTTGTCAAATACATCCAGCCCACAGCCATTCTCGGCCGTGCCAAAATCGGCGATCTTGATGCCGTCCGCGTCAGCATCGAAGGAGTCCCCAATGACGCCATTCTCTATTTCAAGCAATTCTAACCTGTTTTCTCCATGAACTACCGCCTTGTTTTCTCCTCGATAATCATCGCTGTCGGGCTGCTGGCTCTCGGACTATGCCTGCGCAGCGGCCTGAAATCGTTCAACGACAGCCAGCGCACCGTGGAAGTGCGCGGCCTTTCCACCCGGGAAGTTCCCGCCAACCATGTCACCTGGCCCATTGTTTTCAAGCTCGTAGGCAACGACCTGCCGCAGGTATATACCAACGTGTCCGCCACAAACGACACCATTGTCCGTTTCCTGCGTGACAACGGCATCGACGCGAAAGACATCTCTGTCAGCGCCCCGCAGATGACCGATCTCAGCGCCGACCGCTACAACAACCAGCCCATCCCGTTCAACTACAGCGTGACTTCGGTCGTTACGGTCAGCTCGTCGGAAGTAACGAAAGTCCATGATCTCATCAACCGCCAGGGCGAACTGATGAAACGCGGCATACCCATCGCAACCGATTATGCCAACCCGATCAAATACGACTACACCGACCTCAACTCCATAAAGCCGGAAATGATAGCCGAAGCCACCAAAAACGCCCGGGAAGCGGCTGAGAAATTCGCTTCCGATTCCCAAAGCAAAATAGGCAAGATCAAGGACGCACGTCAGGGACAGTTCACCATCGAGGACCGCGACACTTATACGCCCTATATCAAGGAAGTGCGCGTGGTCACCACTCTTGTCTATTTCCTCGAGGACTGACACTCTCAGCCCACCTGCCTTAACCACTCCCCCTGCCGGGAAAAATATCCGGCAGGGGTCAATAAACCAATTAAAAGCGATTTTGCCCCATGTGTCGAATCCTGTTTTCGATAATTCTCGCCATCTGTGTCTCATTCGGAGTTTTTTCCCAGAACGAGATACAGTTGCGCAACAAAATGCTGAGTGACAGCATAAACAAAAAGCTGCCGACCCTGAAGAGCTCCACCGCCCGCATCAACGCCCTGTATGACATATTCGACCTCGCGCCCCAGGACAGCGTGGTCGCAACCGGTGAGCGCGTGCTTCAGGCAGCGATGAAAGCCAAAGACTACGCCTCGGCCCTCGACATGCTGCGGCGCCTGTCATCATTCAATATCGGCAAAGACTCCACCCTCATCTCGAAGTACATGGGCGAGCTGAAAAAAATCCCCATATCCCCGGAACGGGAGGCCACGGAGTGTTTCATCTATCTCTGCGCCATGACCAACCAGGCCAGATATTCCTCGGAAGCCGACAGATTCCACCGGCTGACCGAACTGACCAAACGGTACAGGGCAGAGAAAAAATCGGACAAATCCGCCGTCAACACCCGAATAGTCCTTCTCTTCACGATATGTAACTATCTTGACATGTCGATGCCCGGCGAAATTATGACAATATATCTCGAAGAGCTCGAAAAATTGCTTAAAAAGATGGATTATCGCCTTGACGGTCTGGAGAACATGTTCTATCTCCACTCGGCGATGGCATATACCTACAATGACCAGCCGGCAAGAGCCGTAGCCGCCGACCGCGAGCTCATGAAAGTGATTGACCGTCTGGACCATCAGGCACAATCCGACGGCCGCAAATTCCGTAATTACGACCGGTTCCGCTACAGTGTATATCGACGTATGCTCATCAATGCCGACGCACTCTCTCCCGATGAAATAGAAGAGACCTTCAGGAAGATAACCGAACTGCGCGATAAAAACCAAGCCGTCGCCGACGACATGGCCCACAATCCCCGCGCGGAAGCCTCCTATCTCATGGCCAAAGGGCGCTACACCCAGGCAGTTCCCCTCCTCGAAAACAGCCTGCAAGCGGAAAGAGCCTTCGCCACGAGACGTCTGCTTCTGAGGATGCTTGTCAAAGCCGCCGCCGAAACCGAGAACAAAGAGCTGCTGACACAAACCGCCATAGAATACAATCAGATTCTTGAGAACACACTGAAAGAACGTACTCTCCAACGCGGCCAGGAACTCCGCGTACTCTATGACGTCACCGACGACTCTGCATCCGCCACCGCCTCAGACCTCATTGGCACCGCAAAAGGCAACCGCACTACTGTTGTGGCCATTGTGGCGATTGTCCTGCTTCTGCTTGCAACCATACTGTTCATAGTCCTCTACCGGCGTACGCGCAAAATTTCAGAGAAACTTCTCGAGACAAACGACATGCTGACCGCCGAGCGCGACAACATGCAACGCACCCAGACGTCACTGATCGAGGCTCGCGATGAAGCCCGGAAAGCAAATCGCCATAAAAACAACTTCATCTCCAACATGAGCCATGAAGTAGCCTCGCCGCTGAACGCGATCGTGGAGTGTTCGCACATCCTCGTCGATAACGCCAACGAAGAGAAACGGCATTACCTCGACCGATTCGCCCGCACCATTGACGTCAGCGCCGAAATGCTGCGCACCCTCATCAACGACGTCCTCGAGATAAGCAATGCCGAAGCAGGCACGCTTCCCATCCAGCGAACAACCGTCCCGCTGCGCACACTTTGCGTTGCGGCTATGGAAAACGCAAGGCTCCACCTTGACAATCCCCGCGTCACGCTTCGCTGGGCAAACGAGAACGAAGCGACCCAGGTTATCTACACCGATGCACGGCGAGTTGAGCAGGTGCTCGTCAACATGCTCCTGAACAGCATCAAATTCACCGAAGAAGGATTCATAGAGCTCGCTTACAAAGTCGATACTGTCGGAGGCACAACTACCTTTACCGTGACGGATTCGGGCATCGGGGTCCCCGAAGGAAAAGAAGAGCTCATATTCGAACGTTTCGAAAAACTGTCGCCCATGTCGCAGGGCGCCGGCCTCGGACTCAGCATCTGCCGCATGATAGCCGATCTCATGAAAGGCAAGATATATGTCGATAAATCCTATGAAGGCTCCGGCGCACGCTTTGTATTCACTATTCCTTCCACGCCTTAAAGTATTTCTTCTTACCATTCATACCTATTCCTTACACTCAACACTTATGATCAAGAAACTGACAACAGCCATCTTGGCGCTTTTTTCCATCAGCGTCATGGCATCAGCTGAAGTAATCAACGTAAAACCGCCCAAGGGCGACGCCACACAAGTTCTCAACGCTGCTCTGCGCAAAGCCTCAAAAGCCAAAGGCCCTGTCGAAATCAGACTTGCGCCGGGCACCTACAACCTTTCCAAAGAGAAAAGCTTAGTGCGCTACTACAGAGTGAGCAACACAGCGTCGGAGACAGAACACAAGACCGCCAACAAACATATAGGGCTGCTTCTGAAAAATCTTAAGCACGTGACCATAAACGGCGACGGCAAGGCCACACTGCTCACCCACGGCGAGATGACTCCATGGGTCATAGATTCGTGCACCGACATCAGACTGACAGGCCTGACTGTCGATGCCGCCGATCCGTCCGTTCCGGAAATGACTGTCGTAGAACGCACCGACAATTCCATTCTGGCAAAAGTGAACGAACGCTCCCGCTACGAAATCCGTGACGGAAAACTGTACTGGAAGGGATTCGGATGGGAATTCACCGACGGCATAGCACAGCTTTTCAGCCCCGCCAAAGGCACCAATCTGCGCTGCAACTCGCCCGTGGCTCTTGCCGTAAATGTCGAGGAGGTCACTCCCGGGACGCTACGCTTCAGCTATTCCGGCAATGCCCCTGCGTGCGCTCCCGGAGAGACATTTCAGATGCGCCATGCTATCAGAAGCGAAGTCGCCGGTCTTGTCAACCGTTCGACCGACGTCACCCTCTCAGGCATACGGTTCAAATTCATGGGCAACTTCGGGGTTGTCAGCCAGCTGTCGAAAAACATCACTATAGAAAACATCACGTGCTGGGCCGACTCGGCAACAAACCGCACGGCTGTGGGATTCGCCGATTTCTTCCAGGTATCGAGCTGCGGAGGTCTTGTCCGTTTCGACAACTGCCGTTTCGGGAGTGCTCATGACGACCCGATCAACATCCACGGAACACACCTGAAGATAACCGAAATCAACGGTAACAAACTGACGGCGCGCTACATGCACCACCAGACGTTCGGATTCCTCGGATTCACCGAAGGTGACACCGTCTCGGTCACCGATCCCGCCACTCTTCTCCCCGTAGGCTATTTCGTGGTAGGGAGCGCACGCATGGCTGATGAACGGAACACGGAAATCACGATGGAAGGATTCCGCCCCGTCGAAGGCGCCAAAGTCCCCGCGTCGCTTAAGGGAATGATAGTCGAGAACCGCACATGGTGTCCGACCGTCAGCATCACGAACTCATACTTCTCCCTGATCCCGACACGCGGCATTCTGGTAACCACATGGCGTCCCGTTGTCATCAGGAATAACCGTTTCGTCAAATGTCCCATGGCGGCCATCCTCATAGCCGATGACGGACGCTCATGGTTCGAATCAGGCGCCGTAGAGAACGTGACCATCTCCGGAAACGTCTTCGAGCAGTGCAGCAATCCGGTTATCAGCATAGCTCCCGAAAACGTGCTTTCCGATGCCGGCTATGTCCACAGGAATATCACCGTCACCGACAACACTTTCATATCTGATCGCCCCGTCAGAATAGGCGTCCGTTCAGTCGATGGATTCACCTTCTCCGGCAACAAGGCCCGAACCGTTTCAGGGACTCCCCAGGAACTCCTGTTCGACATCAGCTCATCGGCCAATGTAAACCTCGGACAGAACCGATAGGATTTACATTTGCAAACGGCATATATCAACCCGAAGCATTCCCGCAATTAACTATTTTTCAGTTAATTGCGGGAATGTAAATAAGTTGTGCTAAAATTTTTCAAAAAAAGTGGAATTTAATTATGTAAATTTCGGACGAAAAATCGTAACTTTACGTCCTGTTTCTAAGGAGATATTTTTCCGCCCGTCTTATGGAAGAACCCGTATATCACATACCGGCCCTGCTACCCGAATGCATCGAAGCGCTTGACCTGCGCCCCGACGGCATTTATATCGACGCCACCTATGGCGGCGGAGGTCACAGCCGCGCCATCGTGGAACATCTTGGTCCTCAGGGACATCTCTACGGATTCGATCAGGACGAAGACGCCGTCGGCCGCGCCATGACAGACCCGCGGTTTACAATGGTCTATAGCAATTTCCGCTTTCTGCGCAATTTCATGCGCTTCTACGGCCATGACACCGTTGACGGCATACTTGCCGATCTCGGAGTCTCGTTCCATCATTTCGATGACTCGCAGCGCGGATTCTCCTTCCGTTTCGACGGCCCTCTGGACATGCGGATGAACCGCCATGCCTCGCGCTCGGCAGCTGACCTCCTGTCGGCAGCCTCGGAAGAGGAACTCGCCGGAATCTTCACCCTTTACGGGGAACTTCCTTTCGGCAAACGTCTCGCCGCCGCCATCGTGGCCGAGCGCAACGCAGGACGTCCCGTCACCCGCATCGAACAGCTGCGCGAAATCAGCTCCCGCTTCATATCCCCCAAACGGGAGAAGAAGGAACTCGCGATGATTTTCCAGGCCTTGCGCATAGAAGTCAACGGCGAAATGCAGGCTCTCGAACAGTTTCTGCAGGCCTGCCTGAAGACCCTGCGTCCCGGCGGACGTCTCGCCGTTATAACCTATCATTCACTCGAGGACAGACTTGTCAAGAACTTCATCAAGAGCGGCAATTTCGAAGGTAGAATAGAGAAAGACTTCTTCGGCAAAGTCTATAGGCCCTTCAAGGCGGTCAATTCCAAACCGATAGTGCCGTCGGCCGAAGAGATTGAACAAAACCCACGCTCAAGGAGTGCGAAACTCCGCGTGGCCCAAAAGGTGTAAGTTATCTATGTCAACATACAGCAACACAACAGGGAAACAAAACGCGGGCGGCACCGACGAACGGTCCGGCTCCGTGATGCGCCGACTGCTTTTCGGGCAGATTGTCAGCTCCGACCTCTTCGCACGCAACTGGCTCGCGCTGATCCTTGGCGTCTTCATGATACTGGCATATATTTCCGGCAAATACAGCTGTCAGACAAAAATGGAGGAGGTCACCCGGCTGAGCAAAGAATATGCAATTGTAAACGCCGAACTCATCCGTTGCCGCTCACGCTACATGAGCCGCATAAGGGAGAGTTCCATGCAGGCCATGGTCGATTCCCTGAATCTTAATCTGCACGTGAGCGAAAATCCCCCTTACCGTCTAAAAACCGACAAATGAAAAAAGAGAACAGGCGCAACATATTGATCCGTTATGGAATAATAGTGGTGTTCATACTGCTGTTATCCGGCCGCATCGTGTATAAGCTTGTCGATAACACTGTTCTCTCGGCTCCCCACTGGAACAAGCTCGCCGAAAAAGAGCTGTCGGAGATCGACACCATAGAACCGGAACGCGGGGAAATTCTCGCAGCCGACGGCAGTGTCCTGGCCACAAATATGATTCTCTACACTCCATGCCTCGACCTGCGTCATCCCAAATTCAACGTCGATTCATATAAAACGGCTGTTCCGAGGGTGGCCGACAGCCTGGCGGCCCATTTCCCGAAAAAATCGGCCAAAGAGTGGCGCCAGTATCTTCTTTCACCGCTGAAGCGGCCTAAGGACAAATGGTCGAGATCATTCGCCATTGTCCGCGACATATCTTTCTTCGAATGCGAACTGGTCAAAACCTTCCCCTTCCCGCGCACCCGGGCCAAAGCGCCCCGCAAAGGCAAGCTTATAGGCTTCAAGGTCGAGTCGCGATCGGTCCGCGTGCGTCCCTACGGAGCGATGGCGCGGCGCAGTATCGGCGCCGTGGGTGTGACCGACTCGATCAAGCGCGTCCACGGAAAATACGGGCTCGAGAAAGCGCTCGACTCCCTGCTCTACGGCAAACCGGGCTACACCAAGAAAGTTCCCCTGACAACCGCCATAGTCAAATGGAAAGACATCCCTCCGGTCAACGGCTATACTGTCCGCACGACCATCGACATAAAGATGCAGGACATTGTGGAAAACGAGCTAAACAAGATGCTTGAATTCTGCGAGGCCGACTGGGGTACGGTCATACTCATGGAGGTAGCCACCGGCGACATAAAGGCTGTTGCCAATCTCGAGCTGAGCCCCCGGCCCGGCGAGGGATACATCGAGAGCCGCAATCGCGCCGTTCTCGGCTATGAACCGGGCTCCGTAGTGAAGACCCTTTCGATGCTCATAGCCCTCGAGGACGGCATCGTCACTAATATCCATGAAGTGATCCCTCTTGGCGACAAATGGTATTACTATGGCAAAAAGGCGATCCAGGACTCCCACTTCATAGCTTCGGCCGACATCACGGGAGTGCTCGAACAGTCATCCAACATAGGGATGGCCAAGATCATCACCCGCCGCTTCGGTCCCAATCCACCGGCTTTCCGCGAGCGAGTGAGCAAACTCGGATTCCTCGAGCCGATGAATTCCGGCATAGCCGGCGAAGAGGTACCCAACTTCATTCCGCTGAAAAACGACGACCTTGGGCGCCAGATGCTTGCCAAACAGAGCTACGGCTACTGCACGGAGATATCGCCGCTCTACACCGCGTCGCTCTATAACGCCATAGCCAACGACGGCGTCTATGTGCGCCCCCGTCTGGTGCGCGGACTCATCGGCAACGGCATCGACACCATCTACCCCGTCACAAACATCCGTGACCGCATCTGCACTCAGGCCAATGCCCGCACACTGCGCAAAATGCTCTCGGCCGTGGTCTGGGGCAAACACGGAACAGCGCGCCATTTCCTCCAGTCGCCTCTGGTCAGAATCATAGGCAAGACGGGGACAGCCAACATCAACAGAGAGGGCATCGGCTATACAAGAGGCGTCAACCGATTGGCTTTCTGCGGAATCTTCCCCGAAGAAAAGCCGCGTTACACCTGCATAGCGCTTGTCTCCTATCCCAAACGCAACGCAATGGGCGCCGCCTCCAACGCCGGCACTATCGTACGCAAAGTGGCCGAAGCGCTTTACTCGCGAGGCATGCTGGACTACGATGACAGCTACACGAAGGGCGAACACAACAACACTCCTGTCCCCACGATGTATGCCTCTCTTGATCCGGCACGCAACGACAGGGTCCAGAAATCGCTCAGTCTCGGCAACCGTAAAGCAGTCATGGCATCTCCAGCGAAAAAATCGGGAGGAGTGCCAGATGTTCTCGGTCTCGGCCTGCGCGACGCTCTGAAGACACTCGAGAGCGCCGGCTATCAGGTGCGCATCAATGGCCGCGGCTGCGTGACCGGACAGGTCCCCGCTCCGGGAAGCGCAGTCAGAAAAGGCGAAAAAATTTATCTGACACTGAAAGAATGATCATTGTAGAATATAAAAATTACGTTATATATGAAATCACTGTCTGACCTGCTCTCAGCCATAATGGTCGAAGAGATTATTGGAAGCGAAAACAAAGAGATAACCTCGCTTGAATGTGATTCCCGTAAGATAAAACTCGGATCCATGTTCGTGGCCGTGCGCGGATATAATGTCGATGGCCACAAGTTCATCCCTCTTGTGACTCTCGCCGGCGCCTCCGCGATAGTATGCGAGGAGCTTCCCGAGCGCCTCGAATCCAATGTCACTTATATCAAGGTGGCTGATTCGGCAGTCGCTCTCGGATATCTCGCTTCGCAATGGTGGGGCAATCCGTCGCGCAAGCTGCGCCTCGTGGGAGTCACGGGAACCAACGGAAAGACGACCACGGCCACCCTCATCTACGAGATGGCACGCATGTCAGGCTACAAATGCGGACTTCTGTCAACCGTCTGCAATTATATAGACTCCGAAGCCGTTCCGGCTACCCAGACCACGCCCGACCCCCTGACTCTCAACGAGCTGCTCCACCGCATGGTGGTGGCAGGCTGCAGCTATGCCGCGATGGAGGTCAGCTCCCACGCCGCCCATCAGCACCGAATCGCAGGTCTTACCTTTGCGGGAGGCGTCTTCAGCAATCTGACCCGCGACCACATGGACTACCACAAGACAGTTGAAGCCTACCGCGATGCAAAGAAAATGTTCTTCGACATTCTTCCTTCGTCGGCCTTCGCCCTCGTCAACGCGGATGACCGCAACGGATCGTTCATGATACAGAACACTGCCGCAAAAAAATACACCTATTCATTGAGAAAAGACGCCGATTTCACCGGACGCATCATCGAAAGCCGGCTTGACGGAACTCTGATGCAGTTCAACGGCAACGAAGTGGAAGTTCTTTTCACCGGACGTTTCAACGCCTACAACCTGACGGCTGTCTATGGAGCCTCGATTCTGCTCGGCTGGGATCCAGAGAAGGTACTTGTCGATATGAGTCGCCTCGTGCCGGTGGCAGGCCGTTTCCAGACCATCCATTCGCCCGAGGGTATAACGGCGATCGTGGATTACGCCCACACCCCCGACGCGCTTGTGAACGTGCTCGACACCATCGCCGAGATTCTGGCAAAGAAAGGAAAGATAATCACCGTGGTCGGCGCGGGCGGAAACCGCGACGCCGGAAAACGCCCCATAATGGCAAAAGAATCGGCTCTGCGCTCGGACCGTCTTGTCCTCACCTCCGACAATCCGCGCAACGAGGACCCGGCGGAAATAATACGGGAAATGGAAAGCGGTCTGGACACCCCCGAACTGCGTTCGCGCACGATTTCCATAACCGACCGCCGCGAAGCCATACGCACCGCAATAATGCTCGCTTCGCCGGGCGACGTGGTGCTCATTGCCGGAAAAGGACATGAGACCTATCAGGAAATATGCGGCGTCAAGCATCATTTCGACGACCGCGAGATTGTTCGCGAGGTATTCGAAAAGCAAAACTAACCACAACCGCTCCACATCATGCTTTACTATATATTCAATCTTCTGCAGGACAGCGGAATCCCGGGCATAAGGCTCATCGACTACATCACCTTCCGTTCGGGAGCGTCATTCGTGCTGGCTCTGTTCATAGCGCTGGTCTTCGGGCGCAAGATAATCGACCGGCTGCGGCGCATGCAGGTGGGAGAGATAGTGCGCGATCTCGGAATCCAGGGAGAGAACAGTAAAAAAGGCACTCCCACCATGGGCGGCATCATCATCATCATATCCATACTGATTCCATGCCTGCTGCTGGGCAACCTCTCCAACGTCTATATGATTCTGATGATAATCGCCACTATATGGCTCGGAATTCTCGGATTTCTTGACGATTACCTAAAGCTGAAACGCCATAACAAGGACGGCATGAAGGGAAAGTTCAAGATTGTAGGCCAGTTAGGACTCGGTCTGATCGTAGGCCTGACAATGTGGTTCAGCCCCGACATCGTGGTACGTCAGAACATGGAGGTCAAAACCGGCGACACTACTGAAACAGTGGTCACATACAAACCGGAGAATGTCAAAAGCCCCGAGACCACCATACCGTTTGTTAAAAACAACAATTTCAACTACCAGTGGCTGACCAAATGGTGTGGCCCCCACGCCGTCACAGCCGGGTGGATCGTATTCGTGCTCATCACCATCCTGGCGGTCATGGCCACCTCCAATGGTGCGAACCTGACCGACGGCGTCGATGGACTCTGCGCGGGATGTTCGGCCATAATAGGCGTCGCGCTGCTGATAATGGCATATCTCGGTGGACATGTCATATATGCCTCCTACCTCAACATTCTCTATATTCCGGAAAGTTCTGAGTTAGTGGTGTTCATGGCGGCATTCATAGGCGCCCTGATAGGGTTCCTGTGGTACAACGCCAATCCCGCACAGGTATTCATGGGCGACACAGGCAGCCTAACGATAGGCGGTATCATAGCCGTATTCGCCATACTGACGCGTAAAGAGCTGCTGCTGCCGATTCTCTGCGGAATCTTCTTCGTGGAGGACCTGTCGGTGATGGCTCAGGTAACATATTACAAATATACCCGCAAACGTTACGGAACCCCGAGGCGCATATTCAAATGCACGCCTCTTCATCACCATTTCCAGAAATCGGCATCCGATTGCACCGACGCGCTTCTGCGCCGTCCGTTCAATCCGGTGCCTGAACAGAAACTGGTCGTAAGATTCTGGATCGTCGGCATACTGCTTGCCGCCATAACTTTCGTAACGCTCAAAATACGATAAAAAAGAAGATGGATAACAACAAAGAGAAGAGACAGAAACTCGTAGTGCTCGGCGGAGGAGAAAGCGGTGTAGGCGCCGCAATTCTCGGCAAAGACAAAGGGATGGAAGTGTTCCTTTCCGACATGGGCACTGTGGCGCCGCGCTATGCCGCCATGCTCGACGCCGAAGGGATAGAATGGGAACAGGGACACCACACTCCCGAAAAGATTCTCGACGCCGACATAGTGGTGAAAAGCCCCGGCATACCCCCTACGGCACCGATGGTCAGAGCTATTGCCGACCGGTCGATCCCCGTCATCTCGGAGATAGAGTTCGCCGGCCGCTACACCGATGCGAAAATGATCTGTATCACGGGAAGCAACGGCAAAACGACAACTACGATGCTGACCTACCATATCCTGCACGATGCCGGCCTCAACGTTGGCCTCGCAGGAAACGTAGGCCGCAGTCTGGCCCTTCAGGTTGCCCGCGAGCCCCACGAGGTATATGTCATCGAGCTTTCCTCTTTCCAGCTCGAAAACATGTATGACTTCAAGGCCAATGTCGCCGTCATGCTCAATATCACTCCCGACCATCTTGACCGCTACGACTACAAGATGCAGAACTATATAAACGCAAAATTCCGAATACTCAACAATCTGACGCCCCGCGACGCCTTCATCTACTGGCAGGACGACCCGGTTATCCGCCGTCAGCTCGAACAGGTCACCACCGAAGCGCGCATGTACCCCTTCGCGGAACATGTGGAACGCGACACTAAGGCCTACGTTGGAGGAGACGACAATCTCGTCTTCGAGACTCCCGAGACATCAATGTCGATGCCCCGCGCCGAACTTTCGCTCAACGGACTCCACAACCTCTACAATTCCATGGCCGCAGGACTTTCAGCCTGTCTGCTCGACATTAAAAAGGAAGATATACGCCGCGCTTTGGCCAATTTCGAAGGCGTTGAACACCGCCTGGAATTCGTGGCCGACATTGACGGCGTCCGCTGGATCAACGACTCTAAGGCAACCAATGTCAACTCCTGCTGGTATGCCCTCGAAAGCATGCCTTCTACCCGGGAACCGTCAGTCGTTCTTATTCTCGGCGGCAAGGACAAAGGCAACGACTACACCGAGATTCTTCCTCTGGTGAAGAAAAAAGTCAAGGCCATAGTCTGCATGGGCAAGGATAATAAGAAGCTGCTCGATTTCTTCTCGCCCCACATAAGCCGCATGGCCGACACCCATTCCCTTGAAGACGCCGTAGCTGCCTGCAGGGAATTCTCGACCGAGGGCGACACGGTGTTGCTTTCGCCGTGTTGCGCAAGCTTCGACCTCTTCACCTCCTATGAGAACCGCGGCGATCTTTTCAAGGAAGCCGTCCGCAATCTCCGCCATTAACCTCTCAAATCATATTACTCCGCTCTCAATCATGGAATCGACCGACTCATTGTCATCCACACCGCTGACAGCCGCACCGACGACCGCACCGACGGCTTCAGACGATCCGCGCCTCGCCCCCCTTGCCAAAGGCGACAAACATATATGGGGAATCTACATTCTCCTTGTCATCATTTCTATCGTCGAGCTCTACAGCGCCTCGTCGAGAGAAGTGGTGTCGGCGGGAATGGGCGTCTATGGCACCATAATCCGCCATGGAGCCATGCTTCTGGCAGGTTTCGGTATCATCTGCCTCTTGCAGCGCACGCATTACCGCACAATTCTGCGCTGGATTCCGGTCTTCGCGCTCATGAGCGTGGCGATGATGGTCTATACGATGTTCTTCGGGAGCTATATCAATGGAGCCCGCCGTTCGTTCAATCTGTTCTTCATCTCCATCCAGCCTTCGGAGTTCATCAAAATCTCCGCCGCGATGATGGTTGCGCTCATAATGTCGCGTTTCCAGCTCAAAGGCGGAGGCGTCGATAGCAAGGCTGTGGCGGCCACGGCCATTGTCATCATGGTCTTCGGCGGTCTTCTGCTCCCTCAGGGTCTTACCAACACCCTCCTGCTGATGGCGATAAGCCTTTCCATGATGATCATCTCCGGCGCCGGGAAAAAGCTTTTCGTGGTGTTGCTGGTCTATGGAGCGTGCTGCGGAGTCTATCTCGCGGTCTCCCACAATGACAGCGACTCCCGTTCCGGTACATGGAAAGAACGTATCGAATCGTTCATCGGCAACGGGAAACCGAAATATGAGGAACCGATCACGAGCGACAACCGGCAGGAAATGCTTGGCTACATAGCGCAGGCCCACGGAGGAGTGACCGGCGTCCTTCCCGGAAACTCCCGCGAGACCTCGCGCCTTCCCCTCGCTTTCACCGACTACATCTATTCGATCGTAGTGGAGGAACTGGGGCTCTGGGGCGGAATCTCCGTGCTGGTTCTCTACCTCTGGCTGCTCGGAAGAGCGAGCACCATAGCCTCGCGATGTTCGCGGGCATTCCCGGCGCTTCTGGTCATCGGAATGGCGCTGGTCATCGTCTTCCAGGCGCTTTTCCACATCTGTATCGTCACCGGAGTCATCCCCGTGTCCGGGCAGCCGCTGCCTTTGATCTCCAAAGGTGGGTCCTCGATTCTGGTCACCTCGATAGCTTTCGGCATAATGTTGAGCGTCAGCCGCTTCGCTGTCCGCAACAGCAGCAAGAAACGTGAAATAAACAATGAAATAGAAATGCTCCCTGAAGAAGTCAGAGCCGACAATCCGTCACAGCTCTGAGCGGGGATGCAAACCGACATATAAATGAAAACCGATAAAGCCAACAGACCTCTAAGGGTCATTATAAGCGGAGGAGGCACGGGCGGACATATCTTCCCGGCCATTTCCATAGCTAACGCCCTGCGCCGGCGCAACCCGCAAACCGAGATTCTTTTCGTCGGGGCCCTCGGACGCATGGAAATGGAGCGCGTGCCTGCCGCAGGATATGAGATTCAAGGCCTTCCCGTTGCCGGATTCGACCGCCGTCGCCTCTGGCGCAACTTCGGCGTTCTTGTCAAGCTGGCCAAGAGTCTTCTGAAAGCGCGCAAAATAATCAGGGATTTCAAACCGGAAATAGCCGTCGGTGTCGGAGGATATGCCTCTGGACCGGTTCTTAAGGAAGCCCAGAAACATAACATACCGACTCTGCTCCAGGAACAGAACTCCTACGCCGGAGTGACAAACAAGATGCTCGCGCGCAAAGCCGGCAAAATATGCGTGGCCTACAGCGGAATGGAACGTTTCTTCCCGGCCGGGAGCATCGTGATGACCGGCAATCCCGTGCGCGCCGACATTGTCAACTCTACCATGACACCCGGGGAAGCACGCGAAGCCCTCGGACTGGAAGCGGACCGACCTGTGGTGCTCGTTGTCGGAGGAAGCCTCGGAGCGAGAACAGTCAACGAAAGCATCGCGGCGTCGCTCGACACCATCACCGCCACCGGAGCCCAGATTCTCTGGCAGACAGGCAAACTCTATTATGAACAGTGTCTTGCCATGGCTGACGGGAAAGCCCATGTGAAGGTATGTCCTTTCATCTCCGACATGGCGGCCGCCTATCGTGCAGCCGACCTGATGGTCTCCCGCGCAGGCGCAAGCACCATTTCCGAGATACAGCTTCTCGGAATCCCGTCGGTGCTGGTTCCCTCGCCCAACGTGGCTGAAGACCATCAGCGCAAGAACGCGCAGGCGCTCGCTGACCGCGACGCTGCAGTAATGGTGCTCGATGCCGACGCACCCCGTCTGCTCGGAGAGACCGTCACGCAACTTATGGCCGACCCTGAAAGGCGTAAGACACTGGGCCGAAACGCACTGGAAATGGCGCTGCGCGACAGCGACGAAAAAATAACGGACTGTATCTATTCTCTGATCAACTGAAGCATGGACACTAAAAAGAACATATATTTCGTAGGCGCCGGCGGCATAGGCATGGCCGCGCTTGAAAGATATTTCAATGCCCGCGGCTATCGTGTGGGCGGCTATGACCGTACTCCGACCGATCTTACCCACGCTCTCGAAAGCGAGGGTATCAGTCTGACCTACGACGATTCCGCCGAAGCGATAGACGAAGCGTTCCGCGACCCCGCGGAAACTCTTGTGGTATATACCCCCGCCATCCCCGACTCCCACCCGGGCCTGAGATGGTTTCGCGAAAACGGATTCGAGGTTGTCAAGAGGGCGGCCGTTCTCGGCGTCATAACCCGCCAAAGCAAAGCCCTCTGCTTCGCCGGCACTCACGGCAAGACAACGACTTCCTCGATGGCGGCTCATCTGATGCACTGTTCTCCCGCAGGATGCAACGCCTTCCTCGGAGGGGTTCTCCGGAACTACAATACGAATTTCCTTCTTGACGACAAATCGCCCTACAGCGTGGTCGAAGCCGATGAATATGACCGCTCCTTCCATCATCTCAGACCTTATGTGGCGGTCATAACGGCCACTGACCCTGACCATCTCGACATATACGGTACCGAAGAAGCATATCTCGAAAGCTTTGCCCGGTTCACGGAACTGATACAGCCCGGAGGCACACTGATAAAGCATACGGGACTCAAGCTTCGCGAACGCCCCGATCCGTCAGTCAAGGTCTATACCTACTCGCGCGACGAAGGTGATTTCCATGCTGCAAACATACGCCGGGCCGACGGCAGCATAACCTTTGATTTCGTTGCTCCTGACCGCGTTATCCGCAATATAGAGCTCGGCGTGCCGGTCGAAATAAACATCACCAACGCCATCGCGGCGCTTGCTGCCGTCTGGGCTGCCGGAGAACTCGACGATGAGAGAGCCCGCAGCGCGATGGCTTCGTTCATGGGACCCAAACGTCGCTTCGAATTCTGGATGAAAGAACCGGGCGGCCGCGCCGTCATAGATGACTATGCCCATCATCCCGACGAACTCCGCAGCTCCATAGAGTCGGTCCGCGCTCTCTTTCCCGGACGAAAACTGACCGTAGCTTTCCAGCCGCATCTCTACAGCCGCACCCGCGATTTCGCGCCCGATTTCGCCAAGGCGCTTTCCGGAGCGGACAGCGTTATACTTCTCGACATCTATCCCGCGCGTGAACTCCCGATTCCGGGCGTCACTTCGGAAATAATATTTGACAAGGTCACGTCCCCCGAAAAAGAGCTTGTCGCAAAAGACCGTCTCGTCGCCACTCTGGCGGAGAAAGGATTCGACGTGCTGCTCACGGTCGGAGCCGGTGACATCTGCAACCTTCTCCCTGAAATAATAAAACTTCCCGCCCGCTCATGAAAATGACACCCCTGAAAAGATCATGGCTTTTCGCCGGCCTGACGCTGCTCGTCATAGTCTATATGGCAGTGGCCTGGTTTCTGACGGCCAACGCTGCCGGAAGCCGCCTTTGCCAGGGGGTGCTCATAACGGTCCATGACACTTCGGAAATTCACTTCGTCACTCCGCGCGAACTCTCGGAGGAACTTGGCGACCTGCCCAAAACGGCCCGTTCGACCCGGCTGAGCGACATCGACATAGACTCGATCGAACGGATGCTCTATCTGTTCGACAAGATAGAGCGTGTCAATGTCAACAAGCTTTCCTCGGGCAAGATTCTCATCGATGTCTGGCCCATGCGCCCCGTGGCCCGTATTTTCGACTCGGCCGGCCATTCCTACTACATCAACCGCGCCGGCAAGCGCATAGCGGCCGAACCGGGCTATTATCTCGATGTCCCTGTCATCAAAGGCGATTTCAACCCTGATTTTCCGGCTACTTCGCTGATTCCGCTCATCGACTACATAGAGAGCGATCCGGAGTGGCGCGACGCGATATCCATGATCGAAGCCCGCGGACCGGGCGACATCATACTCGTCCCCATTATCCGCGGACACGTAATAAACATCGGCGACTCGACCGACTATCCCGACAAATTCCGGCGACTGAAACTCATGTACTCCAAGGTCATGGGGGCAAAAGGCTGGGATTTTTACCGGGAAATCTCCGTGAAATGGCGAGGACAGGTCGTCGGCATACGCCGCAACGCCGTGACATCAGGCCCGGAATACATGCTTGACGAGCAGAACGACGAGGAAGCGAGCGTGACCACGGCCGAACTCGACGAAGGAGTGAAAGCCCCGGTGCAGGCCGACAAACCGATCCCGGCAGCCAAGGCCAAACTCGAAAGACTGCAGAAAGAAGCTAAAAAAGAAGCTTCGGACGAAAAGAAGTCCGAGACACAGGTACCAAAGAAACCGGAAAAAGAACCAAAGAAAGAAAAAAGAACGCCTAACATATAAAAAACCTCACCCTCCGATGGAAGAAAAGAACATCATTGCCATAGAAATAGGCAGCTCCAAGATCAAAGGAGCCTTAGGAATCTATAGTCCCCAAGGCGTGCTGACGGTCAAGACGGTGGAAGAAGAGCCACTTCTTGACTTCGTGCGCTACGGCGCCGTCAGCAACGTCGAAGAAACCGCCAAACTTGTGGCCCGCATTATCCGCAAGATTGAAAATCAGGTTGTCCCGCGAAAGATAGCGACGGTCTATGTAGCGCTCGGAGGGCGTTCATGCTGCTCCGTGCGCCGCGATGTTGAGACGCAGCTCAGCGAGGAGATGGAAATTACCGACCAGATCCTGCGCGGACTGCGCGACGAGGTGTCGGGGACCGAACTCACTGACCGCGACCTTTTCGCAGTCGTTCCGCGCCAATATATAATCGACAAAACGGTCGTAGCCCATCCCAAAGGCACCGTTGGCCGCAATATCCTTTTCAGCGCCAACCTGATAACATGCCGCCCCACGAGCAAACGCAACATCGATATTCTTTTCCATGACAAGCTGCAGCTCAACGTGGGAGGCTACGAAGTGCGCCAGCTCGCCCTCGGCGACCTTGTCATCACGAAGGACGAGAAACGCCTCGGCTGCATGCTCGTGGACTTCGGAGCCGAAACGACAGCCGTCTCCATCTACAAGGACGGACATCTGCAATACATGGCCACCCTTCCTCTGGGCTCGCGCAACATAACCCGCGACATCACCGAGCTCAAATATCTCGAGGAGAAGGCCGAAGAAATAAAATGCAAGGAGGGCAACGCTTCCGGCAACGCCACTCCCCATCAGCATCCCGGCGGCGTCGATTACACCCCCGTCAACAATTATGTCAGCCACCGCGCCGGCGAGATTATTGCCAACATACGCAAACAGATAGATTATGCCGGATTCAAGGCCACGGATCTCTCCGCAGGTATAATAATCGTTGGCCGCGGCGCGCGTCTGGCCGGATTCAACGACCGCCTCTCCAAGACCGCCGGAATGAATCTGCGTGTCGGCAGCATCACCGCTCCCGAGATTCGCATAGCCGACTCACGCATATCGGCCGCCGACGCATCGGATGTCATTGCGGTCCTCTATAAAGCCGCGATCCACGGCGCTCAGGAATGTTTGACAAACGATGTTGTCGATCTGACCCAGGAGGAGGAGCCCGTGATAGAGGA
Source organism: uncultured Muribaculaceae bacterium (assembly GCA_910587185.1). Taxonomy (GTDB): domain Bacteria; phylum Bacteroidota; class Bacteroidia; order Bacteroidales; family Muribaculaceae; genus Paramuribaculum. The sequence continues at coordinate 96,015 of CAJULY010000007.1, forward strand.
ACCGGTGCCCGAACCGGTGATCGATCCCATAGCCGAAGAGCCCGAAAAGCGTAAGAAAGGCGGATTCTTCAAGGACCTGAAGAATAAGTTCGGAAAGTTCCTTGATGAAAACGAGGATGACGATGACGAGCTCAAGGACGATGCCGACTGATTTCAGCGAACTATGAACAGATTAACTCAGATCTCCCAATACACACAGTAACGAAAATGGACGAAAACAATTTCAACATAGACAAATTCGCGAGCCAGTTCAACGACAGGAACCAGGCTCCGCGCGAGACCAACGACATCATGGTGATAGGCGTCGGTGGCGGTGGCGGAAACGCCGTCAACCACATGTTTCACCAGGGCGTTCAGGAGGTGACATTCGTTGTCTGCAACACCGACAAGAAAGCAGTCGATGAATCGGACGTTCCAAACAAGGTAGTGATAGGCAACGGCCGCGGGGCCGGCAATGACCCCAAGAAAGCACAGAAATTCGCCGAAGACGACATTGACAAGATAGAAGCGATTTTCGACGATGAGACCCGCATGGTCTTCATCACCGCCGGAATGGGTGGAGGAACCGGAACCGGAGCCGCGCCCGTCGTTGCCCGTGTGGCAAAGGAACGCGGACTGCTGACGATAGGAATCGTCACCATCCCCTTCCTCTTCGAAGGCCGCAAGAAAATCATGAAGGCTCTCGAGGGCGCCGACGAGATGGCGAAGGTTGTCGATGCGCTGCTCATCATCAACAACGAACGCCTGACGGAAATTTATCCCGACCTCGACTTCTTCAACGCGTTCGGCAAAGCTGACGACACACTCTCGACCGCCGCACGCTCCATCTCCGAGATCATCACCACCACGGGCTACATAAACGTTGACTTCGAGGACGTTGACCGCACCCTGCGCGGCGGAGGCACCGCAATCATCTCAACGGGCTACGGCGAAGGCGACCACCGCGTGACGAAAGCCATCGAGGACGCCCTCAACTCGCCCCTGCTCCGCAACCGCGACATCTTCGGATCGCGCAGCCTCCTGCTCAACCTCTACATGAGCCGTAACGGCGACAACTCTATGGCCATGACCGAGGTTCAGGAACTCCGTAATTTCGTCAACGAAATCAACCCCGAAGTGGATATCATCTGGGGTGTGACCGTTGACAACGACCTCGGCGACAAAGTGAAGATCACTATTCTCGCTGCCGGATTCGATGTCACCATACGCGAAGAGGAGGGCGAGATTCTCGCCAACCAGGGCCAGTCGCGTCCTGCTGCCGAAACAACGCGCAAAGGACCTAAAGATCTCGAAAAAGTCCTCCTGGACCAGTATGGCGACACCTCCGATCTGAGCAAGAACTACATCATCCTCACTCCGGAACAGATGAACGATGACTCAGTCATAGAATTGCTCGAAAAATCAGCCGCGTTCAACCGCGACAAAAAGATTGTGGAAAATCTGCGCAAAGGCACCCCGCTTCCCCAGACTACGGGACTTTCGCCCGAGCGGCCCGAGCGTTCCTCAAACCGCATAGAATTCTGACGAGCATACGCTCTTCCGATATACCTTAACCTCCGGTGCACACGCCCCGGAGGTTTTTTATCAATTATAGAAACAGACTTCCTCACCCTCCCATTCCTTTCTAACTTTGCGGCATGTTGACCGCGAAGAAAATAAAATGCCGTCCCCGCTCCGTCGGGCAGCGAAACTGGGCCGCTCAGTTCGAGCGCTGGCTCGGTTACCCGCTCCACCGCGATGCGCGGCGAGCCATGACCGCCCCTCCTCCGGAAAAAGAACCCGTCCGCCTCCCCCCCCGACCTCGTCTGACCCGTCCGACTCTGTCCGACCCGTCCTCCCCCGGAACCCCCATCCACTTGTACGGACATCGCTTTGCGATGTAAAAGGAGTCTCCGGAAAAAAGAACCCGTCCGACCTGTCCGACCCTGTCTGACCCGTCCTTCCGCGCTCCCAATTCCTCCAATTCATCCATTCAATTCCCAATCTGTCCCATTTGACTAAGAGATCGTATATTTGTACAACCTCTAAGCGCCCCGAGAGTCGGGAATGGGTTAAAAATCAGTAAAAAGAGTAACAGGGTTGGTGTATCGGGGATTTTTCTTTAATTTTACACTTGATTACCGATCATACCATCAGATTAATTCAGCCATAAAAACTCAAATCTTTAACCTGAATAATGAATCAGAACCGTTTTCACAGCTGCAAGAAAATGCTCAGAGCGGCCGCTGCCGCCGCAATACTGGGATGTCTTGCATCAACATCGCCGGCGTTTGCAGCCAAGCCGACCATCGTTCCCGTTCCCATGAGTATTGTCGAGCAGCAAGGCTCGTTCAAAATCACACCCTCTACCGCTATTGTCTATGGGAAAGGGCTTAAGCCTCAGGCGGATATACTGCGGAACCGCCTGTGGAGCGCCTCCGGAATGGACCTCAGGACCTCTGAAGGCACCAAAAGCCAGCAAAACATACTCCTTGCCGTCGATCCGAAAAAGGTAAAGGAGGCGGAAGGATATATCCTGTCGGTCACACCCAAGGGAATCACCGTCACCGGCCATGACGCCGGAGGCGTTTTCTACGGCATACAGTCGCTGCTTCAGCTGATGCCTGCGGAAGTATATAGCAAAAGTCCGGTCCGCGGCGTTGACTGGAGTGTTCCCGCCGTTACCGTCACCGACGCGCCCGCCCGTCCCTGGCGAGGCATGATGCTTGATGTGGCCCGCTATTTCTATGACAAGGAGTTTGTCAAGAAATACATCGACATGATGGCTACCTATAAGCTCAACAAGCTGCAGCTCCATCTCATCGACGATTCTGGCTGGCGCCTGGAGATAAAGAAATATCCGCGCCTGACCGAGGTCGGCGCCTGGGCCGGTCCTGATACCAAACGTCTCGGAGGCTATTATACACAGGACGACATCCGCGAAATGCTCGATTATGCAGCCGCACGCAACGTGGAGATCATCCCGGAAATCGAGTTCCCCGCCCATATTCTCTCGGCTGTAGTGGCTTATCCGTGGCTTTCCTGCACCGGCGAACAGCACGAAATGCCGCTCCAGCATTTCATCAGCCGCGACCTTCTCTGCGCCGGCAAACAGAGCTCCATCGACTTTCTGGAAGACGTGCTCAACGAAACCGTGGAACTTTTCCCCTCGAAATACATCAACATAGGTGGCGACGAAGCTGTCTATGTGCGCTATGAGAACTGTCCTGACTGCCAGGCGCTCATGAAGAAACTCGGTCTGACAAAAGCCTCCGAACTGCAGGGTTATCTGACCAATGTGGTTGCCGACATGATGGCTAAGAAAGGCCGCACCGTCGTAGGCTGGGAAGAGATAATCCAGCGCGGAAAAGTCACCCAGCCCGTGGCTGCCCTTATATGGCACAATGTGGCCGATTCCATACAGGCTACCGAAGGGGGACATAAGGCGATCCTTACGCCGGCAACCCACATGTATCTCGACTTCCCCGAATCTTCCACTCCGGGCGAAGTGAAGGCAGCCACATGGATGCCCCCGATCTCGCTTGAAAAGTGTTATTCGATGCCGGTCAACGACTACTCCGACAAATCGACCGTGCTCGGCGTCCAGGGTTCGTTTTGGAGCGACCAGTTCATCCACGGAACCGTTCTTCAGGAAATCCCCAACATCAACGAGAACCGTTCGGAAAGCTATGCCGAATATCTCAACTTCCCGCGCATGCTCGCAGTTTCCGAGGTGGCATGGGCGCCTGAATCGAAACGTGACTACAAGGACTTCCTGACCCGCGTATCCACCCATTATCCGCGTCTCGATTACATGGAATGCAGCTACCGCGTTCCCGAGCCCATCATAGAAAAAATGACCGAGCTCCCCGCCGGAGGCGTGGAATTCACCCTCTCGCCCTCGGTAGAAGGTTCTCAGATCCGCTACACCACTGACGGAAGCTATCCCAATGTCCATTCAGCCGTATATACGGGACCTGTCAAAGTCAACAACAAAGATGACTTCCGCGCCATAACCGTGGTCACACCCACCCACTATTCCCTCCCCATTTATTTCGCCCCCGATTATTCGGCATACGCCCAGTTCGGCAAATTCTCAGGAGAATGGAAACCGCTTCAGATCCAGTCGGACCGCATGGGCACAGTGCGTTTCGATGTCACAGGCAAAGTTGGCGGCAACGGAACCTACGAGTTTACCTTCATACCCACGCGCGGCTCCAACGCCATTGAACTTGGTGCGATAAAGCTGCTTAAACGCGACGAGCTTCTCGACCAGACTGACTCGGCCGTAGAGACTGTAAAGATCGGCGAACACCGTACATATAAGCTGACCGTCAACTCTTTCGAAGCCGGAACTCCGTTCTATCTCGACGTTCAGGCAAAGGGCAACGGCGGCAACGACACCCAGGGACTCCTCTTTGTGCGCAAGCTTGACTGACGTCCCGCTTAATAGTAAACGAAAAACTGCATTTCTCATGTAGAGGGATGCAGTTTTTTCACTTTTTTACCGACTGAAGGTTAGGGAAACGGACTTAGAGGTGAATATAAAGATAAATGACCCGAAGAGATGACATAGGAGAAACCTTCCGCACCCACTACAGGCGCATGCTCAATTATGCCCTCACTCTTGTGCGCGACGAAGAGACGGCCCGCGACATAGTGCAGGACGTGTTCGCATCGCTCGCGGAAACGGAGGCCGGTTCACCCATTCCGACGACTTTTCTCCTGATTCAGGTCCGCAACCGCTGCTGCAACTGGCTGCGTCACCTTTCAGTCAGGGAACGTGTCGAACGCCATCTGCTCATAGAAAGCGAATCATCTGCGGAAAGTCACGATTTATTCAGTGAGGAAACCCTGAATAAAATCCGTGAGACCATGGAATGCGGACTACCCCCGCGCTGCGCAACCGTGATGAAACTGCGTTTCGAAAGCGGTATGACCTATGACGAGATAGCCGACGAGCTGCAGATTACAACCGTGGCGGTCTATAAACATCTCTGCAAGGGCCTTGCAATCCTTCGAGAAAAACTCAGCCGATATGGAGAAATATAAACTTGCACTGGAAATTTTCGATCACCCCGAACGGTTTTCCGACGATAAGCTGCGGGAGTTGCTGAACGACAAGGAGATTCTTGAGGTCTATAACCTGCTTGCCGCGGCGGAAACCGTGACTGCGACAACGGAAAGCAAAAAGCCCGTAAACATAGTTAAGGTACGCCGTCGGCGCCCCGTGTGGCTTCGCGCGGCGGCTGTGGCGGCGATTGCGGTGACTTCCGCGGCAGCCGTGGCCTATGTCATCCGCAACAGCGACCGGGGGCGCCTCCCTTCCGACGTTCAGACCATTGAAACAGTCGTAACCGATGGGACAGCAACCGCATTATCCCTTCAGGACACGCTGACCGGAAAGACCGACAGCGTCACGCAAGCCGCCGGGTCGAATTTCGTGATCTTCAAGGACAAGACCCTTGAATCGATTCTCGAAGAAATATCGGTAAACTACGGGACAAAAGTCCGTTTCGAAAACCCGCGTGTCAAAGAACTGCGGCTCTTCTTCAAATGGGACAAATCTCTCACTCCCGCGCAGATCGTGGCACAACTCAATAATTTCGACAAAATCGACATCTCCCTCAACGGAGACGTCATCACAGTTAAGTAATCATGAACCGTATCATATCGATCATTCTCGCCATGACTGTGACAGCCATGGCGGCCGCCGCCCGCTATAACCGCGTGTTCAGCAACATCCCGGTTTCCGACGCTCTTTCAATTCTTGTCAGGGAAAACCCCGAACTCGACATCAACTTCATCTATGACGATCTTGACAAATACTCGATCTCGGCCACGGTCAGTGCCGACACCCCGCTCGAAGCGGTGAAACAGATAGTTGCCGGCTGTCCGGTGTCGGTGGTCATGGATGGCAAAAGCCTGTATGTCGAGGCGTTGCAGCGCGGACGTTTCCGCTACACCGGTCGGGCTGTCAGCGAGAAAGGCGAAGCGGTACCGTTCGCCACAGTCATGCTTCTCTCTCCCGGCGATTCGCTCGTCATCACCCACGGCCGTGCAAACGACAACGGTGTCTTCTCGCTCCCCTGCGACCGCCGCGAAGTAATAGCGAAAGTGACCTGTATCGGCTACCGCCCCGCATTGGTCAAGACTGACGGATTCGAGATAGGAGATGTCACGATGAAAATCTTGCCCGTCGAGCTTAAAAATGTGACCGCCACACCCGACGCGCGGCATTTTGCCGGCGACCGCACGGTCTATCTCCCGACAAAACGGGAAAAGAACGTCGCTTCGGGAGGAGTGGAACTGCTGCGATTCATGTCGATACCTTCACTCGTCGTCGGGCTGAAGGATGACAAGCTGTCAACTCTCTCGGGCGAAGGCATCTCCACCTTCATCGACTATCAGCCCGCGTCGGCCGAAGAACTCGCACAGATGCGCACTCAGGACGTCAGGCGGGTGGAAATTCTCGACTATCCGACAGATCCCCGTTTTCAGGGCGCTCTCCATGCCGTCAACTTCATCATGGTGAAATATGAATACGGCGGATATACCAAACTGAGGGCCACCCGGCAGTTTGTCCGTAATTACGGCTCATACGGCATAAACTCGAAATTCGCGTTCCGCAAGATGACCTACGACATCGCGGCCGGGCACACGCGTCACCGCGACACGCGAAGCGGCACGGACCAGACCGCCGTCTTCGGATTTGCCGACGGAGATATTACGCGCCGAAGCGCCACAGAGGAAAACCTTTCCAAAACGCTCAGCAGCTTCGCGTCGTTCAGGGCCAAGTATGAGACGGACAAAACCGTCATATCCAATTTCTTTTCCGTTAAAGCCACGCGTCAGCCCAACTCCTCTTCGACCGATCTCACATCCTATACTCCGCAGACTTTCCCCGACAGCAAATCCGTCTTCCACCGCAAATCGACCGAAGTATCGCCGTCGTGGCAAGGCGTCTATCAGTTCACTCTTCCGCATTCGGCCATGCTCTCGATCAACACGGGCGCAACCTATTCCCACAACAAGAGCTACAGCGAATACAGCGAGGAAGAAGCGCTGGCAATCAATGACGTCAGAGAAAAAGCCTGGGACATGTATCTGACGGCGAATCTGCGCAAGAAGCTTGGCAACCAGTCGATCTCGTTCAGAACGCGCATCGCGACCACCGGCAACCGTCTGGATTACGAAGGCACCGTACCTGCGAGAATACGCCATAACCGGACAGACTTCAATCTGAATGCGCGAGGCAATCTCGCATTCGGAAAATTCTGGACGGATCCCAGCGTGAATTTCTTTTACTCCCATGTGAAATTCACCGGCGCCGACTACAACGAACCGCTATGGTCGTATTTCATACCCGGCGGTTTCAATTTCAATCAGAAACATCAGCTGAGTTTCTCGACCGAGATGAGCAACTGGACAATTCCGGTGACCGAACGTAGCCCAAATATCGTTGTAAGAAACCGACTGCTGGCCGTCAAGGGCAATCCCGAGCTGAAATCATGGCTGTTCAACGCCTTCAACCTGCAGTACAATTACACTCCCCGCCGTAACTTCTACCTCAACGCATTCGCTCAGTTGCAACACCACAGCCGCCCCATGGACGCCGAGTTCATCCCGACTGAAATCGACGGAAAGCAAATGATGTTGCAGACCTGGATCAAAGAGGGAAGTTTCACCCACCTCTCCTACGGTCTCGGGGCGACATTGAGACTGTTCGACAACTCTCTGACCATCGGCGCGACCGCAAGTCTGAACAATGCGCGCCGGACCGGTTACAGAAAATACAGCCGATTCTTTGCCGCCGGAGGCGCTTCGGCACAATATTTTTTCGGTAACTTCTACACGTATCTCTCCTACGAGACGCGCCAGCTCAGTGTGACACCCACTGTCCACGGACGCCGCAACCCCTATTATTTCGTTCTGGGTTCAGGGTGGGGCAACAACGGATGGTCAGTCTCCCTGCAGCTGCGCAATCCATTCCAGTCGTCATGGAAATCGAGCACCCTGACCGACATATACCGCAACTACCGCACCGAAGCGACGACTTTCAGCGACGGCTACCACCGCCACATTCAGCTGAGCATAACCTATTCGTTCTCCTACGGTAAGAAGACCAAGAGCGACGACATTGGCCAGGGCAGCTCGGTTCGCTCGGGAATCGTCAGATGAAAAGCGGATTATCGCCAACCGGATAACGGTAACGGAAAAGCGCTTTGGTAATTTGGATGGATTGACTATCTTTGTGGAAAAGTATTTTCCAATTCTAACTTTACCCGAAAAGATGAATCTAAAACAGACCATGATTGCCGCGGCGCTTTTGCTGGGTGCCTCATGCGCAACAGTCCCCGCCTGGGCTGAAGTCAACAAAAAGCCGTTCACCGTACCCGAGCTGGCGGCTTGGAAAGGCGGCGAAGGCCGCTTCACTCCCTCGGCTTCCTCGAGCCGTATTGTCACCGACGGCAAGAATCCGGAAGCAGCCCGCATTGCTCAAATGATGGCCCAGGACTATACGACACTGACCGGCGTAAACCTTCCGGTCAAGAACGGAGAAAAAGCCCGCAAAGGCGACATCAGCCTTGCCATCAAGCCAAGCAAACGCGCCAATGCTGAAAGTTACTCTATCAGCGTGACACCCTCAGGAGTGACCATAACCTCACCGACAGCCCAAGGCCTCTACTGGGGAACCAGAACCCTCCTGCAGATGTCGGAACTCAGCGAGGACAAGTCATTGCCTGTAGGCACCGCCACAGACTCGCCGGAATACAAGCTTCGCGGATTCATGCTTGACTGCGGACGCAAATATATCCCTATGAGCTATCTCTACAAGCTTGTCGATATCATGGCCTACTACAAGATGAACACGCTTCATATCCATCTGAACGACAACGGATTCAAATATTACTTCGATGATGACTGGGACAAGACGCAGGCCGCCTTCCGCCTCGAAAGCGAGACATTCCCGGGCCTCACGGCACGCGACGGCTCCTATTCGAAAAAAGAGTTCCGTGATTTCGTGAAATATGCAGCCACGAAGGGAGTGGAAGTGATTCCTGAAATAGATGTTCCGGCCCATTCACTCGCATTCTCACGCTACAAACCTGAAATCAGCTCGGCCGACGACGCATACGGCCGCGACCATCTTGACCTGATGAAACCGGAGACCTACGAGTTCCTTGACAAACTCTTCGCCGAATACATGGAAGGTGAGGATCCGGTGTTCAACGGCCCGAAAGTCCACATCGGCACCGACGAATACTCCAACCGCGATTCCGCTGTTGTCGAGAAATTCCGCTATCTGACCGACCGTTATATCAAATACGTTGAAAAATATGGCAAACGTCCCGCCGTGTGGGGCGCTCTCACCCATGCCAAGGGAAAACAGCCGGTGAAATCAGACAATGTCCTGATGTACTGCTGGTACAATGGTTACGCTGACCCGAAGGATATGATAGAAAAGGGCTACAACGTTGTCTCCATCCCCGACGGATATGTCTATATCGTGCCTAACGCCGGCTACTACTACGACTATCTCAACAACAAGATGCTCTACGACAAATGGACTCCCGCCAACATCGGAGGCAAAGTCTTTTCCGGCGACACGCTGAAGCAGATCGAGGGCGGAATGTTCGCCGTCTGGAACGACCATCCCAACAACGGAACCACCGTCAAGGATATCCACCACCGCGTCATGCACTCACTGCCCACAATCGCTGCAAAGACATGGAACGCCGATAAAGTCAGCATGCCTTTCGAGGATTTCGACAAACAGAGCAGAAACCTGTCGGAGGCTCCCGGGGTGAACTATCTCGGTCGCCAGGGCAAAACACCCGCCACAGTCCTCGAGCAGCCGCGCGTCAAGGCAGGCTCGACTCTCCCCATTCCGGAGATAGGCTATGACTACACCGTGGAGTTCGATCTGACCGGCGCTCCCGAGGAAAAAGGCACCAAGCTCTTCGAGAGCCCCGACGCCGTGTTCTGGATCAGCGATCCCGTTTCGGGCAATCTCGCCTTCAGCCGTGAGGACAAGCTCGTCACATTCCGCCAGAACATCCTCCCCGGAGAAAAACTCCATGTCAAGGTCACCGGCGACAACAAGGGCACCAAACTCTATGTCAACGGCAAGCTTGTTGACGACATGAACATCCGCACTTACTCCTACAACGGCAAGAACAAGATGGCCGATGTGCGCACTCTCGTGTTCCCGCTCGAGAAAGCCGGCAACTTCAAGTCGGAACTGACAAATCTGAAAGTATCGAACTACATCAAGTAACACATCATGAGTGCCGGAAGGCACCGTGAAACCGAATGGGAGCGTTTAACATTAATTATTAAACGCTCCCTAAGTTTTTGAAAGCCCCGGAGGGTAAATCCACGGAATTTGCTTATTTTTGCATCTGATAGCCGGGCGGTCCGCCGGACCGCTCCATCCGTTACATGCAACGACATTCAACATTTCCGGAAAATGAGTTCAAAATATCCTTATCTTGATATAGCCATAAGCGTGGTGACCGACGCCGACCGTCCGGTCAACTACAGCTTCAATTCCGCTCCTACCATCGCTCTCCCCTCTCTCAGCAAACTTGCCGCCCATTTCGTCAATCTGTCCGACGGTTACGTGATGTGGCAGGTCGGCGGCCGGAGGGCCTTCACCTACTTCATGCTCAACGACGAAGGCACCTCGACCATTCTCGCCATTACCGTCAGAATGGATCCTGACGTCCTTTTGGCAGGCAGACCTATCGTAAACCTGCTTGGAACGATCCGCCGCACGCTCGTGGACGGAACGCGCCTCACCCACGAAACTCTCATACGCACGCTTTCCGACAGCGGTTTTCCCGAAGAGCCCCTGCGCTCCGATGCCCGGGTTGACGAACCGGCTGCCGCGTCGGGACTTTGCTGCCGCTCATACATCTCCACCACGGATCTGGCCAACATAATGGCCTTTCCGCGCCAGAAGGAATATCTTCCCTATCAGGGCGTGATAATAATTCCGGCCACGGTCTCCATGCAGCCCGAATCTTCCATACCGGTCATAACGGAGCCTCTTGACAAGGCGCTCGCGGTTGTCTGTCCCGAGAATGTGACTGCCTCCGCCGACATGGTCGAACTTTCCGACCACCTGACCGTAACCTACACGCTCTCCGGTTTCGATCCTCAGACCGTGGAATTCGAGGTCGGCACCACGAACCGCTATGTCCGCATCAACGGGCCCGCGTTGATCGTGAACACTCCGCTCCATGCAGGAATATCTTTCACGCGATCGGTGCCCTATTCCGTAACATCGGCCACCGGCAACAAGCTCGACACCTATACCGTCCTCATCAACGGACGCACCGCAACACGCACGGAAGGCGCCTTCGAAATATCCAACACCGATTTCCACGACGGGAAAGTGACAATCGCTGTCTCCTCCACGAATTTCGGGACCTATTCGCGCGAATTCACTCCCGAAGAGCTCTCCGAATCAGCCCCCCTCGAAATAGTGCTCGAGCCTGAAGCCCGCAAAATAGGGCTACGCCTCGATTTCGGCGGCGGACGCATAATAGAGGATTTCATCACTCTTGAAAAAAACACTCCGGAATACAACAGCCTTCGCGCAGGTTCATTTCACGGATTCCGCGCCCACCGTCTGATGGGCAACAATCCCGAGACCTATAACATCGACCTGCGCACCGCGCCTGACAAAACCGCCTCTACGGCGAGATTCGTCGCGCCTGTCAAAGAAAACACAGCCGAAGAACCGGCTGCGCCAGAAACAACGGAGCAGATGCCGGAAACGGATATAAAAGAAAAAGAAACCACCCAGACGCCGACTCCTAACGTACCGTCGGCTGAATGGGAAGAACGCCCGCACAAACGGGTCGCTCCGAAATTCGAGAACATATCCGAGAAAAGAAACAAGCCCGACAACGTTCAGGCTGAAAATGAAAGCTCCGATGACAAGAAATCCGCCAATACCCAGAAAATCGACATGCGCCTGATCATAATCGGCATTTCGGTTATTGCCATCGCTCTCGTCGTCTGGTGGCTTATGCTCCTCTTCTCCGGAAAGGAGGCTGCCGAAGCTCCTCTTACCGAGCAGACACCCGAAGCCATAGAAGAAGTCGCGCCGACGCCTTCGACACCCGCAGAAAACACAGCGGCATCAACCCCGGCTCAAACCGACACTCTCGCTCAAGCCGCCGAAAAAGCGGACATAGCCTACCTTAACGAGCATTCCGTCTGGTCCATCGACAAACTCCGCAGCGAGAAATACAAATCCCTGATCACGGCGTTGCGCGAAGGCGACATACAGGCTATCGCAAGCCATCCATATTTCTCCACTCCCGGCACCGCCACCAACAAGCGAGCCGTCAAGATGCTCGAATTCCTCTGGGCCGTCAAAGGGACTTCGATGGAAAAGCGAAACACCAACAAGACAAAGGAACTCACAAAGGACGGCACAGTCAATATAGGCGAACTGATCGACGACCTTTCGCGCTACCAGCCTGCGGAGACCAACAAGGCTCCCCGCCCCGGCGCTCAATGAACCATATCGCAATAATTAACCCCACAGATAATATTCCATGAAACTGCTATCACTGACCCGACGCGTGGCTGCCCCGCTGGCACTGGCTCTCACATTTCTCGGCGCACAAGCCGTTGAACCAACTCAGGCCAACCGCAAGTATGCCAACTACTATTATGCCTATCCCTATCCTGAAAATCCTCTGCCTCAACTGACTGCTGCGCCCAAAGGCTACGAACCGTTCCACATCGAGCATTACGGACGCCACGGAAGCCGCTGGCACATTGGGAGCTGGGTGTATAGACAGCCAATCGACCTGCTGCGCCCGGCCGAACGCAACGGGAAACTCACTCCGCGCGGCGTCGAACTGATGAAGCAGTTGCGCAAAACAGAAAAGCAATCGCGCGGACGAAGCGGAGAACTCACTCCCCTCGGCGCGCGGCAGCACCGCGGGATTGCAGAACGCATGACACGTAATTTCCCGGAAGTATTCAAAGGCGACGCTAACGTGGATGCGAAATCCACCGTCGTTATCCGCTGCGTCCTCTCGATGGAAAACGAACTTCGAGCCCTACAGGCGTTCAATCCCGACCTCAACATAACCTCTGACGCCTCCGGAGCCACCATGTTCTACATGAACAACGAGAACGACAGCATTACGAACGCGAAAGTCTCTTCCGAAGCCGCAAAAAAGGCTCTCAAGGAATATAAGAAAGATTATCCGTCGGACTACAGTTTCATCGATCTCATCATCTCCGACCCGCAGTTCGCGAAGGACAGCATCAAGATACCTGAACTCCGTTCGGCCCTTCTGCGCGTCACAAACAATTCGCAGAGCCTCGAGGAACCCACTCCGACATGGGATCTCTTCAGCGAGGATGCGCTCAAGGAAGATGCCATGCGCGGCGACGCTTCATGGTTCATCAGCTACGGAAATTCCGATCTGACCGAGGGGGCCGCTCCGTTACGCCAGCGCTATCTTCTCTACAACATGATAGAGAGCGCCGACACCTCCATAATGAGCGAAAAACCTTCGGCAAATCTCCGTTTCGGACATGACGTGGTCGTAGTTCCCCTCGTCACCCTGATGGATCTCGACGGATACGGCCGCAAGGTCAACGATCTCAACGAGCTGGATTCTTTCTGGCACCTCTATGACCTCACCCCCATGGCCACAAACGTCCAGATGGTTTTCTATCGTCCTAAAGGGCGCAAATATACCGCCGACGATGTTCTCGTAAAAGTCCTTTTCAACGAGAAGGAAGTGACGCTTCCGGCTAAAAAATTCAATGGTCCGTATTACAAATGGAGCGATGTTCGCAAAGCCTATCTCGACAGAATAGGCGACACCGGCCTTCCTCCCGTCCAGAAAGATTATTGAGAAACCGGGAAATCTCTTTTTACCAACCTTAAAACAAGACTTCCAATGAAATTTGCAGAAAAAAGCTTCGACATATTCAATCAGGCAACCGAAGACTATCATAAGTTCGACAACGTGGATGCCGTTATCGAGAACCCCTACGAGGAGGGCACGATAGAACATACGCTCTACGCCAAAAACATGGTCGATGCCGTCCAGTGGCATCTCGAAGACATCATACGCGATCCGGAAATCGATCCGGTGGCAGCGCTGGCCCTGAAACGTCGCATCGACCGTTCGAATCAGGTCAGGACCGACATGGTAGAGGAGCTCGACACCTATTTCCTCAACAGATATGCCGATGTCAAAGTGCAGCCTGACGCCACTATCAACACTGAAAGCCCGGCCTGGGCTCTTGACCGCCTGTCGATTCTCGCGCTGAAAATCTACCACATGCAGCGGGAAGTGGAACGCACGGACGCTTCGGAGAACCACATAGCCAAATGTGCGGCAAAACTTCACGTGCTGACCGAACAGCGCGCAGACCTGACACAGGCCATAGACACCCTTCTGGAGGACATCGAGGCCGGCCGCAAATACATGAAGGTCTATCGACAGATGAAGATGTATAACGACACAGATACCAACCCTGTACTCTACGCAAAGAAATAACCCGGGGGTGCGGATGGAAGACGGTTTCGACATACGTTCGGCACGCGACAGCGCGTCGCTCGCCCAGGGCGAGAAAGATATCGAAAAGGCGCTGCGGCCCTCGGAATTCGACTCTTTTTCCGGCCAGGACAAAGTAGTGGAGAACCTGAAGGTGTTCGTTGCGGCCGCACGCATGCGCGGAGAAGCTCTGGACCACCTCCTGCTGCACGGCCCTCCCGGACTCGGAAAGACCACTCTTTCCGGCATCATAGCCAATGAACTCGGGGTGGGATTCAAAGTGACGTCAGGACCCGTTCTTGACAAACCGGGCGATCTCGCCGGAATCCTCACCTCGCTCGAGGAACGCGATGTCCTTTTCATCGACGAGATCCACCGCCTGAGTCCCGTCGTGGAGGAATATCTCTACTCGGCCATGGAGGACTTCAGGATCGACATAATGATCGACAAAGGTCCGGGAGCCCGCTCCGTGCAGCTCTCTCTTGCGCCCTTCACCCTTGTTGGAGCCACTACGCGCAGCGGTCTTCTGACATCGCCCCTGCGCGCCCGTTTCGGAATCAACTGTCATCTCGAATATTACGACCATGAAGTGCTGGAGAGAATCATTCTCCGCTCAGCCCGGCTGCTGAACGTCGAGTGCCTCCCCTCGGCGGCAAGGGAAATAGCGCTGCGCAGTCGCGGAACTCCGCGAATTGCCAACTCCCTGCTCAGGCGCGTGCGTGATTTCGCTCAGGTCAAAGGCAACGGAAAGATCGATCCGGAAATAGCCCGCTACAGCCTCGAGGCCCTGAACATCGACCGCTACGGGCTGGACGAGATCGACAACAGGATACTGACAACCATCATAACCAAATTCAAAGGCGGTCCGGTAGGACTCGGGACCATAGCCACAGCGCTCGGCGAGGATTCCGGCACGATAGAGGAAGTCTATGAACCCTACCTGATAAAGGAAGGATTCATCAAACGCACTCCCCGAGGCCGCGAAGTCACCGACCTCGCCTGGCAGCATCTCGGCCACACGCGTCCTTCAGAAACAGGATCGCTCTTCTAAAGTGTATTATTTCAGGAAAGGTCAACAATAAAAAATGGGTTCTGTAAAATCTCTTGCAAAAGATACCGTCTATTACGGCGCAAGCTCCATCATAGGCCGATTCATCAACTGGCTTCTCGTCCCCCTCTACACCAATGTGTTCAGCCGGGCCGAATACGGAGTGGTCACCTACGTCTATGCCGTGGTTGCGATAGCTCTTGTCATTCTGACCTACGGAATGGAGACCGGTTTTTTCCGCTTTGCCAATGATGAACGCTACCGCGGATCATCCGTGGTCTATTCGACCGTCCTTACTTCTCTGGCCGTCACATCGACGCTATTCGTGGCCATTGTGGCCATATTCCTCTCTCCGATTTCGCAGCTCATGGAATGTGCCGCCCATCCGTCGTTCGTAATGATGATGGCTGTCTGCGTGGCCCTCGACGCTTTCATGTCGATTCCGTTCTCCTATCTGCGTTTCCGTCACCGGCCCGTGAAATTCGCCATCCTGAAGCTTGCGGGAATAGGCATAAACATAGCGCTGAATCTGTTTTTCATCCTCGCATGCCCCTGGCTCATGGCCCATGCCCCTGCAACCGTCGATTGGTTCTACGACCCCGGATTCGGAGTGGGCTACATATTCCTCTCCAATCTCGTCAGCTCGGCATGCATGCTCCCGCTGCTGCGGGAAGAACTGACCGGTTTCCGCTGGAGTTTCTCCACAAAGATCATCAAAGAGATGCTGCGCTATTCGTGGCCGCTGCTCGTTTTGGGATTCGCCGGCATTATGAACCAGAACCTCGACAAGATTCTGCTCCCCCATCTCATTCCCGACGAGGCCGAACGAATGTCTATGACCGGCGTCTATGGTGCATGTTTCAAGCTCGCCGTCATAATGGTGATGTTTCTTCAGGCCTTCCGCTATGCCTACGAACCGTTTATTTTCGACCGCACACGCTCTCAGGGCGAGGATAAGAAACAGACCTATGCCACGGTGATGAAATGGTTCGTGGCCTTCGCCATGCTTATCTTCCTCGCCGTAATGGTCTATATGCCCCTTCTGGAGCATCTCATCGGTCCCGGCTACCGCTCGGGTATAGGAATTGTGCCCATAATAATGATGGGCGAGCTTTTCTTCGGCATCTGCTTCAATCTGTCGCTCTGGTATAAACTGACTGACCGCACACGGTGGGGAATGTGGCTGACGCTTATAGGTCTGGCTGTTGTCGTCACTCTCAACATAGCGCTTGTTCCGCGATTCGGTTACTACGGCTCGGCCTGGGCTTCCTTCGCTTGCTACGGCACTATGATGGTGCTCTCCTATTTCCTCGGACAGAAATATTTCCCCATAAACTACCACGTTGGCCGCATAGCCCTTTATACCGGCCTGTCCCTGCTTCTCTACGGAGCGCTCAAACTCATGGATTTCGGGAACATTTGGATCTCGATGAGCGTTGGTACTCTCATGATAGTGTTCTATTTATGGTTCGTTCTGAAGGTCGAGAAAATAACCCTTCGCGAAATGCTGCCGATCGACGCTATCAGGAAAAAGCTTCATCACTAACCCCATTATTACAAGAGTCAAACCAACGGAGAGATGAAAACAGATATTGTCAACAAGGTCATAGGGTATTTTTCTGACTATTTCAGAATAAGCGACCAGCTGCTTCCGCAGACCTCTGCCGAACAGGACATACGCGAAGGCGTCTCGTTTCGCGGGACCAACATAATGATCCTTGTCCTCGCGATCCTGATAGCCTCTCTGGGCCTCAACACCAACTCCACCGCCGTCATCATTGGCGCCATGCTCATCTCGCCGCTGATGGGGCCCATAATCGGAATTGGGCTCGGCGTCGGTATATGTGATTTCGCGCTTATAAAACGCGCCCTCCGCAATCTTGTGATGGCCGCCGGATTCTCTGTGGTGGCTTCCACGATATATTTCATCATCTCCCCCGTCAGCGAAGGCCACAGCGAGCTGCTCGCCCGCACCTCTCCGACCATCTACGACGTCCTGATCGGGTTTGTCGGCGGCTTCGCGGGCATACTGGCTATCGGAAGCACATCGAAAGGCAACGTCATTCCGGGCGTGGCCATTGCTACCGCCCTCATGCCGCCTCTCTGCACTGCAGGCTACGGACTTGCCACCCTGCAGTTCAACTATTTCTTCGGCGCCAGCTATCTGTTCATCATCAACTCCATCTACATAGCTTTCGCCACTTTCCTCGGCGTCAAGCTTCTCCGATACAAGACGGCCGACACGGTTGACAACAACCGGGCGAAACGGGTGCGCCGAATAGTATATACCCTCGCCATTCTGACGATGCTTCCGAGCATCTGGCTGACATGGCGCATGCTTGACCAGACTAAATTCACGATGCTCGCCTCGAAATTCGTCGCCGCGGAATGCGTGTTCCCCGACACTCAGGTACTTTCCGAGAAAGCCTCGTCGGTCAAAGGCGAAAAGACCATTACAATAACCCTTATAGGCCGTCCGCTGCCGCTCGATTCTCTGAGACTCGCACTTTCATCGCGCCTGAACGCCTACGGTCTTTCCAACACTCGCCTGATCCTGCTGCAGGGGGGCAACATAGTGAAGCAGAACAACGATCAGGCGGCCGGAATAAAGGATTTCTACGAACTGGCCCAATCGACCATCAGCAGCCAGCAACGCCAGCTTGACTCGCTCCATCTCGTTCTTGACCGCATTAAGGCCACTGACGACCTGGGCGCCGAGGTGGTGCCTGAAATGAAAGTGATCTTCCCGCAGGTAGCCGGCATATCCGTGAGCCGCAACATTTTCGCTTCGGTCAAGGACAGCGCCCGCACCGACACGGTCAATCTTGCCCTGATCCGGTTCACGTCCCCCATGAACGAAAGCCAGACCCGGAAGCTGCGCGAGTATCTCGAAGCGCGCCTTAAACTCAAAAACATAAGAATAGTCAACACCGGAAATATCATATCCACCCCACAATGACAGAAACACCCGGCACAACAACACATCCCCTGAAAGTAACCCTGATCAGCCACAGCGACCTGCTTGGAGGAGCTTCCATAGTCACATACCGCCTGCTCTACGCTCTGCGCGATGCCGGAGTGGATGCCCGGATGGTTGTCTTCAACCGATACAGCAACGACGATCTTGTTACCGAAGCGGCTCCTCGCCCCTCGCGTGGAACGTCTTTCTTCAGGGAACGACTGAAAATATTCGTGCGCAACGGCTTTTCCAGAGAGAACCTGTTCAAGGTCTCGACCGCTTCCGACGGGCTCCCCGTCTGGAAACATCCCTGGGTAACCGAAGCCGACGTGCTGCTGCTGGGATGGATAAACCAGGGACTTCTTTCCTTCCGCGGACTGCGCAAACTCGCCGCTCTCGGGAAACCGATAGTCTGGACGATGCACGACATGTGGAACCTGACCGGAATCTGCCATCATGCCCAGGAATGTCGCGGATATTTCGAGCAGTGCGGCCACTGCCAGTTCCTTACAGGCCGATCGGCACGCGATCTGTCACGCAGCATATGGAAAAAGAAAAAGAAATTCTATGACAGCGCCGGAATTACATTTGTGGCCGTCAGCAACTGGCTTGCACGATGCGCGGCCCGCAGTTCACTTCTTGCCGACAAGGATGTGCGTATAATCCACAACGCTTTCCCGGTTGATTCCTTCTTCACCCGTCCCACCCAGGTAATCGATCGGCTGGGACACGCCGAAAACATAATCCTGATGGGCGCCGCAAGGCTCGATGATCCGATCAAAGGACTGCCCATGGCTATCGAAGCCCTCAACTATCTGTTTGACAACCGACCCGACATCGCTTCGCGCTCAATGCTCGTGTTTTTCGGGTCTGTAGCCGACAAAGCTTCGTTAGACGGCCTGCGCTTTCCCCATCAGCAGCTCGGTCGCATCAACGACAGCAACATGCTCCGCCAGCTTTACGCCCACGCAAAGGTTGTCATCTCGACCTCTCTCTACGAAACGCTCCCCGGCACCCTCATCGAGGGTCTTGCGGCAGGCGCCCTCCCCGTCTCGTTCGGCCGCGGGGGACAGGCCGACATCATCGAACACAAGGTCAACGGCTACATAGCCGAATATCGCGACACCCACGATTTCGCCCGAGGCATTGTCTGGGCGCTTGAACAGAACCCCGACCGCGACGCTCTACATGAGGATGTGCGCCGGCGCTTTTCGTCGGTCACCGTGGCCCACCTTTACATCGAACTGTTCAACTCGCTGCTCGGCCGCTGAAATGGCTAAAGAGAAGACCGGATCCTGACGGGACCGGTCTTCTCTTTAGCGGGTATGTAATTTCTGATATTTCTTATTCTCAGAGATCCTCCTCGATGGAGAAATCATCGTTCAGGTCATCCTCCAGATCTCCGAGATCGTCGTCGAGGTCATCCATGGCGTCGCTTTTCGGTTTCGCCGCCACAGCGGGAGCCGCCCCTTTGGGCGCGTTCTTAGCCGCAGCCTTGGCTTTCATGGCCTCCATGATCTTGGCCTCGAGTTCGTCGGCAAGTTCGGGATTGTCCATGATCACGCGCTTGGCCGCGTCGCGTCCCTGCGCGAGCTTCGAGCCCTCATAGCTGAACCATGATCCGCTCTTCTTGATGATGCCGTATTCAACTCCGAGATCTATGATCTCGCCGCTGCGCGAGATTCCTTCGCCAAACATGATGTCGAACTCTGCGCGGCGGAAGGGAGGCGCAACTTTGTTCTTCACCACCTTCACTTTGGTGTGGCGTCCGAGAATATCGTCGCCGTCCTTGATGGTGGAGCTGGAGCGGATATCTATGCGCACCGAAGCATAGAACTTCAGGGCGTTTCCGCCGGTGGTAGTCTCGCTCGGGCCGAACATCACTCCGATTTTCTCGCGGAGCTGATTGATGAAGATACACGTGGTGTTCGTGCGTGCAATAGCGCCCGTGAGCTTCCTCATGGCCTGCGACATCAGACGTGCCTGCAGACCCACGTTGCGTTCGCCCATGTCGCCCTCTATCTCCCCTTTGGGTGTCAGGGCGGCCACGGAGTCAACAACCAGAATATCCACGGCTGCCGAGCGGATCAGCTGCTCGGCTATCTCGAGAGCCTGCTCGCCGTTGTCGGGCTGCGCGATCAGAAGATTGTTGACGTCCACGCCGAGTTTTTCGGCATAAAAACGGTCGAAGGCATGTTCGGCGTCGATCATAGCGGCGATTCCGCCCGTCTTCTGCGCCTCGGCAATCGCGTGCAGGGCAAGCGTTGTCTTACCTGACGATTCCGGACCGTAGATCTCTATTATACGGCCGCGGGGAAAACCGCCCACACCGAGCGCGTAATTGAGCGATATGGAACCGGTAGGGATCACTTCGACATCCTCTATGACCTCGTCGCCGAGCTTCATGATGCTTCCTTTGCCGAAGTCTTTTTCTATGCGCTCGAGCGCCTGATTCAGAGCGCTGAGTTTAGCGGTGCGCGGATCGAGCGCCGCTCCTTTTTTTGAGGTTTCTTTTTTAGCCATGTATCGTATCTGTTTGTTTTCTGTTGCAAAGTTAACCGGCAGTCGAGCCATTTTAAAGCCCACGTCTTTTAATTGGAGACAAAAAGGCGACAGCCAGTCCGGTTTGTGACAGGTCGCCCGATCTCCCGATTACAAATATAAACAAAAAAGCCGGTATTCTGACGCGACGTGGCGAAAATTTCGGTTGACCCCTTGATAATTGTTTTCTTCTACCCTATCCCTGACATCAAGAGTTGGCGTCAAAATAGTTAATCTGTGTTAAATCATGAACCATTCCTTCCCCCTGGTGTTCTTCTGATACATAGCAAAATTACTTTTTCCATTGCAAGAAATGTGATAATGATTGGTTTATTATCTAAACGAGGAGACGTCGTGATGACATCCCCTCGTTGCTTTTATTCCCTGAAATAGTCGCTGCCTGCATCAGAACGTGACTGACACACCGATTTCCAGACGGCGCAGCGCAGCGTCAAGAATGAAATCGCCGCGCCCCAGACATCCGGGTGCTTCCGATTTATAATAGCGAGGACCATGGTTGAAACCCACGAAGAGATAACGCAACTTGAGATCCACGGGACTATGGCCTATACGATAAGCCACTCCCGGAACAAATCCCACCTCCGTGAACGACTCCTCGTTTCCACCGTCTATATCCGTCCCCGGGAAGCTATGATAAGCCTGTAAATCTACAAACATCCGCAGACCGTTGTTGAAATGCACGAAACTATACTCTCCGTAGCCTCCGATGCCATAATAGTTCAAGTCTTCGCTAAACTTCTCATAGCGGAAAAGTGCACCTGCTTCCCAGCAAGAATTGAAGCGGTAGCCGAGACGGGGCGTAATTATGACACCGATATGATTTTTCTTATTTATGAAGTTATCATGGTGTGTCTGACTGAGTCCGAACATTATTCCTGCTGTAAAACCTCGTTCGTCACTATTATTCTGCGCGAACGCATTACATGCAAACAACGCCGCCATAGCTAATAATAAGATTCTTTTCATGATTTATATTATTGAAGGTTTTATAATTCGATTCCAGTTTATTTTATTACCCATCCTATAGGGACGCGCCTTCGGCCCGTATAAGGAGAATGCCTCAGGAAGTTGGATATGCAAATCATACATCGCAAAGCGACTACCCTACATGTGGACGGTACATTATATATGATTTTCTCTCTGCCATTTTTATTCTATCACGATATATTCCATTCTTATCTTATTGCCATTCCTATCATCAACCATCTTTCTCTTATTCCTTCTATGTTCACCATTCCATGCCGAGCCAGCCTTCGTATTCGTGGCCGTTGGCAGTCGAGATTTCGATATGGGCCTGCGTGAGAACGCCTACATAAACGAGAACACCGGCAGCCATCTCTTCACGATGACCGCCGGTGCCTGTGGAACAGTTCGCGTTGACTGTCCGTCGTGTGTTTGTTCAATATTTATGTCTGCCTCAGAATGAGGTCTCCGACAGTAGCTTGGTCAGATTCTTGTATTCCGGATGATTGGCATAGAATTCAGCTGCCATCTTCACCAGTTCCTGACGGCTATAGAAATTGGTGAAGCCCGTTCCCTTCTGACGATTGGGACGCACCAGATAGGCAAAATGTATCGAGGCTAATGTGTCGGCAAGAACCGAAGCAGGCACTTCTCCGCCGAGTCTGTTCACCGGAGCCGCAACGCCCCATATCTCCTCCGTGTCGTCATCCTTCATGCTCTGAGTAGCCGTGAAGGTGTTGGAGTAATCGTAAGCTGTGATATTATTTCTTGCAATCAGTATGTTGACTCCGCTCATGGCAGGGATTTCCCCGGTGAAACCGTTGGAGTCTATGCTGAATGAATAGTTGGACATTGCAGCCGTCTCCGTCTTGTCTATTCCCTTGAGCGAGGTTATGGACGAGGGCAGAGCGCACTTCATCTGCTGGTTTCCGATAATATTCACGTATTTCATGCGTCCATTGAAGGTGTTGTCAGGTAGCGACGTCATCGAAGTGGCGTAGATGCTGAGTGTGTCAAGCTGTCCCAGCGCGCAGAGCGATTCGGGAAGCGTTCCCGATATTCCGCCCCCTTTTAAGTAAAGCGCCTGCAGATAGGACAGGTCCGCTATATTCTCCGGAATCTGATGACTTCCCTCCTCCACCGTCAGCGAGAGCGAGCGCACGCGCCTTATCCCGTCGGGATTCACCGTCACGGTCCATCTGACACCGGGCCATTTCGTGGGATCCGAGTCAACCGTAATACCCATTTCGTTGAAAATTCCCTGCAGTATCTCGCAGTCTTTTCTGTCGCAGCGGTTGATGGCGTCATCATCGTCGTCGCTGCATGAAGCTGCAACAAAGGCTGAGGAGGCAACAAGCGCCATTCCGAGCAAAGTTTTTAAATGTTTCATCTCTTTGTTGATTTAATATGGTTAGATCTATTACATTGACTTTTTGTAGCAAGATGCCTTTGACTTGTAGAGCGTAGCAACAAAGTTCGAATCGATTATTTACGTTCAAGAATTCTATTATCTATGACACGGAGCAGATCATCTCTCTGGGCGTAATAATAGACATCGTCCACACTGAGCCTGCCGTATTTGCTGACAAGGGCCGGATCCCATTCAAAACGCGGTTTGTATGTGCGTGTTTCAAGAGTCTTGAATGTCTTCCCTTCGAATTCCATCTCCGAATAAACCGATACTTTCAGATACATACGTCGTGCGTCATACTTGAAACCGCCTCCGCGAATATAATTCTCCTCATTGCAGGCAGGTGCATAGACATATTTGTAATACTGGCTGTCGTAGCCGAAACGGCCTGCATCGGGCTTGCCGAATTGATGCCACAGATGCCAGCATGTGGCCATCCCCGATGCATAGTTTGCAAAATATGTGGGTTTGTTGGGATTGTCGGGATTTGTGGTGAAGGAATACTCATTAGGATAGGTCAGAGGCTGAACGCTTGCACTGCTGATAGTACCGAGTGAACCCGCATCCGCGCTGTTACCCGGATAATATGGAATACTGTCTGCTCCGGTATAGATTCGATATATAGGAGTGCATTCTACCCGATAACTCTTTATATGAGGTACGAGCTGGGGATTGAAGACAATCGGCACGTTGTAATTGCCGGAGTTGCGGAACGTATAGACATTCTCGTCATAAGTGAAGTATTCGGGATTTACGATGTCGGAAATGACACCCACCGGATGCATGTAGATCGTGGGGGGTTCGCGGAGGTTCCATGTCCCTAACTTCAAACCGGTATCACCCTCTCCTAATGGAGTGTTGACACTCAAGAAATTTGTCGGTTTTGGTGCTGTCACAGTCCCGGTGATGGAACCGTCTCCGTCAAGGGTGAGATTGACATCCTGCACAGTCGGCTGAGAAGATGAGAACATACCGAAGAATGTATCGAATATCATATTTATCGGTGTGGTCGTTATACCTTGACTGATCCCTCCGATCACCCCTTTGAGAAGGTCGCCTACAATTTCATTCTTAGAAATGTAAGGTTCCAATGCTTGTGTAGCGGCAGAGTCGGCAAATTTAAAAAGGCTGTTTTTAACCGGATCGTAGGGATTGGAAGAATGGGTCGAAACGATTGTTCCGTTTATGGTCGCGTTGAATTTGGTATTCAACTGCACTATAAACGTCTCATTTGAGAGAATATTAACATGCATGCTGTATTTGTTGGCAATGTCAGGATCGTAAGCCAGTGGAACCTCAAAATAATTCCATCCTCTTTCGAGCATCTTCCCTTGTTTCGGATCTATATTGACTGTATAGCTGTAATTTGAATCGTTCCTGTATGATGTAGGGGCTGTCACTGCATAATTAACATTGGTCATAGCCTGACTCGGGCAATCGAAATCGACTCTCCAGAAATCGTTGTTATGGTCCAAATTGGTTTCGTCATGGCGATAATACAGCTTAAGAATTCCTTTGATTTGATTGTAAAGGATAATGGACTGCACATAATGGTTAATGGTTGCGGCTTCATTAAGTGTATGTACTACCATAATCCATCCATCCTCTTTCTTTACATCCTTTTTATTGGGATTGCCTGTACCCATTGAATTAGGAGCCCAAGGCAGATCTATTGTTCCTAATCCGGGGATAGTAATGGTCTGGAAATTTTCCCAGTCGGTTTCGAAAGTCGAACCTGAACGCGATTGCGTAGCTTTGAAAGAAGGCGAATTGGGGAATACATATCCCGACATTGGATCGGGTGCCTGAGGTGTTTCCGTAATGACCGGTTCATCCGAACAGGCACTTAGAGCCACTCCAGCCAAGACTGCATACACTATTTCCTTCATGTTAGATTGATTTAAGTTAGATTAGGTTTTATAAGAAATAATTTCATCATGGTTCCATATCGAGCCAGCCTTCGTATTCGTGGCCGTTGGCAGTCGAGATTTCGATATGGGCTTGTGTAAGGGCGCCTACATAGACGGTAGCTTCAGCCGAGGAGTCAAAAACGTATTGACGGGAAAAGCCTGTTGTCATATCCGTTACCGTCAGCTGGCACTCACCCTCAGGAATAACAAACTGAAATTTAAGACTCCCATTTTCATACGTGCATAGAATTTGTTGTTGTGACGGTGATTTTGGTCGTTTATATCCGCCTTTACTCTTCTCTTTAAGAATAACATTAGTGTTTGACATTTGTGAATTGGCACCAGTTTGTGCAATCATTATTTCTGTCGGTCCGCAGAATAAAAGGAATGAAAGTAATAAGAATTTTTTAATCATGATAAGGTTAAATTTGTGATAAATTCATCCACAAATCTACAACTCGGCCAAAAATTGAAATAATTTTTCAATCAATTATTTCCGTGCATTAAAGCCCAGAGCTAACATTCTTAATATAAGCAATATAAAGGACAGCCTCAATTCAACCAGTTCAATGCGGCCTAAGATTAAAACTCAATAAATCAATAGTTTACTGAAATAATGTGCACAATAATTTATTTAATTTCCAATCAACCAATAGGTTTCACTTCATTTTCCTAATGAATAATTTCTTGTCAGGTGCATCCAAAGCTTCTATCTTCTCTACAATTCTTCTCTTTTTAGAATAAAAGCTGTTCATCTTTAAAGAGAATATCAAACATATCGCTTTACTGCTAAATCCAGCAAAAACTAACGAAAGTAATCTAAATTCTTCTTCCTTAAGACCCGGATATTGTGATCGCAACTTAATCATGATACAATCCATATATTTATTTAAGGCTTTTTCTATCTCATCAAGACTCCGCTTATCAGATAATCTCTTTATCTCTTTTTCGATATTAGACAGAATCATTTTTCTGGAGAGTTCGCTATCATCTTTATCGAAATATTCATTACAAAGCACATTAAGAGTTTCCCATTTCATTCTATATAGAGTCTCAGAAATCTGATTGATTTTAACATTCGAAGCCGTCAGTTTCGTCAATTTCTTTTCTTTAAGTTTGAGATCGCTGGAAAGAGCAATAATATCTTTCATTTTATTCTCCAATTCCGATCGTTTCAGTCTGTTTTGTTGATGAATAAAAACAAATATCAATGCTAAGATAAGAATAGAAAAACCAATTATAATAAATATCGTGTTTTTTAAATTATTTGCTCTTTTGACTTCTTCCCCCACTCGCCTATCAGAATATTCCTTCTGCGCTTTCACAACGGATTGCATGAGAGCATTGTCAACCTCATTATTCAAAACAGAAAAGAGAGAATCATAATATTTAATTATAGAATCAGGGGAATTTTTATGTTTGAAGTATATTATTTTTGTGTTATAATAATTGGATTTATCTTTGGCTGAAGAAAAGTTACAGTTATCCCTAATATATTTTTCATATTCCATAAAAGAAGAATCCGAGATATTGGACTGCACATTCCAAGATAGCTCCTGGATGTTATAGGAATAAAAGCTTTGGAGCCGCTTGAGTTCCTCATAACAGTTTTCGGATTCCGTTAGATTTCCCGCTCTATATAAATTGGCATATTTAGCACTTAATCCATACGCCAACATGTTACTATCACATTCTTCTCTGGCAATATCACACATACTGTCGATTATATCAGTCGCAATTTCGTATTTATCCAAGTTTCCATAAACGACCCCAAGATCTAATAAGCAGTACCTGTGATTAATTTGTCTGTCACATTTTCCATAACATTCGATAGCCTCTTTAATGTAACTGATAGAGTAGGAGGACTGATAAGAATTCATCAAAAGTGTAGAGATCAGTTCTGAGGCTTTGGTATGCCAGTAAGGGTTATCGGCGGAGATTGCCATTTCGCGCGCTCTCATGGATGGGATGATGGCTTTGGAGAATTCGCGGTTGTTTGTGAGGATTTCGCCCTGATAGAAAAGCGATTTCATCAGGTTGGAATCGGGGTCGTGGTCCTCATAGTAGCTGACCGCGGTGGAAATGAGCGAATCATCGGTCAGGACTTCGTAGGTCTTTATGCGTCCTTGGGTCAGGAGGAGGGCGTAGAGGGCGCGGTCAGAGGCTCGGGTGAGTGAGGCGGTGTCGATGGAGTCGAGGATGGCGAGGGCCGAGTCGGGAGCCGATTCCATGACTGCTTCGGCGCAGTCGAGCTGACGGCGCACGGGAGATGTGCAGCCGCTGACAGCCTCTAAAAGCAGAAGGATGAATATGACGATGACCGGTTTTCTCATGGTTTTCTTAGGCAACGCAAATTTAAGCAAAAAAGGACAAACGGCAAAGCGCCGCTGGCTTGTCTGTTTTAGCCGGATTAGCTATATTTGCACTGAATCCAAAACCAATCAGAATCCCTTGCCTGACACATGAAACAGTTACTATGTCTGCTTCTGACGGCCGCTGTAGCCTTCACATGCAACGCCATTCAGCCATCCGAAAGAAAAATCATCAGAATCACCACCGACAACACTGAACTCGCCTTCGAGGTCGGTCCTGACCGTCGCCTCTATCAGACATATTTCGGGCCGCGTCTTCTCTCGGAGGAAGATCTGAAAAATCTGTCGTGGAACCGCCCGGCCGGGGCCGGATCGACGGGCGCTCTCGAGGTGTATTCCACCTCGGGCAACGAGGATTATTTCGAGCCGGCGCTGGGAGTGACTCACGGCAACGGAAACATGACGACCTATCTCTACTATGAAGGTTCCTCGGTAGAAAATATCGACGGCGGCACGCATACACGCATCAATATGCGCGATGACCGCTGTCCTCTGTCCGTAACGCTCAATTACGTGGTCTATCCTAAGGAAAACGTGATCAAGACCTGGACGGAGATCTCCCACCGCGAGAAGAAGCCGGTGTCGCTCTTCCGGTATGCCTCCGCAATGCTATATCTGAACGCCTCGGAATACTGGCTGACGGAATTCAGCGGCGACTGGGCCAAGGAAGTGCGCATGAGTCAGGAGCAGCTCCGGTTCGGAAAAAAGATTCTTGACACGAAACTCGGCAGTCGTGCCGCGATGCATGTCTCTCCCTTTTTCGAGATAGGACTCGACGGCCCCGTCAGGGAGCATAGCGGAGAAGTACTGATGGGGACGATAGGCTGGACCGGAAATTTCCGGTTCACATTCGAGATTGACAACGTTGGGAATCTGCGCGTGCTTCCCGGCATAAATCCCTACGCCTCGACCTACGAGCTGAAAGCGGGCGAAACCTTCACGACTCCCGAATTCATTTTCACTCTAAGCTCGGAGGGCGCGTCGCAAGGCTCGCGCAATCTTCAGGCCTGGGCGCGCAACCACTCGCTTAAAGACGGCCTCGGGAAGCGCATGACGCTGCTCAACAACTGGGAAAACACCGGTTTCTCGTTCAATCAGGAAAGCCTCACGGGGCTGATGAAGGAAGCGAAAGATTTAGGAGTCGATATGTTTCTGCTCGACGACGGATGGTTCGGCAACAAATATCCGCGCAGCAACGACCGCGCGGGGCTCGGCGACTGGGAAGCGACCCGCGACAAGCTCCCGGGCGGCATTCCGGCCCTTGTCAGCGCAGCCGGGGAGGCCGGAGTGAAATTCGGCATCTGGATCGAGCCGGAGATGGTCAATCCGAAGAGCGAGCTTTACGAGAAACATCCCGACTGGGTGATTGAACAGCCCGACAGAAAGACATATTACTACCGCAACCAGCTCGTGCTCGACATGAGTAATCCGAAAGTTCAGGACCATGTCTTCAGTGTAGTTGACAATATTCTTCGTGAAAATCCCGGAGTGGCCTATTTCAAATGGGACTGCAACTCGCCCATTACGAACATCTACTCGCCCTATTGCGGAGAGCGTCAGGGCCAGTTCTACATCGACCACGTTCGCGGCATCTACAAAGTGCTTGACCGTATAAAAGAGAAATACCCCGAGGTGCCCATGATGCTCTGCTCGGGCGGAGGCGCCCGCTGCGACTACGAGGCGCTGAAATATTTCACCGAATTCTGGTGCTCGGACAACACCGATCCCGTGGAAAGAGCCTATATCCAGTGGGGCTTCTCGCAGTTCTTTCCCGCGAAAGCCATGGCAGCACATGTCACGGGCTGGAACCGCTCGACATCCGTCAAATTCCGCACCGACATGGCCTCCATGTGCAAACTCGGCTTCGATATAGGACTCAAGGAACTCTCGGCCGACGAACTTGAATACTGCCGGGAAGCTGTCAAAAACTGGAAGAGACTCGAAGGTGCAATTATGGACGGAACGCAATATAGGCTCGTCTCGCCCTACGAGACCAACCACATGGCGGTGGAATACGTGAATACAGCGCGAAATTCGGGCGTTGTCTTCGCATATGACCTTTCCCCTCGCTTCCAGGGAAAACTGCCCGTATTGCGCCTCCAGGGGCTTGATCCGGCGAAAAAATATCTCGTCAGGGAGATCAACCTTATGCCGGGGCGCAAATCATCGTTCATCCAGAATGAAAAAATCCTTTCGGGAGACTATCTGATGAAAGTTGGCCTTGACATGTTCTCCCACCGCCACAACAACTCTATGGTCGTCGAGCTGACCGCACAATAACCCCTCTCCTTTCCGGTTCTCCTTCTCCGGTCGGAATAACCAATTGGTCAAATCAAAGGGGTTGAGTTAAGAAACTTATGTCATGTTTTTCCAATCAGAGCCCGTCAGGGCGTGCTAAAAGTAACCGGCCATGGAGCGAAGCGGAGTGGTCGGATAGACATGATACATAATAATGGAGTCGCGGAGGGACGATTCCGTGGTACAAGACATTGAATCCACCACTGAGACATCCCTCCAGGAGGCCGAGGCGCATGGTAAAAAACCTGTGTTTCCGGAATAAAAATCTTACCTTTGCAGATATAAACGAACTGCGATGAAAAAGAATCCTTACATAGAGTTGGCGGAGTGTCTTCTGCCGGAAGAGATGGTGGAATATTTTGAAGTTGTCAAGGTCGAGAAAACCAGGGAGACGCTTGATGTAACACTGGAAGAACGTGATACCGGCATTGATGGCTATAAAAACGGACAGCTTCGTCCCAACGGATTCCATGAGGAGAGTGTTGTCCGGGATTATCCTGTAAGGGGGCGCAAGATGTCGTTCCATGTCAAGCGACGCCGATGGGTTGACGCAACGACAGGCAAAAGCGTAAGCCGCCAATGGGATTTGGTAGCCGAAGGGACCCGCTTCTCGAAAGAGTTTGCGGCTTTTTTAAAAGGTATGCTTGGACAGATACCCGATTACGGGCCGCTCTCTTGAGTGGTTCTTCGACATAGACGGAGATCTGCTTGAGCGTCAGTACAAGCGTCATCTGAGCGGCTACTGGCAATGGAAGGACACGGCAGAGGGCGTGCACGCAGAACAGTGGCGTGTGTTTCCCCAGAATATCGGACCACATCTGAGCATTGACGAGACCTCGCTGAGCCGTGGGGAGCTGTACACGATTGTCACCAATAAAGAGGCTCATGGGCGACAGAACTCGATTGTCGCCATCGTGCTTGGTACGGATGCCGATACTGTCATACACGCCTTGCGTCAGATAAAGAGCGAGTTGCGTAACACAGTCAAAGAGATAACACTCGACCTGTCGGACAGCATGCACAGGATCTGTCGCATGGCTTTCCCGAGGGCATCGCGTGTGATAGACCGCTTCCACGTGCAGAGGCTTGCGCTTGATGCCGTGCAGGAGATACGCATACAGCACCGGTGGGACGCGATCAACGCAGAGACCGATGCCAGGGAAGCCGCAAAACTTGAGGGTCGCAAGTATGTTGTTGAGCGACTTGAAAACGGTGACACGCTAAAGGAGCTTCTTGCCCGCGGACGTTACGCGCTGTTTAAATCTCCCGAGAAGTGGACCGCCACTCAGCGGCAGCGTGCCGATCTGCTGTTCACTCTGTATCCTGACCTGAAAGAAGCCTATTGGCTGTCTCAGAACCTCAGAGCTATATTCAACAAACGCTCGACCAAGGACTGTGCCCGGTTGAATCTCGCCCGCTGGTACAACCGCGTGGCAGAATCCGGCTTCAAGTCATTCAACACCATTGCCGCCACATTTTACGAACATTCAGACGAAATCCTCAACTTCTACGACAACCGATCGACCAACGCCTCCGCAGAATCAATCAATTCGAAAATCAAGGCGTTCAGGGCTAAACTCCACGGCGTAAA
Organism: uncultured Muribaculaceae bacterium; assembly: GCA_910587185.1. Classification (GTDB taxonomy): domain Bacteria; phylum Bacteroidota; class Bacteroidia; order Bacteroidales; family Muribaculaceae; genus Paramuribaculum. The sequence goes on from CAJULY010000007.1 coordinate 127,657, forward strand.
CGATACCAAATTTTTCATCTTCCGACTCTGCAAAATCTACGCCTAAACACAGGTTTTTTACCATGCGCCGAGGCCGAGGGTGTGGTGCATCTCTTTCCGGACACTCCGCTGCGCTTCATGCTCGTTAAGCTCAGCGCGTTCTCCGGACTTGACTATCAAGCTTTTCCTCTTAGCTCAACCGCATAGATTGGTCGGATTAGTCCAATTGGACTGATATAAAAAAAAAGACTCCGCGAAAGATTTCGCAGAGTCTTTTTCGTTGAAGGGGCGGTTACCTACTTTCCCACTTTCGCAGTATCATCGGCGTGGT